>CAVPDG010000023.1:0-35911 GCA_963702535.1 uncultured Chloroflexia bacterium | reverse complement strand
AGCGGTCCCAAGCCCAAGAAGCCGCGCAAAGGCGGTTCGTAAAAGCCAGGGGCGAAGCATTCGATAGCCGAATGCTTCGCCCCTGTAATTTTTCCCCAACAAAAGCGTTAACCTGATTGAGCCGCCTCAAGCGGAGGTCTGGCTATAATTACTTTGCTACCTTTAACCACGTTATCTCCAATCACTGGCGCAAAAAACTCGCCAGGGCAGGGGGGAGGTCAATCATGCAGCAAGACGCCGCCAGCAACTGTAATAACGGGAGATCAGTCTCCTAAGCCCGCGCCGCGTTATTCCGACCCGTTGTACACCGCTTTCCAAAAATTGTTCCAAGGGCGTGTGCTTCTCACGGCTGGGGTAGCCGCCTTCATCCATCTCAGCCTGTGGATCGGCATCAGCAAGGCTGTCGAGGAAAGTTATCCCCTGTTAACAAACATACGCTACTTCTACCATCCCGACGAGCTTTCCTTTGGTTTGTTTTTATGGGGTGTGTTCATCCCGGTATTGTGGGCGTACTATATCTCTTCGGATCAACAATGGAAGGAGATGGTGTCCACCCTCGTCGAAGAAAAGGTGGTCGACCAGGATTTTATGTCCATCCTGGTTAAGCCAGCCTATCCCCTCCTGGCGCTCACGCTTGCCATCGGCATCGGTCTCTTCTACCGTTATGTCTCCATCCCAGGCGAGATCGCTCACAACCGTTTCTCCTTCTGGTTTGTCAATCCATGGATGATGTTTGTCATCACCTTCCTGGTGGCGTTCAATGCCAACATCTTCATCAGTTTTGTGCTCAGGACGATCAATCTCTCCTATCGCATGCGCTCTTACTTTGACAAATACGGCGCACAGAAGGTGCATATCTTCAGCGCGGATGAGTGTGGCGGCTTTGGTGTGGTGGGCAACCTGGCGATGCGCTTTTCATTCCTGGCGGTGCTGGTGGGTGTATGGGCAACCTGGTATTATCTCCTACCGAAGCTGACGCATGCGCAGGAGGCGCCAATATCGGGTCTAACGGTCATCTTGATCTACACCGCCTATGCTATCCTCGTCCCCCTGCTGCTCTACCTGATCACCCACCCCGTCCATGGCGCCATGCTGGAATATAAGCG
This sequence comes from uncultured Chloroflexia bacterium, assembly GCA_963702535.1. Classification (GTDB taxonomy): domain Bacteria; phylum Chloroflexota; class Anaerolineae; order Anaerolineales; family UBA4823; genus CAVPDG01. The sequence continues at coordinate 34,805 of CAVPDG010000023.1, read as the reverse complement.
CCGCTACAAAGCCGATGTCGCCGCCCGGCTGGAGCAGCTTTTCGCCAACATCGACCATCTTGACCTGCTGCGCGCCTCCTGCGAAGGCGACGCCGCCCGCTACCTGGATGACTACGGGCGCATGAAGATGGTTTTCGAGCGCATCGATGCCATGCCTGTATGGCCGATTTCGCTAAAGAGCTTTAAGAAGTTTTCCGGTTTAGCTTCCCTGCCCGGAATTATCGGTTTTATTACTTGGGTCGTAGATATGTTTTACAAGTTATCTAACTCGAATTAGGCTTCCCTGATCCGATCCGGTTTGAGATGGCTCCTCGCCCAGGCGTATTCAATCGATGGGTTCAAAATTTGGCCGAGAAAAGGGCTCGGGAGCTGGCCGTGCCGCTCCTGCCCTGGCTGAGCCAGGAGAGCGGTCCTTTGCTGGATTTCGGCTGCGGGCTGGGGCATATCGGCTTGCTGGCGAGCGAGCACACGCAGCGTCCTGTCACCTACCTGGATGTGCGCGATTACCCGTTTACGCCCCCCGGCGTGCGCATCACCGTCTTCGATGGCGTGACCGCGCCCTTCTCGGATGGCGCCTTCGACACCGTCCTGGTCGCCCTCGTCCTGCACCACACCCCCGATCCATGCGCCTCCCTGCGCGAAGCCGTGCGCCTGTCGCGCAAAAGCCTGATCATCTGCGAAGATGCCATCGCCGGGCGCAAGGATTTTTACGTCGAGAGCTTCAAGGATACCGTTGCCAACTGCTTCTTGCCCCATATGCGCTTCCAGTACCACACCGAAGCCGAGTGGGAAGCGCTCTTCGCCGCCGAGGATCTGCAAGTGCGCGAAAAACTCGCTTCAGCAGCCACTACATCTTCAATTTCAACCACGTCGCCTGGTATTTGACGAAAAATCCTTAGCGCCGCCTGTCAGCTTACCCCCGGCTGCTCATCTTCACCATCTCCGGAGATCGGCGCTGGGGTGCGCGAGCGCAGCCACTTCCCCAAGATCACCCCCAAAAATCCCGCCAGCCCCAGAGTCAAGCCCGAGATAAAGTTCTTCCATGTGAAAATATACCCCGGAGCTACCGACCCGGGCTGCAGGATCGCCGCCAGACCGAACAAAGCCGTCATAAATACCCAAACCAGAGCGCCCAGGATCACCCCGTAGGCTGCCGCGCTCCGAAGTGTGATACGTTTTACCTCCCCCCGTCAACAAGCGTAAAAGAGCCGCCGGAACAAATGTTTGGATCAGCACCAGGTAGATCAGTCTGAGCAGCGACGCTTGCAGGAAACACAGCAGATCGGGCAGGCTACGGAAGGGTATCGCCGTGGCGGTATAGAAGCATGCTGGCGACCAGACTGCCGGCAACGATGACCAGGCCGATGAGCAGCGGTATAGCGCCAGCTTGCCCCATCTCTGGTCGAAGACCAAAGTGACCAGCGCAAAGATCACCAGGCTCATCAACAGATCTATGGGCAGCACGTAGCGCCCGCAGGCGCTCTCGCCATAGCGCGGCCAGCACCAGGCGGTGAACCACAGCGATACCCCCGCCAAAGCTGCCAGCGCCAGCAGCAGGAGCAGGAATGGCTTGCGAGGGAGATTGTGGATTGTTTGATCTTCTGGCTCGCTCATGGCGACTCCCTGTTCAATCGCGCAGCAGCAGCAATGCCGCCGCTCTTACTGAAGTGTTCATCGTGTGCTCCGTGCTTTCTGCGCCCCTCAAGTACAGTCGGGATTCATCTCTGCGGTGATATCCCCATTTTACTCTCTCATTCCCTCCATAACAATCCTCCCTTTTCCATCCTCCACGTAGACCACCACGCCCTGCGGCGCTTGCGCGGCGTTCTCCGGCGCGAATATTCTCATCTCTGCCCCGCGCTTAGCGGGTATGATTAAGCAACCCTCGCTCAAGGAGTGTACATGACTGCCCTCACCCCCGCCTCCTTCAACTCGCGAGAACAGCTTCGCCAGCTCATCCAGGAGGGGCGTCTCACCTGGCGTTTGCCGCTGCTCATGCTCGTCGCCCGCACACTGCTCTTCGCCGGTGTGCAGGCACTGGTGGCTCTCGTGTTTTTTGCCGGCGGCAGCCGGGCGCCCTGGCTGAGGTCGGTCGCCTGGTGGTCCATCGTACCCGTCTTCGCCAACCTGGCGACCCTCTTCCTGCTCAGCCGTTTCTTCCGGCGTGAAGGCAGCCGCCTGACCTGGCTCTACCGCTTCCAGCGCGGGGCGGTGGGCAAGGATCTGCTCATCATCCTCGGCTTGCTCATCGTCGCCGGACCGGTCGCCCTGCTGCCCAATCTCCTGGTCGCCCGCTGGCTGTACGGCGGCTCGGAGGCGGTGGGCGCCATCTTCTTTCAGCGCTTGCCCCTTTGGGCGGCGGTCTTCAGCCTGCTGCTCTTCCCGCTCACCAACGCCCTGGCTGAGCTGCCAACGTACATGGGCTACAGCCTGCCGCGCCTTGCCGCCCTCTCCGCCGCGGCTGGCTGGCGGTGCTGCTGGCGGGCTTCTTCCTCGCTTTCCAGCATGTCGCTCTGCCCCTGTCCTTCGACTGGCGCTTTATGACCTGGCGCCTGCTCATGTTCATCCCCTTCGCCCTGCTCACGGCTGCGCTGCTCTACTGGCGCCCGCGCCTGCTGCCTTACATGCTCATCATCCACTTCCTCATGGACCTGCAGCTTTCGATCTCGGTTGTGATGGCATCCACCGGTTGAGATTTCCATATTTCACTATCATAACTTTGAGTCCTCCGTCCTTCCCTTCGCGCCCTTTGTGGTTTAATCTCTATATCTACCCTTGATGGCTGGAGATTAGATGATTGGCACAATTGCCATCCGCGGCGCCCGCTGCCATAACTTACACAACCTCACCGCCCGCCACCTCTCATTCAATGTCCCCGGCGTGCTTACCTTCCAGATGCAGCTCCTGCCCGGCGGGGAAGTGCGCTGCCCCGGCTGTCACGGGCGGCGGCAGGCTGCTCGCCGGAAGAATGCCGGAGCAGGTGGCGCAGGCGCCCGGATCAAATACCGGAAGCGTATGATCGGGCATGTTGAGCGTCTCTGGCTTTCAATCCGTTAAATCCGCATCCGAAATCCTTGGATAGCATCTCTCAAATGTTCAGTATATTGGTGTACCTGCTCTATTACAAAACAATACTATGATGTAGTATAATTGTGTAACAATATTGTGTATAATTCATGAGGCAAGCTATTATGTACCGTGCCCAGATACTCCTTGATCCTGAGCAGCATAAAGCCCTGGCTGAGATCGCCCGCCAGGAAAAGCGCAGCCTTTCCGATGTAGTCAGGCAGATGCTTCAGACTCAGTTGGAAGCGCTCAAGCAAAAAAAGCTTGAGCAGGCTGCCAGGGTGCTACTGGCTGATTACGAAGATAACCTTGAGCTGACAGCTTTTTCCACCCTGGATGCGGATGATTTCCATGCTTAAGGGCGAGGTCTGGCTCATTAATCTCGACCCAACGATTGGGGCGGAGATCCAAAAAACGCGCCCGGCGGTGATTGTCAGTGATGACGCCATAGGAGTATTGCCTTTACGGGTGATTGTGCCGCTCACCGATTGGAAAGAGCGCTACGAGATTGCGCCCTGGATGGTACGTATTGATGCGGATCCGTCGAATGGCTTGAGTAAGGCATCCGCGGCGGATGCTTTCCAGCTCCGTTCGGTATCTCAGGTCCGGTTTATCAGGCGCACCGGAAAAATCTCAACAGCGCAGCTCCAGGCGATATTGAAAGCCATCCAGGTCGTTATCGGAGCTTAGTGGGTTAGGAAGTTAATCGCTGGTTCTAACTACCGCCAGACCTGCTGGAGATATAATATCCTGCCCAATCGCAACCCTCTCACTAACACGCCGCGCTGCTGCCCCGGATTGACCACCCACACATCGTAGTAACCCGGCGTAAGCGGTTGAGGGCAGGGTAGCCCTCAGGGTGTGAACGTCGACGAATTCCACGCTCGTCGCTTGCAGGTCGCCAATCAAGACCGTCGGCGTGGAGATGAAGTTCACGCCGGTGATCGTTACCGTCGTCGAGATCCAACTCTCTTCAAGCTCAGCCGGGGCGATAGACTCCACCAGCGGCGTCAGCCACGATCCAAGCGAGATATCATCGAGGTAGAGCTGTACCGGCGGCTCTCCGGCGCGCTGGTGCAGAATAAATCGCACCTCTACCTGCTGCCCGCTCCACGCGCTCAGGTCCGCCCAACCCTGCTCCCAATCTGCGCCTTGCGCCCGTGTATAAACCTGCGTGCTCGTGATCCCGTCCGATACCCGCACCTCGAAGTACGATTCCCCGTCCGGCACGGTCTGGATCATCTTGGAGTAGAAAGCCAGGCTAGGTTGGTGCATTGCCGGCGGCAGGCTGATCGTTTGGGTGATTTCATGGTCTGCGGCATGCTCTGCCAGTCGGGTCCGCTGGTAAGTAAAGGGGCTGCTAAAATGCATCACGTGGATAATATTTGCTTATTCCACCAGGTAATTATTTGGGTTTTCAAGCCCGGATATGATGCTGAAGTGAGAATCCTTCCATCGTTATTCTGAGTATGAAAAAGTCGGTAATAATCCGAATAATTGCTCGGTATACCAGATGTAAACTTCCCCGATCTCATCTACCTCGATGTCCTCCACTCTATTCACATTTGAGAGAATTATCACGGATTGGACCATACACCATTTTTGTCTCTGTAAGAATAATCCGCAGTTGAACTGCCCATGTAGACATGCAACTCTCCTTCTGGTTCAGCAGAAATATAAACAGGATTGCCATTGATATTCCACCGGGGCAAGGTTGTATTCACTGGATAACATCACCTTCTGGGGACTATGATCGGTAACCAACAGTTCCACCCGGAGCCGGTATAGATAAGATGGATCATGCCATCTGGCCCATATCGCGAGGCCGGGCGGAAATCCATCGGCCAGCTGGGCTTATTTGGATTGCACTATTCCAGTGCCTGCGGGAGTCCTCTGAAGTAATTGTAGACCCGAATAAAAATAGCCAATATCACCCCACCATGTTCATCAGCTGTCTAAGCCGCAGATTCCATCCCGAAGCAATCCTTTGGACTGGGTTGCCAGGGCTGATCTAACAGGCTTCATGCTGTAATGAGATCCATCTCCCACACCGGTCCAGACCGCATGCAGGTTGCCCATGCCATCTATCGCTATGGATACCGAACAATTAGATGAGCAAGGAGGCGTGGTGCTGCCGATCTCGACAGGAGTACTCCAACCTCCCGTTGGCGATCGCCAGGTGTAGTAAAGCGGCATCGGGGTTGTGAGTAGCGTGTAGATGGCATGGATATTTCCTTCTTTATCCTGTGCCAGATCGCCCAGGAATTGGCGCTCATTGCAGCCACTGTCTCAGGCTCTCCCAGGCAGGGAGGTGTACAGGCTACACCCAAGAACAGCCCACCTGTACCTGTGTGCGCTGCCTCGAGCGTATCGGTCAGCGTGGCAGAACCGCTGATTGTCCAACCGCTCAAATTCTGCCCTTCAAACCCGCCGTTCTGGATCAGATCGTCCTGCGGCGGCAGGTACAGCGAGCGCACCTCGTCCATATCGACGCTCAGGTTGGCAGGTGGGAAAGCGGCGTATCCACTGCTTTGAGCATCCACCGCTAACGCGCCTTGCGTGAGCAGCCAGGCATGGTACTTCCCGCCGGCTTCATGCTCGGCGGGCGCCGCTGGCGCCGGCAGGATGTTCACCAGCGTCTCCGGCAGCGGGTTTCCGCGGTTATCGCTCACCGTCCCGCTGAGCTGCCAGGTGTATAGCTTCGTGCGCGTGTCCCACTCCGGCGTGTGCCAGCCCTCGACGTTGCCGGCCTCATCCCTGGCACGTGAGAAGAAATAAACCGTATCGCCCGGCGAGCCGAGGGTGAATTTCTTGGAGGTCATCGAGCGTTTTCGAGATTCCAGCGCGTCCAGGATGCATCCCCCTGGAACTTGTAATACATCTCATAGCCAACCATGCCCGATGGGCCGACATCTGTTCCTGTCCATTCGACGGTAAATCCGGAGGCGCGTGAATAAGCCGGCAGGGTTTTTACATGTGTTACCGGACTCCAAATATCTGCCGTTTGCCAGTTTGGCAACATATCATAGCCGGATCCAGCAATCCGCCCTGACGTTGTCGGGTTGTTGTAGTCAACTTGCTCAAGGTAAGATCGGTTGATGTAATATACACCGCCTGATAAGACATATTCAACCCTGGTGAATAAGAAATAACGATTGTTTGCATCCGGTGATAAACTTCCTGCCCAAAGCTCTACTGCGGTCTCCTTGCATCGTATAGAGGGCGTACCACCATACCATCCGGATAGAGAACAACCAGCTCATTCCATTCATCATTATCCGCATCGAAATCGCAAATAAATTGATTCGGTAGTTGGATGCCAGATCACATTTCCCATATATCTCTTGTAACTGGTAGATCTGGTGCTGGTTGCTTCCATCTGCGTTCATTACCCACACTGCACCATAGTCACCATACTCAGCATGAGTACGCACCCAGGCGATCTGACTACCGTCAGGCGACCAGGTTGGATTATAGTCTGGTAAAGCATTATTTGTTAATCGTGTCTCTCCGCTTCCATCCGCGTTCATCAAATATATCTCGGAGTTTCCATCTCGTTGAGAAACAAAGACCATTCGTGAGCTATCAGGCGACCAAGTGGCCGCATAATCATCTGCGGGTTATCCGTTAAGCCAGTCAAATTGTTCCCATCGGTATTGACGACAAAGATATCGGCATTACCGTAACGGTCTGAGTTGAAAGCTACATGGTTCACACCCCTATCCAGGCTGGGGCGGGCATCGGCTGCGGGATTGTTCGACATGTTGATACGCTGGCTCCGTTGCCCTGGCCGATATAGATCTCCCAATTGCCGCTCTGGTAGCTCTGGAATACTGTCCTGCTCCACGCCATCAGGTCGGCAGGCGCCTGCGGCGACTCCACTGCTATTCCCGGTTCCGGCATGCCGATGGGAGAATCCATAACCGCCACATCCCTGGCTGGCTTTCTGGGCGGCTCTTGACCGGATTGCGCTGCCCCTTGCCGGGTCACGCACAGGCAAATAACGAGCAGGATCAGGAATAAGCTGGCTCGAACGCGGTTCATCACGACCTCCCATCCGAGGCATACGGAACGATATGCCAGTATGATTATGGCAAATTTTCCCTGGCGTGTCACGTGATGATTGTCACATTCTGCTGCTCAATCGCTCTTTAGCCCGAACTTTGTGAATTTCTAAACACAATCCCCATCTCTTCTTAACAATTCCTGAACATCCTTTCACTATACTGGTAACGGAGCAAGAAACGAGCTCCGTTATCTTTTTGAAAGGATGCCTGCATGGAAGACCCCAAGATCATCGTCATCAGCCCGGACCGCTACCAGGCGGGCAAGATGGTCGCCTGCCTGCAGGATGCCGGTTATCAGGTCGCCTCATCCGAGATGGCGGTTGGCGACCTGGGTGATCTTTGCCGCGCATCCCCCGACTTGCTCTTGCTGGAATGGCAGCTCCCCGATCCTGATGCATTACAACTGGTGCGCGGCATCCGCCAGGATGCCTGCCTGAGGCGCCTGCCGGTGATCGTCATGGGCGCCGGCATCCGCGAGGAAGAAGCCCTGCAGGCTCTGGACGCCGGCGCCGACCAGTGCTGGCGCGAGCCCTTCAACCCGCCTGTGCTCGTCGCCCGCGTGCGCGCCTTCCTACGCGAGCAGAGAATAATCCATCTCAGCTCAGATCTGATAGAGATCCGATCTGTACGAGAAGAAACCCAGATTGCACGAAGAGTCTGATATATAATCGGGCAATTGCTCAATGATTTTCTCCGGCTCTCTGCGTCTGCGTGGTTTATCGAGAATTGTGCACTTATATTTAGGAGGATGATCGCATGAAAAATATCTCAACAACCCTCAAAGGCTGGGTGCCCAGGAAGGCAACGCGGCTCCGGTCGCCGGGGCGACCAAAGCCCGGACGCCCCGCCGCCGCATCGTCATCGGCGCCCTGGTCGTGCTGGTGGTGTTGGCGGTCGCCAGCGCCCTGTACATCTACCGCCTCAACCAGCAGAAGGCTGCGGCTGCGCAGGCGACCAGCGCTGCCCTGCAGACCGCCGTCGCCCGGCGCGGCAGCCTCACCGTCTCCGCCAGCGCCGCCGGGCAGGTGGTGACCTCCGGCGAGGTCAGCCTGGGCTTCGACGAGAACGGCACGCTCTCCGAGCTGCTGGTTAAAGTGGGCGACCAGGTCACCCAGGGGCAGGTTCTCGCCCGCCTCACCACCGACGAATCGGCTGAGGATATCGCCCTGGCGCTTGCGGAAGCCAGGCTGAACGTGCTTACCGCCCAGCAAGCTGTGGATGACCTGAGCTCCAACAACGCCCTGGCTGCCGCCCAGGCGCTGAAGGATGTCGAGGACTACCAGCAGGCGTTGGAAGACCTGCAGGACCCCGAGCTCCGCCAGGCGCAAGCCGCCCAGGCGGTCGCCGAAGCTCAGGAAGCGGTCAATACCGCCATGAGCCTGTACAACGGCGTGCGCTCCACCGCCGACGCCGCCACCATCGCCAAAGCCAAAGCCGAGCTGACCATCGCCGCCAGCAAGCTGCAGGAAGCCAGGGACCGCTACGACGATTACGCCGATAAGCCGGATACCGCCCTGGATAAAGCCGCCGAAACGCTCAAGTACAACGCCGCCCTCACCGCCTACAACACCGCCCTGCGCTACTACAACGCCGTCACCGGCACGGGCAGCCAGGTTGACCTGGCGCAGTCCGCCGCCGACCTGGCTGCCGCCCAGGCGAAGCTGGCTGAAGCGCAGCGCGCGGCCGAGCGCGTCGCAAACGGCGCCACGCCGGGTGAGATCGCCCTGGCAGAAGCCAACCTGGCAGCCGCCCAGGCGAAGTACGCCACCTTGCAGAACGGTCCCGACCCGGCGGAAGTCTCGCGCGCCGAAGCCGAGCTCGCCTCCGCCAAGGCGAAACTCGCCGTCGCCGAGCAGAACCAGCCCGTCATCGAGCTGGCAGCTCCCATGGACGGCACCATCCTGAGCATTGACGCCAGCGTGGGTGAAGAGGTCGAAGCCGGCGCCTTCATGACCCTGGCGGACCTCACCCAGCCCCTGCTACAGGTCTACCTGGACGAGACCGATGTGGATAAAGCCATCGTCGGTTACGAAGCCGATGTCACCTTCGACTCGCTTCCAGACCAGACCTTCACCGGGCACATCATCGAGGTCAACCCCAGCTTGCAATCCGTATCGGGCGTTTCCGCCGTGCTGGTGATGGTGCAGCTCGATGGCGACTCTTACGCTAAGTCGCAGATGCTGCCGGTCGGCTCCAACGCTTCGGTGGAGGTGATCGGCGGGCGCACGGAGAATGCCGTGCTCGTGCCGGTGGAAGCGCTGCGCCAGATCAGCCCCGGGGAGTACGCCGTCTTCGTCATGGAGAACGGTGAGCCCCGCCTGCACGTCGTCACCGTCGGATTGCAAGATTACACCTACGCCGAGATCACCAGCGGCGTGAGCGCCGGCGACACCGTCACCACCGGCTTGATCGAGACCGCCGCTTCTTCCACCTCAGCCGCGGCGTCGCCGCAGGAGTGATCCGCCGTGAAGCGTAAGCTCCTCATCACTCTGCTCGTCGTGATCTGCCTGGCGCTGCTCGGCGGCGCCGGATATGCCTACGCCTCCAGCAAGGGTTTGGACGGGCTCGTTGACTTCGCAAGAGGATAAAGCCAGGGCATCACGCAGGCAGTGGCGAGCATGGGTGATATCACCGTCTCCGCCAGCGGCGTGGGGGAGATCGTCCCCGTCTCCGAGGTCTCGCTCGGCTTCCAGCAAGCCGGCGAGCTGGTTGAGCTGGATGTGCAGCCCGGCGATACGGTCAAAGCCGGCGAGGTTCTCGCCCGCCTGCAGGTGAACCGCAGCGAAGCCGAGCTGGCAGCCGCCCTTGCCGCGGCACAGTACAACCGCATCGTCGCGCAGCAGGCGCTGGACGACCTGTACGCCAACGCGGATAAAGCTGCCGCCGAGGCGCTGGTCGCCCTGGAGCAGGCGCAGGCTACCCTGGTCGAGGTGCAGGATAACGCCCCCGAGCTGGCGCAGGCGCAGCAAGCCCTGGCGCAGGCTGAGCAAGCCGTGCAAGACGCCGAGGAGCAGCTTGCCATCCTCAACGCCCAACCCTCCCAGGCGGCGAAGGATGTGGCGCTCTCCGCCCTGCTCTTCAAGGAGAAAGACCTGCAAGCCCTGGACGAGCAGATCGCCCGCCTGGCGAACCAGATCAAGACCGCCCCCGATGCACTGAAATCGCGGCTGCGCCAGCAGCTCGCCCAGCTCAAGGTGCGCCTCATTGAGCAAAAAGCCGACCTGGAAAAGCGCCAGGCGGCTTACCAGAGCATGGGCGAGACGGCTGACGCCGACGCGCTGGCTCTCGCCCAGGCGAAGTCCGTCACCGCCCAGGCGCAGCTTGCCCTGGCGCAGGAAGATTACACCGCTGCCGCCGCCGGACCCTCCGCCGGCGACCTGGCTGAAGCGCAGGCGGGATTGGCTGAAGCCCAGGCGGAAACCGAGCGCCTGAAAGACGGACCCGACCCGCGTGAGATCGCTATGGCTGAAGCGAGGCTGGCAGCCGCCCAGGCTAAGCTCGCCCTGGCTGAGCAGGATACCCTGCTCGTCGACCTGACCGCCCCTATGGACGGCGTGGTCACCGCCGTAGACGCTGAGGTTGGCGACCGCCTCAAGGCTGGAAATATCATCACCCTTGCCGACATGAGCGCCCCCATGCTCGAGATCAGCCTGGACGAGTCCGATTACAACGCCGTGCAGGTGGGCTATACAGGTGAAAGTCGTCTTCGACGCCTATCCCGATACCACGCTCACCGGGGCGGTGGTGCAGGTTTACCCCAGCCTGTCCTCTTCCAACAGTGAAGCGGCTGCCTTTCCCGGCATGCCGGGAGCCGACGAAGGACCGCGCCTCGTGACGATCGACGACCTGGCTGGCTCCACGCGCGCCCTGGTGCGCCTGGATTCCGCGCCTCCCACGCCCGAGTCCATCGTCCCGCTCGGCTTCACCGCCGCTGTGGAGGTGATCTCCGCCGAAGCGCAGGATGTGCTCCTGGCGCCGGTCGTCGCTTTGCACGAGACGGAGTCCGGCGGCTACGTCGTCTATGTGGTGAACGGCGAGCAGCTCGAAGAGCGCCCCGTCACCGTCGGCTTGCAGGATTACACCAGCGCCCAGATCCTCAGCGGGCTTTCCGCCGGAGAATACGTCTCCCTGGATGAGGCGCCTGCAAACCCATCTCTGCAACAGGAAGTGAGCAATGACAGATCAAGCCATTATTGAATTGATTGAGATCACCAAGATCTACGGTCAAGGCGACGCCCAGATCGCCGCTCTGGAGGGTATCAACCTGACCATCTCCGCCGGCGAGTTCGTCGCCATCATGGGACCCTCCGGCTCGGGCAAGAGCACGCTGATGAACATCCTCGGCTGCCTGGACCGCCCCACCCGCGGGCGCTACCTGCTGGCGGGTGAGGATGTGTCTGACCTGAGCAAGGCGCAGCTTGCCCACATCCGCAACCGGCGCTTGGGCTTCATCTTCCAGTCCTACAACCTGCTGCCGCGCACCTCCGCCATCGAGAACGTCATCCTGCCGCTCATCTACAGCCGCAACGGCGCGACCGTGCCCGATGACCAGATGTACCTGCGCGCCGTGGAAGCCCTCACCGCCGTGGGTCTGGCTGACCGCACCTCGCACCAGCCCCACGAGCTCTCCGGCGGACAGGCGCAGCGCGTCGCCATCGCCCGCGCCCTGATCAACGACCCCGCCATGATCCTCGCCGACGAGCCCACCGGCAACCTCGATTCGCGCTCCGGCGGCGAGATCATGGACATCCTGCACGCCCTCAACGCCCAGGGGCGCACCATCGTCATGGTCACCCACGACCCCCTCGTCGCCCGGCACGCCACGCGCATCATCCGTTTCCTCGATGGTCGCATCGCCTCCGACGAACGCAACGGCGTTCATAACGTAACACGCTATGATGCGTCTCTACAATCCCCTCGACATCCGAATCCACCCCCGAGGCGCCCCATGCACATTAGAAAGATTGCCCAAATCGCCTGGAAAGGTCTCACGCGCAACAAGCTACGCTCACTGCTCACCATGCTAGGCGTCATCATCGGCGTCGCTGCCGTCATCGTTATGGTCTCCATCTCCGCCGGCACCGAAAAAGCCATCCGAGATCGCATCACCGGTCTCGGCTCCAACCTGGTCTACGTCCAGGCGGCGTTCAGCCGCATGGGACCCGGCATGCAGTCCGCCGGCGGCGGGTTGGTGTACGACGACGCCTGGGCGATCCGCGATAACCTCAGCGGCGTCAAGAGCGTCGATGTCACCCAGAACTCGTCCGAGACCGTCAAAGCCGGCGACGTGACCGTGGAGGATGTCACCATCCAGGGCACCACCTCCGGCTTCCCCTCCGTGCGCGATATGACCCTGGCTGCCGGGCGCTACGTCACCCTGACCGACATCGACCGCAAAGCGCGCATTGCCATCCTGGGCTCCAGCCTGGCGAGCGAGCTCTTCGGCGATACCAGCCCCATCGGGCAGGTGGTCAGCGTGGGCGATGTCAAGCTCACCGTGGTGGGCGTCTTCGAGCCGAAAGGGCTGGTGGGCAACACCGATTACGACGCCATGCTCTTCGCTCCCATCACCCTGGTCTTCGACAAGTTCACCCCATCCTTCTTCGCGCGTGTCATGGGCGATTCGGTGCGCGAGATCACCGTCGAGCTGCAGGATGACGCCGACCTGACCACCGTCGTCAACCAGATCACCCTGCTGCTCGCCCGCCGCCATGACGTCAGCGTGGATGAAGCTGATTTCAGCGTGCGCACCCAGGAGGACGTCATCCAGACCCAGGAATCGACCACGGCAGCCTTCCGCAGCCTGCTCTCCTGGGTGGCGGGCGTCTCGCTCATCGTCGGCGGCATCGGCATCATGAACATCATGCTGGTCAGCGTCACCGAGCGCACGCGCGAGATCGGCATCCGCCAGTCGGTGGGCGCCACGCCCAACGACATCCGCCTGCAGTTCCTCTCCGAGGCGCTGCTGCTGAGCATGGTGGGCGGGCTGATCGGCGTCATCGCGGGGGTGGCGGGCGCCGTGCTTTACGGCGCCGTGGGCGGCATGACCACCGCCATCGTCCCCAGCAGCATCTTGCTGGCATTCTCCTCCGCCGCAGCCGTGGGCGTCTTCTTCGGCTTCTACCCCGCCAACAAAGCCGCCCAGCTCGACCCGATCGAAGCGCTGCGGCATGAATAATCCCTTATCCACCTGGAGTTTCTTATGAAAAAAGCTACCTTTCCCTTCTCTCTCACCCTGCTGGCATCCTGGCGCTGCTGCTAACCGCCTGCTCGCAAGCCCAGGCGCAAAGCCCAACCGCCGCCTCCGGGGGCGGACAGGCTCGCCAACTGGACCAGCGCATGCAGCTTGCCCTGGGCACACTCGCCCTGGAAGACACCCCCAACGCCGTCACCGCCGAGCAGGCGCAGGCGCTGCTGCCGCTGTGGAAAGCCGCCAACAGCCTCACCGGCGCCGATAACGTCGCCAGCGAGGAAATGAGCGGGCTCTTCGACCAGATCGAGCAGAGCATGACCCCCGAGCAGGTGCAAGCCATCCAGGCGCTGGACCTCTCCGGGCAGGGGATGGCTGACCTGGCGAGCAAGTACGGCTTCCAGATGGGCGGCGGCGCTGGTCCGGGCGACCTGACTCCCGAGATGCAGTCCACCATGCAAGCGGCGCGCGCCTCCGGGCAGATGCCGCAGGGATTTACCCCCGGCGAAGGTGGAGCGCCGCCGGATATAGGCGCTGGCGGTCCAACTTTTGAGTTCCGCGGCAATGGCGGCGGCGGGCAGGGCTTCTTCCGCCAGGGCAACGCGAGCGGCAACAGCGGCTCGGCGAGCGCCGCCGCTACCGGCAACCCCATCTTCCAGGCGGTGATCACGCTGCTGGAGGGGAAGGTCAGCAATAAAACCCCATAATCGCCGAATGTGTCGCGGTGCAGTAGGTAGGGGGCGCGGCAAACATTGTGCACCAGACGGGTCAGTAAGGGCGCGGCTAACATTGTGCACCAGGCGGGTCAGTAGCGGGCGCGAGCAAACATTGTGCACCAGACGGGTCAGTAGGGGCACGGCAAACATTCTGCACTAAGCGGGTCAGTGGGGGCGCGGGCAAGCATTGTGCACCAAGCGGGTCAGTAGGGGCGCCGCATGTAGAGGCGTGGCAGTAGGGGCGCGGCAAGACAGCTCTAGCCGCGACTGTGACAGCGTTCTGCCGCGCCCCTACATGAGCCCGGTCTGTATGCCGCGTGATGCCTGTTTCGCCGCGCCCCTACTGTGATGCGCGTTCTGCCGCGCCCCTACTGTGATGCCGCGTTTTGCCGCGCCCCTACTGTGATCCCGGATTTCTCGCAGAAATCGGGGATCTTTGTTGGATTCTCAGCAATCTCTAATCTACCGAACAAATGTTCTGATTTATAATCGGAGATAACCTATCCAATATTACCCTTACCGGAGGCAACCCCATGAACCGCTTCACCCATTTCGAGCTCGTCACCACCGACCTGGAGAAGACCGCCCAGTTCTACCGTGAGGTCTTCGGCTGGCAGGTGGACAAGTGGGAAGGTCCCGTCGAGTACTGGCTGGTCTCCAGCGGCGACGGCGACACGCCCGGCATCAACGGCGGGCTGATGCTCGCCAACCCCGAGATGACCGGCACGATCAACACCGTCGAGGTGGACGACCTGGACGCCGTGCTGGCGAAAGCCCTGGCAAACGGCGCCGAGGTGGTCATGCCCAAGGACGTCATCCCCGGCGTGGGCTACCAGGCGTACATCCGGGACAACTGCGGCATCGTCGTCGGTCTGCACCAGGCCCTCCCCGATGCGGGCATGTGAGTTGTAAAGGGATTAAAACACGAAGCACACAAAGTTATCACGAAAGGCGCAAAGAATCTAAACACAGGAGTGAAGAATCATGCAAAACTTTGCCATCAGCTTGTGGTTCGACAATAACGCCGAAGAGGCGGTGAGCTTCTACACCGGACTCTTCCCCGGCTCGTCCATTGATAACATGGCTCGCTACGGCGAGGCGGGTCCCGGTATGCCCGGCACGGTGATGACGGTCAACTTTCACATGCACGGGCAGGAGTTCCTGGCGATCAACGGCGGACCCGTGTACAGCTTCACCCCCGCCATCTCCTTCATCGTCTATTGCGAGACGCAAGCCGAGGTGGACCACTACTGGCAAGCGCTCACCGCAGGCGGGCAAGAGGTGCAGTGCGGCTGGCTCACCGACCGTTACGGGCTTTCCTGGCAGATCGTGCCTACCGTCCTGGGCGAGCTGATGTCTGATCCCGACCCGGAGAAGGCGCAGCGGGTGACCGAAGCGATGCTCAAGATGGTCAAGCTGGATATCGCCGGGCTGAGGAAGGCGTACGAGGGAACTTAATTCCCCAACGGGCGAGGCAGCCTGCTCCCCTCGGACAGATCCCCCGGGACGAGGCTCAATCCCTTCCCTAATTCCTCAAGAACAGCAGGAAGTAAACAGGGAAGGGGAGCCTCGCCTAAATAACCCCACACTTCCCTGAAGTGCGGAACTCCTATAATGATATCCACCGATTTCACAGACAATCAGGCAAGTAATTTACTTAATCTTATTCGGAGGTACTGTCACATACATACTGTCGATCATCCACTCGTCACCAACTTCTTCTAAAACACCGTTAAACCCACCCTGAACATCACCATCATAGCTGATAATACCAGCCACTTTTGCGACCAATCCTTGTGGAAGATCGGGATCGAGATTTGCCGAAGCCATCATGTTTATGTTCATAATCGACAAACTCCGGTACCCGTCGAAAAGGAAATAGTTATTGCCTTCAAGCGCCTCTTGTAATTTTGAAATTGGGATTTGTCGCTGCGCTCTTGGGGAGAACAAGGCGTAAGCACTTTCCACGTCCTTGTTTTCCATGTAGCGCATATAAGAATCCAGGACCAATTCAACAGGGGCTTTTTCTGTATAAACCTTGTATGCCCCGGTGCCAATGACTGCGACACAAACAACAGTACACAGACAGAGAACAACGAGGATAACTCCAATGATGATCCAGATGCGCCTCTTCGATTTACGCGGCTGGTCGGATGACGGAGTTGAAACCTGTTCGATCGGCTGAACTTCTGGCTGTGGCGGCGCTTGCTGCAAATCGTCGGTCATTTTAGCTCACCCATCCTTTTTTAGAATTTATTATGAAACCCGCCCGTTGGCTTGTGTATCTCACTGGCGGATGGAATTGGCGTCTAATTCCACTGATATTATAGAGGATATCACGACGATGCGCCCTTCTTCAGCCCTTCCAAAAAGTTGTCTCGAAGTAGTAATTTGTAGATACCGTCTTAAAAGTCAAGGGTTAAAAGCAAATTGCTTACCATAGTCGGGGTCGAAAGGCGCTTTATTCTTTAAAACCCCAAATCCGATGTGTAGCAGCTTCCGCATGGCTGCAACAACAATTGCCATTTCTGCAAGCCTCCTGTCCGCTAATCGCTTACAGAACTCTATAATAATCGGGTTGTGCTTCCTGGCAACAATGGCAGGCATATAGAGAATGTAGCGCAAGAATGCCCTGCCCTTCTTTGGAAATACGGGTCTTTTTGTGGACCGAAGTACCTGATCGAAAGCCCTTTGGGTTGAGCCCAGCATAGGCGGCCAGTTGAGGGGCATCTTCAAAGGCCGAGATATCTCCGATTTCAGCTAACAATCGAGCAGCTGTAAGCTTGCCAATGCCAGGGATAGAAACCAGCAGCGCCTGCTGGGAGCTGAGGTTGGCATGCTGCTCGATATGCTGCTGGATCGCCTGGCGAGCCGCCTGGATGCGCTCCTGCAGGTAGCTTAGATGCATTTGCAGTCTTCCAGCACCCAGACATCCTTTTCTCCACAAAGTGAGCGGTTCCGTTCCTGCTGATAAGCGGATCTGCAGGTCATCCAAGCGGCGCACAAGCGCCCGCAGATGCTTCACTTCAGCCGTGAGAGGCTCCCATAAAGGCGGATTTTCCTTCTTGCAGAACTCTGCGATCAAAGCTGCATCGGCTTTATCCGTCTTATTGCGGTGCAGCTTGCTCTCCCCATAACGTTTGATCCGCGCCGGATTGACCACGCTGACCAGGTAACTTCTTTGAAAAAGAAAATCTGCTACTCCTTCTCCGTACTGCCCCGTCGCTTCCAGGCAGACGTGCAATTGCCCTACCCGTTGGGCTACCAGCCAGTTGTCCAGATGTTTATGCCCTACCGCATTGTTGCTGAATACCTTGTGAAGCTGTCGGCTGCCATTCGATCAGTACCACATCCAGGCTGTCTTTCGATACATCGATCCCAAGTATGCTTCCCATCTCTCACCTCTTCTCTGGTACACTAATAAGTGGCATCGGTCAGGCCATGGGATTGGATCTACCTTGTGAATGCAAGCTCTTCTCTAGGGTAGTAGAGAGGCTTCAGATACCGTCCGATCTCAAGATTTTTTGCGTGAGGGGATCCTATCTACGTTTCGGGCTTTCTAGCCGCTAGGGTGGGTTCAAATTCACCCTCACTAGACCTGATCGGTGCTCTTTTTCCCTCTCTAGCATACCCTAACTCTGAAAGATACAAGAGTGGGTCTCCAGACCCGCCGTTTTATTAATACCAACCACCGGTAACACAGATTTACACAGAGTAGAGCAGGTTGCTACCAGGGGATTCTAGGCCCCCATCTGAGAATAGCGGGGATGCACTCGGATTGAGCGGATTAGTTGTGACGTCTAAAGATGGAGGGGCGTTTCATCCTAAATCATTCTGAGATCATTATAGCGGCGAGGCGACCCGTTCTTTGGGGATCTTTACCTCTTTTTTATCTCCCGCACCAGTTGCATTGGCTAATGGTTTCCTGTAAAATCTATATAAATCTCCACTCCGCTTTGCAGACTGCAACCTTGAGCTTCGGGGCGTGGGTCCAAGTCTTACCATCTCAAACGGAGTTGACGATGTCTCGCAAATTTGCACTCCTCATCCCTTGCATCTCAACCATCGCCATCCTTATCGCACTGTGCATCTCGCTCAACTATAGCGGGGATGCCCTGGCGGCGCCACCCGCCGCTGCCCCGCTCGAGCCCGCAGCGCCCTC
Organism: uncultured Chloroflexia bacterium; assembly: GCA_963702535.1. GTDB lineage: Bacteria > Chloroflexota > Anaerolineae > Anaerolineales > UBA4823 > CAVPDG01. The sequence continues at coordinate 16,604 of CAVPDG010000023.1, read as the reverse complement.
CTGGCGCATCTCCTGCCCGGATTGCCCGCCTGCCTTCTTGCCCAGCGGCGACCGCTACCTGAAGCTCGACCCCTCTGGCGCGCCGCACATGGTCTTTACTGGCGATGGCCAGCTCTACCACGCCTGGCGGGCTGCCGGCGGTTGGGAGGTTGAGCTCATTTGGGTGCCCTACATCATCGAGCCACAGTTGCCGGTCAGCGTCACCTCCGCCGCCCTCGCTTTCGACAGCCAGGGCAATCTGCACATCGCCTATATCCTCAGCGAGATTGGCGACAGCGTCTTGTACCTCTACACGCAGGCGCCTGGGATGATCACCTACGAGATCGTTGCTGCCTTCGTGGACGCAGATGGCACCGTGACGGGCTTGGAGATCGAACTCCGCCGGCTATGCCCGTATCCCCTACTACAATTCCGCCCACGAGCAGCTGCGCTACGCCATCCAGACCGCCAGCGGCTGGGATACCAGCACCGTTATCGACAGGGGCAAAGCCCTCGGCTACCGCCTCTCGTTTAGCCTGGACACCCAGGGGTACGGTCACCTGGCGTACTACGCCAACAAAGCCGGCAGCGGCTTGCGCTACGCCGACCAGGACGCCTCAGGCTGGCATACTGAGACCGTGGACGCGGACCTGGTGGGGCTCTCCATGTCTCTCGCGCTGGATGCCGCCGGGAAGCCGCATATCAGCTATTACCATAACGACAGCCGCACGCTGAAGCACGCTTACCGTGAGTCGGCCTCCGAGGGCTGGCGGCTGGAGACCATCACCACTACTGGCAGGCTGGCTGCCGAATCTTCGCTGGAATTTCGCCCGCTCAGCGCGCCGGCGGGGGGGCCTTGTGTGGCGTACGGCGATACACTGGCGGATCGCCTTATGCTCGCCTGCCGCACCTCCGGCGGCGTCTGGCTCTCCCAGGTTCTGGCAGATGAAGCCAGCCAGGCACCGGCGCTGCTCTTCACCGCGGATGGAGGATTGCAGCTGGCGCACTTTTCGCAGCAGGACGGCTGGCTGCGCTATACGTACGGCGAGCAACCCGGCTGGCAAAGCGAGCGGGTGCTGCAATCCATCCGGCTGGATAGCCCGGTGCTGGTGGATACCGGTCCGGCAGACCGCGCCTATGTCCTTACCCACACGTCCGAGCCTACCCGCACGCTGAGCCTGGTAGTGTGGGGAGACGATGGGTGGCAGGCTACTTATGAGATGCCCGACCTGGGGACGTGCGAGGCGATGAGGCTGGACAGCGCCGGTTACCCCCACCTGGCTTGCGTCTCGCCGGCTGGCACCCTGGTGTACGCATTCTTCGGCGCCTCCGGCTGGCAGACGCAGACGGTCGACCACCTGGTCTCGTCAACGGCGTATGCCTCCATCGCCGTGAATGCCGGCGACGAGGTCCATCTCAGCTACACAGACGACCTCGATGGTCATCTGGTGTACGGCAGCGACGCCTCGGGGAGCATGGTTACTGAGACCGTCAACGCGGCATTCAATGGGTATGGCAGCTCCCTGGCGCTCGATTCTGCTGGGCGCCCGTATATCGCCTACATCAATCCCCTGGGGGGCGCGGAGATCACTTACAAGGACCCTGATGGCTGGCAGGTACTCGTCCCCTTCCCCACCCGCTCGGCGATACTCCAGCCCCTGGCTGACAGCGGATTTCCCTCCTTGGCGCTCGATTGCATGGACCGCATCCACCTGGTTTACCTGGACAACAGCACAACCTGCCGCCTGCGTTATATTTACCAGACGGCGCAGGGCTGGCGCACGGAGATCATCGACCAGGACCCGCTTGGCTGCGCCGGCGTGCAGCCCACCTTAGCGCTGGACGGCGAGGGGAACCCGCAAGTGGCTTACCACACGGAATACGAAAAGACGAGCCACCTGAAGTACGCCTTCAAAGACCCCTTGGGCTGGCGCCTGCAGACCATCGAGATCCACGCCGGTGAGTACAGCGCGCTGGCGATTGGATCCGGGGGGCAAGCCTGGATCGCCTACCTGGACAGGGCGCACCACGACGTGAAGCTTGCCGGCGCCCGGCTGGATAGCTACCTGCGCCTGCCGCTGGTGTGGAAGGGAGCGCCGTGAAGCGGCGCCATTACAAGCTTATCCGCTGTGTCCGGGTGGACTGGGTACGCGCACTTCGATGTTGATGGGTTGACGGGGTGAGGAAATGTGGGGGTGTCACCGTGTAGGGCAGGCTCGAGGATGCGCCCGCCAACCCAACCCTGATTATGGTAAGCAATTCGCTTTTCCTGATGTTCGGACAAAAGTTCGGACATCAGGAGATAATAAAGCCTCGAAGAAGATAAACTTGGTTTTCCGCAACCATCTTTATCAACCACGAGGCTTCATGGACAAGTTTATCAACAATCAAGAATTTATGGTGGAATTGTTTGACGATGTAGAACTGGCAGAACGGGCAGGAGAAATTGGGGCGGCTATTCTTGAAGCACGTTCATTACGTTTGACGGATATCGCCGTGGAAATGGAAGGCGAAAGCGCAGCAGGTTATAAACGGATCCAGCGGTTTCTTGGAAAAGCAGATCCACGCACTGCCCTGTGGCGGTTATTTCAGGAAGATGCAGAGTTTGTGATTGGCGATCCAACCGAGATAGAGCGGCCACATGCCTGGAAAACAGAATATGTAGGCAAGCTGAAAGACGGCAAAACCAGAGGTTTTGGGCCTTGATCTTGGGACACCTTATCGGGGTCGGGCAATACCCTGTGGTATGGTAACTTACTCGTCAAAAACAATCGCACAGGGTCTGGACTCGCGCAATCTCAATCATTTTCGGGCCTTTGCAGGCTTGAAGGATATGTTGGGTGGGCGTCCGTTGGTGTTGGATCGAGAATTCAGCTACCTGGAACTCATGCTCAATCTATTCGAAGAGCAAATCAATTGGGTGATCCGCCTGAACCTGCGTGCCAATCCGCCGAAATTCTATGATGACGATGGCAAGGAAGTGGCATTGACGATTTCGCCGGGCGAGACAGTGGTTCTCAATCACGTCTGGTACATGGGTAAAGTGTGTATGAATGTGATTGGTACCTGGAAAAAAGGCTTGGACTGAGCCACTGTGGGTGATGACCAACCTGGAAGCCAAAACGAGGCTTACAAATTTACTTTGCCCGTATGAAAATCGAAGAAACTTACCGCGACTTGAAAAGCTTGCTGGGCATGACCAAGCTCATGAACAAACAGCAAGTCTACATGGAGAAAATGGTCAGCCTTGTTATTGCTGACCTTCACGATCGGTTTGCTCGTTGGTGAAGAGTTACGCGATCTGCTTTACGGCGAACCAATCCCAGAGGATGAGCCAGTGGATGAGAAAGAACGCATCCCAGGAGCGCCCTCTCTCAAAAAAGGCAAAAAATGGAAACGCTATTCAGGTCTGTTTGTCCTGCTCAAGCAAAAATGGACGCTTTCCGATGCTCAGAAAGCCGCTGTTCTGCATGCCGCTTTTGCTACTTTTCTAAACCTGGTTCATCCCCATGTCCGAACTTTTGTCTGAAAGCTTTCCCCTTGACAATAAAGACGGTATCTACGGGGTGCAGTTCGCCTGGATCTCCATTGGTGGGAGGGTCGCGACCCTACCCACTTAACCCTGATACTCGGAAAATGGGTATTATTGTGCAATATTTAAAAACAGGAACGAAAAAGTTGTTGCCCTGACAAGATCAGTGGGCTGGGGGGTTGAAGGAATCCGGGTTGTTGATGTTCTTGGATCACCTTATCATTGTCGGAGTAAGCAGCTATAATTTTGGCATGCAAGCTGGAAAATTAATTGACAAACCAGAAGGTATGTGCTATAAAATAGGTGCATCCCCCCTGTTCCTTCGGGGGCAGGGCGCGAGGCGGGGTAACCCGCCTCTGCTTTTTTAATCTGTTGGGGGTGATATGGACACTGTCATTTATGTGGACGGATTCAATCTGTACTATGGTGCCGTCAAAGGCACAGCCAATAAATGGCTGGATATATCTCGACTGTGCCAACTCCTGCTGCCTAAGAACCAGATTGTCCAGATCAAATATTTCACAGCTCTGGTGACCGCTCGCCCGGGTGATCCGGACCAGGCAAACCGCCAGCAAATCTATTTGCGCGCCTTGCGCACCATTCCCAACCTCGAGATCATCTACGGTCATTTTCTTGAACATACAATCCGGATGCCGCTTGCCCATCCAATGCCTGGTGGCGCAAGATCCGTTGAAGTGATCAAGACCGAAGAAAAAGGCTCCGATGTGAACATCGCTGCCCATTTGGTCAATGACGGTTACAAGCGCCAATACCAGGTAGCGGTGATCATCTCGAACGACTTCAGACCTGGTCGAGCCGATCAAGATTGTGCGCAGGGAATTGAAACTCCCGGTGGGTGTCTTGAACCCAATCCCGGCGCATCCCAGCCATGAGCTGCAGCGTTATGCGACGTTTGTCAAGCCCATTCGCAAAGGTGTTCTTTCGGCCAGTCAATTTCCTCCCCGTCTGAGCGATGCCGCTGGCGATTTCTACAAGCCGCCCGTGTGGTAAACATGTGCGTTGTGGCGGCGGAATGGAATCCCCTGAATCTGTTTGCATCCCAACCTGTTCTTGGGTGTGGACCCCAAATCCGTTGACAGCAATCCGCTGCCAGCCCCCCATGTTTTTCCTTTGCGCCCTTTGCGCCGTAGCGGTCCAAGCATTCATTTCCCGCAGGGGGTGTTGGGTTGGCGGGGTAAGGAAATGCGGGGGTTTCGCCGCGGAGGGCAGTCTCGAGGATGCGCCGCCAACCCAACCTACAGGGGTTATGGATTGCCACAATCTGCGAAAATCTGCGCAATCTGCGGATGGTACCCCCCAGGATGCAATCCCCCCCATCCTTGGCGCCCTTTGCGCCTTAGCGGTTCAATTTTTCACTCCCCGCAATTCGCCCTGGAATCCCTCTCCGCGGTGATATCGATCACCTGGCGCACCAGGCGGTGCGAGGTGAAGTAGGTACGGTCGGGCAGCAGCGGCAGCTCCGTACCGAAGATGCTGTTCAGCACCACGCGGAAGCTGTTCACCGGCGAGATGGACGGGTAGAGCGCCACCTTGCCCGCCGCGGGCAGGTAGTAGGCGTTGAGGATCGCCGAGCGCTCCCACAGGCAGGAGGCAGCGGGCGAATCCCAATCCAGTCGGCTGCCGGCGCCGTGGTCGCCCTGCAAGATGATCACCGGCGGGTTCTGCGAGTTTGCCAGGAGGGCGTCGATCGCCCCCTCCAGCTTGCGGTTGGCGAAGCGCACCTGCCCGGCGTACCCCTGGCGGTACTCGTCCAGCGCGCCGCCGAAATCGTCGCCGTCGCCCATGGCGTAGGCGCGCGGCGGGTCTTGCGCTGTCGCCTTGGGCTCGAAGACGAACGGCGGGTGCGGCGTGACCAGGTGGGCGAAGACCAGCTTGGGACCCGGGATCTGCGCTGCGTTGCGCAACTGGCTGAAGCCGTCCAGCACCCGCTGGCGGTGGGCGGCGTAGCTGGAGGCGGGCGGCTCGAGCTGCAACGCCTCCGCCAGGACGCTGTAGGGCGTATCCGCCAGCAGCAGCCCCTCGAACTCGTTCAGCACGCCGCTGCCCGTCAGGCGCAGGTCGGCGGGGATCTGGTCGGTGTAGTAGAAGCCGCTTTCCAGCACGGCGATGCGGTAGCCGCAGGTGCGTAAGAGGCGCATCAGGCGGTTGTTGTTGGTGCGCTCCAGGAAGTACTGCCCGTCCTCGATCTCCCCGCTGGGGGCGTCGATGTACTCGAAGTTGAGCGCCGAGGGGAAGGAGAAGATGGTCTGCGTGTAGTTGGTGTGGCTCGCGTCTGCCACGAAAAAACCCTTGCCGCGCAGGTACTCCAGGAAGGATGTATTATCCACGCCATACAGCTCTTGCAGCACGTCCTGGCGCGTGTAGGCGTCCAGGATGATGTAGTAGATGTCGGGTGTGGAGGCGCAATCCAAGATGATCTCATCCTCAACCGGCACGCTCGCCTGCGCTGGGAAGGTGGAGGCGGGCGTCGCGGCGCGGGCGATCTGGTAGGCGGGCGCCGCCAGCGCCGCCAGGAAGACGATATTGAAGAAGGGCGCCATCCAGGTGCGCCCGCCGAGCTTCAGCCAGACCGGCTTGAGGGCAAGGACGAGCAGCAGCAGCGCCCAGGCGCCCAGGAAGAGCAGGATGCGGCGCGGGTCATCCAGCAGGCTGAGCTTATCCTGCGCCAGGCGCAGCAGGTGGGCGAAGACGAAGAAGAAGACGGCGAGCAGGAAGACCAGGTAGGCGGCGTATTGCCCGTCGCGCAAGATGAGGTGTGAAGAGCAGCAACAGCAGCCCGGCAACGCCGAGCAGGATGAGCAGCGGGCGTAGCCCCAGGGCGGGTGGGATCTCGCCCAGGTTGCTTGCCAGGGGCGCCAGCACGGCGTAGCAGATGAAGAGGAAGGGGTAAAAGCCCAGCGAGCTGAGCGAAGGGCGTTTGATGTTGGGTTTCATAAAAAAATTAAACCACAAAGGACACAAAGGGATCCGTTGGGCAAGAAAGAAAAGATTAAAACACAAAGGATCTCAAAGCAGGCAAAGGAAAACTGAAATTGCTAAACATTAAAGAGTTGGCATTGAGTTCCTTGGGTTTCTCTTTGGGATCTTTGTGGTTTCATGTCTGGAATCTCTTTTTGGTCTTCGTGGTTTAAGGTTTATGCGCGCTGGCTCAGGCGAGCGGCAGGGTGAGGGTGAAGAGGCTGCCTTGCCCGGGGGCGCTCTCGACCCGGATCGAGCCGCGGTGCGCTTCGACGATGGACTTGGCGATGGCAAGCCCCAGCCCGGATTCGCCGTTCTGCTGGCGGGCTTTGTCGCCGCGGTAGAAGCGGTCGAAGACGTGCGGCAGCTCTGCGGGGGCGATGCCGCTGCCCGAATCGCGCACCAGCAGCTCCACGGAGTCACCCGCCTGGCGGGCGGATAGGACGATCTCGCCGCCCGGCGGGGTGTAGCGCAAGGCGTTGAGCACCAGGTTATCCAGCACCTGCGCCATGCGCTCCGAGTCCAGGCGGACGGAGGGCAGCGGGCTGCCGTCCTCCAGGCGCAGGCTCACCCCGCTTCCGCTGGCGGCGACGGCATGGCGGGCAGCGAGGCGTTCGAGCAGCGCCCGCGGGTCGCAAGGCTGCAGGATGAGCTGCAGCTCGCCGGCGTCGGCGAGCGAGAGCAGGCGCAGGTCTTCGACCAGGCGGCTGAGCTGGCGCGTCTCCTGGTGCAGGATGGTGTACACCTCGGGCGTGCCGGGCAGCTTGCCGTCGCTGAGCGCCTCGGCGTAGCCGGAGAGGACGGAGAGTGGCGAGCGCAGGTCGTGGGCGATATCGGCGGTCATCTGGCGGCGCAGGCGGGCGGCTTGATCCAGGTCGGTGGACATCTTGTTGAAGGATTGTGCCAGCTCGCCCAGCTCATCGCGCGAGCGCACCTTTACCTGCATGCCTAGCTTGCCACGGGCGATCTCCAGGGTGGCTTCGGTGAGCTCGCGCAGCGAGCGGGTCATGGTGAAAGCCAGGAAGCTGCCCAATGCCAGGGCGAGCAGCGCGGCGCCTAAGGCGCTGACCAGCGCAGCGCGGTTGATGTTCCTCAAGAATACGCCCTCCGGCGAATTGGCGATCCACTCGCGCGGGGCGGGCGGGGGCAGCAGCCAGCCGGCGGTGACCCCATCCACCTTCAACGCCACGCCGCGGCCCAGCTCGCGGTTGGCGATTGCCAGCCCCACCTGCTCCTTCTGCGGGCTGAAGACCACCATGCGGTCCGCGTCGACCAGCACGAAGCGCATCCAATCGCGGCGCTGGTCGGGGGAGATGCCGGGGCTGATCGCCTGGGAATCCTGCAGCTCTTGCAGCAGGTTGCCCATACCGTTCCAGCTGCCGTTCGTTTGGTAGTAGCGGATCAGGTTCGTGGCGAGGATCTGCTGCTCGCGGTTGAGGATGAAGCGGTCGAAGGCGTTCTGCGTCTGCTGGCGCAAGATGAGCGCCACCAGCAGGGCGCCGGTGAGACCCACGAGGAGGAAAGCCAGGGTAAGCTTGATGCTCAGAGAGCGCATGCGTCACTCTTTCGTGGAGAAGCGGTAGCCGGCGCCGTACACCGTCTCGATGTAGCGGGGGTTGGAGGGGTCGGCTTCCACCTTGGTGCGCAGGTTGCGCACGTGCACGTCGATGGTGCGCTCGTAGCCCTCGTAAGTTGCGCCTTGCAGGCGCTCGAGCAGCTCCAGGCGCGAGAAGACCCGCCCGGGGGCTGCCATGAGCACGGCGAGCAGGTCGAACTCGGAGGGGGTCAGCTCCACGGCTCTGCCCTGCACCAGGACGATGCGCCCGCTGCGCTCCAGCTCGATGTCGCCCTGGCGCAGCACGTCTGGCTCAGCGCCTTGCTTCTCCAGGCGGCGCAGCACGACGCGGATGCGGGCGGTGAGCTCGCGCAGGGAAAACGGCTTGGTGACGTAATCGTCGGCGCCCAGCTCCAAGCCGAGTACCTTGTCGTTCTCATCCAGTTTTGCGGTGAGGATGATGATGGGCGTCTCCTGCCCGCCGGAAGCGCCGGACTCGCGGCGGTAGAGGCGCATGAAGTCGTAGCCGCCCATCTCGGGCATCATCAGGTCGAGTACGATCAGGTCGGGCTTCTCGTGCCGCGCCACGAAGAGCGCTTCGCGACCATCGCCTGCGGTCGCCACGTCGAAGCCCTCGCCGGCCAGGTAAGATTTGAGCAAGGTGCGCAGCTCGGTTTTGTCGTCTACCACCAGGATTTTCTTAGACATGGTTCGGATGTGTTCGTTGATAAAATGATCCCAAAATCAGAGTGCAGCCCGTGCAGCGCCCTGATTTGGATTTTCTTACTGCCTATTATAACCAGCGAAACGCGATTGTAGGGGCGCACAACGGTGCGCCCCTACATAAACCATCCTGGCTAGAGCCCGCCGTCCGATGATTCCGCCGGGGGCTGCAGCTGCGGCATCGCGTCCATGCCGCCGTGCCTGCCGCGCCCGCCCATTTCGGGAGCGAAGCCGCCCATGCCATCGAAGCCGCCCATGCCGTCGACCAGCGCGGGTCTGGGCTTTCTCGAGGATCTGGTCAGCCTGCGCTTGGGTGATGACACCCGAGCTGACGGCTGCCTTCACCGCCGATTCGAAGGCGGACTGCATGGAGGCGCGGAAGGTCTCGTCTGCCGCCAGGGCGCGGCGTCCCTTCATCAGGTCAGCTTGCTCCTGGGACAGCTTGCCATCCGCCACCGCCTGGTCGATGCGTGCGTTGAAAGCCTGAGTGCGGGCTTCCTGCAGCTTTTCAGGGGTGATGCCCAGGGCGTCCGCCAGCAAGGCGTCGTAGTCAACGCCGTTCTGGCTCAGCCAGCCGTTCCAGCGCCCGGCAAAGGGGAAAGCGTTCTCCCTTTGCTTGAGGGCATCGGCTTGCGCCTGGGTGATCAAGCCTTTTTCGAGAGCCTGGTCGATTGCCGCGGTGTAGGCTTGCTGTTGGGCGGTTGCCAGCTCATCGACGTTGATGCCCAGGGCGCTGGCGAGGTCTTCCTGCGTGCTGCCGTCGCCAACGCCGCGGTCGGGCATTTGCAGCGCCAGGCGGTTTTCCGGCGCTGCCTGTACGGGGGAGGCGATTCGGGTGCTGCCGTAGGCAAACGCCCCAAACAACGCCGCCGCCCCGAGGGTTGCGATGATCCCAATGGTGAGTAGTTTCTTCCGATTCATTTTTTCTCCTTTGCTCGAATTCCGGACCTGCGCCAGACTGCACAGGTGATCTCTAATCGATCCCGGCCGGATCTATGCTAAGGATAGCAAAGCAATATTCAGAAATTGTGAAGAAGTGATTGGTAAAAGATTTAGATTTGCTGTGAGAGCAGGTGCAGGACAGCCCAGTAGGCGATCTGCAAGGGATGTCGCAGCCATCTTGTCCACAGGAGGGAGCGCGAGCTTCCCAGCCCGTAAGCCAGGCGCAGCCACCATTCGGAGGGGAAGAAGGTGTAGTTCAAGAAGCGCCCCAAGCCGTAGGCGCGCCAGCGCTGGAGGGCGTTGTTCGGCCAGCCCTGCATCTGTTCGCCAGTCCCATTGGGAGGCTGCGAGGGCTGCAGCCTGGCAACCTGGAGCAGCTCCGCGGAGAGGGGGGTGAGAAAATGGAACAGCTCCAGGGCAGCCAGCACGTGCGGGTAGCGGCGCTGCATGCCTCCCCAATCAATCTCATGTACGTAGCGCTCAGCGATGCTGACCATATCCGCCACGCTGACCAGTCGCACTTGTTCGTAGAGCATGTGCGTGTAGGTGTGGAAGAGCATGTCTTCGAGGGACAAGGTGGCGGCAGGCAAGCCATCCATTGCGATGGGTCGGGCTGAGTCCAGCAGCGCCTGTGTATCCACACCCCGCCGCCAGCGCAGGTCGAAGAGGCTGTAGTGGACCTCGATGGTGATCGGAACACCGTCGATCCGCCGCTCGGCTTCAGGCAGGTGCTTGGGATAATCGTCGATGCGTTCAGGCAGTGGGGCGCGGTAGCCCAGGCGGGAAAGTAGCGCCTGGATGCGGGAAGCGTCGGCGCGGCTGGCGAGCAGGTCGATATCGCGCATGGGACGCAAGGCAGCCTGAGGGTATGCCAGGATGGCAGCCGCGGCGCCTTTCAGCAGCACGGGGTGCAGCCCTTCGCCGGCGCAGGCGGAGAGCACTTCCGCCAGCGCCTCCTGCCGGATGCGGGCGGCGTGGGTATGCCGTAGGGCTAAGCCTTGGAACTGAAGACGGGCGGCAGGGGGCATTTCGAGTGCGGCTGCCTGGGCGTGGCGGTAGAAGAGCGGTGAGATGCGCTGGGTCTCGGCGTAGCCAGCCAGCTCATCCCATTTCTGAAAACCGCTGAAATCGCTACGCAGCCTGGCGTAGTGTTCCGGGCGGGAATCTACCCGCGCCGCTGTGCTGAGGAGCTGGAAGAGCCTGGCTGACATGATCCCCCCACTTCACAAAGAAGCAGGGGCGACGCACACGTCGCCCCTGCTGGTAAAGGGCATGATCTGAAGAGCCATTCAAATGTGACTCGAAAACACCCAGGCAACACGATGAACACAGGCGCTCAGGGTGTTACTTGACCGTCTCCATGTTATTGGTAAAGGCTGCCGGCACCGGTCCTGCCCACGAGCTGATCGTGCCGCTGGGGAATTGCGCCTGGGCGACCGGGTAAACAAGCCCCGAATTGGAAGAGTTGGTGATGACGGTAAAGGTTTGTGAATGGGCTCCAGGTGTATCGGCGAAGGTGCGCACGCGGATTGTGCTGGTGGTGGGGTACACTGTGCCTGAGTAGTGCACGATGCCGACGTAATATGTGCCGCTGTCTGCGTTGCCAGGAGCAACATAGATGTTCTCCGGACCGAAGCCGCAAACATTATCGATATCCAGGCTGGCGGTTCCTCCTGTCCGATTGGAGTAATATACGTGCGAGCCGTCCGGCTCCCAAACGTGCAAATCCATGTCCGTTCGGACCTCTGAGGATGAGCACCCATCATCAACAATTTGGTTGCTACCGGTGTTCCAGGTTAGGGTCGCCTGGAAATCTCCGGTGCCCAAACCCTGGGATGCCTGCGCAAAGGCGGGTAGTACGCCGGCGGTCATCGATGGCTTCTTCCAGCCAGACATGCTGGCCAAAACTGTAGCTACACCTGTGGCGCCAATGATCTTTACCGCTGTTCGCCGGCTGATTTGGGGTTTCTCTTCTGCCATAACTCCTCCCGTGTATGTCAATTCAATGAGCTTAATAATACAAATTGGGCAGCTAGTCTCAGGATTCTTTAATTTTTAAATACCAAAAATCCCAAACGCGTCATTAAAATTAGATTAACTTGCAGTAGTTTATCATTTCACAATAGGCTTGTCAATTAGCAATCCTGGTTTCTAGCCAGGAAACGACTTCCTGGGATATCTCGCTATAAGCGATATCGTATGCGCTGACCCGGCTTGCCAGGTTCTTTACGGCTGCCAGCCCGTGAGCGGGCAGGTTCTTGGCGTTGATCAGGCGCTGCAGAAGGCGGAAAGCCGTCTCCGCTGGGTTGAGGGCTTGCACCTGGAAGGATGAGAGCGGCTGGAAATGCGGAAAGAGGATGACACTGGCTTGCGCCGAGATTTGCACTGAGCCCTGGCGCAGCAGCTCGGCATCCAGCCAGACCGTGCCGTGCTCCAGTACTTCCATGCGTGCCTGGTCCTGCTGATTGAGCCAGTGCTGCCAGACAAAGGTAGATCCATGCTTCAGCACGATCGGGCGCATCAAGCCGAGCACCTCTGCCTCTCCTTGGTCGACGGCGATGACCTCATCGGTCAGGTAATTGAAGCCGCTGGCCACCAGCCAGGCAGCCAGAGTGGACTTCCCGCACGCCTGGTCGCCGACCAGGAGCACGCCGTGCTGCCCCTGCGCCACCGCGGCGGCATGAAAGACCATGCTGTTGCGGATTTGAGCAGTGAGGGCGGAGACCAGGACGGTCATGGCCTGCTCCAGCACAAACGCCGGGCGGTTGCTACCGAAAACTCGCTGCCCATCCAGCCAGACTTCTTGATAACCGTTGGGGACGGATTTGACGTGCAGCTCCGCGCAGCTTGGGCAGACCTCCAGCGCCAGGTGGCGGCTGAAGACCCGGCGGAGCTTTTCTTCCATGAGGGGATCGTCACAGACTAGGTTGAGTGTTGCTTCTCCCCAATGGATCAGGTGCGAGTTGTGAGCTTCTTCCACCATGCTCAAGCCCAGGTGATCAGCTTGAAATCGACGAAGGACAGCAGGTTTTCCTGCACATCCTGGGCGATCGAGATTTCCTCTCCCGGGAATAACGCCTGCAAGATGGCGGTGATCTCTGCCACCGTATGCTCGCCGTCGCACAACCCCCAGATCAAGGCGCTGCTTTCGTTAAGCTGCAAGATCCGGTCGCCTGCTGTTTGGTAGATGATCACGCCACCTGGCAGGATTTCCGCCTGGATACCGCCCGCTGGTTTGGGGCGCTGGTGGGTTGAGATTGTTTGCGAGGTTTGCGCCGGCACTGGTTTCTTTTTTACCATCCACCGCTCTCCGCTTCTTGTATGTAAGATAACGTGAGTTCGGGATAAATGGCTTTTTTGGGGTTATCGTGCGGCGCAGCCGCACGATAACCCCAAAAAAGCAGTCATTTTCCGCTAACCCGAACTCACGTTAAGATATGCTCGATATTACCATAACTGTCGATGTTACAGCGTAAAATACAGTTTTCGCCGGTCTTGGGTAACTCCCACCCCGCTCAATATTGCGATCATGGATGCCTGCCACGCCCGCCCATATCGGGAGCGAAGCCGCCCATGCCGTCCGACCAGCGACGGATCCGGGCTTTCTCGAGGATCAGGTCAGCCTGCGCCTGGGTGATCACACCCCCATCTCCGGACACCCTTGCGGTAAGTCCCATCAGGCCAGAAGAAAAATTAAACCTTAATTGTCTTAATAGTGATAAAATCAATCCAGTGTATTGAGTGTGCGCGATGCACATCGCCTGGCTGGGGGATTTCCTAATCTATCAGGTTTACGGCTCAAGCTATCAGGAGAAACAAAATGGCAAACTATTGCTTCGTAGCCCCCATCATTTCGGGTGGAGCGGATAAAATACGGATCTGGTTCCGTGACGAACTCAACAGCAACGCTGACCACGACCGGGTGATGCGCCAGGTGGGGATATCTCGCGAACAGGTGTGGATACAGCATACTGAAACCGGAGATTTCGCCGTCGCAAGTTGGGAAACCACCGATCCGAGCCAGACTTTCAGGACATTGACCAACTCGAATGACCCCTGGGCAGTCAAGTACCGGAATCTGTTGACCGAAGTACACGGCATTGACTTCTCGAAAGGCATGCCGGTGAGCGAGCAGGTGGGCAACTGGCATGCGATGGAAAAAGTCCGCGATTAAACCTATTCGTATTGATCATTCGGTGGATATTTGCTCGGCTGGCAGCACAAATACCAGCCGAGCTTTGTTTTCTACGGGTCAGCGAGAAGCTGGCAGCGTGCGGGGCGGCTTTGGATAGCGCCGGAAGGCTTACTTCTCCGCATCCACCACGTCTTTGGCGGTCGCCTCGACAACATCCTGGCTGGCGGGTAGGGTGGCTTTGCGCTTGCGGCGCCAATCACCGATGAAAAAGCCAACAACGCCGGCAACGATCAATAAAATCAGCAGCTCCATGGGTTATCTCCTTTGATAGGATAAGAGAATTCCGAACAATGGGGTGCAGAGCGGCACCCCATTGTTCGGGAACATCTGAAGTTTAGTCGCCCGAGCCGGATGAGGTCTGCTTGGGCAGGCGCGGGATCAGCCAGGAGAGGAAAGAATCCTGGCTGCGGGATTGCAGGTTCAGCTTGCCGGGACCGGTCAGCTCGACCACCAATCCCTCGCCGCTGAAAAGGGTGCTCTTCCAGCCGGCGACTTTCTTGATCTTGAAGCCGATATGCTCCTCAAAAGTCACCAGGTGCCCGGTATCGACCACATACTTCCTGCCCGCATCCAGCTCCATGGGGTGGATGGCGCCGTAGCTGGAGACGATCAGCGTGCCGGAGCCGCTCACCTTGAGCATGATCAGCCCCTCGCTGGCGAAGAAGGTCTTGGCGCCAGCCCACTTGGTATCGACGGTAAGTCCAGCGGAGGATGCCAGGTACGAACCGGATTGCACCATCAGCGTCTCGCCGCGCATCTCGATCACGGCGATGTCGCCCGGCAGGGGCGGCGCCAACAGGATATCGTCGCCAGCCGAAACGCCGGTGTAGGTGTTCATGAAGAAGCTCTCGCCGCCGAAGGCGGAGCGCACCAGCGACTTCAAGACGCCACCTTTTGCCTCGGTCTCCATCTGCATATCCGGCGCCATGCCCAGCATGGCGCCGCTCTCGGCCTGGATCTTTTCACCACGCTCCAGCAGCACTCTGGCTACGGAATAGGATGGGCGGTATAAGATTTCGACTTGCATGGGTTCCTCCGGTTTGGTTTCAGGGAGCTCGCTTGATCACAGGGGCTATTATAGTTCCAATTTTCGGTGTTCGCTTAACCGAGCTGCGGTATTGCTGGATTCGTTATACCCATCTCAGACGCGCTCAATGGTCACACGCTCGGGTGTGATCTCGATCTGCCAGTAGCCGGCGCCTTCGAGCTGGTAAACCAGGGAAACTGGTTACTTTTTTTTCAAACTTGCACTACAATACACTAAATTTTACCCCAAGGAGACCGCCCATGACAACCTCCGCAACCCCCCTGGTCAACGATAAGCGTGAGATCTTCGGCTGGGCAATGTTCGATTGGGCGATCAGCGCCTTCAGCACCACCGTCATCACCGTCTTCCTGGGTCCGTACCTGACCTCAATCACCCGGGCGGCGGCGGATGCGAATGGGATGGTCTTCTTGCTGGGCGTTCCCATCCGCTTCAACTCCTACTTCACTTACCTGATCTCTGCTTCCGTGCTGCTGCAGGTGACTTTCCTGCCCATCCTCGGCGCCCTGGCAGACTACTCCCATTTGCGCAAGCGCATGATGCAGATCTTCAGCACGCTGGGCGCCGTGGCGACGATCTTGCTCTTCTTCGTCACTCCTGGCTTGCACTGGCTGGGGGGCTTGCTGTTCATCATCGCCAACCTGGCTTTCGGAGCGGGGATGGTCTTCTACAACTCGTACTTGCCGAACATCGCCAGCCCAGACCAGCGCGACCGGGTCTCGGCGTATGCCTGGGCGATGGGCTACCTGGGCGGCGGCTTGCTGCTGGTGATCAACCTGGTGATGTACCTGTTTGCGGGGCAGCTCGGCATCTCCGAGGCGCTGGTGGCGCGCATCAGCCTGGCTTCTGCCGGTGTATGGTGGCTGGGCTTCTCCTTCATCACCTTCAGCCGGCTGCACCCACGCCACGCGGCCCGACCGCTGCCGCCCGGCGATAATTACCTGACTATCGGCTTCCGGCAGCTGGCGCACCTGATCGGCATCTCTACCACGACCGTCACAGCGCTGATGCTGCTGCCGCTTGCCATCCCGGTGCTCTTCCTGTTGCGCGTGCCGATCTTCATCGCCCTGCTGCCGGCGCTGGGTCCGATCGCAGTCCTGGGCATCTTCATCTACAAGAAATCCAAAACCCTGCCCGAGGCGATGAAGTACCTGGTGGCATACCTGCTCTACAATGACGGCATCCAGACCGTCATCGCCGTCTCCGCCATCTTTGCTGCCGAAGAGCTGGACATGGCTCCACCAACCTGATCATGGTGATCCTGATGATCCAGTTTGTAGCCTTCTTCGGGGCGCTGGGCTTTGGTAGGCTGGCGGGCAGGCTTGGAACCAAGAATACCATCCTGCTCAGCCTGGTGATCTGGAGCGCCTGCGTGATCTACGCTGCGGTCGGCATGAGGACACTGCGCACGTCTTGGGCATGGAGCAGCGCCAGCTGGAGTTCTGGTTCCTGGGTTTCGTCATCGCCCTGGTGATGGGTGGCTCCCAGGCGCTCAGCCGCAGCCTGTTTGCGCAGATGATCCCCAAGGACCAGGAAGCTGAGTTCTACAGCTTTTATGAGATCAGTGAGCGCGGCACTTCCTGGATGGGCACCTTCCTGTTTGGCTTGGTGAACCAGCTCACCGGCAGCCTGCGTCTGGGGATCGTGTCGGTAA
>CAVPDG010000022.1:0-270682 GCA_963702535.1 uncultured Chloroflexia bacterium | reverse complement strand
GCAGATCCATTTTACAGAATGGAACATTCACCAGGATCAAGGGCGCCGATTTTCTGCCGCAGTAGAGGAGCACTGCGCCCGCTACCCGCAGTACTGCGAGCTGATCCGCCTCTACGACCGCGATTGGGAACAATCGCTCGGTGGTCCCATCTGGGAAACGGTTGATATCCTGAAAGCGCTGCGCGCGGCAGGGTATCCGCTCTACGCGCTGAACAACTGGTCTGAGGAAAAGTTTCTCCTGATCCGCCCTCGCTACGAGTTCCTGAACTGGTTTGACGACATTATCCTCTCCGGCAGCGTCGGCATGGTGAAGCCCGACCCGCGCATCTTTGCGCTCACCTTCCAGCAGATCGGGTACCCTGCCGGCGAGTGCCTGCTGATCGACGATTCTGCGCCTAATATCCGTGTGGCGCAAGAGCTGGGCTGCCGGACGATCCACTTCCAATCGCCGCTGCAGCTCAAGACGGAACTGGAGCAATCCGGCATCCGCTGCTGAGGGTGTTAACAAAAGCGTAATTTGCCCGCTTTTCAATCCTGGTTATAATGACAGCAGCCTGACCGCCGACCGGCGGAGGAGCAACTTTCCATGCCTGTCCATCACACGTACACCATCAGCGACGTACCCGGCATCCGCATCGGGCACGCCCAGGATAACGAAGCCATCACCGGCTGCACGGTCGTCTTGTGCGAGGGGGGAGCGGTGGGCGGCGTGGACCAGCGCGGCGGGGCGCCCGGCACGCGCGAGACCGACGCCCTGCACCCCATGCACCTGGTGGAGCACGTACACGCCGTGCTGCTCTCAGGCGGCTCGGCTTTCGGGCTGGACGCTGCCGGGGGCGTGGTGCGCTACCTTGAGGAGCGCGGCGTGGGCTTCAACGTGCGTGTGGCGCGTGTGCCCATCGTCCCGGCAGCCATCCTCTTCGACCTGGGCATCGGACGGGCGGATGTGCGACCGGGGATTGAAATGGGCTACCAGGCATGCCTGAACGCCAGCACAGATCCACCGGCTGAGGGCAGCGTGGGCGCGGGAACAGGCTGTAGCGTGGGCAAGATCCTGGGCATGGGGCAAGCGGTTAAGGGCGGCATCGGCAGCGCTGCGGTACGCCTGGGGCGCGGCGTCTTCGTCGGCGCCATCGCGGCAGTCAACGTTTTCGGCGATGTGATCGACCCGGCGAGCGGGAAGATCATCGCCGGGGCGCGCTCGCTGCAAAAAGGTCCGCTGCAAGTGGGCGCTCCAGGGCTGTTTGCAGACAGCCTGCAGGTGATGGGCACCCTGATCGGGCGCACCGCCATGGGCTTCGCCAGCCGCGAGAATACGGTGATCGGTGTGGTGGCTACCAACGCCGCGCTGAGCAAGGAAGGCGCCAACAAGGTCGCCCAGATGGCGCAGGACGGCGTGGCGCGCGCCATTCGCCCGGCGCATACCATGCTGGACGGCGACACCATCTTCGCCCTATCCACCGGCAGGCGGCGAGCAGACGTCAACATCATCGGAGCATACGCGGCGGAGGTGTTCGCCCAGGCTATTGTGCGCGGCGTGCGTGCGGCTACATCAGCCGGAGGCGTACCATCGCTGGCGGAACTGGATTACGAGTAGCTTTAGCGCAGCGGGTCTGGATAGCAGCGAGGCTTCATGGAAAAACAAGCAGACACCCTTCTGGTCGTGGAAGACAACCACCCCTTGCGGGAAGGTATGCGTGAGATCCTGATAGGCGCCGGCTATACCGTGCTGACCGCCGCTAACGGGCAGGAAGCGCTGGATACGATGAAGATGGTCAGCCCGGACATGATCATCTCGGATATCAGCATGCCCGCCATGGACGGGTACACGTTCTTCAATCGTGTGCGCGCCCGCCCAGACTGGGTGACCATCCCCTTCATCTTCCTGACCGCCCACGGCGAGCAGGCGGAGGTGATCGCTGGCAAGACCCTGGGCGTGGAAGATTACCTGGTGAAGCCCCTGTCGCGCGATGAGCTGCTGACCACGGTGCGCGCCCGCCTGGAACGCTCCCAACAACTACAGGTGGTGCAGCTACGCCAGGCTTACGAAACCAGCCTGACCATGCTGGCAAACGCCATCGACGAGCGCAATGCGGCAACGCGGGGGCACGTGGAGCGTGTCACCGGCTACGCCACGGCGATCGCCGAGCAGATCGGCTGGCAAGGGCGCCAGCTCGAGCAATTGCGCCTGGGCGCCATCCTGCACGACATCGGCAAGATCATCATCCGCGAGAGCCTGCTGTTCAAACCGGGGGCGTTAGACTCGCAGGAATGGCTGCTGATCAAAAAGCACCCGATCACCGGGGCGGAGATGGTGAAAGAGATCCCCTTCCTGCTGCCGGCGGTGCCGGTGATCCGCCACCATCACGAGCGCTGGGACGGGAACGGCTACCCCGACCGGCTGAATGAGCACCGCATCCCGCCCGGGGCGCGCATCGTCGCCGTGGCGGACAGCTTTGACGCCATGACCAGCGACCTGCCCTACCACCGCGCTCGCAGCCTGGAAGACGGGCTGGCGGAGGTGCTGCGCTGCGCCCGGACGAGCTTCGACCCGGACGTGACGGCGGCGTTCCAGCGCGCCTGGGAAGCGGGCTGCATCCAGAGCATCCACGCAAGCTGGAAGCCAGGCGAGGCGGGCCGCCCCTGAGCTGGGGAGTTATGTGCCGTTTTTTGTGTGGCTTGCCCGGAATTGCACCCTGCGACTAACCTTCCTCTTCGACAACCGGGGCATGTACGGGCAGGGACGCTTTTCGGGTTGCCCGGGCGCGGTTGCTGTTGATGATGATCACTGCGGCAACGATCACCAGCGCAGCGAGCAGGATACGCGGGGTGAGGCTCTCCTGCCCCAGCCAGGTTCCCAGGAAGATGGCGATCAGGGGGTTGACATAGGCGTAGGTGGAGACCAGCGGCGTGGGAGCGGAGCGCAGCAGCCAGGTGTAAGCCACGAAGCCAATCAATGCGCCGAAGACGATCAGGTACACCAGCCCGAACCAGGAGCGTAGCGAGACGGCCGCCAGGTCGAGCTGGCG
The DNA here is from genome assembly GCA_963702535.1 of uncultured Chloroflexia bacterium. Classification (GTDB taxonomy): domain Bacteria; phylum Chloroflexota; class Anaerolineae; order Anaerolineales; family UBA4823; genus CAVPDG01. The sequence goes on along the minus strand of CAVPDG010000022.1, from coordinate 267,653 downwards.
CCATTCCCCGGTAAAGGTAGCAATGCCCAGCAAGACCATGCCGCCGACCAGCATCTCCATGCCGGTGCCGAGCAAGGGCGATGAAGGCAGCTTCGCCTTGCGGCTGTAGAGCGAGCCGAGCGCCCAGAAGAAGGTCGCCAGGAAGAGCACAGCCAAACCGATGACGAAAAGGCGGTCGGGGTTGGCGGAGAGGCCCGCCGGGTCGATGAGGATGACGATGCCGCCAAAGCCGAGCAGGACGCCGAATGTAGTGCGAGCGTCCGGCAACCCGCCGCCCGGGCGCAGGGCGTCGATGAGCACCATGAAGAGCGGGGCAGTGCCGACGATGAGGGCGGTAACGCCGGAGGGCACGTACTGCTCAGCCCACACCACGCTGCCGTTGCCCAACACCAGGAGCAAGACGCCGACGATGGCTGCGGAAAGCCACTGGCGCGGCGTGGGGGACGGGTCGTGGCGCAGGCGCCGCCAGGCGAAGAGGATCGCCCCGGCGACCAGGAAGCGCGTGGCTACCATCAGGAAGGGCGGGATGGTCTGCACCGCAAAGCGGATCGCCAGGTAAGTGGAGCCCCAGACGATGTAGACCGCCAGCAAAGCCACCCAGATCTTCAGGCGGCGGTCCATTCCACCACCTGGCTCGTGCGCGCCATCTCCCAGCCGAGGATGGCTTTCTTGCGCGGCAGCCCCCAGCGGTAGCCGCCGAAATCGCCGCTCTTGCGCACCACGCGGTGGCAGGGGATGAGCAGCGGGATGGGGTTGCACCCCACGGCGTTGCCCACGGCGCGGGCTGCGCCCGGATCGCCGATCCAGGCGGCAAGCTCGTCGTAGGAGACCAGCGCCCCCTCGGGGATGCGCAGCAGCGCCTCCCACACCTTGAGCTGGAAGTTGGTGCCGCGCAGGTGCAGGGCAAGGGGCAGCTCCGCCTCACCCAGGAGAGCCTGGGTGACCTGCTCTGCGGCGGCTTGCGTGCGCGAAGCGTCCTCTTGCAGGCTGGCGTTGCCCCAGCGGCGGCGCAGCTCGGCGATGGCGCCCTGCGGGGAGCCATCCGCCAGGAAGATCAGGTTGCTGACGCCTCGCCCGGTGACCGCCAGCAGGCACTCGCCGAAGGGCGTGGGGTGGATGCCGTAGGCGATCTCCAGCCCCTTGCCGCGGTTCTTGTACTCGCCGGGCGTGACCGCCTCGGCGTTGACGAACAGGTCGTGCAGCCTGCCCGGGCTGGACAATCCCGCCTGGTAGGTGACTGCCAGCAGGTCGCTGGACTGCGCCAGGAGGGCTTTGACGTGCTCCTTGGTGAGGTACTGCAGGAAGCGCTTGGGGCTGATGCCCACCCAGCGGGTGAAGAGGCGCTGGAAGTGGTACTCGCTGAGGGATACGCTCTCGGCGACCTCACGCAGGGAGGGCTGGCTGGCATGCTGCGCCTCCAGGTAGCGGATAGCCTGCTCGATGCGCTGGTAATCTTCCGCCATCTGGCGGGTATCGACGGTGAGTGTGTCCATGGTGTAAAAACTCCTCCATTTTACCGGGTTCTGCGTAAATTGGATATCTTAACTGCAGATTGTTGGTATTTTACGAGCGGAGGAGGAGAAAAGACACCCGATTCTTGCGGAGATGGGAAAATGTGCCACGCCCCGTACCAAAACAGGCAGACTTGACCGAGAAGGATGGGTTGAGCGTGCAGGTCGATAACACAGAATTCAGAACGACTATTCGCACCGTCGCCTGAAGAGGTAGTGCGCAGATCAAAAAAGGGGCGAGACGGTAGCGCCTCGCCCCTGCAGGGTATAGATGAATTAGCAGCGGAAGAGCTTAAATCCAGCCGCGCAGCTCCATGGCTTTGACGACGCGGGCGATGGCGACCATGTAGGCGGCGTCGCGCATGAAGACCTTTTCCTTCTCAGACATCTCGAGCACGCCGTGGAACGCCTGGGTCATCTTGGTATCCAGGCGCTGCAGGACCTCGTCGCGCGTCCAGTAGAAGTTCATGTCGTTCTGCACGCCCTCGAAGTAGGAGGTGGTGACGCCGCCGGCGTTGCACAGGAAATCGGGGATGACGAAGACATTGTTCTTCTTGAGCACTTCGTCAGCCTCGGGGGTGGTGGGACCGTTGGCGCCTTCGGCGACGATGCGCACGCGCGAGTTGAGCAGCTTGACGGTCTCGCCCGTGACCTGACCTTCGATGGCGCCGGGGAGGAGCACGTCGGCTTCCTTGGAGATCCAGGCGCCGCCTTCTTCGATGGTATAGCCGGCAGCCCGGGCTTTGCTCTTGTCGACGCTGCCGTAGCCATCGGTGATGGTCTGCAGGAAGCGGGCGTCGACGCCCTTGGGATGGCTGAAGGTGTAGGAGACGCGGTCGTCGCGGTCCCAGCACGAGACGCAGGCGACCTTGCCGCCCAGGATCTCGTTGAAGCCGATGGCGGCGTACTGCGAGACGTTGCCGAAGCCCTGGATGGCAGCAACCGATTTGGTTGAATCCATCTTAAGGTGCTTCATTGCCTCGCGCACGGTGTAGATCACGCCGTAACCGGTGGCTTCGGTGCGCCCGAGCGAGCCGCCGCCGCCGAGGGGCTTGCCGGTGATGACGCCCGGGGTGTAATGCCCGACGAGCTTGGAGTACTCGTCCATCATCCAGCCCATCATCTGCGGATTGGTGCCCACGTCGGGGGCGGGGACGTCCTGGCGGGGACCGATATTGCGCCACATCTGCTGCACCCAGCCGCGGCACAGGCGCTCCTTCTCGGGGATGGTGAGGGTGGCGGGGTCAACCGGCACGCCGCCCTTGCCGCCGCCCAGGGGGATATCGGCGACGGCGCACTTCCACGTCATCCACATGGCGAGGGCGCGCACGGTATCGAGCGTCTCGGAGGGGTGGAAGCGGATGCCGCCCTTGTTGGGTCCGCGGGCGTCGTTGTGCTGGACGCGGTAGCCGAAGAAGAGGCGCAGCGAGCCATCGTCCATGCGCACGGGGATCTCGAACTTGAACTCGCGGGCGGGCCAGCGCAGGATCTCCGCCACCTGGGGGTCCAGGTTGAGCTGCCCGGCAACGTGGTCGAACTGGCTCTGCGCCATCTGAAATGCGTTGATTGTTTCTGACATCTGAACTTCTCCTATACGGATTTGGTCAATCTGCAAAGGTGTGTAAAAGAACCGAAAAACGGGGTACAACGCCGGCTATAGCCGGCGTTGTACCCCGTTTTTCGGGCTTCTCGCTGCCCAATCTCAAGATCAAAAAGGTTCGTCATTCTCGCGTTGTGTCTTAACGGTAACAAACGCCAGGGAAACCGTCAAGTGACAAACGATACATGAAAAACTAGTGATTTTCTTCACTTTCCGCGCGCTGCAGGGCAAGCTGGCGGTCCAGCTCCTGCTGCACCACCTGGGGGTTCGCCTGACCTTTGGCAAGGCGCATGACCTGACCGAACAGCCAGCGGGAGACGGTCTCCTTGCCCTGCAAGTAGGAGGCTACCTGCTGCGGGTTATCCGCCAGGACGCCGGCAACCAACGCGGAGATGACCTGCGCATCCGATACCTGGCGCAAGCCGCGCTGGGCGACGATCTCGGCGGCTGTCTTGCCGCTCTGGAACATCTCCCCCAGCACGGTCTTGCCCGTGTTCTGGTTGATCTCGCCGCGCGCCACCATCTGGAGCAGGGCGGCGAGGGCGGGCGGGGTGACGGGGCAGGCTTCGATGGCGAGACCCGCCTGGTTGAGCAGGGCGAACAGCTCGCCGGTGATCCAGTTGGCGACGACCTTGGGGGAGATATCCGCGGCAGCGGCAAGGGCTTGCTCGTAATAATCGGCGGTGAGGCGCTCGGCGACGAGCACTTCGGCGTCGTAGGCGCTCAAGCCGTACTCTGCCTGGAAGCGGTGCAGGCGGGCGATGGGCAGCTCCGGCAGGGAGAGGCGCACCTGCTCGACCCAGCCAGGATCGAGCGCCAGCGGGGGCAGGTCCGGTTCGGGGAAGTAGCGGTAATCGTCCTCGCTCTCCTTGACGCGCTGGGTGAAGGTGACGCCGCGCAGGTCGTCCCAGCCGACGGTCTCCTGGCGGACACGCTCGCCGCGGCGCAGCAAGAGCGACCTGGCGCTGGATCTCGTACTCCACGCCGCGCTCCAGGGCGCGAAAGCTGTTCAAATTCTTGATCTCCGTGCGCGTGCCCAGCTCGCTGCTGCCCAGCGGGCGGACGGAGATGTTGGGCTCGATGCGCATGACGCCCTTCTGCATGTCGCCGGAGTTGACGCCCAGGTAGCGCAGCAGGCTGCGCAGGGCGGAGGCGTAGAGGCGCACCTCCTCAGCGGAGTGCAGGTCGGGCTCGGTGACGATCTCCAGCAGGGGCACGCCGGCGCGGTTGAGGTCGACCAGCGAGTAGGAGCCCTCCGCCCCGCTGACATGGGTGAGCTTGCCGGTATCCTCTTCGAGGTGGACGCGGCGGATGCGCACCAGGCGCTCGCCCTGCGAGGTGAGGATGGTGAGGCTGCCGTCCCGCGCCAGGGGCTGCTCGTACTGCGAGATCTGGTAGCCCTTGGGCAGGTCGGGATAGAAGTAGTTCTTGCGGGCGAAGATGCTGGTGGCGTTGACCTGGCAGCCCAGCGCCAGGGCGACGCGCAAGCCGTACTCGACGGCGCGCTGGTTGACGACGGGCAGGACGCCGGGCATGCCGGCGCAGACCGGGCAGACGGCGATGTTGGGCTGCGCCACGGTGGAATCGACGACGCGGCAGGCGCAGAACATCTTCGAGCGGGTATCCAGCTCGGCGTGGACTTCCAATCCGATGACGGGTTCGTATTCCATGGGCATGGGAGGCTGGATCAGCGAGCCATGGCTCGCTGATCCACAACCATTTTTATCCGTACTTGCGCATAAAACGCTCGAGGCGGTGGAGGGCTTCTTCGATCTTCTCGTAGGCGGTGGCGTAGGAGCAACGCACGAAGCCCTCGCCGCCGGGACCGAAGGCTGTGCCGGGCACGACCGCCACCTTCTGCTCGTCGAGCAGCTTCTGGGCGAAGGTCTCGGCATCCATGCCGGTGGCGGCGACGCTGGGGAAGGCATAGAAGGCGCCGCGCGGCTCGACGGTGGGCAAGCCGAGCTGGTTCAAGCCGCCGACGATCAGCTCGCGCCGGCGGTTGTACTCCTGGCGCATGGCTTCTACGGCTTCGTGACCGCCGCGCAGGGCTTCCAGGGCGGCGTCCTGCGCCATGGTGGGGGCAGACATGATGGTGTACTGGTGGACGCGCAGCAAGCCCTTCAAGATATCCGCCGGGGCGGCGGCGAAGCCGATGCGCCAGCCGGTCATGGCGTAGTTTTTGGAGAAGCCGCCGAGCAGGATGGTGCGCTGCCACATCTCGGGCAGGGAGGGGAAGCAGACGTGCGGAACGCCGTAGACGAGCTGGTCGTAGAGCTCGTCGGAGATGACCACCAGGTCGTGCTCCCGGGCGATACTCGCCAGCTCGAGCAGGGTGGCGCGGTCGGCGACCACGCCGGTAGGGTTATTGGGGAAGCCGATCAGCACCGCCTTGGTGCGGGGGGTGATGGCGAGGCGGATGGCTTGTGGGCGGAGCTGGAAGCCATCTTCGGGGAGGCAGGCGACCTCCACCGGAACGCCGCCCGCCAGCGCCACCTCCGCCTGGTAAGCGACGAAGCAGGGGGTGGGGACGATGACCTCATCGCCGGGGTTGAGCAGGGCGGTCATGGTGAGGTAGAGCGCCTCGGAAACGCCCACGCTGACGACGAACTCCGCCTCGGGGTCATACGTCACGCCGTAGGAACGGTCCAGGTGGGCAGAAAGCGCCTGACGCAGCTCCAGGCGCCCGGCGTTGGAGGTGTAGTGCGTCTCGCCGCGGTTGAGGGATTGGACTCCAGCCTGCAAAATATTCTCCGGAGTCTTGAAATCCGGCTCGCCGATGCCAAGCGAAATGACATCGTGCATGGTGGCGACGATGTCAAAAAAGCGGCGGATGCCGGAAGGCTTGAGCGCCAGGACACGATCGGAAAGGTATCTACGGTTCAAGCGGGCTCCTCCTGATGCTGGAAGGCGAGGGGAAGCGGTTCCACACGCCACTGGTCTTGCGCTTCATCGTACGCCAGGTCGAAGAGCGCACGGGCGGCGCGCACGCGGAAGCGTTTGCCGGCAGGAGTGCGCCAGCGCGCTCAGGACCTCATCAACCGGCAGCGTCTCACCCTGGAACTCGAACCTCAGCGGGTATTCGGCGTAGGCGCTTCCAGAGTGGCAGGCAACCGGGTCTGGCATGAGGTTTAGAGGATGACCACCGTCTGGTCGCCGGCGTTGATGACGCCGGCGCGGCGCTGGATATGGGCGCGGCGACCGACCATGGAGTTCTCCAGGATGACATCGGTGACGCGCGCTTCGTCTTCCAGGATCGAATCGCTCAAAATGCTGCGCTCGACGCAGCAGCCAGCGCCGAGGGAGACGTAAGGTCCGACGATGGAATTGGTGACCTCGGCGGTGGGATGGATGAAGACCGGCGGGACGACCACCACGCCGGCTCGGGCGGCTGCCTGGCTGTTGCTGCTGCGCCCGTTGCTCAACAGGTAACGGTTGGTCTCGAGCAGGGCCTCGGGGGTGCCGGCGTCCAGCCAGACATCGACCTTCTCGATGCGCATCTTCAAGCCGCGCTCGAGCATGATGTTGACGGCGTCCGCCAGGAAGAACTCGCCCTTGAGCTGCAGGTCGCGGCGCATCTGCTCTTCGATGGCAGACACCAGCTCCTCAGCCGACTGGAAATAATAAAAGCCGACCACCGCCAGGTTGTTCTCCATCGACTGGGGCTTTTCAATGAGGCGCTGCACACAATCCTGGGCGTTGGTCACCGCCACGCCAAAGCGGCGCGGGTCGGCGACGGGCATGACCCAGGTGACCGCCTGGGCCTTCTCAGCCGCCAGGAAACTGAGATCGGTCTCGATAAGCGTATCGGCGAAGACCATCAGCATCGGTCCGCTGAGCAGGTGGCGCGCCAGGTAGATGGCGTGCGACTGGCCGCGCGGGTCATCCTGCAGGACGTAATGCGCCTTGACATGCGGATAATTGGTGCGGATGTGCGCTTCGATCTGCTCACCGAGATAGCCGACGATGTTGACCAGCTCGATCTCCCAATCCTGCGGCAGGCTGGAGAGGGTATCCAGCACGTGATCCAGAACAGCTTTGCCTGCCACGCTGATCAGTTGCTTGGGCTTGCTCCAGGTATGCGGGCGCAAGCGGGTGCCCAGGCCTGCCATTGGGATAACCACTTTAATGGTCTGGCTCATAAGTGTAGGTGCTTCCTTGTGATGGAGTGATAGGACAATTATACACGCACAGGCAAGGTATAAAGCAGCGGAAGGCGGCTTAACCGAACCGTTAGGCAGCGCCTGTTCGGCGGCAGACCAGCACGCCCTTGCCGACGGGCAGAACCAGGGCATCCAGGCGCGGGTCGGATTCTACCTCGGCGAGGAACTCCTGCAGCTCTGAGGCATGGCTGATCATGTTATCGGCGCAGAAGAGCCCACCGGGCACCAGGTTGGGAACCACGCCCCGGTAACAGGCTGCGTAGACGTCTTTCTCGATATCCAGGAAACAGAAAGCCACGCCGGGGTAGCGCGGCAGCAGGTCCAGGGCATCCCCCTGCACCACCGTGATGAGCTCCTCAACGCCCGCCTGGCGGAAAGTCTGGCGCGCCAGGGCGACTTTATCCACATCCTCTTCGAAGGTGACCAGCCGGTCGCGGCGCTGGCGGCAAGCCAGCGCCAGCCAGAGCGAGGAATAGCCGCCGCTGGTGCCGATCTCGAGCACCAGACCCTGCGGGGCGCCGGCTGCCAGGAAAGCAAGGAGCCTGCCGGTCTCCGGGGGGATCTGGCGCAAGCGGCGGATCTTGGGCGTGCCATCCAGGCGGTCACGGGCGTCTACCGCCTCGAGCTCCGCCATGCGCTGCTGAACCAGGGGAGGGATATCGTGAAACATGATGCAAATTTACTCCTGGGCTGAGATTTGCTCCAGATCTTCAACCGTGCGCAGGATCAAGCCCACAGCCTGGCTGAGGGCGCCGGCGTCGAAAGCAAAATGGGCGCCGGCGGCGGAGAACAGCTCCGGCAGGGAGGCGGTATCGCCCAGCGCCAGCGCGCGGCGGTAGGCAGCCACGGCGCCCGCCTGGTCGCGCAGGGCGTTTGCCCACACCTGCATAGCGCCAAGCTGCGCCAGACCGTACTCGACGTAGTAAAACGGGTCAGTATGGATATGGGCTTTGCGCTGCCAGCCGGTGCACATCTCCTGATCCAGCCCGCTCCAGTTCACGCCGGGCATGAAGCGCCGCCAGAGGTCCGCCCAGGCGCTGTCACAATTTTCGGGATGGATGGATGCTGCGGGGTTCTCGTAAACCCAATGCTGGAAGGCATCCACCACCGCCATATAGGGCCAGAAGAGCAGGCTGCGCTCCAGGTGCTCGATGCGGGCGCGGGCAGCCTGGGCAGGGGTATAGAAACCGCCGAAATCGAGGGTGAGATAAGGGGCGGCGAGCAGCTCCATGCTCATCGAAGCCACTTCCATAAATTCCCAGGGGATCTGCATATGCCAGCAGTACGGCAGAGCGGCGCTCTCGAAGACATGGAAGGCGTGCCCGCCCTCGTGCAGCAGGGTCTGGACATCATCATGCACGCCGATGGAATTGGCGAAGATGAAGGGGCGCCCGGTGATGGGGAAATCGGTGCAGTAGCCGCCTGGGGCTTTGTTCTTGCGGTTATCCAGGTCCAGCAGGTACTCGCGGCGCATGATCTCGAAGTACTCGCCGAGCTGGGGATCGACGGCGTGGAAGATGGCGGAGGTCCTGGCTTCAAGCTCCGCCATGCTGGCAAAGGGATGCAGCGGGGGGCGCCCGAAGGGATCCACCTCCAGGTCCCAGGGGCGCAGGGATTCCACGCCCAGGCGCTGGCGGCGCTTCTCGTAAACCTGGAGGGCGGCGGGGACGACGACCGACTCGATGGCGCGGTGGAAGGTGCGGCAATCCTCGGGAGTGTAATCGAAGCGGAACTGCTTCTGCCAGCGATAGGAGCGGTAATCCGGCAGCCCGGCGTTGGCTGCCATGCGGGTGCGCAACTGCAAGGAGCGCTGCCACACGTCGCCGATTGCCTGGCGGTCTTCCAGCCAGCGGGCGGAGGTCGAGCATCCAGGCGCGCTCGCGGGCAGTCCGGTCGCTATCCAGGTAGACCAGGCTCAACTGCGAGAGGGTGAGCTCAGTACCATTCCAGAGCACGGTTTGAGCGCCGACGATGCCCTCGTACTCGTGGGACAGCTTCAGCTCCTCGCTGAGCAGGGGCAGGTTCTCCTGGCGGAACAAGGCTGCCTCGGCGCGCAGGTTGCGCAGCGGCACGGAATAACCCGGCGGCTGCAGCCCAGACGCCAGCAACTTTTCCTTGACCTGCTGGTCGGCTGCCTGCACCTGGGGATAGACCTCATCCAGGAAACGGTTGAGCAGCGTCTCCGCCTCAGCACTGGCGGTATCTACCGAATTGGCAACGTAGAGGCGCTGCTGCGCCTCGTACCAGGTACGGCGCAGGCGCGTCCAATCCGCCATCCAGGGGGAGATGGACGAGGCGCTGAGGTCCTGCGCCAGTAATTCCCGGTAGTGCGGGGCATAGTCCTGCCAGGACATGCGCACCAGTTGATCGGGAGAGGTTGGCAGGGGATCAAGCATAGACTGCTCCTTATGGATTGATCATCGTCTTGCGCGGCGGGCTGACCCCTGCATTCACGCCCAAGGAGAGAGGGCAGGCTGGCGCAGGTGCCAGTCCGTCGCCTGCTGGTAGCCGCGGGCGAGGCGGAAGAGGATATCCTCACGGAAATGGGGCGCCATGAGCTGCATGCCCACAGGCAAGCCGGTAGCGTCCAGCCCGACGGGGAAAGCCAGCCCGGGGACGCCTGCCAGGTTGGCAGGCAGGGTGAAGACGTCTTCCAGGTACATGGAGAGCGGATCGTCGCCGTGCTCGCCGATCTTGAAGGCGGTGGTGGGGGTCACCGGGGCGGCAATGACATCGACCTCGCGGAAGGCGTGCTCGAAATCGCCCTTGATCAAGGTGCGCACTTTCTGCGCCTGACCGTAATAGGCGTCATAATAGCCGGCGGAGAGGGCGTAGGTGCCGAGCATGACGCGGCGCTTGACCTCGGCGCCGAACTTCTCGCCGCGCGTGCGGCGGTAGACCTCCCACAGGGCATCCGCCGGCAGGCGAGGACCATAGCGCACGCCGTCGTAGCGCGCCAGGTTGGCGGAGGCTTCGGCGGGGGCGATGAGGTAGTAGACCGGCAGGGCATAGCGCGTGTGGGGCAGGGAGACGGGCGCAATCGCAGCGCCCAGCGATTGCAGGACGCCGATCGCCTGGCGCACGCCGCTCTCCACCTCGGGCTGCATGCCGGGGATGAAATACTCTTCGGGGATGCCCACGCGCAACCCGGAGAGGTCGCCGGGACCCGCCAGGTCCAGCTCCGGGAGGGGCAGGTCGAGACTGGTGGCGTCGCGCGGGTCGCCCCCCGCCATAGCCTGGAAGACGAGGGCAACATCGGCAGCGTCGCGCCCGAGGGCGCCTACGGCGTCCAGGGAGGAGCCGTACGCCACCAGACCGTAGCGCGAGACGCGCCCGTAGGTGGGCTTCAAGCCGGTCACGCCGCAGAAGGCGGCAGGCTGGCGGACGCTGCCGCCGGTATCGGTGCCCAGGGCAACCGGGGCTAAGCGGGCTGCCACGGCGGCGGCGCTGCCGCCGCTGGAGCCGCCCGGGACGCGCTGCAAATCCCAGGGGTTATGGGTAACGCCGTAAGCCGAGTTCTCGGTGGAGGAGCCCATGGCGAACTCGTCGGTGTTGGTCTTGCCGAGCAGGACCATGCCGGCAGCCAGGAGACGCTCGACGCTGGTGGCGTGGTAGGGGGGGATGAAGCCCTCCAGGATGCGCGAGCCGCAGGTGCAGGGCACGCCAGCCACGCAGAGCACGTCCTTGACCGCCAGAGGGATGCCCAGCAGGGGGGGCAGGGCGTCTGCCCGGCGACCTGCGCCACTCCGCCAGGCGCCTGTCTGCCTGGTCTGCCTGCGCCAAAGCCAGCTCAGGGGTGAGGGCGAGGAAGGCGTGCAGGTGGGGATCCAGGCGCTGGATGCGCTCCAGGTACGCCTGCGCCAGCTCGCGGCTGGAAAATTCGCCAAGACGCAGGGCGGCTGACGCCTGGGAAAGGGTGAGGGCGGTCAGGTCAGGCATCGGGATTATTCCAGCACCGGCGGGACGCGGAACTGGTCGCTCTCCACCTGCTGGGCGTTGCTTAAAACGCTCTGGGTAGACAGACCGGGGCGAGGCTCGTCGGGACGCAGCACGCTGCGCGGCGGCAAGACGCTGGAGGTGGGCGGGATGCCGGAGGTATCCAGCGCCTGGAGCTGGGCGACGTACTCCAGAATGGCGGAGAGCTGCAGGCGGTAGCGCTCTTTTTCCTCATCCGTCAGGCGCAGGCGCGCCAGGTCGGCGATGTGTTCGACTTCTTCGAGGGTGAGGCTCATGCGGGAGATTATAACCTAACGTCAGGTCGGGATAATGAATTTTTGAATGCTGTGCGGCTTCGCCGCACAGCATTCAAAAATTCATCTTGTTCCGAACTCACCAGTCTTGCGTATACCAGCGCAGGTACTGCTCGAGGTGGCTCTGCCAGTAAGCCTCCTCGTGGTAACCGGTGAAGAGGTGCCACTCGTGGGGGATATCCAGCTCGGTGAGCAGGTTTTCGAACCAGCGGGCGGAGTTGAGGATCACCGGGCGGTCCTTCTCGCCGATATCCAGGTAGATGCGCGGCAGCGAGTTGGGGGGATATCTTTGAGCCACTGGCGGACGTGGGGCGTATCCGCCCAGAAGACGGGCAAGCTGTGGGCGCCGAGGGCTGAGAACAGCTCCCAGCGCGAGAGCGCCAGGTGAACAGCCCACCCGGCGCCGCGCGAGAGCCCGCCGACGGCGCGGTAGGCGCGGTCGGGGAGCGTGCGGTAGCTTTCATCGATTGCGGGGACCAGGCTGTCTGCCAGCACCTGCCCGAAGCGGTCTTCGGTGGGCTGCGCCCAGGAGCGGTCGCGCGGCATAACGATGATGAGTGGCGGTATCTCGCCGGCAGCAATTAGGGCGTCGGCGGTCTCATCCGCCCCGAGGCGATCCCACTGGTCGTCGTTGTAATTTTGCCCGTGGATCAGGTAGAGCACGGGGTAGCGCCGGTCGGGCTGCTGGTTGTAACAGGGCGGCAGGTAAACGCGGTACTCCAGCGGGAGGGGGAGCAGGTCGGTGCGCAGGTGGTCCTTGACGATGCGCCCGCCCTGCCTGCCAGCAGGCTAAGGGCGTGGGGGTGAGGGTAGGCGCCGGCGAGGGAGAGGGAGAAGAGGCGCCGGCGATGGGGGAGGGCGTGCCGGAGGGCAGAATAGCCAGCGCGGTGGGGCTTGCCGTCCAGGCAGAGGCGGAGGGCAGTAGTTGAAGCAGGACTGCCCTGCGCGGCGCCAGAGGCGGCACAGGCGCCACAAGCGAGGACAGCCAGCAAAAGCAGGAACGGGAACCAGCGGGGGCTCAAGCGCTCACCTTGTATCGATTGCGCACCAGTGTATCAGAGATCGCCGAGAATGAAAATAGAGACGCCACAGAACCCGCAAGCTCCGTGGCGCGCAAAACTTTCCCTTATCAAGAGCATGTCCCTCTGGTACTGCGATTAAATGTCCGGGATCAGCGCTCCTCGACGGTGAACTTGATGGCTGTGCGCACTTTCTCGTCAATTTCTACGTCCACGAACTCCGGCACGAAAACGACGTTGAAGCCATCCTCCGCCAGGTAGTTCCTGGATAACGCCAGCGCCTTGACAGCCTGGTTGATGGCGCTTGCTCCGATCGCCTGGACTTCGACATGGCGCTGTTCGCGGAACACCCCAGCAATCGCCCCTGCCACCGCCGAAGTCCGTGACTTGCCAGATACCTTGATGATGTCCATGGCGGCTCCCTCCCGGAAAGACAATCGTTCTGGCTGCGAAGATCAATATTGGGACGATGTTTTTCTATCTAATATTGTATAGGATATTTTCGCTTGAAGCAAGCGGTTATATGAAATATATTGCGGGAATTTTGTGAAAACCGGCTGCGACTCTCCTTGTTTGGTTGGCAATTTTTCTCCTTTCAAAGTAAACTATCCATGAAAAGCCGCTCGGGCATTGCGAAATTTTTTTAACCGATCCCAGAGATGACAGTCACCTTAAAGGTGACTGTCATCGATAAGCAAAACAAGGAGAAATCAATGGACCTCAAAGCGATCAGCGACCTGAACCCCTCGCCGCGCATCCTGCTGGGACCGGGTCCCAGCATGGCATCGCCGCGCGTGCTGCGCGCCATGTCAACCCCGCTGGTGGGGCACCTGGACCCGCAGTTCCTGACCCTGATGAGCGAAGTGCAAAGCATGCTGCGCTACGTCTTCCAGACCGAGAACGAGCTGACCATCCCGGTCTCGGGGACGGGCAGCGCGGGCATGGAGGCCGCGCTGTGCAACTTCATCGAGCCGGGAGACCGGGTGCTGGTGGCGATCAACGGCTATTTCGGGGGGCGCATCTACGATATGGCAGGGCGCTACGGGGCGGTGGTCGATAAGCTGGAGCGCCCGTGGGGCGAGGTTTTCGATCCAGGCGAGATCGAAGCCGCGCTGAAAAGCAAGAAATACAAGCTGGCAGCCATCGTGCACGCCGAGACCTCCACAGGCGCCCTGCAGCCGGGGATCAAGGAGATCGCTGCGGCGGCGCACAAGCACGGCGCCTTGTTCCTGCTGGACACGGTGACCTCCTTGAGCGGTCTGCCGGTGGAGATCGACGCCTGGGACGTGGATATCTCCTACAGCGGCTCGCAGAAGTGCCTGTCTGCCCCGCCGGGGCTATCGCCGCTGACGATCTCGCCGCGGGCGCGTGAGGTCCTGATGAAACGGCAAATCCCGGTGGCAAACTGGTACCTGGACCTGACCCTGCTGACCAAGTACTGGGGGCAGGAGCGCACCTACCATCACACGGCGCCGATCAGCATGAACTACGCCCTGCGCGAGGCGCTGCGCCTGGTGGTGGAAGAAGGGCTGGAAGCGCGCTTCGCCCGCCACCGCCTCAACGCCGAGGTGCTGTGGCAGGGGTTGGAAGCGCTGGACCTGCCGCTGCTGGTGCCGCTGGAAAACCGCCTGCCCACGCTGAGCACGCCGAAGATCCCCGCCGCTGCCGACGATGCGACCATCCGCCGCCGCCTGCTGGACGAGTACAACATCGAGATCGCCGGCGGGTTTGGACCGCTCAAAGGGCAGGTATGGCGCATCGGGCTGATGGGCTTCAGCAGCCGGCTGGAGAACGTGATCATGCTGCTGGCTGCCCTGCACCGCCTGCTCCGCTGAAAGATGCCGCATGGCTGAGCCAGACTGGAAACGCTGGCGGGAAGAATTCCCGGGGCTGCAGAAAAGCACCTACCTGAACACGGTCTCGCTGGGGCAGCTCTCGCGCGCCTCACGTGCGGCGGTGGAGCGTTTTTTGGACCTGTGGACCGAGATGGGGGCTTCCGCCTGGTACCGCTACTGGCTGGACGAGGTGCACGCGCTGCGGCTGGAATTCGCCCGGCTGATCAACGCCTCGGTGGAGGAGGTGGCAATCCTGCCCAACATCTCGTCGGCGCTGGCGGCGGTGAGCTTCAGCCTGGATTACAGCCAGCGCCAGCGGGTTGTGTGCTGCGAGCTGGATTTTCCGACCCTGCCGCAGCACTTCCTGGCAAAGGGCAGGGATGGCGTCGAGACGGTCATCCTGCCATCGCCGGATAAGACCAGCGTGCCGCTGGAAGCCTTCGAGCATGCCATCGATGGGCGCACCGCCCTGTTGGCGACCTGCCGGGTGTATTTCACCAGCGGATACATTCAGGATGTGAAAGCCCTGGCAGCCATGGCGCACCGGCAAGGGGCGCTGTGTCTCGTGGACGACTACCAGGGCACGGGGCAGGCGCCGATCGACGTGAAAGAGGCGGACGTCGATTTCCTGGTGACGGGCGGGCTGAAGTGGCTGATCGGCGGACCAGGCGTGGCTTACCTGTACGTGCGCAAGGAGCTGGCGGCGCAGCTCGAGCCACGCGCCACGGGCTGGTTCGCCCACCAGCGGCAGTTCGACTTCGACCCAACCACGCTGGAGCTGCGTGGGGACGCGCGGCGCTTCGAGGCGGGCACGCCGGCGGTGGGGGCGGTCTATGCCGGGCGCGCCGGGCTGGAGATCATCAACCAGCTCACGCCGGCAGCCATCCGCCAGCGCTGCGCAGCCTTGAACCAGGATTTGGGGCAACGGCTGCGGGAACGGGGCTACCGCTTGCGGGCGCCGCACGACCCCGAGCGACAGGCAAGCATCACCATCGTCGAGCTGGCGGACCCGGCTGGCGTGACCCAAGCCCTGGCAGAGCGGCGCATCATCGTCGATAAGCGCCCGGGCGTGATCCGCATCTCGCCTTATTTTTACAACACGCTGGAGGAGAACGAGAGGGTCGTCCAGGCGCTGGACGAGATCACCCGGCGCTAAACGCACCCCTTGCCCGGATCTCTTTGTGGTTGGAGATGGCAGCGAAACCGCCATCTCCAACCATAATCATTATTCACACCCCTTGCCCGGAAGCAGGGAGTGTGGCACAATTCAAAGGACATGTCGCGCTGGTTCCGCTTCTTCATCGCAATCGCCCTGGGAATGGCGCTGGGCTTATTCTACGGGTGGTTTCTCAACCCCGTCGAATTCGTCGACGTCACGCCTGAATCGCTGCGTGTGGATTACAAAAGCGACTACGTGCTGATGGTGGCGGAAGCGTACCGCAGCGAGCAGGACCTGGCGATGGCGGTGCGCCGGCTTGCGGCGCTGGGCAACAAAGCGCCGGCAGACATCGTGCGCCAGGCGATCCTGTTTGCCGAAGACCCGCAGAACTTCGGCGACAAGATGGCATACCCGGACTTCGACCTGGAGACGATGCGGGCGCTGGAGAAAGCCCTGGCAGCCTGGAACCCGAGCGTGGAGACGCCGCCATGAGAAGGAAGGAGCGCGGACCCAGGGAGGAGCGTGGACCCTGGTACCTGATCACCGGTCTGGTGCTGGGTATCGTCCTGGGCGTGCTGGTGGCGTGGGTGGTGCAGCCGGTGACCTACACCAACACCAAGCCCGCCGCCCTGCGGGCGGATTTCAAAGACCAGTACCGGGCGTTGATCGCCTCGGCGTACCTGGCGGACGGCGACCTGGTGCGCGCCCGGGACCGGCTGATGCTGCTGGAGGACGCCGACCCCTACCGCGCCCTGGCAGAGCAGGCGCAGCGCACGCTGGCGGAAGGCACCTTCCCGCAGGAGGCGCGCGCCCTGGGCTTGCTGGCGATCGCCCTGGGGCAGCCGCCCGCCACCGCCGACGCCTCCCCCGCAGCGCCGCAAGGCAGCCCGCCCGCCGCGACCATCAGCCCCTCGGCGCAGATCAGCCCCACGCTCACAGCCGGCGTGGTCGTGACCGCCACAATCAAGACGGCGGTGGCAACGCTCACGCCCACCCGCGCGGCTTCTACCCTGGCGCCCACCGTGACGCCCCTGCCGACGCGCACCGCCACGCCCACCCAGGGGGCGCCCTACATCGTCGAGGCGCAGGACCTGGTGTGCGACCCAAACATCCCTGAGGCGCAGATCCAGGTGGTGATGCTGGACGCGGCCCGCCAGCAAGTGCCGGGTGTGGAGCTGGTGGTGAGCTGGGAGGGCGGGGAAAACTCCTTCTTCACCGGCTTGAAACCCAACCAGGGACTGGGCTACGCCGATTTCAGCATGACGCCGGGGGTGGTGTACTCCCTGCGCCTGAGGAACGGTGGGCAGCCGGTGCCCAACCTGAGCGCCAGCGAATGCGAAAACAACGACGGCAGCCGCTATTACGGCTCGTGGCGGATCACCTTCATCCAACCTTAGAGCGGAACTGACCCGAGATGACCTGGCTGGAGGCTTACTGCCTGGCGGGCATCGCGATAACGGCGCTGATGCTGGCGCTATGGGCTGCCAGCCTGGCGCTGCACGACGCCAGCATCGTGGATATCTTCTGGGGGGCGGGGTTCGTGATCTGCGCCTGGCTGTACTTCGCCCTGACGCCACAGGGCTACGCCGGGCGCAAATGGCTGGTGTGCATCCTGGTGAGTGCCTGGGGGCTGCGCCTGGCGCTGCACATCCTGCGGCGCAATTGGGGCAAGGGCGAGGATTACCGTTACCGGGCATGGCGGCAGGCAGCCGGGAGGCGCTGGTGGTGGCTCTCGCTCTTCAAGGTGTTCCTGCTGCAAGGGGCGCTGCTGTGGGTGATCTCCATCCCCCTCTTAGCGGCGCAGAGCAGCCCAACACCCGCACAACTGACCTGGCTGGACGCGGCGGGGCTGCTCGCCTGGGGCGTTGGCTTCACCTTCGAGACTGTTGGCGATTGGCAGTTGCAGCGCTTCAAAGCCGACCCGGCGAACCGGGGCAAGGTGCTGCAACAGGGCTTGTGGCGCACCACGCGCCACCCCAACTACTTCGGGGACGCCTGCGCCTGGTGGGGAACCTACCTGCTGGCTGCCGCGGCGGGCGGCTGGTGGACGGTTTATAGCCCGCTGCTGATGACGTTCCTGCTGGC
This sequence comes from uncultured Chloroflexia bacterium, assembly GCA_963702535.1. GTDB lineage: Bacteria > Chloroflexota > Anaerolineae > Anaerolineales > UBA4823 > CAVPDG01. The sequence goes on along the minus strand of CAVPDG010000022.1, from coordinate 250,031 downwards.
GCGCGTCTCCGGCGCAGCGATGCTCGAACGGAGCCTGGCGCAGAGCAAGCCCGGCTACCGGGAATACATGCAGACGACCAGCGCCTTCATCCCCTGGATGCCGCGCAAAGCGAGAGATAATCCAGACAGATCAGAGAAGGAGGAAAGATGAACAAGGACCTCGTGAGACAGATCGCCAACGCCCTGGCGGTGGTTATTACCATCACCATGAACATCCTGGCGAACGCCCTGCCGCTCAACGGGCAGAACACCGGGGACATCTCGGACCGCTTCCAGGTGCTCTTCGTGCCGGCGGGGTACGTCTTCTCCATCTGGGGGCTGATCTACATCGGGTTGATCGCCTTCGGGATATTCCAGGCGCTTCCGGCGCAGCGCGAGAACCCGCGCCTGCGGCGGGTGGGCTACCTGTTCGTGCTGAGCTGCATCGCCAACATCGCCTGGCTGTTCTGCTGGCACTACAACCAGTTCGCCCTGAGCGTGGTGGCTATGCTGGCGCTGCTGGGGCTGCTGATCGCCATCTACCTGCGCCTGGAGATCGGACTCAAACCCGTCTCGACGGCGGAGAAGTGGGCGGTGAACATCCCCTTCAGCGTCTACCTGGGCTGGATCACGGTGGCGACGATCGCCAACATCACCGACCTGCTCTACTACATTGGCTGGAACGGCTGGGGGCTCTCGCCGGAAATATGGACCGTCATCATGCTGGCGGCGGCGGTGGTGATCACCGCGCTGATGCTGCTGCGGCGCGGGGATATCGCCTACGCCCTGGTGATCGTCTGGGCGCTGCTGGGCATCACGGTCAAACAGCTCAGCAACGGGACGGTAGCGGTAGCATCGCTGGCGGCGAATGCCATCGTGCTGGGGCTGATTATTTTTACGCTGGTGAGGAAGGGCAGAAGATCGTAGGGCATCCCGTAGGGGCGGGGCAAGAAAGTACCAGCCAGTCCGGCGAGTTGTCTCTTTGCCCCGCCCCTACCATCAAGGCTATATTAACCGAGGCTCTTCTATTTAGACATCCCCCCAGAAACCAGGGGTCAGAAGCCAGAAACCAAGTGATTAACGGGGGAAAGCACTAACCGGAAACCGATAGGGCTGAGGAAGTAATCAGGCTCGAACCCGGAACGGTAAGCGCAGCGGGCGAGCTTACGACCGTCGAGCCACGAGCCGCCCCGCACTACACGCGCAGCACCGCTCTCGGGTCCGCACGGGTCCGTGACCAAGGCGCCCGCCCGGCGGGCGTACTCCTGAGCATCGTACCAGTCGGCGCACCACTCCCAGACGTTGCCCGCCGTGTCAGCCGCTCCATATGGACTATCGCCTTTAGGTGTATATTTACCCACAGGAGTAGTACCACCTTCATAGCCCCCTATGTTACAACGCGTTCCATCGGGCTCCTCATTCCCCCAGGGCCATTCGTTGCCATATTCGCCGCGGGCAGCTTTCTCCCACTCAGCCTCGCTTGGCAGGCGGAAAGCCAGGTTATTTCCTAACTCCTCAGTATCGACTTTATTTATCCACTGGCAGTAAGCCTGTGCATCGTGCCAGGATACCTGCACTACCGGATGATCCTCCTTGCCCTCCAGAGTGCTTTGTGTTCCGCGTGGATGCTGCCAGGTATATTCAGAATTACCTGTTTCTGCTGATGTAGAATAGCCACTCGCTTTTACAAATTCTGCAAACTGAGCGTTGGTCACAGGGTATTTCCCAATCCAGTATTCCTGGCTGAGATCCACCGTATGCTGCGGTCTTTCCTCCTCCGCAGCCAGGGCTTTATCTTCCTTACTTCCCATAAGAAATTTACCGGCTGGCACGCGCACGAACTCGATCCCGCCCCAGGCTTTTTCACCAACACTTAGGGCTTGCAACTCTCCGCGAAAGCTAATTTCTCCGCCCAATTGGACTTGCACACCTTTCCCTGGAGTAATTACTACCTTACTAGGTGGAGCAGTAAGGTAAATAAAAGCATCCAAGGTTCCGGCGTCGAACTCGGGGCTGAAAGCACCCATCTTGCGCAAGACGCGACGCAAACGCCGGCCCTCTTTTTCATATTCCTGAAACTGTCGAGCTAGTATTTCATCGCTCTCGCCGCTGCCCCAGCGTAAGGAATCGAGTAAGAATTTCAAACGCAAGTCGAGATCATCGATATCAAAAATCCGTAACTTAAAAGCCTCTGGGGCGGCGCGTAGCAAGGCGCTCCAGCGGATGAAATCGGCGCGCTGCACGCCCTCAGCCTGCCCGGAGTTGACCAACATGCGCCATTTCAGCTCGATTTCATTCAGAACAGCTTTGACCCGCCGTGGGTTGACCTCAGCGGCTGCCAGCAACATACGCCATTCAGCCAGCATATCATCTGCCACGCGCTGCTCCAGCAGAAAATCTTGCATAGCTGAATCAGGCACAGGCGGCAGATCAAAACGCAACTGGATTACTTTTTCAAGGTAGTCAGCCGCGTTCTGACCGGTGACTTTCTCGTTCTGGTAGTGGCTCTCCACCGCCTGGCGCACCACGTCAGCGGCGGCCCCGAGCACGAAAACACAGCCCGGCTTATCCATAAACAGCTTGATCGCCTCGAGCACCTGCACAGTCTTGGCCGGCAGGCAACGGTCCAGGTCATCGATGAAAACGACCAGCACACCCTGTTCTGGATTGATCTTATCTACATCCAGCTTATGGTGCACCCAGGCGGCCATCAGCCGGTCGAACGCCTCATCAAACAAATCCAGCAGCGCTGTTTTTTCAGCAAAAGGCGTCTGTTGCGGCTCGCCGGTATTCAAGCCCAGGTCCCCGGCAGGCGTCTTGATCGAAAACCAGCTTAAAACCGTGTTGACTACATCACGGCGGGGGTAGCTGGGGTCAAGCAGCTTGCCAATTATCTTATGGACGACACTATCGTCTGCCATTGCCTGCACAATGACACGTACCAGCGCCACCAACAGCGTGTCTTCATCGGTGTATTTCCAGGCGTTGAACCAGACCGTGCGACAAACGCGGAACTGCTTTTCAGGGGACTCGTCCGGGTTGATAAAGTCTACCTTTGACGGTTTATCACACTCCAACAGGCTGAGCGTCTGGTCTAACTTGTGCTGGACGCGCCGCAGCAAAGTGGTTTTACCTGAACCCCATGACCCGCTGACACCGATGGTTATTGGTGTAGTCGTCTTTTTCTCAGCGATGAGGCGCGCCAGGGTGATGGCATAATCATCGAAATGGAAGTAGGCCTTTTGTTCAGCCCTGGCGAGCGGGATATCCGAGAGGATTTCGGGGGTTTCGTAATTGCGCTCAGGAGGCTCAGGCATAGATCGCTCCGCGGGCAAAAGTGTTGGTAAGAATATTGGTTATCAATATTCTAGCATATCCAGCTCATCTGGGTGGCGCCTTCTAAAATGCAAAACACGGTTTCCACCCGTTGTAGGGGCGAGGCAAGAGACGACTCGCCGGACTTGCTAGAGCTTTCTTGCCCCGCTCCTACAATTCATGCGCCAGGCGCCAATCCAGGGCGGTATAGCGGCGGGCGACCTTGTCGTTCTTGACGGCGATGCCGATGGCTTTGCGGCTGCCGACCAGGACGCACAGGCTCCTGGCGCGTGTCACGGCGGTGTAAAGCAAGTTGCGCTGCAGCATCATGTAGTGGGCGGTGAGCAGGGGGATCACCACCGCCGGAAACTCTGAGCCCTGGGATTTGTGCACCGAGACGGCGTACGCCAACACGAGCTGGTCGGCCTCGCTCCAGTCGTAGTCCACGCCGCGCCCGTCGAAATCCACAGTGAGCGCCTGATCGACGGGGTTGATGCCGCGGATGAAGCCGATGTCGCCGTTGAAGACGTCCTTATCATAATTGTTCTGCACCTGCATCACCTTGTCGCCCAGGCGTAGTAACTGCCCGAAGAGCTGCTTCTCGGCTTTCATCGCCCCGGAAGGGTTGAGCGCTGCCTGCAGCTTCTCGTTGAGGGCGTGCACGCCGGCGGGACCGCGGTACATGGGCGCCAGCACCTGCACCTGGCGCAGCGGGTCGAGACCGAAGCGCTCGGGGATGCGCCGGCAGGCGACATCCTGCACCCACCCGGCGGCATCTTCGGGCGTCTCGGCGGGGAAGAGGAAGAAATCTGCAGCTTCTTTGGGGAAGAGCGGCAGCAGCCCCTGGTTGATGCGGTGGGCGTTGGTGATGATGTGCGAGCCGGCAGCCTGGCGGAAGATGACGCTCAGGCGAGTTACGGGGGCGACATCGCTGGCGATGACATCCCGCAGCACGTCGCCGGCGCCGACGGAGGGGAGCTGGTCGGCGTCGCCCACCAGCAGCAGGTGGGTGCCCGGCTGCAGGGCTTTGAGCAGGCTGTTGGCGAGCAGCAGGTCGAGCATGGAGGCTTCATCGACCACCAGCAGGTCGATGGGCAGGGGGTTCTCCTCGTTGAAGGTGAAGCCCTCGCCGGGCTTGAAAGCCAGCAAGCGGTGGATGGTGCTGGCGGGACGTCCGGCAGCCTCGGAGAGGCGCCGCGCCGCCCGCCCGGTGGGGGAAGCCAGGGCGTAGCGCTTGCGCCCGCTCTCCAGGGCGGTGATCAGGGCGCGCAGGCAGGTGGTTTTGCCCGTGCCGGGTCCACCGGTGAGCACGCTGAGCGGCTGGCTGAGGGCGGTGCGAATGGCGCCCTGCTGCTCGGGGGAGAGGGTCGGGTCGATGGCGATGAAGGCAGGGGGCAGGTCGCTGAGGCGGGTGGGAAAGGCGCTGTTGAGGGCGTGCAGGCGTTGCGCCACGCCGGTCTCGCCGTAGTACAGGGCGCTGAGGTAGACTGCCGGCTGACCGTAGGCGGCAGCCGGCTCGCGCACGGCGGCGGAGTCCCCGGCGGGAGAAAGACCAGCCGCGGGCACGGGCTCGCAGCGGATGCGCCCGTCCTGCGCCAGCCGCTCCAGGGCAGGTTGGATCAGGTCGGGAGCCACCTCAAGCAACTCCACGGCGCGCTCGGCGAGAAAGGGCTGGGGGGAATAGACATGCCCGTCGCCGGTCATCTCGTTGAGGGCATAGACCAGACCCGCCTCGATGCGCGAGGGGTGATCGACCGGCAGACCGAGCTGGCGGGCGAGGCGGTCGGCGGTTTTGAAGCCCACGCCGTAGATATCGCGCGCCAGGCGGTAGGGGTCAGACTGCACCACCGCCAGGGAGTCATCGCCATACTGCTTGTAGACCTTGACCGCCAGGTTGGTGCTCACGCCGTGCCCGTGCAGGAAGAGCATGATCTCCTTGACCTGTTTCTGCTCGTCCCAGGCGCGGGCGATCATGGCGATGCGCTTGGAGCCGATATCCGGCACCTCCCGCAGGCGCTCGGGGTGGCTCTCGATCACGTCCAGGGTACCCACGCCAAAGCGGGCGACGATGCGCTCGGCGAGGCGCGGCCCGATGCCGCGCACCAGCCCGGAGCCAAGGTAGCGGCGGATGCCGGCGGCGGTGGCGGGCAGGGCGCGCTCGCAAACTTCCACCTGGAACTGCTGCCCGTACTTGGGGTGGTTGATCCAGCGCCCGCTGAGGCGCAGGTACTCGCCGGGCGACAGCTCGGGCAGGTTGCCGACGACGGTCACCAGCCCTTCGCGGTCGAGAGCGGCGAGGCGCCCGCCCTCGGGGCGCAGGCGCAGGATCGTGTACCCGTTCTCCGGGTTGTAGTAGGTGAGGCGCTCGAGCGAGCCGGAGAGAGATTCCATAAATTACCCCAAAATAGATGCCTGCGGGCGCAAGCGCCCGCAGGCATCTATTTTGGGGATTTCCTTGTGAAGGGGCACGGAGATTCAGGGCATGGGATTGCTGGTCGCCCAGTCTTGACCGAGGATCAAGACCACGTCATCCTGGCTGGCGGGATCGTAACGGACGAAGATGTTGTTGGGCGTGATCTTCATCGTGTCCACCAGGAAGCGCAGCGTGTAGGGCTTGCCGGTATGGTCGATGACCGTGGTGCTGCCGTACAACTGGTCGGCGTTGCCGGTGTTGGCAACCTGGATGCCCTGCGCCTGGAGGAACTCGGTGGTGCGGGCAGCCATACCGGTCTCGCTGGTGCCGTTCAAGACGGTGAGGCGCGGCGCTTCAGCCTGCACCAGTTGGACCGGCGACATGCTCAGTGCGGCGGGGCTGGCTTTCTCGGTGCCAAAGAAGACCTCGTCGCGCATGCGGCGGATCTTATCCATGATCGGCTTGAGCACGTCGTCGCCTTCGGTCGACTTGGAGAGCAGCACCATGTCGGGCGGGGCGATGACGCCTTTCTTGATATCCTCTTCCGGCACCTGCTGCGCCATCCAGGCGAGCTTGATCACCTGTTCCAGGTTGAGGTTGGTCTTGATGCCCGAAGACAGCTCATTGTACAAAACGGGCGCTTTGGCGATCAGTTCAGGCAGCATCTGCGGGCGGATGAGCTGGTTGCGGATTGCCAGGATGACCTGCTGCTGGCGCTGGGCGCGGCCGAAATCATCGCCTTCGCCTTTTCGGACACGGGCATACGCCAGGGCAAGCGAGCCAGGCAGGGTCTGGATGCCGGGCTTGAGCGTGCGGGTGTTGTTGTCGCCGAGCGGGTCGACCTTGATCTTCTCAGGGATATCGATCTTCACGCCGCCAATCTCATCGATGAAGCGGATGAAAGCGTTGAAATCCACCAGGGCGTAATAATCCACCGGCACGCCCAGCAGCGATTCGACGGTAGCCATCGCCTGGGCAGGACCGCCGCCGGGCACTTTATACTGCTCGCCCAGGCTGTAGGCGGTGTTGATGCGGTTGTTGTCGAAGCCGCCGGGGATGGTGACCCACAGGTCGCGCGGGATGGAGATCATGCCGGCGGTGCGGTTGAGCGGATCGAGGGTGAGCAGGATCATGCTGTCGGTGCGCGGGGCGCCTTCGCCAGCCAGCCAGTCGCGGTAGTCCAGTCCCATCACCAGCAGGGTGACGCGGCTGGCGCCATCCCAGGGCTCGGGAGTGGGTCCGCCGACTGCCTGCAAGGGGGTCTGAGCATCCTGGATCGGCGCGGGCGTGCCCGCTCCGGTAGTCGGCAGGGGCTGACCCGAATCGGAGATGGCGATGCCGGGAAGCTGGGTGAGGCTCCAGGAGAGCACGAAATCGCGCACGGCGACAAAGGTCAGGTAGGCAGTGAGCAGCGCCGCCAGCAGGAAGACCGCCAGGAGGGCGATCAAAAGCCAGTTGGTTTTCTTGGCGGCTGAGGGTTGGGGTGATTGATATTGAGCCATAACGGAGCGGATTATAACACGGTATAATCCTCACCTGATCCTGCGGGAGGCGCTTCTCAGCCTCCCCTAAGACTCGCTAAAGACCATGACTCTGATCACCGCCACCGACCTGGGCAAATCCTACGGTCCCACCGACATCTTCTCGGGCGTGACGCTCAGCATCCCGCCCGGCGGGCGCATCGCCATCGTGGGACCCAACGGGATCGGGAAAACCACCTTGCTGCGCATCCTGCTGGGGCTGGAGGAGGCGAGCGCGGGCACGCTGCAGCGCGCCCGGGGGCTGCGGGTGGGCTACCTGCCGCAGGAAGCCATGCTGAGCGGCGCGCACAGCCTGTGGGAGGAATGTCTCAAGCCGCTGGCAAGCCTGCTGGAGCTGGAGGCGGAGCTGGCACGCCTGGAAGCAGCGATGAGCGACGCCGATCAGGCGCAAGCCGCCCTGCAACGCTACGGGGCGCTGCAGCACGAGTTCGAGCGGCGCAGCGGCTACACCTACGAGGCGCGCATCCGCCAGACGCTGAGCGGGCTGGGCTTCGACGCCGACGACTACCACCGCCCCATCCCGCAGCTCTCCGGCGGGCAACGTACGCGGGCGGTGCTGGCGCGCCTGCTGCTCTCCGATCCCGACCTGCTGATCCTGGACGAGCCGACCAACCACCTGGATATCCAGGCGGTGGAGTGGCTGGAAGGCTACCTGAGCCAGTGGAGCGGTGCGGCGCTGATCGTCTCGCACGACCGCTACTTCCTGGACCGGGTGGTAGACCACATCTGGGAGATGAGCAAGACGAGCATCGAGCTGTACCGCGGCAATTACAGCGCCTACGTGCAGACGCGCCAGGAGCGTTGGGATCTGCGCCAGCAGAGCTTCGCGGCGGAGAAAGAGCGCCTGCTGAAGGACATCGACTACGTCAAGCGCAACATCTCCGGGCAGAATACGATCCAGGCGAAGGGCAGGCTGCGCCGGTTGAGCCGCATCGTGGAGGCGATCGAGAGCCTGGGCTACGAAGCGGTGCAGGGCAAGAGCTGGGCGAAGATCGTGGGAGAGGCGGATGTCTCGACGCACACGATGAACGCCGAAGAGGTGGAGCGACGCATCCGCGCCTTGCGCGGTCCCTCGCACCGCCCGCCGCGCTTGCACCTGAACCTGAAAGCCAGCCCACGCTCCGGCGACCTGGTGCTGCGCACTTACGACGTGGATATCGGCTACGCCGACGAAGGGCGCCCGCTGTTCCACGTGCCGGACCTGGTGTTCAAGCGCACGGAGTGCGCCGCGCTGATCGGTCCCAACGGGGCGGGCAAAACCACCTTCCTGAGGACCATCCTGGGCACGCTGCCGCCGCTGGCGGGAGAGGTGTTGCTGGGGGCGTCGCTGGATATCGCCTACTTCGCCCAGGCGCACGAGGGGCTGAGGGCGGAGAACACGCTGGTGCAGGAGATCGAATCGGTAGCGCCAAACATGCTGCTGGCGGATATCCGCGACCTGCTGGCGCGCTTCCTGTTCAGCGGCGACGACGCCTTCCGCAAGGTAGAGACGCTCTCGGGCGGCGAGCGGGGGCGGCTGGCGCTCGCCAAGCTTAGCCTGACCAGCGCTAACTTGTTGCTGCTGGACGAGCCTACCAACCATCTGGACATCCCGTCACAAGAGATCCTGCAGGAGGTGCTGGCGGAATACCAGGGCACGATCCTGCTCGTCTCGCACGACCGCTACCTGATCGACGCCATCGGCACGCAGATCTGGGAGATCGCGCCGGGCGAAGCCAGCCTGCGCGTCTTCCAGGGCACGTACAGCCAGTATAAAATTTGGCTGGAAGCGCAGCGCGCCGCGCAAGAGCAGGGCAAGCCAGCCGAGCCCACCAGGAAGCCGGCTGCAACCGGCGTCCCGGCGGAGGAAAAACGCCGCCGGCAGCGGCTGAATGAAGTGGAAAAACAGATCGAAGACTTAGAAGGCAAGCTGGCGATCCTGGGGGCGCAGCTCGAGAACCCGCCGGAGGATGCGGCGCGGGTGCAGAAGCTGGGGCGGGAGTACGTCAAGGTGCAGGGGGAGTTGGATAACCTGATGCAGACCTGGGAAAGCCTGCAGGCTGAGGTAACGCCTTAGCCCGCCGCCGCTTCCGCCAATTTGGGCTCTTCCCCATCGTAGTTGCGCAACTGGGGCCAGCGGCGCGAGATCCACGCTACCACCAGCAGGGTGCCGATGCCGCCGCTGATGACGGCGAACGGGGCGCCAAAGAGCTGGGCGACCACGCCCGCTTCCACCTCGCCCAATTGCGGTCCACCCATGAAGAAGATCTGGTTGATACTGGTCATACGCCCGCGGATGTAATCGGGCGTTTGCAGCTGGCGGATTGTGTTGCGGATGATGGTGCTGACCGAATTGGCGGCGCCCACCAGCACCAGGGCGAGCATGGCGAGCATAAAGCTGCGCGCCAGCCCGAAGAGGATGGTCGCCACGCCAAACACCACCACCGCGCTGAGGAAGACAACCCCCTGGCGGCGGATGTGCTCGATCTGCGAGATCGCCAGCGCCGCGGCAACCGCGCCGATCGATTGCGCCGCCGAGAGCCAGCCGTACTGCACCGCGCCGACATGGAGGACATCGCGGGCGATGATGGGCATGAGTGTGTTGGCTGAAGCGAAGAAGGTGGCGAAGAAATCCAGGATCATGGTGCCCAGGATGATGGGCTGGCTGATGATGAACTGGATGCCCTCGCGGATAGATTCCAGGCTGACGCTGGCGCGCCGGTTGGGATCGACCTGCTGCGCTACGGGTCCCATCAGGATCACGGCGATGATGACCGCCAGGTAGCTGACGGCGTTGATGATGTAAACCGCCGACTGGCTCCAGTAGGCGATGACAAGCCCGCTCAAAGCCGGACCGATGATGGCGCCGGTCTGGAAAGCGATGGAGGTCATGCTGAAGGCGTTGGGCAGGTCGCGGGCGGGCACCAGGTTGGGGACTAAAGCCTGGCGAGCGGGACCGTCGAACGCCAGGGCGGTTGCCTGGATGGCGGTGAGCAGGTAGATGTGCCACAGGTCGATATCACCGTTGATGGTGAGCAAAGCAAGCGCCACAGCGGTGAGCGCCATGACGCTCTGGGTGATGAGGATCATGCGCCGGCGGTCGATCACGTCTGCCATGGCGCCGCCGATGAGCGAAAAGACGATGATGGGCAGGATGCGCGCCAGACCGACGCCGCCCAGGGCGATGGGCTTGTCGGTGATATCGCGGATATGCCAGAGCAGCGCCCAGGTTTGCATCTGGGTGCCGGCGATCGAGATCATCATCCCCAGCCACAGCAAGCGGAAGCGGCGATGAAAGAGGGAAGGGGGGATGCGCAAACTCATACGCTCAGGACATGACCTTACCGCCGTCGACGTTGATGGCTTGACCGGTGAGGTAGGAGGCGAGGTCGCTGCACAGGAAGAGCACCAGACCGGCGACATCCTCAGGACGCCCCAGGCGCCTTTGGGGGATATCCTCCAGCCACTTGCGCAGCATGGCTTCATCCTGGCGCAGGGCGGCGGTCATCTCGGTCTCGATCACCCCCGGACAGACGGCGTTGACGCGGATGTTGTAAGCCGCCAGCTCGCGGGCAGCCTCGCGCGTCAGCCCGATTAAGCCGGTCTTGCTGGCGACATACGCGGCGCGCTCGAGGCAGCCCGTGCGCCCGCCCGGCGATAGAGGCGATGTTGACGATGACGCCGCCCCCCTGCTGCTGCATCACGCGGGCGGCGGATTGGATGGTGAAGAAAGCCCCGCTCAGGTTGACATCGATGGTGCGGCGCCAGTCCCATTCATCCATCTCCAGGATGGAGGCGTGCGGCTCGACGCCGGCGTTGTTGACCAGGATATCCAGCCCCCCCAATCCTCGCGCACCTGCTCGATCAGCGCCTGGACGGGCATCTTCATGGCAACATCGAAGACATAGCCTTTGCAACGCCCGCCGGCGGCGGTGATGCGCTCCACGGTCACATCCAGGTTGATAGGGGTGACATCGTTCGCGGCGACATTTGCGCCGTGGGCGGCAAACGCCTCGGCAATCACGCGGCCGATGCCGCGACCGGCCCCGGTGACCAGGACGGTTTTACCGGCAAACTCGCTCATTTTCCAGCCTCCTCCGGGCAGACGGGCACCTCGCCCCGGCTTGTATCGGCGTTCAAAGACATGCCAAAGTACGGCGACGGGTCGAGTGTGTTGCGCTTCTCCAGCTCGTTGCGGAACTTTCCCTGCCCGTCATCCAGGACGATCGAGAAATGCAGGTGCACGCCCACCGGGTTGTTCGGGTCGCCGGAGAAGTTGCCCTGGTAGCCCAGCAGTGTGCCGGCTTCAACATACACTTCGGACGCGCCGGGCGGGAACTGCGCGGAGATGAACGAATTGCCCTGGGCGTCTGCCATGTGGGTGTAGTAGGTCCAGACCTGGCGCTGCGGCTGCAAAGGATCCTGCGGCAAGCGGATGATGACGGTCGACTTCCAATCCGGCAGGCGCGTCAGGTAGCCGGGATAGGCGGCTATCACGGGCGTCTGGTTCACGTCCCCGCCGCCGAAGATATCCAGCCCCTGGTGGTTGTGCCCCGGGCGGAAGGAATCACCCCAGACGAAGCCGATGTAGCCATCGGTGGGGAAGATGAAGGGCGCCCCGGCGCAGCGCTCGCCGCGGCGGATCGCCCAATCCGGGTGCGCCGCGGGGTCCTTGAACCAGGCCAGCAAGCGGGCGGTGCGCGTCATCCCGACGGCAGCCCGCCCGCGGTAACGATAAACGAAATAACTCCCTACCAGGAGGACGATCAGCATGAACGCGACCAGCCATCGCAACAATGCGCGATTGGGTTTCACAAGGCAGCTTCCCCGAGCGCGGGTGGAGAGGTCAAATCCAGCACCTGAGCGCTGGTGACGCACAGGAGCTCATCCGGAGTCAGCAACGGGGCTGCCCTCTTCTTCCGGTTTCTGGTAGCGCTGGATGTTCGCCAGCTCATCCTCTTTGTGATCGGCGAAGAACAGGGTCATCTTGCCCTGGGTAATTTGCTGCAAGACTTTGCCCGCCTGGCGCCCGTGCAGCGAGGACATGGCTTGCTGGGCGGCTACCTGGCTGTCAAAGAACAGCTCGTGCATGAAGGAGACCGGGATTTGCCCGAAAATCTGGGCGTCGACGCGGCTGGTGGCTTCACGGCGCAAACCGGGCATGCGCTCGGAGTGGTGCAGAAAGTCGGGCCAGCCGGACTCGAAGGCTGAACTGTCTTCCAACGGCTCGATCAGGATGACAAGCTTGTACATGGCAGGACCTCCAGGGCATAGATTATACTCCGCCTTCTGGAATGGAAAACCTTTTTGCCCTCTGGGAAGCGCCATGGCTGAGTCCCCCACGTCCATGCCAGGCATCTCTAACAAACATCTTATACGAATCCCCTGCAGAATCATGGTATCATTCCGCAATTGGAGGTAAGAATGGAAGACAAAATCACCATTATTGAGGGACCTCCGCCTACTTTCGAAGCGGTCGCCGACGGTTGGGTCTCAGGTTTGAACGAGAGCGCGCGGTTCGGGCACGTCGCGGTCACCCGGCTGCGCACGTTCAACGGTCCGAGCCTGGTGGAGCGTTGTTACCGCGCCTGGCACCAGCAGCAGAACATCCACCTGGAGTTCCGCACCTCCGATGGCTTGGAGAGCCAGGCGCCGATCGTTGCCGCCCGGTCTGTGGAAGTGGAAGAGGGGCACCTGCTGATTTTGTGGGTGCGGCTGGCAGATGATGACGTACAATTCGACCTTGAATACGAAGACGATGAGGACGACGACACCCTTGACGATATCGATGGGATTGACGATAGCGACTTTCCCGACCCACTCTAGAGTGAGAGACATTTGTAATCCAAACAAAAAACATCCCGAAAAAATCGGGGTGTTTTTTTGTTAGGACACGGATCAACAAGGATAATACGGATTAATCAACCACCCTGGTTATTTGTTTTTTTTTAAAATCCGGGAAATAACCCTGCTCATCCGTGGAATCCGTGTCCCAATCCTGTCTGTTCAAAGAACGTAGGGGGGACCAGGCTCTTAGAAACCATTGGGATTGGCAGACTGCCAGCGCCACACGTCGGCGCACATCTCATCCAGCCCCTTCGCGGCGCGCCAGCCCAGCTCTTGCTGCGCCCAGGAGGGATCAGCGTAGGTCTCGGCGATGTCGCCGGGACGGCGCGCGACGATCTGGTAGGGGATGGGCTTGCCGCAGGCGCGGGCGAAGGCGGCAACCATCTCCAGCACGCTGTAACCCTGCCCGGTGCCCAGGTTGTAGGCTGTTGCACCGGGCTTGTGCGCCAGCTTCTGCACGGCGGCGATGTGACCGAACGCCAGGTCGACGACGTGGATGTAATCGCGCACGCCGGTGCCGTCACGCGTGGGATAATCGCCGCCGAAGACGGAGAGCCGCTCCAACCGCCCGACCGCCACCTGGGCGATGTAGGGCAGCAGGTTGTTGGGGATGCCGCGCGGGTCTTCGCCGATGCGCCCGCTGGGGTGCGCGCCCACCGGGTTGAAATAGCGCAGCAGGGCGATGTTCCAGGCAGGATCAGACACGTACAGGTCGCGCAGGATCTCCTCGATCATCAGCTTGGAGCGCCCGTAGGGGTTGGTGGCGGAGAGGGGGAAATCCTCGGTGATGGGCACGCGCTGCGGCTGTCCGTAGACGGTGCAGGAGGAGCTGAAGACCAGGTCTTTGACCTCATGCGCCGCCATCACCTCGCACAGCGCCAGCGTGCCGGCGACGTTGTTCTGGTAATAGCGCAGGGGCACGGAAACCGACTCCCCGACGGCTTTCAAGCCGGCGAAATGGATTACGGAGGCGAAATGGTGACTGCGGAAGACCGCCTCGAGCGCAGCTTTGTCGAGCAGGTCCACCTTGTGGAACTCAAGCGACCTGCCCGCCAGCTTCTGGACGCGGCGCAGCGATTTCCTCCTTGCTGTTGGAGAGGTTATCGACCACCACCACTTCATAGCCGGCGTTCAAGAGCTCGAGGCAGGTATGGGAGCCGATATAACCGGCGCCGCCGGTGACGAGGATTTTCATAGGTATACTCCCGCGAATGAGTCACCGAGACCCCCGCTTTCTGGCAGAAAACGGGGGTCTGCGCGTGCCTGTTAAAAAGAATTTGATCGCCGCCAGCAGGGCGAATAGCAGCGCCACTCCCAGCCCCGCCAGGATCACCTGGGAAGTCTGGCGCGTATCCGCCATCTCGAGCTGGGGATAGGCGCCAGCCACCTGCAACACCGGACCGGCGAACCAGGCAAAGAGCACGCCGCCCAGCAACCCGCCGATATGCCCCCAGTTGTCGATGCCGCTCCCCATCATGCCGTAGACCAGATTGATCACGGCAATCACGATCAGGTTGGTGAGGGCGCGCTGCGCGCTGGCGCCGAAGAGCTTGCGGTTGCGGTAGAGGAAGATGGCTTCAGCGCCCAACAAGCCAAAAATGGCTGTGGAGGCGCCCAAAGAAGGCGAAGCAGAGAAAAGGAAGGAAGCCACGTTGCCGGCAAAGCCGCTCACCAGGTAAAGCGCCAGGTAGCGTCCATGACCGTAATAGCGCTCGAGCTGCGGACCAAAAGCCAACAAGGCATACATGTTCAGGGCAATGTGCAAGATGCCCCCGTGCAGGAACATGGGCGTAAACAAGCGCCAGAGCTGACCCTGGATGATCAGCTCGTTGGCTTTTACCCCCAGCGCCGCCGGGTAATCGAAGCCGAGCATGCGCTGGGTGAGCGATTGCAGGGCAAAGATGACGACGGTCAAGCCGAGCAAGGTGTAGGTAACCAGCGGCGTGCCCTGGGGTGTTTTTACCTCACCGACTGAGGCGGCGCCGCGGCAGGCGGGTACTGCGGGGGATAACTCTGGCTCATAAGGTAACCTTTCTAGGGTGGACACGCTGGTGCTCGGCGAGCGATGATGGCGCGGATGATCTCAACCGTGCGCTCGAGCTGCCCGCTGCGGTTGGTCACGGCGTAATCGAACTCATCGACGCGCTGCAGCTCCTGCGTGGACGGTGGCAAGGCGCAATTCCTGCGAACTCGGGCTTATCCCCCGGGCGGGTGCGCATGCGCTCGAGCAGGACGCTCTCGTCCTCCGGGGTGATGAAGATCAGCAAAGCCTCGGGGCAGATGCGGCGGATGGTGGCAGCCCCCTGCACATCCAGGCGCAGGACGACGTCTTTGCCCGTGGCTAAAGCCTGGCGCACCCCTGCCCTGGGCACGCCCTTGTAGTCGTCATAAACCGGGGCGTATTCGAGCATCTCGCCATCGGCGACCATCTGCAGGAACTGCTCGCGGGTGACGAAGTGGTAATCCACGCCGGGGCGCTCGCCGGGGCGCGGCGATCGTGTGTTGACCGTCACGACGAAGGTGAAAGCTTCCGTATCCTCTAACAGGCGCTGGACGACAGAGTCCTTACCCACGGCGGAAGGACCGGAGATGACGATGAGCAGCGGGGAGGAGGGAGGAGAGTCTGTGCCTGGCATACGACCTTTCGTAAATCAGCTTGAGGCAAATCTTAGAAGAGCTATTATAATTTAGATATGCCCACTTACCCCTATATCTGCCTGGATTGTCACAAACGCTTCGAAGTCTTCATGAGCTACAGCGAATACGGAAGCAAGCCCGTGAATTGCAAGCACTGCAACAGCACGAACGTGCAGCGGCGCATCGGGCGGGTGCGCATCGCAAAGTCGGAAGAGAGCCGCCTGGAATCGCTGGCGGACCCCAGCCAATTGGACGGGCTGGAAGACGACCCCAAAGCCCTGGGGCGCATGATGCGCCAGATGAGCCAGGAGATGGGCGAAGAGTCCGCTCCCGAGATGGAAGAGGTGATCGACCGCCTGGAGGCGGGGCAGAGCCCGGAGGAGATCGAATCAGCCGTGCCGGGCTTGAGCGACGCGAGGGCGGCGGCTTCGGCGGAGACGAGGATTTTTAGATGAGCGAGCTTTCCGAGCGCATGCGCGGCTGCCTGCTGGGGCTTGCCGCAGGCGACGCGGTGGGGACGAGCGTGGAGTTCGCCCGGCGCGGCTCCTTCACGCCCCTGACCGACATGACTCGGCGGGGGACCATTCCACCTCAAGCCGGGGCAATGGACGGACGATACCTCCATGGCGCTGTGCCTGGCGAGCAGCCTGGTCGAGCGCCGCGGCTTCGACGCCCGCGACCAGATGGAGCGCTACTGGGACTGGTACCGCAATGGCACTTTCAGCAGCACCGGGCGCTGCTTCGACATCGGCGGGACCACCCTGCAGGCGCTGCAGCGCTACAAGGAAACGGGCGAGCCGTTCAGCGGATCGACGGACCCGTATTCCGCCGGCAACGGCTCGATCATGCGCCTGGCGCCGGTGGCACTGGCTTACTACCCGGACCGGGAAAAGATCTGGCATTATGCCGCCGAGAGCTCGCGCACCACGCACGGCGCCCTCGAGTGCCTGGACGCCTGCCGCCTGCTGGGAGACATCCTGTACCAGGCGCTGAGCGGCGCAGGCAAGGCGGATGCGCTGCTGAGCACAGACCCAGAAAGTCTGGCAGCGAAGAAAATCCAGAGCATCGCTCGCATGGAGTACCGTGATAAGCCGGAAGATAAAATCCGCGGCACAGGCTACGTGGTAGAAGCGCTGGAGGCAGCGCTGTGGTGCTTCTGGACGACAGACACGTTCGAGGGGGCGATCTTAAAGGCGGCAAACCTGGGGGACGACGCCGATACGACGGCGGCGATCTGCGGGCAGGTGGCGGGAGCTTTTTACGGCGAGAGCGGCATCCCGCGCGGCTGGCTGGAGAAGCTGGCGCTGAGGGAGGAGATCGGAGAGCTGGCAAAAAAGCTTGAAGCGCTTAATCCTGCTTGATCTCGCCGCCTGCTCCGAGCCGGTACAAACCGGCTGTCCTAAAAGGCACGCCCCTTGAGAAGTGGAATTCTTCTCTGAGCCCTCATGAGAGGCTATGAACCATAACCGAAAGGCGCTATCCATCATCAACAGTGTTGCTCCGATTCGCATCTGCGATAATGGAGGCTGGACGGACACCTGGTTTGCCCGTTATGGGAGGGTCTTCAATATCGGTGTATCTCCCTACGCGGAAGTGCAAATCGCGGTGTTTCCGGAGGGCTCACGACCTGATCGCGTCATCATCCATGCGGAAAATTATGGGGAGCGTTATGCGCTAAGCCCAACCAATCCCGAGCCTGTAAGCCAGGCCAGCTCACCCGCCTCCTCCAACTCGGCTGTCAGGCATTGGGATAAACATCCCCTGCTCGAAGCCGCGATTGAATATATGCGCGTGCCCAACAACCTGGCTTTCGAGGTGACCATATTCTCCGAGGCGCCGGGTGGCGCCTCGACCGGCACTTCAGCCGCAGTTACAGTGGCGCTCATCGGAGCATTGGACTGTCTCAGCCCGGGGCGCCTGACCGCCCATGAGATAGCTTCTGCTGCTCAGCGAATCGAGACCGAAATGCTGGGCCAACAATGTGGCATTCAAGATCAACTCTGCTCCGCTTATGGTGGCATAAATTACATCGATATGCACGAATATCCTCATGCTTCGGTATCGCCAATTCTCATCCCGAATGCCACCTGGTGGGAGCTGGAGAGAATGCTGGTTTTAATCTACATGGGGAAGTCTCATCGCTCGACTGAAATACACGAGCTCGTAATCAAAGCTCTAGAGCATGCAGGTCCAGACTGCAAGCAGCTAGAAGACCTGCGTGGCACGGCTGGTAGATCAAGGGATGCCCTGTATGCCGGTGATTTTAGAGCCCTGGGTGCAGCCATGATTGACAATACGGATGCTCAGGGGCGGCTGCACCCAGCCCTGATCAGCGCAGAAGCGGCCAGAGTGATTGAGATCGCTCGCGCGCATGGCGCCTTGGGCTGGAAAGTCAACGGTGCGGGAGGCGAAGGGGGCTCAGTCACAATTCTATGTGATGAAATTTCTCAGAAGAAACGTGCAATGATTTGCGAGATCGAGCAGGAAAACCCCGGTTTCAAAAACATCCCGATCTATCTCAGCCGTTACGGCGTACGAGTGTGGAAGCAAGATTTAGATTATATCTAAACAAAAGAGATACGGTGCGTTTCCAACGCGCTACTTCTGAATCCTCAGCCTTGCCCCCACCACCCGGCGTAACTCCGCCTGCACCTGCTCGGGAGTGCCCGAGGCATCGATGCTCACCCAGCGGGCGGGCTCGGCTTGCATGAGCTGGCTGTATCCGAGGCGCACGCGCTGGTAGAAAGCCAGGTCGAGGGCGTCCAGGCGGTTCCACTCGCCGCCCCTGGCGCGGCGGCGCAAGCCTTCCTCCACATCCAGG
Organism: uncultured Chloroflexia bacterium; assembly: GCA_963702535.1. Lineage (GTDB taxonomy): Bacteria > Chloroflexota > Anaerolineae > Anaerolineales > UBA4823 > CAVPDG01. The sequence continues at coordinate 231,499 of CAVPDG010000022.1, read as the reverse complement.
TCGAAAAAGACGGTCAGGTCAGGCTTCAGCCCGCCGGTGGCGAAATCCACCAGGGCTTGTGAGGCGCTGCAGGTCGGTCTGGTAGCCGTAGCCCTGGTAAGCCAGGGTGGAGTTGGCGTAGCGGTCGCTGATCACCAGCCCGCCTCTCGCCAGGTGCGGGCGGATGACCTGCTCCACATGCTGGGCGCGTGAAGCCTGGAAGAGCAGGATCTCGGTGCGCGGGTGCATGGCGGTGTTATCCAGGTTGGAGATGATCGCCCGCACCTGCTCGCCGATGGGCGTGCCGCCCGGCTCGCGCGTGGCGAGCACATTGTAGCCCTTCTGGCGCAGGTACTCCGCCAGGGGAGCGATCTGCGAGGATTTGCCGCTGCCCTCTGTGCCCTCAAGCGTGATGAACACGGGGGTCACTCACGGAAGATGCGCACGCGGCGGCGCGGCTCTTTGCCATAGGAATGCGAGAGCAGGTTTGCCTGGCGCGCCATCTGGTGCTGCAGGCGGCGCACCGAGGAGACTGCCGGCTGCAGCTCGACCCAGCGCTCGCCGTTGAGCACGGCGTTGATCGCTGCCAGGGTTTCCTGGCGCACGTCGTCTTCGGCGCCCTCGCCGGGCAGTTCGGAAGAGAGGTTGAACAGGTCGCCCAGGAACTGCTGCATCTGGTTGATGGTGTTGGCGCGCAGCACGTAGATGGGCATGCCGCGGTTCTCGGCATCCACGATGGAGCGCTGGCGCTTGCGGTAATACGAGCGCAGGGTGACGAGCACATCCGCTTCGCCGACGTCGTTCGCCAGCACCACGGGCACGTTCAGGCGGCGGGCAGCCTGGCTGAGGCGGTTGCGCGCCACGCCGTAGGCGTAAATGCGCGTGGTCTGCAAGGGCAGGCGCGTGGCTGGCGAAAGCTCTCGCACGCGCCCTCATCACGCGCCGGCTCGCCACGCGCACTCCTGCGCCGGGTAGCCGCCGTTATCTGCCGGGCGAGGCGCTCTCTGCTGGATGGAGAAGACGCTCTGCGGCTGGGGGGCGTGCTCGATGCGGATCTCGCCGCCCTCGTCGCGCGAGCGGATCTCGGGCGGCTGGGGGTAGCCGCGCAGCAGGGCGTCCACGGCGCTTAACACGTCGCGGTGCACCGCCAGCCGGTCGCGCGTCTGGATCTCGATGAGCACGTCAAAAGTGGGGGGACCGCGGCGCTCCAGGACGGTCTTCTGCGTGCCGCGCCGGCGGGCTTCCTCATCGGAGAGGGTGACCGACTCGATGCCGCCCACCAGGTCGGACAGGGTGGGGTTGAGCAGCAGGTTCTCGAGCGTGTTGCCGTGCGCCGTGCCGATGAGCTGCACGCCGCGCTCGGCGATGGTGCGGGCGGCGGCGGCTTCCAGCTCGCGGCCGATCTCGTCGATGACGATGGCTTCGGGGTTGTGGTTCTCCACCGCCTCGATCATCACCTCGTGCTGCAAGGAGGGGGTGGTCACCTGCATGCGGCGGGCGCGCCCCACGGCGGGGTGGGGTACATCGCCGTCGCCGCCGATCTCGTTGGAGGTATCGACGATGATCACGCGCTTGCTCTCCGCCAGCAGGCGGGCGGCTTCGCGCAGCATGGTGGTCTTGCCCACGCCGGGTCGCCCCAGCAGCAGGAGGCTCTTACCGCTCTCGATCAGGTCTTTGATGATATCGGTGGTGCCGTACACGGCGCGCCCCACGCGGCAGGTGAGACCCACGATGTGGCCGCGGCGGTTGCGGATGGCGGCGATGCGGTGCAGGGTGCGCTCCAGACCGGCGCGGTTGTCGGCGTCGATATCGCCGATGCGCTCGACGACGAAGTCGATATCGGCACGCCCCACTTCCTTCTCGCTCAGCACGACCTCACGGTCGACAAAGCGAGCGGTGGGTATGCGACCCAGGTCCAGGATCACCTCCAGCAGGTTATCGCTGTCACCGGCGCTGAGGACCGCCTTGGTGATGCCTGCCGGCAGGACCGCCAGCAGAGCCTGTAAATCATCCGTTATTCGTCGTTGGGACATAGGGTTAATCGTTCTCCACGATCTTTAACTCGACCGTACTCTGGGAGCGGCTGATCGAAGCGGTCGGCTCAGGCTGCCCGCCCTCCAGGACAGGCAGGGCAAAAGCGCGCAACGCCTTTTGCGGCTGGGCAAGCTGGCGCACCATCACCGCCTGGCGCGGACCCGCGCTCCCCCCAATTGCTCAACGGCGGGCTCCAGCCAGGACTGGTACGAGCGCACACAGGCGTACAGCGGACGAGCAAAGCGGCTCTGCAGGCTGTGGAACAGCCCTGCCAGTTGACCGGCGACCTGCTCGGCGTCCGGGTGGATGAAGGGTTGCACCCACACGCCGCGCCGCCCGTATTTGACCTCCACATACGCCAGCAGGTCATCCCCCTGGCGGTAAACCATGCCGCGCAGGCGCTCGGAGGGGAAAGGCTCGGCTTGTTGCACCAGTCCCGGCACGAGGTTGTTGTACAGCGAGCGCACCGAGATCAGGTCTCGGTCAGCAGCGGGCTGCCAGGCGGCAGGAGCGGGATCGCCCGCCAGGTTCTCGGCGAGGCGCCAGACGCGCTGGCGGGCGTAAATGGCGAAGCCAGCCTGGCGCAGGGACTCGAACGCCAGCGAATCTTCGTTCGCCTCCGCCAGGATACGGAAAGCGCCGCGCTCAACCGCCTGGGCGGAGATGTATTCCAGCAAGGGGGAGAGGCTGGCAAGCTCCAGGGCGGTTTCTGGCGTGAGGAAGGTGAGGTGAGCGCACTGCGCCCCCGAGGCGTGCATGGTCTGCCCGATGACAACCTGGTCGACGTTGTTGTTCTCCACGCTAACGGCGGTGATAATGCCCACGCCCGGCGCCAGGGAGGAGAGCAAGGCGCGGGTAAGCAGGTTGGGACCGCGCGTCAAGACCAGGGCGCTGTTCAGGAAGACACTTTGATCGCGGTAACGGCGCAGCGTCGGTAAGTCGCGCAAATCAAACGGGTGGATACTCATACGTCGGGCTTATTCACCCCATCAGACCGTTAATAAAATACCCTGATCGAAGCGCCAACCTCTCAAGCTCCATTTGCCGCCAACTGCAAGAAGTAGCGGTGGAAGCGGTCATCGTCCGTCAGCTCCGGGTGGAAGGAAGTCGCCAGCCAATGACCTTGCTCGGCGGCGACGATCCGCCCATCTTTCAGGCTGGAGAGCACGCGCGCCTCGCCCTGGACGGACTCGATGAGCGGGGCGCGGATGAAGACGGCATGGTAAGGCTCCCGGCGCGGGTCTACCTGCGCCAGGGCGGGCACGTCCAGGTCGGTCTCGAAGCTATCCACCTGCCGCCCAAAGGCGTTGCGCGCCACGGTGATATCCATCAGCCCCAGGAGCGGCTGGTTGCGGCGGGCGTCTTTCGAGAGGAAGATGGCGCCAGCGCAGGTGCCCCAGATCGCTTTTTGCTCGCCGAAGCGGCGCAGGGGTTCCAATAGCTTGAAATCCACCGCCAGCTTACCGATGGTGGTCGATTCGCCGCCGGGGATGATCAACCCATCTAGCCCTTCGAGCTGCTCCGGCAGGCGCACCTCCAGCGCATCCACGCCTAAATTTTTCAATACAGTGATGTGCTCGGCAAAATCGCCTTGCAGAGCCAGCACTCCGATTTTCATACGCCTTTGCCTATCTCAATCCATAGATACGGGAAAATCTCCGCAGGCAGGCGCCCACGGAGAGATGCCCGCGTTTTTCATGCGGATGGCTTACCAGCCCCGACCGGCAATCAGCTCGACCTCGGGAATGCTGGAGATCTGCCGCCCAACCATGGGCTCGCCGAGATTTCGGCTGACTTCGGCAAGGATGTAAGGATCATTGTAATGCGTGACCGCTTTGACGATCGCCGCGGCACGCCGGGCGGGGTCGCCCGATTTAAAGATACCCGAGCCGACAAAGACGCCGTCCACGCCGAGCTGCATCATCAGGGCGGCATCGGCAGGGGTGGCAACGCCCCCGGCGGCGAAGTTGACGACCGGCAGGCGACCCAGGTTCTTGGTCTCGACCACCAGCTCGTAGGGCGCGCCGATCTCTTTAGCGAACGCCATCAGCTCCTCATCGGGCATGTTCTGCAGGCGGCGGATCTCGCCCAGGACGGAGCGGGCGTGGCGCACGGCTTCAACCACGTCGCCCGTGCCGGCTTCGCCCTTGGTGCGGATCATGGCGGCGCCTTCGCCGACACGGCGCAGGGCTTCGCCCAGGTTGCGGCAGCCACAAACGAAGGGCACTTTGAAGGCGTGCTTGTTGATGTGGTGAGCCTCGTCTGCGGGGGTGAGCACTTCGGACTCGTCAATGTAATCAACACCGATCGCTTCCAGGATCTGCGCTTCGACAAAATGTCCAATGCGGCACTTCGCCATGACCGGGATGGAGACCGTATCCATGATCTGGAGGATCAGCTCCGGGTCGCTCATGCGCGCCACGCCGCCGTCGGCGCGAATATCGGCGGGAACGCGTTCCAACGCCATCACCGCACATGCTCCGGCATCTTCGGCAATCTTGGCGTGTTCCGGGGTGACAACGTCCATGATGACGCCGCCTTTCAGCATCTGCGCCAGCCCCTTCTTCACGGCAAATGTAGCAATTTGTCCTTCCATACCAAACCTCCTGAGTAAAACAGTGTAATCGCCGGGGAGTTGCGAGACTTGCGGAGAGCTCCAAATGTTTCTCTCATCACGCCGGCAAGCTACACCTTTAATTCATTCTACCACGCCGCCCATGGCATGACAATCTTGACACCTGCGAAAACCGCAGGATTAAGAAAAATCTAACGCACCGGCATAGCAGCGCAGGGACAGCAAGCGGAATCCTCTTGACAAAATCCAATTTCGATATACAATTATGTCAATTATACAATGCTACAATTAGACAATGAGACAATCGGAGAGACCCATTATGGAACCCCCTCGACCATGAATATCCAGCTTGACTTCCGCTCCAGGCAACCGATCTACCTGCAGATCGTCGAGCAGGTGCGCAAGCGGGTGGCAAGCGGCGAGCTGAAGCTAGGCGACCAGCTCCCCACGGTGCGGCAACTGGCTACCGAGCTGCGGGTCAACTTCAACACCGTGGCGCGCGCCTACCGCTTGCTGGATGAAGCCGGGCTGATCTCCACCCAGCAAGGGCGCGGCACTTACATCTGGGAGGCGCCGTCCGAGGAGATAGCAAGCCACCTGCGTCAGCAGAGCCTGGAAGGACTGACGCGCGGCTACCTGGCAGAAGCGGCGCGGCTGTCGTACACGCCGGACGAGATCGCCCGCACCATCGTGCGCTACCTGCAAGAGTGGAAAGAGCACGGCGAGGCGCCTACCCGCGACATCGAGGATTAAGAAACCGTATTTTCACTGAGAGTGAGGCAGAATGAACAAAAAAGGAACCACCACAGACAAGAAAAGCAACGCAACCCACGCCAATGGACTGGCGATCACCATCGCCCTGATCTTCTACATCGCCGTGTTCTTTGGATCGATCTGGATGGCTAGCTCGGGAATAGCAGCAGGCTGGATCATCGTCTACGGCATCGTCATGGCATTGTTGGGCACGTATTTCTTGATCGCGATCAAGATCGCGGCGCAGTGGGAGAAAGCCGTGGTGCTGCGCTTAGGCAAGTTCCACGCGCTGAAAGGTCCGGGGTTGTTCTGGGTCGTGCCGGTCATGGACACAGTGGCGAACTGGATCGACCACCGCGTGATGGTGACGCCGTTCAATGCGGAGAAAACCCTGACCAAGGACACCGTCCCCGTGGATGTGGACGCCGTACTGTTCTGGATGGTTTGGGATGCCGAGAAAGCTGCCCTGGAAGTGGAAAACTACCGGGCGGCAAATACCTGGGCGGCGCAGACGGCGCTGCGCGAGGTGATCGGACAGATGAGCCTGGCGGATATCCTGGTCGGGCGGGCGAAGATGGACGCCGACCTGCAGAAGATCATCGACGAGCGAACCACGCCATGGGGCATCACCGTGCAATCCGTCGAGATCCGCGACGTGGTGATCCCGCAAGACCTGGAAGATGCCATGTCCCGCCAGGCGCAAGCCGAGCGCGAGCGCCAGGCGCGCGTCATCCTGGGCGAATCCGAGAAGCAGATCGCCGCCAGCTTTGCCGAGGCATCCCAGGCATACATCAACAACCCCACAGCCCTGCACCTGCGAGCGATGAATATGCTCTTCGAGGGTCTGAAAGAGAAGGGCGCCCTGGTCATCGTGCCCAGCAGCGCGGTAGACACGATGAACCTGGGGGGCATCAGCGGGCTGACCGCCCTGAAGCAGACAGCCCGGCAGGTGGCGGAGGAGTAAGCGACTATGGAAAAGTTGGAGTGGGAGTACCACGTGTTCAGCGTGGGCAGCTTTTGGAGCGCGCCGAGCGACGAGCAGATGGAGGCAACGTTGAACGAGGCCGGGCAGGAGGGGTGGGAAGTGGTATCCAGCTTCCCGGCGCATAACAGCAGCAAGATCACGTTTGTGGCGCGGCGCCCACTGACATCCTCCACCCGTCGCCAGCGCACCTGGGTAGGCGATTAATCAATATACTCACGCTGCAAAAAGCTGCTCGTTCTGGATGGGCTACGCAAACCGCTAACGGGTGACAGTCACCTGCGGTGACTGTCACCCTAAAAATTCATCACGTTAAGGATGTTTCTCATGCTACAACGCAAGCCTCTCATTTGGTTCATTGGGATATCGTTTGTCCTGGCTTGGACCCTGTTCCTGCTGCCGCTTGCAGCCGGGGCGCCGGGAACAACGACCCGCCAGATCGTTACCTTGGTATGCTGGAGCGCGGCAATGTGGGCGCCGGGTATCGCGGCCCTCGTTGTCATGCGATTTGTAATGAAAAAACCCCTGGGGGCTTTAGGGTTGAGACGCCTGGGCGAGAAGCGCGCCTACCTGTGGGCGTGGCTACTGCCGATCGGGCTGACGCTCGCCACCGGTGTGCTCACATACCTTTTCACGCCAGGCGCGCTTGACCTGAGCTTCCCTGCCTTCAGACAGGCCATGGCAGCCGCACCAAGCGGCTCGGCATTGCCAACCGGGTTGATTGTGATCATCCAGATCGCCTTCAGCATTACCCTGGCGCCGCTATTGAACACGGTTTTCGCCCTGGGTGAAGAGCTGGGCTGGCGCGGCTTCTTGCTGCCCAGCCTGCTGCCACTCGGGCAGTGGCGCGCCATCCTGCTGAGCGGAGTGATCTGGGGAATTTGGCACGCTCCCGCCATCCTGCAGGGGCACAACTACCCCAGCCAGCCTATTCTTGGTGTACTGATGATGATCGTCTTCACGGTATTAATGGGAGCTATCCTATCCTGGCTGTATCTCCGCACAGGCAGCCCCTGGGCGCCAGCCCTGGGTCATGGCACGCTGAACGCGGTAGCCGGGTTGCCGGTGCTGTTTTTTACCGGTATCGATATCACCTACACCGGAACGCTCGCCAGCCCAGTCGGCTGGATCCCTCTGGCGCTTTTTGTCGGGTGGCTCGCCCTGACGCGACGCCTGCCTGTCACGCAGCCAAAGGGATGGGCAACGGAGCAGGGTGAAGCAGCAACAGACGAGGCTGTGCTGCACATGGAACCCCTCAAGTCCTAACGCTCAGAAAGGAAAAACAAAGATGCTGGCAGTAAAGCGCCAGCATCTTTGTTTTGTTTCACGTGAAACAGTTGCGATCAAACACCGTTACGGCGCGCCCAATCATCCAGGGTTTCATCCACCGTATCGAGGTACGCATCCAGCGCTGCCACACGCTCGGAGAAGGCATCGCCTACCAGGTTGAGCTCCTGGCAGGCGGATAGCCAGGCGCCTTCCGCACAGGACTTTCCACAGGCAGCACTGAGACCATCCGCGTCCAGGTGCGCAGGAGCGGCCACAAGACAGCCTGTGGCTGGGCACCTTCCACAAGCGAGCGGAAAGCGTGCAGGTAATATGCATGGCGGGCTGGCTGCAGATGCACCGGTCGCTGCGCCTCAGGTAATGCGGCGAAGGTTTCATCCCACTGCGGCAGCCACAAGCGCAGTGCTTCCTGGCTCGCATGGGAAGCGCCCAGCATACCCAGCAGCCCCGGAAACAAACCGGGATGTTTGGCTGCGGCAGCGCGCTCGGAGAAGCCGAGCAGGAAGCGCCGCTCCGTGAGTGGGGGACCGCTCAGGCAGGCAACCGCATTGGCAGCGTGCTCGATGGCTTTCAGGTACAGAGTCAATTCCGGCTGCCCGGCAGAAGCTGAAGCCTTACTCCGCCAAGCCCGACCAGATCTGGCGGGCGTGGTCGAGCTGCGGGCGAGCGCGCTCCAAAACGTGATCGGGACGCTCGAACTGGCCGCGCACACTCGCCTGGGTGAAATCCATGAAATGCTGCGGGTCATGCATCACGCGGGCAGGAGAAGATGGTTGGACCGAGCCAGGCGTGCTGCCGCAGGCGGCGCGGCTCGCGAAAATCTTTCTGGGCGTAATGGGCAATATCCAGGTGGACTTCATCCGTCAGGCGCAGGACCTCGCGCTCGATAGCAGGTGGATCAATATGGATGAAGACGAGGTCGATATCCGCCGCGCCGCCCAGCAGGAAATTCTCGCCCAGCAGGCTGCCGCACAGGTACGCCGAGAGGATACCGCGCTCCTGGCGCACACGCCGGGCAACCGTGTCCTGAGCTATACCGAGCAGGGTGTCACGATTAATGCGCATAGATTAATAACCCATCTCCCGGCGCTCTCCCATCCCCTCCCCTTCCGCAGCGGTCTGGATGGGCAGCTCCGCTTGAAAAGGCGATAGCTTGAGCACCTGGCGGATGCGATTCTCGACCAGCTTCAAACTTTCCGGATGGCGGACGTAGTCCAGATTATTGGTATCGATCGCTAACACCGGCACACGCTGCTCACCCAGGCTGTTGCGGGCGCCCATAAAGAACAACTTCATACGCCTGGTTTACCTCGGCGATATAGCTCCGCTCCATATTACGCTCATAGGAGCGGTCGCGCAGGGCGATACGCTGCATGGCGGTATCTGTTGAGGCGCGCAGGTAGAGGATCAGGTCCGGCAGAGGGATCTTTTCTGCCAGGGCTTCGTGGACGCGGTAATACATCTCCAGCTCATCGCCCTTCAGGTTGATGCTGGCAAACAGGGCGTCTTTTTCGAAGGTGTAGTCGGCGATCAGGTTAGCGCCCCGCTCGAGCACTTCTGGCACAGCCCTGCGCTGCTGGTGATAGCGGCTGAGCAGGAAAAAGATCTGGGTCTGGAAAGCGTAGCGCTGCCGGTCAGAATAGAAATCCGACAGGAACGGGTTCTCCTCAAACACTTCCAGCAACAGCTCTGCCTGGAAAACCGGCTGGAGCAAGCGCGCCAGCGTGGTCTTGCCTACACCGATGACTCCTTCGATCGCCAGATACATAGCACTACTCGCCTGTAGAGAATTTGTGATGCGCCCCAGGCTTAAGCATACCAGCCTTTAGGAGAGGATGCAACCGTCCGCCCGGCAAAATGAGGCGCTCAAGCATCCTTGCGCCCGCTTTCGGCGAAGCGGACGATCTGAGCGACAGACAAGCCCTGCAAGCCCAGGGTGGCAAGGTTCCTGCCTGCGCCGACGAAATCCTCGCCCAATAACTGCTCAGCCAGGTGAATGGTCAGCTCCATCTTTTCCGTTGAGCAACTCACGGCTTTGCCCAATGAGACCAGCGGCACCAGTCCCATGGGCACATCCTCATAAATATAGCGGGTTTTCAGCGTTTTGGGACCGTAAATGGCGGCATACGCCGGGACATGCCGGACGACAGCGGATATGCTCTCGCCGCTCGTGTGGTACTCCACCTGGTATTGGGTGAAAACGTCGATGATCTCCGTGCCGTACTGCAGCCCCATCGCTTTCCCGATCGCCAGCCGCTCCTGGTCCATACCGACGATAAACCTGCCGATCGTCTCGCTGATGCCTTCATAATAGTATAGAAAGTCCTTGCCCGACTCGATCCAGGAAGTACTCAACAAGGTAGGCGCCGGATGAAAGATGGGATTGGTATTATCGAAGCTGGTCACCAGGACGTTGCGCGCCATCTGGATCTCGGGGAAGGCAGGCAGGAGGAACGAGCGCACTTGCTCATTGGCGGAATTGGGGAGCGTGGATACCAGCAGCCGGTCCTTCTTCCCTCCGATCAATACTTTTCCCGGTTCTAATGCCCGGCAGGCGTAGATCAGGGAGCTGCTCTCGGCAATAGGAATGTCCAGGGTACAGCCATGCTCCCGCAATGCCTGTTTGAAGGCAAGCGCGCCAAAAGTGCCACCCGGATGCAGGAATATCACCTGGTCTGGCTGCAGATAGGGGGCGCAATGCCCGGCGATCTGGCGATGGTAAATGGATGGATTGACCACCATAACCAGGTCAGCGCCAGCCAGGACACGGGCGATATCGGTGCTGGCTAACGCCAGCTTGCCAAAGCAGGTGGTCTCACCTTCGAGCTGTATGCCGCCGTGCGCATCAATGAGCGTTATCACTTCTTGAAAGGCGTCGTACAGGCGAACTTCATAACCCAGCCAGGCGAGATAACCGGCAAGGGCTTGACCCCCATTGCCGGCGCCCAGAACAGCAATTTTAACGTGCATCCTGCTCCATCTCCAGACCGGGAATACGCGAGCGCTTTTCGATGGTATTCAGCGCCAAACTGGCGATGCCGATGATGACCAGGTAAAAAACCGCCGCCGTCAGGTAGGTCTCCATGGGATTGAAAAAGCGGCTGGAGAGTATCTTGGCTTTGGTCATCAGGTCGGGCACGGCGATCAGGTAGACAATCGAAGTGACTTTGACCAGGGAGACCGCTTCATTCGACCAGGAGGGCAGCGCCAGGCGAAACGCCTGGGGGACGATGACGAACAACACCGCTTTCAGCTTGCTCATGCCCAGCGATTGGGCAGCCATCATCTGCCCGCTGCTGATCGATTGGATGGCGCCGCGAAAATATTCTGCCTGGTAAGCAGCGCTGTTCAAACCCAGCGTAACGAATGCAGCCAGGTAAGCCGGCAGGGTAATTCCAAACTGCGGCAAGCCGTAATAGATGATGAATAGCTGCACCAGCACCGGCGTGCCACGGAAGATCTCTGTATAGATGGTGGAAGCCCAGGAGAGGCCTCTGCCGCCATACACGCGAGCCAGGGCAAGCGGAACGCCTAACAACAAGCCAACCATCAGGGCAACAAAGGTGATCTCCAGCGTGATCACCGTCCCTACCAGGAGCTCCGGAATGGCTATTTGCAGGAAGGAAAGATAGCTTTCCATCGCTTCAACCCGACTCCGCGGGCGGCTACCTGATCTTCCCCAAGAATTCCCGGGTACGGTCGAACTGAGGCTGCGTGAACATCTGCTGCGGCGAGCCCTCCTCCACCACCACGCCGCGCTCCATGAAAACAATGCGCGACGCCACCTCGCGCGCAAAACCCATCTCGTGCGTCACGCAGATCATGGTCATGCCTTCCCGGGCTAGTTTCTGCATCACCTCCAGCACCTCACCGATCAGTTCGGGATCGAGGGCGGAGGTCGGCTCATCGAAGAGCATGACGCGCGGGTCCATCGCCAGGGCGCGGGCGATCGCCACGCGCTGCTTCTGCCCGCCGGAGAGCTGCCCGGGATACAGGCCTGCTTTTTCCTCAAGACCGACGCGGCGAAGCTCCATCAAGCCTTTTTCTTTTGCCTCTTGAGACTTCATCCCCAACACCAGCTTCAAGCCGATGGTCACATTTCCCAGCGCGGTCAGGTGGTTGAACAGGTTGAAGTCCTGAAATACGAAGCCCAGGTGGCGCCGAGCTTTGTTGATATCGATCTTGGGATCGGTGATATCCACGCCATCCACCCAGACCTTGCCCTGGTCGGGAACAGTCAGCAGGTTGATGCAGCGTAACAGGGTGCTTTTCCCGGTCCCGCTGGGACCAATGATCACCACCACCTCGCGCTCCTGGATATCCAGCGAGATGCCTTTCAGGATCTCATCCTTACCGTAAGCTTTGTGGATATTCTCGAGTTTGATGATCGGATCAGCCATATGCATCCCTAATCGCTTACACACCTGGGATTTCAGCTTGCGCTCCAGGGCGCCTAAGCCGCGGTTGGTCAAGAAGGTTAATATGAAGTAAATGATCGCAACAGCAATGAAAGCCGTGAACGGCTGATAGGTCCTGGCGCTGTAGAACTGAGCCCGGCGCAAGAGCTCGGCAACGCCCAATACATAAACCAGGGATGAATCTTTGACGATGATAGCAGCTTCGTTAGACCAGGCGGGTATCGCCACGCGCAATGCCTGGGGGAGGATGATATGCAGAATAGCCTGCGAGCGGGTCATGCCCAGCGTGCGCGCCGCCATCATCTGCCCGGGGTTGATCGATTGCAGGGCGCCGCGAAAGATCTCTGCCTGATAGGCGCTGCTGATAACAGCCAGCGAAAGGGAGCCCGCCCAGAAGGCGGTGAGATTGATGATACTGGCGATCACAAAAAAGACGATCAGGAGCATCAAGATATGCGGCAGCGCCCGGATCACCAGGGTATAAACCGCAATCAGTCGCGATGTATATTTACCCCCATAAACCCGGAGAATCGCCATCCCTAAGCCGAGGACAAAACCAATGGAGAGCGCGATGAACGTGACAGCAAGCGTTACTTGCAGACCGAGCAAAAGGTAAGGAATAAGCCCGGTGAAGATCTCTTGCACGATCACGCGCTCCCCAGAGAGGTCATAGCCAGAGTGGATTATCCCACAAATGGAGCGTTTGTCCGATACCCATTGCCTTAGCAGTCTCGTAAATGCGTTGGGCTACGATCAAATCTTCGCTGCCCATCCCCATGGATTTGAACAGGATGTGCTGCCCTGGGGAGGTACGACCCTTGATTTTGCCTGCCACGATATCCTTTAGCTCGAGGATACGGTCCTCTTTCAGGCGACCATCCTCGACCATGCGGGCAAAGTATCCGGGGGCGTAGTGCTTGATAGGCGCCCAGTCGTCCACCACCAGTACATCGGCTTTTAAGATCTCTTCTTCTTCAGCCTCATTGGAGCCCATCTGGGCGTAGAAGTTGCTGTGGGCGAGCCACTCGCGCTGCAAGAAGTGTCTACGGGTGGTGGTTTGAGTGGCAAGCACCTCAGCGCCCTCAACAGCCTCGCGAGCGCTGTCGACGACGCGAATCTCGACCCGGTCACGATAATCGGCAGCCAAAGCTTCCGACTTCTTGCGATCGAGATCGTACATGCGGATCTCCTGGAGATTGGGGAAGACGCACAGGTACGTCTCTACCGCCGTGCGCCCGATCACGCCCGCGCCGACCATCCCGGCGACTTTTGAATCGAGGTTGGCGAGGTACTTTGCCGCCACACCGGAAGCGGCTGATGTGCGCATGGCTGTGATAATGGTGCCATCCATGATGGCTACCGGGTGGGCGTGATCCAGGTCGTGGAGGATGACCACATCGATGCCGTAAGGCAGATCACCATTCCGGGCGTTGGCAAGCGACTCAGCCGCCCACTTGACGCCGGCGCGATGGATATCACCGCCCAGGTAAACGGGCATCGAGACGACCAGCCGGCCGCGATCGCCGGTGATGGGATCAGGGAACTCCATCAAGGTCTTCACCGGCTGCTTGATCTCGCCATCGGCATACATCTTAAAGACCTGCTCAACATCGGCGATCGTCTTCGGCATGTCCAGAACGCCGGCTTTGATTACATCTTCTTGCTTGAGGAACAGGATTTCTGGTGCAATTGGTTGGGTCATAAGTTCTCCGTACATAGCCGGGAAACCGTAATGCGGGCGCTCATCTCGCGCCCGCAATACGGTTATTCTTCCCGTTCGGTTTACTCCAGCTCGTACTGCTTGGCTAGATTATCGATGAAGCCTTCGCTGATCAACGCGGTGATGATCTTATCCAGCTCGGCTTTCAGGGCAGCTTCGCCCTTCTTCAAGGCGATATTCTCGCCGGTCTCGAACAATTTTGCGGTGAGGGCAATCTTCGCCTGCCCCTGTTTTTCATATTCCTTCGCCGGTCCGGCGTCGGTCAAGACAAAATCGATACGCCCGGCTTGCAGGTCGAGCACAGATTGGTCGGCGCGCTCGTAGCGCTGGACGTTCTCAGCGGGCATCTTACCGGTCTCTACCAGGTTCTTGGTCACCCAGTCATCCAGGGTTGTACCGGTCTGCACGCCGATCTTGTACTGCGCCACATCCTCAGGACTCGCCAGGGTGAGAGTAGAATCCGGCGCCACCAGGAAGGAGTTCTTCTGGTAGTGATAGGTCTCGCTGAAGTCAACTTTCTGCAAGCGCTCTTCCGTGGGCGCCATGGAAGCGATCACAACGTCCACCTTGCCCTGCTCTACTGCCGCAATCAGGGTATCGAAAGCCATATCCTGGATCTCGACCTCGACGCCCATGCGCTTGCCGACCTCGCGGATGAGGTCCATATCAAAGCCGGCGAAGTTGTCGTTCTCATCTTTATACTCAAAGGGGGCGTAATCGGCGGAAGTTCCGACGATGATCTTGCCCTTGGCTTTAATCTCCTCCAGCTTGTTCTGCGGCGCCTTCTGCCCGCAAGCGGTGAGCAACAAGGCAACAACCAGCAACATGATGGCGATTTTGGCGATGTGTTTCATTTCAGACTCCTTAGAAATATTGTTTTTGGTACTGCGAGTGGTATGCCGGTGAGAATCGAAAGAACAGGTTCTGCCATTGACCTCCTTACTCAACTAAGAGCGAGGCGATAGAGTGCTGAGCGCTTCATCCAGGATGTTCAAAGCCAGATCTACCTGCTCAGCAGTGACGATGAGCGGAGGGATGAAGCGTACGACCTGCCCGAAGGTGCCAGCCATGTATGCCAGCAAGCCGCGCTCCAGGCACAGGTTCAGCAAATCCATAGAAGCCCGCGGATCAGGCTCTTTATCTGAACCGGGAACGACCATCTCAATCGCCAGCATCAGACCCAAGCCGCGCGCTTCACCGATAGACGGGTATTGCGCCTGCAACGACTGCAAACCAGCCAGGAAGCGCTCTCCCATGCGGCGAGCGTTCTCCAACAAGTTCTCTTCGGCGATCACCTGCAAGGTCGCCAGACCCGCGGCGCAGGCGACGGGATTGCCGCCAAATGTGGTGCCGTGGGCGCCAGACTTCCAGCGGCGCATCAGGTCGCGGCTGGCGACCGTAGCGCCGAGCGGAAAACCGGAGGCGATGCCTTTTGCGATGGACATGATATCCGGCTGGACATCGAAGACCTGGGCGGCGAACATCTCTCCCGTACGCCCAAAGCCACACTGCACCTCGTCCAGGATCAGGTAAATACCGTGCTCATCACAGATGCGCCGCAGCGCCGGCAGGAAATCGCGGGGGGGACGATATAGCCGCCCTCGCCCTGCACCGGCTCAACCAGGAACGCCGCCACCTGGGAGGGCGGGATCTGGTGCTGGAACAAGCGGCGCAGGCTCATCAGCGTCCAATCCAGGGCAGCTTCGGGGGTATCCCCCAGCGGGCAGCGATAAGCGTAGGGATACGGGACGAAATACACGCCCGGTACGAAGGGCTCGTAATGGTCGCGGTACTTGGATTTAACGGAGGTAACCGAGGCGGCGCCATAGGAACGACCGTGGAATCCGCCATCGAAGGCGATGATGCCCGGTCGCTGGCTGACGTAGCGAGCGAGCTTGAGGGCGCCCTCGACTGCTTCAGCGCCGCTGTTGCCGAAGAAGAACATATCCATCTTCGGCGGCAGCACAGCGGTCAACGCATCGCACAGCTCCAGAAGGCTTTTGTGAACGGTGACGCCGACGGCGCTATGCGCCATCTCGTGCATCTGGCGCGAGGCTGCTTCCAGGACGCGTGGGTGACAATGCCCGACGTTGGTCACGCCAATCCCGGAGGTGAAATCGAGATAGCGGCGCCCATCGGCGGTATACAGGTACGCGCCTTGCGCCCTGACCACCGGCAGCTCGGGCCAGTCTTCTGCCAGGCTGGGAGCCAGCACATCCGGCAACCGTTTCATCCTATCCAGGAACTGCGGATCGGTCTGCATCATCTCAACACTCCACCGGTGGTAAAAATTTTGTCCATGTTACTCAAGAATGGATCAAAGGGTAGTGGCAATTGATACCAGGCGCTGCTGACATTGATCCTATTCTTTGACCGTCATGGGTTCAATGCGTGGGTCACATACCCACGAAGTTCTGACCGAGGATAAATGGCTTGTTTAGTTTATCACAAGTGGCAGGCGAGGGCAAACCGCAGGCGATGAGGAAGTTGCACCTGGCGTATAATCCATTTACCATGCGAACCAAAGCCGTGTGCCTGGGCGATGCCTGCATCGATCACTACCTCGCCCCCATCCAACGGGATTTTATCGGCGGGAACGCCCTTAATGTCGCTATCCACATGCAGCGCGCCGGGTTGCCAGCCGCCTTTGTGGGCGCAGTGAGCAACGACCGCTACGGTGAGCTTATCCTCCAGGCGCTGCGCCAGGAGAAAGTGGACATCTCCCACGTGCAACGCTCAACGGCGCCCAGCCGGCAGGCGAACATCCAGCTTACCGCCGGCAACGAGCATGTCTTTATCCACGGGCAACCAGCGCCCATCTCTCGCCTGACTTTTGATGATAGAACGCTGGGCTTCATCCGGCAACACCAACTGGTGCACACCGGCTGGCTGGGCGGCGCCCAGGAGCAACTGCCTGCCATCCGGGAGGCGAAGCTACTGCTCTCGATCGATTACGGAGAGGGTCAGAACGCAGGGTTTCTCGAGGCAACGCGCTCCCTGGCAGACCTGGCTTTCTTCTCGCTGCCGCGGGGCACGGAAGAACAGGCGCGCCGCCGGGCTGAGGAGATCAGCCGCGGCGGGGTGGAAGTGGTGGTAGTCACCCGAGGCGGCGAGGGCAGCCTGGCTTTTTACAAGGGCAATTTCTACTCTCAGCCGGCTTACCCGGTCCAGGTGGTGGATAGCGTAGGGGCAGGCGACGCCTTCATCGGCGCCTTTCTGGCAGGCTGGCTGATGGGTCTGAGCGCGCAAAAATGCCTGGAGCACGCCTCCCACTCGGCGGCTTTCGCCTGCACGCATTATGGAGGATGGTCTGGGGCTGAAGTGGGTTAAAAAACATAAAAACCGCTTGACATTCTGCCGCCAATCGCTAAACTAATAGGTGAGGGCACGTTTCTTTTTACTAGCGCAGGAGGTACAACATGCCAGCACTCAACCGCGTCCAGCTCATTGGAAACCTGGGGAAAGACCCGGAGACCCGCTACACACCCAGCGGCAAGAAAGTTTGCAGCTTCAGCCTGGCTGTGGACCGCCGCTGGAAGACCAGCGAAGGCGAGATCAAAGAGAGCACCGATTGGTTCAACATTGGAGGCCTGGGGGCGCCTGGGAGAAACTTGCCAGGAGTTCCTGAGCAAGGGTCGATTGGTGTACGTCGAGGGGCGCCTACATACAGACCGCTACGAGCAAGGCGGCGATATCCGCTACTTCACGAAAGTCATCATCAATAACATGCAGATACTGGACCGGAAGCAAGAGGAAGAGCCGGTCGAGGAGTCAGAAGAGCCCAGCATCGAATGACGAGTTAAGCGCCTGCAGGATCTCCTGCACGACGAGCAAACCGGATTGGTGGCGGTGAGGCACGCGCCCGAGCGGGCTGGAGGATACGACAGTTTCAGCCAGCACGCTCATGCGGTCGCCGCCTTGTTGCTTTGCCTGCAGGTAAGCCATACCAACACCGAACAAATAGCCCAGATCCATCCCGCGGGAGGAGCCGGGCTTTTCTGATTCCAGGCGCTCCCAATCAGCTAACGCCGAAAGCAAAGCTTTGAGGATATCTCCCGAACGCCCGCCCTTGGATATCCCGTTTTCCTGTTTTCTTCCGCTAAATCGCCACTTGGGCGTAAGGCGCCAGGTCATCCAGATCGATCTGGCGCTGGCTGAACTGGTCCGCCAGGCAGGTCAGGCCGCTCGCATAAACCTGGGCTGAGCCGTTGTGCTCACAGCCTTGTAAAAGCTGGCTGGCATATTGCATAGCCTCCGCCAGGCTGGCGGACTGCTTTTCCCGCGCGGCGCGCACGGCAACCTGGAAGATCTCGACCATGTGGTCGCCGTGATTCTGGTTGTAAGGGTCTGCCTGGTTCAGCTCAGGCTGTTTTTGGATGAGCGCATCCAGGACGGATTGGAAAAGGGTGGAGACTTCTAATACAGGAGACATAATTTCCTTAAGACATGTGCGACGCACAAGGTAAACTTGTGCGTCGCACGGGAATTTCACGAATCAACAAGCTCAGCTCTTCTGTACAGGCAGCGCTTCGAGCTGGTCCAGCAGCCGGGCGATCACATCGAAGCCGCCCTGCCAGAATGCGGCGCTGTAGATATCGATGCCGGCTTCGGCGAGGATCTTTGCCGGCGCTTGCGAGCCGCCCGACGACAGGATCTTCAAGTAGCGCGGCTTGAACGCCTCGCCCTCGGCTTTGTATTGCTGGTAGAGGGAGAGCACCAGGAGCTGCCCGAAAGTGTAGGCATAAACGTAGAAGGGATACTGGTAGATGTGCGGGATCGATACCCACTCCCAGCGGAACTCGTCGCTCAACTCCACGGCGTCGCCAAACTGCACCTTCAGGTTTTGCAGATAGGCATCCGCCAGCTCGTCCACCGTAGCGCCCTGATTGACCATCTCGTGCGCCTGGCGCTCGAAGAGGGCAAAGAAAGCCTGGCGCATAATGGTGGCGTAGGCGTCATCCACCTGGCGGAAGAGCAGGTCGCGGCGCACATTCTCATCGCTCTCTTGAGCCAGCAGGCGATCGATGAGGATCATTTCACCGAATGTAGAAGCCGTCTCCGCCAGGGGCAGGGAAGAGTGGAAGGTGAAGAGGGTATGGTCGGAGGCGAGCATGGAATGAATGGCATGCCCCATCTCGTGCGCCAGGGTGGCCACATCATCCGGACGTCCCTGGTAATTGACCAGCACCCAGGGAGCAAGCTCGGGCGCCACGCTGTAGCAAAAAGCCCCGCTCTGCTTGCCCTTGCGCACCTCGCTATCCAGGTGCTGCTCGTCGATGACCCGCTGCACCATGGCGGCGATCTGCGGGACAAACTCACGGAAGGAATCGATGACCATCCCGGCAGCGTCTGAAAACGCATACTCTTTGTCAGACCGGGCAACCGGAGCGTAGATATCGTAGCGGCGGATGCGATCCACCCCCAGCCAGCGCGCTTTCAGGCGAAAGTAGCGCTGGAAGACGGCGGCGTTGCGCTCGCAGACTTCAAGAAGGGTATTCACCACCTCATCCGGAATATCGTTTGCCAGGTTGCGGGAGGAGATGGGGCTGCTGAAATGGCGCAAGTCCACCTGCTCGTTGCGCCAATCGCGCACCAGCGCCTGGTACATCTGCCCCAGGATGGGACCATCCTGGGCATAGACCCGGTAAAGCTCCCGGTAAGCCGCGGCGCGCAGCTCGGGTGCGTGGTGGCGGGCGTAGACCATCAGCTCGCCCCGCGTCATTTCCTGCACCTCGCCGTCCACTTCTATTCTGAAGACGTAACGGTTGGTGATCGAATCGTAGAGATTGCGCAAGGCATTGCCGCCAGTGACGTTCTTGATGTTGACCACCTTCTCTTCCGCTTCGGTGAGGGTATGCGGCTTGAAGTGGCGCATCTCCTCCAACCAGTAGCGGTAATCTCCGCAGGCAGCCATCAGCCGAGCGGCGTTATCGGCGTCGATATCCTTCCACCACAGGCTGAAGAACAGGGTGCGATTTTGCAGGGTAGCCATAAACTGCTCAACGCGCCCCAGGAAGGCAGTCGCCGCCTGGTCCTGGGTATCCGAAGCGAACATCAGGTTGGCAAACCCGTAAATGCGGTATGCCTGGTTGGTGATCTTCTCGTAATCCTTGACAATCTGCATGAAAGCGAGGTCGCTGATGCCGGGGACGAGTTGCTGGCGCCAGCTTTCAAATTGCCCGACCTCAGCTTCCAGCCGGTCGAAAGCTGCCTGGGTATCCGGGCTATCCTG
This sequence comes from uncultured Chloroflexia bacterium, assembly GCA_963702535.1. Classification (GTDB taxonomy): domain Bacteria; phylum Chloroflexota; class Anaerolineae; order Anaerolineales; family UBA4823; genus CAVPDG01. The sequence continues at coordinate 211,519 of CAVPDG010000022.1, read as the reverse complement.
CGACGGAAAAAGATCTGCAAGGCTCCAGCCAGAAAGGGTATAGGTTTGGGTCATAAATGGCTCTCTTTATTGTGGATATAGTTTGTGGGAAATAACCTGCAAAAGCGATTATACCCGAAGTGTTTGTACTTAGATGTTGAAACGGACGTGCATGATCTCCCCATCCTGGAGGATATATTCCTTGCCCTCCAGGCGCAGCCTGCCCTTGCCGCGCGCCTCGCTCAAGCCGCCGAGTGTCACCAGGTCTTCATAAGAGACCACTTCAGCGCGGATGAAACCTTTCTGCAAATCGGAATGGATCTCCCCTGCGGCTTCATAGGCATTCGCCCCGCGGCGAACCGTCCAGGCGCGCACCTCGTCTTCACCAACCGTGAAGAACGACTGCAAGCCCAACAGCTCGTAAGACAGGTGGATCACCTTGAGCAACCCCAGCTCCTGGATGCCGTACTCAGCCATGAAGACCTCGGCTTCATCCGCAGGCAACTGGGAGATATCCATCTCCAGCTTGCCTTGCAGGGCAACCAGCCGGCTGCGCGGGTAAGCATATTCCACCGCTGGAGGCTCCTGACCTTCGGAGAGGTTCAACAGCAGCAGGACGGGTTTGCGGGTTAAGAAGCCAAAGCCGGAGAGCAGGCGCTCTTCTTCGAGCGAGAGGTCTAGCAACCGCAGAGGCTCTTCGTGCGCCAGGGAAGCTGCCAGCTTCTCGAATAGAGCAACCTCGCGGTCGATCAGGGCGCTGTCACGCCCGCCGCCTTTCTTGCGCTCTTCAGCCAGGCGCTCCTGCTTGCGCTCGACGGCGATCAAGTCATTGAGCAGCAGCTCGGCGTCCATGGCGGCGATATCGCGCAACGGGTCGACGCCCCCCGCCGGGTGGGGCACATTGGCTTCGGTAAAGCAGCGTACAACGTGGACAAATCCATCCATTTGGGTGAGCTGGTTGAGCAGCGAGCCGGAGATGCCGCTCTTGGCGGAGCCGCCTTCCAGCCCGGCGATATCGGCATAGGTCACCTTGGCGTAGATGGTCTTTTCAGGGTGAAACATGGCTGGAGAGACGGTCCACACGCGGGTCGGGCACATCGACCACGGCGGTATGCACTTCGACCCGCCCCCCGCTCATCGTGGTCGGCTGGTTGCCGCGCGTCAGGGCATTGAAGATGGTTGTTTTTCCGGATTGCGGAAGTCCAATAATTCCAAGGCGCATAGGGGAACTCTTAAGAAGGCAGGATTGCTGATCTTGACCGGCATGCAGTGTTTGATTATACTTTACCCAGAAAGCCGAAGTGGCGGAACAGGCAGACGCGCACGACTCAAAATCGTGTTCCCTCGGGAGTGTGGGTTCGATTCCCACCTTCGGCACACAGCGATTATAGCACACGCCCTCTCAGCCCCGAGAGGGCTGTGGTGTTTGAATGATCCTCCACTGTTTCACCAGGAGCAAGCCCCATGTCCTCTCTCAATAACGTGCTGGCGGTCATCCTGGGCGGCGGCGTTGGCAAGCGGCTGTACCCGCTGACGCGCATGCGCGCCAAGCCCGCCGTACCCATTGCCGGGAAATACCGGCTGATCGACGTACCCATCAGCAACTGCATCAATTCGGGCATCAATCACATCGCCGTGCTGACCCAATTCAATTCGGCGTCGCTGCACCGCCATATCACGCACACCTATTCCTTCGACGACTTCCATAACGGCTGGGTTCAGATCCTGGCGGCTGAGCAGACCCCGCGCAGCACCGACTGGTACCAGGGCACGGCAGACGCAGTGCGCAAACAGCTTACAGAGATCAAGGCAGCACAAGCCGAGTATGTATTGATCCTGGCGGGCGACCACCTGTACCGCATGGATTACGCCACCATGGCAGAGTTCCACTGGAAAAACCAGGCGGATATCACGGTCGCCGTCACGCCGATTGCTGCCCAGGAAGCAGGCGCGCTTTGGCTTGTTGAAACGCAACGCCGCCCAACGCATCCTGGCGTTCGTGGAAAAGCCGCGCGACCCGGATGTGCTGGCGCAGTTCGTCAGCCGGGAGGAACCTGAAAGACCCTACCTGGGTTCGATGGGAATCTACTTCTTCAAAACCGATGTGCTGGTCGACCTGCTGGAAAGCTCTACCTTTGAGGACTTCGGCGGGCAGATCATTCCGAACGCCATCAGCAGCCGGCGGGTGATGGGATTCGATTTCGATGGATACTGGGAGGATATCGGGACAATCCGCTCATTCTACGAGACCAACCTGAGCCTGACCCTGCCAAACCCGCCCTTCAACTTTTATGACCCGGTGCGCCCGATCTATACCCGGCCGCGCTACCTGCCAGGATCGGTGATCGACGGCGCCACGCTGCACAACGTCCTGCTGGCAGATGGCTGCCAGATTCACAGCTCGGTGATCAACGATTCCATCGTGGGTTTGCGCGGTCACGTCGCCAAAGGGGTGCGCATGAATCGGACGATCTTCATGGGCGCAGACTATTTTGCCCCGACAGACGCTCCCGGCATCCCGCTGGGAATCGGTCCCAACTGTGATATCGAAGGCGCCATCCTCGATAAAAACGTGCGCATTGGCGAAGGTGTGGTGATACGCTCCTACCCGCCGCGGCACGAACCTGGAAGAGAGCAGCTGGGTGGTGCAGGATGGCGTGGTGGTCATCCCCAAGGACACCATCCTGTTCCCGGGGACAACCATCGGTCCCGATTAGCCGGACGAGAAATTCAGCGAAAAAAAGTACAGGACGGGTTGTGAACGTCCTGTACTTTTTTATAGGTATCTTGCAATGATCAGGCTGCCTGAGCCGAGACGACCTGGGTATGAACATCAAACTCTGGCGGATACTCCATGTGCTTCTTAACTGCGCACAGCTCGGCGGCGCGCACCAGGGAGGGCAAATATTTTTCCGGGAAGGAGGGCGGCACCTGGATTTCCAGGTCGATCTTGCCAACCATGCCGGTCGCGGGATCGGTGTGCATGCGCTGCACGATGCGGATGCCCTCGCTGGGCAAGCCGCGCTGCTGGCAGAAGCCCAGGACATAAATCCCCGCGCAGGTGCCGAGAGAAGCCAGAAAAGTGGCAAACGGGGTCGGCGCTGAGGCTGCCGGCGGCTGGTCTGTTTGGATGGTGAACGTGCCAAAGTGGGCGTCTACGCGCGACCCGCCGGGAAAATCGATGAGCATCTCCATCGTATCTAATCTCCTCAAATGACTAATTTTTTAGCCTGTCTTCCAACAGGGAATGATCTTTGTGCATCCGTTCTTTTGATGCAGTTCAGGCGGAGAGGTTACAAAGCGGCTCAATCGCCGGGGATGGGCACAGTTCGGGGGTTCTTTTCCCCGCGCCAGAAGAAAGCCCAATAAAGAACGATGGAGATTGTGTACAGCATGATTGTGCCGATGAAAGGCGGAGCGAAGCCGTAATTCACCTGCAGCCAGCCGCTGATGGAAGGGCTGAACGCCCAGCCGAAATTCCATGCCATGCTCACCAGGCTGGCGACGGTGGCGCGGGCAGACGGCTCGACGTGCTCCATCACGAAGGTCTGGTAAACCGGGCTGCTCATGTTCATCAACGCCAGGCGGACGTAATACGCCAGGGCGCTCATCCAGAACAGCGGAGCAAAGCCGAGGATGATCAGGAAGGGGATCGAAAGCGCCTGGGTGACCACGACCAGCTGGATCTTACCCATGCGCTCTGCCAGCGGCGGGGCGATGAGCAGACCGATCCCCATAGCGAGAGAGCCCCAGGCGAACAATGTGCCGATCACCGGGATCGGGCTGGTGGTAAACCTGGCGGAAGAACACATTCATGAAAGGCATGATCATCCCGGCGCCGATCGAGGTGATCAGCATGGGCAGGATCAGCTTGGTCAGCAGCACGGGCTGTTTGGCGGCGTAAGACAGCGGGGCGAAGACGGAGCGCTCTGTGCGTTGCAACGCCGGCAGGCGCAGCAAGAAGAGGGGGATGACGCCGATGGCAAGGACAAGCGCAATGACCAGCAAAGCCCCGGCATAAGCCATGCTGCTGGTGGATGAAACGCCGCGCAGCTGGGCGACCCAGGTAGGCAGGTAGCCTCCAATCCAATTGCCGACCGAGGCCATCGCCATTTGCAAGCCCATGGAGAAACTGAAAAGGTAGGTGCGCTCCTGCTCGCCGCTGTTCTCCATCAAGAACGGTGCGTTGGTCACCGCTGCCAGGCTCTGACCCAAGCCTAAGAGCACATTCATCGCATACAAAATGAAGGTGCCCTGCCAAAAGACGATCACGGTGATCGAGGCGGAGAGCAGGAGACCTGAAATGACCAGGGAGGCCTTTCTGCCGATCAGGTCAGACAGGTATCCCATGGGCAAGGCAGCCAGCAGCGCGGTCAGGCTGCTGACGGTGACCAGGTTACCCAGGAGAGCCTCGTTGTAACCCAGGCTGAGGGCGTAAAAGTTGAACAGCAGGCGGTAGACACCCATCGCCGCGCCCGTGATCATCACGCTTAATAGGTAATAGCGTGCGTTTGGTCTGAACGCGCCGACCCGGCTAGAATACTCTTAATATCGAGCCCGCCTTATTCGACCGGAGCATAAGACTAAATCAATTTTCGGGGCTTTCCTGGGTCAGGAAATCTACTAGCTGAGCACAGGAGGCTGAGATTGCCTCCAGGCGGGCGGCGTAACGCTTTTCACCAGATTGATCCAGAGAAAGGTGTACCAGTCCTGCCAGGCGCAGGGCGCTCAGGTGGTGAGTGACCGTTGGCGGGCGCAAGCGCAGGCGGCGGGCTATCTCGGTGGGCGTCAGGGATTCTCCGCTCAAATAGCGCATGATCTTCAGGCGCGTGGGATCCGCCATGGCTTTGAGCACTAAGAGCAGCGAATCTGGCACCTGTTCCCCCGGGACCAAGGACATGTGCGGCGGGCGCACGCCAAAAAGCAGCAACATGGCGTCCGGACCGATCTTCGGGAAGATGACAAAGGGTGTGTTCCAGTACCCCGGCACCAGGACGAGGCTGGACTCTTTGAACGGGGACTCGAAATGGACGCCCTGCGTCAGCTCTACCAGCAGATCGGCGAGGGGCAACTGGCTTGCCAGCTCCTGGGCATGCGCCAAGCCGCGGCGCAGTACGGGAGCAATGCGCTTTTCCTCTTCCGCAAAAAATGCCTGGTAGTACGATTGCACAGCCGAAAGGTAGAGCTCGCCCAGCTCGTCAGGGCGAGCCAACCAATTCAGGTAGGTTGCCAGACCCTCGCCGGATTTAGCGTGCTTTTTGCCCATGTGACATTTCTTGAGCAATTCCAGGTCGCTTTGATCCCAGGTGCGGGTTTCGATGACTTTCTTAAGAGTATCTTCGATACCGGGCTCGTTGCATAACTCATCGAAGTTGATTAAACACGCGGCCGCTCAACAGGGGGGACCTGGCGCAGCGCCCACAACGCAGTGGCGGCGTCTTTGGGCGCAGGCAGGGTATGGAGCCAGTGCAAGGGCACCCATAAGAAACCATGCAGATCTTCCAAGAGCTTTCGCTCATCCGGCGCAAGGCGCGAGCGGACGCCCGCCGCCCAGGAAGCGCGCAATCCGTAGTAATCCGGATCGTGCAAGACTTCCAGGCTCATAAACAAGTCGTAAGCCGTCCCGAAATCCCAGGAAATGGCCGGCGATGCGCTCATACACATTCACCGGACAGATCAGGAGCTACAACCTCGTCTTTCAGGGCATGGTTCTTCATTTTCTGACCCAGGGAAATCAACAGATCGCCGAAATATTCTATCAGGCGATCCAGCCTTCCAGGTGAGCGCACTTGAGCACTGTGCGCCAGGCGCTCAGCGGCGGCAATTTCAAGCAGACGTTGGTGATACTGCCGGTATAGATAATGATCTCGCTCTTCCATTGGATGCCTCCTATGGCTAATTAGACACCGGTCTAAGTTAGACTATTATCTAATTAGATTATAGTCTAACAACCCGCGCGAGTCAAGAGGCTTACCAGGAGAATGTCCTCTCCTTACAGATACAACCTGCCCGGAAAGACCCCATATATGGGGGTATGGGTGAGAACGTAGATTAAGCGCAAAGCTTTCCAACCTGTGGATAACCGGTTGAAAACTGTGGATAAACCGGGTAAACTGGGGAAAACTCGCTCTTTTGTGCGACTTTTGACTGGAAGGCTCCCCCTATATATGGGGGTATGCCTGAGACAGCCCGAATTACTGGCTTTAAGCGTTTTTCGGGGATTCCGGGGGGTTAACTATTCGCATGTTCTCCAAGCCTGGCATGGGATAAAATCGAGCGGCTCCTCCCCCATATATCCAGCACTCACTCTTTAAAGACCTGCATGTGGGGGCAAATCCTTGCCTTCCGGCAAGTTATCCACATATCCCCAGCCCCTACTAAGACTACTATTAATTAATACACTCCAATTATGGGAGAATAACTTTATGGCTTCGAAAAATATTCCTTCAATAGAGTACTGGTATCGGCTGATGTGAACTGGTCTACCTGCGTGAAAAAATCTGTCTCGGGTAGCGATCTGGCCATATTTCTCGGTAACATAACTGCGCAGAAAAGCAAAAAAAGCATTGTCGCCCATCAAGGTGCGTAAATCTTCCAGGAACAGGGCGCCATTCAGATAAACGGCGTCCCGGTATACCCGGTAGCCCTGAGAGTTGTATATCGTGCTGTCTACCCAGCCGGATGGCTGGTAATACTGGATACGGTAGTTCCACCACCAATCCAGGGCTTCGGGGTGCAGGTTTTCGAAATACAGGCGCTCGGCGTAGGTGCACAAAGCCTCGTCCAGCCAGGGCTCGAGCGCCTGGTCGTTGCCAACTGCCCCGTAAAACCACTGATGGGCTGTCTCATGCGCGGCGATCGTCACCAGATACTCCCCGGGCGTGCCCTGGTAAAGGTTGTAGAAGCCGTTGCTCAGGAAGTAAAGCCCATCATATTCCATCCCGTCCAGAAAATCGGCTTCCACGACGCTCAGAGCGGGGCGCCGGTATTCGCCAAATTTTTCGTTGTAGAGAGCCAGGGCATCGGCGGTGGTTTGTAACGCTGCTTCGCCGGCAGATTGGTGATATGGGAAGAAATAGCTGAGAACTTTGGTGTTTCCAACGCTGGTCTCGGCAACCTGGTACTGTGGGCTGACCGACCAGGCGAAATTGCGCGCCGCCGGGTGGGTGTAACGGCGCCAATCCCCATCTTTCGTCTCCGGCGCGCTGGCGGCGACGGTCATATCTGGCAGATCGCCCTGCAGACGGAGATTGACCTGGAAATCGGAATCTTCGTAGACCAGGTGCTCGCCGAAGTAGCCAGGCTGGTGCGCCAGCCAGCCCTCTCCCGGGACGTATGGCGCCACGAACGGGTACCAATCGACCAGGTTGGTCTGGCGGGCTGTGTAGCCAAAGGGGATGGGGCGAACTTCCGCCGAAGGGGTGGGCGATGGGAGCTGGATCTCATAAGAGATGTGCAGCTCCACAGCCTCGCCTGGGGGGAGAGACGCTCGCAAAGGCACCTCCATGCGGCTGCCCTGCAAGCTGCTGCCCTCCACCGGATTGCCGTCTTCCCACGCCATTTGCTGGAGCGTGAAGACGCCCGGGAAATCCAGGGGAGGGATCATCAACGCCAGCTCTTCTAGCGTCTCACCGGTGCGGTTGGTATAAACGATTTGCTCGGCGGTGACCAGGTGATGTGCGGCATAATCGAGCGTGGATGTCAGGGTGTATTTCGGCAGAGGCAGAAGGGTCGGGGTGGGAGTGCCCGTATCCAGGGTTGCATCTGCCTGAGAAGGGGTGTGTGCGGTGACCGGAGCCTGGGTAGCAAGAAAGGTAGGGGATGGCTGGACCGGTTCTATGGGCAAAGTCGCCGGGGTAGTGATATCCGGCGCGGCGCCGCAGCCGGCGAGGAAGCAAGCCAGCAAGCAAAGACCTGAGACAAGCCGGGTGAGCGTGCCGGTGCGCGTCATCATTGTGTAGAGAAAAGCCCGGTGGGCAGGCTCACGCGCGCTCTTTCAGGCGCAACAAGCGCTCGCCAGCCTCCACCAGGGTGGCGTCGGTTTTGGCAAAGCTCATGCGCATGAGGTTGTGCACCGGCTCGTGAAAGAAGCTGGAGCCGGGAACGCCAGCCACGCCGATCTCCCTTGCCAGCCATTTGCAGAACTGCATATCGTCTGGGTAGCCAAAGGCGGAGATATCCGCCAGGATATAGTGAGCGCCTTCAGGAGGGCTGCCGGTCAGTCCTGCCCGGTTTACGTAGCTCAAAAAGAGGTCTCGCCGGCGGGTATAGTCGCTCTGCAATTGCTGGTAGTAAGACTCGGGAAAATTGAGCGCAACCCTTGCCGCTTCCTGGAGCGGAGCAGGCGCGGCGATGGTCAGGTAAATGTGCATCTTTTGCAGCGCCTCGCTTAACCTGGGCGGGGCAATGATGTAGCCCAGCCGCCAGCCGGTGACGGCGTAGGTCTTGGAGAGCGAGCTGCAAGAGAGCGTGCGCTCGAACATGCCCGGCAGGCTGGCAATATAGGTATGCTGGTGCGGCGCGTAGACGATATGCTCGTAAACTTCGTCGGTGATGATGAAGGCATCGAATTCCTGCGCCAGGCTGGCAATCACATCCAGCTCGGCAGGCGTGAAGACCCGCCCGGTGGGATTGGACGGGTTGCACAGGATCAGCGCTTTTGCCCCCTTCTGGAAGGCGTGGCGCAGCTCAATGGGATCGAATGTGAAATCCGGCGGATGGAGGGGAACGAAAAGCGGATGCGCTCCGCAAAGGATCGAATCGGTGCCGTAGGTCTCGTAGAAGGGTGAAAAGGCGATGACTTGATCACCGGGATTGCAGGTGACCATCAAGGATGCCAGCATCGCTTCGGTGCTGCCGCAGGTGACAGTGACGTGCACGTCAGGATCCAGATCGATGCCCATTCTGCGGCTTTGCTTGGCAGCCAGCGCCTGGCGGAGACCCGGCGCTCCGGATGGGTCGGGGTACTGGTTATAACCGTCGCGCAAGGCGACTGCGGCAGCTTCTAACAATTCCACAGGCGGGTCGAAATCGGGGAATCCCGACGCCAGGTTGATGGCGCCGCACTGCACCGCCAGCGCGGTCATCTCGCTGATGGCCGAATCGGGAAACAAGCTCATTCGCGAAGCAATGGATGGCATAAGGCTACAGCTCTCCAGATCAGGATGAAGCGCGCATCTCTTCGCGCACCTTTTGATACAACGCCTCGGCTTTTAGCTCACTCAAGGTGTAGCAGGGGGCTTCGAGCTGGTCAGCCAGAGACTGCGCCAAGCCCTGGTCGAAGGCGGCGTGCTCCATATTGATCACCACGCTGCGGATCTTATCTTCAGTGATCTGCCTGGCAATCCGGTGGGCTTCTTCTTGGGGCGGCAGATTGCTCATGGAGACATTGCCGGCGCCGTCGGTGAGCAGGATGATCAGCGGCATCACGTCGGGATGGACAATGCGCTCTTTTTCGATCACCTGGTAAGCCAACAGCAAGCCAGCGGAGAGGGGAGTCTTCCCGCCAACCGGGATATCTGCCAGGGCGCGCTGCGCCAGCTGGACAGAGTTCGTGGGCGGCAAGACCAGGGTGGCACGGTCTTTTTGGAAGACGGCCATACCGACCCTGTCCCGGCGCTGGTAGGCGTCGGTGAGCAGAGAAAGGATAGCGCCCTTGGTGGCAGCCATGCGCTCAGCCACAGCCATAGACCAGGAAGCGTCAACGACGAAGAGCACCAGGTTAGCGGCTTTCTTGACGCGCACCTTGCGCTGGTAATCGTTGGAGCGCACGGCAAACGCCACGCGCTTGCGCAGCTCAATGCGCTCTTTTTGGAACGGGGCAGCAGCACGCAGGGTGGCATCGAATGCCAGGTCATCTGCCTTTCCGGGCGAAGGGCGCGCCTGTATGTAGCGGCCACGCTTGCGGTCGGTGAGGGTGCGCGAGCGTTTTCCACCCAGGCGGCGGGTGATCTTATCCAACGGTTTTTCGATTTTGCGGGGGACGAATGACTGACCAATCTTGACCGGCTGCCCGCCTTCCCACCAATTCGCCCTGCCGGTATCAAATACGTTTTGCGGGCTGGGCTGGGAGGGTGGTTGGTCAGAGACCTCTTCCTTGATCTCCGTGCTCACCCCTTTTTTTTTCAGCAGATAGGGGCTGTTCCTTTTCCGGCACCATCTCTGGCTCGCCAGCGCTTTGCGTAGCGCCCTGCAGCTGCTCGATGCGTTCCTGCAGGTCTTCCATGGTCATCTCAGCCTGGTGGAAGGGTCCGCGCTTGATGCGATGCGGCAGGGCAAGCTCTGCTGCCAGGGCGATATCCCGGTCGGTAATCGCTTTGTGACCCTCGAAGGCAGCATGAGCGCGGGCTGTTTTCAGGATCACCAGATCTGCCCTGTGACCATCGACATTGAGAGATGCGCTCAGGGCGGCGATGGAAAGCATATCCCGGCGGGTATAGGTAACCTGATCCACCAGGGTGCGGGCATGCTCAATCTGGTGGGATAGCTCTACTTCTTTGGGGAGCCACTGCTGGCGAAAACCATCGGCTTCGCTCTCGAAATCCAAGTTGCGCTCCATAATAAGGACGCGCTCGCGGGCGTCCCGAATCCCCAGTATCTCGACGGAGAGGGCAAAGCGGTCGAGCAATTGCGGGCGCAGGTCGCCTTCTTCGGGATTCATTGTTCCTACCAGGATGAAGCGGGCAGGGTGCGAGAAGGAAATGCCCTCGCGCTCAACGATGTTCATACCCATAGCTGCTGAGTCCAGCAGCACATCCACCACATGGTCATCCAGGAGGTTCACTTCATCGATATATAATAAACCGCGGTTAGCCGCCGCCAGCACGCCGGGCTCAAAGCGCCGCTCGCCTCTCTGGATGGCTTTCTCGATATCCAGGGTGCCCACCACCCGGTCTTCGGTGGCTGAGACGGGCAGGTTGACAAATGCTGTGGTGCGCTCCTCAACGGGAAGCGATTCTCCCCTGGCGACACGCTCGCGGCATTCTGTGCACCAGGTTGTTGGCTGGTCGGGATCGCAGCCGAAGCGGCAATCGCTAACCACAGCAACGCGCGGCAGGAGAGCGGCCAGGGCGCGCGCGGCTGTGGATTTAGCCGTGCCGCGCTCGCCGCGGATCAAAACGCCGCCAATGCGCGGGTCTACTGCATTCAAGACCAGGGCGCGTTTCATGCGCTCCTGACCAACAATCGCGGTAAATGGGTAAATCGTTGGCATGGTTTCCTCGCGAAAGGCATTATAATCCACTCTCAACCTTACCGCAAAGGTTGCCAAGTTCGTGCATAACCTTTATAATTCTAGGGTATCTCAATCCGAAGCTGGAGCACGTATTCATTATGGAACATTTAGAGCCGAACGTAGGGCAGGGGGCAGAGTCTGAGAATAACCAGGTGGTTGAAACCCACAATCTTGCATCTCCGGTAAGTGATAACCAGTCCATGGAAACACTGTTGGAAGAACAGGGCTTGGCTCTGGATTTTCCCAAGCAAGGAGAGATCCGCACCGGGGTAATTGCTACCCTGGGTGAGAACGAAATCCTTGTCAGTGTTGGCACCAAATCCGAGGGTGTCATCTCAGGCAGAGAGCTTGAGCAAATACCGCCGGAAGAACGCTCAACCTTCCTGGTTGGGCAGGAAATTCCGGTGTATGTGCTTTCGCCTGAAGACCCCAACGGTAATGTTGTCCTCTCGTACGCGCGGGCGCGCGAGGAGAAGGACTGGGAAGACGCCGAGAATCTGCTGGCTGAAGGCAGCACATTCGAGAGCAAGATCATCGGTTACAACAAAGGCGGACTTCTGGTGCCATTAGGAAGGCTGCGTGGTTTCGTGCCGGCATCGCAAATCAGCCTGGTTCGTCGCGCCGCCCTGGGCGGCGATACGCCGGACCAGCGCTGGGGAAAGATGGTTGGAGAACCGATCAAGACACGCGTGATCGAAGTGGATCGCGGCCGGCGCCGACTGATCCTCTCCGAGAGGATGGCGCTGCAGGAGAGCCGTGAGGTCCTCAAGGACCGGCTGCTGGAAGGGTTGCACGAAGGCGATGTGCGTACCGGGCGGGTAACCAGCGTGGCGGATTTTGGCGCATTTGTCAACATCGATGGCGCCGATGGGCTGGTGCACCTGTCTGAGATTTCCTGGGAACGCATCCAACACCCCAACGAGGTTCTCAAAGTAGGGCAGGAAGTGCAGGTCAAAGTGATCAGCATTGACCGGGATCGCAAGCGCATCGGTCTATCCATGCGCCAGCTACAATCCGATCCCTGGATGAAGAAGGTGGATCACCTGCGAGAAGGACAGCTTGTCGAAGGCAAAATCACACACCTGACCAAGTTTGGTGCCTTTGCCAGCCTGGGCGAAGACCTGGAAGGCTTGATCCACATCTCCGAGCTGAGCGAGCAGCGCATTGCCCATCCCAAGGAAGTCGTAAAAGAGGGCGATAGCGTCACCTTGCGCATCATCAAGATCGATCCGGAGCGGCGGCGCATCGGGTTGAGCCTGAGAAAAGTGGACTCACCCGCGTATGCTGACCTGGATTGGAAGATGGCACTGGCGGGCGAAGTGAAAGAAGCCCAAGAGACTGAGCAACCTGAGGAATCCGGCGAGCCCGAGCCGCTGGCGCCAGCCGAGCCGGAGGCAATGGAACCGGAGGCAATGGAACCAGAGGCAGTAGAACCGGAGGCAGTAGAACCGGAGGCAGATAGAACCGGAGGCAATAGAACCGGAGCCGCCTGCCGAAGAATAAGCGTTGCAGGCAATTCTTGAAAATCAAACCGGAGCGCGCCGCAGTGGCGCGCTCCCTTCTTTTGAGCAACATGAGAGGGGAATCCGTATCTAAGATTTTCGTTAAACTTAGAGAGTTCTTATCTAATAAATCATCTTGGATAATAATCTCTGGTAGAATCGAATAGGACAAAAGATCTCATAATCCTGGTAGTAACGCAGCCAGGTGTGATCGGTGTTGTTTCTCTTCTCTAAGGTAGGAGGTTTTCCTTGTCTGGCATGGAACGTTTTACACAACGAGCGCGCAGGGTGCTCAGCCTGGCACACCAGGAAGCGGAGCGCATGCGCCACAACTACATTGGTACCGAGCACCTGCTCCTGGGTTTGATCCGGGAGGAAGGTGGTGTTGCCGGGCGAGTTTTGCGGGAATTAGGGCTTGAAGCTGAACGCGTTCAGGAAATGGTTGAGCGCATGGTTGGCACGGGTCAATATCGCGGCGGGAAGCTGGACCTCTCGCCGGGCACCCAGCAAGTATTGGAGTTTGCCGTCGATGAAGCCCGCCACATGGGGCATCACTATATCGGTACCGAACACCTGATGTTGGGTCTGGTGCGTTATGGCGAAGGTGTTGCCATCGAGGTATTACGCAAGCTCGGCGTCACACCGGAACAGATCCGCCGCCAAACACGCCGTGTGCTCCAGGAAAGCAGCGCAGCGCGTCGCAGCAGCACGCCCAGCGAACCGAAGCCCAAGCAAGAAGCGGCAAAGCCCAAGACCCCCATGGTCGACCAGCTCGCTACCGACCTGACTACCCTGGCGGAAGAAGGGAAGCTGGACCCGGTCATCGGGCGACAAATGGAAATTGAGCGCGTGATCCAGATCCTGGCTCGCCGCAACAAGAACAACCCGGCTCTCATCGGAGAACCCGGGGTAGGCAAGACGGCTATCGTTGAGGGACTGGCTCAGCGCATCATGGAAGCCGATGTGCCGGTGCCGCTGCTCAATAAGCGTGTGCTGCAGCTCGATGTGGGCTCCCTGGTTGCCGGGACAATGTATCGCGGCCAGTTCGAAGAGCGCCTGAAGCGTGTCATTGACGAGCTTAAATCCTCCGGCGCGATCCTGTTTATCGATGAAGTGCACATGTTGGTAGGTGCCGGCGCGGCCGGCTCGTCGGTGGACGCAGCCAACATCCTCAAGCCCGCCCTTTCACGCGGCGAGTTGCAGGTCATCGGCGCCACAACTTTGGCTGAGTACCGCAAGCATATCGAGAGCGATGCGGCGCTGGAGCGCCGTTTCCAGCCCGTCATGGTCGAAGAGCCTTCGGAGGATGAGACGATCGAGATCCTGCACGGCATCCGCACGGCATACGAAGAGCACCACCGCCTGACCATCTCCGACGAGGCGCTGGATGCAGCTGTACACCTCTCCGCACGCTATGTCACAGAGCGTTTCCTGCCGGATAAAGCCATCGATCTGATCGACGAGTCGTCCTCGCGTGTGCGCATGTACAAGAGCCAGTCGGCGAAGACAGCCAAAGAGCTGATGAGCCAACTGCGTGAGATCCGCCAGAACCACTCTCTGGCGGTAGAAGACAACCGTTACGACGATGCCCAAGAGCTGCTGGAGCGACAGGAAGCCCTGGAAAACCAGCTTGAGAGGCTGCGTACCGGTTGGGATCGGGCGAACAGCCCGGTGGTATCCGCCGAAGACATCGCCGAAGTGGTATCGATGTGGACCGGCGTTCCGGTGATGCAGATCGCCCAGGAAGAGTCCCTGCGCCTGCTGCACATGGAAGATGAGCTACGGCAGTACATCGTCGGTCAGGAGGAAGCCATCCAGGCAATCTCCAAGTCGGTGCGCCGGGCGCGAGCAGGCTTGAAAGACCCGCGCCGACCCATCGGCTCCTTCATCTTCTTAGGACCCACGGGCGTTGGCAAGACAGAGCTGACCAAAGCCCTGGCGCGCTTCCTGTTTGGCAGCGAGGACGCCCTGATCCAGTTCGATATGTCCGAATTCATGGAACGGCACACGGTTAGCCGGCTGGTAGGCGCTCCTCCGGGCTACGTGGGCTATGACGACGCCGGGCAGCTCACCGAAGCTTTGCGCCGCCGTCCTTACTCCATCATCGTGTTCGACGAGATCGAAAAGGCTCACCCCGAGGCGCACAATATGCTGCTCCAGATTATGGAGGAGGGGCACCTCTCGGACGCGCGCGGGCGGAAGGTGGACTTCCGCAACGCTATGATCGTGATGACATCCAATGTAGGCGCCGACATGATCAAGCGCCAGACCTCACTGGGCTTCAACATCAAGCGGGATGGTGAGGTGGAAGAGCGCATGGCTTACGATGATATGCGCAAAAAGCTGCTCGAACTCGCTCAAGCGCGTCTTCCGCCCTGAATTCATCAACCGCCTGGACTCGGTCATCGTCTTCCGCTCCTTGAACAAAGACGACATCAAGCAGATCGTGGATCTCGAGCTGAATAAGGTTGCCAGCCGGCTGGCAGAGCACAGCGTAGTCCTTACCGCCACACCCGCAGCCGTGGAATTTATTGGCGACCAAGGTTATGACCCGGAGATGGGCGCTCGCCCCTTGCGCCGGGTGATCCAGCAGAAAGTGGAGGACCCACTCTCCGACGCTCTGTTGTCCGGCGAGTTTGAGGATGGAGAAGCCATCACCATCGATGTCGAGGACGGTGATATCAAGCTGCGCAAGACCGAAGAAGAGCCTTCCCAACCCTCTGAGACGGTAGAGATCGCGTAGACCTCAGGGTCGAATACCCGTCACAACGTTGGGGTGGATTTACCTGAAAAGCAACACTCCTCGCACGAGAACCTACGTGCGAGGAGTGTGATTTTTACGCCTCAGATTTATGAGGACATGACAGCAGCACGCCTCTGCTTATTAACGAGGCTGACCAGGATACGGTAAATCAGCAGGAACAATAATGCTGCGCTGCTGGACCAGTACAGGACATGGGTCCAGCTCAAGCCAGTGTCGGTGCCGCTGACAATCCCGTGGATTAAAGCCAACCCAAAAACCAGGTAGGAGGCATAATGGAGCAGACGCCAGTTAGGTGAACTGATGCGTTTGCGCAGGTAAAAACTGATCATGACAATCCCCCAGAGATAGAAGGAAAGCTGCCCCAGCCCGACCCAAAATGGTTTGTACTGCTGGCTGCTGAACGGGACGAGCACCTGGGTCAAACCGTAATGAATGTAATGGTCGCCCATCAGGATCACGCCGTGAAAGAGAGCAAATGCAATACCCAACAGGCTGATAAACTCGTGCAGATCAAAGGCGGTTGGACCACCAGGCCAGATTTTTGCCAGCTTGTTTGTGATGGATATCCCCATTGCCATGGAAAGCCATAGTAAGAAGAAGGCGGTCAGGGCGGTAGCGCGCGAGATGTACCAGTATGCCTTCGGCTCTGCTCCGAGCAGTGAGCTCGCCAGACCGGGCAGCATTGTAGGGTAGCGGCTTACTGCGAACAATACGCCGGTTAGAGCAGCCATCACAGCGAGTACGATGATCGATACGGCTGCGAGTACCCCAGTATTATTTTCACGTTCTGAAATGTTATCCATTGACTTTCACTCCCAGATATATCTCTCAAAATTCGGGGTGTGTAACTGGCTTCTGTCCTCCAGAACCAGCAGACCTGCCAGCGATGGTCTGGCCGCCAGCCAGGCAAGACCGGCCTGGCTGCCGGAGATCAAGGCAACTTTGGCAGCCACTTCGGCTTCCATAACGGTTGGAGCGATGACCGTCACACTGAAAACGTCTGTTTCAGCTGGCTGGCCACTGCGCGGGTCGATAATGTGGTGTTTCCAGTTATCGCCTTGTCTCCAGCGCCGGTAATCACGACCGGAGGTAGCTATCCCGCATCTCCCCAGACGCAAGGTGTAAAGGTTCCGGTCAGGTGCGAAGGGGTCGGTGATCCCCACCGGCCAGGGTTGTCCATCCAACTGTAATCCGCTGATGGCGATATCTCCACCGGCATCCACCAACACCGGACCGTAAAGCTTTAACTTCTGGGCTGCTTTATAAGCAGCCCAGCCTTTTGCCACGCCGCCAAAGTCCAGGTGTGCGTTGGGTGGAAGATGAATGTTCCGTTGACGCGCGTCGACTTTGATTTGTGAACCGTCGGTGACAGGCTGGCTGGCTTTGCCATTTTGCGGAAATTCCGTAATCTGCTCAAAAGAGGCGCTGTAACCGGCGTCCACCAGTGCGTCCAGCACCAGCGGGGTCACCAGCCCATCACTTTGCCGGTAAGCTGCTTGTGAAAGTTCGAAGACATCCCACAGCGTTGCGCTCACCGCGAAGGGTTCTCCGGCATGCTGGTTGCACAGGCTCAACTCGCTATCAGGACGAAAGCGGCTCAGGGCTGCTTCCCAGGCTTCAAACCAGCGCGGAACGCTGTCCAGGTGCAGGTGTGTCCGCTCGCCCGGGGTGTCCAGGGCAACCAGTATCTGCGAACCCATCGCGTGGAATTCGGTCTTGGAAATCATCGGGAGGAGCGCGTCGAGGTCACCGGAGCGGGGGCGCTCCGTTTAGTAGTAGTTTTGGCGGTTGTTCCGGGCTGAGCGCCGCCCAGGAATATCTTCCCCGGCTGCTGAGCAACCGTGTTGGATGCTACACTCACAGCAGCCGGCGTAGTTGGCGCCGGTTGGAGATCCAGGGTGGTTGACTGCAGTTCCGGTACCAAGGTAGGCATGGCGGGCAGATTCAGGACGGTAAGGTTCGTAGTTGTATCTGGCGCGGCTGTCTCAACGGCGGGATTATCTTGGGGTTGCCCGGCGGATGCCAGATCATGGGCAGCCTGGCGGGCAAACAAGTTCCAGAGCCCCAGGGTGGAGGTCAGTGCCAGTGCGCCGATCAGGATTTTTGTATCTCCTGTGCGCGGTCCGCGTTTCTTTTTGTTGGCAGATTTTTGATCCATGTTATTGCTCCAGTGTGCTGTGGTCAGTCAAAGCGAATGGTTGAGAATACGATAGCTGTCAATCGTCGTCGCCGCCTTCGTGGTCATCATGATCACCGTCGCCACCGCCGTTGTGGGCGAAGATGCGCGTACTGGGTTGGATGGCGGGAGCGGGCTGAACACCGATAAACTGTCCATCCAGGCTGACGTAGGCAATATCTCCGGAGCTCATCGTGACCTTATAGACAATTTCGCCTCTAAGCAGGGTGTTTTCTACGCTGTAAACGCTCGGCTGGTTCAGGTACTGAGCTGCAATTAGGGCAGCCTGCTCGGGAGCAACCTGTACTGGCGTAGGCGCCTGGGTTGTATTGTCTGTTACGGTTTGTAAAGCAGCCAGTTGGGATTGCAATTCCTGCTGCTTTTGTTGCGCCTGCAGTAGCCTTTCGTTCGCCTGGGCGATCAGGTTCTGGTAAGTCGCCTCTCTTTGTTGGATTTCCTGTGCGGTCTGGGGATCCAGGCTTCCGGCCGGCTGTGTATCTGGGGTTACCTGTTCACCCTGCACTGCCTGCGGGCTGGTCGCCTGGACAGGGTTGGCGTTTTTCACGGAGCGCACGGTATATGCTGCGCCGCCGGCTATCGCCAGAATGAAGGCGGTAAGCACAGCTGAAATGACAAAAGCGGTCCTATTCATGGTTCATCTCCTTTATCTCGAACGACCTTGCAGGTATGATCTTGTTCCGGTTCCGTGCCAGCCTCTAGAATATCAAGCAGAGCTTGAAATTTGATTGAAAACCGCCTGTAGATTTCCAATCAATTTCCAATGTTTATCGATTAGACTTAATTTGCACAGGAATTAGGTTGATTAGCGGAGGCGTGCTGGATGGAAGGCTCTTGTCTGTTTGTACGCTGCATATCTTCTAAGAGTTCTTCTGCCAGAAAGAAGCTCAAAATGCGTGTGTTACTGATCGAAGACGATAAACGCCTGGCAAGCCTCATCAAGAAAGTGCTGGAAGATGAACGCTTTGCTGTCGATGTGGCAGGAGATGGTGATCTCGGATTGGAGATCGCTTTGCGAGGCGGGCACGACGTGGCGATCGTGGACTGGATGCTGCCTGGCAGGGATGGACCGGCTGTGTGTCGAGCTATCCGTTCTGCGCACATTCCGATGGCACTCCTGATGCTAACGGCGCGTACGCAGGTGGAAGACCGGGTAGCTGGCCTGTATAGCGGCGCAGATGATTACCTGGGAAAGCCGTTTTCATTCGACGAGTTGATTGCGCGCATTCACGCCTTGGGACGGCGCTTCAGCAGTGATACTGCCGATGCCTTTGAGCTGCGCGTTGGCAGCCTGGTGTTGGACCTGCATTCGCATACCGCCCGGCGGGGAAACCAGCCGCTCGATCTGACGAAGACCGAGTGGACGTTGCTGGAGTGCTTGATGCGCCACCCCGGTCAAACGCTGACGCGCCAGAAAATCCTGGATTACGTGTGGTCATATGAGGCTGAGGTGCAGCTAACATTGGTGGATGTTTATGTCTCCTATCTGCGAAATAAGCTCAGCCTGCCCGGCATGAAAGACCCGATCCAGACCGTGCGCGGGCTGGGGTATCGCCTGGATATCCATGATGCTTAAACGGCTCAGAATCCAACTCTCTTTCCTTTATCTTCTGGCGGCAGCCGGGCTGGTGCTGCTGATCGGGGGAGGCTCGTATCTGCTCCTACGGTATTACCTGCAGGCGACGACCGACCTGGCGCTGGAATATAAAATGGCGCAGCAGTTTCACGGGTACGGATTGGTGCTGCCTGGAGAATTGCAGCGGGCAGAACGGACCTGGCTGGAGAATAACGCTCGTCTTGCCCGCGGCGGCTCGGGGCTTGCCACGCTTTTTCCTGCGCCACAATCCTCCCATGCTGATGAGGAAGAAGGCGAGGAGGGGGAGGCTGGAGAGTATAGCCCACCTGTTGAGCAGCCTGAAGCCGAGTCCGAAACCGGCGAGGCAGCCTACGATGGCGATTTGGCTGCCATCTTCGTTTCCCCCCTGGATGCCAATGGAAATATCATTTCCGGTTTTCAGGCTTCGAATGCGCCCTTCTTTCAGGATAAAGAGGCGAGCCTGGCTGCAATGCAACAGGGTTCGGACCGGCGCACTACCCGGCTTTCGGATGACAGCCAGGTTCGCTTGCTTACCTACCGTGTGGATGTTTTTGGCGGACCAGCCCTTTTGCAGGTAGGGCGTGTATTGCGCGATCAACAGCGCGTCATGGAACAGTTCCTCACCGCCCTGTGGATCTTAGGCGGGCTAGGCGTGTTCTTGCTGGGAGCGGGAAGCTGGTGGCTGTCCGGCCGTTCCATAAAGCCAGTGCAGCAAGCCTGGGAGCAACAGCAGGTCTTTGTTTCTAACGCCAGCCATGAATTGCGCACGCCGCTCACCCTGATCAAGGCAACGGCAGAGGTCGCCTTACGCGGGCAACCAGGCGCCGCCCAGCAAGAGTCGTTGCAGGACATCCGGCAGGAAGTGGATTACATGAACCGGCTGGTGGATGACCTGCTCTTGCTTTCACGGATGGACACCCACCGCTTGAAGCTGAGCCGGGAGCCCATTGAATTAAAGCCTTTATTGGATGATGTCAGGAACCAGGCAGACAAGCTGGCTGTGGACAAGGGCATTCAGTTGGTGGAGGGTCAAGTTCAAGGGGCGGTCATGGGAGACCCAACCCGGCTGCGCCAGGCTTTGCTCATCCTGGTGGATAATGCCTTGCGCTACACGCCAGCGGGGGGGACAGTCCAGTTGGGGACACGCGCCACTGGAAGAGGCTGGCAGATCCTGGTGAGCGATAGCGGCTATGGCATCCCCCAGAAAGATTTGCCGCACATCTTTGACCGTTTTTACCAGGTCAGCCGCCCAGGGGTGGATGACAACCGGAGCAATGGGCTGGGCTTATCTATTGCCCGAGGATTGATGGAAGCGCAGGGGGGTACCATCGTTATCGAGAGCCAGGAGGGCTCCGGTACACTGGCGATCCTCTCAATGCCTGCGATCAACCTTTCCAGACGCTCGTAATCATAGCGTTATAATACCCACATGCCAAAACCTCGCGCTCAATATGTTTGCCAGCAATGTGGCCGTGTGACGGTCAAGGATATGGGGCGCTGCCCCCAATGTGGAGCCTGGAATAGCATGGTCGAAGAGATCGTCGTTCCAGAATCCGCCTCGGGCAAGTCTGGGGCGCGCTTGTCCGGTGGCTCTGCCCAGCCACAGCGCCTGGCGGAGATCGGCGGAGACGATGAAGACCGCCTGCCGCCGGGGATCGGTGAGTTTGCGCGCGTCCTGGGCGGTGGGGTAGTTCCTGGGTCGATCGTGCTGATCGGCGGCGACCCGGGAATTGGCAAGTCGACCTTGCTATTGCAGGTGGCGCTGGAAATGGCGCGCCAGGCCTCGGTCCTGTACGTCTCTGGCGAGGAATCCGTCCGCCAGATCAAGATGCGCGCCGTTCGCCTGGCAAACCAGGGCGCCGGCGCCTCACCGTCCTTCCCGGAAGAGCTCCTCCTGGTCACAGAGACAAACCTTGAGCTGGTGATGGAGCATGTCGCCCAGGTCAAGCCGCGCCTGCTGATTATCAACTCAATCCAGACCCTTACCCTGCCTGCCCTGGAGTTGTCGGCTGGCTCGGTTTCGCAGGTGCGCGAGTGCGCTGCGCGGCTGCGTGAGTTCGCCAAATCCTCCGGGACAGCCGTTTTCCTCATCGGGCATGTCACCAAGGATGGGGCGATTGCAGGTCCGCGCGTGCTGGAGCATATTGTGGATACAGTCCTTTACCTGGAGGGCGATCGTTTTCAGACGTATCGCCTGCTGCGCTCGGTGAAGAATCGCTTTGGCGCCACCTCAGAGGTTGGGGTGTTCGAGATGCGCGAACGGGGCATGGTGGAGGTCACCAATCCATCCGAGGCGTTCCTGGCGGAGCGTATGGTCAATGTGCCGGGCTCCTCGATCGCGGTCACCATGGAAGGCACGCGCCCGCTGCTGGTCGAGGTGCAGGGGCTGACCAGCCCGACCTCTTTTGGCAATCCGCGCCGGACGGCGAATGGGGTGGATATAAACCGCTTGCTGCTGATCTGCGCTGTGCTGACACGCCGGCTGGGATTGCGCCTGGGGGAGCAGGATGTGTTTGTGAACGTGGTCGGCGGGCTGATGGTAGAGGAGCCGGCGGCAGACCTGGCGATCGCCGCTGCTATCGCCTCTTCTGCGCGCAATACGCCTTTACGCGCAGATACCGTTTTGATCGGTGAAGTGGGTCTTTCTGGGGAACTGCGCTTGGTGGGACAGATGGCCGCGCGGCTGCGTGAGGCCGCCAACCTGGGCTTCAAGTCTGTGATCGTGCCGCGCCGTATGCGCCATGGCGAGACCTGGCCGGAAGGCATCCAGGTGATCGAAGCGCGTTCGTTGCAGCAGGCGCTGGAGAACGCTATGCTGGCTGACCGGAAAGAATGAACGCTTAGCTGGCTGGTCCGTCTTTTGGGGGATAAAATATGAGAAAACCTTCATCTAATTCTGATTAAATCTAAGTAAACTTACATTGACGTGCCCCGATTTATGCAGATAATTTGGGCAGGATTTGCCCTTTTGTGAGCCCAATTCCATCTACCTGAGGCCCGACCCATGTTATTGAAGCGCATCCAGTTAGGCTTGATCCACGTCGCCGTGGCAATGACTCTTGTCCCGATCAACAGCACCCTCAACCGCGTCATGATCAAGGAACTGGCAATCTCAGCCACGCTGGTTGCAATCCTGGCTTCGCTGCCTTACCTGTTCTCGCCCATCCAGGTGGCGATAGGCGCCTTTTCGGATCGCCATCCCGTGTGGGGATGGCGGCGGACGCCTTACATTGCGCTGGGCTTGCTCCTTTGCGCCGGCGGTATGCTCCTCTCGCCGTGGGCTGCATTTATGCTCCCGGTTAACCTTTGGGCTGGCATCGGCTTGGGCTTGCTGGCTTTTGGCGCCTGGGGGATGGGGTATAACCTATCGACGGTCGCCTACCTTTCGCTAGCGACTGAGCTTTCTGGTGAAAAGGGGCGCGGCCGTACGATCGCCATCATGTGGTTCATGATGATCACCAGCATCATCCTCACCTCAATCGCTATCAGTCACATGGTTGACCCGTTCACAGCCGAGGCGCTGGTGCGCTCTTTCTGGATTGTAGGAATAGCAGCGCTGGCGCTTGGGCTGCTCGGCTTGCTGCGCCTGGAGCCTAGAGCTGCAAAGCGAGTCTCCGATGTGGCTGCGGAAGAGTATTCCTGGGGGAGGCTGTTCAGTTTTATCCTGGAGAACCGCCAGGCGAAGCTCTTCTTTATCTACCTGACCATCCTGCTGGCTGCCATCCTGGGGCAGGACATCCTGCTCGAGCCATTCGGCGGGGAGGCTTTCGGCATGTCAGTGAGAGCCACAACGCGTATCACATCGCTATGGGGTGTTTGCGTCCTTGTCGCACTGCTGGTAGCGGGCGTCTTCGAGGCCAGGATAGGTAAGCGCTCAGTCGCCAGGGCAGGTGGCTTAGGCGCTCTGATGGGCTTTATCCTGATCCTGGTCAGCGGCATCCTGACCAACCAATCGGTATTTTACAGCGGGGTGGTCTTCCTGGGGATCGGCACCGGTCTGGCAACAGTTTCGAACCTGTCTCTGATGCTGGATATGACCACCCCTGAAAAAGTTGGCTTGTTCATCGGCGCCTGGGGGATGTCCAATGCGGTCTCGCGCCTATTGGGAACGGTGCTGGGCGGCGCGGTGCGGGATATCGTCACGCAGCTCTCTGCTAACCCGTTGACGGGCTATATCCTGGTCTTCGGTATCGAGGCGGCGTTAGTAGCGCTATCCCTGCTGCTGTTGCAGTACATCGATGTCAGCGCTTTTCGCCAGCAGGCGCAGGCTACCTCCATTGTTGAGAGGGCGGCAATCGCCACGGATTAGTGCGGAAGAATCCAGGACAGCATGGACTCACATACCACCAAAGAGTGGCTCAATCTGAGCCAGGTTGCAGAAATCCTCGGCGTCCACCCCAGCACGGTGCGCAACTGGTCTAACCAGGGTACGTTTCCGGTGCACAGAACCCAGGGTGGGCACCGCCGCTACCTGCGTAGCGAGGTGGACCTATGGCTCCAGTCGCAGCGCAGCGGCGCTGCCAGCGAGCATGACATTGTCATTCAGAAGGCATTGAGGAACACGCGCGTGCAGATCAGCGAGGGTCGCCTGCAGATGGAGAAGTGGTACGTCAAGCTCGACGGCGAGGCGCGCGAGCAGTACCGGCAAAGCAGCCGCACGCTGCTGCAAGGGCTGATCGCCTTCCTGGCATCCGGAAGCGAAACGTCCGACGCCGAAGCGCACGCCATTGGCTATGAATATGCTTCACGAGGCCGGCGCTTCGGTCTGAGCGTGGCTGACTCTGCCAGCGCTTTTCTCTTCTTCCGCAACGTTTTGATCGATTCGATGCTTTCCATGTATGCGGCAGCCTCGGTGAGCTCGCCGGACGCCTGGAGCGGTATGTTCCGCAAGATCACATCCTTCACAGACCAAATCCTGCTTGCACTGCTGGAAACCTATGATGCCCTGGAGCGCAGCAGCAACCGATGAGCAGCCAGAAAAGTCGCAGTAGCAAGCGGTTTACTCCTTCCAGGTGGGTTGAGCGCCTTGTTCCCCTGATATTGGGTTTGCTATTATTGGCGCTGGTTTTGACGGTTGCCTTTGTTCTACTGTCCGTACTAGGAATACTGCCGGCGGGCTGATTGCACCCGGCGAGTGTTCCCATCCAAAAATACCGGAGGCTGGCATGCACTATCTATCGATCCTGTCTACGATCGTGTCATTCGCTTTCGCTGCTGCGGTTTTCAACCGGTATCGTTTTAAACAGGGTCCACACCTGCTGATGTGGGGGATCGGTCTGGTATTCTACGGTCTTGGGACGCTCACCGAGGTGATTTTATCCTTCACCTTCAGCCCGCTGGCATTACGCGTATGGTATCTTACGGGCGCCATGCTGACCGCGGCCTGGCTTGGACAGGGATCGGTGTACCTGCTGGTGCGCAAGCGCCGGGTGGCGACGACGCTGATGGTGATCCTGGCAGTGACTTCCGTCGCGGCTGCCATGCTGGTATTTTTCGCTCCACTTACCCCGGCAGCCAACTCTTTCGACGTCACTCAGCCTGTCTCCGCCCAGTATAAGGACATGCTCACTCGCAACACGGCAATCGTGGCGCTGACGATCATCCTGAATATTTACGGCACGATTACCCTGGTTGGCGGAGCGCTCTATTCCGCGTGGCTGTTCTGGCGGAAAAAGATCCTGCTCAATCGCATGCTCGGCAATATCCTGATTGCGACCGGCGCGTTGATGCCGGCTATGGCGGGCTCCTTCTTGCGCCTCGGATTGGTAGATTGGCTATACCTCAGTGAGTTGATGGGTGTGGTCCTGATGTATGCGGGATTCTCATTGGCGATTGCCAGTAACCCCATCCAGGAACAAACCCCGGTTGTACCTTCGGTGCCTAGTTGACTGTAACAAATATTCTGGAGGATGGTCGGCGGTGTGATCAGCCAGCGGGATGGTCACGCCGTTTTATTTTGGATCTGGGCAGATCGAAGACTCGATCTGTGGTGGGATGGTAAAATCAGCCTGAAGGAATTGCTGGAGTTAGTTTGTAACAATCTTACTGGGGAGCGAGCTATGAATTCATCTGGTTTGACGAACATCTTGGAGACGCCCTATCTCTCGCGCATCCGCCGTAATCACGGGCTGGAGCATGCCAGCCTGCATCTGCTCTCGCAGCGCTTTCCGGGGCGGGCTTTTTCTGGGCATTCCGACGCCGGGGGATTTTGGATCATCGGTGACGCCTCGCGAGAGGAGGTCGGCGATGTAATTGAGCAGGCATTAGCGCGCCTTAAAGCTGGCGAGCGCAAGCTGGCGATCCATCCCAACTGCGGCACGAATTTCGTTACTGCGGGGATATTGGCTGGCTTGGCTGGTTTCGTGGCGTTCTCCGGTAGGCGTAACGGTTTGCGCGATCGCCTGGAGCGCCTGCCGCTCGCGGCGACATTATCCATCCTGGCTTTGATCCTGGCGAAACCCATGGGATTGGTATTGCAGCGGGAGGTGACGACCTCTGGAGATCCAGGCGGGCTGGAAATCATCTCGATCACGTCCGGTCGGAGAGGGCGTTGGATGGCGCACCGGATCAGGACGAAGGGATGAGGAAATGAGCGGGATTTTGCGCTTGTTTTGGGGTGAAGACGATTTTGGCATCGCTCAAAAATTGCAGGCGTTGGAGGACGGTTACGGAGCGCCGGGCGAGAGGATTTTCAATGTAAGCCGCCTGGATGGGCGCTCGATTTCGTTAGAGGAATTAAAAGGGACAATATTCTCTTTGCCATTGTTCGCCAGTCGCCGCCTGGTTGTGTTGAGCCTGGCGGCGGGGCGTTTCCAAGCCCAGCCAGCCCGCAAACAATTTCTCCAAGCGCTCGCCGATTTGCCCGGATCTACGGAGCTGGTGCTGGTTGAGCCCCAGAAATTAGACAGGGATCACTGGCTGTTGGAATGGTTCAGGAAGAATGGTGGGGAAAACTCTGTTGTCTATTTCGGTCTAAAAAAAGGACACGAGATGGAAAGGTACATCCAGGATCAAGTCAAGCTCGCCGGTGGAAAGATCACTCCACAGGCAGCGGCAATACTTGCTAGCCTGGTGGGGGAGGATAGCCGCCAGGCGTATCAGGAGATCATCAAATTAATCACGTATGTAAATAACGCGCGTCGTGTTGAAGCTGAGGATGTTGAGGCAGTATGTGTTTCTATTGCGCAGGGGAACGTTTTTGCGATGGTGGATGCGCTCGGGAATCGGGATGGCAAGAAGGCTTCTGCGTTGATGGCGAGATTGCTCGAAGAACGGGAGGCGTTATCTCTGTTTCAGCTGATGATCCGCCAGTTCCGAATGATCCTGGTGGCTCGCGAGCTGATAGATAATCGAGGAAGGTAAGTGATTTGGCGCGCCAGTTCGCGATTCCTGAATTTGTAGCCAATAAGATATGGTCGCAGGCGCGTATATTTTCGATGTCTTCCCTGGAGTATATCTACCACCAGCTGGTTGAACTGGATGAGCGGATCAAGTTGGGTGAGATAGACGACAACCTTGCGCTGGATACGTTTGTTGCCAGATTTACGAGCTCGCCTGTGAAAGATTTCCGTTGACGCCGATCCAGAAATGGTTGGGCAGGACTGATTTGGACGTGCGCAGTTCAATCTCGCCGCGGACGACAGTTTTACCGGTGGTTTCAGCGGTTTCTGATTTCAACATGCTGGGGTTAACGAAGCAAACATTCGGTTTTTTACCATATTTTTCATGGTAGTAAAAGGCCGCGCGCTCGATTTTAATTGAGAGTTCTGTCTTTGCATCGTTGTCGAACCAGAGCATTCCGATATTCATGGGGACACCCTCCTGTATTTTGATGCGCAACTAATAACCGGCAGAGGGCAACCAGAAGTTGATCCAATCATTGCCGATCCGAGTCTTGTATGTGGTCAGGCTGATCCTCCGAATGAGACGTTGCCGCTTGTTCTGGCAGTAAACTGCGCCCGGTTCCGGTTAGTATCCGAGTCTTTTGCTCAGCCAGAAGATCATGCTCGATCAAATTTTGGCGCTCGTCGTCGACTGTGGAGATCAACCATATCCCGTTACTTGCACCATAACGAAAAAGCCACTTGAGATGGTTCAACACATCATAATCTTGATGCTTGATCAACTCATACAAGTCATCGATAGCCAGGATACATTTAGCGCCTAAATGGCGCCCACTCTTGCGCTGTTCTACCAGTCCCGCAAGATCGTAGATTAATTCGCAAGCCGCCTTATCATAAGAAGAGAGCACACCATAACAATGCGCTAATTGGTTTAATCCAATTTGGTCCCCTGGTTGTGGGGATATCATGTAAAAATATAACTGATCCGCATTGTTGGTTGAGCAGGCTGAGTATAAAATTGATTTCATAAGCTCGCACTTACCGGTATGACGTCGTCCAGAGATCAATATGGCACCGGCATCCGGGTCGTTCATATCAAGAACCAATGGCAATCCGTCTTCGCATATTCCCAAAACGGTTGTATAAGCAGGCATGGGTTGGAAAAGATCATACGGATTCAATGCAACAGAATAAGATGCAGGTAGTTGTTCCTCGATCAGCACCCCGTAATCTTCTGGCATGCTGAAATTACCAGACTTGTTTAGATTTGTTTTTATTCTAGATAGAATATCCAGAGACATATCCTGCCACCTTTCCGAAACAGAACTTATGTTCTAATAATATCAAGGATGCGTTGAATTCGTCAAGGTGTTTAAGATTAGAAAAGATACTTGCGGCTAACCGAGCTTCCAGATACTGAGACTTTCAATGTGGTATGTCTGCGGAAACATATCGAAAGGATAAACAGCTTGCAGCTTATATCCCCCATTAGCGATGTATCCTGCATCGCGTGCCAGCGTCGCCGGATCACAAGAGATGTAGAATATCCACACCGGTCTCAACCTCAATATCCCTTGTAACACCGGTCGTAACAAGCCATTCCGCGGGGGATCGACCAGGACTACATCGGGTCGGATCTCCAGCAGAGGGATCACAGCCTCCGCGGGTGCTTCGTAGAGCTCAACCTGATCGAACTCATCCAGGTTATACGAGAAATCCTCACACGCTGAGCTCGAAGAACTCGATGGCAACCAGTTTCTCCGCCCTCTCAGCCAGAAATGCGCTAAACAAGCCTGCTCCACTGTACACTTCCAGGATCGTCAGATTCTTCCCATCCGGCAGTGCATGCAATACGGCATCCACCATCTTTTCAGCTACTTGCGAATTCACCTGGAAGAACGTAGCAGCAGATACCTTGAACAACCTGTCTTTAATACGCATCCAGGTATAGTCGCTTCCGGATAACACGATCCGGCTATCCCCCATCACGTGGACAACCGAGGCGCCTAACTCCTCCACCGAAAAGTCAGGCAACCTTCCTGAGCTACTCTCTAATACAATCTGGAGATCATCTTCCTCACCCCGCCTCAACCCCACCCGCTCGACTCCGGCTCCCGGCTCGAAGTCCAATAATGACCAGAGCTCATCCAGGGGCGGTTGGGGTAAATGACATTCTACGATGGGGATGATCTCGTTCGACCGCGCTCGGCTGAATCCCAACTTTCCATCAGGGGATAAGTGGAACTGGACATAATTGCGGTACTTCCACTCTTCCACTGAAGGGATGACAGGCAAGATCGGGACAGCCTTCAGCTTTCCAATGCGCAGCAACTGGTCCACCAGTATTGTCGATTTGGCAGCGATTTGCGATGCGTAAGACAAATGCTGGTAGTGACAGCCCCCGCAAGCTCCAAAATGGCTGCAGCGCGGCGTGACGCGGTGCTCGCTAGGGAGGATGATCTCCTCCAAACTAGCCAACACGTAGCGAGGTTTTTCATCTACGATCTTGATCCTGACTATCTCACCGGGCATCGCAAATGGGACGAATACGGCGCGTCCATCCCCCAGCCTGCCAAATGCATCTCCTCCATAAACCAGATCCGAGAGGGTTATTACGCAATCAGACGAAGGTTTCATCACCGACCATTGCTCCCTTACCCTAAAGCCTTGCCGCACGTGCAAGCCAAGTATCGATCTTCAAGTAATTGTACCAGGGGTGTTCATCCGGCAAGACTCGGTGAGAACCTGATTAATAGCCCGCTCCCCGTGGATCCCGGCGGCTATAATACCACCTATGCGCCGCCAATTATTCGCAGTTTTCATCCTGGCTATCCTGCTCTCAGCCTGCCAGGTTATCCCATTCGGTACCGGAATTTCGGTCACCCTTGCGACTCCGCTTCCCAACCCAACCAACACCTCCGTTCCCACCTCCACCTCCGTCGCTCCTACGCCTGCTTTTTTTCCTGCGATAGAAACGGTTTCACCACTCACAGCGCAGGCATTTACGGTACGCACTCATCCCGACGATGGCCTGTACCCGGGTGATCAAGTCAGCTTCGAGATCATTGCTCCGGAGGGAGTGCCAATGGAGGGACGGACCAGTCCAGATCGAGATCGATGATCGGGAAAGAACAAACCTGGGAGCGCAGGGATTTAAGCCTTTCGGTATCGCCGGCAGGGCGCAGGCGACCTTCGAGTGGGCGTGGGACACCAGTGGATTACATCCCGGCGATTACCTCGCGCAGCTTTCTATCCTCCCCGAGGGACCGACCTGGACCGAAACGCTCAGCCTGCTGCCCGGTACGGCGCCCACGGGGTCTTGGGCTTCTGCAGCTAACGATTGCTGCTCGCTCGAATACATCACGGGCACATTGGCAGAAAAAGATCTTGGAAAATTGCTCAACATGGTGGATGAGCAAGCCGAGAGCGTCAGCCAGCAACTAGAGGCAAGCTATGAAAAAAAGGTAGGCGTTGTCTTCCTGCCACGCGTCTTGGGACACGGCGGTTTTGCCGATGATGAAATCTCGATCTCGTACCTGGAGGGCAACTACGCCGGCAGCAGCGCTGAGATTGTGCTGCACCACGAGCTGGTGCATAAGCTGGATAGCCAGCTAGGAGGTGATCTCAGACCCACCTTTTTCATAGAAGGTCTGGCTGTGTATTTAAGTGGAGGTCACTTCAAGCCGGAGCCATTAATCCCACGCGCCGCGGCGCTGCTCGACCAGGGTCTGTACCTCCCTCTGGCGCCGTTGATGGAACGTTTCTATCCATCTCAGCATGAGATCGGCTATCTGGAAGCCGGCGCCCTGACAGAATACATGGTTGAGCGTTGGGGAAAAGACGCCTTTTACCAGTTCTACAGAGATATCCATCCCGTGGAAGGGAATGATAGCCAGGCGGCTGCGATCAACGCGGCATTGTTGCAGCACTTCCAGCTGACGTTGGGAGAGCTGGAGAATGATTTCCTCCAACATTTGAGTGAGCAACCGGTTGAACCTCGCTGGGAAGAGGACGTGCACCTGAGCGTCCGCTTCTATGACACTGTCCGGCGCTACCAGCAGGCGCTCGACCCTTCAGCTTATTACCTGACCGCCTGGCTCCTGGATAGCCAGCAGATGCGCGAGCGGGGAATTGTGGCGGATTACTTGCGTCATCCATCCGCCCCGGAGAATATTGCCATTGAGACGCTCCTGGTGGCGGCTGATGAGCGGCTGCGCGCGGGCGATTACCTGCGCGCCGGGCAACTGTTGGACGTGGTTGACGCAGCCTTGCAAGCTGTAGTTGCCAGCGACAAGAAATAACAGCGCCTTTCACTCGCAGCTTTCCAGGTTGTGAAAGGCGCCGCTCGACTGCCCTGGGTGTTTTGGGTTTATCCGCAAGGGAAGAGCATATTGAAGGGCGGCGTGCAGTACAAATTCAATGTGTCAAAAATGAACGCCGCGCCGACTGCCATGCCGCACAGCAGGACGACCAGGCAGCCGATGCCAACGTAGAGCAGGGTGCGTTTGCTTTTCTGCGGCTCCTCTACGGGCTCGTAATACGGCTCTGCCGGTCCCGCGGGAACCTGTCCGGCGTAGACCGGTTTGGGCGCCGGGGCTTGTACGGGCTGGATGACCGGCTGGGGTTGGGGAGGGGGCTCTGAGATATAAGTAGCCGTCTGTACAGACCCGGCTACCATCGTTGCGTCGGCGTCAAAGCCGGACTCAAACACCAGGCTCACGTTCTCCCCGAACATGACCGTTTCGCCCAGTCGCAAGACGTGCGGACCCATCAGGCGCTGCCCGTTGACAAAAGAGCCGTTCGTCGATCCCAGGTCTTCAAGCACATATCCTCCTGCCTGCAGGATCAGGCGGGCGTGTTTGCGGGAGACCTCTGAATCATTGATGACGATATCGTTGTTAATGTCACGTCCGATATAGAGCTCGTTCTTGGTGAGCTCGAAAGATTTCCCCGGAGTAGGCCCAGTGCGCATGATGAGCATAGTGGA
The DNA here is from genome assembly GCA_963702535.1 of uncultured Chloroflexia bacterium. Taxonomy (GTDB): domain Bacteria; phylum Chloroflexota; class Anaerolineae; order Anaerolineales; family UBA4823; genus CAVPDG01. The sequence goes on along the minus strand of CAVPDG010000022.1, from coordinate 179,920 downwards.
TTGTGGAGCCATATCATCCTCCTCGATAGTCCGAAGTGCAATTAACTTGCCAGAAGACTGCCAGCCTCAGGCGAGGCAGATTCAGCATCCAAATCTAGCGAACTGTACATAGTGTACTGATTTTTCCATCGCCTGTCAAACGGAACTCGCAGGTCCATGTGAGCTTTCGACCATCTCATACTGGAAAATCTCACCAAAAGAATGGGTGATGGCTTGTGACACGGCATCCATACCCGGCGGCGGATGGATAAGCTCTGCCATGCTGGCGACAGCGTAGCCCACCAGCCCACAGCCCACAATCCCCTGCCAGTAGCTCATATCCGGGTTCACGTTGAGGGCGAAGCCGTGCAGCGAGACGCCATGCGCGTTGACCTTGACCCCAATCGCGGCGATCTTTGCCAGGCACGGCGGACTGCCGCCTGCCGGTTTGTAAACCCAAACGCCGGTCAGGCTTTCTTCTTGGTGGCTGTCCAAACCGAAGCTTGCCAGCGCATGGATCAACATCCGTTCCAGGCGGCGCAAATAGCCCACGTAATCCACCTGGGGCAGGCGTGCGCCTCCCACCAGGCTTGCCTGCAAACCGCCGGGTGCAAGCGGCAGGATGGGGTAGCCCACCAGTTGTCCTGGTCCGTGGTAGGTTACGTCGCCACCACGATCGACCCAGTGTACCGCCACACCCTTGCGCTCCAGCTCAGCCTCATCCCACAACAGGTTTTCAAGCCGCCCGCCTCGCCCGAATGTATAGGTATGTGGGTGTTCGAGCAAGAGCAAGGTGGCGGGACGGGCGCCTGCCGCCACTTCTGCCGCCAGCTTCTCCTGGATGAGGCGGGCTGCCTGGTACTCTACAACTCCCAGGTGAATTACCGAAAAGCGGGATAGGACCATCAAACGTATAGTATAACGCGATCCGCAAGCCTTCTTCCGAAGTCACCTGGTACTTACCCCCACCGCATAGAACGATGCTTTATAATGCGGACATGCCAGGACGCGAGCGATCCTTTCGGGTTGAAGCGGTTGTGCTGCGCCACAGCGATTGGGGCGAGGCTGACCGGCTGCTCACGCTGTTCACGCGCGAGATGGGGAAGCTGCGCGCTGTCGCAAAGGGAGTGCGCAAGCTGCGCTCGCGCAAAGCCGGCCACCTCGAGCCTTTCACGCGCGTGAGCCTGCAATTGGCACGCGGGCGCGATCTGCCGATCCTCACCCAGGCAGACACACTGGCAGCTAACACCCCGCTGAAGGAAGATCTGCTCTTGTTGGGTTACGCTTCCTATGCCGTGGAGCTGCTAGATCGCTTTACTTTCGAGGAAGGGGAGAATCGACCGCTGTATCGCCTGTTTTCGGAAACACTGGAAAGGCTCTCTGCGGGGACTGAGCCGGCGTATGTACTCCGCTACTACGAGCTGCGCCTGCTGGATCTCATGGGCTTTCGCCCCCAGCTTTTCCAATGCGCCGTGTGCGAGGCTGAGATTGTGGCGCAGGACCAGTTCTTCTCTTCTGAGCAAGGTGGTGTGTTGTGTCCGAAGTGCGGGAGCGAGATGGCTGGCGCCCGACCGATCTCGCTGAACGCCCTGAAATACCTGCGCTATTACCAGCGCAGCAGCTTCGCCGAGGCGGGGCGCGCCCGCATCGATGCCGGCGTCAGCCGCGAAATGGAAGGCATCATGCAGGATTACCTGACATATCTGCTCGAGCGCGGCTTGAATACCCCGTCCTTTATCAAGCGCGTCAAATCGCTGAACAACAGCAGCCCGAAAGACAGCCTTTCGGGCTGAAGGGATGGGCTTTATTCTAAAGGGGAGATTCTTCCAGCAGGTCCTTGACCATGATATTGAATGAGCTGGCGGAGAAGGGTTTTTGCATCCAGTGAACCTGCCCGCCCTGCAGTAACCTCTGGCTAGTTTCATCCAACGGGTGACCGGTGATGAATAACATCTTCACCTCAGGGCGCTGGCTGCGTAGCACCCGGTAGAGCTCTACCCCGTCCATCTCCGGCATCACGATATCGCTAATGACCAGATCCACGGGACGAGTGACTTCGTCTAACATGCGCAGCGCCTCCAGACCGTTGGAAGCGGTGAGTGCCTGGTAATTCTGCCGCTCCAGCAGGATTTGCAACGCGTCGCGCGCCGCCTGGTCGTCCTCGACGAGCAGGATGGATTGACCGGATCCCATGTTTTGTCCTAACAGGATTTGCCTGTCAGGCGCCTCGATTTCCGGCGCTTCCAGAGCTGGCAGGTAGATGGTGAAGATGGTCCCGTCTCCAGGCTGGCTGTATACTTCGATGAATCCACCGTGCCCCTGGATGATGCCGTAGACCTGCGCCAATCCCAGCCCCGTCCCTTGCCCGACTGGCTTGGTGGTGAAGAACGGCTCGAAGATGTGCGGGATCACATCCTGCGGAATACCCTTGCCGGTGTCTGTGACCTCGATTTTGATCCAGCGACCGGGTAAAAGCTCCGGAATGGGAGGCGTCTCCGCTGCAAACAACTCGAGGATGCCCAGAGAGAAGCGGATGACGCCGCCGTTGGGCATGGCATCCCTGGCGTTTAGAGCCAGGTTCATAAACACCTGTTGCAGCCGCGTTGGATCGGCATGCACCAGGTAGGTTTCGGGATGGTAGACCAGCTCCATGTGGATGGTCTCCGGCAGAACGCGCGCCAGCAGCTTATCCAGCTCCTTGATGAATGGCAGCAGGTCCAGTGTGCTCTGCTCCAACACTGAGCGGCGGCTGAAATCCAGGATCTGGCGGATGAGGCTGGAGGCGCGCTGTACCTGTTGCTGGATGGTGGTGAGGCGCTCCTGGCTCTCGGGGGATATGCCTTCATCCATCATCAAGATATCAGTATAGACAAAGATTGCCGCCATGATGTTGTTGAAATCATGGGCGATGCCGGCAGCCAACTGTCCCACGGTTGCCAGCCTCTCCTGCATCTGGATGCGTGCCTGGCTTTCGCGTTCAAGAGAGACATCACGGAGGACCAAAACCCAGCCGTCATTTTGATAAGCGCCGCCCAAAGGCTGGGCTGCCACCTCGAAAATCCGGCGAGTTGGACCTTCAACGCCGATCTCCAGCCACTCCTCCTCCGGAATCAGGATCTCGGCAACTCGCCGGTCAGCCAGAGACAGTAGCGTCTCGCCGGCCTCGGTCACTCCTGCCAGGTCTAAGAGATAGAGGCGGGCTGCCGGGTTGGTCAGCAGGATGCGCTGCTGCGTATCGAGCACGATCACCCCTTCCGGCACGGTATCCAGGATTTGCGCCATCTGCCTTGCTTGCTCCTGGGTCTTGGCGATCAGGTTCAGGCGGTCAATGGCGCTGCCGAGCTGTTTGCCTACAGATTCAATCAGAGTGATGTCGTCAGCCCGCCAGGAGCGAGGGCTGTGATCGGCGAGCATCAGCCCGCCGATCACCTGTCCGTTAGACAGGATAGGCACCGTCAGAGATGCCCTGACGCCTGCTCCGATCATGTGCGGGCGTAGGAAAGCCAGGCTGTCACTGGGGAGGACTTGCTGCCAATCGTCAGCTACGATGGTATCGGAAAATATATAATGGCTTTCGAGTGCTAATCTGGCGGTGGAACGTCCGAAATCTTCCGCCAGCCCGGTTAAGAGCGAATATCCATTCGCCCAGGCGCCGCCCAATTGGGCTTCCAGCGCCTCCATCGAAAACCGGAAAACCAGTTCAAGGAGGGAGTGCAAGTCGGAGCTTGTGGAGGCGGTGGTGATGATCGCGTTCAAGGCTTCCATCTGGGAGGCGCGCCGGCGAGTCTCCTCAAACAGACCGGCGTTTTGCAGGGCTACCGCCGCCTGGCGTGCAAAGGTGAGCATCACTTCGCGCTGCGGCTCTCCCCAGGCATGGGGCAGGTTGTAATAACAGCCTACGGCTGCCACAACGCGTTCCTCGTAGATCAGGGGCCACAGCCCGATGGCTTGGTAACCTTCCGCCAGAGCCAGCTTCTTCAGCGGGGACGAATCGGGCAACTGGCTGATGTCCTGGATGAGCACGGCGTCGGATTGTTGGAACAATTGCCCGCCGGGCATATCTTTGGCACGCCGGGATACAGCCTCGATGTACGCGGCGGATAAACCCACATGCCAGGGGCAGGTGGCGGTCTCATCTGCCTGGCGGATGAAGATCGCGGCGCGATGCGCCTCTGACAGGCTTCAGCGCGCCCTGCCCTATCCCTTCCAAGACTTCCGAGTGGGTGAATGTGCGGTTGAGGTTGCCGCTGATCTCTGCCAGGCGGCTCATCCGCGCCGCCTGCTCTTTAGCAGTGGTGAATAGGTGCAATCTTTCGGCTGCCACCCCCAATTGTTTGCTTAACGTCTCGACCATCACGATTTCATCGCTTGTCCACCGGCGCGGCTGCCTGTCGGCAAGGAGGATGCCGCCGATGATCTCCGTGTTGGCGTAAATCGGTAAGATGAACGATGAGCGAATATCTGCGCCGCTCATCATCTCTCCCAGGGTAACCAGGGAACCGTTCTCGCTGCGCGCTTGCCAGTCTTCGATACAAATCTGGCTGCCTGTCGCCAGGCAAGATTGTTGGATCGCCCGCACCAGGGGGTCATTGTGATCCTTGACGGGCAAACCGCGCACGCTCATCTTTCCCTGGATGCAGATGGCGCCTAAATCCAGGCTGAGGGATTGCAGGGTACGCTCGAGGGCAAAATCGACCAGACTCTGAATGTCCGTAGCGGCTGCGGCATTACCGACGATCGCGTTCAGCCCTTCCAGGTGTTGGGTACGCCGGTGAGCCTCGTCGATGAGTTGTGCGTTTTCTTCGAGCTTCTTTTGCAGGACGTCATCGACCCTGCGCCGGTCGGTCAGATCGCTCCACATCACCATCCGCCCGGCTTGCTGGCCGTGCTTTCCTTTTACAGGGGAGATGCGCAAATCGAAGGTCGCCTGCCGGTCTCCCTCCCCCAGGCTGACCTCCTGGCGGATCACCGGTGCTTTGAGATATTCGCCGATGGCTTCAGCCATATCCTTTGAGAAAACGCCGGACCACTTCCCGGAAATCTCAGCGTACACATCAAAGACTGAGCGCCCGATCAGCTCTTTGGGCTGTAGCTCCAGCAGGCGAACGGCTGCCAGGTTTACTTCCACGATGCGGTCCTGGGCGTCCAGGACGATCACGCCGTCTACCAGGTTCTCGAAGATCACCTTGTGTGCTACGGGGAGGATATCCAGCAGGCGGAAGCGCGTCAGGGCGATCATCGCCAGGACGCCGGTCAGGGCAAAGGCGAACGAGGTCAGGTCGATTTGTGGCAGTGGGATGGCGTCGCTGAGGTAAAGGGCATTTCCCAGCCAGGGGATTGTCGCAGCGAGCAGAATCATCCCTGCCTGTTTTCGACCCAGGTTAGACTGGCGGACGAACGCCTGGAAGACCAGTATCGTCCCGCCAAGGATCAAGAAATAACTATAGCCCGTAAATAGCCAAAATACATCACCGTGTACGACGTTGAGGATCAAGAGGTTCCCAAGCGCCTCCAGGGATGTATCTCGCCAGACCCAACCATGAAGCTCATTGCTCCACACCAGGACCAGCATGAGAGCCGGGAATATCGCCGCCAGGACGATATTGCGTCTGGTCAACAGGCGGGCATGGTTGGTATACTCCAGGGCGAAAGCCAGCCAGCTCAGAGGCACGATGACGATGCCGATGTATTCGGCTTTTGCCCAGATGAGTTTTCCACTCAGAGTGATGCTGGCTGTCTCCAGCGCATAAGCGAGAGACCAAAATGCAATGGCAGCCATCATGAACGCCAGCGGTCTCGCCCCGGCGACGCCGCGCCGCTGGAAAGCATTGATGGCGATCACAACCGAGATAATCGTTGTGAAGAGGAGCGCTAAGATAAAGGTAGAAGCCTGGTTTGCCATGCCCGGAGTCTGCTCGATGTTCCAGGTTTTGGATTATCCTACCAATTTTAATTGAGAGGATTTTTTATTGCACTAACCCTTTTGCAAGGAGCTCCCGGGGTGGTGATATAGGCGTAGGGATACTGGGATGAGCATCGCTATCCCTGGCTGGGATGGCTTCTATTCATTCGAGCGGTGATATACTTAGCAAACTTGGAGGTCTTATGTCGGATTTCGATTTCGTCCCGCTGCAGCGCGCTCTGGAAGGGATTGCCCCCCAGGGGCGCCTCGCCTTGCTGCCCGCTTTACACATCGCACAGAGCATCTACGGCTATCTGCCGCAACCGGTCGCCGGGGAGATTGGGCGCATCCTGGGTGTCCCCCTGGCGGATGTGTACGGCGTGATCGATTTTTACAGCATGTTCTACCGGGATGCAGTCGGTAAGACGGTGATCCAGGTGTGCGATGATCCCGCCTGCGCATTGGCAGGCAGCGGCGAGGTGCTGGCTACACTTTGCGCCCGCCTGGGCGTCGAGCTGGACCAGGTGAGCGCCGATGGTCGCTTCACCATCGAGCGCGCCCCCTGCCTGGGACTGTGCGATCACGCGCCGGGAGTGCTGGTGGGCGATACGGCGGTAAGCCGCGCCCGCCCGGACGAGATCGATCGCTGGTTAGAGGGGAAGGGAGATGCCCCGCACGGGCAGGTGTACGGCAGCTCGCGGCGGCTAACGGTTAACTGCGGCAAAGGGCGCTCCGTCTCCTTGGATGAGTACGTCTCGGGTGGCGGCTATGCCGCCCTGCGCAAAGCGCTTGGCATGTCCCCCGCCGCGCTGATCGCCGAGGTCAAAGCCTCCGGGTTGGTCGGGCGCGGCGGCGCGGCTTTCCCGACCGGGTTGAAATGGGAAGGCGCCAGCAATGCGGTAGGCGAGCCCAAGTATATCGTCTGCAACGCCGACGAATCCGAGCCGGGCACCTTCAAAGACCGCGTGCTGATGGAGGAAGACCCGCAGCGCATCATCGAGGGGCTGGTCATCGGCGGCTACGCCATCGGCGCGCACCAGGGCTATATCTTCGTGCGCGGGGAATACCCGGCAGCCTTCCGCTCCTTCGAGCAGGCGCTGGGAGATGCCCGCCGGGGCGGCTACATCGGCAGCGACGTGATGGGCAGCGGATACGCGTTCGATATCGAGCTGCGCCGCGGGGCAGGCGCGTACATTTGCGGCGAGGAGACCGCCCTTTTCGAAGCCATCGAGGGCAAGCGCGGCTTCCCGCGCCTCAAGCCGCCCTTCCCCACCACGCACGGGTTATTTGGCAAGCCGACGGTGATCAACAACGTCGAGACCCTGTGCAATGTGCCGTCCGTGATCCTGCAGGGAGCGGCGCAGTACCGCCAGCTCGGCACGGCGAAGTCGCCGGGCACCAAGCTGTTTTGCCTCTCGGGCGATGTGGCTCGCCCAGGCGTGTACGAAGTGCCGTTCGGCGTCACCCTGCGCCATTTGCTTGAAGAGCTGGCGGGCGGCGTCCCACACGGATACGCCTTGCAAGCCGTATTGTTCGGCGGGGCGGCGGGCGCCTTTGCCACGCCCGCCCAGCTGGATGTGCGCATGACCTTCGAGGACCTGCGCGCTGCCGGGCTGCCGCTCGGCTCCGGCGTGGTGATGGTCTTCGACGAGCGGCGCGACCTGCGCGACGTGCTGCGCCGGCTGGCGCGCTTCTTTGCCCACGAATCGTGCGGCAAGTGCTATCCCTGCCAGCTCGGCACGCAGCGCCAGCACGAGATCCTGCAGCGCATCGCCCGCGGCGAAGCCATGCCCGGCGATGTCGAGCGCCTCACCGACGTCGGCTGGACGATGAGCGACGCTTCGTTGTGCGGTCTGGGTCAGACCGCCGCCAGCGCTGTGCTCAGCGCCTTGCAGCTCTGGCCCCACCTGTTCGAGCCAGTCCAGATCAAGCCATAAATCTACTCAAGGAGCCAGCGTGCCAGACGTATCCCTGATCATCGACGGTTTGCCCGTGTCTGTACCCGCCGGGACGACCCTTCTCAAGGCGGCAGAGAGCATCGGTCTTGCCATCCCCACCATTTGTTACCACGAAGCCTGCACCGCCAACGCCCTGTGCCGCCTGTGCGTGGTGGAGGTGGAAGGCGCCCGGGTGCTGGCGCCATCCTGCGTGGCGCAGGTCGCCGAGGGCATGGTGGTGCACACGCGCAGCCCGCGCGTGGAGCGCAGCCGGCGCACCATCCTGGAGATGCTCGAACTCAGCGGTCGACCTCTCCGAAGCCCCGGCGATCCAGGGCTTCATCCAGGATTACGCCGCTGACCGGTATCGCTTCCCCGGCAGCCAGGAGCGGGATATCCCGCTCATCGACGATAACCCCATGTACGTGCGCGATTACGCCAAGTGCGTGCTGTGCTGGCGTTGCGTGCAGGTGTGCGCCGACGACGCCCAGTACACCTACGCCATCAACTTCAAGGGGCGCGGCTTCGAGACGCAGATCGGCACATTTTTCGACCTGCCCATGCCCGCTACCACCTGCGTCTTTTGCGGGCAGTGCGTGGGCGTTTGCCCCACAGGGGCGCTCAAGCCCAAGCGCGAGTGGCTGCTCGAGCAGGGCATGACCCCGGATGAGATCTTACAGGTGACCCGTAGCGAGCGCAGAAGGAAAAGGAACCAGCAGGAGGCGTGATGCTCCAACCCGACCATGTGACCCCTACCGTGTGCCCCTACTGCGGCGTGGGCTGCAACCTCGAGCTGCACGTCAAGGACGATACCATTTACCGCGTGACCTCCCCCTTCGACAGCGTGGTCAACCAGGGCAACCTGTGCGTGAAGGGACGCTTTGGCTATGATTACATCTACCATAAGAACCGCGTGACGGCGCCCCTGGTGCGCAGGCAGCCCCAGAAGCCGGGCGAGCGCACCCAGGCATTCGACCTTTCCGAGTGGCGCGAGGTGAGCTGGGATGAGGCGCTGGAGACGGTGGCGGAGCGCCTGGTGGAGATTTACCGGCGGGATGGCTCGCAGGCGCTGGCGGTGTACTGCTGCGCTAAAGCCGTCAACGAGGATAACTACCTCTTGCAAAAGATGTTCCGCGCCCTGTTCCGCACCAACAATGTAGATCACTGCACCCGCCTGTGCCATGCCGGGTCGGTGGTGGCGCTGATGCAGGCGGTGGGCTCCTCCGCCATGAGCAATACCGCCGCCGAGGTGGTCAAGTCCGACTGCTTCATCGTCACCGGCTCCAACACCACCGAGAACCACCCCATCATCGCCCTGCAGATGAAGGCTGCCGTGGAGAAGCACGGCGCCAAGATGATCGTGATCGACCCGCGCCGCCTGGAGCTGTGCGATTACGCCGCTGCTGTGGCTGCCGCTCAAGCCGGGCAGCAACGTGGCGGTCTTCTCCGCCATGGCGCATGTCATCGTGCGCGAGGGATTGGTGAACGAGGAGTTCATCGCCAGCCGCACCGAGGGCTACGCGGAATATGTCCAATCGCTGGAGGGGTTCACCCCCGAGTGGGCGGAGATGGTCTCCGGCGTCGACCGCAACCTGATCATCGAAGCGGCGCGCCTGTACGCCACGGCGCAGCGCGGCGCCATCTACTGGGGCATGGGCATCTCCCAGCTTTCGCAGGGCACCGCCAGCGCCCTGTCGGTGATCCACCTGGCGCTGCTCACCGGGCATATCGGGCGGGAGGGCACCGGTCTCAACCCCCTGCGCGGGCAGAACAACGTGCAGGGCGCCTCCGACATGGGCTGCATGCCCTACCATTACCCCGGCTACATGCCGGTGGACGACCCCGCCAACGCGCAGCGCTGGGAGCAAGCCTGGAACATCGAGCCGGGCGGGCTGAGCCGCAAGCGCGGCTTGACCACCACCGAGATCCTCTCCCACGCCCACCCCGGCGGCGTGCGCTCGCTGTACATCATGGGCGAAAACCCCATGATGACCGAGCCCAACCTCAACCTGACGCGCCAGCACATGCAGCAGCTTGAATTCCTGGTGGCGCAGGACCTCTTCATCAACGAATCCGGCGCCTTTGCCGATGTCTTCCTGCCGGCGGCTGCCTGGGCGGAGAAGGACGGCACCTTCACCAATACCGACCGGCGCGTGCAGCGCGTGCGCCAGGCGCTACCGCCGCGCGGCGCGGCGCGCCCAGACTGGCAGATCATCTGCGACCTGGCGCAGCGCATCGAGCGCCGCCTGGGGCGGCAACGCTCGGCGCGCTGGGATTACACAGCACGCCTGCGAGATCATGGAAGAGGTGGCGAGCGCCGTCCCCGAGTACGCCGGCGTGAAGTACGAGCGCATCGAGAAAACCGGCTTGCAGACGCCGGTGTGGGACGCTACGCACCCCGGCACGCCCTACCTGTTCGCTGAGAGCTTCCCGCGCGGGCGGGGCAAGTTCACCCCGCTGGAATTCGTCCCCGCCGCCGAGCTGCCCGATGATGAGTTCCCGTTCATCCTGACCACCGGGCGCGTGCTGGAGCACTGGCACGGCGGCACCATGACGCGCCACTCCAAGCTCGATGAGCTATACCCCGAAGCCACGGTGGAGATCAACCCGGCGGACGCCGCCATGGTGGGCATCGAGAGCGGCATGGCGGTGCGCGTCGCCTCGCGGCGCGGCGCCATCGTGCTGCGCGCCGCCGTCACCGAAAAAGCCTCGCCCGGCGTGGTCTTCATCCCCTTCCACTTCAGCGAAGCCGCCGCCAACCTGCTCACCATCGACGTTCTGGACGCCCAGGCGAAGATCCCCGAGTTCAAAGCCTGCGCGGTGAGCGTCTTCGCCGCGCAGGAGGACGAGCTCGCCCGCCCCGAGGTGAAGGTCGCCCGCGGGCGCTATTGAGCGGCAATGCACTCGCTGAAGCGTCCCTTACCCTGCGCCTTGCTATGACCCAGCCGTTCTTTCGCCAGTTTGGGGATCTTACCCCTCTGCTCGAGCAGGTCGCCAGGGTCGGCGCGGCCTCCCTGCCCTTGCTCGACGAGGCTTTCCGCCTCAGCGCTGCACGCCGAGGCGGAGCGTTACACCTATACCCCGGAAGAAGAAACTGTGGGCAGCGGCGACCGGCTGGTGCGCCAGCAGATGGGCTCCTGCGAGAGCTTCCCGCCGGGCAGCGCCTACCTCGCCCTGCGCGACGCCTTCCAGTCCTGGATGGATGAGCGCCTGGCGAGCCTGCCGCAATACCCGTTTGCCTCGCCCCTGCGCTTCAACTCGCTCTCGCTGCAGAAGTACGAGCAGGGCTCGATCGGCATCACGCCCCACCGCGACGGGCTGCGCTACATCAACCTGATCTGCATCTTCGTTATCGCCGGGCAAGGGCGCTTCTTCGTCTGCGCCGACCGCTCCGGCAGCGGTGCGGTTGAGATCGCTGCCGCCCCGGGGAACCTCATCCTGATGCGCGCCCCGGGCTTCCTGGGCGAGGACTGCGCGCCCGTTCCATTTTGTCAGCGAGATCGGCGGGACCCGCTATAGCTTCGGCTTGCGCCAATTGCGCCCCACTCCAGGTGCAGCCTAAGCCAAGTTTGGATATAATTAGGATAGGGGCGAACCTGCCATCATAATCACGATAGGGGTTTCGCCCGCACTGCGATCATCGTTTGCTGCGCCAGCGCGCGACCCTTCCGAGGAGTGTGAGGCATGCTGCCAGAGCAGATCAAGAACTACCGCAACGTAGTGACCCTGAGGGACGGCGCGCAAGTGCTCTTGCGCCCGATGCTGCCCGAAGACGAGGCGGGGCTGAGGGAGCTGTTTGCCCCGTTGAGCGATGAGGAATTGCTCTACTTTCGCGATAATGTCCGCGATCCGGAAGTGATCCAGCGCTGGGGCGATGACCTGGATTACGAGCGTGTGCTGCCGCTGCTGGCGCTGGTGCGCGGGCAGATCGTCGGGCAGGCTACCCTGCATTTCGGGCGGGGTCCGAAGCGCCACCTGGGGGAGGTGCGCATCTTCTTAGCCAGGGACTTCCGCCAGCGCGGGCTGGGCTCGCGCATGCTCTCCACGGTGATCGACCTGGCGCGCAAAGAGGAGCTGCAGGCGCTGATCGCCGAGATCGTCATCGACCAGACGCGCGTGATCAAAGCCTTCCAGCGCCTGGGCTTCGCCCTGCGCGCCACCTACGAGGATTACTTCATGCTGCCGGACGGCGAGACGCGCGACGTGGTGGTGCGGTTGATGCTCTACCTGCGCCCAAGGGGGGAGGATTTTTAGGGAGGACAGTACGAGAATATATTTCAAAATTATGATCAGACACCCGTTTTCTCGCAGAAAACGGGTGTCTTGGTCAGAGGACATTCAAAGACCGAAAATTATTACAGAAAAAGGTTTGTTTAACGGAGGCTCAGATGAGAGTTTCCACTCTGATTTGCCTAGTAACAGTCGCATTGGTTGGACTGGTATTTACGGGCGCATGCGTTGCAATCCCAACTCCAATTCCAACCGCAGATCCAACATTCCCCCAGACCTTCAGTCCCACTCCTGAGCAAGATATTTCAACACCCACTCATCCGCCATCACCGACACCAACATTAACCTCAACTTGTACACCAACGCTATTACCCACATATACGGATACCCCTGAGCCGACGCCAACGTTATTACCGGATAATATTGAACGGATTACCTTCCTGCAATACAACATTCTTTATGGCGGTGGGATTGCTGAATTTGTTAATAACATGGCTGGAACATCGCAGGCTATTGAGAGAGCCAGGCTATGCCTGGATATCATTGCCGCAGCAGATGCTGATATCCTCATCATTAACAAATTTTTTACGGATGAAAACGCTGTTAGTTGGTTTGCTCACGAATTTGGGTATCCCAATTATTTCATTGCTAAAAATATGATGTTTGATGGAAGTGACCAAAAGGGAAGGATTGCAATTTTCACTAAAGCCGGTTATGAAATTGATGATGTGAAGTCACTCCATTATCCTGGCCCTCCCTATAAATATATCTCCAAATACAAATGGAGCGATTTGCAAATTGCAGAAGCCAGCCTTTTTAGGGGATTGAAGGCTAAAGTTGTAACACCAAAAGGGAATGAGTTAAATTGTTTTCGGTGTTCATTTAACCCCAATGTGCACTTCAAATTGGGATCGTTGGTCGGATTGCATCTATAATCGTATTCAAACCGAATGGCTTCTTTAATCTTGCTAATCAGTATAAAAATGAATTTTTGGTAATCACAGGTGATGTGAATTACACTCTAAAGGATTCGAATACTCTGAATTTGTATAATAAAAATGGCTGGGTGAGAAATACATCTTCGACGGTACAGTATGTGGGTTCCGTCAAGGGGTCTGGACAAGGTTGCATTATGGAATGATCGAGATCATGTGTACATTCCCCGTTCTCCAATCATCGAATTTGTTGGCTTTGACGCATCAGAAGCGGAAGAGAAATTAAGGACGATCTCAAAGACATTTCCGTTAGCATCAGATCATAATCCTAATTACTTTGAGCTTTATTTGATTAATCCCGCCAGATGAGTTTTTATAACCTGACGGGTAGTGTGCGTTTCCAACGCACGAATTCTTATTTGCTCCGATATAATCGAATCCATGCCTGATTACCACCGGTCTCGGGTTGCTAGATGTACACACCCCAAGTTCCACAGCCTGCAATCCCAGCTCGTCCTGAGCATCCTGCTGGCGGTGGTGCTCGCCGCAGCCATCGCCGGCATCCCCACCCTGTGGCTCATCCACCAGCAGGTCGACCGACAAGCCTGGGCGCAGGTGGATGGCGGTCTGCAGGCGGCGCGCCCGACCGGGTTAGGTTATTGACAAAAAAAACCGGCGAAATCCTTGTATAATTCAAAAAGCCTGTCTTCCACTTTAGAGATGAGTATGGCGATGTCCGAGGTTAAGAATTCCCAAGAGAAAAATTACGGATTTTTGCCAGCGATATGGCGTACAGCGCTTGGCGCTCTTCGGCTCGGTCTTGCGTGAAGATTTTGGTCCGGAGAGCGACATCGATGTTCTGATCGTTTTTGATTCGTCTGCTCGAGTTACGTTTATGATGCTCGGGAGGATGAGAAGAGAGCTTTCTGAAATATTCCAGAGACCGGTGGATCTGGTACCGCAAGAGGGGTTGAAACCTGCCATCCGTGAGACAGTGCTTTCCAGTGCACAGGAAGTATATGCGGCCTGAGAAACTGTACTTTCTAGACATACTCGAAGCAGCAGAGGCGATCGGTCGGTTTTGTGAGCATATTGATGAGGAGCAGTTCCTTGCGGATGAGCTGCGCCAGAGCGCTGTGCTGCAGAAATTGATCGTTATCGGAGAAGCGGCTTCCCACCTGCCGCTCGATGTCCGGAACAAGCATAAAGAGATCGAATGGGAAGATATTGTCGGCTTTCGCAATATAGCGGTACATGAGTATTTTGCGATTCTTTGGCAGATCGTATGGAATACGGCGATCCAAGATATACCTGCGTTGTATCATGAAATCCAGGCGATACTGGCAGATGACGTTGAGGGGGAGTAGGACTTTGTGGGTAACTCCCGTCCAAATTGCGCAGCCTGCAAACCCAGCTCATCCCGCTCTCCTGAGCATCCTGCTGGCGGTGGTGCTCGCCGCAGCCATTGCCGGCATCCCCACCCTGTGGCTCATCCACCAGCAGCTCGACCGGCAAGCCTGGGCGCAGGTGGATGGCGGTTTGCAGGCGGCGCGCGCCCTGTATGACGCCAAACAAGAACAAATCTCCAACCTGGCGCGCCTGGCGGCGCAGCGCCCCAGCTTGCCCGCCTTGCTGGCGGAGGGCGACGTGGCGCAGACGCTGGATTACCTGCGCACGCTGCAGTCCGGCGAGGGCGTCGACCTGATCGTGCTGTGCGATTCACAGGGGCAGGCGCTCGTCTCCACGGGTAAATTGCCCACGCCGGGCTTGTGCCAGGGGCTGCTTCAGAACCCGGCGGCGCCTTTTACGTCCTCTCGCCCGAGGTGCCGCCGCAGGTCTGGCTGATGGCTTCTTACCCCATCCAGGGTGTGGGGAGCGTGGTGCTGGGCGAGCAGCTCGACGAGGAGTTTGTGCTGCAGGCGCGCCGGCAGACCGGGCTGGAGCATGCCCTGCTGGTCAGCGGTCTGGCGGTGGCGGCGAGCTATGCCGAGCCCCCGCAGAACCTCGCCACGCTGGCGCCGGGCGAGTCCAGCCTGTCCACGCCCGAGGCGGCGGTGTGCTGCACCTACGAGGTGGAGAACCAGCCCTTTTACGCCGCCCGCCTGCCGCTGGGTTCGCAAAGCCTGGAGGCGGAGGTGGCTCTGCCGGTGACCGGCATCGCCGCCACGCAGCGGCGCATGCTGTGGATCTCGGCCGGCAGCCTGGCGGTGATCGTGCTGGTGGGCTCGGCACTGGGCGCCCTGCTGGCGCGCCGCCTCAGCCGCCCGCTGGAGGAGCTGGCGCAGGCAGCCAGCCGCCTCAGCCAGGGCGACCTGAGCTCCCCGGTGCAGGTGGATACCCAGATCATCGAGGTGGCGCAGGTCAGCCAGGCGCTGGAGAGCGCCCGCCGCGACCTGCAGCAGACCCTGGGCGACCTGCAAGCCGAGAAAGACTGGTCCGAGCGCCTGCTCGAATCCATTGTCGAGGGCATCATGACCCTGGACGAGTCCGGTAAGATCGCCTTTTTCAGCCACGGGGCGGAGCGCATCACCGGCTGGAGCCGGGATGAGGTGCTGGGTCGCCCGTGCGACCAGGTCTTTCCGGTAGCCGGGGAAGGGCTGGTGTTTTGCGACCTGCTGCCGGCGCCCGGGCAGAAGAACAACCTCGTTGTGCGCCTGGCGGGCGGCGGGGAAGCCACCCTCTCGGTGACGCGCGCCTGGCTGAGCAAGGATCGCCAGGCGGCGGGCGAGGCTGCCATCGTCTTCCGCGATGTCAGCCAGGAAGAGACCGTCCACCGCCTGTTGGGCTACTTCATCGCCAACGTGGCGCACGAGTTCCGTACGCCGCTCTCGGCGCTGGCGGCTTCTGCCGAGCTGCTGATGGATCAGGCGCCGGATCTGACCCCGGCGGAGATGGGTGAGCTGCTGCGTACCCTGCATCTCGGCGTGCTGGGCTTGCAGACCCTGGTGGATAACCTGCTGGAGAGCGCCAGCATCGAAGCCGGGCATTTCCGCGTCTCGCCGCGACCGAGCGACCTGAAAAAGATCATCGCTGAGGCGGTGGCTACCATGCGCCCGCTGCTGGAGAAGTACAACCAGCGCCTGGTGGAAGAGGCGCCCTCGGAATTGCCGGATGTGCTGGCAGACCCGCGCCGGACGGCGCAAGTGCTGGTAAACTTATTGTCGAACGCCAGCAAGTACGGTCCCGCCGACGAGGAGATCGAGCTGGCGGTAACGCTCACCGGCGACCGGGTGCGCGTGGCGGTCGCCGACCGCGGACCGGGCATCTCCGGCGGCAAGCGGGAGGCGGTCTTCCGGCGCTTCGAGTACCCCTCGGCGGCGGAAGGTCCGGCAAAAGTTGGCGCCGGGCTGGGCTTGTCGGTTGTCAAAGCCATTGTAGAAGCGCAGGGCGGGCAAGCCGAGGTAGAAGACCGCCCGGGAGGCGGCTCGATCTTCTGGTTCACCCTGCCGCTGGCGAGAGAGGCATGAAAGCGCTCATCGTAGACGACGATCGCGTCCTGGCGGATGTGGTGGCTTTTGCCCTGCGCCGGGAGGGCTTCGAGGTCATCCAGGCGTATGACGGGGTGATCGCCCTGCAGCGCTGGATGGAAGAGAACCCGGAGCTGATCATCCTGGATGTGAACCTGCCCAAGATGGACGGATTCACCGTCTGCCAGCGCATCCGCCGCGAATCGGACGTGCCCATCATCCTGCTCACCGTGCGCGGCGAGGACGAGGATGTGGTGCACGGGCTGGAGATCGGCGCCGACGATTACATCACCAAGCCGTTCAGCCCGCGCCAATTGGTGGCGCGCGCCCACGCCGTGTTGCGCCGGGCGCGGCTGCCCTCGGCTCCGGCGCCCAAGCAGGTGAGCAACCTGTACCTGGATTCCAACCGGCGCGAGGCGCGCGTGGCGCAGGGCGAGGCGGTGCCGCTCACCCCGCTGGAGGGGCGCTTGCTGGGCTACCTGATGGCAAACGCCGGGCAGGTGCTCACCTTCGATACGATCATCGACTACGTCTGGGGACCCGGCGGCGGGGATCGGGATATGCTGCGCCAGCTCGTGCGGCGCCTGCGGGGCAAGATCGAGCCCGATCCCGCCAAGCCGGTCTTCATCAACACCGTGCCCGGGTTGGGATACGGCTTGGCGCTGGATAGCCCGGAGTAATCTCCGAAAGAGGGGGTACAGTCTGCACCTGACCCCCCTCTTGGGGAATTTTTGTCACAGCCTTGTCATGAATTAATCACAGACTTTGTCATTCATTTCCGGTACATTCAGAATGTCATGAAAGTACTGGTGATTGATGGCGATCGGGTGATGGCGGACGTGGTCGCCTACGCCCTGCAGCGCGCAGGCTTCGAGGTGTTCCAGGCGTATGATGGCATCTCAGCCCTGGAGCGCTGGGCGGAAGTGCGACCGGACCTGCTCATCCTGGACGTGAACCTGCCCCGGCTGGATGGCTTTGCCGTATGCCAGCGCATCCGCAGAGAGTGCGATACCCCCATCATCTTCCTCAGCGTGCGCTGCGATGACGCCGACGTGGTGCAGGGTCTCGAGCTGGGGGCTGACGCTTACCTGGGCAAGCCCTTCAGCCCGCGCCAGCTGGTGGCGCGCGCCAACGCCGTGCTGCGCCGCGCCTTCCCGGCAGGCAATTCCCACCGGGTGGGACCGGGCGGTCCGGCAGCCGGCTCTCAGGGCGTATTCCCTGGAGCATGGCAAAACCATCCGCCTCACACCGTTAGAAGGGAGATTGTTTGAGCTGCTGCGCAGCAACCCTGGGGAGGTGCAGAGCTTCGAGGCGATCCTGGAGCATGTGTGGGGCTCCCGCCGGGGAGACCGGGATATGCTGCGCCAGCTTGTGCACCGCCTGCGCACCAAGATCGAATCCGATCCGGCGAACCCCTCCCAGTATCGTCAATGTGCCCGGCAGCGGCTACGTCCTGGTGGAAACGCCTGCCCCTTGTGATGTCACGGGTGGAAGGCAAGTTGTGATAATTATCACGGGTATGGGTTGAATATGTCACTTGGTTTGCCGTCTTTTTGGGTAGATTCATAAGTGTACACATGGTGGAAATTTCTCTACCATGTATTCTGTGTTCTCTGCCGGAGAAGGATAGGAGAGACTGCCGGCGCATTGTATAGAGAGTGGAAGTTGACAGGTTGATCACTTCGCCAAAAGAGGAAACGGGGTTCAGACTGTGTCATCCTTCCGCAACGAGGAGTTGAATGTGAGCCTTACCATCCTGCAAAAGAAAGAGTTCGTCCAATTTGTAGGTCGCCTGATGCCCGATTACCGCGTCGTCGGTCCGGTCGCTTATGATAGCGGCTTTGCCTTCGACGAGGTCGGCGACCCGGCAGAATTGAGGCTGGAGTATTCCACCACAATCCTGCCGCCCAAAAAGTACCTCCTGCCTCCGGCAGAGGTGCTCTTCAGCTTCGATCGATCCAACGGAGCCACGGTCACGCCGCCGCCCAGTCCGCAGCCGACCGTGATCTTCGGCGTGCACACCTGTGATGTGCACGCCATCCAATTGATCGATCACGTTTTCTCCAGCGGGCATGCGGATCCCAGCTATATCGACCGGCGCAAGGTGACGCTGATCGTGAGCGTGGAATGCCTGGCGCCCTGCGATGAGCACTCCTTCTGCAAAAGCATGGGCACGCTCAGCGCAGACGAGGGCTATGACCTGCACCTGACCGACCTGGGGGATGCCTATGCCGTGGATATCGGCACCCCCGCCGGCGCTGAGCTGCTGGAGAAGTACACCATCGCCAGCGCCGCCTCGCCCGACGATATGCAGCGCCTGAACAAGGTGATCGGCGAGAAGTGGCCCAAGTTCCCCTACCGCCTGAATTTCGACGTGAGCGAGCTGCCTTCATTGCTGGATATGAGCATGAAGAGCCCGCTCTGGGAGGAGCTGGGACAGCGCTGCCTGAGCTGCGCAGCTTGCACCAATGTCTGCCCCACCTGCTTCTGCTTCGACGTGCGCGATGAAGTGGAGCTGGACCTGAAGCGTGGGCAGCGCACGCGCCTGTGGGAACTCGCTGCCAGCTGGACGAGTTTGCCACCGTGGCTGGTGGGCATAACTTCCGCAAGAGCAGAGGGCTGCGCCAGCGGCACCGCTTCTTGCGCAAGGGCAAGTACATCCTGGAAGCGCACCAGTTCCTCGGCTGCGTGGGCTGTGGGCGCTGCGCACGTGCCTGCCTGGTAGACATCACCCCCGTGGGTGTATTCAACGAGCTTTACCGCCTACAAGAGATCGGGGGCAGATCATGATCACAAATGGAAATGTTGCTCCTGTGGCTGAAATGCCACGTGATGTCGAGCCGCTCTTCATCCCGGAGATGGCTGACATCGTGAAAGTCGAAGAAATGACCCCCCTGGAAAAGGTCTTCACCCTGCAGCTTCCAGGCGGGCGCCCGCTGGGCAACCGCCCCGGGCAGTTTGTGGAAGTATCGGTGTTGGGAGTGGGCGAGGCGCCGATCAGCATCTGCAGCTCTCCCAGCCGCAGCACCGAGACATTCGAGATGTGCGTGCGCAAGGTGGGCGATGTGACCGCTGCCCTGCACCAGCTCAAGGCAGGGGATAAGGTGGGCATCCGCGGACCTTTCGGTCACGGTTTCCCCATCGAGAGCTTCCGCGGTAAGGATATGCTCTTCGCGCCGGGCGGTCTGGGTCTTCCACCGGCGCGCTCCCTGATCAACCAGGTGCTGGATGAGCGCGCCCTGTTCGGGCGGGTCATCATCCTGTACGGGGCGCGCACGCCGGCTGAGCTGCTCTTCAAAGACGAGCTGCAGCGCTGGGCGGAACGCTCCGACGTGGAGCTCTTGCTCACCGTGGACCGGGGGGACGATACCTGGAGCGGCAATGTGGGCGTCATCACCACCCTGTTCAAATTCATCTCTGTCTACCCGCGCAATACGGTGGCGGTCACCGTCGGACCTCCGGTGATGTATCGCTTTGTCTTGATGGAGCTGCTCGGCAAGGGCATCTCCGAGGGCAACATCTACCTTTCGCTGGAGCGACGCATGAAGTGCGGCATCGGTAAGTGCGGGCACTGCCAGATCAACAACGTCTATGCTTGCCAGTCGGGGCCTGTGTTCTCCTACAAAGAGCTCAAGGGACTGGAGGAGGCATTATGAGCGCCAACGGCAAACCCAAGATAGCATTCTTTGACTTCACCTCCTGCGAGGGCTGCCAGCTCACCGTGGTCGACTCGCTGCAAACCCATCCCGAATTGCTGGGTGTTGTGGACATCGTCCAGTTCCGCGAGGCGATGACCGAAAAGGGCGAGGATTACCTGGTGGCTTTCATCGAAGGCTCGTGCACGCGCCAGAGCGACGAGGCGCGTTTGAAGGAGATCCGCGAGCGGGCGGCTCTGGTGGTGGCGCTGGGCACCTGCGCTCACCTGGGTGGGGTAAACGCCCTCAAGTCGCTGCACCCGCTGGAGGAAGTGCGCCAGTATGTGTACGGCGATAAAGCCGGCTGGTACGAGACGTACGACGCTCGCCCCATCGAAGCCGTCATCCCGGTCGATTTTGCCATACCCGGCTGCCCCATCGACCGCAACGAGTTCATCGCCTGCGTCAAGGCGCTGCTGCAGGGCAAAAAACCGCCCATCCCAGATTACCCGCTGTGCGTGGAGTGCAAGCTCAAGGAGAATACCTGCATGTTCACCAAGGGCAGCGTCTGCATGGGACCGGTGACACGCGCCGGCTGCGGCGCCATCTGCCCCACCTACGGGGATTCGTGCGAGGCTTGCCGCGGTTTCATCTCCAACCCCAACGATACCTCGATGCGCGACCTGCTTGCCAAGCACGGTCTGACGGTTGAGGACATTACCACTCGCTATACCCTGTTTACCACTTATCAGGTGCGAGAACAAATGATGAAGAAGGAAGCGCAGCGATGAGTAAAAGAATCGATGTTCATCACGTGACACGTGTGGAAGGCCATGGCAACATCGTTGTCGAGCTTGTCGATGGCCAGCTCAAGGAGTGCCGCTTCGATGTCATTGAGACGCCGCGCTTCTTCGAAGCCATGCTGCGCGGCCGTCCTTATACCGAGGCGTCGCACATCACCAGCCGCATCTGCGGCATCTGCGCCACGGGGCACGCCACGGCTTCGCTGCGCGCCTCGGAGAACGCCCTCGGCGTGCAGCCCAGCCTGCAGACGCAGCTCCTGCGCAAGCTGACTTTCCACGGCGAGATCCTGGATAGCCATATCCTGCATGTCTACATGCTGGTGGCGCCGGATTTCCTGGGCGTGGGCAGCGTCATCCCGCTGGCAACCAGCCATCCGGATGTGGTGCTGCGCGCCCTGCGCATGAAGAAGCTGGCTGGCGACATCTGCGCTGCCGTCGCCGGGCGGCATACCCACCCCATCGCTATGGCGGTGGGCGGCTTTACCCACTTCGTCAAGCGCAAGGAGCTCGTCGAGCTGCGCCAGCGCCTGGTAGACAGCCGCGCCGACGTGGAAGCAACCGTCGCCCTGGCAGCCTCCCTGCCCTGGCCGAAGTTCGAGCGCGATACGGAGTACGTCTCGCTCAGCAAGCCGGATGAATATGCTTTCATCGACGGCGATATCGTCACCAGCGATGGCGTCCGGGTAGCGGCGGAGGATTACCGCCAGGTGACCAACGAGTACCTGGTGCCCTACTCCAGCGCCAAGTTCACCAAGAACAAGCGCGAATCGTTGATGGTCGGCGCGCTGGCACGCTTCAACAATAACTACGCTCAACTGCACCCCAAGGCTAAGGATGCGGCTGCCGCGCTGGGCATCAAGCCCAAGGTCACCAATACTTACCTGAACACGGCTGCCCAGGTGGTGGAGATCGTCCACTGCACGGAGGACGCCATCGCGGTCATCGACCAGCTCCTGGAGCTGGGGGTTAGCCCTGAGCCGCTGGCGCCCGTGCAACGCATGCCCGGGGAGGGCGTGGGTGTGTGTGAAGTGCCGCGCGGCATTCTCATCCACAACTATGCCATCGGCGCAGACGGCAAGATAACCGGCGCCAACTGCATCATCCCCACCAATCAGAACCTTGGCAACCTGCAAGCCGATTTCCGGGCGCGGGTGCCGCAGATCAGCGAGCGCCCCGTGGATGAGATGCGCCTGGACCTGGAGATGCTGGTAAGAGCATATGACCCGTGCATCTCCTGCTCGGTGCATGTCCTGGAGGTTGCGCTTGAGTGATCTCTCTCCTGCCGGGTCGATCACCACGCTGGTGCTCGGCTTTGGCAACCCGCTCTGGGGCGATGATGGCGCAGGGATCGAAGCCGTGAATAGACTGGCTGAGAAGGCGATCCCGGATGGCGCGTGCGTGGAGGCGGCTGGGATGCCCGGTTTTGGGCTGGCTGCCTGGCTGCAAGACGCCCGCCTGTCATCGCTCCAGCGCCTGGTGCTTGTCGATGCAGCCCGCATGGGGCAGGCGCCAGGCGTTTGGCGGCGTTTTACACCCGAGGAGGTCCGCCTGATTGCCCGGGGGGGGATTGTGTCGCTCCATGAAGCCGGTCTGAGCAGTGGATTAGCGCTGTCTCAGGCGCTGGGCTTGCTTCCGGAAGAAGTCCTTTTCTACGCGGTGGAGCCTGGGAGTCTTGAGGATGGTCCCGGGCTGAGTGCGCAGGTTCAGGAGGCGCTGCCGGAAATGGTTGAACAAATATTCCTTGAGCTTCTGAATAGCAGAGGGAAGCATGACAAACAAGAAGATCTTAATCATTGATGACGACCCGGACCAGCGATTGTCGCTGCGCCTGCCGCTGGAGAGCGCAGGTTTCTCAGTCCACGAAGCTGCAAATTCCGCCCAGGGTCTGCTGGCTGTCAAGCAGATCAAGCCAGACTTGATCATCCTGGATGTGATGATGGATACCGCAACAGCAGGCTTCCAGGTGGCGCTCGATCTTCACAGCGCGGACCCGGGCTCGAACTATAAAGAGTTCCGCAAGACGCCCATCATCATGCTGACGGCGATCCACAGCACAACGCCGCTGCGCTTCGCGCCGGACGACGACTACCTCCCCGTGGAGGTCTTCTTTGAGAAGCCGGTCGATCCGGATGTGTTGCTGGCGAAGGTGAACGAGAGCTATTGGGCTAAGCTCACGGTTAGGAAGCGTGAGTCTTTGATCGAGAGTAAGGAAAGGGATACAAAGACACAAACCATGAACGCCCGCCGCAGTCTGGTAGAAGCTGAGCTTGTTTCCAGCGTTGGCTGGATGATACAGTTGCGCTGGATTGCAGGAGCGGGCGTTTTGGTTGCTACCTGGGTGGTAGAGAACCTGTTCCGGCTGGATGCAGCCGAGCTGCCCCTGTACGCCATCGGGCTGATCATCCTGGGGTACAACCTGGTTTTCTATCTGCAGCAACGCCGGCTCGCCCGCGCCGCATCGCCGATCTCGGCTTACTACATGCTGGCGAAATGGCAGGTTGCCCTGGACTGGCTGGCGATCACCCTGTTGATCTATTTCTCAGGGGGTATCGAGAGTCCGGTCATCTTCTTCTTCTTTTTCCACATCATCATCGCCTCGATCCTGTTCCCGCCGCGTACGGCGTTCGGCTTTACCCTGCTGGCGATCGTGTTACTTGCCGGCACTGCCTTGCTAGAGTATTTTGGTTTTCTGCCGCACTCGCCGATCGGCGGTTTCTTGCAAAGCCCGCTTTACCAAAACAGCTTGTATGTGAGCGCCATGCTGCTCTTCTTCAGCAGCACAGCATTGATCATCGCTTACCTGGCGACTTCGATCCAGGAGCGCCTGCGCGCCCGCGAGGAAGATGTCGTGAACCTGAGCGAGAGCCTGCAGCGCGCCACGCTCCGGCTGCAAGCCCTCAACGAGGGGGCGCGCATCGTCGGATCAACGCTTGACCTGACCCAGGTGTTCGACCGGCTGGTGCGCACGACAGCAGATGCGATGGGCGTTCAGGCTTGCACCATCCGCCTGTTGGACAAAAGCGGGAAAAGGCTGGAGCCGGTGGCGGTTTACGGGTTGAGCCAGACCTATCTGAACAAGGGACTGGTCGAGGTGGACACCAATGCCCTGGCGCGCGAGGTGTTGTCCGGCAAGATCGTCACTGTTCCGGATGTGGTCGAAAGCTCCTTGATCCAATACCCGGAAGAAGCCCGGCAGGAGGGCATCCGCTCGATGCTGTCTGCGCCTCTGGTGAATATGCAAGGACCAATAGGCATCTTGCGCGCTTACGCGGTTGAGCCGAACCGCTTCACGACCGATGATGAGAACTTCCTGGCAGCGATCGCCGCCCAGGGCAGCATCGCCATCGAGAACGCCATGTCATACCAGGCGGTAGCAGCCCTGGAGCAGTCCAAGAGCCAGTTCGTACGCATGGTCACGCACGAGCTGCGCTCGCCGGTGAGCGTCATTCGCAGCCTGTTGCGCAACCTGACCGGCGGCTACGTAGGAAGCCTGACCCCGCAGCAGCAGGATATCATCGAGCGCGTGGCGCGCCGGGCGGAGTTCTTGCAGGGGTTGATCGATGATCTGCTGGATATGGCTGCCGGCAAGGCGGATGTGCGCGACCGCGAAACTCCCGAGCCGGTGGCGTTGCAAGCTGCACTGGAAAAGATCGTCCGGCGCTTCGAGGTTTCGGCGCGTGAAAAAGACATCCAGCTTGAATGGATCGACCATTCCGGCGGCGAGCCGCTGACCATCCTGGCGACCAAGGATGGCATCGACCGCATCTTCAACAACCTGGTCTCCAATGCCGTGAAATACACGCCGCCGGAGGGCAAGGTAACGGTGAGGCTGTCCCGGCTGGATGGCGAAGCGCAGGTCGTCGTGGAAGATACAGGCATCGGCATCCCCGAAGAGTCTATGCAGCACCTGTTCGAAGAGTTCTTCCGCGCCCCCAACGCCAAGGATATGCAGCGGGAGGGCACCGGGCTGGGGCTGACGATCGTGAAGGATCTCATCACCCGCCTGGGTGGGCACATCTCGGTGAAGAGCACCCAGAATGTCGGCAGCCAGTTTACCGTTACCCTGCCGGTGCATCTGGAGGAAACCAAGGCAGCAGCCGGCGCGGCGCAGGAACAGCCACAGGATGTGCCGGCTTGAAGGAGAGCGCATGATCAATAACCTGACCTCTGAAGTCAATCGTCTGAGCGGGCAGCAAGTGGAGCTGTGCTATCACTGCCATAAGTGTACAGCGGGTTGCCCTGTCATTGAGCAGATGAGCTATGGACCGGACCGGGTGCTGCGCATGGTGGCGCTGGGCGAGGAAGATGCGCTGCTCAAAAGCTCGGATATCTGGTTGTGCGCCGGATGCTACACCTGCGCAACTCGCTGCCCCAATGACATCGACATCTCTGCGGTGATGGATGCCCTGCGCCAGATTGCCACCCGGCAGGGCGTGCCTGCGGCTGAGCCAGATGTGGTTCTCTTCCACCGCCTGTTCATGAGTATGGTCAAGACGCTGGGTCGCTCTTACGAAGGCGGCACCTTAGGATTGTTCAAAGTGCTCTCGCATGTGCCGTTGATGAACGACGTGCCCGCCGGTGTTAACCTGTTTATACGCGGCAAAGTCCCCCTAATGCCAAAGAGTTCTGGTAAGACGACAGAGATCAGAGAGATCTTTGAGCGGAGCAGATAAATGGAATATTCATATTATCCAGGCTGCAGTTTGCATTCTACCGGATTAGAGTATGGGCTGTCCACCCGGGCAGTGTTCGAGCACCTGGGCATGGGGTTGGTGGAGATCGAAGGGTGGAACTGCTGCGGCGCCTCCTCGGCGCATGTTGTCAGCCATGCGCTGGCAGTCGCCCTGCCGGCGCGTAACCTTGCCCTGGCGCAAGCTTTAGGGCGCGACCTGGTAGCGCCATGCGCCGCATGTTTCAACCGCATGAAAGCCGCCGATTACTACCTGAGGACTGATCCGGTGCTGCGGGCAGAGGTCGAAATCGATGGTGGATTTCAAGTTCACCGGCGATGTAGCCGTGCGCCCGGTGATGGCTGTGCTTTACGAGGATTACGGTCCGGAACAGATCTCCAAGGAAGTCCGCCAATCGCTGGCAGGCTTGAAAGTGGTCCCCTATTATGGCTGCCTGCTCGTCAGACCACCCCAGGTGACGCAGTTCGACGACCCGGATAATCCGCAGGTGATGGCTGCTTTGCTGCAGGCAGCCGGGGCTGACGTGCTGCCCTGGTCGCATGCTACGGACTGCTGTGGCGCCAGCCTGTCCCTCAGCCGGGCGGACGTGGTTCAGAACCTGGTTGGCAGACTGGTGGAGCGGGCGCGTGAGGCAGGCGCAGACGCCCTGGTGACCGCCTGCCCCTTGTGCCAGGTTAATATCGAGATGCGCCAGACCCAGGAACCCAAGATGCCGGCTTTTTACATCACCGAGCTGCTCGGTCTGGCATTTGGCTTGCCTGAGGCACAGAAATGGTGGAGCAAACATCTTATTGATCCTCGTCCGGTGTTGAGCCAGATGAGGCCGGTAGAACGGGTAGGGTGATGCCTATGGCTTCCAAAGACGTTGGAAAAGAGAAAGATAACCCCAAGGTAGGCGCCGCCCTGGTGGTGGGGGCGGGGATTGCCGGCATGCAGGCTGCCCTCGACCTGGCTGGAGCCGGGATTAAAGTGTACTTGCTCGATCGCGCTCCGGCGATCGGCGGCACCATGGCGCAGCTCGACAAGACCTTCCCCACCAACGATTGCGCCATGTGCATCATGTCGCCCAAGCTGGTCGAGGTCGGCCGGCATTTGAACATCGAGCTGCTGAATTATGCCGAGGTCGAAGCGATCCGGGGAGAGCCGGGAGACTTTACTGTCTCCGTGCGCCAGCACCCGCGCTACGTAGACCTGAGCAAATGCACCGGCTGCGGCGATTGCGCCGCGGTTTGCCCTGTCAGCCTGCCGGACCAGTTCAACGGCGGTCTCTCGCAGCGCAAGGCGATCTACAAAGCCTACCCGCAAGCTATCCCCAACGCGTTTGCCATCGATAAAGCCGGTATGGCGCCCTGCCGGGACGCCTGTCCCATTCACCAGCGCGCCCAGGGTTACACTGCCCTGATCGCCGAAGGGCGCTACGCTGACGCCTACCGCACCATCCTGGAGGACAATCCCTTCCCGTCCATCTGCGGGCGGGTGTGCAACCACCGCTGTGAGGACGAATGCAACCGCGGGCAGGCTGACGAGCCGGTCAACATCATGGGTCTGAAGCGCTTTGTCTCCGACTGGGCGTGGCAGCACCGCGAGGAAGCCCTGGCGGCTGTGCAGAAATCTATTAGCGAGCAACCCAAGCCGCTGCAGGGCAAGCGCGTGGCAATCGTTGGCTCCGGTCCAGCAGGCTTGAGCGCGGCGCGCGACCTGGCGCGCCTGGGCTGCCAGGTGACCGTATTCGAGGCTTTGCCGGTGCCGGGCGGAATGATGCGCGTGGGTGTGCCGGCGCATCGCCTGCCGCCGGAAGTAGTGCAGCGTGAGATCGATGACATCCTGGCGGAGGGCATTGACCTGCGCCTCAACCAGCGCGTCGATGATGTGGAAGCGTTGTTGCATGATTACGATGCGGTTTTCGTCGCCATCGGGGCGCATGCCGGCGTCAAGCTGCCCATTCCGGGCAACGACCTGCCCCAGGTGCTCATGGCGACCGATTTCTTGCGCCAGGTGAGCCTGGAGTATCCGGCGGTCAGCGGTCAGGCGGCTGCGGTGCGCGGCAAGCGCGTGCTGGTGCTCGGCGGCGGTAATGTCGCCATCGACGCCGCAATGAGCGCGGTGCGCCTGGGCGCAAGCTGGGTGGGTATGACCTGCCTGGAAAGCCGCGAGCAGATGCCAGCCCACGATTGGGAAGTGCGCGAGGCGGAGGAAGAGGACATTCACGTCTACCCCTCGCGCACATTTAAAGAGGTGACCCATCTCGAGGGGCAGGTCAGCGGTGTGCGCACCGTGCAGGTCGACTTTCACGGCTTTGTGGAGGGGCGGCCGGACTTCGAGGAATACCCGGGCACGGAAGAAGTGATCCCGGCGGATGTCGTTATCTTCGCCATCGGTCAGAAGCCCGAATCCGAGGTTTTGAAGCAGGCGTCTCGCCAGCGCAATGGTCGTGTGGTGGTTGATCCGCACACATTAGCTACAGATATCCCCGGCATTTATGCCGGCGGGGATGCGGTTAGCGGCACTTCTTTCATAGTGAATGCGATTGCCGCCGGTCACACCGCCGCCAGGTCTATCCAGGCTTATCTCACGGGGCAGGTTATCCCGGTCATACAGCGCAAGGAAGAGGCTTTCCCAGTTGCTGTATTTACACCAGAAGAAGTTAACCAGCGCCTCGAGCGGCGCCTGGCTTTGCCGGTCTTGCGCAATGAGCCTGCCAAGCGCCCTCCCGCGGTGCGCAAGGCAGATTTCCTGGAAGTGGCAGGTGTTTTCACCGAGGAGCAGGCGCGCCTTGAAGCAGCCCGCTGCCTGCGCTGCGGCGTCTGCTCGGAATGCAACCAGTGCGTTTATGTCTGCCGCGCCGGGGCGATCGACCATGCGGATGTTGAGCGCATGATCGACCTGGAAGTGGGCGCAGTCATCCTCACCCCCGGTCTCGAACCCATGCCGGGGGATATTCGCCCGGAGTACGGCTACGGGCGCTACAAGAACGTGGTCACCAGCCTGCAGTTCGAGCGCATGTTATCCGCTTCTGGACCGTTTGGTGGCGTGGTGCAGCGCCCGTCGGACGGCGCGCACCCGCGCAAGGTTGCCTGGATCCAGTGCGTTGGCTCGCGCGACTGCACGATCGGCGTGGATGGGCAGGAGCGCAGCGAGTATTGTTCTTCGGTATGCTGCATGTACGCCACCAAAGAAGCCATCATCGCCA
This sequence comes from uncultured Chloroflexia bacterium, assembly GCA_963702535.1. Lineage (GTDB taxonomy): Bacteria > Chloroflexota > Anaerolineae > Anaerolineales > UBA4823 > CAVPDG01. The sequence goes on along the minus strand of CAVPDG010000022.1, from coordinate 151,151 downwards.
AAGAGCACGATGGGCGCATCGAGCCGACCATCTTCTACATCGATATCCGCTCGTTTGGCAAGGGCTTCGAGCCGTATATCGATCGCGCCAAGAACGAGCATGGCATCCGCTACCAGCGCTGCATGGTTTCCTCGGTAAAGGAAGTCCCGGGCAGTAAAAACCTGCGCCTGGGTTTCGTGTCCTATGCAGGGGCGGATGGCAAGCGCCCGGTCTACCAGGAAGAAGAGTTCGATATGGTGGTGCTCTCCGTCGGGCTGCGACCCACCCCCGAGGCGAGGGCGATGGCGGAACGGCTGGGCGTGAAGCTCAACCCCTTAGGTTTTGTCGATACCGGCAACTATGCCCCAACGCAGACCTCGGTGCCCGGCATCTACGTGGCAGGGGCGTTTGCTGAGCCCAAGGATATCCCCGAGTCGGTTATCGAAGCCTCCTGCGCCGCGGCGCAAGTCTCCGCCTTGCTGGGGGAGGCGCGCGGCAGCATGACGCGCGTCCCGGAGTATCCGCCGGAGCGACGGGTCGTCGACGAGCCGGAGCGGGTGGGCGTGTTCATCTGCCACTGCGGCATCAATATCGGCTCAGTGGTGAATGTTCCGGAAGTGGTCGAGTTTGCCAAGACGCTGCCCAACGTGATCTACGCCGAGCACAACCTGTATACCTGCTCGCAGGATACGCAGCAACGCATTGCCCGCCAGATTGAGGAGCATGGCTTGAACCGGGTGGTGGTGGCTTCTTGCACGCCGCGCACCCATGAGCCGCTCTTCCAGGATACCCTGCGGCAAGCCGGGCTGAACGCCCACCTGTTCGAGATGGCGAATATCCGCGAGCAGGACTCCTGGGTCCATCGCGGCAAGCCGGATGTGGCAACCGAAAAAGCGAAACAACTGGCGGCTATGGCGGTCGCCAAGGCGCGCCGCCTGCGCCCCATTGAGCATAAGATGTTTTCCATCAACCAGCGCGCCCTGGTTATTGGCGGCGGATTGGCTGGGATGACCTCCGCCCTGTCGATAGCCCGACAGGGGTTCGATGTCTACCTGGTCGAGCGTGAGGCTGAGCTGGGCGGCAACCTGCGCCATATCCACGTCGGGCTAACGCCTCAGGATGGACCGCAGCGCTTGCTGAAGCGCATGGTGGCTGCGGTGATGGCTGAGCCACACATCCAGGTGTATACAAGCGCGCGGCTGGTTGAGCTGGGCGGCTACACCGGGCAATACCGCAGCGCCCTGCGCCTGGCGGATGGCTCTCGCCTGGAGCTGGAGCACGGCGCTCTGGTTGTGGCGACCGGCGGCAAGGGCATAACGCCTTCCGGTTATATGTACGGCGAGCACCATCACGTACTGACCCAATCGGAGCTGGAAGCCTTCCTGTCTGTCTCGCGCACCGCTAAAGAAGCCGGGATCGACCGACCGACCCGCCCGCTACCCATGAGCCCAGACGCCACCTTCGTTATGATCCAGTGCGTTGGTTCGCGCGACGAAGAGCACCCGTACTGCTCGCGGGTGTGCTGCACGCAGGCGCTCAAGAATGCCCTGGCGCTCAAGCGCGAGCTGCCCGAGGCGCGCGTCATCGTGCTGTACCGCGATCTGCGCAGCTACGGTTTCCGCGAGATCCTCTACCGGCAGGCGCGCCAGGCGGGCGTCGTCTTCCTGGAGTACAGCGAGGATCAGAAGCCGCAGGTGAGCTCGCCTGAGGATAGCCACCTGGAAGTGCTGGTCAAAATCCAGCCTGAAGGCGAGACGGTCAAGCTGCGTGCAGATTGGGTCATCCTGAGCACGGGCATCGAGCCGGAGCCGGAGAATGCAGAATTAGCGCGGCTGCTCAAGGTGCCGCTGAACGAGACGGGTTTCTTCCTGGAGGCGCACGTCAAATTGCGCCCGGTGGATTTCGCGGCTGAGGGCATCTTCCTGGCTGGTCTGGCGCATTCGCCTCGCTCCATTGAAGAGACTATTTCCCAGGCGCAGGCGGCTTCTGTGCGCGCCGTGGCGCTGCTCTCTCGTCCGCAGCTCGAAGCCACGCCCATCGTTGCCAGTGTCAATCCCAAGCTCTGCGCCGCTTGCGGTTTGTGTGTCCAGGTATGCCCATATGGGGCGCGCATCCTTGAGCCTGGGATGGACCATGCGGAGGTGATCGAGGTCCTGTGCCAGGGATGCGGCGCATGCGTGGTTGCCTGTCCCAATAAAGCCAGCCAGCAGAAGGGATTCGAGTTCGACCAGATCTTCAGCATGCTGGATGTTGCCAGCCTTTGATCGATGCCAGACGGCATTTTTTTGAGATGGATCAGACGGAAAACGAAGCGAGGGTTTTCAAGATGGAAAATCAGAACGGTTATGAGCCTAAGATCATCGCCTTCCTCTGCAACTGGTGTACCTACACCGGGGCAGATCTGGCGGGCACTTCCCGCCTGCAGTATCCCCCCAATGTGCGCGTCATCCGCACCATGTGCAGTGGGGCGGTCGACCCGGTATATGTGCTCAAGCCCCTGCTGGATGGAGTGGATGGCGTGCTGATCGGTGGGTGCCACCCGGGCGATTGCCATTACCAGACGGGAAACTACAAGACCCGCCGTCGCTACGTTGCCATGCAGGAGATCCTCAAAGCAGCCGGCTTCGATGAGAAGCGCGTCTGGCTGCGCTGGATCAGCGCCAGCGAGGGGCAGAAATTTGCCGAAACAATGAGCCAGATGGTAGCGGCGATGAAAGAGTTGGGTCCGAATCCATTGCGCACAGCCTGGGCGATCTAGCCGGCGGCAACTCTGAACACGAGCGAGGTGACCATGATCGGTTTAATTTCTGTGACCAATGGCGATGTGCTGGCAGCCGTGCAGAGTTTCTTGAAGAGCATGCTGGAGACCCGGCTTGTCGAGGCTTTGTATGTGCCCATGCAAGTGCCAGGCGGCTCGGTAGCGCCAGCCCTGGTTACCGACCCCGCCCGGCTCGACCAGGCAAACCCGCTGGCGCCGGTGATGGGGATCAACGGGGCGCGGGCGTTATCCGCCATCACGGGCAAAAAATCGCCGGCGCGCATCGGTGTGGTGTTGCGCTCCTGCGAGATCCGCGCCCTGTATGAGCTGGTGAAGCTGCAGCAGGCTTCTCTGGACGATATCACCGTGATCAGCCTGGATTGCCCCGGCACCTTCGAGCTGGGCGATGTTGCTCACCACAGGGACACCATCCAGCTCAAGCTGGGGGAGTATCTCTCGGCTGCGCAGGAAGGTCGGGCGCCATCTATTGATGGGCTGAAATTGCGCCAGGCATGCCAGATGTGTGACAAACCCCTGCCTGACCATGCCGATATTGCCCTCCATCTCTTCGGAGTGGATGTATCGATGGGGATACCGGTGGTGATGGGCGCCGAACTGGCTGAGAAGCTGGCGGTTTCCCCCGCGACAGAAGCGCTAGAGGCAGGTCGCCAGCAGGTCGTAGAGCGACTGGTCGCCGGGCGCCTGGCAGTGCGCCAGAAAGAGTTGGCGGAGGTGCGCAGCCAGCTAAGTTCGGATGGCGGCATGGCGGGCTTGTTTGCCGATTGCATCCGCTGCCACAACTGCATGACCGTCTGCCCGATCTGTTACTGCAAGACCTGCCTGTTCAAGACCGCAGCCTTCGACCACGAGCCAGAGCATTACCTGCTGGCTGCTCATCAAAAAGGCGCCACGCGCATGATGGGTGAAACGCTGCTCTTCCACATGACTCGCCTCAACCATATGAGCATCTCGTGTGTGAGCTGCGGGATGTGCACATCCGCCTGTCCGGCGGAGATCCCGGTAGGCGCCATCTTCAGCGCTATCGGCGAGCAGGTTGCAGCCGCTTTCGATTACGCCGCCGGGCGCGATGTTAACGAGACGTTGCCCTTGATTACATTCCAGGCGAATGAACTGACGGAGGTAGGTGAGGCGAGATGACGACTACGTCTGGTAGCAATGGATCGAAGCCAGCTGCTTTGGTGGTCGGCGGTGGCATCGCCGGCATCCAGGCTGCCCTGGATATTGCCGATGCAGGCTTCCAGGTCTACCTGGTGGAGCGGTCGCCCAGCATCGGCGGGCGCATGTCGCAGCTGGACAAGACATTCCCCACCCTGGATTGCTCGTCCTGCATCCTGACCCCCAGGATGGTGGATGCCGGGCGCCATTCCAATATCGAGCTGCTTACGTATTCCGAAGTGGTCAGCGTGAGCGGGCAGGCGGGTGATTTTCACGCCGTCATCAAGAAAAAGCCCGCGCTTTGTGGATGTCGACAAGTGCCGCGGCTGCGGGCTGTGCGCTGAGGCGTGCCGCTTGAGCGGGCGTGTTTTGAGCGATTTCAACGCCGGCATCTCCAAGCGCGCCGCCATCTATGTGCCGTTTCCCCAGGCTGTGCCGCTCGTATACACGGTTGACCCTGAAGCCTGCGTTTACCTGACGCGCGGCGTTTGCGGCAAGACCTTCAAGTGCGCAGATGCCTGTGACGCTCAGGCGATAGATATGACCCAGGTGGAACAGCTTCTGGAAGTGGATGTGAGCGCGGTTGTGGTCGCCACCGGGTTCGATGTGTTCGATCCGCACTTGAAGCCGGAATTCGGTTATGGCGTGTACCCTGAAGTCATCACAACCCTGGAGTTCGAGCGCCTGGCGTCCGCTTCAGGTCCCACGGCGGGTAAGATCAGCGTCAATGGGCACGCCCCGCGCAAGGTGGTTTTTATCCAGTGCGTGGGTTCGCGTGACCGCAGCCTGGGCTTGCCAAACTGCTCGCGGGTGTGCTGCATGGCGGTTGCCAAGCAGGCGCACCTGGCGCACGACCGGCTGCATGGGGCAGAGATCACCGTCCTTTACATGGATGTCCGCGCCTTCGGCAAGGGCTTCGAGGAGTTTTACGACCGTGTGCGCGAGGAAGGCGTCCTCTACCGGCGCGGCAACCCCTCCGAGATCGTCCGCCGCGGGGAGATGGTGGTGGTGCGCGCCGAAGATACCCTGCTGGGCGAGCCGATCGAAGTGGAAGCCGACCTGGTCGTCCTGGCGGTGGGCATGCTGCCGCGGCGCGACGCGGATGCGGTGGCTGAGGTGCTGCACCTGGCGCGTGGCGAGGATGGCTACTTCCGCGAAGAACACCCCAAGATGAGCACCGTCGAGAGCGGCGTGCCGGGCATCTTCCTGGCAGGCTGCTGCCAGGGACCGAAGGATATTCCAGATACGGTAGCCCACGCCAAGGCAGCCGCCTCTGCTGCGATGATATCGTTGGTAAGAACAGGAGTCCGCCATGCTGCAAATTGATAGCCGCCAATTCGTCCAGGAACATGGTTTATTCGCCTGCATCCAGTGCGGAAAGTGCACGGGGGGCTGCCCGATGGCGATGAAGACCAAGCTCAATCCGCGCATGATCATTTACCGCCTGCTGGTGGCCGGCAACGGGTTCAACCTGGAAGGGCGGGACGAGCTATGGGATTGCACCACCTGTAATACCTGCTACAGCCGCTGCCCCAAGGAAGTCAATCCAATGGAGATGATGATCGCCCTGCGCAGCGCCATCGTCGAGAAGGGGCGCGTCCACCCGAACGTCAAGACCGCCCTGGAGAGCACCTTCCGCCACGGCAACCCACTGACCATGCCGCGCGAGGACCGCGCCAAATGGGTCGGCGATCTGGAAATCAAGATGATGGCAGACGGGGCTGAGTACATGTACTATGTGGGATGCTCGCCCTCTTATGATCCCCGCGTCCAGCAGGTTGCCCGTTCCATTGTGCGCCTCTTCCAGCAGGGCGGTGTGGACTTCGGCATCCTGGCTGAGGAGGAGAGCTGCTGTGGCAGCGAGGTGCGCAGGCTGGGCGAGGCGGGTCTGTTCGAGATGATCTCTGAAGAAAACCTGGAGCTGTTCAAAGGCTACAACGTCTCGCGCATGTTTACCACCTCTCCACACTGCTTCAATGCGCTGAAAAATGATTACCCGGAGCATAGCCTACAGGTGCAGCACTATACCCAGGTTCTTGCCGGTCTGGTGGAGCAGCGTTCCCTGGAGTTTACCGGTAAGTTCGAGAAGAAAGTCACCTACCATGACCCGTGCTACCTGGGAAAGCACAACGGCGTGTTCGATGAGCCCCGGGCTGCCCTGCGCGGCATTCCCGGTGTGAAGCTGGTCGAGATGGACCGCTCGCGTGAAAAAAGCCTGTGCTGCGAGGGCGGCGGCGGGCGCATGTGGCTGGAGGGCACCAATCCGGGCACGCGCCTGGCGCAGTGGCGCATCCAGGAAGCCCTGGATACCGGCGCGGAAGTCCTGGCAACCGCCTGCCCATTCTGCCTGCTCACCCTTGAAGAGGCAGCCAAGCACTTGAATGTCGAGGACAGGCTGCGCGTGATGGATATTGCTGAGATTGCCGCGCAAGCGCTCTAGGTATGAGATGGGTTCTGGCGTAGAGAATTGGAGATTGGTGATATGACGTTTATCCCAAAAGTTGGCGTATATATCTGCCACTGCGGCATCAACATCTCGGCTACGGTGGATGTCAAGGCGGTAACTGAGTTTTCGTCTCATCTGCCGGGGGTGGTGGTGGCTCGCGAATACACCTACATGTGCTCAGACCCGGGGCAGTCGCTGATCAAGACGGATATCCGCGAGCTGGGGCTCAACCGTGTTGTGGTGGCTTCTTGCTCACCGCGCATGCACGAGCCTACCTTCAGGGCGGCTGTCTCCGAAGCGGGGTTGAACCCGTATTGCTTCGAGATGGCAAATATCCGCGAGCAATGCTCCTGGGTGCACCCCAATGAGCCCGCCACCACGCTCAAAGCCATGCAGCTTGTTTCCTCAGCCGTCAATAAAGCCACCCACCTGGAGCCGTTGCAGGTACGCCAGGTATCGGTGACGCCCTCCGCGCTGGTGATCGGCGGCGGGATTTCCGGGCTGCAGTCCGCGGTGGATATCGCTGACGCGGGTTTTGCCGTGACGCTCGTCGAGAGTTCGGACCACCTGGGCGGGCATGTCGCCCAATTGCACCGCACCTTTCCAACGCTGCAGTCGGTCCCGGAGATGCTATCCCCCCTGGTCGAGCGCGTCGCCAGCCATCCGAAGATTACGGTCATGACCGGGAGCGAGGTGGTGGGGGTAAGCGGCTACGTGGGCAATTTCCAGATCCAGGTACGCCGGCAGGGCGAAGAAGAGCTCGCGCAGGTTCCGGCTGGGGCGATCATTGTCGCCACCGGCTATGATGTCTTTGACCCGCACAACCGCCCCGAGTTGGGTTACGGGCAGTATCCGGAAGTTGTGACCACGCTGGAATTCGAGCGCATGGCTGCTTCCGGGCAGTTCGAGATCAACGGGCGCCAGCCCTCGCGCGTCGTCTTTATCCAGTGCGTAGGCTCGCGCGACCGCCTGCAGAAGAAGAATTATTGCTCGCGCGTCTGCTGCATGGTCACCGCCCGCCAGGCGAAGACGGTTCGCGAAGCCCTGCCGCAGGCGCAGGTGACGGTTTTCTACATGGATGTGCGCGCATACGGCAAGGGCTTTGAAGAGTTTTATGACTCTGTGCGCGAGAGCGGCGTGCTTTACCGGCGTGGCAACCCCTCCGAGATTATCCGCAGCGGCGATAAGCTGCTGGTACGTGCCGAAGACACCTTCCTGGGTGAAGAAGTTGATGTGGAAGCAGACCTGGTTGTGCTTGCGGTGGGCATGGCGCCGCGCCAGGATACCAACGCCATCGCCGGGCTGCTCAAGCTCTCGCGCTCCGCGGACGGCTTTTTATTAGAAGCCCACCCCAAGCTGCGCCCGGTCGATACTGCCGTGGCAGGTGTATACCTGGCGGGTTGCTGCCAGGGACCCAAGGATATCGCCGAGTCGATTGCCCAGGCGCGAGCGGCTGCTTCCGCTGCCATGATCCCGCTGATGCGCGGTCAGGTGACCGTGGACGCGGCGACATCCTTCATTGACGAGGATCTGTGCGCGGGTTGCGGGCAGTGCGCTACGGTATGCGCCTTCGGCGCCCTGTCGCTTCATCCGGTGCGCGGCGTGATGATTGCCAACCCGGTGCTGTGCCAGGGGTGTGGCGCGTGCGCCTCGGCTTGCCCATCTGGGGCGATCAACGTTCACCATTTCACTTTTGACCAGTTTATGGCGCAGATTGCAGCCCTGACGGCCGAGCTGCAGGCGCCGGTAACGCTTGAGACCGTTGAAAACGTAGTTGTCGAGGCTTAGACGCTCGTCAGGAGGTGGAAATTATGGGTGTGACATGGGTCTTAAAAACGCATAGCGATCCCCTGGCCGCCGTGAGGCAGTTCTTGTGGCTGGTTTGGGAGCGCGCCGGGTTGGATGGCATGGTCCTGCCCATCTACCAGCCGGGCGACCTGCAAGCCGCCCCGGGACTGATTGAGCAACCTGATCTCCTGGCAGTGGCTGATCCGTTCATCCCTCTTGTGCCGGTCAATACCTCGCGCCTGGTGGCGCAGATGGCAGCCAAAAGCCCGCAGGCGCGCTATGGTGCTTTGCTGCGCTCGTGCGAGGCACGCGCCTTGATGCATGTCGCCGATGCGCGATGGGTTGGACCTCAGCGAATGGCTGGTTATTAGTGTCGATTGCCTCTCCAGCTTCTCGCCCGAGGATTACCAGTGGCGTGTGGAAAAGGCGGGCGGCGCCGAGCAGCTCACCCGCGAAGCGCTGCGCTTCGCCCGCCAGGGTGGCATAGCCCCTTACCGTTACCGGGCTGCCTGCCAGATGTGCGAGTCGCCTTTTGCGCCGCAAGCCGACCTCAGCCTGGAAGTGCTCGGTCTACCAGCGCGTGAGTTCGTGATGGTAAGCGCCAGGGACCGCGCCCTCTCCGACCGGCTTGGTCTCAAGGATTTCACCGATGGCGTGGCGCCAGATTTTCTGATCACGCAGCGTCAGCGCCTGGCTGACCAGCTCAAAGAGCGCCATGCTGCCACGCGCGCAGGATGCGCTCGAGCATATCCCCTCCGGCGTGCCGGTTGAAGCCGACGTCTTTTTACGCCATCTCAGCGGTTGCGCCCCGTGCCAGAGCTGCCTGGAGGTCTGCCCCGTCTATGATGGCGAGCTGATTGCCTACAGCGATGGCTTTCCCGCCCAGGCCATACACTGGCTGGCTTCCTGTGTAAAATGTGGCATGTGCGAGCAGGCTTGCCCGCGTAATCTACCCCTCACCGCCGTCCACACCAGCTTGTGCGGTGAGCTGGTCTAACAACTCTCAGCCTCCTGCGAAGGGAGACCGTATGCCTCTAAGAGAACAGACTGATCCCACTCGCATCCAGCCCATCCTGAAGATGATCTTTGCCCAACCGCGCCCGCCGGTAGCCCGTTGTCGCTTGTTGAGCTCTGGGCTCGGTCCGGCGCATATGTTAAAGGTCGCCGAGGATATTGCAGGCTCCAAAGCCTGCCTGGGCTGCGGCTGCTGTATGGATGCCTGTCCTGTGCTTGCGCGCGATCAGAAGCGCCGGCTGCGAACGGATTCGCGCAGCTCGATGGCGCTGGAGACCCTGGTAGGAGAGGATTGTGACCGCTGTGGCAACTGCACGCTGGCTTGCCCTCAGGTGGATCCTACGATCAAGCACTATCTTGTGCAGACCCACCTGGCTGAGGGTATGGCGGAGCTGCTTGCCAGGGCGGCTTCGGACGAGATGCTCGTTCTTGACCTGGTGCTGAGCGGATAATAGCCGCCTCTGGCAGGCGAATAATACAGACACCAGCTCTGTTCGGGAGGTTTATATGATCGATATCTTCATATACGGGCAGAGAACGGAAGTACCTGAGAGCCTGACCATCTTAAGAGCCTTTGAGTGGGCGGGTTTCCACCTGACCCGCGGTGTAGGCTGTCGTGGCGGTTTTTGTGGGGCATGCGGCACGGTTTATCGCTTGAGCGGCGATTACCGCCTGCATTTTGCCCTCGCCTGCCAGACTGTCGTCCAGCCCGGTATGATTCTCAGCCCTATCCCGTTTTTCCCTGCCCAGCGACCATCTTACCATCTGGAAGACCTTGCCCCGCGCGGCGAGACTTTGCTCGAGCTGTTCCCTGAGATGCTGCGCTGTTTTGGCTGCAATACTTGCAGCAAGTCTTGCCCGCAGGAACTGGATGTGATGGCTTACATGTCGGCTGGGTTGCGGGGAGACCTGGCTGCGATGGCGGATCTGTCTTTCGACTGTATTATGTGTGGCTTGTGTGTGGCGCGCTGTCCGGGCGAGCAGGTGCCGCCCAACGTCGCCCTGCTGGCGCGGCGGCTGTACGGCAAGTACCTCTCGCCGCGTGCCGATCACCTGCAGCATCGCGTGCAGGAGATCGAAGCCGGCGCTTTCCGCGCTGACCTGGCGGAGCTCAAAGCCCTGCCCCTGGCGGAGCTCAAAGCGCGCTATGAGACCAGGCAGATCGAAGCCTGATCCGCCCGGTCGCGTGGTGTTTTTATCCATTTCGCGCGAGGCGTAAGCATGGATTTTGAGCTTTCTGAAGAGACCCTGATGTTGCGCGATATGCTGCGCCGCTTCATCCACAAAGAAGCGCAGCCATTGGAGATGAAGTACTTTACCGCGGGAGCTCTCGCCCCGGAAGAGCGCCTTCGCTTGCAGCGGGCGGTGGAACAGATGGGTTTGTGGGGGCTCACCGTCCCGGAGGCTTATGGCGGAGGTGGGCTCGACCTGGTCAGCGCCTGTGTGATCGAGGAAGAGCTGGGGAAGACCTTTATCCCGGTCGAGATCGGCGATGTCCCGCCCGCCCTTTTCGCCTGCAGCGGCGAGCAGGTGAGCAATTACCTGGAGCCAGCCCTGGCAGGCGAGCGGCGACCCGTCATCGCTGCCCGCGAGCCCGGCGCCCTCCACCCTGAAAGCTGGGCGACCGTGGCTGAAGCCGGCGCCTCAGGCGAATACCGCCTCTCTGGCAGTAAATTACTCTCTGTTACCCCGGCAGCGCAGGATTTTCTCATCGTCTATGCCAGGGCTGCCGAAGGTCCCACCGCATTTCTGCTGGATCTCGGCTTGCCGGGGTTGCACATCTCTGCCAACGGCGCCGTCACGCTCTCGCTGGATGGCTTGCAGGTATCGGGACAATCCGTTTTGGGCGCTCCCGGCGGCGCGTTGACCCTTGCTGCGCAGGAGGCGCCCAAAGCCTGGATCCGCAGCGGGGCGCGCTACGTCGGCATGGTGGCGCGCTTATTGGAGATGTCTCTGGAGCACGCCCGCGATTGGATTTCACTGGGAGACACCCTGGCGGTGCGCCCGGCTGTCCAGCGCATGTTAGCTGAGATGAGCGTCGAAGTCGAGGCAGCGCGCTGGCTAACCTTTCATGCTGCCTGGCAGGCGGATACCGGCGCCAGGGATGACCTGCGCCGCGCCGCGGCGCAGGTGCGCCTGGCTACCGGCGAGATGTTGAAGCGCGCCGTGGACCGCGCCACCATGATCTTTGCCGGTCCCGGACCGTCTTCCCAAATTGAGCCACAGCGCTTCGTGCGTAGCGTGGCGCCGCCCGAAGTGTTGGATCTGGCTCTCGAACAAGCCCGGGCGGTGATCCTGGCGGAACTGCTGAAACCGCCCGATGCTTGAGCGGTTTGTCTGATTGTTGGAAACGGAGGTGGTATATGAACGTCAACCGGGTGCTTGAAGTGCAGGAAGGCAACGCAACCCATACCGCGCAGCGCTTCTTATCTGCGTTGTGGCAAAAACACCAGTTGGACGCGCTTCTGGCTCCGGTAAGCGTGGCTGGGCAGGCGGGCGTAACCGCGCGTGTGCTCCGCCATCCGGATGAGCTTGTCTCGGTGCAGCCCTTCACGCCGGTCATGCAGGGTAATTCGGCTGCCGCCGCCTGGCGCTTCATTCAGGAGGAGAAGTCGGGTCGCCTGGCGCTCTTGTTGCGCCCTTGCGAGCTGCGCGCCCTGGTGGAGCTTTCAAAACGCTCCGCCGCTCCCGGCGACCCGTTGCTGGCGAGTGAGGCTGATGGGGATAAATGTGTCCTGGTGATCGGTGTGGATTGCCTGGGGACTTTTTCGCAACAAGAGTTTCTCAGTGTTGGTGAATCGCTCGGCGTTGAAGAAGTCACCCGCGCTACGTTGCAGAATGCCTTCCAGGGCGGCTTGATCCCGCAGCCTTTCCGCACCGCCTGCCAGGTTTGCGAATGGCCTGCACCGCGCGGCGCCGATATTGTCATCGGCACCCTGGGAGTGGATACGGAGAAGACCCTGCTCCTCCTGGCTTGTGATGAGTGCCTGGATAGTCGCCTGCACCTGACCGAGCTAACCGATGGACCTGCTCCAGAATATCTGGTCTCGCGCCGCGAGACGGTTGTGGGGGCGGTAGCCGATGCCCGCCTTGGTTATCGCAAAAACCTCTACGAAGAGATCGGCAGTGAGGGTCGTTTTTCGGACCTGGGCAGCTTTCTTGCCTGGTTCGCCAACTGCAACCTGTGTGGCAAGTGCTTGAAAGCCTGCCCGTTGTACGATGGTGAGCTGGATAGCTTATTGGGCGGGGAGAAAAGCCGCTCCCCTCTGGCAGACCTGGTGCTGCTGAGCCACTGGATTGCCTCTTGTTCCGGTTGCGGCATGTGTGAAGAGGTCTGCGGGCGCGACGTGCCGCTCATGCTGGTTATTTCGAGCCTGAGCCAGCGCATCCGCGCCGAGATGCACTACACAGCCGGCGACAAGTCGCAGAGATTGCCCTGGACTTGTAACTGAGCAGCACGCGCTACGGGAGGATGGTATGAGCTATCCGGCATCGATCCGTGAGTCTCTGGAGAAGGTGGAGGCAAGCCGGGCTGCCCGCCTGCAGCAGGTGTTTCCGCGCCTCACCGCCCAGGAGCGCCAGGATATCTTGTGCGCTTTTCACCCCGACTATATTGCCGATGCTTTTACTGAGCTGCGCCTGGGTCCTAACAAGGGGGATCGCGCCCCGGCGAGCTGGTGCTGGCTTTGGAAGCGCCCGCCCTGATCGATCCCACCCTGCTTGATGCTGCGCTGCCAGAGGATAGCTGCGATGTGCTGGTGATCGGCGGCGGCGGCGCGGGCGCCAGCGCAGCCCTCCTCGCCCGCGAAAACGGCGCTGAGGTGCTGCTCGCCACAAAGCTGCGCTTTGGTGATGCCAATACCATGATGGCGCAAGGCGGCATCCAGGCGGCGGATAAGGAGAACGACTTGCCCTCGATCCATTATTTAGACGTATTGGGAGGTGGCGCTTTCACCAACGACCCGGACCTGGTGGATGCCCTGGTGACCGACGCTCCCCAGGTGATCGCCTGGCTCGAATCGCTTGGCGTGATGTTCGATAAAGACCCGGATGGCGCCATGCGCACTATCCATGGCGGCGGCACCAGCCGCAAGCGCATGCACGCCGCGCGTGATTATACCGGGGCTGAGATCATGCGCACCTTGCGCGACGAAGTGCGCTCCCAATCCAGCGGTGTAACGCCTTCGATCCGCATCTGGGAGTTCCGCCCGGCGGTAGAGCTGCTCCTGGATGGCAATGGGCAGGTAGCCGGGGCGATCCTCAAAGACATGGATAGCGGGCGGTTCATGCGCGTCAACGCCAGGGCGGTGATCATCGCCACGGGAGGCAGCGGGCGCCTGCACTACCAGGGTTTCCCGACTACCAATCATTACGGCGCGACCGGCGATGGCTTGGTGCTGGCATACCGCCTTGGCGCGCGCCTGGTTTTCATCGATACCATGCAGTACCACCCCACGGGCGCTGCCTATCCCGAGCAGATCCTGGGTCAGCTGGTCACAGAGAAGGTGCGTGGCTTAGGCGCCCAGGTGTGCAATGCGGATGGCGAGCAGTTTGTCTATCCTCTGGAAACGCGCGATGTCGAGGCGGCAGCCTTCATCCGCGAGTGCTCGGCGCGCCAGAAAGGGGTGGTCACGCCCACCGGGCAGCCGGCTGTTTGGCTGGATACGCCCATGATCGATACCCTCAAAGGCGCCGGCACCATCCAGCGCGAGTTGCCGGCTATGGTGCGCCAGTATAAGCGCTTCGATATCGACCTTGTCCATGAGCCGATCCTGGTCTATCCTACGCTTCACTACCAAAACGGCGGGGTCGCCATCCAGCCGGATGGGAGCACGCAGATCCCGGGTCTGTACGTAGCCGGGGAGGCAGCCGGTGGCATCCACGGGCGCAACCGGCTGATGGGCAACAGCCTGCTGGATATCTGCGTCTTCGGTCGCCGGGCAGGGTACTCTGCTGCTGCCTGGGCTCGCTCAGCGCATCCCGGAGCTCCCACCTTAGCCCATCTTGCCGCCTGGGAGCAGGCGCGCCAGGAGGCGGGTTTGGAAGCGGCTGCGCCTTCGCCCGTCGTCCTGCCGGATTATACGCGTAGGCTTTAAGCCGGTTGACATTCGTTTTCTAACTTGCTACAATAACTTTAGTGTCTATCCGAAAATGGATGGGAGTCCCAATTTTGTGGTGTGTGCGGCGAAGCCGCACACACCACAAAATTGGAGCCCCTCGAATTTTTGGACAGGATCTTAACAAACCGGGTTAGAGATCAATTTGCTCAAGAACAGGGTTGGTTATCTGGCTTTTAATCTGGCGCATCGCTTGAACCGCTCTTATCCTTCACGTGTTGGAGAGATGGGAGATCATTCCTGCCTGTACAGTGAACAGGCAGGTTTTTGTCTCGGGACATGATTTCCATATTTTCAGGAGGGCTAGGGTGTTGAAAGAAAAACCAGTCCTTAACGTCGAAGACCTTCTGGCAAAAGCCAGGAAGCCAGCAGAAGATGCCATGATCTTGCACCCTTTCTACCGGGGGAAGATCGAAACCGTGCTCAAATGCACGGTGCGTAGCTTTGATGATTTTGCCATCTGGTATACGCCAGGCGTTGCTGCGCCGTGCCGGGCGATCGAAAAAGACCCGGACCTGGTGTATGAGTACACCAACAAATGGAACACGGTGGCGGTGGTCTCCGATGGCACCCGCGTACTGGGTCTGGGAGATATCGGTCCGAAGGCAGGCTTGCCCGTTATGGAAGGCAAGGCGCTGCTGTATAAATACCTGGGCGGTGTGGACGGCGTGCCCATCATGCTGGGCACCAAGGATCCTGATACGATTATCAACACGGTGTTGTTGCTGCAGCCCGGGTTCGGGGGGGTGAACCTGGAAGATATCTCCCAGCCCAAGTGCTTCCGCATCCTGGACACGCTGCGGGAGAAAGCTGAGATCCCCATCTGGCACGATGACCAGCAGGGCACTGCTACGGTCGCACTGGCCGGTTTGATGAACGCCCTCAAGATCGTGGGCAAGCGGAAAGAAAACATCCGCATTGCCTTTATCGGCGCGGGAGCTGCCAATATCGCCTGCTCGCGCCTGGTCTTCGCCTGGGGTGTCGACCCGGCTGGCTGCATCATGGTCGATATCAATGGCATACTCGGCAAGCACCGTAAGGATGTCCAGTTACGGAAAGCAGAGTTTGTCCAGGAGTGGAAGCTTTGTCACCTGACCAATCTTGAAGGGCGCCAGGGAGGCATTGCAGAAGCCCTGAAAGATATGGATGTCGTCCTGGCTTATTCTGCTCCTGGTCCAGGTATCATCCGCCCGGAGTGGGTGCGGACGATGACGGAGGACGCGATTGTCTTCGCTTGCGCCAACCCCATCCCCGAGATATGGCCCTGGGAAGCCGTTGAGGCTGGCGCCCGCGTTGTCGCCACCGGAAGGGCTGATTTTCCCAACATGGTGAATAACTCGCTCGTCTTCCCCGGTATTTTCCGTGGCACCCTGGATGTGCGCGCCCGCACCATCTCAGACGAGATGTGCTTTACGGCTGCCCAGGCGCTGGCGGATCACGTGGGTGACCGGTTGAGCGAGGAGCACATCCTCCCCAGCATGGAAGAATGGGAAATCTTCCCGCGTGAAGCCGCCGCAGTGGCAATGAAGGCGCAAGAGCAGGGGCTGGCTCGCCTGACGCTGGGTTACGACGAGCTCTACAACCACGCCCATGAGATTATCAAGCGCTCACGTGATCTGACGCAGATGATGATGCGTGAGAATTTCATCGCATTGGAGCCGGAGAGCCAGCGTTATTGGTAGTGCGCGATGACCTGGCTGCTGAGATAAGGACAAAAGGTGAACCAATGTACGATCTGATTGTCGTTGGCGGGGGTCCCGCTGGGCTCACATCCACCATCTATGCCATCCGCAAGCGCTTGAATGTCCTGCTGATTACTAAGGACCTGGGCGGTAAAACCAATTATCACCTGTCTTTGCCCTGGGTTGAAGATTATCAGGTCATCCGCGGCCTGGAGGTGGTGAACAAATTCAGGAGCGAGCTAGAATACCTGGGGTTCGCCCACCATATGGAGCCGGTCGAGCGTGTCGACCGCCAGGTTGAAGGCTTCTCCATCTATACCAAGTCGGGAGCCCGGTTCGATGCCCGAGCGGTCATCGTTGCCAGCGGCACCCACCAGCGGCGCCTGACCGTTCCCGGGGAGACGGAATACATCACCCGCGGTGTGTGCTACTCCACCATCAGCTACGCTCCCCTGTTTATTAGCAGGAGGACGGCTGTGGTTGGTGAAGGCGACCTGGCGCTGCGCTCAGCCGCCGAGCTGGCTACCGTCGCCAGCCATGTGCACCTGGTTGGACCAGACCAAGAAGCCCTGCACTCCTCCCTGGGCATGAAGCTGCAGAGCTTGAAGAATGTCACCATCCTGGTGGGATACTCGGTAGTGGCGGTCGAGGGAGATGCATTTGCCAATGGCGTTGTGGTAATGAGCCCAGATGGGAAGCAGGACCGACTGGAGGTTGATGGTATCTTTGTCGAGTTGGCTCTGATTCCAAACTCCAAGATGGTTGCTCACCTCGTGGCCCTGGATGTTCAGGGTCGCATCAAGGTGGATTGCTTCGCCCGTACCAGTATTCCCGGTCTCTTTGCCGCCGGTGACGTGACCAATACCTATGCTGAGCAGGTGCTGGTGGCGATTGGCGATGGCGCCAAGGCTGCCTTAAGCGCCTACGATTATTTATTACCCACACTATGAGGTTGGATATGGAGCTCATCAACATCAGCATCGAAAAACCGGAAGAGGTCAACTTTATCCTGGGACAGTCGCATTTCATTAAGACCGTGGAAGACCTGCACGAGATCCTGGTCTCCACGGTGCCGGGTATAAAATTTGGCGTGGCTTTCTGCGAGGCGTCCGGCAAGTGCCTGGTGCGCTGGAGCGGCACCGACCCGGCGATGATCGATCTGGCGCGCAAGAACGCCCTGGCGATCTCTGCCGGGCATAGCTTCATTGTGTTCCTGGCGGAAGGCTATTATCCGATCAACGTCCTGAACGGCATCAAGATGGCGCCCGAGGTCTGCCGCATCTTTTGCGCTACGGCTAACCCTGCCGAGGTGATCGTGGCAGAGACGCAGCAAGGGCGAGCTATCCTGGGCGTGGTGGACGGCTACAAACCGAGCGGGGTGGAAGGCGACGAAGATATCGCCTGGCGTAAAGGTTTTCTGCGCATGATCGGGTATAAGTTTTAGGCTGGACGTCTCGGATAGCGGTATGCATGGGGCAGGGAGGCTGAGGGTTCAGCGGACCTGCCTCGATTTTTTAATCTAATGAGCGTTGCCAAATGCTTGACAAAGCCTTTAAGTTTTGCTAATATGCAGATTGTCGGACAATCAATCGTTACAATGTTGGACAAAAGGAGCGTCCAGTGAAACAGGTTGACCGCCCACCCACGCTTGTTGCTGCGGCTGCGGATAGCATCCGCTACGGCATCTTGCGCGGCGAGTTGCTCCCGGGCCAATCTTTACCGGAAGTTGAGCTGAGCAAGACGCTGAATATCTCGCGGGTTCCGTGCGTGAAGCCCTGCGCCTGCTGCAGCAAGATGGCTTGGTGGAAGTCTTCCCCTATCGCGGCGCATTTGTCGCCCGCTTATCTCCGCAGCGTGTCGAAGAAATTTATACCTTGCGTTGCCTCCTGGAGTCTTACGCCGTGCGCCTGAGCATCGAGAATCAGGCTTACACGGAGAGCGATTTGCAGGAGATGAAGATGCTCGTGGAGCGCCTCGGGGAGCTGGAGCGCAGTGAGGATTATTCGGAGGCGATACAGACAGATATGCAGTTCCACGATGTCATCTGCCGGCGCTGTAACCATGGCTTGCTCCTGGATATGCTCAAAAACCTGCAATCGCTCACGGTCATGTTCATTTTGAATACCAAGCTCTATCGTTCGGATATGGTGCCGGATGACGTTTCGCACCAGGCGTTATACGATGGCATCCTCAGCGGAGACGCTGTCCTGGCAGCAGAGATGGTGAGAAAGCACATCTTTGATGCCGGCTCTTCACTCGTCCGGCGCATGCAAGAAGCCGAGCAGATTGTCGAAGCTTTGCCCGGCTGAGAGTTTAAAAAGCTCTGTTTAGGTTTGGGGAGGTTTCATTGACCACATCCTTTGAAGATCGCATCCTGTCTGAGCGCCAGCGCATGCGCGGCTCAGTGGAAGCTTTGCAAAAGCGCACCATTGAGCATGCCCGCGGCGAGCGCAGCAAAGAGATCCTGTTGAAATCGCTGGCTTACGAATCGACCGGGCACCTCGACTATGCCCTGTTCGAGTGTCCACCCGTTCTGGATTACGGCAAGGGCGCCCTGGTCTATGATGTGGATGGCAACGAGTATGTCGACTTGCACGCCGGCTTCACCGTTAACGTCCTCGGGCATGGCAACCAGGAAGTCAACGATGCCATGAAAGCCCAGATGGACAAGCTGAACCATTTCGCCGAGCTACCCATGGAGAGCCGCGCCGAGCTGGCGCGCATCCTGGCGACCCGCCATCCGGGTGATTTCGAAAAGAAAGTCATGTGGGCGGTGACAGGCGGCGAGGCGGTCGAGATCTGCATCAAGCTGGCGCGCTGGTACACGGGCAAGCCGATCATCGTCACGCACTGGGGCGATTATCACGGGCGCACCGCCGGGGCGATGGCGCTCACCAGTAAAGCCTTCATGATGGCTTACAGCTATCCCATCCCCCCTGCCGATACGGCCGTCGTGCGCATCCCCTTCCCCTACTGCTATCGCTGTCCTTTCGGCAAAGAGTACCCTTCCTGTGATTTGTTCTGCGCCGACCAGTTCGAGAAGATGTTCGAGAGCAAGGAAACCTGGCTCAACAATCCCCGGGCGCATGTTACCAACGTGGCTGCCATGTTGATCGAGCCGTTCCAGAGCTCCGCCGGGTATATCATAGCTCCCTTGCCGTATCTTGCCCGCATGAAAGAGATTGCTGAGAAGTACGATTATCTCTTCATCAGCGACGAGGTGCAAAACGGCATGGGGCGCACCGGCAAGCTGTGGGCAATCGAGCATGCCGGACGTCGCCCCGGATTTGATCGCCATTGCTAAATCGATCTGCAATGGGCTGCCCATCTCGGCTGTCACCGGGCGCAAGGAGATCCTGGATTCGTGGGGACCGGGGGCGCACTCTTCCACCTTCACCGCTTATCCCACTGCCTGCGCTGGCGGCGTCAAGGTCTTTGAGATCTTTGACCGTGACCATATCCTCGAGCAGGCTGCGGAAAAAGGTCAGTACTTCCGGACAGGGATCGAGGATCTCTACAAGCGCCATCCCTCGATCGGTCATTACAACGGGCTGGGACTTTACCTGAGCATTGAGCTGGTCAAAGATCGCAAAACCAAGGAGCCGGCTGGCGATGCCACGGGGTGGGCGGCGCGCGAGCTGATCCGCGAAGGCATTATCTGCATGACCTCCGGTTACATGTACAACCGGTTGTGCTTCGCCCCGCCGCTGGTCATCCAGAAGCCCGAGATCGATCGGGCTTTGCAGATCCTGGATAAAGTGCTGGGCAAGATGGAACGCGAGTTTGGTATCTGAGATTATTGAGGGCTGAGGAGACATCATGGCGCAAGCGAGTGCAGGCAATCAAGCGGACGAGAGTATTCTTCCAACGAAAAAGAAACCCAGCCGGTTGAAGTTCTGGTGGTCGGAAGGCGGCACTACCGTGATATTTGTCATTTGTCTTTTGTATTGCTCCAGATAGAAATGCGTAAATTAAAAACCAGCGATTACCAGGAACGCGCCCTGGAGCTGCTCGAACTCGGTCGGCTTGAAGGAATTTGCCCACCGTTATCCGTTCGAGCTTTCCGGCGGCATGCAACAGCGCACTGCCTTCTGCCGCGCCCTCATCCATGATCCGCACCTGGTGCTGATGGATGAGCCGCTTGGCGCATTGGACGCCATGA
The DNA here is from genome assembly GCA_963702535.1 of uncultured Chloroflexia bacterium. Classification (GTDB taxonomy): domain Bacteria; phylum Chloroflexota; class Anaerolineae; order Anaerolineales; family UBA4823; genus CAVPDG01. Next base: position 131,029 of record CAVPDG010000022.1, on the reverse strand, counting down.
CCCGCGAGCAATTGCGCGTTGACCTGGAGCACCTCTGGCTTACCACGCGCAAAACGGTGCTCTTTGTGACCCATAGCATCCCCAAATCGATCCAGCTCTCGGACAGGGTGGTAGTCTTCACCCCGCGTCCGGGGCGTATCGAGCGCGTGATCGATATCGATCTGCCACGGCCGCGCACCATGGCGGTGCGCGAGGGTCCGGAGTTCCAGCATTATGTGCATGAGCTGACCAGCATCTTTATGGGCTATGGCGTCCTGCGCGAGCGCTAGAAAGATCATCCGGGTTTCTGACCAGCTTTCGCCTTAAGGCTTTCCTTATAACTGATTCACAAAAACGGCGCCATCCTGTACAATAATCGGGTAAGCCCGGCTGATCCGTCATTCACGAAAAGGAGTGCATCATGCCACCCACCTGTTACAACGGAAAAATCCTGCATGTTGACCTGACCCATCTGAAGACCTGGGTGGAGACCCCGCCCGAGTCGTTCTACCGCAAATACGGCGGCGGCAGCGCCATGGGGTTGTACTACATCCTGAAAGAAATGCCCAAGGGCGTCGATCCCTTATCACCGGAGAACCTGCTCACCTTGTTCGTCGGCGTGCCCACCGGTCTATCGATCTCCGGGCAGTCGCGCATGGTGGCGAATGCCCGCTCTCCGCTTACCGGCGCCATTGGAGATGCCCAGTGCGGTGGCTTCTTCCCGGCGGAGATGAAGTTCGCCGGGTATGATGGCATTGTCCTGCGCGGTCGCGCCCCGAAGCCCGTCTATCTGTGGATCAAGAAGGGCAAGGTCGAGATCCGCGATGCCTCTCACCTGTGGGGCAAGACCACCGGCGAAGCCGAAGATATCATCAAGCAAGAGCTGGATGATCCCAAGGTAGAAGTGATGCAGATCGGTCCCGGGGGAGAAAACCTGGTGCGCTTTGCCGCCATGATGAACATGGTCAACCGCGCCAACGGGCGCACCGGCATGGGCGCCGTGATGGGCTCCAAGAACTTGAAAGCCGTTGTGGTGCGCGGCGCGAAATCTATTTCCCCTGCCGATCCGAAAACCCTGACCAAGATGTTCCGGGATGGCACCAAGCGCATCCCGGATTATGGAGCGGTGCAGTTCCTGCACGTGCATGGCACCACGGGCGACGTTGCGGGTGTCAACGCTTTTGGCGGGTTGCCAACGCGCAATTTCAATGAAGGCCAGTTTGAGGGGTACGAGACGATCGCTGGCGAGCTGATGACGGAAACTATCCTCAAGGAGCGCGATACTTGCTATTCTTGCACTGTGCGCTGCAAGCGCGTGGTGGAGACGGAATTTATGGGCGAGAAGGTCTTGCCGCGCTTTGGCGGACAGGAGTATGAGACCATGGCAACCCTCGGCTCGTACTGCGCTGTCTCCGATATGCATGCTGTCGCTTTGGGGAACCAGCTCTGCAACCAGTACGGTCTGGATACCATCTCCTGCGGCGCTACCATCGCCTTCGCCATGGAGTGCTTCACGAACGGCATCTTGACCCTGCAAGACACCGGCGGTATCGACCTGAGCTTTCGGAAACGCCGAGTCGATGGTCAAAATGGTCAAGATGATTGGCGAGCGCCAGGGCTTTGGCAATGTCCTGGCAGAAGGCTCCGAGCGCGCGGCAAAGATCATCGGCAAGGGGGCTGAGGATTTCCTGATCACTTCCAAGGGGCAGGAGGCGCCCGCTCACATGCCGCAAGCCAAGCGTACCATGGGCTTGATCTACGCCGTAAACCCTTTTGGCGCTGACCATATGTCCTCGGAACATGACCCCTTCATTGAAGAAGGAGCTGACGACCTGGCGCGCAAAAATATCGGCGAATTGGGCTTCACTCAGCTTCAGGAGCCGGGCAGCATTACGGATGAGAAGGTGCGTTACGTGGTGAAAACTCAGCAGGTTTATTCGGCGCTGGATACATTTTCGTTCTGCTCTTTTGTATATGGCGTGGGCTGGCAGCTCTACGGTCCCGAGGAGACGGTAGACGTGCTGCGCGCCGCCACCGGCTGGGATATGACCCTGGATGAGTTCTTGCAGGTTGGTGAGCGGCGCATCAACATGATGCGCGCCTTCAATGCCCGCGAGGGCTTGACACGCGAAAACGACACCTTGCAGAAGAAGTTCTTCAAGCCCCTGCAGGGCACCGGCCCCAACGCAGGCGTGCATTATACCCATGAGCAATTCGAGCACATGAAGGATGCTTACTACAGCTACGCCGGCTGGGATACCGCTACCGGCAATCCCACGCCGGAGAAGCTTGCCGCCCTCGGCCTGGAATGGATTGAACTGTGATGGCTGAAACCCGACATACCCCGCAAGAGCTGGATGCGATCCGCCCGTTGACGGTGCCCACCCTGGCAAACGCCCTCGAGCTGTTTGGAGTGATCCCGCCGAATGAGGGTTTCTGCAATTCGACGATGAAGTGCCACTTTCCCGACCTGGGGCTGATGGTGGGGTACGCTGTCACGGCGCGTGTGTGCACAGACCAGCCTCCCAGCCAGGTCCGTCCTGGAGTCTCCGAGCCGGATTACTGGCGTTTCATTGCCGCCCAGCCCGGACCCAAGGTGGCGGTCGTCCAGGATATCGATTGCCCTCCCAAAGGCGCTATGTGGGGGGAATGGAACTCAAATGTGCACAAAGCCCTGGGCTGCGTGGGCATGGTTACGGATGGCGCGGCGCGCGATCTGGATGGCGTGCGCAAGCTGAATTTTCACTTACTTCTCGACCCATGTCATGCCGACGCACGGACACGGGGCTTTTATCGACTATGGCGGCGGGGTGCGCGTGGCGGGGCTGGCGGTGCAAACCGGCGATCTGCTCGTCGCCGACCAGCATGGCGTGCTTTATATACCCCCGGAGATCCCCCTCCTGGAGCTGGCGCGCGTGGCGCGTGAGATCGATACCCTGGAGAGCGAGATCTTTGCCCTGTGCCAGTCGCCCGATTTCAGCGTGGATGCCCTTGCCCGGCTGGATGCTTCGGTAGCCAGCCGCTGGCCCAAGCCAACCGGCAAAGATGAGCGCCTGATGCGCTCGATCTGACTTGAGCGGTGCAGGTAAAAGTCGTCCTTTTTGGTATGTTGCGTGAGCGCCTGGCGAAGGAGACGCGCGGCAGGCTGGTGGTTGATCTGCCTGATTCAGCCACGATTGCCGATCTTGTCGCCGCGTTGGGCATCACCGTGCCTGTGGTATGCTCGCTGAATGGCGTTGTGGAGCGCGATTTCAGCCGGGCGTTGGAGGAGGGCGATGAAGCGCAAATATTCCAGCCGGCCGGTGGGGGTTAAAGGGCAGGCTGCAAGGATCTGCCAGCCTACCCCAGCTTCACCCGGCACCCCAAGCCGGGTTGCTCGCTGGCGGTTAGCCAGCCGTCTTCCAGGGCAAACCCGGGGAGGCTTGGATCGTTGAGCAGTTCCAGGTATCCATCCAGGTCGCCGTAAGCCACGTTTGGGCTGCTCAGGGCAAAGCTCAACCCGGCGGAGATGAGCAGCGCTGGCTCGATAAGGCAGCTCACCATCGTGGTCATCTGCGCTGCCCGCGCGATCGCATCCACCTGCCGGGCGCAGCGCAGCCCTCCGCAGGCGCCGATCTTCACACTCACCCCATCGCAGCTATGCCGCGTTGCCAGCTCCAGCACGGATGCCGGTCCGGCGGCGCTCTGGTCTGCCAGTACTGGCACCGGGCTGTGGCGCGTTACCTGCCGCAATCCCTCCAGGTCTTCTTTACGCGTCGGCTGCTCCAGCATCTCGATCTGCCCCGCCAGGGCGCGACCCACATCCAGCGCCTCCTGCACGTTGTATCCCCCGTCGGCGTCCAGGCGCAGGGTCAGCTCAGGCAGGGCGCGGTGAATTGCCTGCACGCGGCGCACATCCTCCTCGGGGTCCATCCCGCCCTTAACCTTGAGGATACGGAATCCCAGCCGGGCGCGCTGGGTTGCCGCTTCCACGCTTTCTTGCACAGGCGCTATGGAGATGGTAGCAGAGGTCTGGATGCGGTTGCGGTAGCCTCCCAGCAGACGGTAGAGCGGCATGCCGCTGGCGATACCCAGCAGGTCGTGGAAAGCCAGGTCAAAGGCGCACAGGGCGGATGGAGCGGTGCTGGTCAGACGGGATAATTCTCCCAGCGAGTATTCCAGGTTGGTCGGGTGCAGATCGGGCACCAGCGCCGCGCCTTCCCGGCAGGCGCCCAGCACAGCCTCGGGGGGGTCGTTGTGCGCTACGCAGCAACCCCAGGCGCTCTTGCCCTGGCGCGTGACCAGGCGCACGAATACTGCCAGCACATGCGAGAGCTCAGGGACTCCCGCCATGCGCACCGGCTGGCGCAGCTTGATTTCGACAGGGGTCACTTCAGCCTTCGTGATCTGCATCCGCTACCTCCGTTTTATCCCATGGGAAAGCGCATTCTTTGTCCACCCAGCACGTGCAGGTGCAGGTGGAAGATGGTTTGCCCGCCGTCCGGTCCGGTGTTGACGATCAAGCGGTACCCGGAATGTTGGATGCCCTCCTGTTCTGCGATCCGGCGCGCAACACTGAACAGGTGCCCGATCAGCCCCTCATCCTCCGGCTCTAAATCGTTGACGGAGGCAATATGGCGGTTTGGCACCACCAGCACGTGGGTCGGCGCAGCTGGATGGGCATCGCGAAATGCGGTGGCAAGCTCGTCGGTGTAAAGCTTCTGGCTTGGACGCTCGCCGGCGATAATCTGGCAGAAGATACAGGTCGGCATGGGCATCATCGATCGCTAACGTTGAATGGTTGGTTAAATTTCAAGCCTCGCTTGAAGGCTCCTGGATTTTTCCGATGATCCTATCGCCGGCTGCCTGGCTGAGGTTTACCGGGGTGATGTGGTTGATCATGGATTGCGTAGACCAGGCGCTCACCCGCAGGTAATTGTCGGTTAGCCCGCTCATCTGCCAGCCCTGCGGTCCGAGTCCGCTGGCGCTTTCCCATAATACGGGCAGCACCTGACCCAGGAATCTCGCCTGGTATGCCGCAGCCAACTCAGCCAGGGCAGCCCGCAGGCGCGCCCCCGCTCTTTGCGATCCGCGTGGGGTACCTGGGGGACCATTCGGGCGGCTGCGGTGCCGGGTCTGGCAGAATACGTGAAGACGTGCCCGCCGGCGAGCTGCATGGCTTGTACAAAAGCCAGGCTCTCGGCGAACTCAGTTTCGTCTTCCCCGGGGAAGCCGGCGATCAGGTCGGTGGTTATGGCGACGTCTGGGATCAGGCGGCGCGCCGTCTCGACCAGCCTGGCAAAGTCGTCCGGCGTGGTCTTGCGCCTCATGCGCCGCAGCGTCGCCGCGCAGCCTGACTGCAAGGGCAGGTGCAGGTGGCGGCACAGGCGCGGGTCTGCCCACAAGGAGAAGAGCTCCGCATCCAAATCCCACGGCTCCAGGGACGAGAGGCGCAGGCGCGGCGCCTGCGTTTGCTCGAGGATGGCTTGCACCAGGTGGAACAGCTTGCGGCGCGGCTTCAGGTCGCTGCCCCACGAGCCCAGGTGCACGCCGGTCAGGACGATCTCCTGCGCTGCGCCGGGCGAATAAGTCTCGCGGTTGGGGCTGGCAAGCAACCGTGTGGCGGAGAGATCCTGCCCCGGGTCGCTGCTCAGTAACCCGCCCACCTCCGCCAGGACCTCCGGGATCGTGCGGCTGCGTGCTGCCCCGCGCGCCACGCTGGTGATGCAGAAGGTGCAGCGGTTGTTGCAGCCGTCCTGCACTTTGATAAATGCGCGCGTGCGCTGGCGAGCCCCGGGCACAGGCATGCGCCTCAGCGGCTCCAGGTCGAAACCTTCAACCGGGGCTTGCAGCACATCGAGAACCAGCCTGTCCTTCACTGCGTTGGGCACCACCTGGCTCACCCCATGCAGGGCAGCCGCCTGTCCTGGGTTCAGGGTGGACCAGCAGCCCGTGACGACGATCGTTTGCGCCCCCGCGCGCTGCCTGGCGCACCTTCTGGCGCGAGTCAGAAGCTGCCGCCTCGGTCACGGCGCAGGTGTTTACTACCACCAGGTCGGCGTCCTGCGGCGTTGGCGCCAGCACGTGTCCCGCAGCGTGGAACTGCCGGGCGTAGGCTTCAATCTCGCTCTGGTTTAAGCGGCAGCCGACGCTATCCAGGTATACCTTCAAGATCATGGCTCCCGAACGATGAAATTATCGAAGAGGATGTCAGTTCCCGGGTTCTCGAAAGATCCTGCCAGCAAGCCTGCATCGCCGGAGGTGAAGTCGCTGTCCGTAGTTTCAGCCATTTGCTGACCGTTGACCACCAGGCGCAGCGTGCTCCCATTGCACTCCGCCTGGATATGGTTGGTGGCGTTGCCTTGCCTCACCGCATCCGTAGGCGGCATCGATTCCATGCCAACCAGCACCTGCTGCCCGTCTATAAACTTGCCGATGCCGTAATACCCATCGCTGCTGATGACAAAGAAGTAGAAGTTATTGCTATCCTTGTAGCGGCAGATCACTCCCAGGTCGTTGTTGTCATCGCCGCCTGCTTTCGTGGCATCCACCTCGATGATGGTGTTGGTGAAATTTAATCCTGGATTAGCCCATACGTCGGTATTGGTCGTATTGACCAGGATGCGATACTGCCCGTTATCGTAATCTGTGATGCCATCCTCATTGATGAGGCTGTCCCAGCCGCTCTTGGCGTCGGAGAAATCGTCCTGGAATAGCAAACGCCCGGCATTATCCTGGTTGATCGCCTGGCTTTCACCGGCAATCGAGCTGACCTTCTGGCAAGCCAGAGTCGCGCTGGCGAGTGCCAATAAAACAAGTATTACGCGCAGCCTCATCATCCCGTCCTCATTCCTCAAAAAAGCAGTACTTTTCCGCTAACCCGAACTAACGTTATGCAGGGTTTCGTTGGATGGGCGCAACACCCATGACTCTGATCCCGTGCTCGCGTTATTTTAGCATAGTTAAGGGAAATAATTGTCCAGCAGGCGTTGCGCCTGGTCGGCTGTGCTGCTGCCGGGCGCCAGCGCCAGCGCCTTCTGGAGCATCTCGTAAGCAGCCTCCCGATTCCCTTCATCGAGATAAATCAATCCCAGGTGCAGGAGAGCCGGGGCGTAGTCCGCTTGCTGGAGGAGGGCGCGCTCGAAAAAGCGTTTAGCGCCGGCGATATCCCCCAGCTCTAGCAGGACCTGCCCCAGTGTGTCCAGCGAGGCAGGGTCGTTGGGCGAGAGCAGGAGCGCCCGGCGGGCGGCGGGCAGCCCGGTCTGGGTGAGCTGGTAGTTGTGCTCCAGTGAGAAGGCTGCCAGCAGGCGGTAGTAGACCGGGTCTTGCGGCGCCAGCGCGCTGGCTTTCTGGTAAGCTTGTCCCGCCGCCTCCAGGTCGCCTTTGAGCGCCAGCACGCGCCCCATTTCGGTCTGCAAAGCCGGGCGGTCGGGGTAGAGAGCGGCGGCTTTTTCCAGGTATTCCAGCGCTTGCTCGAGCTCTCCCTGGCGCTGCCAGTACAGGCTCAGGAACAGATGGGCGCTCAAGGATTTTGGATCGAGCTGCAGGGCGCGTTCCAGCTCCGCCAATCCTTCTGCGTTGCTCTGCGCCTCGGGGATCTGCTGGATGGCTTCTCCCAGGTAAGCCCAGGCTTCGGCGTAGTCTGGGCGGGTCTGAGCTGCTCGCCTGAAGGCTTCCGCAGCCAGCGCCCATTCGTTCATCGCCCCCAGCCCACGTCCCGCCTCCAGCAGCGTGTAAGCGGGGTCCTCTTTCAGGCGGGCGAGGCGGATATTTTGCGCCAAGCCGGAGGCTTGATCGCCAAGCGCGGGATCCAGCTCGGCTGCCCGGCTCAGGTAGGGCAGGGCTTCTTCTGGCTGGATGGCTGCCGAGAGCAGTCCAAGCTGGTACTGCCAGCCGGCGTCATCAGGCTGGATGCCGGCGAGCGCCTTCAAGTCTGCCAGAGCAGCCGGGTAATCCGCCTGCTGGCGGTGGGCGGATAACAGGCGTGTAGCGACCTCTCTGGCGGGCACACCCGCGCTTCCAGCAGCCTCCCACGATTGGATTGCACAGGGCAGGTCTTCGCTCTGTAAGCAAGCATCGCCGAGCTCCAGCTTCCCTGCGGGGGAGAGGCTGTCCCGCGCCGCGGCTTTCGAAAAGTAGTTTACGGCGGCTTCAGCATCGCCCGATTGCAGGGCGTAGCGCCCGGCGTTCTCCCACAGCTCCGTGCGCCAGGGGATGATTGCCGCCGCCGAGGCATAGCTCTCTGCAGCCTGTTCCGCCGCGCCCGCATCCTGAGCAGATCGTGCTTCCTCCAGTAGCGTGATTACCCGGTAAGCGCGTGGGACGATCAGCAGCGAAGCAGCTCCAAGCGCGATGAGAACCGTGTAAATGAGGATCTTGGAGCGTGAATTTCTGCGCATGCCGAGATTATAGCTGAAGCCAGGTTCAGTCACCAGACATACTGCATACGTGACAAATTCCAGTTGTCCTCTACGGGGGGATTGGCTATAATTTGTTCACATGCTCATCCGGGAGTAGTCCTATGGATTTTGCGCTATCCGGCGAACATCGCATGGTTCAGCACATGGTGCGCGAGTTCGCTCAGAAAGAAGTAGCTCCCATCATCAAGGAATTTGACCGCAAGCAGGAGATGGCGCCGTTCATCCTGCCGCGCATGGCAGAGTTGGGATTGCTGGGTATCTGCCTGCCGGTGCGTTACGGCGGTCAGGGGATGGATTACATCGCCCTCGGGTTGGCATGCGAGGAGCTGGAAGCCGTCGATAGCACCTTGCGCGTGGTGATGTCGGTGCACGTTGGCTTGAACAGCCTGGGTTTATTTCAATGGGCTTCGGAGGAGCAGAAGCAGCGTTTCCTGACGCCGCAGGCGCGTGGGGAGAAGATCGCCTGCTTCGCGCTCACGGAGCCCGGAGCAGGGTCAGACGTCGCTGCCATTGCCAGCAGCGCCCGCCGGGAAGGGGATGGTTATCTCCTCAACGGGGAGAAGATGTGGATTTCCCTGGCGACGAAAGCGCAGCATGCTTTGGTGGTGGCGCGCTGCCTGCAAGGTCAGGCGGATCCCCATGACGAATTGGTTGCCTTATTGGTCGAGCTGGACTCCCCCGGAGTAAGCCGCGGCGACATTCACGGCAAGCTGGGTGTGCGCGCCGGATCTACCGGCTGGATCTCGTTTCAGGATGTCTATGTGCCGTTGGAAAATCGCATTGGCAGCGAGGGAGAAGGCTTCAAGATTGCCATGTCCTGCCTGGATAACGGTCGCTACACCGTCGCCGCAGGTGCCGCCGGGCTGATCCGCGCCAGCCTGGAAGCCAGCATCCGCTATGCAAACGAGCGCACAGCTTTTGGACGGGAGATCGGAAAGTTCCAGCTGATCCAACAGAAGATTGCCCGTATGGTACAATCTTACGACGCAGCGCGCCTGCTTTACCTGCGCGCCGGCTGGTTGAAAAATCAGGGATTGCGCAACACGCGTGAGACCTCCTTGGCAAAGTGGTTTGCCACGGATGCTTCATTTGAAGCCGCTTCCGATGCCATCCAGGTCCACGGCGCATATGGGTACAGTGACGAGTACGACGTGGAGCGCTATTTGCGGAACGCGAAAGGGGCGATCCTGTACGAAGGCACCAGTGAAATTCACCAGTTGATGCAGGCGGGCTACGCTCTCGGTTACCGGGAAGACGCCCCCTTAAGATGTGAGTTGCCGGCTTATGATCCGGAGCTCTGGCAAGAGTAGATTTTTGCAAGAGTTTGTCGCTATTTCATAAACACACTTTCATGGATAAGGAGGTCGCCTTGAAAATCGTCGTATGTGTGAAGCAAGTCCCCGACTCCGCTGCAAAAGTGGTGGCAGAGAATGGGAAAGTGACCTGGGGAGATGCACCGCTGGTGATCAATCCCTGGGATGAGTTTGCTGTTGAGTCCGCCCTGCTCCAGCAGGAAGCACACGGTGGCGAGGTGATCGCTCTCACCATCGGCGGAGAGAGCGCCAGGGAAGCTCTCAAGCACGCACTCGCCATGGGATGCGGTCAGGCTATTTTGATCTCTGATCCAGCGCTTGCTGGCAGCGATAGCCAGGCTGTCGCTAAAGTGCTCGCGGCAGCCCTGCGCAAGATCGGCGATGTGGACCTGGCGTTCTTTGGCAAGCAGGCGATTGACGGCGATATGGGCGTCACAGCCGCCCAGACCGGCCGCCTCCTGGGCTGGCCCGTGCTCTCCCTCGTCTCGCAGATCCAGGCTCTCGATCCGGGAGCTAAGAGCCTGCGCGTCTCACGCGCTACGGAGGAGGGTCGCCAGGTGGTTGAGGCTAAATTCCCCGTGGCGATCAGCGTCGGCAAGGATATTGCCGAGCCGCGCTATCCCTCCTTTATGGGAATCCGCAAGGCTTCTCGGGCGATGATCCCCACCTGGTCGCTGGCAGATCTGGGCATCCCGGCGCCGGCTTCGATGGTGCAGTGGCCCGAGCTGATCAATCCGCCGCTGCGTGAAGTGGTCACCGAGATAATTACCGGCGATAGCCCGCAGGATATCGCTGAAAAACTGGCTGATAAAATCCTGGCGGAGAAGGTGCTATGATGAGCAACAAAGTATGGGTTTATATCGATCAATTTAAGGGGAAGGCCCATGCTGGTTCCTGGGAAGCGCTGGGAGTAGGTAGCAGCCTGGCAGGTAAGCTGGGCGGCGGCGTGACCGCAGTGGTCTTTGGCGCTGGCGCCCAGGGTGTTGCGGCAGAGGCATTCCAGTATGGAGCCGGTGAAGTGTTCTACGCTGAGGATGGAAGCATGGCGGATTACCGCCCCGAGGCATACACCACGCTGCTTGCCAGGCTGGTGAAGGATGCGCAGGCTGAAGTGCTCATCCTGCCCACCACCGGTCGCGGGCGAGAGCTGGCAGCCATGTGCGCCATTGACCTGGAGAGCGGTGTGATGCCTGATGTAACCGCGCTGGATGTGGAGGGCGGTCGTGTCGTTGCCACGCGTCCCGTTTACGCCGGCAAGCTCCTGACCAAGGCGGTTTGCAGCGGCAAGACGCAGATCGTTACCACCCGCACGCGCGCCTTCCCAGCGCCGCATGCCGATCCGGCGCGCTCCGGTGCGCCCGTCAAAGTGGATGCGGCGCTATCGGAAGGCGAGATTGCCACCAAGGTGGTGGAATACGCTGAAGCCGGGGGTGGGGTGAGCGTTTCCGATGCGGCCGTCATCGTATCCGGCGGGCGTGGCGTCTCGAACAACCCGGCGCTCACGCCGCCGGCAGGATTGGATGAGAAAGGGGCTGAGGTGTGGCGCGCCCAACAGGGCTTCAAGCTCGTCGGCGATCTCGCTCAAGTGTTGGGTGGCGCTGTTGGCGCCAGCCGCGCCGCCGTGGACGCTGGTTATATCCCTTACGAGCACCAGGTCGGTCAGACCGGCAAGGTGGTCTCCCCTGACCTGTACATCGCCTGTGGCATCTCCGGCGCTATTCAGCACCAGGCGGGCATGCGCTCCAGCAAGGTGATCGTCGCCATTAACAAAGACCCTGAAGCGCCCATCTTCAGAATGGCGCGCTTCGGCGTTGTTGGCGACCTCTTCGCCGTTCTGCCTGCCCTGACGGAGGCGTTCCGCAAGAAGCTGGGTAAATAACCGGATCGTTGTGCATGCGACCACCTTCCTGGTCTTTGTCCCGTCAGTGACACAACCAGGAAGGTGGTCTTTTTTTACTTTCCGTAAGCCCTATCTTCCTGGTACATTGCCAGCGAGGGTGTGTCATTTTCTCGGAGATCTCTCTCTTGCAGGGTCGTGCCCCAGTTGACCGGATGTTCACCCAGCTTGATCAGTGCCTTTTGATTCAGCCGGTACGACATTATGCGCGCCAGCGCCTTGCTCTTGAAGGTTAAGGTTTTTCTCTACGGCTTGACAGGGAATCCCTTGGGTGATAACCTTACGCTCGTTGTCGCTCGGACGGTTTGCCTGGGCTAACCTTCGAGTAAGAGATTCTTAAATAGTATGGAGTATGATGTATGAGTGAGCGCATTGTTGGAACCGTGAAGTGGTTCAATGCAGCCAAGGGCTACGGCTTCCTGGGGCGCGAGAATGGCGATGATGTCTTCGTCCATTACTCGGTCATCAATATGGATGGCTACAAACGCCTTGAGAAAGACCAACGGGTAGAGTTCTCGATTGAAGACGGACCCAAAGGCTTACAGGCGACAGAGGTTGTGCCGATCTAGGATGATCTGAAAAAATTGAATATAGACAGGGCTGCCAACCGGCAGCCCTGTTGTTTTAACGGCTTGAGAGATGGGTGTTACGGCGTCTTTTGGATCACGCCCAGGTAGATCGACGCCGAGGAGACAGGCACCTTGCCGGCTCTGCGCTCCCCGGGCACCCTCCAGCCGCAGGTCTCAAAGACCAGCAGCGGCTCGCCGGAAGCGATGGGACGGTTGAGGTCTGCATCCAGGTGCGTGGCAAACTCCAGCGCTTGTGGGATCGTGGCGCCCAGGTAGCTGTTGACATGCCTGGCAGGCACCCGGCTCAATGTGGTCAATGTAAATCCTTCGTATCGTTTTTTGCCCTGGGTGATGACCACCCGGGCTCCCTCCCAGGCGTTCAGGTTCGCCTGAATTTTCTTGAGGTTGTAGGCTGCTCCGATCAGCCCGGTGCCTTCCATGGCGCGGCGGAATGCCTGCCCCTCGCCCCCAATACCCGAGTGCACCGTTAAAAATGTGACTTTGCCTTGCCCCGCATCCTGGAAGCTGGTCACGCATCCCCGGTCGTCACCGAAGCGGCAGTTCTTACCCGGCAGGAAGGCGATTACGATCGGCTTGCCCCGGTTAAGGCGTTTTTCCGGCGGGTAAATGTAGATGCGGATCCACTTGTTCCGCTGGCTGAAATCGATGCCGGAGAAGCCGGTCTCGCTCTCGGCGGCAGGGGCGTTTTCGATCGTGGGCGCTGGGGTAGCTTCGGCTGGATTCAGCAAGCGCTGGAACAGGGAGTAAGCTGATTGCGAGACCCATTCAATCAAGGCGGGTCCGCCGGGTCGCGCCCTGCGCTGCGGCGGTCTGGGTGTCGGTGTGGCGCTGGGCGGCGAGGTGGGCGTGATTGTGGGCGCAGGTGTGCCAGTGGCGGTTGGAGTAGGGGTGGGCGTCTCCTGCACTCGATACGTGCGCAGGTTCTGGATGCCGGTGCCGCACCAGAACGTGTCCGAGCTGGTGCGCGAGCAAATCGTGCCGAGTCCAGGCGCCGGGCGGCTGGGCTGCAGGCAGTATGCCAGTAACGTCCACCCCTGGTTGTGGCACAGACGGAAGCGTTGCCGCGTCAACCCTGTACCAGGGACAGGACCAACACCCAGGTCTGCGCATACCCGCCAGTTGTATACCGGCTGCTGGAAGACGGGTCCCTGGATGCCGGTCATGCCGGGTCCGCGCAGCGGATCGGGGCTGGCTGAGTGGGCATGCGTGAAGAGCAAGCCTACACCCACCAGCGCAATGATTAATCCCGCTAAGATGTAAGAGAAGTGTTTCATGGCGCTTTCCTTGTTGCTCTAAACAATAATACCGGTCACAGTCGCCGGGTAGCGGTGTTCGTAACCAGGCGAGAGAGCAGCGAGGGATGCTTCCCTCAATCACCCGGTTGAGCCGGGTATCCTTGCAGGGAGCATGAAACGTGCCAACTTCGGCATTAATTCAGTTGGGAGAGCTGCTGGGTTGCCCCGCGCAGGCGGGTGAGTACGTTTTCAGCATCCGCGGCTTGCGGCGATTGTCTCAAGTACTGTTCGTAATAATGGATGGCAAGCCGCAGCGCGCCTTTGCGCTCGTTGACCATACCCAGGTCGCGCAGCAGGTCTGCAAGGTCCGGCTGTAGCATGCGCAGGTGTTCCAGGACCGCCTGGGCGTGGCTCCAATCTTCCTGTCGAAAATAGATGTTGCGCAGATTATTCAGCATGCGAGTCAAGAGGGCTGTTGCTGAGATGGGCTTGAGCCATTCCGCCTGGAAAGCTCCGCTGAAGCCCGTGGATTCGCGCACCAGTTGGGCGCAATCGGTTTGGGAGAGCCGCACACCGCCGTGGAACGGGTCAAGATAGATTTCTTCGCCGCTCTCGTGTATGCCGACGATGAAGTGCCCCGGCAACCCCACCCCTTGCGCCGGGATGCCCAGCTCCTGGGCGATGGCGATATAGATCACAGACAGGCTGATCGGGATCCCCAGTCTACGCTCGATGACCTCATTCAAATAGCTGTTACGCGGGTCAAGATACTCCGCTCTGTTGCCCTGGAAGCCCTGTTGGCTGAAGAGAAAATTGGAGAGCGCTGCGGCTTGCTCGCTCATTGGCATAAAGCCAGAAAGTTGCCCCCGGGCTGCAAGCGTGAGTTGGTCGATGCGGGATCGATAGTGCTCGATGTCCAACTCGGGATAAGCGACCTCGCGCGCGAGCAAAGCGCGGCATGCAGGACGTCGATCGGTGATCGCTTGATTTGCTCCTGGAAGGAAGTCTCAGCCAAGGGACCCTTTCTTGCTCTGCTGACCGGTCGACCCTTCTCCCTGTACATGGACTGCTTGATCCGGCTGGCGCGCCTGGTCAAGCGCAACCCAGCGCGCCAGGTCGGTCAGGGAAGATTCTCAGCTCGCGGATCCTTGCGTACAGCAGCACGCAGAAGAAAGACAGCATGAGCAGCCCCAGGTACATGATCAGGTCTGCGCCGCGTCCCACGCCCAGCCTGTGGGCGATGGCGGTTGTCAGGTCGGGGGTGATCACCAGGAGGATACCGGTGAAGATAAATAAGAGGATGATCAACCGGTCGAAGGTCTTTTTGCGCAGGCGGTTGAAATACAGTCCGGCAATCGCCAGCAGGATCAGAACCAGGATGGCTTGGATGGGTTTCATCGGAAAACTTTCCTTAAAATGACATCAATGAGGATATTGAGCGAGTTCCAGAGCGACTGCCCTTTCATCAGGCTGTAATGGGTGTATAGGATGTGCGTGGGTCTTTCTACATAGCGGAGCTTGTTGCGCCGGATTTCAGCGTTAATTTCCGTAGCATGCGCAAATCCGTTCTCTCGAAGCAGGATTTTCTCGGCGGCGTTTCGGTTTAATGCCCGCAAGCCATTGTGGGCGTCTGAAAGCCAGATACCGGTGAGCAAGCCATTGACCACCACGGCTCCTTTGAGGATGAGCCGCCTGAGCGGCGGCACCTCCGCTCGATCTGCCGGTCGCAGGAAACGAGAGCCGAGCACCACATCAGCCTCGTTCTGAAGGAGAGGCTCAACGAGGGTATCAATATCTTCGGTATTGTGCTGACCGTCGGCGTCGAAATGCACGATAAATTCAGCGCCGCGGCTGAGCGCGAAAAGTGTGGCGGTCTTGAGCGCCGCGCCTTGCCCCAGGTTGATCGGGTGGCGCAATAGATACACCGGCAGTTGGGATGCCATCTCCCAGGTCTGGTCTTTTGATCCATCGTCGACAACAACGATGGAATAATCATACTTCAACAAGGATTCCAGGGTTGCTCTGATCTGCTGCGCCTCGTTATATGCGGGAACGACCACAAAGATCGACCTGTCCATCTGATTGCCTTAAGGTTGGTCGCAGCTCCAGGGTTGCGTCCTGGAGGATAAGATCATCTGTTTGGGGTCGGTCAGGATGGCGACCAGGTAAGCTTCAACATAGGTATCCCGCTGGCACCCGATCACCAGGCTATCGGCAGCATTGGGGAATGCGTCTGGCGACTGGTCCAATCTCAGGATGACCGATTCGCGTGTGGGTCCCAGCAGGATGAACCCCAGGCGCGGGTAATCCCGGATATGGTAGCTCGCCCAGTTGGGGCTTACCGCCCCTTCCCCTGCCAGGTAAAAGCGCGGGTAAAAGATCCGCCCGACGAATGCAACGGCGTTCTCCCCTTTCAAGAAGGTCTCGATTTGAGTCCTGTCGCCTCCGTCAGATTGGGCAGCGTACAGGGAACTAAGGGCGCTTTGAGGCGTAAGCGCCTGGAAGTGATTGGGGATCAGGCGCTCTGCCAGCGGGATGGACGCCACCAGGAAGAAGAAGCCCAGCGCGCAGAGTGATGCTTGTTTCCACGGAAATGGGGCGGTTCCCTCCGCCTCCTGGGTACTCATTCTTCCAGGAGGGGGGATCAGCTCGTTCTTGAAGAAGGTCGCTGCCCAAAAACACATTTGCACGATGCCGATGGCGTAGAATAACATCCCCACCCACTCCACCGGCAGGTTGTAGCGCCAGCCCGAGTTGCGCGCCAGGGCATTTCCCAGGGTGTAAGCCGCGCTGATGAATAAGGGCGCCAATCCGGCATAGCGCGTGCCCGCCCAGGTAGCGCCGAGCCCCAAAGCAATCATCACCAGGCTGATCGCCAGCGGTAGGGTAGAGTTCGCTGCCAGCGTCCCGTTCCAATCGTTCGCCCAGTATCCCAGGTTTCGGATATAAGCCGTGGTCGTACAGCACAGGTTCCAAAAGCGTTGTGGGTTTGCCTGCCACAATTCCAGCTTGTTCAGGGCGCTCAGCACGGGGAAAGAGCTGGGCAAGGCGAGAAGTGTAGCAACCTGGTTGTGCCAGAAATGGGCATTGATAAAGCGAATGGTTTCCAGGGGGTGCGCCAGTGCAAAGCTCGTAATGCTGCCCGTCATCCGCTCGAGGTATTCTTCTTCCGTCTCGCCGGGATTGCGGTCAGAGCTATCTTGGGGCAGACCCAGGGAGTACCGCTTCATGACCATGCCTGCCTGAGTGGGATTGGATGTATCCGCCAGGATGATCTTGCCGGTAAGCTCGTAGTTGCGCCATACCCAGGGTGTGAGAGTCAGGAACAATGCTGCGATAAAAACGAGCCCGTTTTTGATCCAGGTAGCAGGGTCTTTCCGCAGCGCCAGCCAGGAGCAAATCAGGATGGCAGGCAGCACCAGGATGATCTGGAAGCGGATGAGCATGAAGATCGCCAGCGTACCCCCTGCCAGGAGCGGGTAGAGCGGTTTCCTGCCAGCAGTGGCGCAGCCACAGGATAACCAGCAGGCTGAGCAGGATCATGCCCAGGGTGATGGGCAGGTCAGACATGAGCAGCTTGGCATGCGAGACGTTAATCACCCCCGAGAGGGCGATGGAGTTGCTCTCGTGGAAGATAGCCAGCAAACCCAGCAGCAGCCCCGACAGGCGATGATGGATGGTTTTTGCCACCAGGTACAGAAGAGGTGGTATCAGCGCCAGGATGGGCACTTGCCAGGCAATGACGTTCTCGTAGCCTATTCCGCTGGCGCCTTGGGCAAGGGCAAGGAATAACGAGTAAACTGGTCGGATCACATCGCTTTCGAAGCCCAATCCCAGCAATAGCTGCTGGGCTGAAAGGTCATAGGCGGATGAGTCGGAGTAAGGATAAAGCTCGTAGTTGGGCGGCATTGGAGCGGTGACGAAGTAAGCGGGCTTGAGCGGTTCTGCGCCCCAGCGCCACGCGGCAACCAGCCACAGCAGCAAGAAGATCAGGATATCCAGGCTGCGTTTGGAAAGCCGGCGAGGAAGCTTGGTACCCGCTCTTTGCCACAGGTAAGCAAGCACCCCAGCCAGCACCAACATCGCGCAAACAATGACCAGCCCCAGGACCACTTGAGATGGCAGGATCGGGACACCCGGCGCGCCCCAGCCGAAGGCATCCGCTCTGAGCCCCGTCCCGGAGACCAGCATCCAGATTGAAAGCAACAGAAGGATGCCTGAGGCGATGAGGAAAGCTCGGAAGGTCGCCCGGTAAGGGGCAAAGGCGTCCAGGCTGGCGCCGTAGCGCATAGAGTCTCAGCGCAACCGGCGTCTGGATGGCGAGGATCACTCCCCACCAGGCATACGGCGCCAATCTTACGTGGTACATGGCAAGGTAGCTGTCCGCAGTCCGGGCGGCGAACGCCTGCAGGTAAATGCCTGCCAGCAGAACACCCCCGCTCAGCGCCAGGATGCCCCAATAGAAGAGCTCGCCGCCTGCCAGGCTGCCGATCTTTTGCGACCATTTCTCTGCTGTGCTTTGATCTCTCCACAGGATGATCGTGCTCCAGCCGAGGGCGCCCACCAGGAGCAGGCAAGGCGCCAGCAAAGCCAGCCGTCCCAGGGAAAAGCCTGCCAGGAAGCCAGAAAGTGAGCCGGTCTGCGCCAGGGTCAGCCAGATCAGCGCCGCCAACCCTTCTGCCAGGCACAAGGTGATATAAAAGCGCAACAGGTTTTGCCGTTGAGCGATTTCCATCGTGTCTGAATCCGTTAGGTGTTACGCAGTTGAGGCTGGATTATCCCGAAAAATGGGGTGCAGAGCGGGCGCAGCCCACTCTGCACCCCATTTTTCGGCGTACCGTTCCTTGAACTGCGTAACTCATATCCGTAACAAACTAGATTGTAACAGAATGGCGGTGGTTTATAATTTGGGTTAGATGCTAAAGCAGAGTACACTCAAGCGATCCATCCCGAGGCGGCTGTTTTGGTACGCCTTGTTGGGGATTCCCCTTCTCATCTTGTATTGGCGAACGCTCTTGCACGGTGTTGGCTTTTGGGGGGATTCAGCCGAGTTGCAGTACGTCGGGAAAGTGCTGGGCATTCCACACGCCCCTGGCTACCCTTTATATGTGATGCTCAATCACCTGTTCGTAACGCTGTTCCCCTTCGGCAGTCTGGCGACGCGAGTGAATTTGTTGTCTGCCGTCTTTACACTGCTTTCGATTTTTGTCTTCTTTGAGATCCTGCTGCAATTGAAGCTCCGCCCCTACGCCGCGTACGTCGCTGCTTTAGCATTCGGTCTGACGACCACGCAGTGGTTTTACGCGCTGATTGCCGAGGTCTACAGCCTGAACATCCTCTTCGTGGCGCTGGTTATCTTGTTCTTGTTGCGCTGGCACGACACGCTGGCAGATCGAGATTTTTACCTCGCCTGCCTGTTGTACGCCCTCTCCTTCGGCAACCACCAGTTGATGATCGCCCTTTTGCCTTCGTTTGCCTATCTCGTCTGGGTGACGAAGAAAGACGTGTTATGGAATCCCAAGAAGATCCTGGTAGTGGCGGGTTTTGTCTTGTTGGGTTTCTCTCAATACCTGTACATTTTCGTGCGCAGCAATAATCCAGACACTCCATACTTGGTGCTGGATACTCAGACGTTCACCGGTTTTTTAAGAAATCCCGGGGTGGGAAACGCCTTCCATCTAAGCCTGGGCGAGGTGCTCTCCAGGCGCGTTCCAGTCGCCGCCGGATTTTTCTGGAGCAACTTTTACTTATTGCTTTTCCTGGCGCTTTGGGGGATCTTTCTTCTCAAAGACAGGCAGATCAATATTTTCCTGCTTTCCTTTCTGGTGATCAATACGCTCTTTGTGCTGCAGTTTGAGATCCGTGAAGCCGACGCCTTTTTCTCGCCCGGGTTCCTGGTCATCATGATCTACGTCGGATTTGCTATCAACGGATTGTTGGAGCGCGTGCTTCGCAGCCCCAAAACAGCCTGGCTGGCTCTGTTCATACCGCTATTGCTCCTGGTGGTGAATTATCGCAAAGTCGATCAGAGCCAGCGTACCCGCCACGCCGGGAGAGTGGAAGAAATTTTGCGCGTCGTTGATCGCGATGCGATTATCATCACGGATGAATATGATTACTCTACATACTTCTGGTATTACCTGATCGGCGAGGGTTACGGCAAGAAGGAGATCTATGCCATCCCCTTGTATGGCGTGCAGAGGGGGGCTACCAATGCAGATGAGATCCGCGCCTACCTTTCCGGTGAAAAACCGATCTACAGCTTCGCCCAACGCCTGTCTATTCCGACCGGAAAGCGTGTTTATGTCCTGTGGCGTGTCGCTGATGAACTGAGGGACGCCGGCTTGCAGGTGACCGAAACGAAATCGAAATATATTTTTGAAGTGTCTCTACCGGCTCAGTCGAGCCGCATTGAGTGCCGCGCAGCTTAGGCCTGAGCATCCTGGCGTATTCCCTCGAACAGGTCGGTTTCTCGTTTCCGCCCTCCGTTGACCAGGCTGTAAACGCGGTACAGGTTCTGGCGCCCCCACAGATCCTGGTGGATAGCTGCGGGCTGGTTGTCCAGCAACGCTGCCATTTCCTGAACCTGCGTCTGGTGGCACTTCACCGCTTGCCAGGCTGCCTGCCAGTAAGCTGTGGCATCCACCTGCGTGGTGATTGCCCAATCTTCCCAGGCGACATGCCCGCGCTTGACGCCGTCCACCTGCATCGCCAGCTCGCCGAAATGCTCGGCGAAAAGTTGCTTGATCCGCTGTGAATCGACCATGTAGTAGAGCTTGGGCACGCGATAGGGGGCATAGCCATTGCTTTGATCATAATTGCAATCGGCAGCGCTCACCAGCGCCGCAGCCGTGAACTGCGAGATGGCGATGTGGTCGGGGTGCCCGTAAGCGCCATCGGGCGGGAATGTCACGACCACATGGGGTCTGATCTTGCGCACGTGCTTCACGATGCGGGCAATCGCCTGGGCTGGGTCGACCTGGTCCAGCTCGCCATCGATATAATCCAGAAACTCCACCTGTCCCAGTCCCAAAGCCCTGGCAGCTTGTAGCAGCTCAGCCTCGCGCAGTCTCCCCAGCACCTCCAATCCTGGCGCCTCCTCTGGGGCGCCCATCCAGCCGCGTTCGCCGCGCGTGGCGCAAATCAGGGATGTGGCAACTCCCTCGGTCGCATATTTT
This sequence comes from uncultured Chloroflexia bacterium, assembly GCA_963702535.1. Taxonomy (GTDB): domain Bacteria; phylum Chloroflexota; class Anaerolineae; order Anaerolineales; family UBA4823; genus CAVPDG01. The sequence goes on along the minus strand of CAVPDG010000022.1, from coordinate 110,438 downwards.
GCAAGGATGCCGCCGGTGCCCATTGATTCATCATCCGGGTGTGCCAGCACACACATGAGCTTAAGCTGATCAGGCATTGTGGATTTCCTCCTGGGTGATCGATCTCCAGAGCTGTCCCTCTGACGATAATCGGACAATAATCATCTTATATCATACTCCAGGTTTTCGAAAAGTCAATCTCTGCAGTTGCTTCCTCGGCGCAATTACGCGGTTAATTCTCCCTTTGTTAATCGATTCGGGATAAATCCAGCCCGTTATCAGGAAGTTATCAGGAATTTAACCCCTTCTTGACCCATCGTTAATTGTTAAGGGTATTGAATTCATCAAGAATTTTTGTATAATAGAGGTAGTATTGAGTGTGGCATTTCACAAAGCCAGCTAGGGGAAGATGATGTCTCAGGCTGTCGGTTCGTGGGGTCGGGAGATCCGGTCGGATTGGGTTACATCAACGCCTGGAATAGAGCAGGTTCCGCTCCATTTCGGATTTTATGTTCCCGAGGTGAGGATCATTTGATCGCTCGCCAATGCTGGCGTTCCATCCAGGTGTAGCTTTTCCCATGACATGGGGGGAGGGTAGATTGTCGACCAAATTCAAACAAGCAAGAAGGGAGGTGGTTCTAACGGCGTGAGCCTTTTGCAACCGGCCAGGCGTTGCGGCAAGAGGATTTTTGCTGCAACTACAGCTGGATTGCACACGGTCATCATGGGCGCAGGACGCATCTTGACGGGTTGTGGTTGGGATGCTCGCCTTGCACTCGCCTGAAAAACTGTATTGTTTGGAAGCTAACCATTTCGACCCACAGTGAGGAGTGAACCAAATGAAGATAAAAATTTTGTATTTGTGCATGATCCTGGCGATGGTTTTGAGCACCGGTGCATTACCTGCCAGTGGAGCGGCCGCCTGGATGAAATGGCCGTTGGCTGAGCGGGTTATCCTTTTTGCCGCCGACGGCATGCGCCCCGATATGATGGAGGAATATGCTGCCGAGGGCATCATGCCCACCTACGCCCAGTTGATGCGCAACGGCGTCAAAGGCGAGAATGGTCTGGTGCAAGCCTTCCCACCCAACACCGGCGTGGGCTGGTACACTTTAGCCACCGGCACCTACCCCAGCGAGCATGGCTCGACCAACAACACCTTCTTCCGCCAGGGCGATAGCTTTGGCAACCGCACCGCGGCTTTCTCGGCGGGCGTACTGCAGGCGGAGACGATCGCTGAAGCCGCCGAGCGCGCCGGCAAGAAGGTTGTCTCGCTCGAGTGGTCCGGCGGATCGCGGACAATGACCCCCTTGCAGGGTCCTGTGGTTGATTACCGCAACTTCTACTCCAACCGCGGCTTGTGGACCAACTGGGATGTGCCCGGTCAGCCGGCGGGCGCCAATGCTTTTGGCGTGCAGTACCAGCGCTTTGACCTGGCAGACGCCGCTGGCTGGACCAATGTGCCCGCCAGCTACAGCCCACCCAAGCAAGGTACATTCGATCTGGGATCCTACACCAGCGGCTCTCCCGCGGTTCCGGTCATTCGCCAATGACCAGTACGACTTCTATGTTTACGATACGATCAACGACGATGCGCCTACCTATAACAAGATCATGATCGTCCCCGCTGCCGCCGTAAAAGATGGCAGCCAGGCTGTCGTTGAAGATCTCATGTCGAAAGAGTGGGCGGATATCAAGGTCACCCTGGCGAACCCGGCGGGTAAAACGGCTGGCTTTTATGTCAAAGCCATGCTCTTCGAGCCCGACTTGAGCAAGTTCAGCCTGTTCTTCACTTCGGCTGCCCGTGCAGTTGCCACCTACAATGCATTAGGCGCTACGGGGTCGGCGGACTTTGAAGAATACCTCAACGCTAACTTCCCCTCCTCCACCGCCGCCGACTATGCTATCTTTGAGTTGGGTCTCGTGGATGCAGATACTTATGTCGAGCAGGGGTTGATGTGGAAAGAGGCGCACTTCGCCTACTTCGATTACATCATCCGTGTCCTCAACGTCAAGCCCGACCTGCTGCTGCTGGGCAACCCGGTTACAGACGAGTTCTCGCACATGTTCCTGGGGTTGACCACTCCGATGGTCAATGGCATCGCCAACCCGTACTACAACAATTACTACTCGTACGGCAGGCTGATCACCCCTGAGATTGCCGAAGGATACCTCAAGGACGCCTACGCTGAAGCCGACCAGACTCTCGCCCTCGCTCGCATGTGGATGCGCTCGGCTACCGTCATCGCCTCATCCGATCACGGCTTTGGCGCGCAGTGGCTGGCAGTCAACGCTGGCAAGGTGCTGTTCGATGCAGGACTGCTGGCAACTGCGCTACACGGCGCTACCAGCCGAGGTCTTCAGCAACTGCCGCAATGGCACTGGCACGGGCGCCATCAACCTGGCAAAGGTCTGCTGGGCTGGCGGCACCGCCCAGATCTATGTCAACCAAACCCTTCCAACAGGGACCACCTACGAGCAGGTCCGCACGGCGGTCGATCAATGCCTTCACGAACCTGACCGACCCGGCCAATCCCGGAGCACAGGTTGTCCTGAAAATCTTGATGAAAGAAGAGCTGCGCAACGTCGATGGCAGCGACTCGCTGCATCCCAACCGCAGCGGCGATGTGGTGGTGGTTCTCAAGCCGCCCTACCAGTTCGACGCTGCTACCCTCGGGCAGACGATCGCCTTCTCCCAGTTCTTCGGTCAGCACGGCTACCTGCCTGAGACGGTCGACCTGGCGTCGGACGTCAACATGCACGCCACCTTCGTGGCAGCTGGCATGGGCATCAAGAAGCAGGACCCCGTTGCTGGCATCCGCGCCATTGACCTGGCGCCCACCATCTCCTTCATGATGGGTATCCCGGGACCGGTCAATGCCCGCGGTCGCATCCTCTACGAGCTGTTCAATTCTCCAACCCGCTTCAAGGAAGCCACCATCCTCACCATCAGTGACTTCCACGGGCAGCTTACCCCGCTCAGCCAGACAGCCGATACCTTCTCTGCACCCGCCTACTCCATCGGCGGCGCTGCCTACCTGAAACCGTGGTTCGACTGGTACCGCGCCGAAGCCAAGGATGGCTCGATCACGCTCTCGGCTGGCGACCTGGTCGGGGCTACCCCACCCATCTCGAATTTCTTCGGTGACAAGCCCACCATCGAGCTTGCCAACATGATGGGCGTGGACGGTAACGTCCTGGGGAACCACGAGTTCGACCGTGGGCAGGAATACCTGCGCACCGAGCTCATCCCGCTGGCGGACTTCCCCTACTTAACCGCCAATGCCATCGACCCGGCTACCGGTCTGCCGCCGGCAGAATGGACGCCATCCCACATCTACGAGTTCGACGGCTTCAAGCTGGGCGTGGTCGGTTTCACCCTGACCGAGCTGCCGACCCTCATCTTCCCCGGATACCTGGATCCGTTCGTGATCACTGATCCGGTTGCCGCGGTCAACGCTGAGGTGGCGAAGGTCAAGGAGGAGAACAGGCTGAAAGCCGTTATCGCCATTGGGCATCAGGGCGCCAACCTGGGCACCGTGACCATGCCCGATCTGACCCAGAGCCCACTGGTGGATATCGCTAACGGGCTCGAGGGCGTGCCGGTTATCATCGGCGGGCATACGCACACCCAGTACGTTGCTTCCCTGCCCAATGGCATGCTGCTCAACGAGAACGTCAATGCAGGCTACCGCTTCTCGCGCATCCGCGTGGTGGTGGACTCCAAGACCAAGGCTGTCATCTACAAGACGGGCGATTACCACAAGCCGTGGAACATCGGTGTCACACCCGATCCAGCCATCCAGGCAATCATCAACGACCTGAATGCACAGCTCGCCCCGATCTTCAGCACCGTCATCGGTAGCTCGTCGCGCTACGTACCGCGCGCCGATGCCTGTGGCAGGAGCGATGGGCGCCTGTGCGAGTCTCTGGTTGGCAACCTGGCAGCCGATGCCATACGCATCACCTACAACACCGACTTTGCCATCACCAACTCGGGCGGTCTGCGCGCTGACCTGACCTGCCCGACGACGGACAACCCCAGCGACTTCTGCCCGCCCTACACGCCTCCGCCGTATCCCATCACGCGCGGCTCGGTGTTTGGCGTGCTCCCGTTTGGCAATGTCGTCTTCACCGTGAGCATCAGCGGAGCCGAGCTCAAGACCTTCCTGGAGAACGGCGTCTCAGCCATGCCAACCGCCAACGGGAAGTTCCCGCAGGTCTCCGGTCTGTGCTTCACCTACGATATCTCCGCCCCGGTTGGCAGCCGCGTGCTCAGCGCCGTGCGCCAGGCAGCCGATGGTAGCTGCACCGGCGCCCCGGTCGATCTGACCGCCGCCTCCACCTACACGCATCGCCGAGAACGACTTCATGGCGACCGGCGGCGATGGGTATCCGAACGTCTACATCCGTGGCACCACCCAGGGTCCCATGGACCAGGTGCTGGCGGACTTCATCACCGCCCGCACGCCGGTCAGCCCGGCTATCCAGGGGCGCATCGTCTGCACCACCAGTGGTGCAACGGTTTGCCCGGTGGTGACCCCATAACGGATTAGATCCCCTGTAATAAAAAGGGCGCAGGAAAGGTCCTGCGCCCTTTTTTCGTCCCATCTCACTCGTTGAAGGAGAACGTCGGCTCGGCGTAGTAGCGGATGGCGTTGGCTGCCAGCCGCTCCATCCGCCAATCTTGCAGCCACTGCCGCTTTTGCTCCAGCGACCAATCCGCAGCCAGGACTTCCAGGGGGATATTGATGTTGAGCGCCCGGTTGGGGATGACATGCCGCGTGATCCCGCTTGGGAAGCGGTCTCCATTCTGGGCTGCCTGAAGGATATCCTGCGGGCGGTAGCGCGGGAAGATCACCAGCGCGGTGATACGCGGGTAAGTCGGCGCCTGCAGCTCCCAGGAGTTGTTGGAGGCGCGGTAGATATCCGCCTTTCCCTTGTACGCCCCAACCAGGGCGTTCAGCAAGCCCAGGTCATGCGCATCGCAGCCGGTCGGGCAGGGCACCTGGCGCACGCCCCCTTGCGTGATGATGTAAGCTGCGGCTTCCCCGCAATCCAGCGCTTGCCGCGCCTCGCCCAGCGTGCATCCCACCAGTTTCATCCCCGCCACTTGCGCCAGCCCCTCTTCGAACTCGCCCAGCGGCATGCCGGAGACCACGTGGTACCAGGTGTCCAGGCTTATGCCCGGATCGTCATAGCTGACCAATTGCGCGACGATATGCGGGATGCGAAGCTGGCTGAAAGAGATGACCCGGTTTGCCCCATCGAGCACCACGTAGCGCGCCTCGCCGGGGATAGCGGCTGCGATAGGGGGATTCTTCAGAATGCCTTCGTTTTGCAAGCGCTGGCTGAGCTTTTCGATGCGGCGTGGGTCGTAATCCTCGTGCGGCACCAGGTTGCCAGTTGGCAGCATTTGCAGGTCGGGGAGTGCGGTACTGTCTCTCATATGCGCCTTCTGTGGGTAGAATGCGCAGATTATACATGACAACTCTCTGCCGGGATGAGCGGGTTGTGGATCAGGTACAGCTGCGCGGCCTCAGTCGCCTGTGCAGGCAACCTGCCACAAAGCCAGTCCGGAGGGGCTTTCCCATGCCTCGCGCAAGGCGCAACCTTCCGGGAGCCTGGGTTTCCACGGTCGCCCCGCCGGGGTGACGCCTTGGGCAAAGGCATGGGTAGCGGTGTAGGGCTGTCGCATCACGTACCAGCAGGGATCGTGGCACACCGGCGGCTGGCTGGCATCGATAAAGCTCATATTTCCGCGATAATAATAACGCAAAGGCACCACCGCTTCCGCATCCAGCATCCATATTTGCGGCGCCGCCTCGCTGCTCGTGCTCAGGCGCCGCGCCAGCCCGCGCCAATCCTCGCGGGCGTAGCGCTCCGCGCCGAATACTTGCGCGGCTGCCAGCAGACCAATTCCAACCAATCCCGCCAGCGCCGCTCCTGCCAGGACCTTGTGGGATCGGGCGGGTGTTTTTTGCGCCAGGAACTTCCAGGTCCATTGCGCTCCCTCGCTGAGGGGTATGGTGGCAAACGGCAGCAGTACGATGAAATAACGGTCCATGTAGATCGGTCTTCTTTGCGAGATCGCCCACACCGCCACGATAGGAGCCAGCACTCCCATTACGAAAGATAATCTGGACAGCGTAAGCCCTTTCCCGCTGAAGATCCCCGCGCCGGTCAGGGCAAGCGCCGTTGCGCCAAACAGCGTCGTCTGGAACGCCAGCTCGCCGCCGTAGCCGGAGAGCAGGTTCCAGGCGGTTTGCGGGATATCGGATAACCCCGGTCGCTCGATCCAGCCAATGCCCACAGCCGGGTTGGGTTGGCTGAAAAACCATGCCAGCCAGCCTGCCAGCGGCGCCAGCGCCAGCAGCGAGAGCAGGAACCACTTGCGGAAAAAGAGAGGCTGCCTGGGCATTTCTGCCATCGCCAGCAGGATCAACCCCATGATGACCAGGAAGAAATAATAGTGGCTGAACGAGCCGACCACCAGCAGCGCAAACGCCAGCAGCGCATAAGCCCTCTTCTGCTTCCTGAGATAGCTGACATAGACGATGAGCAGCGCCAGCGCCAGTGTGGCGCTGAAGGCGTAGGGCTTGGCATCCCGGGCGTACCAGATCGCCATCGGGCTGAACGTCCACAGCCAGCCGGCAGCCAGGCTGCCTGGCTTGTTCCCCACCATCCTGCCCAGGATCATTGCCAGCAGGACGGCTACCACGCCGCACAGCGCCGAGAACAGGCGCAGGCTGAGCTCGCTCGTCCCCAGCGCCCCCGTGATCAGCTTGACGATCAGGAAATGCGCCGGCAGGTTGCCGCCGTCCAGGTGCAGCGTGTAGAGCAATCCGCTCCAGGTATGGTCTGTAAACCAGCCCACGAAGGCTTCATCGATCCACAGGCTTGCGCCGCCCAGCCGGGCAAAGCGCAGCACGAATGCCGCTACGAGCAGCAGGATGCAGACGAAGGCATACATTACCGGGTTGTTTCTAAGTGTTTGTATACTTTAATATTGGGTGATTCGAACACCAGCGAAAAGCCTTCCGAGTTCTGCAGCGAGGTTTCTAGCAGCGCCCCGATCCCCTGTTGTGCATATTCAGGCGCCTTGTATTCGCGCTGGTGCACCCACACGTAATCGTAGCTGGTGTGGTTATCAGCTACCCATTGGTCGAGACATTGCACCGTGCTCCACGCGCATTTGGCAGCTTCGATGTAATAAGCGACCCTGTACGGAAAATCTTCCCCGGCTATCCATTCGTAGCCCTGCACAACTCCCAGGTTGGCGCGCCCGGTTAGCGCCGGGAACCACTCCTGTAGCGGCATCTCGAAGTAGCCGCCTTTTCCCACCACCATGAAGCGGCTGCCTTTGGGCGTGTTGTCGGCTACCCACTGCAGGGCAGTCCGATCTTCTGCCGTCAGTCTCAGGTAGGTGAGCTCGTAGGAAATGCGAATGGCGCTGATCAGCGAGTAAACCAGCAAGAATGCCAGCAGTCCTTTCAAGATCCCACTCCGGTTGAAGGCATCGTTCCATTCCTTCTGGCTCGAAAACGGCTTGAGCTCCTCCGATGAGTTTTTTGCCTGCCTCTCCAGCCAGCGGAATCCAGGGATCAGCGCCTCGCAGACGCCGATGCTGGCGAGCATCGCCATCGGGGCGGTGACTACGGTGGCGGCATTGCGCAGCTCCACAAAAAAGGGCAGGATCAGCCAGACTGGCAGCAGCCAATTCTTCTTGTACAGGCTCACCAGCAGTCCCAGCAGGGTCAATACGGAAAGCAGCCCGATATATGGCTCTTCAGCAAAGTTGAAGATCAGCAGCGGCACCCAGAACAGGCTGTTCCTCCCTCCGGTGTGCAGCGCTGAGAGGTACGGTTCTAAGCCGTGCCGGTATACTACCGTGCCCCACCACGGCGCGGTCAGCATCACCACCCCCAGCGCCACGATCGCCATTTTGAGTGCGTTCTTGCGGTTGCGCCCTAAAAACAGCCAGAACAGCCCCATAATAAACGCCGTATGAAGCGCCCATTCCGGGTGGGTGAGGCACACCAGGGCAGCCAGCAGGGTGGTCAGGGCGATCCATCGCTTTTGGTCGCTGCTGAGCATTTTTGCCAGGCTGTACAGCGCCAGCAGTGAGAACAGCATCCCCAGGGCGCGCGGCGCGCCCCCGCCCATCACCATCCACTTGTAAGAGCGCGGTAACATGGCAAAGGCGACCGTAGCCAGCGACGCCTCCATGCCGGATCTGAGCAGCAGCTTTGCCAGCAGGTAAAACGCCGGGATGGTCAGGATGCTGAGCAGCGGCGGCAACCACTGGTAAAGCGCCAGCAGCGGGATGTGGCTTGCCGCGTTTGCCAGCCCCATGACGTAGAAGGAGAGCGGGGGATAGGCGTAGGGGATTTGAGCGGCGTTATAGGCAGAGTACCACGGCAGTCCGAAGTGCGCCGCTTGCAGCTCCTGGGTCATGCTATAGAAGAGCCCGCCGTCGTTCACCGGCGCTATGCCGCCCCACACCGGCAGCAGCCGCACGATGCCCCCAAAGACCACCGCCCAGGCCAGTACAAAAACCGCCCAGTTGTCATACGCCCTCAGCCCAGCGCGCGCCGCGCTCAGCTTACTGAAGAAACGTTGGAAGTTGGTCTGTTGGCTGATAGATGGAGGCGCCATGCGTGACCCTGCAAAGTGATCGGTTTGATTATAACAAGCGCGCTTCCGGGCGCCCTATGGCTTGCAATACTGTTTGCCAGCCCGCCTCTGCCTGCCTGCGTTATAATCTTACTGCGCTGATGCATGGGAAACAGGCCGTCATCTTGCCTGCCTGCCACCTGCCAGCCTGTCCTTTATCGATCTCCGCCTTGCGTTTTACCCGCCGGTCATGCCCGAGCGCCCGCCCCGCACCACCCAGTCCATCCGTCGTTATTATGAGCAGAACACGCGGCTGTTCTTCGCCCTGGGCAGCTCGCCTGCGGCTTATTCCATCCACCGCGCTCTGTGGATGGAAGGCATCGAGACCCAGGACGATGCCCTCAACGCCTCCAACCGCTTGCTCCTCGCTGCAGCGCAAGGCATCAACGCTTCCGGCTGCCTGCGCCTGCTCGACCTGGGTTGCGGGATTGGCGGCACGCTTTTCTACCTGCTCGAGCGCCTTCCTAAGCCAGCCCTGGGCGTGGGACTGACGATCAGCCCCATCCAGGCGCGCCTGGCTTGGCGGCGCGCCGGCCAGCTTGGGCTGGATCGATCCTGCCTGTTTGTCGAAGCAGATTTCCTCGCCCCACCCCTGCCGGTGGGCTTCGACCTGGTCTATTCGGTTGAAGCCTTCGTCCATGCTGTTGACCCGCAGCGCTATCTCGCCCAGGCTGCCCGTCTGCTCTATCCCGGCGGCAGGCTGATCCTGATCGATGACTTCCTGGCGCAAAGTCCTGTGCCTGAGCAGCAGCAGCCGGCGCGCGCACCGCTGGCTGGAAGCCTACCGTCACGGCTGGCATACGCCCAATTTGTGCGCGCCTGCCCAGGTGGTAGACCTGGCGCTGAACCAGGGACTTCACCTCATCCAGGAGATCGACCTGACTCCGCACCTGCGCCTGCGCGCTTTGCCCGCTGCGCTTGCCTCTGCTTTGCTCAGCCTGGGCGAGCGGCTGCCTGTCCGGCATGCCATCTTGCCCAGCATGTTGGGGAGCATGGCATTGCAGCAGTGCTTAATGCACGGCTGGATCAGCTACCGGCTGCTCTGTTTCGAGAGAGGGGAGTGATGATCAGCTTGCCGGTTGCCTCATGGCTAAAATGATCGTCATCCTGGCGAGCGGCACGCGCGGCGATATCCAGCCCTACCTGGCGCTTGGCTTAGCCCTGCAGTCCGCCGGTTACAGGGTGAGCGTCGCCACTCACGCCGCATATCAGCTGTGGGTGGAGTCTTTGGGGCTTCCCTTCCGGCTTGTGGAAGGCAACCCGAGCGATTTGATGGCAGCTCCCGGCGGGCAGTCGGCGCTCACCTTCGACGGTAGTTGGCTGCGCAGCGTCCGCGGCAGCCTGCGCTTTCTGCAAGCTGCTCGTCCGTTGTATAGCCGCATGCTTGAGAGCGCCTGGAATGCCTGCCAGGGCGCTGAGGCGCTGGTGATCGGTCTTGCCGCCACCTGGGGCGCGCACATCGCCGAGGCGCTCGGTGTTCCCTGCTTGTGGTGTTTCTTGCAGCCCTTCAGCCGCACGCGCTGCTTCCCCAGCGCCTTGTTGCCGGTCCAATTTTCTCTGGGCGGCGCCTGCAATGCCCTCTCGTACCGCCTGGTAGAGCAAGCGATGTGGTTGCCCTGGCGCGGCGTCATCAACCGCTGGCGGGCGACCAGCCTACGCCTGTCGCCTCTTTCCCTCGCCAGCCCGTATGCCCGCCTCTATACCGCTCCGGCGCCCATCCTCTACGCTTTTAGCCCGCACGTTGTACCCCCGCCTGCCGATTGGTCCCCCTGGCACCAGGTGACCGGTTACTGGTTCCTGGATGAGCCTTCCGCCTGGGTCCCTCCGCCGGAGCTGCTGCGCTTCCTCGATGCCGGCGCGCCCCCCGTGTATATCGGATTTGGCAGCCCGGGCACGCGCCAGCCGCTGCAGATGCTCGCTGCCATCTGCCGCGCTCTGGAAGTTGCCGGGCAGCGCGCCGTCCTTTCATTTCCGCCGCAGTTATTGGCTGGCAGTAATTTGCCCCCTGCCGTTTTCCCTGCTGCCAGCGTCCCACATGGCTGGCTGTTCCCGCGCCTTTCGGCGGTGGTGCATCACGGCGGTGCTGGCACCACGGCTGCCGCTCTGCGCGCCGGGTTGCCCTCGGTCATTGCCCCTCTGGCAGTGGACCAGTTCTTCTGGGGCGAGCGCCTCGCCGCCTTGGGTGTTGCTCCGCCTGCTCTCCCCCAGCGCAGCCTTAGCGCCGAAAAGCTCGCTGCGGCGCTGCATCGGGCGGCGACAGATGCGGCGATGCGCGCCCGCGCCCAGCAGTTAGGTGAAGCCATTCGCCGCGAGGATGGCATTGGGCGCGCCGTCGAGCTTATTCGAGCGCAGGTGTGAGCGCCTTAGCCCCTCGCAGCGCAGCGTATGCCAGCGCCAGCGCCGCCGCCGAGAGCAGGCTGCCGATCCAGTACGGAGCGGTTGTCCCGATGAACTGGAAGGATACCCCAGCCAGGCTGGGTCCGAGGATCATCGTCAGGCTGAGTAAACTTTGCATGCCGCCCATCAGCCGCCCTTGCGCGCCAGCCTCCACCCGGCTGGATGTCAATCCGGTCAGCGCGGGTATACTCAGCCCGCTGCCCAGCGCCACCATGCCCACCATTGGAACCATCAGCCAGGCTTGACGGGCAGCCGCCATTCCCGCCAAGCCTGTTGCCATCAGCGCCAGCCCGCCCAGCGCCAGGCGTTTTTCCCCCAACTGCGGCTGCAGCAGGCGGAAAAGCACCCCCTGCACCAGCACCGCGCACACCCCCACGTAGGCGAAGAAGATGCCGTTCTGCGTGGCGTTCCAGCCGAAGCGCGTCTGACTGTAGAGCGGAAAATTGGTCTGCAATCCCGAGAATGCCAGGTTCAGCGTGAAGATCGTCGCCAGTAGCAAGCGGATCGTGACCATGCTGAACACGCTGGCGAGTTGTGTAAACGAGTTCAGCCCTCGCCAGGAGTTTTAGCGCTGCGCCGCTCCGGCGGCAGGGATTCGGGCAGGAAGAGCCAGGCGAAGATCACATTTGCCAGGGCGATGCCCGAGGCTACGAAAGCCGGGACGGCCAGTCCGTAGCGGCTCAACAACCCACCCAGCGCCGGACCAACCATGATGCCCAGCCCGAAAGCAGCCCCCACCAGCCCCATGCCGCGCGAGCGTTCCTTCTCGGATGTGCTGTCGGCGATGTACGCGTATGCCGTGGTCAGGTTACCGCCCGTGATGCCGTCCAGCATGATCGCCAGGAAGATCATCTGCAGCGAGCCTGCCAGTCCCAGGATCAGGTAAGCGATCGATGTTCCCAACAGGCAGCCCAGCAGCACCGGTCGCCGCCCGTCGCGATCGGAGAGCGCCCCTAGCGCCGGTCCGCTGAAAAGCTGCATCACCGCGTACAGCGACCCCAGCGAGCCTACGACCGCCGCCCCGCCGCCCTGGCTCTGCACGTAGAATGGCAGCAGCGGGATGATGATACCGTAGCTCAATAGGTCGACGAATACCGTGATAAAGATCAAGAACAGTGGGTGGCGCCTGCCGAGGGCTTTCATGGGGAGGGTTCCGTTGCTAGATTATACGTGAGGATCGGCGCGCTCGATGCCTGCCGGCTTCTGCTCTAAATAACGTGAGTTCGGATAAGTGGCTTTTTTGGAGTTTTCGTGCGGCGCAGCCGCACGAAAACTCCAAAAAAGTAGTACTTTTCCGCTAACCCGAACTAACGTTATATGATTTGTTACGCGTACCGTGTTTTATTTGTGGTATCCTTAACCCCAGCCAATCAGAGGAAGAATTCACCTTAGCGCACTGTTGTAACAAGGAGGCTGGTTTCATGAAAGAAAGTGTTTTAGAACGTCTCACCCAGGTCAACCCTGGCATGGAGATCTGGTGGGACTCATCCCCGCTTGTGTTTAAACCCTGGGTCAAAAAGATGGTCGACGCCGCTCCACCGGCAAGGAAAGCCGCCCTGGAAGAGCAGCTCAACCGCATTTACGTGCTGGACGATCCCGCCAAGAGCCTGATCCGCGGCTGCACCACCAACCCGCCCCTCTCCCTCACCGCGGTCAAGAGCGACCCGGAAATGTGGAACGAGTGGATCGACAACCTGATCGTCACCAATCCCGGTCTATCCCAGCACGAATATTTCTGGCTGACTTACCGCGAGGTCATCAAGCGCGGCGCCGAGATGATGCTGCCCATCTGGCAGGCATCCGGCGGTCGCTACGGCTATATCTCCGGTCAGCTCGACCCGCGCCTCATCACCGAGACCGAGAAGATGATCGAGATGGCAAAGGAGATCCGCACCATCGCTCCTAACGTGATGATCAAAGTCCCTGCCAGCACGCAGGGCGTGGAAGTGGTCAAGGTGCTCTCCTCCATGGCCATCCCCACCAATGTCACCACCTGCTTCACCCTGCCGCAGATCTGGGCAGTGGCTAACGCCGCCAAGGAAGGCGTTGCTCTCGGTGAGAAGAACAAGGTGGATATGAGCAACTGGCGCGCCGTGATCACCCATATGATCGGTCGCCTCACCGAGCACCCCGTGCTCGACCAGCAGGCTGCCCGCCGCGGCATCACCCTCACCTGGTCCGATAAGCACTGGCTCGGCATCTACGTCTTCCGCAAGGCGTACCAATTGCTCCAGGAAAACGCCATGCCCAGCAAGATGCTGGCTTGCTCCATGCGCGATGGTCCCATGGTGGGCGGCAAGTACCACTTCTGGGATGTCGAGAAGATCGCCGGCGACATCGTCTACACCATGCCGCCTTACGTCCTGGAGCCGCTCTTCAACCGCTGCGAGGACCTCGTCTTCGAGGAAGAGCTGCTCTACGACGACGTGCCCTCAGAAGTGCTCTACAAGATGAGCAAGATCCCCTACGTCCTGCAGTCTTGGGACGAGAACGGCATGGAGATCGACCAGTTCAACAACCACCCGGCAACCATCGCCACCGCCGAGCTGTTTTCCAAGGCTTCCGCCGGGTTGGAGGAATACGTCGGCGAGCGCATGAAGGTCGTCACCGGCAAGGCTGTACCCGCATAACTACTATTTACTCATACGAACAAACGCTTCCCGGCATTAGTCGCCGGGAAGCGTTTTTTAAATGTGGATTTCTACCACGTCCCCATCCTGTAAAATGTAATCGCGCTGCACCATCTGCCCGTCGTGCACCGCCTTGCCCCATACCCGGGCGAATTTCATCTTCTCTAGAAAATCTTTGTGGATCCTGCCCGCCAGGTCAGACAACCGGCTGCCTTTCTTCATCACGAACGGGCGGGAGGTATCAGGCTCTTTCCCCGGCGCCCGCGTATAGACCCGGATAACGTCCAGTCCCTCCAGCACGGTTTTTCTCAGTGAATCCAGGTTGCGCCCGCTGACTGCCGATACCGGCAGGCAGGGCCATTTCTCCTCCAGCAGCTCGCAGAAGATCGTGTACAGCTCCTCGTCCGCCGCGTCGTCGCACTTGTTCACCAGCACCAGGAACGGCAGGCACGTGAACCTCGGCGATTCGTCCGCATAGCGCTCCTGGCACTGCAGCGGGGCGATGCGGTACTCCTCCAATAATCCCACCGTCTCCACAAGCTGCGCGACCGGGTCTTGCTCCAGGTCGACCACCAGCAGGATCATGTCGGCGTGACGGATCAGCTCCTTCAGCCGCGGCTCCACGTAATCGCGGCTCAGCGGCGGCGTGTCCACCAGTTGCACTTCGGTGTTCTCCACCTTCATCATCCCCGGCAGCGGCTCCCAGGTCGTGTTTGGGATGGGCGAGACCTGCGCCTCGGCGCCCGTCAGCGCCGCAAACAGCGCCGATTTGCCTGTGTTCGCCGGTCCGATCACTACCGCCTGCCCCGCCCCTGCTTTGGGGATGCGAAAGGCGGAATCGCGTTTGCCTGCCCCCTTGGGAATCTGCGCCCTCTTCCTTCAGCTTTGCCAGCTTGCGGCGCAGGTCGGCGCGCAGGTGGTCGGTGCCCTTGTGCTTGGGCACGGCGCTCATCATCTCCTGCAGCGCCTCGATCTTCTCTTCTACCGTCTCTGCCTGGCGGAAGCGCTTCTCGATCTCGAAGTAGTCCGGCGGGAGGTTGGTGGGCATAGCCTGTCGGATTAGAGCTGTAGCTCCGGGTCGGCCGCTCGCCTGCTCCACCAGCATCTGCCGCGCCCGGGCGGTGATGGCGTGCAGATAGGTATCCGCTTGCGCCGTCCCCTCGCTCAGGTCTTCCACCGTCAGCGGCGGCGAGAGCGCCACCCTGGGCGTCAGCCCCAGGTCTCTTGCGCCGCACGAGCTGCTGGGAAACCTGCAGGATCTCTGCGATCTTCTGGCGCTGCTCGGGTCGCCTCCATAGGCGCACTAGCGGGCTGCGGAACCAGCGCGGCGAGAGCACCCCCGTCACCACCGAGATCACCGTCTGGGTCTGCGGGGCTTTATGCAGGAACAGGTCGATGCTGGCGTACCAGTGTTCCAGGCTCTCCAGCGCCCCGGGTGAGACCGCCGGGTCCGGCTCGGCGTCGCCGCGCGGGAAGATCAGCAGCGCCCCGCCCTCTCTCAAATGTCGCAGCGCCGCCCGCACCGTGCCCATGCGCTCGTGGGTATCCTCAGAGATGAAGATGAAGTGCGGCGCCACCGCCGGCAGGCGGGTGATCACGCTCACCGGGCTGGAGATGATCTTCAGGTCGTCGCGCGGCAGGCTGGCTGCCAGGATGATCACATCGGTAGCCGCCGGGTGGTTGGAGACCACCAGCAGCGCGCCCTTCCTGGGCAGGCTCTCTGCGCCGCTCACCTGCGCCCCTTGCACGAAGTGGGTGAGGAAGCGCTGCGCCCCGCCCTGCCAGCCGTATTCGGCGACGTTCTGGTCGAGTTCCGCCAGCAATTTCGCCATGCGCCTGGCGGGGGGGCGGGTTACAGGCCTCAGCAGCCGCTGCGCCCAAGCCCTCTCCCTCAGCCCCAGCACTCCCAGGATCTCAGCCTGGATGGCAGCGCTGACCGCTTCTTCCGTGCTCTGTACGGACAAAATTGTCCTTATTCAGCTATTCGCCTGAAGAATAGCTGCTGCTTATCATTCAAGCCGAACAGCCGCTCGCCGGCGCAGGCTGATACCAGCTCCCAGCCCTGCTCCGCCATCTGCCTCAGGTACTCGTGCAGCAGCGGCGCCCGCTCCCAATTGGCATACTCTACCCCATCGACGTAGCGCAGCCGGCAGCCGTGGTAATGCTGGAAGGACGCCACGCGGTACTCCCAGCGCCCTTTTGCCGCTTTTGGCGCTTTCGCTGCGGCTGGCGCCGCGGCTTTCTTCGCTCTGGGCGGCGTCTTTGCCGCCGGCGCGCACGGGTTGGGGCGCCTCGCTGGGCGCTCCGCTCAAGATTTCTGCCAGGATATCAGGGGTTTGCTTGCGTTCTGCCATCTTGCATGATCCTTTCCGTCAGCTTCCCATAGTCCTCCGCTCCCGGTGAGCGCGGAGCGTATTCGTAGATCGTCTGCCCGTAGCCCGGCGCTTCCGAAAGGCGCACGTTGTAGCGCACCGGCTCGCAGAGCTGCGCGGCGTAATGCGCCTGGAGCAGCTCCTGGATCTCCAGCGACTTGCGCACCCGCCGGTCGAAAAACGTGGGCAGCACGTAGCGCAATTCCAGGCTCGGGTGGAAGCGCTGGATGGCGCTCAGGTTCTGGTTGAAATCCAGCAGCCCCTGCAGCGTCAGCACCTCCAGCGAGACCGGCGCCAGCACCTCGTCGGCGTAAAACAGGGCGTTGATCGTCAGCGTGTCCCAGCCGGGCGGCGTATCCAGGATGGCGTAGTCGTACTCGCCATCCAGCGGCGCCAGGGCTTCCGCCAGCGTCTGCTCGCCGGCGTACTCCTTGCGGTTGATCAGCATCTTCAGCCCCGCCAGCGACCTGCCGCCCCCCAGCAGCCACAGGTTCTCGCGCGCCGGCAGGATCGCCTGCTCCTGGCTCGCCTCGCCCAGCGCCAGCTCGCCCAGCCCGGCAGTTGGCTTCAGCTCCCAGCGAGCGCGATACCTGCCCCTGCGTGTCCACATCCACGATCAGCACCCTCTGCCCCTGGCGCGCCAGCCCCGCCGCCAGGCTCACCGCCGTGGTCGTCTTGCCTACCCCTCCCTTTGCCAGTGCAACGGCAATTTTCCTCACACCTGCCTCCCTGCCTCAAGGTACCTTACCAGGTGTATTTTCCCCCATATCCGCCTCTCCCGCAAGGGCGCTTATGCCGGATATCAAAACCTGAAACACAAAGATCACAAAGAAAGCATAAAGGTTTAGAATGAGTTGTTAAAGAAGCTCTCTTTGTGTTCTTTTTTATTATTCTTCGTGCTCTTTGCGGTTTAATCTTTGCGGTGTAATCTCGTTACCGAACAGGAGGCACCATGTCCAAACCCCGCGCTCGTGACCTCGGCATCCTCTTCGAAGGCATGCCCGGTCCTTGTAACGCCATCACCGACGTGGCAGGCGTCCAGGTCGGTTATGCCACCGTCATCCGCGGCGACTCCATCCGCACCGGCGTCACCGTCATCCACCCCCGCGGGATAGACGACCACGACCCTGTTTGCGCCGGCTGGTTCGCCCTCAACGGCAACGGCGAGGTCACCGGCACCGCCTGGGTGGAGGAGAGCGGCTTCCTGGAAGGTCCCATCGGTCTCACCAACACCCACAGCGTCGGCGTCGTGCGCGACGCCATCATCCACTGGCAGATCGAGCACGAAGCCCTCTTCCAGCCCTGGTCCTGCCCGGTGGTGGGCGAGACCGCCGACGGCTGGCTCAACGACATGCACGGCTTCCACATCCAGCCGGAGCACGCCTGGCAGGCTCTGCAGGAAGCGCATGGCGGCGCGCTCGCCGAAGGCAACGTCGGCGGCGGCACGGGCATGATCTGCTTACGAGTTCAAAGGGGGTACAGGCACAGCCTCCCGCCGTCTCGCCGAGAAGGATGGCGGCTACACCGTGGGCGTGCTCGCCCAGGCAAACTTCGGGCGCCGCTACCAGCTCACCATCTCCGGCGTGCCGGTGGGGCATTATCTGACCGAGGACGCCCCCTTTACCAGCGGCGAGAATCCCAATGTCGAGCAGGGCTCGCTCATCCTGGTCATCGCCACCGATGCGCCTCTCCTGCCGCACCAGCTCAAGCGCATCGCCCGGCGCGGGTCCCTGGGCATGGCGCGCACCGGCGGCATGTCCGGCAACGGCTCGGGGGATATCTTCCTCGCCTTCTCCACCGCCAACCCCGGCGCCGCCCGCCCCGTCGGCGGACCTCGCCTGCCTGCAAGCCTTACCCAACGACCACATGGACCCCCTCTTCGGCGCCGCCATCTACGCTGTGGAGGAAGCCATCATCAATGCCCTGGTCGCCGCCGAGACCATGACCGGGCGGAACGGTCTCACCGTCCACAGTTTACCCCATGAGCCCCTGCGCCGCATCTTGCGCGACTTCAATCGCCTATCCGTGTAAATTAATGTGGCTGTTTCCCTTTTGCTTTCCTTGTAATTTTGCACGGGTATGCATAACGAAAAAAGGCACTTTGGCGGTGAAGCCGCCAAAGTGCCCTTTTTTCGTTTGATTTTCCCTCCCCCGCTTCGAGGGCCGGGGTGGGGGTCGATAGTAGGGGCGGATGGTCCTCCGCCCCTACGGGTCAATTCTGGACGAATGTCCCGTTGCGCAAATCCATCAGCGCCTGCTGGATCTCCTCCTGCGTGTTCATCACGAACGGTCCGTAGGGCACCACCGGCTCGTTGAACGGCGCCCCCGCCATCAGCATGAAGCGCGCCGGCGCACCGGGCGCCGCCTGGGCGCGCACCTGGTCTCCATCCTCGAAGGCAAGCATGTGCACGGAGGACCACGTGCTGCTCCTCGCCTTCTGCGCCGAACAGCGCCTCTCCCTCGAACAGGTAAGCGATGGCAGCGTGCCCCGCCGGCGCCGGCAGGCTCACCACAGCCCCCGGCTCCAGGGTCACATCCATGTACACCGGGTTGGCGGCGATCTCCGTCACCGGTCCGCGCACGCCGGCGTAGTCCCCCGCCACCAGGCGGATGCAGGCGCCGTCTTTCTCGACGGCGGGGATATCCTTGGCGCTGATCTCCTGGTAGCGCGGCTGGCTCATCTTCTTCGCCCTGGGCAGGTTGACCCAGAGCTGGAAGCCATAGATCACGCCGTTCGGTCCGCGCTGCGGCATCTCCTCGTGCAGGATGCCCCTGCCGCTGGTCATCCACTGCGCGTCGCCCGCCCCGATCACCCCCGCATTGCCCAGCGAATCGCGGTGGCGCACGTTGCCCTCCAGCATGTAGGTCACCGTCTCGATGCCGCGGTGCGGGTGGGTGGGAAAGCCGCGGATCGGTCCCTCGCGTGGGTCGTTGAAGGCGAAATGGTCGAAGAGCAGGAAGGGGTCGAACAGGTTGAGCCGGCTGGGACCGAATGAGCGGCGCAGCAGCACCCCCGCCCCCTCGATCACCATCTGCGGCTCGATGATTTGCTTGATCTTGCGTGGTTGCGTAGCCATTGGAAGGAAATCTCCATAACGGTAAAAGGGATAGTTGTTATCGGAATTATAACAAACTTAACCATGCTGATTGTACGAATAGCCGGGATGAGTGGTGAAATCCGTAGCGGAAAGGGATAAGAATGGGATTCTGCAGAATCCCTAGCCAAATCTCTATTGACGTTTCTTGTGAAATTTTGTATATTATCTTACTCTGATCCAACGGGGCATTTACCTACTAATCTCCCTAATCTAGCGATACAGATTGTAAGAATTGTAGTAACTGCTCAGGCTGGTGAACTCAACCGAGCCTGAAGAATAGGAGGAACATAAGGCGATCTAGTCAAAGCCAATTGCAGCACATCCAGTACCGGCTGGCCGTTTTTACGGGCTGTTGAGACGTAGCTGCGGATTTGGCAAAATACTCTGGCGCCCTCTGTTGAGCGAAAACAGCCAGACACTTTCTGTTTCAGCTTGACCATGCGGAGATCGCGTTCCGCCGGGAACTGTTCCCAAGGTGGCGCTGGACTGTTCTGTTCGGGCGGGTTTGGATGTACAATCAAAGGAGAGACGCTCATTAGCCTTTTCCTCCATGGCCGGAGCCAATATGGCTTGAACCAGATGGGCTAGGGCCAGGTATTCGACGACCCCAGCCCACAGTTCCGGCGCCGGTGTGGAACAGAGCAGTGAGTATTCCCCTGGAACGGCCGGGATTGCCCAGGAACAGGGCAGCTCGGCCCGGGTTTGATCGGGCAGCTCGATCAGGTAACAGGGCTCGGGGTAAGCCAGGTTGCCCGCCCGGCGCAGAACCTTAATAACTTGATTGTACAAGGGATGATGGGGATGAGTCACTCGGATCAATCCGCTATCCTGTGACTTGTTGGGTGTTTCTTGTTCAGGGTACTCCCTTAAAATATATTGATCCCTCCGGCCACAGGAATTGCGAGGAAGACGGATACAATTGCTGGCCCGGTGATACAGGGGGAGGAACGAGTGACACGGGGAGCAACGGGAGCGGTAATAACGATACAATCCCAGTGGTAATTCTTCCCAATAACGAACAGCCGACACTATTTTTTCCACAGTTGCCGACAATCCCAGCCCGCACCTAGGAGAATATCCCAGATACTCCACATATTGGAGAGCCTTGCGACTTGGGTCCATATCTCGGAGGTCAATGTAAGGGAGGCGGATCTCCCAATGTGTTTTATGCCGGTGGGCTATATGCTGACGGGGAAACAAAACAACATCAATT
Organism: uncultured Chloroflexia bacterium; assembly: GCA_963702535.1. Taxonomy (GTDB): domain Bacteria; phylum Chloroflexota; class Anaerolineae; order Anaerolineales; family UBA4823; genus CAVPDG01. The sequence continues at coordinate 90,073 of CAVPDG010000022.1, read as the reverse complement.
CAATGGTGTTGTACTAAACTACAATGCCAGATATAACATAGACTACTATCAAAATGGAGTACAGATAACAATCTATGAAGATTACGATTACCCTAAGAATATGCCTGTTCCCGTAAAACCATGGGGTGGAACAATGCTGAATGTTGCCACTGTCGATGAAACCCGGCATGAAATCAGTTTGGGAGAGTTTGATGATTTTCCAGGTCATCGCGTTACCACAGTCACCTTCTACGGCGAAAGAAATCGCCCGACTTATCTCAAGATAATAGTTATCTGGTCTCTATCTGAGACGTGGCATATGACCGATATCAGTAATAGTTATAGGTTTAGAAATCAACCTTGATAACTCGCCGGAAAGATAGTACCACCAGGGGAAACGTCAAGAAACGATAGAGGCTAATATGCCAATAGCTAGTCGGTTTTCCAAGATTGCCGTCGCTTTGGTTTTTGTAGTCATCGCGATTGGAGTCTTCTCCATACTGCAAAAACAGCATTCCACTTACCTGGCATCTTCTACACCGAGTGTTTTTCCTCCTGCTGTTGATGATAACTTTGTTGAGAGTTACGCGAAGGATGTGGATTTGAATACCGGTATCTCCATCGTCAGATTTGGTTATCTGATGGCGGTCGATGCTACGCCTTCTCCCAAGTTCATTCATTTTGCCGTTTACAACCATACGAAGGAGCCGATTGTCTTCCCGAATCAGGGTTTTGGACTCCGCACTTTTATTTATGATGAATTGACGGAGGCGTGGTCTGAAATCCATCTCCAGAAGCCCGCACCTACAGAGGAGACATTACCCGCCGGGCTTGAACGATATGATTATCATATCAATAACTCATGGGCATTAGATGATCTAGATTTTGCGGATTTTGAACACGACAAAGTTAGAATTTACATTATGGGTGTGGGAAAGGAGACTGGAAAATCTTACGCCGCATATTACGACGCACGGTTACTACCATAATATTGGGCTATGAAGCTGCACCTTAGGGGTACTCTCGCTAGATAGATAAACTAATTGTGGTTCAGCTGATCCCGAACCCACCGAGGATGGTCACTTGCTGTGGCGGTCTTTTACGCCAATGATACGGATGTCGATGCAAATTCCAGTACTGCATAGCCTCGTTCAGCGCCCGGGTCAGTTCGTCGAGGGTTTCAAACCGGCGCCTTTGAGCCGGCCATAGCCTGGTTCAAAGGTGGCCCGGTTGGTTACCAATTTCCATTTGTAACTATGAACATGGTCTAGATCCCGATTGTCCTGACGATGATGATGATGGTACGACTCCTGGCGGGGGTGTGAACAATGACGGTACCGGTACTGGTTCTGGCGGGTCTGGTTTAACTGTTGATGTCGCGCTGACCGAACATGGTCAGGAGATATATAACTACTATCTGGTTATGGTAGCCTATAGTGATGCTTGGTGGAATTCAAATGGGACAATGGATGTTGCCACTTTTCTTAGATTGTATATAATGCATGAGGCGAACTGGGTTATTGATGATGATAACCGCTTTATGCGCGCGGATTGGGTTTCAGTCGCAGTATCACAAAGTCTATATGTTGGAAGTTGGAGAGATCCTACCTGCACCAGTTCATCCTGTTACAATGGCGTCTTCAATTTCATAGCAGAGCGTACGAGTATGAACGATAGCAGTGGTTTCATAAGCGGTATTAAGAATCCCGGAGGATACCTGGGCCAAGGAAAGTTGGGGGCAAGCTTGTTAGAACCTGCCCGCATATACGGGAATAAAGCACTAAACCCAACAACGTTAGATCGAAATATAGAACGTGGTCTAAGAGTTGGTCCAAGCCAGTGGGGGAATGACCCATCTAGGGTCAAGTCCTTTCTCAAATCGGGTTTGCTACCCAACACACCGTACAATAGTGCGGCCCCCGTTTATTTTTTTGTGCTACCCAGCTTTTATGTATACTCCCCGCGTCAGGCATATGATTGGCACCATTAAGGATGCTCACATGAGAACGCGGACGATATTCCTATCATTTGTGCTCATTCCTTTTCTAATCGCTTGTACGGGAAGGGCTGTAATCACCACCGGGTCGGGTGATGCTGCTCCTACCGGACCTGCGTCCCCGACGAGCACCGCTGCCTTATCGACGGATGGTGGACCTGTCGCCTCTGTGGTTGTCCCTTCCCCAACACCCAGCAGGACAGCCCCGCCGGCGGTCACACCATCTGCGGCAGTGACGCTAACGCCTTCCTTGAGCCCGCTCATTCTCCCGCAGGGGGATCTGGCGGCTCAGTGCCTGGAGTTCCTCCCTGAGCTGCCGCCGGAGGCCGGCATTGAAGGCGTCCTCGTCCTGGATAGTCGCTTGGATCTCAACGGTCGTTTTGCTCGAGACACGTTCCTTCTCGATCTGGCGACAGGCGATAGCCGGCAAATCGCCAGCATGCCTGCTGAAAACCAAGGTTCTCATGTTGTGTCGCCGGATCGAACTTTGCTTGCCTATTATCGCGTACTTGTTGACGCCTCGGATAAGATCACCGGTGAGGAGTTGGTGGTCTCCGATGCGACCGGGCAGCGGTTGGAGTCCATCCCCTGGGAGGATGGCTGGTTGGGTCCGCTCGGCTGGCTTGACAATCATCGTTTGGTGATCAGCCTGGCTGGCCTTGACCCAGACGAAGGAAACGGCCAAAAACCTTCGACTTTGTTGCTGCTCGACCCATTCACCGGCCAGCGGCAGGTCCTGAAACCGGATTACACAGGCATCTATAGGATTCGCGATGCTTTTTGGGACGGCTGGGGAGGCACGCTCATTGACCCAACCCTGACCCGCGTGATCTATCCTTACCTCAGTGATGACGGTATTTATACCTACGCGCTGTGGGACTTGCAGCAACAGAAATTGTTGGCAACCCTGGATGCGGTCTTCGCCGGCGATGGACCATTCGGGGCTCCGATGCCAGTCTGGTCGCCAGATGGCTCCCGCCTGGCGGTGCAGGGGAATGTGGAAGACGTGAACGGTGAACCCGCGTTTGAAATCTTTCTGGTTACCAGGGATGGACAGGTGGAGCAGTTGACCGAGCTCTTCAAGTACAAAAAATCGGGGCTGACCAATTTTAGCTGGTCGCCGGATGGGCGCTACCTTGCAGCCTGGCTTACGACCTATGAAAACTGGATTCCAAGTGAAACCTCGGATTTGGTTGTCGTGGATACCCAGACCCGCCAGGTCATCGATTCTTGTATAAGTACCGAGATTCACTTCAGACCGATTTGGTCGCCAGACGGGAAGCAGTTGGTTGTTACGGAGCGGACCGACACAGCAGATCACAGTACTGTTCGATACCGGGTGGTCCTGGTTGACCTGGCACGCGGCTTCGCGGCCCAGATCAAGGAAGATGTAGAGGCATTCGGGTGGATGCAGTCGCCATAGAGGCTTGTGCGTTCGCCTTTGTACCCCTCGCGCTTATAGTATGGCGCATCTCCCTTCTTAGCCTCTTTCCCGTATCTCCACATCGCTGATTCGTTGAATCTTTAATCTCCGCCTCTTCTTCCCCTAAAAATCACCCTCGAGTCCTTGTTTTTTCTTCCAATAGCTGTGTAATTAGAACGTATGTACTGATACATCCCGGATCAAGACGTGCGTCCGCTGTAAATATCATTCGTGGACGGCATTTACTCGTGGAGAGTTCTATTTGTCGCTCTGCCTTTGACTATCTCAATATCGCTGCAACCTCGCACCTTTCAAGCCGAATAGCCAGGTCCGCCACCTTTCAAAGACCAGGCGCACACCGTTCCTCCTTGCGCGCCTTCTTAGTTCAGGTGCTCGCTCCCCTGGGGCAGAATATATAAACACTAAAGTATACCCTGCGTGCTATACTAGGTTTATGCCGCCTTTTTATACCGACACTTCTCCCGCCATGGAAGCCCTCCAGGTGCAGCTCCTGCGTACCGTTCCCTCCTGGCGTAAAATGGAAATGCTGTCCGGGTTGAATGCTTCTGCCAGGAGGCTGGCTCTCATCGGGCTGCGCCAGCGCTTTCCCCACGCCACGGATGCCGAGCTGAACCGCCGGCTGGCTGACCTTTTGCTCGGACCAGACCTGGCGCGAAAAGTGCTTGGAGAAGCGGAAGATGCTGCTTGATCCGGTGTTGATCACCGCCAGGGTGACCGTCGTCCTGGAAAAATTACAGGTGCGCTACCTGATTGGCGGCTCTTTGGCCAGCACGCTGCATGGTATGGTTCGGACCACTCAGGATTCCGACATCGTAGCCGAAATGCGCCCGGAGCATGTTGCCGGTTTTATTCGAGAATTAGATGGCGAGTTTTATATTGACGAGGAGATGGTTGTCGGGGCCGTTGCCCGTCAATCCGCCTTCAATATTATCCATAGGGATAGCTTTTTTAAGGTTGATGTATTTATTCCGAGGCCGAGACCGTTCGTAGAGCAGCAATTATCCCGCGCCCGAAGACAGACCCTCTCTGTTGAACCGCTTGCCGAAGCATGGGTAGCTACACCTGAAGATACCTTGCTGGCTAAATTAGAATGGTACCGTCAGGGTGGTGAGGTTTCTGAACGACAATGGCGTGATGTCTTGGGCATCTTGGAAGTGCAAGCAGGGAACCTCGACCTTGATTATCTATACAAGTGGGCGCACCAGTTGGATGTGGGAGATCTGCTGGACAAAGCTTTGAAACAATCTTCTCTCTGAATCTCGAATTGCCGCCTCCCATCGCCCCCGGTGTTGTGGTAGCTTCTGGCTGGTCTGACGATTTTGGTAATTATGTCATGGTCGAGCACGAGCTATACGATAACAAGTTCTATTCTATCTATGCACATTTAGGTACAGAGCGCAACAGTGGATTTTTTGTTGGGGTTGGTGAAGATGTTAATTCAGATACAATAATCGGTACAACCGGCATCACGAAGGGCGATGATATGGTACCTGCTCACCTCCACTTTGAAGTCCGAACAGCTGGCAATGTTAATCTGGCCTCTTCAGATCCATTTCAAGGCAGATATTTTTGGGGGTATGCTCAGAGTGATTGGGGTCAATACTTTTTGGATCTGGGTGCAATATATGGTTATGATTCCGATTTCAAAACAATACCGGAACGATATGGAAACTAACAGGAAAAAACCACTAGCAGTCATTGCTTGTGAGATAGGCTCGATTCTCTTGTTGGGAGGATGCGCTCTTGCCTCCCAACCCTCTCCTATCTCGACAAAAAGCCCATCGGCGACGGTCCCCCTCGATTATGGAACTCCAACTGCCTGGATCCTTGTTTCACCCACCTTGGATTTGAGAAACGTGGATACTCCTACGCCTACGGGCGTTCATGAACAAATCACGATCACACCCACGATCTGGCCAGAGGCAACAGATGGGTTGCTGGGAAACCCCCTGATCATTCAAATGGGATTTGGCGGCGAGATCTACCTACAGGATGTAAACACAGGTGAAACCAGAGCGATAAATCCCGAGCTCTACATCTCTGATGCACATTTTTTGGGTTGGACCCGGCAGGGGTGTGGATTTTACCTCTATTTGGATAACGCCGATATCGTTGAGGTGGATTTCCGCGGGAATATCCTGCGCACGATATTCTCCCATGAAAACCTGCCTGAGATTAAATCAATGGAGATCTGGCCTGGGGTTAAGTTATCTCCATCCGAAGCTTATGTTGCCATGGAGATCCACAGCGGAGAACTGATGGAGGATACCGGGCAAGGATATCATTATCCGGTTGAAAACCTGGCGGTGATGTCAACTGACGGTTCAGAAGGGCCTTTCTTCATATCAAAAAACGGTGGGGCGTGGAAATTCGATTGGTCTCCAAACAGCCAATTGCTGGCTTACACCGACTATGACGAAAATGATACTCTTAAAATTTATAGTGCCGATTACCATGGAAACCAGCATGTAGAATATCAAACTCTTCCGGAAGCAGGCAATGCGCCGGATGGAATATTGTGGTCGCCAAATAGCAAGTATTTTGTTCTCAAATACATTGCATTTGACAGGTCTAACCTTTGGATAGCCAACTCTGAAAATCAAAACATCGTTCCCGTAGGGGAGGTAGATGAATTTTGGTGGGAAGACGACAATATTCTTGGGACATGGGATGATGATGTCATTCGCTGGATCGATCCAGCGAGTGGGAAGGTAGTACGTTCACTAGAAAATGTTCCGGCAGGAAATGGGGGTATGAAACCTTTTGGATCGACAAGTCGTATCGCTTGTTTTTGGTGTTTTGAGGATCAATTGGAATATGGCCTTAAAATCTTTGATGTAAACACAAGAGAATTGTACAAAATGCCGAATGTTACCGATATCCTTGATGTCGCTGGATGGGAGGCCGCGCCGGATAGCTTTCCCGGGGAGGAAAACTGTAACCCATAATTCGTTCATCCAGAGAGCGTGCGGTTTGTATAGCAATGCATCCCCAACCATTGCCTGGGTAATCCCATCAACTTTGAGGTCAGCTGTATTCCCGGGTGCGCCAATTACTTCTCCAGGACAGTAGAAGTCGCTTCATCGCTGCTTCACTGAATCTCGCAATCGCCAACTTCCCCCTCCAAAATTCACTCCCTCGAATCCCTACTTTTCCTCCCATCCGGTTTGCAATTAGAGCATAGGTACTGGTCCCGGTGTGTACTGGACGCAGGCGCCTAGCCACGAAGGACATCCCGGATCATCGAAATCTGTCCATTGCAAATGTCTTTCGCGCCTTCGCGCCCTGTTCGTGGACGGCATTCACTCGTGGACGCCTATATTTTCAATCCACCTTTGACCATCTCAACCTCGTTGCCGCCTCTCACCGCTGACTCTTGATTTACTGACCTTTCTCTTTTCGGACCTGGCGCCTGACACCTGTCTCTACCCGCTTTCCAACGCCCTCTCAATCGCCTCCCGCACCAGTCCGGCGTCGGCTGCCAGCTCCAGCGGCGGGTTGGCGTGCCGCGCCTCCACCCCCGCCAGGGCGCCCTCGTGGTAGTCCACCTTGAAGCCGGTGAACTTCAGCCCGCTGGCGGTGGAGAGCACGATCACCCGCTCCGAGCGCCGGATCACGCCCCGCTCCACCAGCTTGAACAGCGCCGCCAGCGCCACCCCCGTCTGCGGGCAGCAGAACAGCCCTTTGCGGTCGGCGCGGGCGGAAGCCTCAGCCAGCTCGTCCTCGCTCGCCTGCTCCACCACCCCGTCGAACTGGCGCAGCACCTTCACCGCCCGCTCGTAGCTCACCGGCGCCCCGATCTGGATGGCGCTCGCCAGCGTCTTCTCCGCCTGCAGCGGCGCGTAAGACCGGAACCCCTCCTGGAAGCTGCGGTAGAACGGGTTGGCCCGCTCCGCCTGGGCGCAGGCGATGCGCGGCAGCCGCTCGATCAGCCCCAGCTCGCGCATCATCAGCAGCCCCTTGCCCAGCGCCGAGACGTTGCCCAGGTTCCCCGCCGGGATGATGATCCAGTCCGGCGCTTCCCAGTCGAACTGCTGCACGATCTCCACCCCCACCGTCTTCTGCCCCTCCATGCGCAGCGGGTTCATCGAGTTCGCCAGGTACAGGCTGCGGTCAGCGGTCACCTCCTGCACGATGCGCATGCACCCGTCGAAGTCGGTGTCCAGCGCCAGCACCAGCGCCCCGTTGGCGATCGGTTGGATGAGCTGCGCCGTGGATACCTTGCCCTTGGGCAGGAAGACGATCGCCGGGATGCCCGCCGCCGCGGCGTAAGCCGCCAGCGCCGCCGAGGTGTCGCCCGTCGAGGCGCACGCCACCGCCCGCACCGGATGCCCGTCCGCCCGCATCTGCATCACCGCCGAGACCAGCACCGTCATGCCCAGGTCCTTGAAGGAGCCGGTGTGGCTGTTGCCGCACAGCTTGATCCACAGGTCGCTCATCCCCAGCTCGCGGCCCAGCTCCTTCGCCCAGAAGCAGTTGGTCTGCCCCTCGTACATCGAGACCACGTTATCGTCATCCACCAGGGGCAGCACCCATTCCTTCTTGCCCCACACCCCGCTGCCGTAGGGCCAGGCGTTGGTGTGCAGGCGCGCATCGAAGAGCGCCTTCCAATCGCCCGCCTCCCGCCGGCGCAGAGCCTCCAGGTCGTGCTCCACGTCCAGCAGCCCGCCGCACTTCTCGCAGCGGTAGATCACTTCGTAGATCGGGTAGCGCTGCCCGCAGCCCCGCGAGCATTCCAGCCAGCAGTTATAAGCCGAGTCCATAACTTGCTCCCCGTAATTCTCTTCCATTCCGCTTGTTTTTTTGGGGTACACGGATACACACCGATTGCACGGATCAAAATAGGGAATTCAGTGAAGAACATTATGGTAATAAGATCCGTGTTTATCAGTGAAATCCGTGTCCCATTCTTAATGGCTTTGTCAGCGGTTGATGATGACGCGCTCGTGGATGCGCCGCAGCGCCTCTGGCGCGTCCGAGGCGGCGATGACCATCGAGACCCCGCACTCCGACGCCCCCTGGGCGATGGCGATGACGTTGATGCCGTTATCGCCCAGCGCGGCGAAGAGGCGCGAGGCAACGCCCGGCGTGCCGCGCATCCCCGCTCCCACCGCCGTGACGATCACCACCTCGTCCATCGATGTCACCCGGTCGATGTCGCCCCGCCGCAGCTCATCGCGCATCTCGTGCTCCACCGCGCTCATCACGCCGCGCGCCGTCTCCTGCGGCACGATGAAGCAGATCGACTGCTCCGAAGACGCCTGCGAGATCATCAGCACGCTGGCGCCCTGGCTCGCCACCGCCCCGAAGGTGCGCGCCGCGATGCCGGGCACGCCCATCATGCCCCGCCCTTCCACGATGACCATGCTCAGCCCCTTGATCGCCGTCACCGCCTTGACCGTGCCCGCCACGGACTGCGCCTGGCGCTCGATCAGCGTGCCGGGGAAGTCTGGGTTGAAGGTGTTCTTCACCCACAGCGGGATGCCGCGCTCGACCACCGGGCGGATGGTGCGCGGGTGCAGCACCTTCGCCCCGAAATACGCCAGCTCGCCCACCTCGCTGTACGAAAGCACCGGGATCACCTGCGCCTCCGGCACGCACGCGCGGGTCGGCGCTCATCACCCCGTCCACGTCGGTCCAGATCCACACCTCCCGCGCGTCCAGGGCGTCGCCCAGGATCGCCGCCGAGTAATCGCTGCCGCCGCGCCCCAGGGTGGTGCCGATGCCCTCTGCCGTAGCGGCGATGAAGCCCGTCACCACCGGGATCACACCCCGCTCCAGCAGCGGTCCCAAGCGCGCCAAAGCGCGCGGCTTGGTGAGCGCCATCAGCGGCGCCGCGCTCTGGAAGTGGTCGTCGGTCACGATCAGCTCGGTGGCGTCGATCGCCTGCGCCCGTCCACCCAGGGCGTCCAGCGTCGCTGCGCACAGGCGGGCGTTGATGCGCTCGCCCAGCCCGCTGATCGTATCCATGGCGCGCGGCGTCAGCTCGCCCAGCACCGAGACGCTGTGGCACAGCGTGCTGAACTCCGCCAGGTAGCGGTCCAGGCTGTGCAGGAACTGGCTGTGCAGCTCGCTGCCCGCCGCCAGCAGCTCGTCCGCCGTGCGCGTGTGCAGCTCGGCAAGCTCAGCAGCGATCTGGCGGAAAGTCTCTCCGTCGCCGGAGGCGGCGGTGTGCGCCCCGCGCACCAGCTTATCGGTCACCCCGCTCATGGCGGAGACCACCACCACGACCCCGCCCCCGCGCGAGGATTGCTCCAGCACGATGCGCGCCGCCTGGCGGATGGCGGATGCGCTTCCGACGGACGTGCCGCCGAACTTCATCACAAGAGGTCCAGTTTCAGGTTGTTGGCTCATAGCACTCACACGATATCGGATTGGAAATCTTCCAGGAATTGCGCCGGGATGCGGCTCGGGCGCCCTGTCTTCAGATCGACCCACACCCCCAGGGCGTGGACTTCCACCAGCAGCTCCCCGTCCGGGATGCGCCGCACCTGGTAGTAGCGCATCGCCGTCGAGCGGCGCACCTCGGAGACCCAGGTGGTGATCTCCAGATCATCGTCCAGCAGCGCCGGCTGGCGGTAGTGGAGCTGGTTCTTGCGCACCAGCACGGCAAATCCCTCCTCGATCATGCGCTGGGCAGACCAGCCCCGCCGCGCCAGCGCCTGGAAGCCGCACTCCTCCACGTACTCCAGGTAGATGGCGTTGTTGACGTGCTTCAGGCGGTCGATATCCCGCCAGCGCACCTTGCGCTGCGTGGAGAAGACCCCCGGCGGCGGCGGGGGCGCCTTGGGGAAGCGCTCCGCCGGCGGCAGGGACTCCGCCTGCCCTTCCGGCAGGTACACAGACGCCAGGTCAGCCGGGATGGTCGCCGGTCTGCCTGTGGTCGAGTCCAGGAAGACCCAGTTGGTGACGCCGCGCGCAGCCAGCGACCCATCCGCCGTATTGGAAAACTCGTAGGCGCGCCGCGAGGTGTAGCGCCGGAAATCCAGCACCCAGGTTTTCACCGCCACGCTATCGTTGTAATACAGCGGCAGCAGGTACTCGATCTCCGTCTCGCGCACCAGCCACAGGCGCCCGATCTGCTCGTAGCGCAGCATGCCGTAGCCGGCGGCTGCCGAGGCGTCGAAAGCCGCCTCCTGCATGTAGCGCAGGTAGTTGGCATTGTTCAGGTGACCGTATGCGTCGCATTCGTAGTGGCGCACGCGGAAATTGCGGGTATGCACGAGTGGCATAGAGCAGGCTCCAGGTTAAATTGGGTAATTATACCCAGGACTTACATAGCTCGGCGAGAGAAACGGCGCAGATCAGCCGCCAGCCCCTTCACCGGTAAGCGACCAGTCCCAGGATCGCCGCCCCGAGGATGATCAGCACCGGGTTGACCGATGTGAAGGTGAGCAGCAGGAAGGCTGCACCGGCTATCGCCAGCTTATCCCAGCCCTGGGCAAGCGCTGCGCCCCAGCCCAGCTTCTTCGCCCCGAAAACGGTGCTCGCCATATCGAACGCCGTCCACAAGAGCAAGCCCACCACCACCGGGCGCACCGCTTTCAGCATCGACTGGATTTTAGGGCTGTCTTTGATGGAGAAGAAATAGACGATCATCACCAGCATCAGGACCGTCGTCGGCAGCACGGTGCCCGCCGCCGCAGCGATGGCGCCGGCGACCCCGGCCAGCTTGTAGCCCACGTAAGCCGAAACCTGCGGCGCGATCGGTCCGGGCAAGGCGTTGCCGATCGCCACCGCGTCGGCGAACTCATCCGGGGTGACCCACGGCGCCGGCTCGCTTTGCCCGGGCGGGGTCCAGCGCGCCGAGGTCGTCTCGCGCTGCATCAAAGCCAGGGAAGCCGGGCCGCCGCCCCAGGAGAACAAAGCCACGCGGTAAAAAGGAAAAAGATTTGCCAGAGAAGAAGCATCGTTGCGACACCTCAATCAGATATTTTGTCCTGCACACACAAGCTACCAGTATAGCATGAAGAAAAACGCATCAGTCCTAAGAAAACGGAGTTACGCAGTTCAGGGAGGCGCACGCCGAAGAATATTAATATTGCCGGGGATATTTGCTTTTGACTTGCGCAACTTGCCCCTTTGGGGGAAAATACAGTAAAGGTGAAGGAACATACAATGAGAGGCTATACTGGCAAGATCCTGCTGGTTGACCTGGCTTCCCGCTCCTGGGAAGAGCAGGTTATACCCGATGAAATCTACGAGCAATACCTGTCCGGCGTTGGGCTGGCAGCCTATGTGACCTACCACCACATGCCGCCCGGCGCCGACCCGCTCGGTCCGGACAATTTATTGGGCTTCGTCACCGGCATCCTGACCGGCGCCGGGACGTTGTTCAGCGGTCGCTGGATGGTGACGGGCAAATCTCCCCTCACTGGCGGCTGGGGAGACGCCAATTGCGGCGGAAACTTTGGTCCGGCGATCAAAGCCTGCGGCTATGATGCCATCTTCTTCAAAGGCATCGCCAGCGAGCCTGTTTACCTGTTTGCTGACGGAGAGACTGTGGAGATCCGCAGCGCCGCTCACCTGTGGGGAGTCGACGCCAGCGAGACGGAGAAGCGCTTGAAAGTCGAGGCGGGCAGCAAGCGCCAGCCGCGCGTCGCCAGCATCGGCATGGCGGGCGAGAAGCTCTCCCTGGTCTCCGGGATCTGCAATGAGGGGGGACGGCTGGCGGGTCGCTCCGGGCTGGGAGCGGTGATGGGCTCCAAGCGCTTGAAAGCGCTCGTCCTGGCTGGCTCCAAGCCTATCCGCACCGCCGATAGCGCCGAGCTCAAGCGGTTGAGCAAGGCTGCCAACGCCTATGTCCCCAAAGGCAAGTTTCGCTACCCCTCCTGGGTCTTCCCTATCCTCTACCGCCTCATGACAGCCCGCAAGACTGCCATGCGCACGGACGGTATGCTGGGCGTCGCCGCCTTCCGCAAGTGGGGCACCACCACCATCAACCAGATCGGCCTGGTCACCGGCGACACGCCGGTCAAAGAACTGGGGCGGTGTGGGGCGCGACTATCCGATGGCAACGGTCAACCCCGACCGCCTGCTCAGCCGCACGCCAAAACAGTACCATTGCTACTCCTGCCCGTTAGGCTGCGGCGCCACCGGAACCACAGCGGAGGGCGATTCTGAGACCCACCGCCCGGAATACGAGACATCGACAACTTTTGGCGCTCTGCTGCTCAACAAGGACCTGGATGGCATATTCACCGTCAATGAGCTCCTCAACCGCGCCGGCATGGATAGTATCTCGGCGGGCGCCATCGTGGCTTTCGCCATCGAATGCTTTGAAAACGGCGTAATTACCGAGCAAGACACCGGCGGGCTGCAGCTCTCCTGGGGCAACACCCCAGCCATTATCCAGCTTGTCAAGCTGATGATCGCCCGCGAAGGAATTGGAGACGTGCTGGCAGATGGCGTCAAAGTGGCGGCGGAAAAGATCGGTCGCGGCGCGGAGCGCTATGCCATGCACGCCGGCGGGCAGGAGCTGCCCATGCACGATCCCAAAAGCGATCCAGGCTACGGCGTTCACTATATCGTCGAGCCAACACCCGGCAGGCATACGGTCGGCTCGTATGGCACGTATGAGACGCTGAGGTTATGGACTAAAGTAAGCTGGGCGCCGGAGGCGCCGCGCTCCTACCCCGTCAGCGAGCGTTACGAGGCTGACGAGGCGCATGGCAAATACGCCGCCGGCTGCAGCCTGGCAAAAATGGTGATCGATGGCGCCGGGCTGTGTACCTTCGGTCTCTTGATGGGCGTGGACCGCATGCCCATGTTCGAGTACCTCAACGCCGCCGCCGGCTGGCAGAAGACGCCCGACGAGTACATGGAGATCGGGCGACGCGTGCAAACCCTGCGCCAGTGTTTCAACATCCGCGAAGGGCTGCAGCCCGCCGATGTGCGCCTGCCCGGGCGCAGCGCCGGCGAGCCGCCTTTCCGCAGCGGTCCCAACAAGGGCAGGCAGGTCCCTATCGATGAGCTGCGCCGCTTCTACTGGCAGGCAATCGGCTGGGATGGCGACACCGGCATCCCGCTCCCGGAGACGCTGCAAACCCTGAGCCTGCCGCAGCTCACAACTGCTGCCAGCCAGCATGAAGGTTAAGGTCATCGCCCCCTTCCCCGTCCGCGGGCTGGATCAGGAAGACTGCCTGGAAATGCGCGCGGGCAGCCGGGTGAAAGATGTGCTCAAAGGCAGCGGTCTCAATCCCGCCCGGCTGCTGCCGGTTTTCGTCAATGGGGAACAGGTGAAAAAAAGCCACATCCTGAAGGATGGGGATATCGTCGTCTTCCTCTACCCACTGAGCGGGGGATAGCTTGTCCAAAAAACCTTGTTATTTGCACTCTGGGCGCGTATTGGGAATGACGATCGTGTTCAGCGGATCGGTGTACATGGATTTGTAGCTGATATCTTCCAGTAGCTCATATTCCTGCCCGAAGTAGGTGTTGAACAGCACCCGGAAAGTGTTGACCGGCGAGATGCTCTTGTACAGCCTCTGCTTGCCGCCATCCGGCAGGTAATAAGCGTTCAGGATCCCCAGCCTGCCATACTCGCCCACGCTCTGGCGCGCCCCGTGGTCGCCCTGGATGATGATGACCGGCGGAACAGGCGAATTCTTCAGGATGCTGTCGATAATGGGGAGGATGCGCTTGTTGATGTAGGCGATCTGGTCCGGGTAGCCCGTATCGTAGCTCGGCTCGCGCTCCAGCGCCTCCCCGTTGGGTCCGAAGACCATCGGCTCGTGCGGCGAGACGATATGAGCGAACACGAACTTGGGGCTTTGGATGGCGGGCGCTTCTTGAAGAGCATCCAGCGCAAACAGCACCAGGTCGCGGTGGTCCTTATTGGGGAAGTTCAGCTCGGGCAGGAGCACATCCGCCGCCTGCGGCGAGACGGCGCTCAGGAACAACAGCCCTGAAGAGCGAATCAACATGGCTTCGAAATCGTTGGCGCCGGAGAGTAGATTCAGCCTGTCTCCTTGTCCGCTGCGCGTGAGGAACACATCTGCATCTTCGATCTCCGTCCACGGGTAACCGGTCTCGAAAGCCACGGTGGTATAACCCAACTTCTCGAAGTTCTGCCTCACCTGGCTGGTCTTGATAAATTGCTCCAGTCCTTTTTTGTAAACATCGACCTGGTTCAGATTTTGGTATGTTTCGGGGTAAACCGAAGTCACGTAATCCATGTTGAGCGAGCTCACCAGCGACTGGCGTGTCTGGTTGTAATTACTCTGGCTGCATTCTGCGATGAAAAAGCCTCTCTGCCGCAAGGCATCCAGGAACGGGGTGTTATCAAACTTGAAGCCCTGCAAGAGATAGTCGTCGCGCGAATAGCCATCCAGGATGATATAGTACACGTCTGGAAACGCCTGCCCGCTGCTTACGGGCGCTACCGTATCATTGGTTTGCGGCTTGACTTGCAGGTTGGCGGTTTTTACCTCGTAGCTGGCGATATTGAACAGGGGTATCACCAGAGCGACCGCAGCCACAATGTTCAGCGCAGAGCTGAGCGGGCGGGGGTCGCGCAGCTTGCGCGCGATCAACCAGGAGCCCAACAGGAAGATACCCAACCAGATGAAGCCCAGCAGACGGTGCCGGAACAGGTAAATGCCGAACACGGTGCTATCCCGGAACAGGTTGTAGACGTGCCCGTAGGAGAAGAACAGCAGGATCCCCAGGGAGCAAACCAATGCTGCCCGGGTACCATCGTGCAACAGCGCCCTGAGCAGGATGAAGAGCACGCCTGTGACCAGTAGCGAGACGAGCAAGGCGCGCAGGGCGTCGGTCAGGCGCATCTCGGTAAGATTGCTGGCAACCATCGCCACGATCGGGTAGATGCAAAATAGGAACGGGTGGATCACCCACTGCCTGGTTTTCGTCATGGGGAGCGTATCATCTGGCAAGGATTTACAAGCCCCGATTCTAACCGAGAATCGAGCATTTCAGAATTAATAGCCGCTCCTGCAGAACTTGACTTTTCCATCCGATCATTCTACACTTATCCCATGCTGGCACGCGTCTACTCTTGCGCTGTGATTGGTCTGGAGGGCGTCATCGTCGAGGTTGAGGTCGATACCGGCGATGGGCTGCCCTCCATCGTCATCGTTGGCTTGCCCGACGCTGCCGTGCAGGAGAGCCGCGAGCGCGTCCAGGCGGCGATTAAGAATGCCGGGCCTGTATTACCCGCGCAAGCGCCTGACCGTCAACCTGGCGCCTGCCTCGGTGCGCAAAGAAGGTCCTGCCTATGACCTGCCCATCGCCCTGGGGGTGCTGATCGCCACCGGGCAGCTCAAAGCCGAGAGCATACACGAAGCGCTGGTGGTGGGCGAGCTCTCTCTGGATGGCAGCGTGCGCCACGTGCGCGGCGTGCTGCCCATGGCTGCCACAGCCGCCCAGGAAGGCTACAAGCGCATCTTCGTCCCCCAGGTGGACGCCGCCGAGGCAGCCCTGATCCCTGGGCTGGAGGTCATCCCGGTGGCATCCGTGGCGGGCTTGCATGCTCACCTGACCGGCGCGGTCCCGATTGCCTCCCAGGTGCAGGTTACACCTGAAGAGAGCCCGAGCGGTTTGCTGACCGACTTCGGCGAGGTCAAAGGGCAGGAGCACGTCAAGCGCGCCCTTGAAGTCGCAGCCGCAGGCGGGCATAACGTGCTCATGGTCGGTCCCCCGGGCGCCGGCAAGACGCTGCTGGCGCGCGCCGTGCCTGGCATCCTGCCGCGCATGAGCATTGAGGAAGCCCTGGATGTCACGCGCATTTACTCGGTGGCAGACCAGCTTCCGCCGGACGTACCGCTCATCCAGCAGCGTCCCTTCCGCGCCCCGCACCACACCATCAGCCATGCCGGGCTGGTGGGCGGCGGCAACTGGCCCCATCCCGGCGAGATCTCCCTGGCGCACCGCGGCGTGCTCTTCCTGGACGAGCTGCCCGAGTTCGGGCCGCGCGTCCTGGAAGTGATGCGCCAGCCGATCGAGGACAAGGTCGTCACCATCAGCCGCGCCCAGGGCTCGCTCACTTTTCCTGCCAACTTCCAGCTCATTGCCGCCATGAACCCCTGCCCGTGCGGCTATTACGGCGACCCGGTGAAACCCTGCACCTGCTCGACCGGTATTGTCACGAAGTACCAGAAGCGCATCTCCGGACCCTTGCTTGATCGCATCGACATCCACATCGAGGTGCCGCGCGTGGAGTACGAGAAGCTCTCCGACGACCGCCTGGGCGAGCCCTCGGGAGTCATCCGCCAGCGGGTCGAGCGGGCGCGCGCGAGGCAGCGAGCACGATTCAGCGAAGGGGCGGATGGCCATGCGCGCCCCTACAGGAAATCATCGCTGCAACGCCGACATGCGCCCGGCGGAGGTGCGCCAGTATTGCAGCCTGGATGAAACCGGTCGTAACCTGATGCGCTCCGCCATGAGCCAGTTGCAGCTCTCGGCGCGTGCCTACCACCGCATCCTGAAGCTGGCGCGCACCATCGCCGACCTGGCGGGAGCGGAGGGGATCGGGCCTGCCCACCTGGCAGAAGCGCTCCAATACCGCCCGCGCAGCCTGACCGGGGAATGAGGAGGCGATTATTAACGATGATTCTTCTGCTTAAAGACAAAGCCGACACCCTCCAAATCCAGACTATGCTGGAAGAGTATAGCCGCATGATCAAGCTCGCCGTAGATATTCGACGCCGTATTCTCGCAGGCGGCGGGGAAATGCATGCCGATTGCGAACAATTATTACTCGAAAATGGCAGCGAGCAAGACGATATCTGGGGTGCAAACTGGTATCCGGCTGAGCAGCGCCTCGAGTTCGAGGCGCTGATGAATATCCGTCCAAGGCTAGGCAATCGCAGTATTCTTATTCGGGATGAAGAGATTCGCCGGAAAGTCGAGTCTGTGACGCGGGGAATCCTTGGGGACTTGCAATGATCAACCGAGAGCGTAAAAGAGAACGCTACCTGCGTGACCCCCTGCCGGTCCGTTTGGCTGGCCTGGCTGCAGATCTCGAGCGCATCGCTTCGTCTGCACGCTATTCTGGCGGTGCTGCCAGTGTGGTCGAGATGCTGGAGGAAAGCCAGTACTATATCGAATGGACGGCAGCCGAAGCCGAGCCGGAGGTGGCTAGCGAACTGGTGGATATCCAGCGCATGATCGTCGCCTGGCGGCGCGCCTGGCCCGAAGCGCAGAGCAGCCCAGCGCAACGCACGCTGCTAACAGTGCAGGCGAAGAAATGGGCGGACCAGGTGTTGGAATATTCAGGCTTATTAACCGAGCAATAACAAGGAGGTATCCATGTCAATTGATCAAACCCGTGCCCAGGTGATCAGCAGCATCTGGCAGGCGATCGCCCAAAGCGGCGTCGACCTGTCTGCCATCCCTCAGCAACAGCAGGAAAAATTGGTCAGCAAGATCGCCGACAGCGTTCTGGTAGCCGTGAACGATATGCTCGACGAAGAAGAACCCCTGACGGTCAATGAAGATGAAGTTGACGAGTTCGCCGAGAAGGTGATCTGGAAGGGACGCCCTTTCCTTTCCCTGGTGGAGCGTTACACCATCACAACCGAGCGCGTGAAAATCACCTCAGGGTTTGCTTCCCGCCGCGTGGAGAACTTCGAGCTGATCCGCGTCCAGGACATCGACTTCAAGCAGGGCATGACCGAGCGCATGTTCGGCATCGGCGATATCTCCATCCGCGGCGCCGATCCATCCAACCCGGACATCAAGCTGCGCAACGTCTCGAAGCCGGAGGAGGTTTACGAGACCCTGCGCCGCGCCTGGCTGGAGGCGCGCAAGCGGCATGGGATGAAGTTCACTGAGTTTATGTAAATCCGCTCTCAGGGGGCGTAAAATCGGGCTTTCCAGTAGCCGGGCTCTTTTTCGGTCAGGGTGGCGGAGAGGTCTACCACCTCGACCCAGGTTTGACCCGGCTTGAGCGGGAATGGCTTGCCTTCTTTATCGACGAAACGGATCGGTCGCAGCAGACCGCTCTTTTTCTCGTAGTCGCCGTTGGCAGTGCTCCAGTAGATGGGGTACGTCCTGCCGTCGCGGAAGAGGTATGCCTTGTTCATCGTATAAAGCAGGTCGAGGTCGATCAGCGTGTGGTCGCTGTTGAGCACCTCATGGCGGGCGAAGAGCACGATGACATTCTCGAAAGCGAGCTGCTCGCCGGTCAGCCGGTCGGTGGATGGGTAGAACTCGCCGGAGCCGTCGGCTTTATCTTGCTGGCGCAGGTATGCCTGGGAAGCGGGATCGTAGGTCCACAGCACCTGGTTCAAGAAGGAATAGAATACCCACAGATCGGAGGCTTCTTGCCCGCCTGCCGGTGGCTGCTGGCTGAACGTATTGCCAGTCATATTGAAGGCTTTATCCTTCTTGTTCGCCTGGGCGAGCGCTTGCAACCGGGTGACGTCGATGCGGGCGCTGTTGATGTCCTCGGTGTTCGATCCGTAAACATTCGTGGAGCCGGTCAGCTCAGAGCGGACCTCGCTGGAGGCGCTTGCCATCACCAGGAAGCCGTTGTAGAGCTTGCTCAGGCTGCGGTAGGGCAGACGACCGGAGCGGATGGGTCCGATACCCGCGTTATCTACGGCAGGCGAGGATTGTGAGGCGGGGGCGTCATCCAGCTCGGGATAATCGCCGTAGAATAGCGCCAGGAAGCGCGTCATCCCCTCGCCGATGAACAGCTCGAACACATACGGAGCGAAGGATAAGCCAGCCTGAGGCCTGCCGCTGACGGGAAAGTTCGCCACGGACACCAGGGCTGGCGGCAAGGAAAGCGAAGCGGGATCGCTGACCGGCAGCCCGGTGAGCGGATTGACGCCCGGGGGAAAGGTATCGGGTCCTACATCACCGATGTTTGCCTGAGGGGTAGGAGTGGCTTTGACAGCGACGGGCGCCGCCGGATTTTGCGCCGCAGAAAGGACGCTTAGCGCGGGGTAGAAGGTTGAGAGGAGCAGGATAGCAAGGATGAGAAGGATGCCTGAACGCCTGGTCATAGTTTGATACACCTCTTGAATTGGCTTGCCGTTTCAAATCCCATGGATAAGTGTTGCGTGATTACTATACATTAACTTTCAACGACGCCTCATTAAGGCATGCTTCCAAATCGGTTAAGGGACTGTGATATAAGCTCTCCGCAAGCTGCCCCTTTTAAGCGAAAGAATTCCGAAAAATGGCGGGCGTAGCCCGCCGGTTCCCCCATTTTTGGTGTACTTTTGTTGAACTGAACCTGTAAGGCTACTTCATGACTACGCTCAGCCAGAGGCGAGGGTTGATCACCGGGCGCACCTTGATAGCGACGTCTTTTTCCAGGTTGCTCACCGCCAGGATGAGCGAGCCGTTCGCCTGGGCAGCCAGCACCTGTGTGTTGGTGACTTGCTGGTCGGTGTAGGTATCCCACCACTCGACGATGAACATCCTGCCGGGGGTCAGGTTGTAGATCGTCACCGTGCCAGACTGGGCGCCGGGCGGGATGGCGTGCGTGGCGTTCCACCAGGTGTTGTTCTTGTTCTGCATCCAGGCGTAGACCCAATCGCCGCTGCGCAAGCCCAGGATGCGCAGGCTGCTGTTGGTGGAAGAAAAGGCATCCGGGCGGTTGTCAGCGCCGCCCGGCAGGTCGAAGCTGACGTTGAGCGGCTTCATGACCGCCAGGTTGGGGACTTCGATGCCCTGGAAAAAGCGGGCAAGCGGGCGGTAGTGCTGCCACCAGGCGGGGTCGTGCTGGTGGTGGTAATCCCAGTGCCAGCTCAGACCCGTGGCTGCCATGCCGCTCATCAGCGCAGACCAGAGCCCATTATGCAGGTGGACGCCGGAGCTGTCCTCCTCCAGGTAGGGCGAGGGACCCCAGCCCTGGTTCAACAGCCCCCACTCGCCGATGATGCTGGGCTTGCTGCTGACGCTGCCGTATGCCAGGTGGGCGTAGTAGCGGGTGAGGTCAGCCATATCCCGCCCGGCGGGGTCGGAGGGGGCATAATCGCAGCAGCCGGGGACGTAGTAGAAGTGCATCTCGGCGAAGCCCAGCTCGGGCAAGCCGTACAGGTCGGGGTGGGTCTTGAAGCTGCCGGTGCTGGTATTGACCAGGTGGCGGTGGGCGTCTATGGAGCGGATGTACTGCGCCATTTCCTGGTGCCAGTCGATCACCGCCCCCCAGTCCCAGTGACCCTGGTCGGACCACTGCAGCTCGTCGATCTCGTTGAAGAGCTCCCAGGAGAGGATGTTGGGGCTGTAGCCCCAGCGGGCGACGATGTAGCGGAAGATACGCTCCTGGTAGCGGCGGGCATCGGTGTCGGTGAAGATGGCGGAGCGGTAGGCGCATGGACCGCCCGTGTCGCTGCTATACACGTTACTTGACCAGTTGTAGGTGTACTGGTTGACGTCGTCCAGGGTGAGCAGGAAGTAGACGCCCTTCTGGTGAGCCAGGTCAAGGATGGCATCGAACGCCCAGGCTTCCTCCAGGTTGTAGTTGCTGCCCAGGTCCTGGTCCTGGATGGACAGGATCCAGTCCTGGTCACGACCGCTGTTCACCATCCACACGCGCGCCAGGTTGGCTTGGTACTCCTGCATGCGGCTGAGGTAATAGTTGTAGGTGGAGATGCGGCGGTTCTCGAACTGCCACCAGCCAACGTTCAATCCGAGACCGATGAACGGGGTGCCGCTGTCGAACTCAAAGTAGCGGCTGTTCTTCGGGGAGACGGAGATGAAGCCGGGATTGTTTGAGGCTGCTACCTGGAAGGAAGCCTGTGTAGTATCGGTGGTGCCACTTGCATCGCTCAGGCGGATGAAGTAGTGGTAGAGACCCGCTTCTCGGGGGGAGAAGCGCACCTTCCAGACGGGGCTCCCGCTGGGGGTGTAGGTCTCGACGCCGTTGACGGTGGTGAGCTGGTACGCCTGGTAATAAAAGCCGGGCTGGACGAGGACGGCGCCGCCGGGTGTTGTGAAAACGCCATCCACGCGGATCTGCGCCGGGTCGAAGGGGTTGGCGTAGGACCCAGCGAGGGTGAGGCTGACCTCGAGCTTCTCGTAGCGCGGCACCCGTCCGTCCGGATAATCCGCCAGGTTGGTGGCGACCCCCGTGACCACCGGTCCGGCAGCGGGAGCCGCCGCGGCGTGTCGCCCTCCCGGCGCAAACAATCCCGAGAGCAGAAAGCAGGTCAACAGTCCAACGCGCCACCACATTTTAGCCATCCTACCGACCTCAAGAAAGACATCCCGCTCGATTCTGTACGAGCGCCTCTCGATTATACTCGCGCGATTGTCAGGTATTTCCGCGCGTCTATTTGTGTTAGAAGGGTTAAGCATAGCGTATGGTTGTCATCACCGGCGTGAATGGGCTGACGGGCGCTAACTTAATCCGGCTGCTGTTGGAGCAGGGACGGCAGGTGCGCGGCTTGGTGCACCGCGACCGGCGGGCAGTGGAAGGGCTGGACATTGAGCTGGTGCAGGCGGATATTCGCGATCCAGCCTCGCTGCGCAAGGCGCTGGCGGGAGCGGATGTCGTCTATCACCTGGCGGCGCGCATCTCGCTGGGCACGAAGGATTTAGCCGAGACCGAAGCGACCAACGTGCAAGGGACGCGCAACGTGGTGGAGGCATGCCTGGCATGTGGGGTGCGCCGGCTGGTGCATTTCAGCTCGATCCACGCCCTGGAGCAGGCGCCGCTGGACCAGCCCCTGGATGAGGGACGGCGGCGCGTCGCCGCAGACAACCACTCGCCTTACGACCGCTCCAAAGCGCAGGGCGAGCTGGTCGCGCTGGAAGGCATGCGGGGCGGGCTGGAGGTGGTGATCCTGCAACCGACCGCCATGATCGGTCCCTACGATTACTACCCCTCGTACATCGGCAAGGCGCTATTGGCGCTGGCAAAGGGGCATGTCCCGGCGCTGGTGCGGGGCGGCTTCGACTGGGTGGACGTGCGCGACGTGGTCCAGGCGGCGGTACAGGCTGAAGCGATGGCTGAAAGCGGGGCGAGCTACATCCTCTCCGGGCAGTGGCGCTCGGTGCGGCAGATCGCCGAGATGACGGCGGAGCTAAGCGGCAGAAAGGCGCCGCTGCTCACCGTGCCCACCGGATTGGCTTACCTGGCAGCGCCGTTGATGTCCGCCCTGGCGAGCTTCAACAACTCGCAGCCGATCTACACCCGCCTGACGCTGGACGCCCTGAAGAGCAACCGGCAGATCAGCCACGCCAAAGCCAGCCGCGAGTCTGGGCTACCAGCCGCGCCCGCTGGAAGAGACGCTGAGAGATACGCTGGACTGGTTCGCGCAGAATGGCTACCTGCGAGGGAGAAGGAGCGCCGGGCATGATTAGCCCTGTCGTGTACAATGCCCTGCTGCGGCTGAGCTTCGTGCTGGCGGGGGTCATCTTCGCCGCGCTGTTCTTCATCAGCGCCCCCTACGGGCGGCACGTGCGCCGGGAATGGGGTCCGGCTGTGCCGAACCACACCGGCTGGGTGATCATGGAAGCCCCGGCGGCGCTGGTTTTCGCCTACTTTTTTATCACCGGCAGCGCACCCAAGAACCTGACGGCTTTCGTATTCCTGGGGTTGTGGGAAGCGCACTATATCCACCGGGCTTTCATCTACCCCTTCCAGATTGCCGACGGCAGGAAGAAGATGCCGGTGGTTGTGATCCTGATGGGGTTCGTCTTCAACTCTGGCAACGCGACCCTCAACGGCGCCTACCTGTTCTCGCTCTCGGGCGGCTATCCCCTGAAGTGGCTGGCAGACCCGCGCTTCATCTGCGGGGCGGCGCTGTTCGTGGCGGGTTTCGCACTCAACCGGCGGGCGGACCGCAGGCTGCGCCAACTGCGGGCGCCGGGCGAGATGGGCTACAAGATCCCGCACGGGGGGTTGTTCGAGCGGGTGTCATGCCCCAATTACCTGGGGGAGATCATCGAATGGAGCGGCTGGGCGCTGGCAACCTGGAGCCTGGCGGGGCTGACGTTCGCCGTGTGGACCTTTGCCAACCTGGCGCCGCGCGCTCGCTCCCACCACCAGTGGTATCGGGAACACTTTCCTGATTACCCGCCGGAGAGGAAAGCCCTGATACCCGGGGTGTGGTGAGTGGCGTAGCTCCTCTTAACCTATTACAATAAGGCTCTAATGACACGCCTTTCACGCTGGTTACAATACTATTCTACGGGCAGGGTGGCGCTGGCGGCGCTGCTTATCTTCATTTTGTTCAGCGCGCTGGTACTGCCACGCCAGTCCCGCCCACAGCCGAGCGAGGCGGGGACGCCCGATCTTTCGCTGTTTTACACAAGGGGCGACCTGTACCGCTGGGCGGAGGCGTACGGCGAGCAGGGCAGGCAGGACTACGTGCGCGCTCGCTTCACCTTCGATGTTGCCTGGCCGCTGGTGTACACCTTCTTCCTGGTCACTTCCATCAGCTGGCTGTGCGGCAAGGCATTCCGACCGAGTAGCCGCTGGCAGCTCGCCAACCTGGCGCCGGTGCTGGGGATGCTCTTCGACTTCTTGGAGAATATCGCCACCTCGCTGGTGATGGTCCGCTTCCCGCAGCCCACGCCTGTGCTCGATGCGCTGGCGGGGGTCTTCACGCTGCTGAAGTGGGGTTTCATCGCGGCGAGCTTCGCGCTGCTGCTGGCGGCGCTGGGAGCGGCGATATGGAAGAGGTTTTTTCGGCGATAGTCGCGCATGACGATATCCGTTGACAGTCACCTGGCAGGTGACTGTCAACTAAGGACCAGATAAGGAGTTGATATGCGATTAATTACATACCAGTCTGCGGAAGGACCGAGTGTCGGCGTGCTAAACGGCGAGCGGGTGCGACCTGTGCCCGGGATGGACATGCTGGAGCTGATCCGCCAGGGGGAGGCGGGCTTAGCCAGGGCGGCGGCTGCGGCGGAGACCGAGCTGGCTTTGAAGTCGTTAACGCTGCTGGCGCCGATCCCGCAGCCGCGACGCAACATCGTATGCCTGGGGATGAACTACGCCGCGCACGCCGCGGAGAGCCTGCGCGCCAAGAGCCTGCCGATCAAGATGCCGGAGACGCCGGTGTTCTTCACCAAGGCGACGACGACGGTGAACGCGCCGTTCGGGCACATCCCCTTCGACCCAGGTGTTTCGGCGAAGCTGGATTGGGAGGTGGAGCTGGCGGTGGTGATCGGCAAGCAGGGCAAGAACATCACCCGCGCGCAGGCTTTCGATTACATCTTCGGCTACACGGTGCTGAACGACATCAGCGCCCGCGATCTTCAGGTGAGCCACCAGCAATTCTTCAAGGGCAAGTCGCTGGACGGGAGCTGCCCGATGGGACCGGCGATCGTCACCAGAGATGAGATCCCCGACCCGCACAGTCTGGTTCTGCGCTGCTGGGTGAACGGCGAGCTGAAGCAGGAAATCGACATCGGGCGACCTGATCTTCGACATCCCGGCGCTGATCGAATGGCTGTCACGCGGCATGACGCTGCTGCCGGGGGATATCCTCTCGACCGGCACGCCCAGCGGGGTGGGCTACGCGCGCACGCCGCCGGAGTTCCTCAAGCCGGGCGACGTGGTGGCGTGCGAGGTGGAGGGCATCGGGCGCATCAGCAACCGGGTGGTACAGGTGGAGGGCTAGGTGCTACAACTGGATACAAACTGGCAGTACCGCGGCTTGCAGGTGGTGCGCCTGGAGAACGACCTGCTGTGCATCGACGTGCTGCCCGAGCTGGGGGCGAAGATCTACAACTTCGTCCACAAGCCGTCGGGGCACAACCTGCTGTGGCACAACCCGACTCTGCCGCCCGCCCGCCAGCATTACGGGGCGGGGTTCGACGACAACTGGAGCGGGGGGTGGGACGAGCTGCTGCCCAACGACCTGCCGCGCGCCGCGCCAGGCGGAGACCTGTTGCCAGACCACGGGGAGTTCTGGTCGCAGGCGGCGGAGTGGGAGGTGGTGGCGGCGACGGAGCAGCGCGTCGAGGTGCGCTTCAGCAGCTACGGGCGGGTGCTGGCAACGCGCTTCGAGAAGACGATCTGCCTGGAGGCAGGGGCGCCGCACGCCCGCCTGAGCTACGCCTACCATAACCAGGAACCGGCGCCGATCGACTTCCTGTGGAACATCCACCCGCCGCTGGCGATCTCGGCGGATTCCTGGCTGGACGTGCCGGCGCGCCAGGGGATCACGGATGCCTGGCGCGAGGAGCAGTTCCCGGGCGGGGGGCGCTTCGAGTGGCCTTACGCCCGCGACCGGCAAGGCAGGATGGTCGACCTGAGGCAGGTGCTTGCGGCGGATGCGGGGATCGCCGACATGCACTACCTGGTGGATGTGGAGCAGGGCTGGTACGCGGTGACTGACCGCCGGGCGAGGGTGGGCTTTGCGCTGACCTTCCCCACACAGGTCTTCCCGCACGTGTGGCTGTTCCGGACATTCGGCGGCTGGCGGGGATTGCATACGCTGATCCTGGAAGCCTCGACCGGATACCCCTATGACCTGGACGTGGCGCGGCAGAACGGGACGTGCGCCCACCTGGAGGCGGGTGAGACGCTGCGGGCGGAGGCGCTGGCAATCGCCTATTCAGGGCTCGCCGGGGTGAGCAATATTACTGCGGATGGCAGCGTTGTGGGTAAAGCAGATTGACGGAGGAGATACGCAGTTGGTCTGGAATGCTCCCGAAAATTGGGGTTCACTCGTACTGGATGGCTTCCAGGATGCGGGTGCGGGCAGCTTTGAGGGCGGGGAAGAGAGCGGCAAGCTGCGAGATGACCACCGCCATGACGATGGCAAGCAGGACGCGCTCCAGGGGCAGGACATAAGCCAGGGTGTAGCCCGACATGGCTTTCATGGCTGCCATCAGGATACGTGAAAGGATCACGCCAAAAGCCAGCCCGAGCACGCCGCCGAGCAAGCCGATCTGCACTGCTTCTGCCAGGATCATCACCAGGACCTGCAGGCGGGTCATACCCACGCCGCGCAGCATTCCGATCTCCTGGGTGCGCTCCATGACATTCATCGTGAGGGTGTTCATGATGCCCATAAAGCCCACCAGCATGGCGATAAGGGCGAGCACATCGAACATGCTGAAGGCATTCTGCATGAGACCGGAGACGCGCTGCAGGAGCGCCTGGTTGGATTCGACGATGAGCTGGTCGCGCTTGCCATAGAGGTCATCGATGCGCTGCCCAACCTGGTCGATATCGTAGCCAGAGGCGACCTTGATGAGGAAGGCGTTGGCGTCCTTCTGGCGGAAATAGCGCCCCATGTCCACCCAACTGCCGGTAACCACCAGACCCTGGTTGTAGTAATCGACCACCACGGCAGCCACTTTGAAGGGTTTCTCGCCGGTCTTGGTGAGCAGCATGATGGAATCACCGGCCTGGAGGCCGTACTTCTCGGCGATGACGCTGGATATGAAGACGGCATCGCCATCCGCCAGCTGCTGGAGGGCTGAGAAGGCATCGGTATTGGGCTGGCTGAAGATGAACGTTGTCACCTGGCTGTGACTGGCGGGGTCGATGCCCATGTAGGCCAGCTTTTCTTTTTCACCGGCGGGCGTGCGCCATTCAACATCGAAGTAGCGCACCGGAGCGGCGGCAGCCACGCCTTCGACGGCTTCCAGGCGCTTCCAGACATCCCGACCCAGGGGCAGGCTGGAGGCGACGTACAGGTCGCCGCCGATATAGCCTTTCAGCCACTTGTCCAGGTCGCCCTTGAAGGAGTCGGTCATGACCCAGACGACGATGATCATGGAAACGCCGATCATCAACGCGCCAGCGGTGAGGGTAGTGCGCAGCTTGGCGCGCTGGATGTTGCTGCTGCCCAGGCGCCCGCTATTGCCATAGAAGAGGCGGATGACGGGACGCAGGCTGCGCTCCCAGAAGTTAACGCTGGCGGGGATCATCAGCGTGCCGCCCAGGAAGAGCGAGAAGACCACCATGCTGCCCATGCGGAACTGGACGTCATAAGGGAAAGGGTTGATGACCAGGATGACTGCTGAAAACGCCAGCAGCACCGCGCCCGGGATCCAGCCCTTGCGGATCAGCCAGCCTTCCTTACCCACGCCGCGCACGCGCAGGGCTTCCAGAGGGGAGATGCGCCCGGCCTGCAGGGCGGGGATAGCCGCTGATACCAGGGTAACCAGGATGCCGATCGCCATGCTGGTGAGCACCACGCCCTGGGGGATGGCGATGCTGGAGAGGTCCTGCGAGAGCATGACCTCCATCAGGCTGGTGAGGCCACGCGCCAGGAGGATGCCCAGCCCGATGCCTAAAATCGAGCCGAGAAAGCCAAGGGTGGCGGCTTCCAGCAATACCTGGCGGGTGACCTGGGCACGCGTCATGCCGACGGTGCGCAGCATGCCGAACTCACGCGTGCGCTCCACCACGGTCATGGAGAAGGCGTTGTAGATGAGGAAGGCGCCTACGAAGAGCGCCATGCCGCTCAAGAAGTTCAGACCGATCTGGTAGCTGCCAAGCATCTGGGTCATACGCTGACCCTGCGAGGCGGGATAGGTGACGGTGTACTCGTTCCCCAGAGCGGCTTGCAGGCTGGAGCGTAGGCTGGCGAGGGCTTCGGTGCTGGTGTTCTCGGGGGAGGCGATTAAATCGATCTGGTCCAGCTTGTTGTTGCGGTAGAAGAGCTTCTGAGCGGTCTCGAGGGGGATGACGCCAAAGTTGCCGTTGTTGAGCTGCCCGGGACCTTCCTTTGCCATCAAGCCAACCACGCGCAGCTTTTCAACGCCGCTGTCGGTGATGATGGCGACGGACTTGCCCAACTCGATCTCGTTCTCATCGGCGAAGCTCTTGACCAGAACGACCTGGTCGCCCTGACCCTGCGGGGAGAGGAACTCGCCGGCGACGATCTTGTATTCACGCGCTTGCGGGTCGAGCAGGGGGTCGATGCCATAGAGGGTGAGCCCGCCGGCGCTGGCGCCGAAGAAGTTGAGACCGATCTGCGCTTGACCGGCGTCTTCAACCAGGCTGGTCTGGACGTGGACGGAAGGGACTGCTGCCGCCAGGCCAGGGACGGCTTTGATGCGCTGCAGTGCGCTTGTGGAGAAGCCGCCCGCCTCGGCGTCGGCGCTGGAGACGACCAGGTTTGCCTTGCCGGAGGTGTCTTTGAACAGGCGCGTGACGGATTCCAGGGCGGTCTGGTTGGTAATGCTGATGGCGAGGATGGTTGCAACGCCGAGGACGATGCCAAAGCCGCTCAAAAGGGTGCGCAGCGGGCGGGAGCGCAGCGAACGAAGGATCAATAAGCGCAGGAGAGTCATACTGAGGGGGTTCTTTCAGGAAAGAAGCGAGGAGGGGGATCAGAACTCGAGCTTCTCCATCTGCTCCATGATGATCTTCAGGTTTTGTTGGAGGCTGCCTTCGCCTCGAAGCGCACCTCGGAGGCGATCAAGCCATCGCGCAAGAAGACGACGCGGTCGGCGTAGGAGGCGGCGCGCGGGTCGTGGGTGACGACGATGACGGTCTGCCCCAGCTCGCTGGCAGGAGCGGCGCAGGAGCTCCATAATGGTGGTGCCGGTTTTAAAGTCCAGGTTGCCGGTGGGCTCGTCAGCCAGCATGATAGCCGGCTCGGTGATGAGGGCGCGCGCCAGGGCGACGCGCTGCTGCTCGCCGCCGGAGAGCTGTTCCGGCTTGTGACCACGGCGGTCGGTGAGGCCGATCAGGCTGAGCAGGGCCGTCAGGCGCTCCTGGTAATTGCGCGGGTTTTTGCCGTCGATGAGCAGCGGCAGGGTGATGTTTTCTTCGGCGGTGAGGGTGGGCAACAGGTTGAAGAACTGGAAGACGAACCCCACGTGCCGCCGGCGCAGCAGGGTGATCTGCGTATCCTTGAGCAGGGAGAGGGGCTGCCCGGCAATGGTCACTTCGCCTTCGGTGGCCTGATCCAGCCCACCGATGAGGTGCAGAAGGGTGGATTTGCCGCTGCCAGAGGGACCCATGATGGCGACGAACTCACCCTGCTCCACTAGGAAGTCGACGCCAGCCAGGGCGTCGACGCTGTGATTGCCCATCTTGTACTGCTTGCGCACCGCTTTTGCTTCAAGTACGTGCATAAAAGCCTCCGAGAACTGGATGGCTCACGCCATGTGAACCGTGATTTCGCCTTTGTAACCGTCGATGGTGACCGTGGTGTTGTCGCTGAGCTGCATGGCTCCGGCGACGGAGACCACGGCAGGGATATTGTACTCCCGGGCGATGATCGAGCTATGGGAAAGAATGCCGCCCAATTCGGCGATGACTGCGCCGGCGCGGGCGAAGAGGGGGGTCCAGCCGACATCAGAGTAGGGGATGACGAGGACATCGCCGGCGGCGAGCTTGGGGAAGTCGCTGATGCTGCGCACGATCTTGACCTTGCCGGTGTAGTAGCCGCGGGAAGTGGGTGTGCCGGTGAGCTTTTCGTCCCCAGGGGCGATGATAGGTGGGGGCGTATCGCCGTAGATCACCTCGGGGAGGAGCACGTCGCGACAGGCTTCCATCTCCGCCTGGCGTTGAAGTACCTGGGCGGGGAAGTCCTCGCCGGATACCTGCCCGGCGACCAGCGAGCGGACCTCGCCATCGTAGAGGTAGAAGATATCCTGGCGGGAGGCGAGGGCGCCGCGCCGCACGAGGTGGTCGCCAAGGGCAAGGTAGTGGCCGCGGAAGAGCATGAGAGTATACGTGAACAGCGAGCTGTGCATCTCGCGGTAGAGCCTGAACTGGCGGGCTTTGTGGTAGAGATGGGCAAGGATGCGCTTCTGGAGCCCTTTGACCGGCAAATCTTCAAAGCGCAAGCGGGGCTCCCCGCTAGCGGCGCTGGCGTGAGGGTAATCGGTGATGATCTTCAAGATGAGGTCGGGCGTCTCGCGCCAGGGGGCAAAGCTGAAATCGGTGCCGATATCGCTGAGGTGACCGAACTGCGCCAGGAATTGGGCGACAGCCGCCTGGAAGGGCTGCATGCCGGGTAATACCTGGAACGCGGCGTAGTCGCTGCGGCGGACTGCCTCCTGCTGTTGCGGGGCGAGCTGGCAGAACTGGTTGTGGAGCGCCTGCAGGTTGGTGTGCGGGTCGTGCTGCGCAAGGGTGGGCATATCATCGGTAAGGGCGAAGCGCTGGAAATCGATACCGAGGCGCTCAAGGCGGGACTTCAACAGGCGGTTATAGAACTGCATGAGCAGGATGGTGACGGTGGTCTCATAGGTGGAGCGCCGGTTGAGGAGGATGAGCTCATCGATTACCGCCAATAACTGCGCCTCGCTCAGGCTGGGGGAAGGCGCGATGGGGTACTTTGCGGCATCGGCTTTGATCTGGCTGTAAACCGCCTCAGCCTGGCGGGCATAGGTCCACTTATCCCAGGCAAAAGCAAGCATGTGCGGTAGGCGGCGGACCATCTTCATGTTCATGCGCGGCATTGATTTCGGCTTGTCTGCGCTGGGCGGGGAAACGCCCATCATGATCTCCAGCGATTCACGCGGCATGCCCATGCTGTCGAAGATGCGCCCGAAGACGCCCATGTTGAAGTAGGCGCGGTAGTAGAAGGCGCGCGTCAGGTCGTTCGGATCGACATCGATCTTGCCGAGCAGCTCCTTGAAGAAGCCGACCCAAACACTGGCGGGGATGGGAACCTTGACCGACCAGACGAGGGGCTTGATCATGCCGGGGGTCATCTCTTTGGCGATGCGATTGGAGTAGATGTTGGTATTGCCCAGGGCAGTGATATCGCGCAATTGCAGCCAGTAGAGGGCTGAGCCATCGTAAACCCATTCCAAGTCGACATCTTTGCCCAATTGGCGGGAAATTTTGCGGGTCTGATCGACGACATCCTGGATGACGCTGAGCGGTAGAGCGGGATCATCCGGGCGAGAGACCCACCTGCCCCACTTGCTCACCCAGCGGTAAGGGGTGACGCCGCCCTGGACGAGGGCTGTACCGCTGCCCTGCACCGCCTCGACGACGATCTCATCCAGACCGGTGATGGGATTCTTGGAGAAGGCGACCCCGGCAAGGACAGGATTGACCATATCCTGGATGATGACCGCCATCTTGAGCGGCTCGCTGCCCGGCGAGATCTTTTGCAGGTAGCTTAGCACGCCTGGGGAGTGGGTGGATTCCCAGGTGGCGAAGACCGCCTGGAGGATCTGATCGACGCCGGCGAGATCCAGGACGGTCTCGAATTGACCGGCAAAGGAGTGGGCAAGGCTATCCTCAACGTTGGCGGAGGAGCGCACCGCGTATAATTTTCCCGGCTTGATGATCTTTTCTAGCTCTTCCCTCAGCCGAGGCAGGACAGCCGCGCCCTGCTGCTGGTAGGTGAGAAATGCGTCCCAGGTGCAGACGAAGGTATCTGGAACCGGCAGGCGCTGGTCACGCAGCACCTGGAGGTTCCAGGCTTTATTGCCGATCGAGGCAGGCAGCTTGTGGCTGGTTAAATGGACGATATACCTGGAACCGCTGGCGGGAGAAGCACTATTTGACCCTTTTGCAGATGATGCACTATTTGCGCTTGAAGCCGTACCATCCAAAATATCCATCACAAAAAACTCCCCTGAACGCGTGCGTGCCTGACAAACCCATAACAAAAAAATAACACGACTACCGGAAGGATTCCCGGTCACTTTTTTTGAAAACGATCCATCATCTTCATCATGCCCCGCCCCATGGGAGATGTGTCCATAGCGGCGCGCATATCGACTTTGCCGGTCTTGCGCAGCTTGAGGTACTGGCGCAGATCGGGGACCATCGCCAGCACGAAGAAAATCGCGGTGACCACGGCGTAGAGCAGGTAAGCGGGGTCATGCGTGGTAAACCAGAACCAGGGAATAGCGAGCAAGACGCCCGCCATGTAGGCTAGCACAAAGTCCTTGAAGACGAAGAGACCCAATGCCATACCGCTGAGGGCGCACAGGATGGCGCCGATCCAGTCGATGGCGATGAAACCGCCGTAGAAGGCGGAGATGCCACGCCCGCCTTTGAAACGGTTGAAGATGGGCCAGTTGTGACCCGCCATGCCGGCAGCGGCGGTGATGAGGAAATAAGTCTCCCCGGGGTAAAGGAAGCGGAAAACCAGGGTGGGAACGGTGACTTTGAGGATATCAAGCATGCCGATAGCGCAGCCGACTTTGGGACCAAGCTTCATGGATGCAGTGGAAGCGCCCATCGAGGTCACCTTGAAGGTCTCGTCTGTGCCTTCGACCGGCAGCTCGATGGTCTCAAGCTCAGCGCCAGGGTCTTTGATGCGGGTGACCAGGCGCGTGAAGGAGATCGAGCCGAGCAGGTAGCCTGCGACCAACGCCAGAACTGCGATTGTGGGTTGCATCGTTATCTCCACAGTGTCACGCCGAAACGTTTGGCGAAAAACTATTCCGGCTCACGCACAAATTGAGCGGAGCCATGAGAGCTGCAAAGCCATACAGAAGCTGCCAGCATACTTACTCTCCCCCCTGTTGGTGACCAGGAGCGGCGCCATTGGAATAAAAAGTTGTCTAGCCCTCTTTTAATATCAGGATTCGGCGCGCCTGTCAATCGAAAGATTAATGGATTTTGATATAATCAGAGTTTGCCTTGTTGGAACGGAAAGAGCCGGGATTTACGCCCCGGTATTGATTGCGGGAGGGTATGGCTATGAACAAGATTCATCCAGACCTGGCGCGGGTGCTGATCAGCCAGGAGCAAATCCAAAAGCGCGTGGAGGAGATGGCGGCTGAAATCTCGCGAGATTTCAGCCAGGCGGAGCGGCTGTACATCATCGGTATCCTCAAGGGGGCGTTCATCTTCCTGGCGGACCTGACGCGCTGCCTGAGCGTGCCGCATATCGTAGACTTCATGGCGCTCTCGAGCTATGGCAAGTCGACCAGCTCGGGGGCGGTGCGCATCCTGATGGATCTGCGCGAGCCGATCGAGGGGCAGCACGTGTTGGTGGTGGAAGACATCGTGGATTTGGGGCATACACTGCACTACCTGCACCAGATCCTGCGCGGGCGAAACCCGGCATCGATCCATACCTGCGCGCTGGTGGAGAAGAAGCGCGAGAGCCTTGAAGTGACCATCGACTACCTGGGCTTCACCATCCCGGATGTATGGGTGGTGGGTTACGGCCTGGATTACGCCGACCGCTACCGCACCCTGCCCTACGTGGCTGAGTTGAAGCCGGAGGTTTACACCCCCAAGAAGTAAGCTGTTGCTTGCCAGAAGCACGGCGCCCCGGTGATCTTTTGGCACATAAATTGCTCTCTCCTGGTTGGTCATATCAAGTGGTCTTGCTTCGGGGCGGGCGGCGGTTCGTCCCTGATTGGGATCGGAACAAGGAGGCGGCGCGATGGTGAAAAAGACAGCACTTGTACTCAGCGGCGGCGGGGCGAAGGGCGCCTTCCAGTGCGGCGCGGAGAAGTACGCCCGTGAGGTGAAAGGCTACCATTGGGATATCATCGCCGGGGTGTCGGTGGGGGCGCTCAACGCGGCGATGCTGGCGATGGAGAAATACCAGCGCTTGTACGAGGTGTGGAGCACCATCTCCAGCGATCAGGTCTATACGGGAGGGTTCAACCTGCTCTCGACCATCAAGCTGCTTTTCGGCGCCAAATCCTTCTACGGCAACGAGCCGCTGCGCCGGCTGCTGCTGAATGAATGGGAGCCGGATAAAATTGCCGCCGATCTGCGCGTGGGGGCAGTCTCGCTGGTGAGCGGGGAGTACGTTGAGTTCAGGGGTGATGATCCCAACCTGAGGCAGGCGGTGCTGGCTTCGACGGTGATGCCGATCATTTGGACGCCGGTGGATATCTCGGCGCAATATCGCAGCATGGTGGACGGCGGCGTGCGCAACATCAGCCCGATCGGGGATATCTTGGATGCCGACCCGGATGAGGTGGTGATCATCAACTGCAGCCCGGAGACGACGGAGGCGCTGCCTGAGCCGCCGGGGAACATCCTCAAGATCGGCGAGCGCACGCTGGACCTATTATTAAACGAGCTGTTCCGTAGCGATATGAGCGAGTTCGTGCGCATCAATGCCCTGGTGAAGCAAGCGGAGGCGCTGGGACATACGCTGTTCCACCCGACGAGCGGGCGAGCGCTGAAGTATTACGACTGTAAGATCATCGAGCCGCAGGCATCGCTGGGTGATACGCTGGATTTCTCCCAGGCGGCAGTGCAGCGCTCGCTGGCAGCCGGGGTGGAACGCGCCCGGCAGGTGCTGGGCGGGGTGCGCCGGGGCGAGCACGCCCAATAGGCGCAAGATCAAAACAACAGAAGGAAAAGGTATGGCAAAGCAGAATACACCAAAGCCGGAGATTGCTCCAGAAGACAAACTTGATTTTAAGAAGCTACTGCCCGTTTTCGTGATCGTGCTGATCGATCTGCTCGGCATGACGATCATCATCCCATTGATGCCGCTGTACGCGGTGTCTTTTGGGGCGAACGCCTTCACGATCGGCTTGTTGGGCGCGGTGTACCCGATGATGCAGTTCATCGGCGCGCCGATTTTGGGGCGCCTGTCCGACCGCTACGGGCGCAAGCCTGTGCTCATGATCAGCCAGGTCGGCACGCTGGTGGGTTTCCTGGTGCTGGGGTTCGCCAGCTCGCTGTGGATGCTGTTCCTCTCGCGCGTGATCGACGGCATTTCCGGCGCCAATATCTCCACCGCCCAGGCGGCGATTGCCGATAGCACGAATGAGAAGAATCGCACGCAGGGATTGGGCTTGCTGGGCGCAGCGTTTGGGGTGGGATTTGTCATCGGTCCAATTATTGCATTCCTCTCGCTCATGGTCAGCCAGAACAATTACCATGTCCCGGCTTTTGTGGCGGCGGTGTTCTCGCTCATTTCGATCCTGCTGACCTGGTTCTGGTTCGAGGAGACCCTGCCGGAAGAACGCCGGGGAACCAGCCAGCAAAAATCTGCTTTTTCGTTCGGGGCGATGGTGGAAGCCCTGAAACGCCCAACGATCGGCTTCTTGCTGATGCTGATATTTTTTCAACAGATTGCCTTTGGCGGATTTCGAACAGCTTTTATCCTTGTTCACTCTGGCGCGCATGGGGTTGAATGCCTCAGGGAATTCGATCATCTTTGTGTTTGTGGGCGTGATCGTGGTGGCAGTGCAGGGGGGATTCATCGGTCCCTGGAGTTGAAAGCTGGGCGAGCGGCGCCTGATCAGCATGGGATTGGGGCTGCTGGCAGTTGGGCTGATTCTGACGGCGCTCACACCGCGCCAGCCGCTGCCCGGCTATTCGCAAGCGAAGCTGCAGGCTGAGCTGAGCTCCAGCGGAAGCTTCCGCGCCCACGAGAACCCCACCACGCAGAACCTGGCAGTGGAGTTGCCGCCCGACAATAACAACGGCTGGCTGGGGTTGCTCTGGATCCTTGCGGCGATGGTGCCGATAGCTGTGGGGGGCGGCGTGCTGCAGCCCAGCATTAACAGCATGATCACCAAGAAAGTGATCAAGGCTGAGGTAGGCGGGATGCTGGGTATCTCAGCCGCCTTTCTTAGCGGGGCGAATGCCATCGCGCCTCTGATTGGCGGATTGATTTTCCAGGCGTTTGGGGCGCGGGCACCTTTCTTGTTAGCCGGACTGCTGATGGCAGCCCTGTGGGCGCTGGCATTGCTGCGCATCAAGCCAGAAGCGGGAGAATCCCTGCCGGCAAGCGCGGCCAGTTCAAGCGGGTAACTTTTTCAAGGATTAGCTTGCACAAAGTTCAGGGCGTACTGGGCGTCCTGGTAATTGGGATTCTCGACGAGGGCTTTCTGGAAATCAGCGATAGCGCTGGCAGAGTCGCCATTGCGGTATAGCGCCCAGCCGTGCCAGAGAAACGCCTCTTCGGCATTGTTGGTGATGCGCAAGGCGTAATCCGTCAGGGCGAGCAGGTCGTCGATCTGCCCGGTGTGGAAATAGGCGAAGAAGGGGCTGAACTGGTAGCGCAGCATGCGCTGCGGGAGGCCGATCTCACGGGCTTTATCGAAGGCATCGGCGGCTTCGATGTAACGCTCAAAATAGACCAGGTTGCTGCCCAGGTTGAACCAGGTGAAGGCGTTTTGCGGGTTGGATAGCGTCTCAGCCTGAGCGCGCTCCAGGGCGAGCTGGCGGTTGGTATCCACGTCCCAGTTTGCCCCCAGGATCTCCTTGACTGTGGCTTCTTTTTCAGGCGGGTAAACGAGCAGATAAACGTAGTTGAAAGAGCGCCAGTAATCCAGCAGAGTCTGGTAAGGGATCTGCTGGTCTGCGCCGTGGAAGCTATCCTGGGTGGTGACCGTCTGAGAGACGTCATCGTAGCCGGTAACCAGGTTGTAGTGCGCCGCCCACAGGTCGTCATTGGGCCAGTAGGGGGTGTCAAAGTAGAAGCTTTCCTCGACGATGACGGGGATTCCGGCGGCGATCAGCTTTTTTAGCGTATCCAGGTCGCCTGCGACGCGGAACTCGACATTCAGCCAGCCGGCGTGGTTGCGCACGTAGTATGCCAGCTCATCCACATTGACATTGCGATCGGTGCGCTCCGGCTTGATCAGGTCGGAGATTGTGAACTGGTCGCCTTCCCAGCCATAGTAACGCAGGTACAACGCCAGGCTGGTCGGTCCGCAGTTGTTCATATCCTGCTTCTCCCAGGCGGGAGGCGGCAGGGAGACAGCCTGCGGAATCGCCGTGGGTGTGGGCGAGGGGAGGGCGGTGGGAGTGGGGGGCTGGTCGGTGGGGGCGGGCGCCGGCGCGGTTGGCGTGGGGGTGAGGCTCGGAACGGGTGTCTCGATCGGTGCGCGGGAGGGATCAGCCGTTGGCATTTTCCCAACCGGGTTGATCACGCCGCGCAGGTAAACCCGGGCAATCTCCATTCGCCAGGCAAAGCGGTCCCGTACGGATGGCAGAAGGAAGAGCATAGCTGCGACCAGCATCAATCCTACAAAGAGGAGAAGGAGGCGCTTGAGCGTGGTATAGGACATGGCGGCAATTGTATCATCATGTAAAAGGGGAATTTGGATTAGAATGGTGTATCTTGTCGCTCGAATGGTGCAGGGTTGCAGGCGTAATCATCTTTGCAGGAGGCTCGTATGATCGAGGCAAGCATCCTTGGCGGATCCGGCTATACAGGAGGCGAGTTACTCCGCCTGCTGGACGCCCATCCTGAAGTTGACGTGGCGCAAGTGAGCTCGCGCAGCCACCTTGGCGAGTATGTATATCAGGTCCATCCCAATCTGCGCAAGCGAACGGCTTTGCAGTTCAGTAGCCCGGAGATGGTCCAGCCGTGTGATTTGCTGTTGTTGGCGCTGCCGCACGGCGAGGCGCAGCGCAAGATCGAGCAGTATGTCGCACTCGCCCCGCGCGTCATTGACCTTTCTGCCGATTTCCGTCTGCGAAGCGCCGCAGACTACGAACGCTGGTACGGGAAAGCGCACGCTTCACACAAGTGGCTTACTCGTTTTATTTACGGACTCCCGGAATTGCACCGCAGCGAGATGTACCAGGCGAATTACATCAGCGGGGTGGGGTGCAATGCCACGGCGAGCATCCTGGCTCTGCTGCCGCTGGTGAAGTATGACCTGATCGACCGGCAGCAACAGGTGATCGTCGAGATAAAGGTGGGTTCCTCGGAGGGCGGGGCAGAGGGCAATCCCGGCTCGCATCACCCCGAACGCAGCGGGGTGATCCGCACCTTCTCCCCAACCGGGCACCGGCACACTGGCGAAGTCATCCAGGAGCTCCAGTTGGAGAATGTAATCCTGACGATCACCTCGGTGGACCTGGTGCGCGGCGTGCTGGCGACGGCTCATGCCCAGGTGAAGCCAGGGATTGGCAATAAGGATCTGTGGAAAGCGTACCGCCAACTGGCTGCCGAGAACCCTTTCATCCGCGTGGTGAAAGAGCAGCGCGGCGTTTACCGGGCGCCTGAGCCGAAAATCCTGGCAGGCTCCAATTACGCCGACCTGGGATTCGAGCTGGATGCCGCCAGCGGGCATGTCGTTGCGATGTGCGCCATCGATAACTTGATGAAAGGCGCGGCGGGCTCGGCAGTGCAGAGCATGAACCTGATGTTCGGCTGGGAGGAAACACTCGGCATGGATTTTTCGGGGCTGCATCCCATATAACTCACCGGGTATTTGAGGAGACCAGGCAATGATCGTTGTGAAGATCGGTGGTACCGAGGGGGTGGATTTTGGGGCAGTATGCCGGGATACGGCAGCTTTGTTGGCTCAAGGGAAGCAGCTGGTAATGGTGCACGGCGGCTCAGCGGAGGCAAATGACCTGGGCGAAAAACTTGGCTCTCCGCCGCGCTTCTTGACCTCGCCTTCGGGCTATACCTCACGCTACACGGATCGCGGCACGCTCGAAATCTTTTTGATGGCGGTAAATGGCAAGGTGAACTCGCTCCTGGTCGAGCAAATTCAATCCCTGGGCGTGAACGCCATCGGACTGAGCGGGCTGGATGGCCGGCTGATGACCGCCACGCGGAAGGCAACCGTTCAGGTGATTGAGGATGGAAAGCGCAAAGTGATCCGGGATGATTTCACCGGCAAGGTGGAGCAGGTGAATGAGATGCTGTTGAGAACACTCCTTGAGCAGGGCTACCTGCCGGTGATAGCTCCGCTAGCCATCAGCCCGGCTGGAGAAGCCCTCAATGTAGACGCCGATCGTGCCGCAGCGATGATCGCCGCGGCGCTGCAGGCCGAGAGCCTGATTTTGCTGACCGCGGCGCCCGGATTGATGCGGAATTTTCCCGACGAGAGCAGCCTGATCGACAGCCTTTCTCGCCAGCACCTGCCCCAAGCGCTGGAGTACGCCCAGGGCCGGATGAAGAAGAAAGTCCTGGGAGCTGAGGAGGCATTGCAGGGCGGGGTCAAACAAGTAGTGATCGCCGACGGACGGGTGGAGGACCCCATTTCCAGGGCTCTGGCAGGAAAAGGCACGGTGATCGCCTGATGGGCATGGATGAGTATGCCACTCTGTTAGGATTGGTCGAGCATTACAGCCCTAGCGGACAAGAAGGGGAGGCGGTTGCCTGGCTGGTGGGGCGCATGCAGGAATTAGGCTACTCCAGGGCGTTTGTTGATCCGGTCGGCAATGCCGTTGGGATTTTAGGAGATGGGAGGCGCCAGTTCGTCTTGCTGGGTCACATCGATACTGTGCCGGGCGAGATTGCAGCGCGGGTGGAAGGCGGGAAACTTTACGGCCGCGGCTCGGTGGACGCCAAAGGTCCACTGGCGGCTTTCGTGGATACTGCTGCGGGCTTGGGCGCCATCCCCGGCTGGCAAATTGTCCTGATCGGGGCGGTGGATGAGGAGAGCGATTCAGCAGGGGCGCGTTTTATCGTCGACCAGTATCGCCCAGAATACGCCATCATCGGCGAGCCGTCGCGTTGGGAACGGGTCACCCTGGGCTACAAGGGAAGTGCGATAGGTTGATATACTTTGCGCCAGCCAACTGCTCACCCGGCTGCACAAGCGCTGAACGCCTGTGAGGCGGCAGTCGAAGCCTGGAAGGCGATCCAGGGTTGGAGCAGGGCGTTCAATACAGGGCGTGAGCGGGTCTTCGATCAGGTAAGCCCTTCGCTGAGGGGATTTGACTCGGGCAGCGACGGGTTCACTGAATGGGCCAGGTTGCGGGTGGGGGTCCGGCTGCCGCCGGGAATGACCCCCGAGGATTGGTTCCAGCGCCTGGCTGAGATCGCCCCAGAGGCTGAGCGAACGCCTGCCAGTTTTGCTATTCCGGCATACCAGGCTGAGAAGAACACACCCCTGGTGCGAGCATTCCTGGCAGGGATCCGCCAGGTAGGTGGCTCACCGGGTTTTGTGGTCAAGACCGGCACCGCCGATTTGAACATTGTCGCTCCAGCCTGGAGCTGCCCGGCGGTTGCCTATGGTCCGGGGGATTCGGCGCTCGACCATACCCCCGGCGAGCACCTGGTGCTGGAGGAATACAGGCGTTCGGTGCAGGTACTGACGAGCGTTCTATCCACACTATGCCCCGGAGATGCTTGAGCGATCCGACCAGCGATTGCGCCGCTTCTACTCTGGCAACGGACGGCTGAGCACCTCTTCGACATAATCAGACACGACAACAAGATCCTGGCGAGTAATTACCAGTGGGGGCAGAAAGCGCATCACCGTGAGCCCCGCTGGCAATGCCAGCACACCCCTATCCATTAATTCCATCAAGTAAGGCGTAACTTTCTGCTTGAGCTCGATCCCGACCATCAAACCCAGACCGCGGACTTCGCGGATCAGTGGCGAGCGTATCTGCGCCAGCCGGTTGATGAACCAGTTCCCCAGCTCAGCAGATTGTTCTGCGAGGTGGTTATCCAGGATATAGTTGATCGCCGCGAGCGCTGCGGCACAGGCTAAGGGGTTCCCGCCGAAGGTCGAGCCATGCACCTGGGAAGGCAGCTTTCCAACACGCTCCCCAAAAAGAACAGCGCCCATGGGGATGCCGCCGCCGATCGATTTCGCCACACAGAGGATATCTGGCTGCAGACCGCTATGCTGGCAGGCGAACATCTTGCCTGTGCGCCCAAAGCCGGTCTGGACCTCATCGATGATGAGCAATGCGCCTCTCTGGCGGCACAACCTTTGCGCCTCCAGCAGGAATCCCGTTGTCGCTGGGCGGACGCCGCCCTCTCCCTGCACCACTTCCAGGATAACCCCGGCTGTGCTCTCGGTGATGGCTGTTTCCAGGGCGGGCACGTCGTTGTAGGGGATGTGCCGAACGCCTGGCACCAGCGGCTCAAAAGGCTCGCGGTACTTTTTCTCCCAGGTGGCAGAAAGGGCGCCCAGGGTGCGCCCGTGGAAGCCGCGCATGGCAGCCACCAGCTCGGTGCGCCCGGTTTTGAGGCGGGCAAATTTGATCGCCGCTTCGATGGCTTCCGTGCCGGAGTTGCATAGATAAACCCGATCCAATCCGGCGGGAGAAATACTGACCAGTTTTTCGGCGAGCGCAGAGCGGCGGCTATTATAAAACATTTCGGGGCACGAGATCAGCACACCGGCCTGCCGTGAAATGGCTTCTGCCACGAAGGGATTGGCATGACCTACGTTAGCGGTTCCCTGCCCTCCAACGCAATCGATGTATTCTTTTCCATCGATATCCCACAAATGAGCACCGCTGCCGCGCTCAATCACGACCGGTCGCTTGGTGTAAAGCCCAGACGTATAGCGATCTTCCTGCTCGATTACGTTCATTAAATCAATCACGAGCTTACCTGAAGAGGAATATCATCTGCCTGTGCGTACAATGGGGCAGGCATATATTGCAGAGCGGATGGTCAACCTCCCAGCGATGCTCATGGCGTAGTCGATAACCCTACCCGGAATATCGACGCCTGTGGCAGGCGCTGAAGCATGGAATTCCATCGTATGATTGACCTCGTTTACCAAGAA
This sequence comes from uncultured Chloroflexia bacterium, assembly GCA_963702535.1. Lineage (GTDB taxonomy): Bacteria > Chloroflexota > Anaerolineae > Anaerolineales > UBA4823 > CAVPDG01. Next base: position 48,410 of record CAVPDG010000022.1, on the reverse strand, counting down.
ACCTCGATCGGGGTCCTCCAGGAGATCGATCGCCAACGCGCCGCCTCCGACAGCCTGGGCGGCAGCCAGGCATATGGCGTTAAGGTCGGGCGTCACCGGACAATTCATCGCGGTCCCACCCCGGGCAGTGTTGGTGATGAAATTGTCTGATGTGCGGTAGATGGCCGCGATCGTCTCCTCGTCGATCACAAAGGCGCGGATGTCGCGCCCCGGCTTGCGGATGTGCTCCTGGATATAGTAAACCTGCTGCTGGTAATTTCCCAGAACGTCCCGATGCTCAAGCAGGGCACTTGCAGCCTCACGGTCATTTACCTTGGAGACTAACCTGCCCCAGGAACCGACAACCGGCTTCAACACCACCGGATAGCCCAGCATCTCCATTGCCTGGAGCGCGGATTCAGGCGTGAATGCCAGAATGACGCGAGGCTGGGGTACGCCCGCAGCCTGCAACGCCGAGGAAGTCAATAACTTATCCCCACAGGTAGCAGAAACGGCTGCGCTGTTTACAGTAGGTATTCCCCAGCGGTTCAGCACCTGCACCGCATAAAGACCGCGGGTATAAGAGAGGCTACGTTCCAATACTACGCTGTATGCTTGCCAGGGGCCCGGATCCCTCAGGTCAAATACGACTTCGCGGTCGTCCAGGCGATCGTAGTCCACGCCGCGTTTCTCAAGCGCCTCAAATAGCCATTTTTCTTCAACACGAATACGTGAGTAAAGCACGCCGATTTTCAAGGTTTTTTCTCCTCGCGGATAGTAGGTATCGAGTTTTGGGTCCGGGAGCGAGCATCCGGGAGCTTTATTCGCCCCAATCTTCAGCTTCCATAGGGGCGAGGGCGAGGTTTATCTCAGGCTGGATCTCCATTACCTCCAGGTCCACGCCACAATCTGGACACACAACGATCTCGCCTTTGACGACATCAACCAAATTCATTTGGGCGTCACATTCAGGACAGTTTGCAGTCATATCTTCTTCCTCCTAAAGATTTGTAGATAACAAAAAAGGACCTCATCGATGAAGAGAGGTCCTCTAGCGCCAGAACGAACAATTTAACGATTATCTATGCCAAGACGCGCCTTAACCCTCTCTTGAGAGACCCCGGGGGGAAGGGACGCAAGCGCAAGTAGACAGGCAAGGCGGGCATATTGGCAAAAATATTAGCACAGTTTGTCAAAATGTCAACAAGAATATTGAGGAATATTGAGCGCCGAGATTAATGTTTGATTAATAGCCCGGGGACTTAAGGTTCTCGGTGAAGAAAGCCCCAGAAATGGAGCGCGGGGATCATCTCGTCACAATTGCGTAACGCCTAAATGTTATAATATTGGACATGAAATATCACATTTGGACAGAAGGCTGCCAGATGAACGTAGCCGATTTGATGCGCGTGGCATCTGCCCTGGAAGGGCTGGGCTACCAGGCGGCAAAAGGCGTGGAGGAAGCTGACGTGCTGGTGTTGAACACCTGCGTCGTGCGCCAGAGCGCCGAAGACAAGGCGATCGGTCACCTGCACAATCTGCGCCCGCTGAAGGACAAGCACCCTGGACTGGTGATCAACCTGATGGGCTGCCTGGTTGGCGTTAAGGGTTATGACCATCTCAAAAAACGCTTTCCTTTTGTAGACGTTTTTTCGCCGCCATCTGATCCCGGTCCGTTGGTAGCGTTCCTGACGCAGGATGAAAGCCGCCAGTTGGAGCAGGCAGAGACGGAGAGGCGCTTTGGCGCGATGGATGATGGACTTATGCTGCCGCTGCACGAGCGCGGGGCGTTGGTCTCGGCGCACGTGCCGGTTGTGCTGGGCTGCTCGCATGCCTGCACATTCTGCATCATCCCATACCGGCGCGGCGTGGAGCGCAGCCGCCCGGTGGGGGAGATCGCCGGTGAGGTGCGCTCGCTCGTGGCGCAAGGAGTCAAGGAGGTCACGCTGCTGGGGCAGATCGTGGACCGCTATGGCAAGGATGTGTCCGATGGTCCCAGCCTGGCGGGACTGCTGCGCGCCATCCACCCGATCGACGGCTTGGAGCGCATCCGCTTCCTGACCTCGCATCCCAACTGGATGACAGATGAGCTGTTGGATGCGGTAGCGGAACTGCCGAAAGTGATGCCACATATCGAGGTGCCGGTGCAGGCGGGCGATGACCAGGTGCTGGAAGAGATGAAACGCGGCTACACTGCCGGTGATTATCGCCGGCTGGTGGCTAAGATCCGCGAGCGGCTGGGAGGGGCTGATTTTCCAGGGATATCGATCGCCACTGATATCATCGTGGGCTTCCCCGGCGAGAGCGAGGAGCGCTTCCAGCGTACCTATGACCTGCTGGAGGAGCTGCGGCTGGATGTGGCGCACCTGGCGCGCTATTCGCCCAGACCCGGCACGGTCGCCGAGCGCCGCATGCCCGACGATGTGCCCGAAGCGGAAAAATGGCGGCGTTTCCGGCTGCTGGAGGAACAGCAGGAGCGCATCGTGGCTGAGATCAATGCCCGCTACCTGGGGCAGGTGGTGGACGTGCTCTTCGAGGAGAAAGTGCGCGGCAGGTGGAAGGGGCGCACGCCCACCAATAAACTGGTCTTCGTCGAAGCGGAGGAAGACCTGCTGGGGCAGGTGAGACCCGTCCAGGTGACGTGGAGCGGACCGTGGTCGATGCAGGCGACTTTGCTCAAGAGCGCCGGCAGGATGCCGCTCGAGCTGCTGACGATCGCCCATTGAAGCCGGCAGCCAACTGACCAGGCTACTCCGTCTCTGCATCTGGGAACAGGCAGGGGCGGGTTTTCGTCTTAATAAGAGCCCGACCCTACTCGAGTGTTGCTTTTTCAATTAACTCGATGTAAACTCTACCAAAGGCACTTAATCCTGGAGGAGAAATGCGATCGAAACGGATGCTGTGGTCTGGGGGAATTGCGGGGGTGGTTATCCTATGCTTGCTGGCGCTGAGCGCCTGCAACCTGCCGGGAGGCGCTGCAACCCCTACCCAGGTCTCACCGGATGTCTACTTTACGCAGGCTGCTGAGACCATCGACGCCAACCTGACCATGACGGCAAACGCGCAACCCACCGCCACGCTTACGCCGCTGCCGCCGACTGGGACGCCTACGCTCACACCAACGATCGCACCGGTTGTCACGGCTACATCGGCATTCCCGTTGATCAGCGCTGACGTGGGCACCAACTGCCGGCTGGGTCCCAGCACAATTTACGACCCGCCGGTGGGGATGCTGATGCCCGGGCAGAAATCTGAAGTGAGGGGACGCAATGACACCAGCACGTGGTGGTACATTGCTAACCCGGGTAAGGCGGGGCAGTTCTGCTGGGTATGGGGCGAGACAACCAGGGTAGAGGGCAATGTGAGCACTCTGCCGGTAATTACGCCGCCGCCGCCCCCGCCAACTGCCACCCCGACTGCTACTCCAGGGGCGTTATTTACGGCGTCCTTCGACAATGTGCATACTTGCATTGATACACCAACCGCCATCTTCAAGATTGTCAATAGCGGCACCGCTGATTGGCACTCCGTGACCCTGAAGATCGATGACCTGACTGACAATGTTGTGCTGTTTGGTCCGGAAAGCAACGACGCCCCCTTCATGGGCACCAACACGGAATGCCCCTACGGGGGAGATTTGCTGAAAGTAGGGGCAACCGGCTACATTGGCGGGGCTGTGGGCGAGGGTAATTCCGGGCACTCGGCGCGGGCAACGATCCGGCTATGCACGCAAAATGGACCGAGCGGGACCTGTGTGGACAAGATCGTAGATTTCACCATCCCTTGAGGAGAAAGAGTATGCGCTTCCCTGGCAATCGCTTCCTGATCCTTGTCTTTATGCTCTTACTGCCGGCGTTAGCTTGCAACATGCCGCGCGGCACACCGACGCCCTCCGAGGCGGACCTGATCTATACCGCAGCGGCAGAGACCCTGGCGGTGCAGATGACACAGGTTTCCCAACCGCCGGCAACTTCTGCCGTGGCAACGCCAGGCGCGCCGACAGGCGTGCCGACATTCCCTGCGCCGGCTACACTGCCGCCATCTGCCGTGCCTACACTGCCGCTGCCAAGCCCCACGGTCACGCGCCTGCCAGTTTCGCCGACGCCGGTGCCATGCGACCGCATCAAGTTTGTAAAGGATGTGACCTACCCGGATAACACGGAAGTGCTGCCGGGGACGAAGTTCGACAAGATCTGGCGGCTGCAAAACGACGGCTCCTGCACATGGACGACAGCCTATGCGCTGGTGTTCGTGGGCGGGGCTGCGATGGGCGCGCCTGCGGCGTCGCCGCTGCCGCGCAACGTGGCGCCGGGAGAGAGCGTGGATATTTCGGTTACGCTGACCGCGCCGAATGACGGCGGGACCTACCGCAGCGATTTCAAGCTGCGCAATGCGTCCAACGTCATCTTCGGGTTGGGAGATGGGAACAAGCCCTTCTGGGCGCAGATCAAAGTGCCGGTAGCGACCGGATTGCTGTTCGATTTCATCGCCCGGGCTTCGCAAGCGGAGTGGTCGAGCGGTGTCGGCGACTCCTCGGGTTCACCGCTGACGTTCGGCGGGGCAGATGACGACCCGAATGGCACGGCGAAGATCGTGGACCAGGTCAAGCTGGAGACAGGCGCTAAATCCGGGCGCGTGCTGCTGAATTTCCCGAAGCACGATATCGATGGCTATGTCAACGGGATTTACCCGGCATACCTGGTGCAGCAGGGAGACCACCTGAAGGGCAGAATTGGTTTCATGATGAACCCGGATGGCACATGCGGAGAAGGTGATGTGATCTTCCAGGTCAGCTACTATGATGGATCGACGATCCGTCCGGTCAAAGGTTGGACCAAGACCTGCACAGGAAAGCTGATCGATATCGACGTTGACCTGTCGGGGATCAAAGGGCAGAATGTGCGTTTTATCCTGACCGTGCGGGCAAACGGGGCGGCTACGGACGATTGGGCGATCTGGAATTCACTGCGCATCGAGCACTAGCTGCTACCGGGGTATGGGAGGTTATTTGTGTCTTGGGTATCCAGGAAAACCATCTGGGGGGTAGTTCTGGTTGCCAGCCTGATGCTGGCATCCTGCGGTGGGAGTGAGCAAACGCCCACGCCCACCGTGCCTGATCCTGCCGTGATACTGACGGCGGCGGCATCGACGGCATTGGCGCGGATGAGCGCCCAGGCGACCAGCCTGCCATCCCCGCTACCTGCCTCTGCCACGCCCAGCTCTGCAACGGCGACCCAGGCGGCAAGTGTGACGCAAGGGGCGAGCCCGACCGCAAACCTTACCCCGGCGCTCTCGCCGGCGGCAGGCGGAACGGATAAGGCGGAGTTCGTCTTAGACGTCAGCGTGCCGGACGGAACACTCTTCACGCCAGGCGAGAGCTTCACCAAGACCTGGCGCTTGAAGAACTCGGGCAGCGCCACCTGGACGCCAGCTTACACTTTGGTCTTCATGAGCGGCAACCAGATGGGTGCTTCTGCATCGGCGCCGCTGCCCAAGAACGTGCCCCCCGGTGAAACCGTGGACGTCTCGGTGAGCATGAAGGCTCCGGACCAGGGTGGTAATTACTTTGGCTTCTGGATGCTGCGCAACGCCAGCCAGAAGAATTTTGGAGTGGGACCGAACAGCGACCAGCCGGTGTACGTGGAGATCAACGTGCAGGCTGCAAGCAGCTCGAGCACGCCATCGATCACCCTGACGCCGGGCGCCAGCGGGAAGACGGTGACAGACGTCAGCCTTGCCGTCGATAACGCGGCTTTTGAAGGAGCGTGCCCACACACGTTCAACTTCATCGCCAAGTTCACCCTGACCCGCCCGGCTACCGTGACCTACAGCCTCGAAGCGGAGACGGGTTTCCCGCTCGACCTGCCGGCGCCGGTGACGGGCGCTCTGGATGCGGGCACCTACACGTTAAGCTACTCGCTGGAGTTCAGCAATGCGGTGAACGCCTGGGCGCGCTTCCATGTGACCGCGCCAGAGGATGTGGCATCCGACAAGATGACCTTCACACTCAAGTGCGAATAACCCTGACCGAAGCAGTCAAGGCGGAAGCTCACCGCCTGGGATTTGAGCTGGCGGGGGTGACAACCCCAGAGCCTCCCGCCCATTACCGGGCGTTCGAGCGCTGGCTGGAGCTGGGCAGGCATGGGGAGATGGGATACCTGGCGAAGGAGAGCGCCCGCCAGCGGCGCGCCGACCCGCGCCAGATCCTGCCGGAGTGCCGGTCGATTCTCGTCCTGGGAATGCGCTACCCGGCGGCAGGCGCCGTTTCTGTCCCTGACCAGGAGGCGGAACCACGCGGACGGGTGGCGGCGTATGCCTGGGGGGTAGATTATCACGATATCCTGCCCGTCCGCCTGCAAGCCCTGGCAGCTTTCATCGAGCAGCAAGTACAGCAGCCCGTCCCACATCGCATTTATACGGACACCGGACCTGTGCTGGAGCGAGACCTGGCGCAAAGGGCAGGGCTGGGCTGGATCGGCAAGAATACCTGCCTGATCAACCCGCGGCACGGCTCCTATTTCTTGCTAGCTGAGATCTTGCTGGGCATCGAGTTGGAGCCAGATGCGCCTATCGAGACAGACCAATGCGGGAAGTGCCGGCGCTGCATCGATGCCTGCCCGACGCAGTGCATCCTCCCCGACCGCACGCTGGACGCCCGGCGCTGCATCTCTTACCTGACGATCGAGCTCAAAGGAGGCATCCCCATCGAGCTAAGGGCACAGATGGGCGATTGGATTTTCGGCTGCGACGTTTGCCAGCAGGTTTGCCCGTGGAACCTGCGCTTTGGCAGGAGCGATGGCGATCCGGAGTTGGCGCCGCGGCCCGAAAACCAGCGCCCGCGCCTGGTAAGTGAGATGGGGTTGACTCCGCAGGCATTCAACCAACAATTCAGGGGTAGCCCGGTCCAACGCACCCGCCGGCGAGGTTACCTGCGCAACGTGGCTACGGCGCTGGGCAACAGTGGCAATGCTACCGCCCTCCAGGCGCTGGCGACCGCACTGCTGAATGACCCGGAGGCGCTGGTGCGCCAACACGCCGCCTGGGCGTTGGGCAGGCTGGGTGGCAAGGCGCAGTTGCTGGCAGCCCTGACCCGTGAAACAGACGAGGCGGTTCGGAGCGAAATTCGCCTGGCGCTGGCGAAACTGGCCTGATTGCGGTTTATAATCAGGGGGTTATCTGCCACCTTTCCCATTGCGAGAGACAAAGACGATGCCGTTTCGCCTCAGCCTGATTGCTTTTTTGGTCATTCTTCTGATGAGCGCCTGCCAGGCGCAAGCCGCGCCGCTGCCGGGGGAAACGGCTGTGCCTCAACGCGCTGCCGCAACATCCAGCCCAAGTCCCGGCGCCAAGCGCAACGCTCCTGCCGCCCACAGACACGCCCGCGCCAACAGCGACGCTTGAGCCATCGCCAACACCGCAGCCGATCACCACGTTGTTGTTTACCGGGGTCATCGTGCCGGCGCGCTGCGTGCAGGCAGCCATAGACGCCTCCGGCAACCCGGACCTGCCCTACGAAGAGGTGAGCTCTTTGATCACACAGGCTGACCTGGCGATTGGCACACTGAACGCAACCATCAGCGATTATCCTCCGCACACAGGTTGCGTGCCCACCTATGTGCTGGTGGGCAGCGCCGAAAATGCAGATGCCCTGCAGCGGGCGGGCTTCGACGTGATGAGCGTGGCAACCAACCACATCAAGAACTGCGGGCTGACCAACTGCGGCGACCGGGCGTTTTTCGACACCCTGGATAACTTGCGCCGGGTGAGCATCCTGCCAGTGGGCGCCGGGAAGAACCACGCCGAGGCGATGCAGCCGGTGGTGGTGACGGTGAACGGGACGCGCTTCGGGATTGTCTCACTTGGACAGATTGAGCCGATGGCGTTCGCGAGCGAGGATAAGCCGGGCATCGCTATCCTGAACAAGGAGAACCTGGAGACTGCCATTGCGGAGGCAAAAAAGGTATCCGACGTGGTGATTGCCATGCCGCACTGGGGACCGGAGGACATGGCTGTGCCCAACTGGCTGCAGCGCAACCTGGCGCAGGAGCTGGTGGATGCCGGGGCTGACCTGGTGGTTGGCAACCACACGCACGTCGTCCAGGCGTTGCAGGAGCTCAACGGTGTGCCGGTGTTCTACGGATTGGGAAACTTCGTCTTCGACCAGACCTGGGCGGACGATCACCAACAAGGCGTGATCTTGCTGGTCAAATTCAAAGGCAAGGAGTTCCAGGGCTTCGAGCTGATCCCAACGCACGTAGACGGCGACGGGCGCGTGCACATCGCCGGTGAAGCTGAGGCGGCTGAGATCATGGAGCGCATCGAGGCTGCCAGCCAGGCGATCAAGTAGTGCCGTTTCCCTGGCAATGCTCGCAGACGCCGAAAAGCTGCAGCCAGTGCGATTGCACCTGGTAGCCACACGCTTCCCCAACATGCGACATCAGGGATTCGATATGGTCGTCTTCCCCATTGAAGAACTCTACGCGGCCGCAGCCCTGGCAAATGAGCAGGTGCTGGTGCCCTGAAAAAGCGGCGATGAACGCCTGGCAGCCGGATGGGCGGTGGACGCGCTGCACCAGCTCCAGCTCTTCGAGCTTTTCCAGTGTGCGGTAAACCGTCACCAGACCCAGCCTGGCATGGTGGGGTCGCGCTTGCTCGAAGATATCCATGGGGGTGAGCACATGCCGGCTGAGGGCGATGATCTCAACAACGGCGCGGCGCGGCGCGGTGAGGCGGTAGCCGTTGGCTTCAAGTCGCCGCAGCCATTCGTCGACGAGTGCGGGTGAAGAGGGGGGAATATATCCGGTCATAGCGGCGGCAGCCTCTCCAGGCGGGCTGTGCGCACCAGGCGCACGATCCAGGCAAGGATAAAGAAAGCAGTGCAGGTCAGCACGATCGCCGCGCCGGAGGACACGCGCACGTAATACGAAAGGTACAGACCGACCACGCCGGAAAAGCAGGCAATGGCGGCTGCCAGCGCCATCATGAAAGGCAGGCGGCGGGTGAGCAGGTATGCCGTTGCCGCCGGGGTGACCAGCATTGCGACCATCAAGGCGACCCCCACCGTTTGCAGCGAGACGACGATGACCAGGGCGATGAGGATCAACAGCAGGTATTCCAGGATGCGGTCCGGCAGCCTGAGGGTGGCGGCCAGGAGCGGGTCGAAGGAAAGCACCAGGAATTCCTTGTAGAAGAGCACCACCGCCAGGAGGATCAGGCTACCCAGGGCGGCGATGAGCAGCAGGTCGCTGTTCGATACCCCCAGGACATCTCCAAAGAGGAAGTGCGCTAGGTCAAGGGTGTAGTTACGCACGGTGGAGATCATGGCAATGCCCAGGGCGAACATGCCGGCAAAGACAATGCCGATGGCGGTGTCCTGGCGCAGGTTGGTCATCTTGCTGACCGCGCCGATGCCGATGGAGCTGATCACAGCCGCCAGCAACGCCCCCCAGAAGAGGGGCTCGCGCGCCCCGCCGCCGATGAGGTAACCGGCGGCAATGCCGGGCAGGATGGCGTGCGCCAGGGCGTCGCCAAAGAACGCCATGCCGCGCAGGACGACGTAGGTGCCCACCAGGGCGCAGACGGCGCCCACCATCAAGGCGGCCAGGATGCCGCGCACCATGAAAGCGTAATTCAACGGCTCGAGGAGCAGACTAAACAGTGTGTTCATGCGCCCCCTCCTCATCACAGCAGGTGTCGCTGATGGCGAAGGTGTCCCTGTCTGATTCGACCAGGCGGAGATGACCGCCGTAGGCGGCGACCAGCCGCTCGGTGGTGAATACCTCTTGAGGCGAGCCAAAGCCGACCAGGCGGCGGTTCAGCAGCAACACGCGATCGAAATGATCGCCAGCCAGGTTCAGGTCATGGGTAGAGGCTAAGATCGTCACGCCCTGCTGGCGCAGCAGATCCATAATCTGCAGGATATCCTGCTGCGACTTGAAGTCCAGCCCGGTGAAAGGCTCATCCATCAGCATCAGCTCCGCTTCCTGCGCCAGGGCGCGGGCGATGAACATGCGCTGCTGCTGTCCCCCGGAAAGCTCGCTGATCTGCCGCCCGGCGAGATCAGCCAGACCGACGGACTCGATGGCATGGCGGACGTACGCCCAGTCTTCTTTCTTGGGCCAGCGGAACAACCCGAGCTTGCCGATGCGACCCATCATGACCACATCTGCCACACTGACCGGGAAGCTCCAATCGACCGCGCTGCGCTGGGTCAGGTAGGCGATGCAGATATGACCGCCAGGCTGGTAGCCCGAGATGCGCACCTCGCCGCGGGTGGGCGCGAGCACGCCCGCGATCACTTTGAACAGCGTGCTCTTGCCAGCCCCATTCGGACCGACCACTGCCAGCCGTTGCCCGGCATGCAGCGAGAAGGCGATGCTTTCCAGAGCGGTCACTCCGTTGTAGCGCACGGCAAGGTCAGCCACCTCTAATAGCGGCGCTCCCGGCTGGTGGTGGACGTGAGTTAAGGGCAAGGCATTTTTATAAAACTGCTTCAGAAAAGCCATAGGGGTCCTCCTCCGGTCATTTCAGCGCCTGGACGATGGCGGTGACATTGGCGCGCATGAAATCCAGGTAAGTGGCGGCAGGACCAGCGGCGGGGCTGAGCGAGCCCGAGTAGACCGGCACCACCTGGATCTGGGTGTCGCTGGCAATGCGCTGGGAAAGACCGGGATTGACCGTCGAATCGACAAAGATCGCTTTGACGCCCAGGTTATTAATGATCTCCTCCAAGCGCTGCCAGCTCCTGAGCAGAGGGCGAGGCGAGGGTGCTGATGGAGGGGATCACCGCACCGACCTGCTCGAACCCATAGCGCCTGGCGAAGTAGCCAAAAACCACGTGATCCGAGACGATCTTGCGGTTAGCCTGCGGCACCTGGGCTACCTGCTGGCTGATCCAGGCATCCAGATCGCTCAACGCCTGGCGGTAAGCCTGGGCGTTTGCCTGGTAAGTTGCGGCTTGTTCGGGATCTGCCTCACTCAAAGCCTGCTCGATGCGGTCAACCCAGTGCTCTACATTGGTTGGATCCATCCAGACATGTGGATCACTGCCGCCGTGATCGGGATCGCCGGCATGGTCGTCTTCTTCTGCGGCGTCGATCAAGGTGAGCCCATCGGAGAGAGCGATGATACTCGCCTGGCTGCCGGCGTTCTCCAGCAACCGGGTCATGAAACCCTCGAGACCGGCGCCGTTGGTGAAGAGCACGTCCGCATTGGCAACCAGGGTGAGTTCCTTGGGAGAAGGCTCGTAGTTATGGGGATCGGCGCCGATGGGCAGGAGCACGGATAGATCGATCTGTTCGCCGCCAATATTCTTCACGATATCACCGATGAGGGTAGTGGTAGCTACCACCTTGAGCTTTCCGGACGGCGCGCTGGTTCCAGGCGCCGGGATTGAGCAGGCGGAGAGAGGGAGTAATGCGAGCAAGATTAAGAAGCCGGTCAGTAGGAAAGGATGTTTCATTGGCTATGATCTCATGGGCGCCTTGCACGTGCAGGATTTGAAATTGAAAATCATTTTCATTATAATGCTTCTATCCAGGCTGTCAAGATGGGATAACAAAGGAGCAGATGCTCGGGCACCTGCTCCTTGAGATTGGCGTCTCCCCTACTCAAGGGGTGGCGGTCAGGGTAGCGCTGGGGGTTGGCGATGGACCCGGCGTGCTGCTGGGGACCGGTGTGACCAGGTTGACCGGGATGTTCAGTTTCTGCCCGACGAAGATGGCGTTGGGGTCGGTCAGCTCATTCTCCGCGACGATGTCGTCGACCGTGCTATTGAACTTGTCGGCGATGATTGCCAGCGTGTCGCCGGTCTGGACGGTGTATTCGACCAGGGTGCCGCGGCGCATGCTCAGGGGGATGGGTGAAGAGGTGGGGAGTTGGGTATCCGGACCCGGGATGGTGAGCTTATCGCCAACGCGGATGATCGGATTGGTCGCATCCAGGTTGTTGATGGCGATCAAGACCAGCAGATCGACGTTGAACTTCTCCGCAATGCTGAAGAGATTGTCGTTTTCCAGCACCTCGTACACAAAGGGTCCGCTGGCGGTAGGGGTGAGGGTGATGGTGGGGGTAGGGGTGCTGGTTGGCGTCTCGGTGGGGTTGAGGGTGGCTGTCGCCGTAGCGGTTGGGGTGGAGGTCACCGTAGGCGTGGGGGTTTCTGTCGCCAGGAAAGATAACTCTGGCAGTCCCGGTCCGACCAGCCAGAAGATGAGAGCGGCAGCCCCAACGACCAGCAAGCCGGCAGCCACCCCGAGCATGATGGGGGCTTTTTGCGCCTGCTTCTGGTGCTTGCGGTATCTTTCAATTACGTCTTGGGCCGATTCTTTATCTTTGTCGGTCATATCCATTTCCGTTTCACGCTTGAGCCAGATGTCTTATACCGGTGAAGAGTAGCCCGTTGCGGGGGTCTTCCCGCTTCAACCGCGGAGTACGTGTGACTCAAGGATTTGCGTTATTCTACTCGATTTTAAGACGCTTTGCGAATTGGGTGAGTTCCCCGCAAATCCGTCACGGAGCAGGCTGAGTGGGTTCCGAGAATAATCGAAGCGCCGCCTTGCGCTTGCGATAAGCATGGAATGCACCTCTGCATGGTAGAATGAGAGCCGTGAAAAAACGCTGGCAGTTTTGGATTGGGCTGGTCATCAGCGCGATCTTCTTATGGTGGGCTTTGAAGGGACTGGTCCTGGCAGACGTGATGCAAGCGCTGCAAGGGCTGAACTACTGGTGGCTGATCCCGGCGATCGCGGTGTATTTTGTGGGGGTATGGGTGCGCACCTGGCGCTGGCATTACCTGCTGCGCCCGATCAAAGCCATCCCGACCACTTCTCTCTTCCCGATCGTGACCATCGGTTATGCAGCCAACAATATCTTCCCGGCTCGGGCTGGCGAGGTGCTGCGGGCGATCGTGCTCAAGCGCCATGAGGGGGTGGCGATCTCAGCCTCACTGGCGACGATCATCGTGGAGCGGGTGTATGACGGGGTGGTGATGCTGGGGTTCATTTTCGTCAACCTGAACGAACTGGCTAAATTGACGGGCACCTCCGGCTTTGTGGGCGACATCCGCACCCTGGCGATCGTTGGGCACACTGGCTTTCCTGGGCGCGCTGGGCGTTTTCCTGGCGGCAGCCATGTTCCCGGAGCGTGCCATGACGATTGTGCGCTTGCTGGCGCAATACCTGGCGCCGAAGAAATACCGCGAGAAGCTGATCGGCATCCTTGAGAAATTCCTGGAAGGTCTGGCCGCCTTGCGCTCGCCGCGTGAAGCCCTGATGGTCTTCCTGACCTCGGTGGTGATCTGGCTGATTGAGACGTTCAAATACTGGATCCTGATGCACGCTTTCCCCTTCGAGGTCAGCTTCTTCACATTGATGCTGATGAATGGCATCTCCAACCTGGTGACCACCATCCCCTCGGCGCCGGGCTACCTGGGTACCTTCGACGCCTCCGGGATCGCCGTGCTGACCGCTTTCAAAGTGGAATACAACCTTGCAGCGGTGTACACGCTGGTGCTCCACGCCGCCCTCTGGTTCCCGATCACCATGCTGGGGCTGTATTACGGGATGCGAGAAGGCGTCAGCTGGGGAGCCGATCTGGACAAGGCGAGGGCAGAGGCATGAAGAAAATCGCGATCCTGGGGGCGGGCATCGGTGGTCTGGCAGCCGCTTACGACCTGAGAGCACGCCGGAAATCCGGTGACGATCTTCGAGGCAGCCGATTATGTCGGCGGGCTGGCCAGCGGGTTTAAGGAGCCGCACTGGGATTGGTGGGTGGAGAAGTACTACCACCACTGGTTTGCTACAGACCGCCATATCCTGGGTCTGATCGAAGAGCTGGGCTGGAGCGACCAGGTGCTCTTCCCACGCCCTTACACAGTGATGTACCACCAGGGCAAGTTTTACCCCTTCGATTCGATCGTGCAGATGGCGATGTTCCCGGGTCTGGGGTGGGGGATCAACAAGGCGCGCTTCGGGCTGGTGGGTCTATACCTGAAGCTGACGAATAATTGGCAGGCGCTGGAGAAGACCACGGTGGACGCCTGGATGCGCAAATGGGCGGGCGACCGGGTCTATGAGCTGATGTGGCAACCGCTGATGAACGGCAAGTTCGGGGAGCGCTATGCCCGAGAGGTGAACATGGCTTGGATGTGGGCGCGCATCAAGGCGCGCACCACGCGCCTGGGTACGTTCAGCGGCGGTTTCCAGGTCTTCGCCGACCGCTTCGCCGACCGGCTGCGGCAAATGGGCGTGGATATCCGCCTCTCGACGCCGCTGGAGCGCATCCTGCCCTCACCCACGGGCGGGCTTGACCTGCTGGCGGCTGACGAGAGGCTGCATTTCGACCAGTGCCTGGTGACGGCGGCGCCCTCGCTGATGGCGCGCCTGGCGCCGGACCTGCCGCCGGAGTACCTGAAGGGCTTGCTCGACCTGAAAAGCATGGGGGCGGTGGTGATGGTGATGGCGATGAAGCAGCAGCTATCCGAGGAGGGCTACTACTGGTACAACATCCCCAAGTCGGCGGGTTTCCCCTTCCTGGCGCTGGTGGAGCACACCAACTTCCTGCCGGCGGAGCATTTCGGCGGCGAGCATATCGTCTACGCCGGCGATTACCTGGAGACCGACCACGAGTATTTCAGCCTGAGCCAGGACGAGCTGCTGGAGCGCTTCCTGCCCGTGCTGCCGAAGATCAACCCGCGCTTCAAGCCGGAGTGGGTGCGCAAAACCTGGCTTTTCCGCACGGCGTACGCCCAGCCTGTGCCGCTGGTGAACCACTCGCAGAACATCCCCGCCATCCAGACCCCGCTGAAGGACCTGTACTTCGCCAGCATGAGCCAGGTGTACCCCTGGGATAGGGGGACGAACTTCGCTGTGGAGATCGGGCGCAGGTCTGCTCGCCTGATGATGTAATCAAGGAATACAAAACGGGCTCGTTTGTGGACCGTGATCCACAAACGAGCCCGTTTTTTCTTTCCTGGAAGCGTTAAGAACGGCGGCGGTGCTCCACCATCATGCAGGCGTCCATCACCACATCCAGACCGGCTTCCTCGGCTTTACGGGCGGCGGACTTCGTTGACGATGCCCAACTGCATCCACACGGCTTTGGCGCCGATCTGGATCGCCTGATCGACGAAGGGCGGCACGGCTTCGCTGCGGCGGAAGATGAGCACCAGGTCGACCGGCTGGGGCGCAGACGAGCAGGTCGGGATAGGATTTCTCGCCCAACGCCTGCTCCAGCGTGGGGTTGACAGGGATGATCTGTAGCCCTTGGATTGCAGGTAGGCAGGGACGAAGTAGCCGGCTTTGCCGGGCTGAGAGGAAAGCCCGACAACAGCGATGGTCTTGCTTGTGGAAAGGATGCGCTTGATAACGGATTGTATCCTGGTAGCTTCTCTGCATGGTTCTTTCTCGTTATATAATCGGGAAATGCCGGAAATCAAGCGGTATCCAAAAGGTGCGCGAGAATTGTACCAGAACAGGTTCCTGGCAAGGGGGAGGATGTTAGAATCGAATCATGCAGATCGACACGTTCACCCGGCTGCTGGCGCCTGCGGGACAGGAAGCGCTCCAGGCGGCGCAGGCGCTACAGCCGCGCGAGGAGGATTTCCTGAAGCATCTCCAGGCGCTATCCCGCCGCTTCGATGTGGATCTGGCGAAGGCAGCCCTGGAGGTCGCCATCGCCCGGGGTAAGGCGACGGCTAAATTTCCTTTCGCCGAGAAACTATTCTTCACCCGCGAAGCGCTGGAACAAGCCTCCAGTTGGGAGATCGCTGTGCACCGGGCGAAGCGCTTCCGCCCATTTGAGCACCTGGCAGACCTGGGCTGCTCTGCGGGCAGCGACAGCCTGGCGCTGGCGGAAACAGCGCCGACGATCGGCATTGACCTGGATGCCCTGCGCCTGAGCATGGCGCAGGCGAACGCCCGGGCGCTGGGGCTGGACTTGCGCTTGGCTTCGCGCAGGCAGACCTGCGCAATCCCTTGCCGCTACTCCCTGGATCACAACGGGCTGGCGCTGTTCTTTGACCCAGGGCGGCGCAGCGGGGGGAAGCGGCTGCGCTCGGTCAGGGAGTACGAGCCGCCGCTGCTACTTGATGCAGCGACTGGCTGCGAAGTCTGCCCGGCGCTGGGGGTCAAAATCTCGCCGGGAGTGAAGCTGGAAGAGCTGCAGGGATACGCGGCGGAGATCGAGTTCATCTCACTGCGCGGAGAGTTGAAAGAAGCCGTGCTATGGTTCGGCGCGCTGAAGACGGTCGAGCGCCGGGCGACGCTATTACCCGGAGGTTACAGTCTGACGGAAGCGCCGGACGTGAGCCTGGCGGTGCGTGAGCCGGGGGCGTACCTGTACGAGCCGGATCCCGCCGTGCTGCGAGCGGGACTGGTGCAAACGCTGGGTGGGCAACTGGATGCGTGGCAGATCGACGCGGATATCGCCTACCTGAGCAGCGACCGGTTGGTCGAAACGCCATTTGCGCGAGCCTGGAGCGGTGGAAGACTGGATGCCCTTCAGCTTGAAGCGCCTGCGAGCGTACCTGCGCCAGCGCAACGTGGGGCGTGTCACGGTGAAGAAGCGCGGCTCGCCGCTGCAGCCGGAGGAGCTGATCCGCGAGCTGCGGCTGCAGGGGGAGGAGGAGCGGGTGCTGTTCCTGACGCACGTGAGGGGGAAGGCGGGGGTGGTAATCACAGAAACACTGAGGCACTGAAAAGAACACTGAGGCGCTGAAAAAACACTGAGGCGCTGAAAAAACATTGAGCCACTGAAAGAAACACTGAGGTGTTGAAAAGCGGCGTGGGATTGAGAGGGTGTTATCAAGTCGTGTTGATCGGATCGTGGGATATGCGTGAGCGAGAGCGGTTATTAAAGAATTGTGCAAATACCCCCTGGGATAAGATTGGTTAGGAGGAAAGGGGATGGATGAGACTTTTGTCAAGCCGGAATATCCGCTGTCGGATGTGACAGCGAAGATTATTGCCGCGGCTACACAGGTTCATAGATATCTTGGGCCAGGCTTTGAGGAGGTGAACTACCAGAGGGCTCTGTCGCTCGAGTTGCAGGCGTAGGGGCTGGAGTTCAGCCGTGAGGTTTGGATCGATGTGCAGTATCGGGATGTCAATGTGGGCAAGAAACGCGTTGATTTCATTGTTGAAGGTGTGATGGTGGAGATCAAAGCTAAATCCGAGCTTGAAGATGTGCATTTCGTCCAGGCGCTGTCTTATTTGAAGGCCTCCGGTTATCGGGTGGGTCTTCTGCTCAATTTCGGCGCCTCACGCATGCAAATCAAACGCCTGGCAAACTGAAGTCAGTGTGTTCCTATGAGCCAAGCATTGTTTCTCAGTGCCTCATTTTCTTTCAGTGCCTCAGTGTTTCAGTGATCCGGTTAAGCCCACCAACCCTCTCCGGATAACCGCGTTCTCCACCATACACTATCTGCTATAATCACTGGCATGGAGGCGCCTGTATTACCTGAGAATATCGTCAGCTGCGCCCAATGCGGCGGCGAGCTGCACCCGGATGAGGGACAGATCTTTTTGACCTGCCCGTATTGTAGCTCGACGGTTTACCTGGATAAATCCCAGGTGGTCTTTCACTGGTACCTGGCGCCAACGCTCGATGAGCAGAAAGCGCGCCGCGCCCTGGCAAGCTGGATGGCGGGGAACCAGACGGTAAAGGACCTGGATCAAAAAGCCTCCGTTTTGGGAGGCTCTTTTGAATATTTCCCCGTGTGGTATTTCAAGCGACGCAGCCCCAGCCGGCAGGAAGAGATCATCCTGGAGCCGGCGGCGGCGACTTCGGTGAGCGAGATCAGCAGCGTGAAGATCCCGGCGGGAGACCTGCGCAAGTACAACCCGTCCCTGGATGCACAGGCGCACCCGCCCAGCGTGCCTCTGCAGGCGGGGTTGAGCTGGCTTAAAGAGAACAAGGGCTTCCCGGCTGACGAGATCGTGGAGAAGTCGCTCGTTCACCTGCCTTTGTACACCTTCAAATACAGCTACCGGGGGCAGGAATATACCGCCCTGGTGGAAGCCGGGACGGGAGGCGTGTTTGCCAACATCTTCCCGGCGAAGGCGGAGATGCCCTACCGGGTGGTGGGCGGGCTGACGGCGGCGGTCTTTTTGTGCCTGGCGACCTCGCCGCTGATCGGGGCTGCCATCCGGCGCGGCGAAGGCGCTGCCCTGGGATTACTGGTCTTCCTGTGCCTGGTGGCGATCGCCGCGCCGCTATTGTTCGCATTGGCGGCGCGTGTGGCGGCAAAGGTATGAGCGAGAAAGAAGCCGTCCAGGGATTATCCTGTCCCCGTTGTGGGGGAATGGTGTCTATCCCGGAAGGGGTGGCGATCGTGCGCTGCCCGTACTGCGAGCTGCGCTCGCTGGTGCGCGGCGAACGCGGCTTGCGGCGCTACCAGGTGCCGCAGCGCGTGACTCGCGAGCAGGCGATCCAGGCGATGCAAGGCTTTCTTTCGGAGAAGAAAGCTATTGCCAGGGATGCCGCCAGCAAGGGCATATTGACGGAGGCGTTCATCGTTTACCTGCCTTTCTGGGCGAGCTGGGCGCGCGTGCTGGGCTGGATCTTTGGGCAGGAGCGCGTGCGTCACAACGATCGCACCGAATACCGCCCGAAAGAGGTGCGGCTGGCGCAAGACTTTAGCTGGAGCGGCGCAGCTTGCGATGTGGGCGAGTTCGGCGTGCAAACCATCCCGCTGACCGGGCAGACGCTGGAGCCTTTCGACCCCGAGTCTTTGCACGCTAAAGGCATGGTGTTCGAGCCGGTTGGCTCGGTGAGCGATGCCCAGGCGGCAGCGCAGGCTGATTTCAAGGATCGCATCGACCGGGCGGCTGCGCTGGACCGCGTCTCGCAGGTCTTCGTGCGCTCGATCCGCCAGCGCTTTGGGCTGATCTATTACCCGCTGTGGGTGCTGCGCTACACCTACCGCGGCCGCGCCTACCAGGTGGTGGTGGACGGCTACTCGGGGCTGGTGCTGTACGGCAAGGCGCCAGGCAACACGCTCTACCGGGCGGCGGTGCTGGTGGGCGGGATGGCGTTAGGGGCTTTTATGCTCGTGGATCTCTCGGCGGCGGCGTTTGCAATCGCCTTCAACATGGAGGGCGATGGCGTCGGGGTATTCATTGTGGGCGGGCTGGCGGCGATCGTCATCGGCTTTGGGCTGATGGCGACGGCCTACCGCAAGTTCCGTTACGGCGAGCAGTTCGAGTACCGCCGGGACGGACCCAAAGCTTCAATGGATTGGCTACAGGTGGGCAAGTCCATCGCCCAGATGGGAGATTTTCAGGCGTGGATCAACCGGTAAGCCTGCTGCCCCTGGTATGCCCGCAGTGCGCTACGCCCGTACCTGCCGGGACGGATGAAAGAGCATGGGTGTGCGCTCAGTGCGGCAAAGGTCTGGCGCTGGATGAGGAGCGGGGGCTGGCGCCCCTGGCGGTGCACTATTCTGCCCGCATCCCGCGCGGCGGGAGCGGCAAACCCTTCTGGATGGCGCTAGGCAGTATCCGCTTGCAGCGGGAGACGTTTGCCGGCGATAAAGACCGGGATGCGGAGCGTTTCTGGAGCCAGCCGCGGCGCTTCTTTGTGCCAGCTTTCGATTGCCCGCTGGAGACGCAGCTCAGCCTGGGCAACCAGATGCTGCTACAGCCGCCAGATTTGCAGGAGGGACCGGCGGCGCCATTTGAAGCGGTGACGGTTGGACCGGAGGATGTGAAAGCGCTGGCTGAGTTCATCGCCATGACGATCGAAGCCGGGCGTGATGATAAGCTCAAAGAGGTGCGCTTCACCCTCGACCTGGCAGAGCCGGAGCTGTGGATATTGCCCTGAGAACAAACCGGCAAAGTAGCAATGCGATTTCAACAAAGGATGGATTTGTGATGGACATCAAAGACGGGTTTTATCTTGGGCGGGTATACGACCCGAAAACAGGCAAAACAACCGACCAGCCGTTCCTCTACGACATGAACGACCTGACCACGCACGCTGTGGTGGTAGGCATGACCGGCTCCGGGAAGACCGGATTGTGCGTCGACCTGCTGGAAGAGGCAGCCCTGAACGGCATCCCGGCGCTGATGATTGATCCGAAGGGCGATATCACCAACTTGCTGCTGCATTTCCCGGAGCTAACCCCGCAAGATTTTCAGCCGTGGGTCAACCAGGACCAGGCGCGGCGAGAGGGGAAGACGGTCGAGCAGGCGGCGGTGGAGACGGCAGCCCTGTGGAAAAAAGGTTTGGGCGATTGGGGCATCAACTCCGCGCGCTTGCACGCTTTGAAAGACGCAGCCCAATTCACTGTGTTCACGCCTGGGTCAGACGCGGGGGTGTCGGTCAGCATCCTGGCTTCGCTGAAGGCTCCCGACCTGCCCTGGGAGGGCAATCGCGAGGTGCTGCGCGAGAAGATCTCCAGCACCGTGACCGCCCTGCTGGGGCTGGTTGGGCTGGTGGATATCGACCCGGTGCGCTCGCGCGAGCACATCCTGCTCTCCAATATTTTCGAGAACGCCTGGCAAAAAGGCGCAGACCTGGACCTGGGCGAGTTGATCCTGCAGACGCAATCGCCGCCATTTGCCAAGCTTGGGGTTTTCGAAGTGGACCGTTTCTTCCCCGAGAAGGACCGCTTCGAGCTGGCGATGCTGCTGAACAACATCCTGGCGGCGCCGGCGTTCCAGACCTGGATCGAAGGGCAGCCGTTGGATATCCCTGAGCTGCTTTTCACACCGGAGGGCAAGCCGCGCCACAGCATTTTCTACATTGCCCATCTGACGGACAGCGAGCGCATGTTCTTTGTGACCCTGCTATACTCCGCCGTGGAAGCCTGGATGCATGCCCAGGCTGGTACCACCACGCTGCGCGCCCTGGTCTACTTCGATGAGATCTTCGGGTACATGCCGCCGGTGAAGAACCCGCCATCCAAAGAGCCGATGTTAAGGATGCTCAAGCAGGCGCGTGCGTTCGGCGTGGGACAGGTGCTGGTGACGCAAAACCCGGTGGATATCGACTACAAGGCGCTGTCGAACGCGGGCACCTGGTTCATCGGCAAGCTGCAAACGGAGAGGGATAAAGAACGCCTGTTGGATGGGCTGGAGAGCGCACTGGCAGGCGGGCTGGACCGGGCGCAGACCGACCGGATGATCTCGGCGATCGGCAAACGTGTGTTCCTGGTGAATAACGTGAACGAGAAAGGTCCGCAGCTCATGCAGACGCGCTGGGCGATGAACTATCTTGCCGGACCGCTGACACGTGCGCAGATCCCGATCTTGAATGACCTGGCGGGCGGCGAGGCGACCCCGCCGGCAGAAGCGGCGCCAGCGGTAGGGACAGCCGCGGCCGCAGCAGGCGCGGCAACGACTGGCGGGAAGCCACAAGCCGCCAGGAGACCGCCGCAGGCGCGGGATGCGGCGGCGGGCACAGCCACCCGTCCACCGGTCCCGTCCGGGGTGTCTGAATACTTCCTGCCCGTCAATCTGAGCTTCACCGAGGCATTTGAAGCAGCGGGTCGCGCTTACCCGGCGGAGGCGATGAGCCAGGGGATCCAATATCGCCCGGTGCTGGTAGCGCAGGTGGACGTGCGCTTCCTGAACCGGACCTACGACCTGGATTTTGAGCAGCGCCAGGCAGTGCGGGTATTTGATCTCGACCCGCGCGGCAGGGTGCGTTGGGATGAGCACCTTGTCCCCGCGCTGGATGAAAAATCTTTCGAGCGCCAGGCTTATCCCGACGCCCGTTTTGCCTCCATAGAAGCGCCGCTCAACGATGCGCGCCTGATGGACGATCTACAGAGGGATTTTGTCGACTGGGCATACCGGACGGTGAAGGTCAGCGTACGGGCAAATGAAACGCTGAAGGTTTATGCTGGACCACAGACCTCCCAGGCAGATTTCCGTAAGATGTGCGCCGAGGCTGCGCGTGAGAAGCGAGAATTGGAAATCAAGAAAGTACAGGATACGTTCGAGCGCAAGCTGGAGACCCTGAATAGTAAGCTGAGCAAAGAGCAGCGGGAGCTGCAACAAGACGAGGCAGAATTGAAGGAGCGTGGGCTCGAGGAATGGGGTACGCATGCTGAGAACCTGCTGGGTCTATTGGGTGGTCGCAAGCGGCGGCTATCCACATCCTTAAGCAAGCGGCGCATGACGTCTGCATCCAAGGCGGATGTGAAAGAATCGCAGGAGACGATTGCGGAGCTGACCAAACAAATCAGCGACCTCAAGGCGGAAGAGAGCCAAGCCCTCGAAGAGGTCAACGCGAAATGGAGCGAGATCGTCGATGATATGAAGGAGATACCCTTTACACCGAATAAGAAGGACGTGCTGCTAGATCTATTCGGCGTGGCTTGGATGCCGTATTACCTGGCGCGCATGGGTGATGAGATGGTCGAGCTACCCGGCTTCGGACAGGAGTGAGTAACAAATCTTTGCAGTTAGTGGAGGAGGCAAGCGATGGTGACGGTGAGGCAGATCTTGAAGAACAAGGGCTCGCAGGTCTGGTCGGTTGAGCCTACGGCGATGGTGTATTCTGCGCTGCAATTGATGGCGGATAAAGAAATCGGCGCCCTGCTGGTGCTGGCGGAGGGTAAGCTGGTAGGCATTTTTTCTGAGCGCGACTACGCCCGTAAGGTCATTCTGCACGGCAAAACCTCGGCGGAGACGCAGGTGAGCGAGGTCATGAGCCCGGACGTGGTGACGGTAGGAGCGGAGCAGAGCATTGCGGAGTGCATGGCGCTGATGACGGAAAAGCGCTTCCGCCACCTGCCGGTGGTCGAGGGCGGGCAGATCCTGGGGGTGATCTCGATCGGCGATGTGGTCAAGGCGATCATCTCAGACCAGAAGTTCGTCATCGAGCAGCTGGAGAGCTACATTTCGGGTAGGCGATCTTAAGGCATGGATGACCTGCGAAACTTGCCTCCGGCTAGCAGCGACCTGAACGCGATGGGGGTGCTGACCCGCAGAGAGATCGAGGCGCGCATCCTGGCGCCGGTGCTGGCAGCGCTCGCCGGCGAGTTCGAGCGGGAGAGGGTGCTGGAGATCACCCGGCAGGTTATCGTACAGATCGCCCGAGAGCAAGGCGCGCAGCTTGCCGAGCAGTACGGCGGCTGTTCGCTGGCTCATTTTTCCCGGTCGCTGAAAGCCTGGATGAAGGACGGCGCCCTGGTCATCGATGTACTGGAGGAGAACGAAAATGAGTTCTCATTCGATGTCACCCGCTGCCGCTACGCTGAGATGTACCATGCTCTCGGTATCATGGAGCTGGGCGGGCTGCTCTCGTGCAACCGGGATTACGCCCTGATCGAGGGTTTCAATCCCGAGGTCAGGCTGCGACGCACGCAAACGATCATGGAAGGCGCACCGTTTTGCGATTTCCGCTATCGAGTGGAGAGCGCCAAATCAGGAGTGGATTGAGATGATAACCTTATTGATCATGCGCCATGCAAAATCCAGCTGGGAAGATAACGGGTTGCATGATCACGACCGCCCGCTGAACAAGCGCGGCAAGCTGAACGCGCCGCGCATGGGTCGCTTGTTGCGTGAGCTGGATCTGGTGCCCGATTTAATTCTGACCTCCAGCGCCAGGCGGGCGCGCGATACGGCGGAAGCCGTAGCCGACCAGAGTGGCTACGAGGGCGAGGTCCAGGTGGTGAACGACTTATACGCCGCCCCTCCCGAAGCCTATCTCGAAGTGCTGGCGGCGAGCGACGAACATCATGAGCGCATCCTGGTGATCGGTCACAACCCGGGATTGGAAGAGCTGCTGGAGATGTTGACCGGCGAGCATGAGAATCTACCCACGGCTGCCATTGCCCGGGTGGATTTGGATATCCCGCGCTGGCAGTCGCTGACGGATGAGACGCGCGGTAAGCTGGTGATGGTCTGGCGACCGAAAGAGCTGCCCTGATGGGAAGTCCTGGACTGGTGCTGCTCGCCGTGCTGGCTTATGGCGGGGTGCATTCCTTCCTGGCTTCGCTGTGGGCAAAGGGGCGTGCCCGACGTTGGTTCGGCGCGCTGGCGGACCGCACTTACCGCCTGTTGTACAACATTTTTGCCGTGGTGAGCTTCCTGCCCGTGCTGGTGCTGGTCGGCTCGCTGCCGGACCGCACGCTTTACAGCATCCCTTATCCGTGGATCCTGGCTACTTCCGTGGGGCAGCTGGCAGCCGTAGCGGCGTTGCTCCTGGGACTATTGCACACAGATGTCTGGTCATTCCTGGGTTTCCGGCAGCTTGTGCAGCCCGAGATAGCCGGTGAGACTGCCAGGCTGGTGTTGAAGGGGCTGTACCGCTGGGTGCGCCACCCGCTTTACACGGCTGGGTTGGTGTTCATCTGGCTGACGCCGGTGATGACGGTTAACCTGCTGGCAATGAACCTGGGGCTTACAATCTACATTGTTGTCGGGGCGCTGTTCGAGGAGCGCAAGCTGCTGCACGAATTTGGGCAGGCGTATGCGGATTATCAGCGGCGCACGCCGATGCTGATACCGGGATTGGTGTGGAGATCGGATGATTAGGTTATAATTAGGTGCGATCCAGCGCAGAAGTGTCACATTTTGTGATATATTTAACGATGAAAGCGCTGCTCAACTGAATATTGACCTTCGGGGCAGGGTGATGCGCAGATGCGGAATCTGCCAAATTCCCGGCCGGCGGTATAGCCCGCGAGCGCTGAGGAGCAATTGCCTCCAGGCGCATGATCCGGTGAAAGTCCGGAGCCGACGGTATAGTCCGGATGAAAGAAGGTTGCTTGTTCCGCGCCAGGTTTTGCTTGCTGCGGGCAGGCTTAGGAACAGCACCAACCAGCCACAGTTCCTGTAATCTCGCCCCGAAAACCACTTGGTTTTCGGGTTTTTTATGGAACGAGCTGCAAAGGTGAATCTGGATCACGTGCGCCCCGAATCGAACCGATTCAGGGCGCTGTTTATTTGGGCGAGCGAGGATTTCGATGGATGCTGCTTATTCTGAAAATAAGGCGCATGTTCCCCGGCGCAGTTTGCGTTACTCGGGGGCACTGCTGGTGCTGCCATCCATTGCACTGGCGTTTATGGTCTGGTACTTGTTGACGGCGACGGCGGTTGTGCCGCCCTGGATGCTGCCGAAGCCGGCAACGGTATGGGAGCGCCTGTGGCAGGTCTTACTCGATGGCAGCCTGCTCCGCCACCTGTGGGTAACGCTGCAGGAGGTGCTGGCGGGCTTGATCCTGGGGGTATGTACTGCCACGGCGCTGGGGTACGTGCTGGCAAAATCCAGGACCGTTGAGCGCTTCCTCTCCCCCTATATCGTCGCCAGCCAGGCTGTGCCGATCGTGGCAATCGCGCCCTTGCTGATCATCTGGTTGGGACCGGGGATGTTCTCCAAGGTGCTGATCTGCGCCTTGATCGTTTTCTTCCCGGTGCTGGTCAATACGATTGTCGGAATCCGCTCGGTGCCCGAAGATCTGCAAGACCTGATGCGCTCGCTGAAAGCCACGCGCTGGCAGACGGTAAGACTGTTGGAGGTGCCGGCAGCGATGCCCGTATTCCTGGGCGGGCTGCGCATTGGAGCAACGCTGGCGGTCATCGGCGCGGTGGTAGGTGAGTTTGTCGGCGCCGACCGAGGCTTGGGTTTCCTGGTCAATGTGGGTCGCGGGCAGTACGACACTGCGCTGGTTTTTGTGGCTGTTTTTACCCTCATCGCGCTGGCAATCAGCCTGTACGGGCTGGTCGTCCTGCTGGAATCCCGCCTGCTGTCCTGGAAGCAGCAACCTGAGAACCCCACCCAGTCTCAATGACAGGAGCTAAGATGTCACTTCGAAGAATCATCATCATTTTCTTCTGCCTGGCTTTTGTGATCACCGCATGCGCAGGAGCGCAGACCGAAGCGCCTCTGCCCACTGCCACCTCGCAGCCGCTGGCGCAGATCCGCCTGCCGATGGGCTATATCCCCAATATCCAATACGCGCCGCTATATGTGGCAGCCGAAAAAGGGTATTTCCGGGATGCCGGTCTGGATGTGCAGTTCGATTACAGCTTTGAGACGGACGGCGTCAACCTTGTAGGCGCCAACAACCTGCAGTTCTCGCTGGCTTCCGGCGAGCAGGTGCTGCTGGCGCGCGCCCAGGGCGTGCCGGTGGTTTACGTGCTCGCCTGGTGGCAGGATTACCCGGTGGCGGTGGCGGCGAAGACGGCGCAGAACATCCGTACCCCTACAGATCTGGCCGGAAAAAAGATCGGGCTGCCCGGCTTATTCGGCGCCAGCTATATTGGGCTGCGCGCCTTGCTGGACCATGCCGGAGTGAAGGAGAGCGACGTCACCCTGGACTCGATCGGCTTCAACCAGGTGGAGGCGCTGCTGGCAGACCAGGAGCAGGCGGTGGTGATTTATGCCAATAACGAGCCGGTGCAGCTCAAGGCGCAGGGCATCGACCTGGATGTGATCCGGGTGGCGGATTATGTGAGCCTGGCATCCAACGGCTTGATCACAAACGAGACCACCATTCAAGAAAACCCCGACCTGGTGCGCCGCATGACAGGGGCTTTCCTGCGCGGCATTGCCGATACGCTGGCTAACCCGAACGAAGCTTTTGAGATCAGCAAGAAGTACGTAGAAGGCTTGGATCAAGCGGACCAGGCGGTGCAGATGGATATCCTGAAGAGTTCGATGGCGTATTGGCAGACTGCCACGCCGGGCTTCTCGAAGCCGGAAGCCTGGGAAAATATGCAGAAAACTTTACTGGCGATGGGCTTGCTAAGCCAGCCCCTGGAGCTGGACAAGGCGTACACCAATGCTTTTGTTACGCCATAGATGGATGCTGACATGAGGAAAGAGCAGTGATGGATGGGCTTGAGCCTGCACTGGTCGTGAGGGAGCTAAGCGCCGTCTTCCGCAATAGCAACGGCGGATTGCAGGCGCTGGACCGGCTTTCGTTCTCGATCCAGCCGGAGGAATTCCTATGCGTCCTGGGACCCTCAGGAAGCGGCAAGAGCACGCTGCTGCGCATCCTGGCCGGCTTGCTGCAGCCCACGAATGGCGAGGTGATCTACCACGGCGAACTCCTGACAAGCCCGCGCCGGGAGATCGGTTTTGTCTTCCAAAAGGCTAATTTAATGCCCTGGAGGACGGTGATGGAGAACATCTTGCTGCCGTTGGAGGTGCAAGGGGTGGCTAAAGAGGAGCGGCAGCAGCGAGCTCAGGAGCTGGTTGAGCTGGTGGGACTGCAGGGGTTCGAAGATACGCTGCCAGGCAACCTCTCGGGCGGCATGGCGCAACGCGTGGCAATCGCCCGGGCGCTGGTTCATGACCCCGACCTGCTGCTCTTGGATGAGCCATTCGGCGGGCTGGACGCGCTCACGCGCGAGCGGATGGGCGCGGAATTGCTGCGCATCTGGCAGCTCCGGCGCAAGACCGTCGTGATGGTGACACATTCTATCTCCGAGGCGCTTTTCCTGGCTGATCGCGTGATTGTGCTTACCCCACGCCCGGGGAGGCTGCGGCTGGAGCTGGATGTCGACCTGCCCCGCCCGCGCGAAGAGGAGATCCGCTACACGAGCCGTTTTGGAGAGCTGGCGCAGAAATTGCGCGCAGCCATTGGCGCTTAGGTAAGCCATGGTCATGCCTTCCCGCCTTGCCAGGGGCATGGTAAAATTCAGCCCCGACTTATAGCGACGAGGATGAGAGATGTTACGATGGCGTAAGCTAACACAGATGCTTGTATTGATCGGATTGATGCTGATCACCTGGCAGGCGCGCGCCCAGGGGACCCCGACCTTTAGCAGCCTGGATGTGGACCTGTGGCCTGAATACGATGCCCCGGGTGTCCTGGTAATCTACCGCGCTACCTTGCCGGTGAGCGCATCTTTGCCGGCTGAATTGACCTTGCGTATCCCGGCGGAGGCTGGCGAGCCTAACGCGGTAGCTGTGCGTGAAGCAGACGGCATGCTGCGCTCGGTCAATTTCACGCGCCAGATTGACGGCGAATGGGCGCTGATCAATTTCACAGCCACCACCCCGGAGATCCAGCTCGAGTACTACGACCCTACGTTGGTAAAGGATAACGGCGATAAACAGTTTATCTACCGCTGGGCGGGCGACTACCCGGTGGATTCCCTGACCATCCAGGTGCAGCAGCCGGTTGGAGCCAAGGGGATGAAGCTCTCTCCCGCAGCAGACAGCAGCGAGACCGGGCAGGACGGGCTTGTCTACTTCACCAAACGGGTGGGCGCCGTGCCTGCCGGGCAGGCTTTCGACCTCCAGTTGGATTACCAGAAGGGAGCAGATACGCTTACTGCAGAAAGCCTGCAGGTGCAACCCAGCGCGCCGGTTACAGATGCGCCGACGACGGCGAGGACGCTGCGCAGCGCCTTGCCCTGGATCCTGGGCTTACTGGGAGTGGGTTTGTTGGTGGGGGGCGGTGTGTGGTACTGGCATTCAGGCAGGGAGAAAAAACGCCCTGAGACCCGCCGGCGACGCCGCGCGGCCGTGCCCGCTGAGCCCCAGGCGGCAGAAACCAGCAGTGATGTCTATTGCCACCAGTGTGGCAAGCGCGCCGGCTCCAGCGACCGCTTCTGCCGGACATGTGGCACGCGCCTGCGGGTTGGATGAGACGTTAGTGTTTCGCGAGACGAAAAGAGCCAGGCTGGGCAGCCCCCAGCCTGGCTCTTTGATCTCAGGCGCTTTCCCTGACGGATCAGGGACGGATCAACCCCTGCGTATCCCCGCCCAGCGACTCGATGCTGTCGTACATCACCTGCAAGACGTACTTGACATTGTGGGCGAAGGCGCCCGGATCCTTCTGGTAGTACTGGTAGTTATAGGCGGCTTTCAACAGGTTGGGCGTCCAGGCGTTGTAAGCCAGCGGTCCATTTTCGCCCGTATCGGGGACGCCATCTTCGTTAGCATCCACCAGGAAGTAGGGGTAAATCTGGGCGTCATAGACGATCGGTGTGCCCTTGCTGCGGGCGTAAGCCTGGATGGCGGCGTACAGTTTCTCGGCGACGGTGGATAGCTCGCCGCTGACTCCCTCGTTGACGTCGCCATCGCCATCCCAATCCTGCGGGTCCTTGTAATCCATGCGGTAGGTCTTTGGATCTTTGGGATCGGCGGCGGCGGCGTGGCAGCCGGTGCAGTTCTCCGTCTTGACTTTCAAGGCGTGGACATCATGGCAGGTCTCGCAATCGAAACCGCTCTCGATGTGCAGGTGCTTGCCGTCGTATTGCTTGCCGTCGTACTCGTAAGCGCCTTGCGCTTCTGAGCCGAAGATCGTTGCGCCAGCGGCGAAGTAGTGGATGTTGGCAAAGCGCAAGGTCTTATCTGGGACATCGGCGGGCTTGCCGGACAACGCCCTATTTACGGTGCGGTGTAGACGACTGCCCCTGGTGGCACATCAAGCACAGGTTGGCGTCTTTTCCCTCACCAAAGGTCAGCTTTGCACCAGAAGGGAAGGTAACCGCATCCACCACGTAACGGTTGGGCCAATTGGCTTCATCGTGGCAGGTGCTGCACATGAAGCCGTTGCTGGGCGCGACGGCGATCGTGGCGTTGTTGTGGATGAACATGGGCAGACCTTCAGCCGTGTGGCACTTGACGCAGGCAGCGGAAACTTCGCCATCTTCATCCCAATGGCGGAAGGCTTCGGTATTGCCGGCGAAGTGACCCGGATCCTGGCGGTGAGCCGTGGTGAGATCGACCGGCGTCGCCAGGACAGTGTTCAGGTCTTCGATAGAGTCGTACATGAGCTGGATCATATACTTGGCGTTATGGGCAAACTTACCCGGATCCTTGGCAGCCATCTGGTAGTTATAGGCGGCTTTTAGCAGGCGAGCGGTCCAGGACTTGTAGGCGTTATCAAAAGCAGCCTCATCGGCGCCGATCTCCCCATCGTCGTTCGTATCAATGAAGAAGTAGGGATATGCATCCGGTGTATAACCGATGGAAGCCCCGGCGACTTCGCTGCCATATGCCTGGATGCCTTGCAGGAGCATGGCTTGCAGCCCATCCAGCTCGGCAGCGATGCCCTCCGTTGTGTTACCGTCGCCGTCGTAATCCGCCAGGGAGCCCTGCATGCGGACATTCTGCAGGTCTTCGACCTTGCTCACCCCGGCATGGCATTCGGCGCACACCTCGACCTTGACGGTTGAGGTGTGCTGGTCGTGGCAGCCCAAGCAGGTATCGATGCCGGCGGTGTGGCGGAATTTGCCATCGTACATCTTGCCGTCATACTGGTAGCCGCCCAGAGCCTGGTTGCCGTACAGGGTGGCGCCCGCCGGAAAATAGTGAACATTGATGAAGCTCAGCTCGGAATTGACCGTATCGGGGTCTGCAGCTACTCCGAGCTCATTGATCGTCTCATCCACCTGCACTTTGGAGGCAAGACCCTGGTGGCATTGCATACACCTTGCCCTCGCCGCCCAATCCGGTGACCTCCGCCCCTGAAGGGAAGACCACGGAGGTAAGGGCGTCTGCCTGCGGGTTATGGCAGGCTTCACAGGTGATCACGGTGCCAACCGGGGCGGATTGGTCAACCGCGCCGGCGGCTGAGCCATCGGCTCCGACGAAATCTTGAAAACCAGGCGTGCTGTGACATTTGGCGCAGGTAACCGGGATTTCGGCGGGATTTTCTTCATTCCAATGGGTGAAGGCGGCAGCTCCGGCATCCGCGTGACCGGAAGCAAGCCACGCCTCCTGGTAGGGCACGGTCTCGACGACCGGCTCCGGGCAGGTCTGCGCTTCCGGCTGCGCCTCCGAGGGTGGTGGGCAGGTCGGGCAGGGCGCCGCGCTCGGGCAGGGCACTGCCTCGGGTGTGGAGGGGCTCGAACAGGCTGCCAGGGTAAGAGCCAATAAAACCAGAACCCCGATTAGAAAGATCTTCTTCATCGTCGCATTTCTCCTCAAAGAGAGATGGGAATTGCTGCGTGTTATTTTTCCGGGGCGCCTGCATTAATCCATTGGGTAACCAGCTCCAGCTCCTCCGGGGAGAGTTGCCCGAAGTGAGGCTGTTCGCCGGTCTGTTTCTGGATGAGCAGGCTCTTTTCCGCATTGCCAGGCACGATGACGGGGCCATTCTGGCTGCCAGAAAGGGCGGTTGAATAGGATGTCAGGTTCAGCCCCACCATGGCGTTGGATGCATGGCATTGCCCGCAGCGCGCCTGGAAGAGGGGACCGATCGTATCCTGTATAGGTCAGAGGTCCACCTTCCGGAAGGGGTACCGGGGTTGGTTGGGTCGGGAGCTGGTCCAGGAGGGTCTGGCGCAAACCGGGAGCATCGAAACCGGCATACTGCCAGACATTGCCGTGGCAGGCAGAGTTCGAGCAGAAAGAGGTGTTATCCGTCCCGCCGGGGTTGCCGATGGTATGGCAGTTGGCGCAGGTGCCGTCGAATACCTGGTTGTGCAGGTGGATCCAATTGGGATTGCGGTGGGATTCTGGCTCAGGACCGCGGCTGATCTCGATATCGGCGACGAAATCATTGGGACCAGCCACCACCGGGATCGAATGGCACAGATTGCACTCCAGGCGGATGGTCTCACCGCTGGCGTTGATGTGCTTGCCGTCATGGCAGCGGAAGCAGCCGGGCGAGTCCTTGTGACCCACGTTGTTCGGGTGGGTGGTCCAGTCCGACTTTTGCTCAGGATAAACGCTGTTGCGGTAAGCTTCTTGCAAAGCGGTGATGGCGCTGTCGATCTTATCCTTGTTCGCGGTGTAGTAATCGGGGTGATAGGTCTGGTAGTAATTTTCCAGCCCGGCGATGCCGTTTACCCCCAGCTCGACGGTCGAGTAGCGCTGGCTATATACTTCCACGGCTTTGCTGCGAATTTCCGGAATGTCTGTAGCGATGATCCCGGTCGCCATGAGCTTGTCTACCACGTTTTCTGGCGGGTTGACCAGGTGGGTGATGCGGTTATGGCAGGTGATGCAGTCCATCTCCTTGAGCTGTGCGGGATCGATTGCGGCAGGGTCCAGGTTGGAACCCAGCTCGACGTATTCGGTGATCTCTCCGTTATCGTCTGTCACACGCACGTAGGGGATTGTCTGCTCGCTGTGATCTGTGGGCAGGTATTCAATGCTGTTTTCAATGTGCCAGTGGATACCTTTTCCCAGCCCGGCGCGCTCAGAGCCGCCGCCGGTCTTCAGGGTGAGGTAGGTGCTGTAGGGGGTGTTATTGGCGTCATTGCCGAAGCGCTTGATCTCGCGCAAGCTGTCATCGGAGAACTTCTCCGGATTATGGCACAATTCGCAGGTCTCGCGCGCCGGGCGCATATCGTCGGCGACGATGGGGAATTCATAAGCTGTGAATAAGGTCTTGTACACGTGCTTCAGGTCGCCGGCTTTGCGCGTGATGCGGGTGGTGATGAAGCCTTTGCCGATATGGCAGTCCACGCAGGCGACGCGGGCGTGTGGAGACGTGAGGTAGGCGGTGTACTCGGGGGGCATGGTATGGCAGGTTTCGCCGCAAAAGGGGGGCGAGTTGGTGTATTCCCAGCCGTAGGCGCTGGCGGTGAGCACCAGCAAGGTGAGCACACCTAAGAGGGCGTAAGGGAGTATGCGCATCCAGCGAGGAGATCCAGCCGGGGGGAAAAAGAATCGATTGATGCTATGGATAATCCGCTTCATTCCTTGTGGTCTCCTTGAGATACCAATGAAATAGTTAGGAGTTACGCAGTTGAAGCGGGGTGTTCCCTTCACCGAACTGTGTTAGTCCTAATATAGGAGTAATCGATCCGTACCAGGAGTGAGTACGGTGATATTTTACCAAAAAAAGCATTTATCCGGTCGGATTTTGCGGAATTCTTCACGCACACGCTGGCTGTTCCGAGAGCATAGAATTCGCAATTTTATCGGCTTGCGCCAGCTCTCATTAGTAAATTTCTAATCTTCCCTTCCGCCTAATCTTAGCCTCCATTAATCTGAGTCTTTCACAATCTCGATTAGACTTAACCCACGCCGCAATCCGTGTGATTTCGGTTTTTTTGACTGCCGTTTTCTTAATAGATGCTGTCTCCAATTAAGGCAAGGGGGTATTCTACGGCAGCACCACCGCCGCAGAACGCCCACCTGCTGATCGTGAGATGACTTCTAGCCATGTGCTTCCTGGAGGACAAGCAAGGATGGATCAAGCCGCCACTTCTACCGTAAAAACCCGGTCAACCGGGCGCCTGAAGTTTGTCTTGGGTGGGTTGTTGATCATCGCCGCGGTCATTTACCTGATCGTCTCTTCAACGCGAGCTTCCGCCCAGTATTTTCTCACCGTGGACGAGGCGCTCGCCAAGGGTGATAAGCTTGCCGGGAGAGACCTGCGCCTGAGCGGGGCAGTGATCGGCGATTCGATCCAGTACGACGCCCAAACACTCACCCTGACCTTCGCCATCGCGCACGTGCCGGGCGATAATAAAGAGATCGAAGCGCAAGGTGGGCTGGCAGAGGTGCTGCACCAGGCAGTGATGGATCCCAGCCGCAACCGGATGACGGTGCAGTATGTAGGCGTTAAGCCGGACCTGCTGCGCAACGAGGCGCAGGCGATCGTCACCGGTACGTTGGACGCGAATGGCGTCTTCCAAGCCGATGAGCTGCTGCTCAAGTGTCCCACCAAGTATGAAGATGCGGTCCCTGAGCAATCTCAAGGATGACCCCTGTTGGTGCTTAATGGTGGCAAGTTGAACAGGATAGCACGAGGCGAGCAAGTACGCTTCGCGCTATCCGTTTTCATAGAGGTATTAACGGAGAGGTTGCGATGATTGCAAACCTTGGTTATGGCGCGCTGGTTGTAACATTACTGGTCTCCTTGTACGGGGTCGGCGCGGCGTTTTATGGGGCGCGACAGCAAGAAAGCGGCGTGGGTGGATAGCGCCCGCAACGCCATGCTGCTCACCTTCCCGCTGCTTACCCTGTCGGCGTTGTGTATCATCACCTTGCTGGTCAACGGCAATTACGAGGTGGAGTACGTGGCTTCGGTGACCAGCAACAGCATGCCCACCTACCTCAAGATCACGGCGCTGTGGGGCGGGCAGGCGGGCTCGCTGGTGTTCTGGACGTGGCTGATGTCGGCTTTTGCCTCGGCGGTCACGCTGCGCAACTGGGAGCGCGATCCGCGAGTTCCTGCCCTGGGTGATCATTGTCTGCCTGGTGACCCTGGTGTTCTTCCTGGTGATGATCATCTTCTTCGAGAATCCCTTTGCCCGCATCTGGCAGCCGCCGCTGGGACAGCCGCTCAAAGCCATGTTCCCTCCGGCGGGGGCAGAGCTGCTGGTGCAGGCAGATGGGCGCGGCTTGAACCCGCTGTTGCGCCATCCCGGCATGATCATCCACCCGCCCATGCTGTACCTGGGCTTTGTCTCCTTTGTCATCCCCTACGCCTTCGCCATCGCAGCCCTGATCACCGGGCGCACCGACG
Organism: uncultured Chloroflexia bacterium; assembly: GCA_963702535.1. Taxonomy (GTDB): domain Bacteria; phylum Chloroflexota; class Anaerolineae; order Anaerolineales; family UBA4823; genus CAVPDG01. Next base: position 14,092 of record CAVPDG010000022.1, on the reverse strand, counting down.
ACCGCTGGATCCGCATCACCCGCCGCTGGACGCTGGTAGCCTGGCTTTTCCTCTCGCTGGGCCTGATCCTGGGCGGGCGCTGGGCGTATGACGTGCTGGGCTGGGGCGGCTACTGGGGCTGGGACCCGGTGGAGATCGCCGCTTTCATGCCCTGGCTGACCGGCACCGCCTTCCTGCACTCGGTGATGATCCAGGAAAAGCGGGGCATGCTCAAGCACTGGAACATGGTGCTGATCATCCTGACCTACGACCTGGTGATCTTCGGCACGTTCCTGACGCGCTCGGGCGTGCTCTCCTCGGTGCACGCCTTCGCCCAGAGCGCCATCGGCCCGCTGTTCTTCGTGTTCATCGGGCTGACCTTCATTGTCTCGGTTGCGCTGCTGCTCAAGCGTTGGAACGAGCTGAAATCCGAAGGCGAGATGACCTCGATGTTCTCGCGCGAGGCGCTTTTCACTGCTTAACAACCTGCTCTTCATCCTCATCCTGTTGGTGTGCTTCTGGGGGGTGATCTACCCCCTGATCTCGGAGATTGTCACCGGGCAAAAAGTGACCTTTGGCCCCGAATGGTACGAGCGCATCACCGGGCCGCTGTTCGCGGGATTGCTGCTCCTGATGGGTATGGCGCCTCTCTCCGCCTGGAAACACTCAACCGCCAGGACCCTGGGAAAAGCAGCCTGGAAGCCCTTCCTGATTTCTCTGGCGGCGCCAGTGATCGTGGTGATCACCGGTATGCGCCAGCCCTTTGCAATATTGGGGTTGTGGTTGTGCGCTTTTGCGGCTTCTGTAACCTTGTATGAGTTCTGGCGCGGCGCCATGGCGCGGCGGCGCGATGAAGAAAGAGAACCTGTTCACGGCGCTGTGGCGGCTGGCGGGGCGCAACCGGCGCCGTTACGGCGGCTATATCATCCACCTGGGCGTGGTGCTGATGGCGCTGGGCATCATCGGCATCGAGATCTTCCAGACGCAGACGCAGGGCATGCTCAAGCAGGGCGAGTCGCTCACGCTGGGGAATTACATCGTGCGCTACGATTCGCTGGCGAACTTCGATTACAAAGATGGGCGCAACGTGGCGCGGGCGGTGGTGAGTGTGTTCAAAGATGGCAAGTACGTCGGCGAGCTGTACCCGCGGCGGGATTATTATTACGAATCGCAGCAGCAGATGACCATCCCCGGCGTGCGCAGCACGTTGGAAGATGACCTGTACGTGCTCCTGGCGGACTGGCAGCCCATCGCCAGCCAGGGCGCAACGTTCAGGGTCTACCACAACCCGCTGGTCAACTGGCTGTGGCTGGGGGCGCTCGTTTTCATTTTGGGGACAATGGTCGCAGCCTGGCCCGACCGCGACCCGGAGCCGGTGAGCGAGCGCAAATCCCGCGTCCAACCGGCGCCCTCGCGGGGCTGAGGCGTGCGAGATGGGGAGTGTTCGATGAAACTGAGTAAAAAGTATACGGGGCGCATCTTCTGGGCGGCGTCTGCTGGCGCTGATGGCAGCTTTTCCCTCGCAAGCCTCGCCCTGGCGCAGGGCAGCGGACCCGGAACCGTGACCGATGACCAGGTCAACGCCGTCGCCCGGCAGCTCTACTGCCCGGTGTGCGAGAATATCCCCCTGGATGTGTGCGGCACCCAGGCTTGCGCCCAATGGCGCGAGCTGGTCCGCGAGAAGCTGGGGCAGGGCTGGAACGAGGGGCAGATCAAAGACTATTTCGCTGCCCAGTATGGCGACCGCGTGCTGGCGGCGCCTCCGGCGCGCGGCTTGAACTGGCTGGTGTATATCGTCCCACCGCTGGCAATCCTGGCGGGCATCCTTATCCTGTTCAGCGCTTTGCGCGCCTGGAGGAAGCCAGCAAAAGCCGCGGTTGCGGGTCAAGCCGCAGAGCCCACCTCGGAGTTGCCCGGGAGCAGCGCAGGATGAGTACGTGAAGCGCCTGGAAGAAGAGCTGAGCAATCGATAAAGGTAGCGGGTAGAGAGACGATGAGTGAAGAAGAGATCAAGCAAAATGCAGTAGAAACGCCTGCCCCAAGCCGCCCCCCCTGGGGGCGCATCCTTGTCTGGGTAGGTGTGTTTGCCCTGCTGACTTTACTGGCGCTGGGACTGCGCCGCGCCCAGCAGGGACCGGTAGGCGTCGGGCACCGCGTGCCCAATTTTACCCTGACCTCCTTCGACGGGCAAACCTACAAGATGGCTGACCTGAAGGGCAAGGTGGTGGTGCTCAACTTCTGGGCTTCCTGGTGCATCCCCTGCGAGGAGGAGGCCGAGATCCTGGAAGCTGCCTGGCGCCATTACCAGCCGCGCGGCGATGTGCTCTTCCTGGGGGCGGATTACGTGGATACCGAGCCGGAAGCCCGGGCATACTTAGAGAAATTCGGCATCACCTATCCCAATGGACCGGACCTGGGGACGCGCATCTCGCAGGCGTTCCGCATGCAGGGCGTGCCGGAAACCTACATCATCGACCGGGAAGGCGTCTTGACGGCACATGCAGTACGGCGTGTTTCCCTCCATTGAATCTGTTAAAGCGGTTGTCGATCCTCTGCTGGAGCAATAACCCGGCTGGACTCATTATGGACATTGGCTCAATCTTCCTCATCCTCGGACTGCTCGTTATTGTAGCAGTCTTCATCAGCCGCCCGTTCTTCGAGCGCAAGGCGCCCAAGGGGGCGCAAGCCGGGCACGAGCAATCGTCTCTCCTGGCGGAACGCGACCGCTTGCTGGATACGCTGCAGGAGCTGGATTTCGATTACGCCCTGGGCAAAATTCCGGAGGCCGAATACCCGCTCCAGCGGGCTGCCCTGGTGCAGCAGGGCGCACAAATCCTGCGCGACCTGGACGCCTACGCGGCAGAAGCTCCCTCCCAGGCGGCGGAAGCGCGCCTGGAAGCTGCCATTGCAGCCCGGCGGGTGGAGACGGCGCCTCAGCCGGCGGGCGGCAATGGCGCTGCGATCCGGGTGGTGGCGGCTTCACCGGACGATAACCTGGAAGCGCATGATCGCCAACCGGCGCCGGGCGCGCAACGAGAAATCCAGCGGGTTTTGCCCGCAATGCGGCAAACCCGTCCAGAAATCAGACCGCTTCTGCCCGAAGTGCGGCGCCCAGACCGGATGAGCGGCGCCTTGATTTGTATACTCGACATTCTCTCTCGAACTGGTCTCTATCCCATATGAAATCTACCTCCTTACGCTTGTTCTCCTTACTCCTGGTAACCGCGCTCTTCCTTTCCGCCTGCTCGCTGGCAGAGGATATTACCCCCCCGCCCGGCGCCGAGCAGATGGCGGTAGTCCAGGAGCAGCCCCAGGCTACCAATGGTCCGGTTTTCCCGCTGGTGCCCCCCAGCCCGGCTGACGGGCAGGCGATCTTTGCCGAAAAATGCGCCCCTTGCCATGGTCCGGCTGGATTAGGCGATGGTCCGCAGGCGGCGCAGCTGCCTAACCCGGTGACGGCGTTGGGATCGGCAGAGATTGCCCGCCAAGCCACGCCGGCGGACTGGTACACCCAGGTGACCAAGGGCAACATCGAGAAATTCATGCCGCCTTTTGCCAGCCTTTCCGATCGCCAGCGCTGGGATACCGTGGCGTATGCCTTCGCGTTGAGCATGCCGGCGGAGGTCATCGCCCAGGGCGAGCAGCTCTACCAGGCGAACTGCGCCCAGTGCCACGGTGAGGGCGGTATGGGTGGGAGCGCGGCGATCGACTTTACCGACCAGGCTGTGATGGCAGAGGTGTCGCAGGCGAACCTCTTCCAGGTGATTTCGGATGGGGCAGCGCCTTCGATGCCCGGCTTCGCGCAGCAATTGAGCGAGGACGAGCGCTGGGCATTAGCCGCTTACCTGCGCTCGCTGACCTTTACGCCTTCCAGCCAGCCCGTGGCGCAGGAGCCCGCCACGACGCCAGCGGCGACCGAGGCATCTGCGCCGGCAGCCACGGAGCTGCCCACGGCTGCCATCAGCGAGACGGTGGGAATGGTCACCGGCAGCGTCACCAACGCCTCCGGCGGGACGGTGCCCGCCGACTCTGACCCTGACCCTGCACGGCTTCGACAACATGCAGATGGCGATCACGCAGACGACGACCACCAACGCCGATGGATCGTTTGTCTTCAAGGACGTGGCGTTACAGCCCGGGCGCGCCTTCATTATCATCACGGAGTACGGCAACACAGTCTACAATACCGATGTCGGGCAGATGGAAGCGGGTCAGAACACTCTGAACCTGCCGCTCGAGATCTACGATACCACTACGGACGCATCGGTGTTAATCGCCGACCGGCTGCACATGTTCTTTGAATTTGTGGATTCCAGTACCGTGCGGGTGGTGGAGCTGTACGTCATCTCGAACCCGACGGATAAGACCCTGGTGGCTGCCGAGAAGGGGCAGCCTGTGGTGCGTTTTACCCTGCCGCAAGGCGCTGAAAACCTGGAGTTCCAGGATGGCGTGCTGGGACAGCGCTACGTGAAGACCGAAGATGGCTTTGGCGATACCGCGGCTGTGCCGCCGGGGCAAGGGCAGTACGAAGTGCTCTACGCGTATACCATGCCCTACGACCGCAAGCTGGAGCTGGACGAGCAAGTCAATCTACCGGTGGATGCGGTGGTGATCCTGGTGCCGGAGGGCGGGGTCAAGATCAAGAGCGATATGCTCGCCGATAGCGGCACGCAGGATGTCCAGGGAGCCAAATACCGCCTGTTAAAGGGCGCCAGCCTGCAGCCCGGAGACAGGCTGCGCATGTCGATCACCGGTCAGCCGACGGCGGGTCAGCCGACCCTGCCTACCGGCAGCAGCACCAATTTGATGATCGGGCTGGCTGTGTTTGGCGTGGCGCTGGTGGTGGCGGGGGTGTGGCTGTGGCGGCGCACGCGCCTCAGCGATGAAGATGAAGAGCCGGAGGATGAGACGCCCAGCAGCGAGACTGAGCCCACCGCAGAGAGCGTGGAGACGCTGATGGATGCCATCATCGCCCTGGATGACCTTTACGGGGCAGGACAGCTCCCCGAAGACGCCTACCTGCAAACGCCGGGCTGAGTTGAAAGCGCGCCTGCAAGAGCATATGGAAAACAACTAAGCACTCCAGGCAACTGGCATGATCGAAGTCCGCAAGCTCGTCAAACGTTTTGGATTGAAGGCCGTCCTGCGCGGGCTGGATTTCCATGTCGAGCCGGGCGAGTTCGTGGCGATCCTGGGTCCGAACGGCGCCGGGAAGACCACCTTCCTGCGCATCCTGGCGACCCTCTCGCGACCTTCGCTGGGCGAGGTGCGCATTGCCGGTTTCCGGCTGCCGGGCGAAGCCTCGCACCTGCGGCGGCGCCTGGGCGTGGTATCTCACCTGCCCCTGCTGTACGGCGACCTGAGCGCCGAAGAAAACCTGCGCTTCTACGGGCGGATGTACAGCGTCCCTGCCCTGGAGCAGCGCATCAGCCAGGTGCTGGAGCTGGTGGGGCTGGCGCCCCGCCGGCGAGACCTGGTGCGCACCTTCTCGCGCGGCATGCAGCAGCGCCTGTCGATCGGTCGCGCCGTGCTGCACGACCCGGAGGTGATGCTCTTCGATGAGCCGTACACCGGGCTGGACCAGGACGCCTCCGCTATGCTGGATGTGGTGCTGCGCGACGTGGCTGCGGCAGGGCGCACGGTGGTGATGACCTCGCACGACCTGGCGCGCACCGCGGACCTGGCTTCGCGCTTCGATGTCCTCAGCCGCGGCGTGATCGCGGCTTCCATCCAGCGCACCGAGATCGATCCGGACGACCTGCTGGCATTCTACCGCCAGGCGACCAGCGCGAGCTGACCCATGAGCGATTTACCGGTTACCCGCAACGAAGTGAGCGCCAGTCGCACCGGGCAAAGGCGCGCGAATACCTGCGCGCCCTGGGGGCGGTGGTCTGGAAGGACCTGGCGGCTGAGCTGCGCAGCCGGGAGCTGCTCACCTCCATGCTGGTCTTTGCCCTGCTGGTGATCCTGATCTTCAATTTTGCCCTGGAGCTGGATGCCAGGGCACGGGCGACCGTGACCTCCGGGGTGTTATGGGTGACCTTCGCCTTTGCCGGCACGCTGGGCTTGAACCGCTCGATGGCGATAGAGAAGGACCGCGGCTGCATGGACGGCTTGTTGCTGGCGCCGGTTGACAGGAGCGCCATCTACTTCGGTAAGACGGTTGGCAACCTGATCTTCATGTTCATCGTTGAGATCATCGTGCTGCCGGTCTACAGCATCCTGTACAATACCAATCTCTTCATACCGGGATTGATCGGCGTGATCATCCTGGGGTCGATCGGCTACGTCGCCGTGGGCACGCTGCTCTCCACCATGGCGGTGCAGACGCGCACGCGTGATGTGCTGCTGCCCATCCTGCTCTTCCCGGTGATCCTCCCGGTGATGATCGCCGCGGTGAAAGCCAGCACCGGCTTTTTGCAAGGCGTCGAGATGGCAGAGATCACGCCCTGGCTGAACCTGCTGATCGTCTACGATATAATATTTACCGCTGTGGCATTCATGGTGTTCGATTATGTGGTGGAAGAATGAGGGAAGAGCGTAGAAAATAGAGAGTGGAGTTTAGTGGTATCTGTACCCTGAGTTCATGGAGGAAACATGCAAAGTGATGCGAAGCCGAAATTATTGACCGTGCTGGACATTGTTGCCGTGGTCATGCTGCTGGTTGCCACGGCGATGGTCTTTTTCTACGCGCCGATGGAAGCGGTGATGGGACAGGTGCAGCGCGTGTTTTATTTCCACGTGGCATCCGCCTGGGTGGGCATGCTTGCCTTTCTGGTGGCTGCCATTGCAGGCGTTGCCTACCTGCGCACGGGAGACCGCAAGTGGGATATCGCCGGTCTCTCAGCCATTGAGATCGGCATTGTATTTGCCCTGATCGCCATTATCTCAGGCTCTATCTGGGCGCGCCCGATTTGGAATACCTGGTGGACCTGGGACCCGCGCCTGACAACGACCACCATCATGCTACTCATCTACGCCGCTTACCTGCTGCTGCGCCAGGGGATCGAAGACCCCGACCGGCGGGCGCGCTTTGGGGCGGTGTATGCCATCATCGGCTTCCTGAGCGTCCCGCTCACCTTCTTCTCAGCGCGCCTGTTCCGCACCATCCACCCGGTGGTGATCGGCAGCAACCAGCCCGGAGCGACCGGCGGGTTCGATATGACCCCCTTGATGCTACAAACATTCCTCTTCAGCCTGCTCACCTTCTCCGTTATCTTCGCTGCCCTGCTTTGGCATCGCATCCGCCTGGGCAGGCTGGCTGACCGGGTTGAGCAAATGAAGCTCAAGACGGCAGAGTAGCCTGGAAGAAGGAGGACAATCCTATGCTTTTTCTACAAGACGCCCCTGCGAATACCACCATTTATATGGTCGCCGGCTACACGGTGATCTTTGGTTTTATGCTGATCTATCTGATCAGCCTCATCGTGCGCCGGCGCAACCTGCAGCAGGATGCTGAGATGCTCGAATCGCTTGAGAAGCAAGATAGCGCTGAGTAAATTGCGGGCGGGAGGGGCAGGCGGCAGCTAGGCTTTGATCGCCAGCCCCTTCACCTGCTGCCACAACTTTTCCCGGTCCCAGTGCAGGAAAACCAGCAGGTCGCCGAGCGTGAAGCGCTTGCGCATCAAGGGGGCGTTCATGAAGGCGAACTTCACATCGCTCTCCGATTGCGGCGGCTCGAGCTCGCTGAAGACTTCTGGCGCCTGGACGCTGCGCAAGATCGAGATCAGGCGCTGCGGGGGGCAGGTGAGCTTCGCCAGCTCGCCGCGCTGAAACTGCCAATCCTTTAAGAAAGCGCTAAATTCAGCCTTATGGGCGTGCCATGCCTGCAGCTTGGGACCGTAGTCGTTCCAGCACTCCTCCCCGGCTTTGCCGGAGGGATCCACCTGCAAGAAGGTCTGGCGTACACGCTCGTGCATTTCCTCTGGCGAGGGGTAGCATCTCTCCAGGTTGACTTCGTCTGGCTCCAGCTCATCAAACAGGCGCTGGTATGCCGCCGTTCCCAGGATGGCAGCCAGGGCAACCTGCGAGCCATGCTGGGTGAGGGGCTGGCTGCGGCTCTCCGCCAGCAGGTCCAGGATATGCGAGATGACATGCTCGTAGCCGGACATGGGTGTGGTGGCGTGCGAAAGCGACATCGCCAGCCCGCCAAGGGCAATCAGCTTGGCAAGGGTAGCCATGCCCTCCAGCGAGCCGCTGCGGATGGCGGGCGCTTCTTCCAGTAAGATGGCATCCAATGGTCCCATCAGCTCCTGCGCCAGCGGTGTGTAGCCCGGGTCGAGTCCCAGCCGGTTTGCCATCACCCAGTCGGGGAAGCTGACAAAGGCTGCCAGCAGGTCGCCGACGCCGGCTACGGTCATCGCCCGCGGGGCATCGCGCAGGGTTTCCAGGTCGCACAACAGGGCATCCGGATAGCGGGAGGGCAGCGTGCGCTTGACCCCTTCGATAAACGTGGGCGCCATGTTGGAGGTGTAGGCGCTCACGCTGTTCGCCGTCTGGAAGACCACGAAAGGCAGCCTTTCGCCGCTCTCCTGCTCGAACAGGTAGCAGGCATGCTTGCCGATATCGCAGACCGTGCCGGCGCCCAGGGCGATCACCGCGCTGGCGGGCTGCAAGCGGCTCTTCACCATGCCGATGCGCTCCATGTCCGTATGCACCTGCCCGGTCTCATCGGGGGGGATTTCCACCGTCTGCACCTGCCAGCCTGCCCGGCGCAGCACGTCCAGCGCCAGGGGTTTGAGGCTCTCTTCGCCGCGGCGCATGGGCGTGGTATCCATGACGACGAAAACGGGCTGGTCAGGTTGGGCGCCGGCTTCTTTCAACGCCTCGCCGAGCTTGAAGAGCGCTCCCGGCTCGAAGAGCATGAGGCGGATCGGCATAGTCTCGCCGGAAGGATAGCCGGGGAGAGCGCTGATCTTATTCCAGAAATCTATCCCATCCGCAGGATCGTATTTTAGTTGCATGGTGTACCTCCGCAAGTAATGCATTATTGTACAAGGATGAGGCGCAGCAGATTTAACCCATAGAGCACCGTACCGATGCCGGTCAGGATCAGACCAGCATCAATCAGCCTGATCCAGCGCTCCCCCGGGCCAAGGTCGAGAAGCACTGCCCGTACACCCAACAATGCATGGACCGTGATCACAGCCAGAAAAGTCGCTTCCAGCACGAGCACCAGCGGATTTTCCAGATAGGATACCACTTCGGCATAGGTGCGCAAGCCGCCATCTGCCAGGTAGTGCTGGGCTATCCAATGCACGCCCAAGAGCAATACCAGTAAGATGCCGGAGATTGCCTGGCTTAGCCAGCCAAGACCCGCCTTCCGCCTGTTCACCGGCGAGCTTCCTTCCTGTTTCATCGCAACCCGATAATAAGGCGCTGCCCGCAACGGCGAGGGCGGCGGACAGCGCCAGGATAATCCAAAAAGTAGCTTTATGCCAGCGCAAGCCGATGTTCATCCCGATGAGAGTGAGGCGCAGACCATTGAGCCCGTGTATTAGCACGCCCAAAAGCAAGATGCCGTCCAGGAGCAAAAACCAGGGCGAGCGCACCAGGGCCAGGAAGCTATCCCAGCTCTCGGGACCCCCGCGTAGCTTCGAAAGAACCGCCAGGTGGAGGTAGAGATAGAAAACCAGCCCGATCCCGGTCAGGCGATGCAGCATGAAAGCCAGCATGCCTGCGGGTCTGGAGCGTAGCACAAACCACCGGCTGTGGCGGGTGGTTGCTCCTGGATCCCGGGTCATTTTTGACCTCCAGTGAGCAGGAGGCGGCGTAGGGACATGATGGCACCTGCCGGATCCACATTGGATGGGCAGACCTCGGTGCACTCGAATGCGGCATGGCAGCGCCATACTCCCTTCTCAGCATCGACCAGAGTGATCAAGTCCGTCCGGCTGGACTGGCGAGGCTCCTCAAGGCTGCGCCAGGCTGCTGCCAGAGCTGCCGGGCCGGCGTAGCGGTGATCGCTGCCGGTGATTGGGCAGGCGCTGACGCACAGGCCGCACTCGATACAGCTCTCGAAGCGGGTTGCTTGGCTTGGGGCTGTCTGGGACTCCGCCTGGCGGATGAGCGGCATGCCGGCGCGATCGAGACTTGCCATGAAGGGACCGAAATCCACCAGCAGGTCGCCGATGATGGGGAAGTTGCGCAACGGCTCGAGGCGCAAGGGTCGACCAGGGCGGGCTACATCGGCGAGCGGGGTGACACAAGCCAGCCGCTCGCGGCCGTTGACGCGCAGCCCGCAGCTTCCGCACGAAGCGTGGTGGCAGGAGTGGCGGAAGAGCAGGGAAGGGTCCTGTTTCTCGATCTCTTCGAGGGCATCCAACACGTACGCCGAGCCCGGCAGGGTAACCTTGAAGTCCTGCCAGCCCTGCCTGCGCCGGATGCGCACTCTCACTGTGATAGGGGTTGAGCTGTCCATTTCCGATGGGAGAGCAAGGGTGTCGTGCGCGTTTGGCAACGCGCCTCCCAGCCCAGATAAGCCGTCACCTGGTCACCGATTTTTTCGGCCATCAGGCGCGCCGTGCTCGTCTTGCCGCCCACGACCGAGAAGAAGCCCGCCTCGTGCTCGAAACAGGCAAAGCCACGTGTGGCTTTGCGGCCGCTGGCGCCCGCGTATCTTCAGCAATGGGCGAGCGGCTGCCATGACGCCACGCACGGGAAACTTGCGGATGCCGGGCACCATGCGCTCGGCGACAGAGAAGAGCAGTTCCAGGTGGTCGGGGGGGATGGGGATATCGTCCGGGTCTGTCACGATCCAGGAGGTGGTGCCCAGGATACTGGTATTGCGCTGCGGGACGATGATGTCGCCATCGGCGGGCGGCGCCAGCAGGTTGAGCACCTGGTTGCAGACCCGCCTGTCTATTGTCAGCATGGCGCCGGCGGAGGGCTCAACCTCTACCTCGACACCGGCCCGGCTGGCGACTTCAGCAACCCAGGGTCCGGCGGCGTTGACGATGGCATCGGCGGTGAGGGTGTGTTCCCTGCCGCTGCGGCGATCGACCGCTGTGACCTGGCGGTGTGCGATGTCGATGCCGGTTACTTCAGCATAGGTGTGCACCCTGGCGCCGTTCGATTGGGCGGTCGCCAGGAAGCTCAAGCAAAAGCGGTAAGGATCAAAAACGCCGTCTGGGACCTGGATAGCAGCCAGCGTGCGAGGGTTGAGCATGGGCTCCCAGCGCAAAGCCTGCTCAGGAGATGCTTGTACGGTAGGGATACCGCAATCCTGACAGGCTTCCAGGAACAGGCGAGAATACGCTAAATCTTGCTCCGAAAAGGCGACGAACAGCCCCTCGTTCAGCTCCAATACCCCGGGCATGATCTGGCGCAGGATGCGGTTTTCCTGGATGCATTCGCGCGCCAATTCGGGATCCACAACGGCGTAGCGCGCGCCTGAATGAAGCTGAGCCTGGTTATGTCCGGTGGTGCCGCTGGCAACCCCAGCGCGCTCCACCACGGTCACACCCAGCCCGCGTAGCGCCAGGTCGTGCGCCAGAGCTGAACCGGTCGATCCGGCACCGATGATGATGACCTGAGGGGGATTCATGTGGAATCGTCTTAACCGGCATGCTGCTCCAGCCAGTCTGCCACCTCTCCAAGATGGGCAAAGGTGTAATCGGGCTGGAACGGAGAACCCTGCAGGTCTTCCAGGTGAGTCTCACCGCTCAAAACCAGCACGGTGAGGATTCCGCTGGACTGTCCCAGGGCAATATCGGTATAGAGACGATCGCCGATCATGCCCATGGCTTCAACCGGTATGCCCAGCCGTGCTGCTGCCGCATCAACGATCAGGCGGTTGGGCTTGCCGATCACCAGATCAGGCTCGCGACCGGTGGAGGCTTTGACGAAGGCGATCATGGCTCCAGTATCCGGCATATAGCCGCTGCCGGTGGGACAGTTGAAGTCTGGGTGGGTGGCGATATAAGGCAAACCACTGCGTGCGAAATCGCACAGCTTCCAAAGCTTCTGGTAAGTCAGGGTGGTATCGAAACCCAGCACGGCATAATCCGGATGGGCGTCGTCTAGAATAAAGCCATGGGCAGTAAATTCCGCTTCCAGGTAGGGTGTGCCGACGACGAACAGCCGAGCACCTGGGGCAATGCCCTGCAGGTACACGGCGGTGGCTTCGCCGGAGGTGAAAACCTTGCTGTCCGGAAGCGGTAGACCCAGGGCGTTAATTTTCTCGGCGTATTGGTGGCGCGATTTCGATGAATTATTGGTCAGGAAGAGGAATTCTTTGTTTTGGATGCGCAGCGTATCGATAAAGCGCAGAGCACCTTCCAGGAGCTGGTTATCGAGGTAAAACGTGCCATCCATATCGAGCAGGAAGCATTTCACCAGGGAAAGACGGTCGGGACTATTCATTGAGTTGGCGGAGGATTGGTTTGGATTCTGGCAGCCTGGTCGAAGACAGGCAGCAAGGCTTGGTAGGTGGCGCGGTAGAGCTGGTAATACTCTTCATAGCACGCCTGGGTTTCAGGTTGCGGGTCGCGCACCTCGACGATGCGCACAGCCTGGTGAGCGGCTTCTTCCAGCGATGGACAAAGCCCCACGCCGACGAGCGCCAGCATGGCAGCTCCGAGGGCGGTAGTCTCGATGGTTTGTGGCAGGGCGACGGGCAGACCAGTTACATCGGCCTTGATCTGCCGCCACAAGCGGCTGCGCGCCCCGCCGCCCACCACCTGGATCTGGTGAAGTGGCAGGCCGATCTGGCGCATCTGGTCGGTTATGTCTCTAACCGCATAAGCGGAGGCCTCGAGCAGGGCGCGTACAAAATGCGCCCGGGTGTGCGCCAGGGTAAAGCCGAAGTACGTCCCCCGCGCCAGGGCATTCCAGGTGGGCGCCATCGCCCCCATCAAGCAGGGCAGCAAAATCAGCCCCTGGGAGCCGGGGGGTACAGAAGCTGCCAGGTTGTTGAGCAAATCGTACGGATTGGCGCCAGTCGTAACGGCCTCCTGAATCTCGGCGGCAGCGAACTGATCCCGAAACCAGCGATAATTGGCGCCGGAGGCAAATCCGGGGTTCTCCATCAGCCACAGGTCCGGGTGGGCATGGCAGTGGGTCTCAACCAAACCGGTGGGGTCGAAGAGCGGGGCTGAGCTGGCAGCGCAAACCGGCTCGGCTGTGCCGGCGATATCGCACACCAAACCCGGCAGGATGACGCCCGCTCCAAGGCAGGCGGCGTGTTCATCGCCGCTGCCCAGCACCACGGGTGTGCCGGAATCTAAACCCGACTCTGCAGCGATATGCCCGCGCAATGCACCAAGCACCTGTGTGGCGGGCAAGACCGGCGCCAGCCGGCTGCGATCGATCTCGAAAAGCGCGCATAGCTCTGGAGACCAATCTTTGTTCCTGACATCCATGAGCAGCGTGGAGGAGGCATTGGAATAATCCACGCCTAGCTCGCCGGTCAGCTGGTAAGCCAGGTAGCTGCCCGGCAGCAAGAAATGTTGCGCCCGGCGGTAAACATCCGATTGGTAGTCTCTCAGCCAGTTGATTTTTGGGGCGACATGGGATGCGTCCAGGTTTAAGCCGGAGAGGGCAAGCAACCTCTCCGGGCTGGTCTTCTGAGCTACCTGGGCGCATTGTTCAACTGCTCGCCGGTCCATCCAGATGATGGCAGGGTAAAGGGATGCGCCGGAGGCATCCATAGCCACAATCCCGTCCACTTGCGACGCCAGGCCGATCCCGCGGATCTGTTCGGGTTGGAGAGCGTTCCGGGCAAGCAGGAGGCGCACAGCCTCGACGAATGCGCCCAGCCACTTCTCCGCCGATTGTTCCGCCCAGGTGGGGTATGGATAATCGATGGGATAACTGACACTGACCTCTCCCGCCAGCTGCCCCTCCTGGGAGAGCAGGATTGCCTTCAGGCTCTGTGACCCGATGTCACAGCCGATAACATATTCCATCCGGGTTACTTGATATCGGAGAGGTGGTCTGCCCGTTCTACTTCTTCTACATCGTTGTACCACTGGACGCGCGTGCCCAGCGCAGCTCGGCTCTTCCACTTGAGCGATTTGGGAGCTTTCTCGATCATCTGCAGCAGCTGGCTGATACGCGCATCAATGGTCTGCACATCCGCAGCAGAGAAATACTGCTTATAACGCTCGATACC
>CAVPDG010000021.1:0-163788 GCA_963702535.1 uncultured Chloroflexia bacterium | reverse complement strand
ACAACAACAGCAGCACGGCGACCACCAACACGGTGATGATGCCTGGAAGCGCCCACTCGGCGTCGGTTACCTATATTGAAACCCCGCCTTCGACCGGCTGGACAGCATACAACGATACAGTCTACCAACCGGCCAGAACACGGGACGAACGCCACACCTTCAACATCGGCTCAGGTTCTCCGGACCTACAGCGGCGTCGCTGTTAGGACTACGCAACCGGCGCGCAGCACGAGCGTAACGGCCGCATTTACACAGTCCGGTGGGGTCCAATGGCAGGTTGGTGCCAGGTTCGGCGGTGCAGGACACCGACCTCGGGACCGACGCATACACCACCTTCCACAGCTTCACCGACCTGACCGGCCTGCAACATTACGGAACCCCACCGGCAACTGGTGGGTGAATCTGACCCTGACGGCCTGGATTCGCCAAGACATACACCTTCGCTACTACTGCCAACCGCAACTCGCACCAGCTGATGCGGCCCGCGTGACGCGCTTCAGCCTTTAGGCGAGTTGCGGCGACCAACGCCAGCACGAGCCGGGGTGACTGTGGTGGACGACCACTCGGTTGCGTTCTCCACCGGGCTGAACCAGCCACCGGTTATGTGGCGGCTGGACGGGTATCCAGCCGGGTGCGGACGGCACGATCGTGATCCGCGCCGAGGACCACACGATGCCATACCAGGTGTATGCCTTCTCGGTGTTCATGCTGAAAGAAGAAGGCGTTGCTCCGACGCAGTACACGCTGACGACCACGCCCGGAACGGGCGGGACGATCACGCGTAGCCCCGACCAGACGACTTACAACGCCGGGACGGTGGTGACGCTGACGGCGGCCCGAACACAGGCTACACCTTCACCAGTTGGGGCGACGACCTGAGTGGCTCGACCAACCCAGCCACGATCACCATGGACGGGACAAGCCGTCTCAGCCACCTTCACGCAGAATGTATACAGCCTGACGGTGAACCACATCGGTATCGGCAGCGTCAGTCGCTACCGATCTGGCCCGTATCACTATAATGACATAGTGGATTGACCGCCACACCCGCCATCGGCTGGAGTTTCACCGGTTGGACCGGCGACCTGACCGGCACGACCAGTCCGGCGTCGATCACCATGGACGGGCACAAGGTCGTGACCGCCACCTTCACGCAAAACGAATACAGCCTGACCGTGAACACGGTGGGGAATGGCTTAGTCACTCCTGCCATTACGACAACGTACCATCTGAACGATGTGGTGACCTTACTGCTGTGCCGGATACCGGCTGGGCGTTCGCCAACTGGACGGGTGGGCTGACCGGCAGTATCAACCCACAGTCGCTCACGATCGATGGCAACACGACCGTCACCGCCACCTTCACATTAATCCCGCCCACTTGCTATACACTGACATTGAGCCACATGGGTCAAGGTAGCGACCCGACCGCCAGCCCCGTCAATTCGACGGGCTGCTCGACGGGCCAGTACATTGCCGGGCAGGTGATCACCTTGAGCGGTGCGGTTCCGACAGCGGCTGGCAGATCAGCGGTTGGACCGGCACATCGAATAACAGCAGCACGGCCAGCACCAACTCGCTGACCATGCCCGCCAGCGCCCAGGCGGCGGGAGT
This sequence comes from uncultured Chloroflexia bacterium, assembly GCA_963702535.1. Classification (GTDB taxonomy): domain Bacteria; phylum Chloroflexota; class Anaerolineae; order Anaerolineales; family UBA4823; genus CAVPDG01. The sequence goes on along the minus strand of CAVPDG010000021.1, from coordinate 162,175 downwards.
AATCTATACCCAAAACATGTTCCCAATCAGCGTGGGCTCAACCTGGAAGTATCTTGACAACGGTTCAGATCAAGGCACAGTCTGGAGCGGGACTGCATTCGACGACTCCACCTGGGCTTCAGGTCCCGCTGAACTGGGCTATGGCGATGGCGGTGAAGCGACCGTCGTGAACTGCGGACCCAGCCGACCTGCTTGCAATTCGAACAACTATGTTACGACCTATTTCCGCTACACATTCAATGTTCCCGATCGGTCGCTCTATTCGGGGCTGAACCTGCGCCTACTGCGAGCGATGGCGCCGTGGTGTATCTGAACGGCATAGAGATCTGGCGAACCAACATGCCAACGGGTGCGGTGACCTCTAGCACACTGGCTTCCAGCGCAATCGGCGGCACGGACGAAACCACCTTTGTCAGCCCACCTGCTTCGCTTGCCAACACGCTCGTGAATGGCCCGAATGTTCTGGCGGTCGAGGTTCACCAGAGCGCTGTCACGAGTAGTGATATCAGTTTCAATCTCGAACTGATCGGTGTCGCGGCACCCGCCTGTTATGCGTTGACGTTGAGCCACACCGGCCAAGGCAGCGATCCGGTTGCAACGCCAGCCAACTCGACCGGCTGCTCAGCCGGCCAGTATGTCTCCGGTGAAGCCATCGCCCTGAGCGGGGCAGTTCCCACCAGCGGCTGGCAGATCAGCAGTTGGACGGGCACGAGCAACGACAGCAGCACGGCCAGCACCAACTCGGTGACCATGCCCGCCAGCGTCCATACTGCGGCAGTCAACTATATCCAGAGTTCCACTGCGGGCTGGACAGCCTACAATGATGTTGTGTATGAGGTCTCCCAATATACTCAACCCAACGTCACTTACTTTGATATTGGTTCTGGCCATACCCATGCCAGCAGCGGTACGCTGGTCAACTTTGCCACGGGGAATAGCACAGGGGTAGTCGCAACCTTGACTGAACAAGGCGGCGTGACCTGGATAACCGGCTCGAATGGAGGGAGTGATACTGCATCAGGGACGGATGCGTACCAGACCTTCCAGGGCATTACCGATATACAAGGAGTCACCCACTATGCAACCGCCGCAGGCTGGTATGTTGACCTGACTTTTACCGGGCTGGATCCGAGTAAGGCTTACACCTTTGCCACCACAGTGAACCGGAATCTCGGGAGTTCCTACGAAAACCGCCACACCCGCTTCACTCTCTCGGGCGTCGATCAGGCGACGAACGCCAGCACAGTGGGCGCAAATATCATCGATACGCTTGCGGTTGAGTTCAGCGCTGGAGATAACTACAACAATGGGTATGTGGCGCGCTGGACCGGTATCCGGCCGGGGACGGATGGCAGCTTTACGATCCGGGCTCAAGCGCATGGAGCCGTAAACGAGACTTATGGCTTCTCGGTGTTCATGCTCAAAGAAGAGACTGTACCGCCACCGACGTGCTATGCACTGACACTCGGTCACACCGGGCAGGGCTCCGACCCAGTTGCCAGCCCGGCCAACTCGACCGGCTGCTGCGGCGGGGCAGTACGTGGCGGGCCAGGCGATCAGCCTGAGCGGGGCGGCGCCGGACAGCGGCTGGCAGATCGCCAGTTGGACGGGCACGTCCAATAACAGCAGCACGGCCAGCAGCAACTCGCTGACGATGCCGGCGAGCGCCCACTCGGCGGGCGTCAACTACACCCAGATCTGCTACGCCCTGACCCTGGGGCACACCGGCAGCGGCAGCAATCCCACGGCTACCCCGGCCAACTCGACCGGCTGTGCGGCGGGGCAATATGTGGCGGGCGAAGCATCAGCCTGAGCGGGGCTGCGCCGGACGCCGGCTGGCAGATCGCCAGCTGGACGGGCACGAGCAATAACGGCAGCACGGCCAGCACCAACTCGCTGACCATGCCCGTCAGCAACCATGCCGCAGTCTGTCAATTACGTGGTCATCCCGCCTTCGAACTGGGTGTGCGAGAGCTTCAACTCGTACACTCCAGGTTCAAGGATTGGGACCTATGCTGGCTGGTTCAGTGATGCCAGCGGGCCATTGGTCTCAACCGGGATAGGCGTTGCAGGCTCGATCGGGTTAGATTCTGGCAACACCATCTTCAACTGGACGGCCCATCCTTTCAACTGGAACGCGGCCGACTTCCAGAAGTTCGTCGCCCAGAACGACTTCAAGACCGATGGCAGCGGCAATTTTGACGATGACCGCTTGAGCTGGACAATCGGTGGGACCAGTACCAGTTCGAACGATCAATTCGGCGTTCAGCTGACCACCCGAACGGCGGTATTGTCACCTACTGGTCAAACGTCATTGGCGGAACTAAGATCAACGATACAATCGTTCCGCTCACCGCCGGGGGAACTGGTGGTACAAAGGCGAATACCTGGTATCGCTTCAAGGTAGAGATCGCCAAACTGACGGCGACGTCGGCCAGGATCGATGTGAGCCTGGTCGAGCTGGATGCCAGTGGCAATCCCGTGGGGACACCACTCACCGGTTTCATTGCGGACACGAGTGCATTGGCCTCCGGACATACGCCAGCTGCTGGGTACTTCGCCGCCACCAGCATGGTGCCCAGTTACAAGAACTACACCGCTGCGGCCGCGCCTGCCGACAACCCCTGTTACGAGGTGGTGACCAGCGGCGACCGACGCAGTACACGCTAACGACGACGCCCGGAGTGGGTGGGATGATCACGCGTAACCCCGACCAGACGACTTACAACGCCGGGACGCAGGTGACGGTGACTGCGGTACCGAACACAGGTTACGCCTTCACGAGTTGGGGTGGCGACCTGAGCGGTTCGACTAACCCGGCTGCGATCGCAATGACGGGCAACAAGACGGTGACGGCCGCCTTCACGCAGAATGAGTACACGCTTAACGTGACAGTCGTCGGCAACGGCACGATCACCCGCGACAACGCTGGGCCGTACCACCTGAACGATGTCGTGACCCTGACCGCCGTGGCGGATGCGGGCTGGACCTTCACCGGCTGGAGCGAATGCACCGGCACGCTTCCATGCTCTGTCACAATGGACGGGAACAAGACGATCACGGCGACGTTCACCCAGATCGAATACTCCTTAACGGTAACGCCTGGCACGGGTGGCTCGGTGACGAAGAGCCCCGACCAGGGGACCTATCACTACGGCGATGTGGTGCAGCCGCCGAGCGGTTCCGGATGTCGGCTATTACTTTACTGGCTGGAGCGGCGACCTGACTGGTTCGACCAATCCGGCGAGCATCACCATTAACGGCAACAAGACGGTTACGGCCGCCTTCAATAATCAGTACACCCTGGCGGTGAACTCGGCCCACGGCACGGTAACCAAAGCACCAGACCAGGGGACCTACACTTACGGGACGGAAGTCCTGCTGACGATGGAGACGGTTGATCCGGGCTGGACCTTCACCGGCTGGAGCGATCCCGGTTGCACAGGCACAGTCCTTGCACGCTGACCATTAACGACAACAAGACAGTCACGGCTAACTTCACCCAGGATGTCTACACCCTGACTGTGGTCTCGGAACACGGTGCGGTCACGAAGGCACCGGACCAGGCGATTTTCCAATAAACAGGCGCACTTAAACTCTTCCTCCGTAATGGTTCCTATATTCTCTGGGGAGAATATTGGCTGGAAGTGTGCCAACACCATCTCTTTCGCCGCAATTTCATTCGCAGCAGCCGCGTTTTTTGACCTGCTCAAACCTTCAACCACTGTTCTGAGCTGGCCGACGGCTGGCTGCAAGTTCACGGAGACCTCCAATTTGTCACTCATATTGATAAAGCTCCTTCGTTAATAATCGACCTTCACCTATCCCTAAAACGCCTTCCCTAAAGGGAAGGCATTTTAGCCCCTCCCTTTAGGGAGGGGGTTGGGGTAGGTAAATCCCTCACCCTCACCTTCCCTGTCATCAGGTTATGCAGCAGGCTGTTGAACAGGGCTTCCAGAGCGGATTTACGCTTTATTTCCTTTGCAAGTTTCATATCAATTGTGTAAAGCAATTTGCCGATAATCTTTTGCTCAGAAGGAAAGGGTAGGCAAATCGGAAACAATGCAAAATTGCTCTTATTAACAATAGGAACTGCTGCACGCCCTGCTAAATTGGGTAAGTAGATTGTAAACCAAATATTCGAATATTTTGACAAAACCCGCCAAATGGTTGAAAATGGCGGAATGAAAAAACAACATGTACAACTCACATCAGCGGATCGAGAACACCTTGAAACTTTGATCCGCAAAGGACAACAGACTGCCAAAGCCTATCGCCGAGCATTGAGCCTATTGGAACTGGATCGAGGGCAAACCTATACAGCGGTCTCGAAAACATTACAAGTGACTATTCCAACGCTCTCCACCTGGGCCGCCCTGTATAAGGAGAAAGGGCTGAAAGTACTTGAAGATAAGCATCGCAGTGGACACCCGATTGAGATAGACGGAGAACAACGAGCAAAGATCACTGCATTGGCTTGCAGTGATCCGCCTGAAGGTTATGCCCGGTGGAGTTTGCGGCTTTTGGCAGACAAAGTGGTGGAGTTGGGCTATTGTGAGCACATTTCACACACGGAGGTGGCAGAGATCCTCAAAAAAACGAACTAAAACCACATCTCAAACGAACCTGGTGCATTGGGAAACTGGATAGTCGCTTTCTGGCGCGGATGGAACAGATTTTGGCGCTCTACGCTTTGCCCTATGATCCGGCTTATCCTGTGGTGTGCTACGATGAACGCCCATGCTTTCTGATTGGCGACCAGATCGAACCAGTGGCGATGCAAACTGGGCAGGTGCGCAAAGAACACTATGCTTATGAGAAGAATGGCTCCTGTGCTTTGCTGGCTGCCATTGAGCCTTTGACCGGATATCGGTTGGCGCAAGTTCATCCACGCCGTACCAAGAAAGAGTACACCTTGTTTTGTCAGGCTTTGGCGGCCGAATTTCCACAAGCCACCAAAATCCGGCTTGGTACAGGACAATCTCAACACTCACGACGCCAGTGCTTTCTACGAGAACCTTCCAGCCGATGAAGCCCAGGCTTTGGCAGATCGTTTTGAGTTCTACTTCACGCCCAAGTCAGCCAGTTGGCTCAACATGATTGAGATCGAATTCTCTGCCCTGTCCCGCTTGTGTTTAGATCGCCGAATACCATGCCAAGAGCAACTTGAACGGGAAATTCTGTCCCTGGTTGCTCAACGCAAGGCTGATAAAATCAAGATCACCTGGCAATTCTCTGTGCAATCGGCTCGTTCAAAGCTCAACTCGCACTATGTTAAGGTTCAGTCAGACAACGAAAAGTTCAAGGAAACTTAGTTTACGGTGTAGTAAGTGTGGCGCGCGGTAGAAGTTAGCGCATAATACAAATAGTGTGGGGAGATCGAAATGAAGGAATCACTGCATTGATTTGCTGGTTGGTTGTACTTCTGTCAGCAGAAGTCAAAGCAGTTTTACCGATTGTTGCACCGATACACACTACAAGTACAGCATCGCGGGCAACACTCGAGAAACCTCTAAGCCTTTGTCAGACAGGAATTTATGCGTCTGAGTTACGTATACATCATCACTTCTCATGTCACCAGGTGATATGAACATGTATTTTCCATCATAAAATTCCCGATTGGTCGTACGAGGAGTTGTTCCTGTAATAATCTCTCCAAGTTGTCCAACCTCGACAACTTGCCATTCTTCCGTACTTCCCACCTCCGTCTCCTTCAGCTTCACCTGGTCCGCCTGGTCAATCGGCACCGGCCCGTAAGTGAATAAATACTTCATCAGCGAGCGCTTCAGCTCGCGCGCCGTGGCGATGACCCGCTCCGTGGCCTCGATGGACTGGCGTACCGTGCTCAGCACGTGGGCGATGGCCTGTTGCTCGGGGAGGGGAGGAGGAGGAATTAGCATATTGCTCACAACGGTTAGGAATTCACTGTGGCTGTCTCCCTTCCGTTCTTCGCTAGCTAAATCACTTGACTAAACAGGACGATGAAGAAACTAGCAAATACATAAAAATATCGATCAATTTTGCTCGCTACTCTTGACGGAACCGTACAAGTTGTTGCGTAAGGGAATACCACCTGGAATATCCCTACAACATTTCCTTGCTTACCAGCTCCAATTGATGATCATATTTCGCAGGAGTTATGTAACGTTCTACCCATAAGCTCCATTCGCTACTTTTTGCCTCACTTCATTATCAATTATCGGTCTTACCTCCATCTGGGATAAGCTCCCTTGGAATAATATGGTATCTGAGTGGCAATGGACCATGACCAAGTGGTTTTTTGGTGACATCTGCAACATCTGCTAACGCACTAACCTTCCATTGCTATCGGAAGTGGACCCGAGCGGGATTTCCTGGACATGTTTCTGATTGCACTTACACGCAACTTATGCCTTAACCAATCCCAACCTGATCAAGTACTTCTGTCAATGCCTTATCCGCTTCCGCCCTCTCTTCCTCCGCCTCCTTCAGCAACACCACCGCCTCCTCCAGCGGCAGCACTTCCTCCTGGTTATCCACGCTCACGTAGCGGCTGGGGCTCAGGTTGTAGTCGTTGCGGGCAGCCTCGGCGGTGGTGATAACCTTCGAGAGCCCTTCTTCCGCCTTCCATTGGTGGTAAATCTCGGCAATCTGCGCCACGTGCGCCTCGGTCAGCTCGTTCTTGGGACGTCCTTTCACGAACAGCCCGCTGGCGTTGACCAGCAGGATTTCACCAGGGTGGCGCTTGGCTTTGTTCAGCACCATCACAATCCCCGGGGCGGTGGTGTTGTAGAACAGGTTCTCCGGCAGCAGGAACACCGCTTCCACCAGGTCGCCCTTGGTCACCATGTCGCCTTCCACGAACAGCTTGCGGATATCACGCTCGCGGTTGGAGCCCTGGTTGCCGGAGCCGCGCGAGACCGCCCCCGTGTCCAGCACCACTGCCATGCGCCCGTTCGGCTCCAGCGAAGCGACCATATGCTGCACCCAGCCCCAATCGGCGGACGAGCCAGGCGGATGCCTCTGCCGAAGCGCTCGAAGGAGTCGTTCTCATACATTGATGTGGGAAATGCCTGGTTCCACATCGGATTGGCTGTCACCAGGTCGAAGCGCTGCAAGCTGCCATCGTTCTGGGTGAAGCGCGGGTTGCGCATGGTATCCCCCAGCGCAATCTCGGCCTCGATGTCATGGATGAAGGCGTTCATGCGCGCCATGGCGAAGGTGGTGGGGTTGATTTCCTGCCCGTAAACCCGCAGCGGCGCGACTGTCGAAGGCAGCACTTTGCTGCCCGTTTTGCTGGCTAGCGCCAGTGGGTCTCCACCAATTGCAGGTGGCACTTGATGAGCAGCCCGCCGGAGCCGCAGGTGGGGTCGTAGACCGTCATGCCAGGCTGGGGGTCCAGCAGGCGCGCCATGAGCACGCCCACCATCCGCGGCGTGTAGAACTCGCCGGCGCTCTGCCCCTGCCCTTCAGCAAACTTGCGCAGCAGGTATTCGTATGCCCGCCCCAGGATGTCCGGCTCGACATCGTGCAAGCCCAGGCGGTGCTGGTTGAGCACCTGGACCAGCTCGTGCAGGTGCTCGTCGCTGATGATGCGCTGCCCGGCAGTGGTGGCGTTGAAATCCGTCACGTCGATGACGCCTGCCAGGCGGGGATTCTCGCGCGAGACGCCGCGCACCGCGTCGGTGAGCGCTTCGCCTAATCCCACCGTGGAGAGCTTCGCCAGGTGCGACCAGCGCGATTTGGGCGGGATGTAGAAGCGCACCAGGCTGTGGTCCGCTTCCACGAAGCGCTGAGCCATCTCGGCATCCCCCAAATTCTTGCCCAACGCTTCGACTTCATCAGCGAAGACGTTGGACAGGCGCTTGAGGAAGATGAGCGGCAGGATGTAGTCTTTGTACTTGGGGGCGTCGATGGGGCCGCGGATTTTGCAGGCGGCTTCCCACAGCCAGGATTCGAGGGTGGAGACATCGAGATGAGATGCTGTTGAATTTGCCAAACCACTTCTCCACGATCGCTGCCGGTTCGCTATGTGTGATGGTAAGCTCGGTATTTTCCCCACTCGAATCATACAACGTTTTCCCCCAACGCGCAACACGTTGCGCGTCAGTAACCTGCGGATAACTGGTGAAGAACTTTCCGTTGGGTTTCGCTCCGCTCAACGCCAACCTACAGGCATGACCGCAGGTGACATTCACTGGCGAAGTGACTGTCACCGGGCACGCACTGGAGCGCCAACCCTCCGCCTGCCGTTGGGTTGGCGGCAGGGGATTTCATCTCGGTTGTCCTGATCCTGGATCGTGCCCGCAGATCCCCGCCAACCCAACCTACGAAATTCGTCCGCCCCGCCGTTGGGTTGGCGGCACGTGATTTCATCTCGGTTGTCCTGATCCTGGATCATGCCCGCATACCTCTCCGCCAACCCAACCTACAAAATTATCCGTGGAGAGACAGCCATCCGTTCAATCCGTTCCAAAAATCCGTTGACAGCGGTTCCCTCTTCCCCCCTCCTTGACACCCCGCCCAATATTAGTATAATCAGCCCCAATTCATCCAAATTAACCGCCAGAACGTCCCCGGGGGAAGGGCAGTGATCCCAATGATCGATCTTCATATTCACAGTTTCTGCCTGTTCCCGTGAGCAGGCTGGAAGCGTTTACCGATGAGCCGCCCCAGCTTAATGACCGGTCAGACGCTCGGCGGGCGCTACCGCATCGACGAGCTGCTCGGGCAGGGCGGCATGTCGTCGGTCTACAAAGCCTACGACCCCAACCTGAAGCGCGTGGTGGCGGTGAAGATGATCCACTCGCACCTGGCGAGCGATCCCAAGTTCGTCAGCCGCTTCGAGGAGGAAGCCGCCGCCGTCGCCCAGCTGCGCCACCCGCACATCGTGCAGGTCTTCGACTTCAACCACGACGAGGACCTGTACTACATGGTGCAGGAGTTCGTGCCCGGCGAGACGCTGCAGGAGCGCCTGCGCCGCCTGCACCGCACGGGGCGCGAGCTGCCGCTCGAGCAGGCGGTTGCCTATACCCGCCACATCGCCCAGGCAGCCGGCTACGCCCACCGCCGCGGGCTGATCCACCGCGATATCAAGCCCGCCAACATCATGATCGACGTCCACGACCAGGCCATCCTGATGGATTTCGGCATCGTCAAGATCGTCGGCGCGCGATTGCCACACCGCCACCGGCGCCGTGGTGGGCACGGCGCTCTACCTGCCCCCCGAGCTGATCCGCGGCGAGACGCCCGACGCCCGCTCCGACGAGTACTCGCTGGGCGTGACGCTCTTCGAGATGGTCAGCGGCAAGCCGCCCTTCGAAGCCGAGTCGGCGATGACGCTGATGATGATGCACCTCAACGACCCTGTGCCCGACTTATACTCCCTGCGCCCGGAGACGCCCGAGGCGCTGGTCGGCGATTGTGCGCAAGACGCTGGAGAAGGACCCGCAGCAGCCGCTTCGCCTCGATGGACGAGCTGGACGCCGCCCTGGCGAGCCTGCCCTACCGCTGAGCGGCCCCGTGACCGCCGCCGTCGCCACCATCGTCGACGCTCCCGGTAGCCTCCGCCGGACGTGACGATGCCCGCCGCGGTGATCCCTGTGGCGGTCGCTAGCTACCCCGCCAGCGTCACCCCAGCGAGCGCCACCCCAGCGATGCGCTCGCCAGCACGCCGCCGCCGGTGATCGCCCGCTCGCCACGCCCGCGCGCCGCCGCGGGCAGCCCCCCGCCTCCCGCTGCGCACGCCTGTCCCGGCGAGCAGGCGCCGCCCCGCGGCGCATCCCCTGGCTGTGGATCGGCGCCGGCGCCGTGCTCATCCTGGCGCTGGTCATCGGCGGCGTGCTCTTCTCCTCCCTGGGCGGCGGCAAAGGGCAGAACGCCGCTCGCCACGCAGCCCCTGGAGACCGCCCCGCTGGTTGGCGCCCTGCCCGCCAGCCAGACGCCGCAGCCCGGCCCTGCCCACGGAGACGTGCCAGCCCCGGCCACCGCCACCTCCCACCGCTGCAGCCCTGCTCCCCAACGCCCACCCTCGGGCACGCCCACGCTGCCGCCCACGCCCACCGCCCCGCCCGGCATCCCCTTCGTGCGCATCGACGGCATCACCGCCAGCTCCGACGGCATGTACGTGGTGGATTACGAGACCTTCGAGTACACGCGAGAAGCTGCCCGGCGAGCACGTGCACTTCTTCTTCGACGCCGTGCCCCCCGAGCAAGCCGGCAACCCCGGCAAGGGTCCCTGGTACCTGTGGGGCGGACCGCGCCCCTTCGACAAGTTCAAGCTGGCCGACCGCCCGGATACCTCGGGCATGATGTGCGCCCTGGTTGCCAACCCCAACCACAGCATGCAGATGGACAGCGGCAACTGCTACCCGCTGCCGGATGTGCCCGTCGCCATCGCCCTGCAGGATATCCCCTGCCAGGACGGCACCAGCGCCGCTGCGGCAGCCACGGCGCTGCTTGCTCCCTGGCAAGCGCGCCTGGTGCTGGGCATCTCGCCCGACGAATCGTGGTGGAACGTGGCGATCCCCGGCAAGCCGGGCGAATCTGTGCTGGCTGGAGCGCTCCAAGACGATCTTCCAGGGCGATATCAGCACCCTGCCGCTGGTCGAGCCGCCGCAAGTCCGCGGGCATGTCGCGTGCTCGATCACCGCCATCACCCTGGATGCCCAGAACCGCTACGCCGTGGAGTACCAGGCGCAGGGCTTCAGCGAGCAGCTCCCCGGCACGCACATCCACTTCTTCTTCAACACCTTCAGCGCCGACCAGGTGGGCAGCACGGGCGGCGGCAACCGGCTGATGTACGGCGGACCCTCGCCCTTCACCGGCTACACCCCCGCCGACCGCCCCGAGGGCGCCGCGCAGCTCTGCGCCCTGGTGGCGCTGCCCGACCATTCCGTTCTGCCGGATAGCGGCAACTGCGTGGATTTGCCATGAAGAATCGATTGGTTCAGTGAGAGTAGGTGAACAATTTCGGATACTTTGGAGGTGTAATATGGAACGCTCTTACGGCAAGCTGATCCTGATCCAGGAGGGCGGACCCGAGCAGGAGTTCGACCTGGCGAAAGCCAGCGTCAGCCTGGGGCGCGGCATGACCAACGACATCGTGCTCAACGACGGGCGCGTCTCGCGCAGCCACGCCCGCCTGGATTGCGCCGCGGGCGGCTGCACGCTGGTCGACCTGGGCTCCGCCAACGGCACGCGCCTCAACGGCAACCGCGTGCGAGCGCTCGGTTGTGCACCCCGGCGACCTGATCAGCCTGGGCAACACCCAGATTGCGCTACGAGGTCAGCCCGGCGTACGACGAGCCGGAGGGCGGCATGACCGTCATCGATAGCGACCTGCAGCTCGACCAGACGCTGGATCGCGAGATCCTGCCCATGGCGCTCAACGAGACCGGGCAGCCGCGCCTGGTGGTCTTCTACAACGAGCAGACCTGGGAGGTGCCCCTGGAAGACGCCGACCAGGTGAGCATCGGGCGCAGCGACGACAATACCATCCCGCTCACCCTGGGCAACGTCTCCCGCCGCCACGCCGAGGTGGTGCGCAAGGGCGGCATCTTCATCCTGCGCGACCTGGGCAGCACCAACGGCACCTGGCTCAAGGAGCAGAAAGTGGGCGAGGTGGTGCTGCAGGATGGCGACGTCTTCCGCGTGGGGCAAGGCGCTGGTCGTCTTCAAGAGCGGCTTCGGCGTCGAAGCCATGACCATGGCAGACGAGGCGCTGGCGCCGAAGGAGGAGCGCCGCCCGGTGGTCTTCGTGCCCGGCTTGATGGGCTCCGAGCTGTGGCTGGGCAACGAGCGCGTGTGGCCCAACATCAAGATGCTCTTCAAGAACCCGGAGATCCTGCGCTACCCCTCCGAAGCGCCGCTGGAGGCGCGGGGCATCGTGGAGGAGGTGGTGATCGTCCCGAATTTGATCAAGCAGGACCAGTACAACCGCCTGGGCGATTACCTGGTGGAAGACCTGGGCTACCAGCGCGGCGTGGACTTCTTCGAGTTCGCTTACGACTGGCGGCAGGACGTGCGCACCTCGGCGAAGGAGCTGAGTCGCTTGTTCGAGAAGCTGCCCTCCGAGCCGCCCGGTGACGCTGGTGGGGCACAGCCTGGGGACGATGGTGAGCCGCTACTTCGTCGAGCGGCTGGGCGGCAAGGAGCGGGTCGAGCGCCTGGTGCTGATGGGCGGTCCGCACATGGGCGCGGTGAAGGGTCTCACCAGCCTGCTCATCGCCCCGCAGGTGCTGCCTTTCGGGCTGATGGGCGAGCGGTTGCGCCAGATCATCATCACCTTCGCCACCACCTACCAGATCATCCCCACCTACGCCTGCGCGGTGGACCAGGATGGCAAGGGGATCAACTTCCTGGAGGACGAGAGCTGGGTGACGGAAGCGCAATTGCCCCTGCTGCGCCAGGCGCAGGGAGTTCCGCCAAGAGCTGGGCAGGCGCTCCAGCGTGTCTACCATCTCGATCTACGGCTACGGCTTGAAGACCATCGCCAACGTCAAGGTGAAGCGCGATCCATCCGGCAAGCTGAGCGATGTGACCTACACCACCGCTCCCCAGCGGCGACAGCACGGTCTTGGAGAAGAGCGCCGTGCTGGACGGCTCTGAGATCCACCCGGTGCAGCAGTATCACGGCTCGCTGTTCGTGGATAACGATGTCAAGATGCGGTTGAAGCTGGAGCTGGCGCGGCAGTTCTCAACGCAGATAGGCTGGCAGCTGAGCGGTATATTGAAAAGCAGGATTCACGCAGTGCCACCTCTGATCCTGCTTTTTGTTGATCCCTGCGTAACTATCTGTACACATAGGGGTTAAATTTATTGGACAAGCCTGTGCAGGCTGACCAATCTATTCAGAGGAGAATGATTATGGTCAATGAAAGTCTCTTTACCCTGATGTGCGCCGGCGTGATCGGCAGCCTGTTTGGGCTGCTGATGGCCTTCTTCGGCTACCGGCTGTTCCTGCTCCTGCTGCCGGTCTGGGGCTTCTTCTTCGGCCTGGCGTTAGGCGCAGATACGATCCAGACGCTGCTTCCGGGGACCGGGTTCCTGGCCACCATCACCAGCTGGGTGGTGGGCTTCGTGGTCGGCGCGGTCTTTGCCGTGCTCTCCTACCTGTTCTACCTGTTTGCCGTAGCGGTGGTCGCCGGGTCAGCTGGGCTACGTGGTTACGGCAGCTGATCCTGCGCGGCTCTGGGTATGTCGGCCGGCTGGCTGGTCTGGATCATCGCCATGATCGTGGCGGTTGTAGTGATCTTCGTCACCTTCAGGTTCAATTTGCAGAAGTGGGTGATCATCATCGCCACGGCGATCCTGGGCACGGGCGTGACCATCGGCACCTTTCATGATGCTCTTTTACCCCGCCTCTCAGATTCCTCGAGAATCCGGTCAAGGTGGCTTTGCAGATCCTCCTGGCTGCTGATGCTCCTGGCGATCGTCATGGCGGTAGCCGGCATCGTCGTCCAGTACCGGCAGAATAAGAGCTTCACACTCGACAGCTACAATAAGTGGGAAGAGCCGGCGTAAGTTTTTGAAGGTGCAACGTGCCGGTAAGCGGGTAGCACGCTGAACCGGCATCGGAATATCGGCTAAGCGGCTGGCCCATTCAATTGGGACAGTCCTTTTATTGTATTTTTCTGGGATGCTTCTGATCACCCCGAGCTTGACAGGTCCTTGGTCTGTGGCTTAAAATCATACCGACCGGTCGGAATTTAAAGGAGAGTGAACGTCATATGCAGCATCGCAGCGAAGAGACCCGCACCCGCCTGCTGGAAGCAGCCGTGAGGCTGTTTGCCCAGCAGGGCTATGAAGCCTCCAGCGTGGCGGAGATCTGCGCCGCAGCCGGGGTGAGCAAGGGCGCTTTTTACCACCATTTCGAATCGAAGCAGGCGCTGTTCCTGGCGCTGCTGGAGGAGTGGCTGGAGCGCCTGGACGTGGCTTTTTCCGCCATCCGCCAGGCGGACACGCCCGCGCCGCAGGCGGTGGTGCGCATGGCAGATATGGCGGGGGGCTTGCTGGCGTCTTCCGGGGTGCAGCTCTCGATCTTGCTCGAGTTCTGGATGCAGGCGTACCGCGACCCGCAGGTGTGGCGCGCCGCGGCCGCGCCTTACCAGCGCTACCAGCAGTATTTCGCCGGCTTGATCGAGGAAGGCGTGCGGCAAGGGTCGCTGCGTCCCGTAGACCCGCAGCTCGCCGCCCGGACACTGGTTTCGCTGTCGCTGGGCATGCTGCTGCAGGCGGTCTTCGACCCCAAGGCGACCGATTGGGCGCAGGAAGCCAGGGACACCGTGCAGCTATTGATGGATGGACTGGCAGCGTGATGCGCATGGACCTGGTCACCGGGGCGACAGGGCATATCGGCAACGTGCTGGTGCGCACGCTGGTGGAGAGGGGGCGCAAGGTGCGGGCGCTGATCCTGCCGGGCGAGGACCTGACGCCCCTGAGGGGGCTGGATGTCGAGTTGGTGGAAGGCGACGTGCTCGCGCCGGCGACGCTTGCGCCGGCTTTCGCCGATATCGACGTGGTCTTCCACCTGGCGGGGCTGATCTCGATCCTGCCGGGGCGCGACGAGCTGGTGGAGCGGGTGAATGTGCTGGGCACGCAGAACGTCCTGATTGCAGCGCAGCGCGCCGGCGTGCGGCGCTTCGTCTATACCAGCTCGATCCATGCCATCAACCGCCTGCCGCACGGCGAGATGATCGACGAGCGCGTGCCCTTCGACCCGGTGGGCGCCATCAGCGCCTATGACCGCTCCAAGGCGGTGGCTTCGCTGGCGGTGCTGGCGTCGGTTTGCCAGGGGCTGGATGCCGTGATCGCCTGCCCCACGGGGGTGATCGGTCCGTACGATTACCGCCTGTCGGAGATGGGCAGCCTGATCCTGGATTGCATCGAGAGGAAGCCGCAGCTCTACGTGGATGGGGCTTACGACTTTGTGGACGTGCGCGATGTCGCCGAGGGCTTGTTGCAGGTGAGCGCGGCCGGGAAAACGGGGGAGAGCTACATCCTCTCCGGCGAGCAGATCAGCGTGCGCGCCATCCTGGAGACGGTGCTGGAGGCGACCGGCGAGCGCGTTGCCATGCTGCGCATCCCGCTGCGGCTGGCGCGCTTCGCTTCAGCCTTCACGCCGGTGTATTACCGGCTGAGGCGCATGCGCCCGCGCTTCACCAGCTACTCGCTGGCGACGCTGCAGAGCAACAGCGCCATCAGCCATGCAAAAGCCAGCCGCGAGCTGGGTTACGCTGCCGCGCAGGCTGCACATTTCGCTATGGGACACGGTCGCCTGGCTGCGCGGCAACCGGCGGCGGGGCGCCGCCACGCCGTAGATATCTTGCGCCGCTTACGGGGCGATAACGGTCGCGTTGCCCCCGCCCAGGTTGACCTCGTACTTATCGGCGTTGACAATGTTAAGCCTTACCGTATAGAGGCGGTCGTTGCCATTGTAGACGCGGCAGGGTGTACTCGCCAAAGGGCACATTGAGAAAGGCGGACTTGTTCGGCGGGAGCTCCACTTCGAGGTTCTGCGGCCCGCTGATCTTGACGGTCAGCGTCTCGTCGGTCTCGTTATCGAGCTTCAGGCGCGAGACGCCAGCCACCTTGGGGGTTTCGAAAGCCTGCGCCAGGGCGGTGGAGGTGGGCAGGTAAGAGACGGTGGGACCCGCCTGGGTGGGCGGGCGGGTGGCGGTGGGGGTGGCTTCAGGGGTCACCGGCACTTCCACGATCACGGTGGCGAGCACCTGGCGGGTGACTTCTACCGTGTTGACCACCTCGACGATGCGCGTGACCTCGACCTGCACGGTCTGCTGGACGGTCACGATCTGGGGGGTAGGCGTCGCCTGGGGTGCGCCGCTGCAGCCGGTAGCCAGCAGCGCGATCGCAGCGAAGAGCAGGAGCAGGAACAGCCAGGCTGCGAGAATGATGGATTGCACGTTGATAAGTCGGTTTTCATAGACCTCTCTTTATTCTGCGACGATCAGCACCAGGGTGCTGCCATCCTGGCTGATCACGCCGATCGTGGCTGTGATATTGTCTTTCTGGTACATGAGCAACAAGTTGCCCGCCTCGCCTTCTCCGGTGGCGAAGGGCTGCCAGCCCGCCAGCGGCATCATGCGGTCGTAATACGCCTGCACGTCGGTGATGCGGGCGCTGATGATGTATGAGTAAGAGCCGTTCTCTTCTTTGGCGTCCGTTGCCCCGGGCATGATGGGCACGCCGTTCCATGCGGCGGGATTGGCGCTGGTGGGGGCGGGGTTAACCGCAGTGGGAGGCGGCGGATTCGTCGGGCGGCTGGTGGCGGATGGCTGCGAGGTGGGCGTCCGGGTGGGTGGTGCGCTGGTGGGGGAGGCGGGCAGCGCCACGGTGGGCGTGAGCGTTGCGGCAGCGGCTGCCGGATTGGCAGACGCCTGCGGGACCGGGCTGCTTGCCAGGGTCGATTGCGCCGCCTGCGGGCTGGCTTGCAAATCGACCGGCGGCAGGGTCAGCACGGGCGGCAGGGTGGGCAGCGGCTCGAAGAGCTGGCAGGCGGAGAGCAGGAGGGCTGCCAGGATACACAGGCTGGTTGCTTTGATCGGGCGCACGGCAATTCATCCCCGGGGTTGGAGGGTCGCATGCGGGGCTCCCGGATGGGGGCTCCGAAGGCGGGCAGTACCGGTTAATCATACCAAAAAAGCGCCCGCCGGATAGACGAGTCTCCGGTTAAAGGTAAGATGAGCGTGGCTCGAATGCGGCATTATTTGTGGTATAAATCACACTCGCGCCGCTGGGCGGGCTGCACAGTGATTGCGCAGACCCAGGCGAGCGTTAAAGGTAGAAGGAAGAATGAGTTATCTGATCGGTGAACTACTGGCGGGTCGCTACCGCGTGGATGCCTATCTCGGCGAAGGCGGGATGGCGCAGGTTTACAAGGCGTGGGATAGCGAGCGGGCGGCGCCGGTGGCGCTGAAGATGCTGCGCGCCGACCTGGCGCAGGACCCGGTGTTCTTGCGCCGCTTCCGCCGCGAGGCAGTGATGCTCGAGCGCCTGCAGCACCCCAATATCGTGCGCACCTACGGCTTCGAGCAGGATGACCTGCTGGCGTTTATTGTGATGGATTACATCTCCGGCAGCAACCTGCGCACGGAGATTTTCCGCAGGCAGGGGAAGCCGCTGGCGATGGAGCGCATCCTGGATATCCTGCGCCCCACCTGCGGGGCGCTGCACTACGCCCACCGCAGCGGCATCGCCCACTGCGATGTCAAGCCCGCCAACATCCTCAGCGAGGAGAGCGGGCGTATCCTGCTGAGCGATTTCGGCGTGGCGCGCACGCACGGAGAACGCCACGGCGATGACGGCGGTATCCCTGGGCACGCCGGCGTACATGGCGCCGGAGCAAATCCGTGGCGAAGATGCCACACCCGCCACCGATATCTACTCCGTGGGTGTGGTGCTTTACGAGATGCTCAGCGGCGGCGAGCGCCCCTTCACCGGAGAGCGCGCCCGCACCACCGGCAGCACAGCCGAGAAAGTGCGCTGGGAGCACCTACACCTGGATCCCCAGCCGCTGCGCAGGCTCAACCCTGAGCTGCCGGCGAGCGTGGAATCTGTTGTGGCAAAATGCCTGGAAAAAGATGCGCAGCGGCGCTACACCAACCCGCTGGATTTGTTGCAAGACCTGGATGCGGTGCGTCCGAACGCCGGGCGGGCGAGATTCTCACTGCGCCGGGCGAAAAACCCACCCAAGGAGCTGGCAGTGGCTGTTACGCTCGAATTCCAAGCCTGCAGAGCCACGGTTTGAGCCTGTTGCCACGCTACCCCATCAGCGTCCGGTCCACCCGGCGCCGAAGCGGCTACGGACGCCATCGTGGTTTTCTACGCTGGCGGCGCTGGGGCTGCTGGGCTGGCATTATTTATCGGCGTTTTTCGGCAAATCCTGATCTAATCTCAGCGTCGAAGGGATATCATCCCCAAAATTGGGGTGCAGAGCGAGCACGACACGCTCTGCACCCCAATTTTTGGCTTTTCCTAGCGGACTGCGTAACTTATGCTTTCAAGCGCTCCAGGTACTGCTTGCGGAACTTGGCGACTTTTGGGGCAATCACCGCCTGGCAGTAGGGCTGGTAGCTGTTGTTGCGGAAGTACTCCTGGTGGTAATTTTCTGCGGGGTAAAACTTCGTATAGGCAGCCACTTCGGTGACGATCGGGTTTTGCCAGAGCTTCTGGCTTGCCAGCTCGCGGATGAACGCCTCTGCCTCAGCTTTCTGCTCCGCATCGTGGTAGAAGATCGCCGAGCGGTATTGTGTACCCACGTCGGCGCCCTGGCGGTTGAGCGTCGTCGGGTCGTGAATGCTGAAGAACACGCCCAGCAGGTCACGATAGCTGATCTGCGCCGGGTCGTAGGTGACCTGCACCACCTCGGCATGCCCGGTGCTGCCCGTGCAAACCTCGCGGTAGGTGGGGTTTGCCTGGCTGCCCCCGGCGTAGCCGGAGACGACCTTTTGGACGCCTTTCAGCTGCTCGAACACTGCTTCCAGGCACCAGAAACAGCCGCCTGCCAGGGTTGCGGTGCTCGATGGATGGGTGGCGTATGGTTGGTCCATGGTTTATCTCTCCTAGTAATCCATTTTAACGATAATGTGTACCCAAATAGGGACCGCATCCGGTTTGGATTATCCCAGAAAACGGATCATGGGGATATTTTACTTCAGCGCGCCTCCAATTTCATCATAATATCGCCACAGGGGCGCAGCGTGCCCATGAAGACCGGCTCGATCTCCTGACCCGGCAGCAACCGAAAGCGGTAGCGTTGCAGCACTTCTCCCAGCACGAGCACGGCTTCCAGCAGTGCAAAATGCATCCCCAGGCAGGTACGCTGCCCGGCGCCAAAGGGGTAGTAGGCATAGCGCGGGCGGGTTTTAACCGCTTCCGGCGCGAAGTGCTCGGGATTGAATTGCAGCGGCGTCTCCCAAAATTCCGGGTGGCGGTGAGAGAGGTACGGGGCGACCATGACCATCGAGCCTGCCGGGATCTCGTAACCGCCGATCTCATCTGTCTCAATCACATCCCTGGCTGTCACAGCAACGGGAGAATACAGGCGAAGGGCCTCGTCGACCACCTGGCGAGTATAGACCAGCCTGGGGATGTCATCCAGTGTGGGGGTGCGCCCGCCGAGCACTTCTTCCAGCTCGGCGTGCAAGCGGCTTTCCGCCTGGGGATGCTGGTCGAGCAGGTAAGCCGTCCACGAGAAAAGCTGGGCGGTCGTCTCGTGCCCGGCGAAGAAGGTGATGAGCACTTCGTCGCGTAGCTGTTTCTCGTCCATCGTCTCGCCGGTCTCTTCGTCGCGGGCAGACATGAGCAAGTAAAGCAGGTCGTCGCCTGGCGGCTGGAGGCGGCGCTCAGCGATGATCCCATACAAGAAGTCGTCAATGGTGCGCAGCGCCCATCTGAGGCGATTATTGGCTGGCGTGGGGATGAACAACGGCGGGTCAATGATGCTCATCGTCCGGGCGGCGGCAAATTCAAGGATGTAGCCCAGGGCGCGACCGGCGTCTGCGTACTTTTCGCCGATATCGATGCCAAACATGGAGCGCGAGATGACGTTCATCGCCAGCACCATCATCTCCTGGTTCACGGCAATCGTGCGCCCAGGCTGCCAGCCGCCAAGCAGATCGGCAGCCGCGCCGGTCATGATCTCGGCAAAGCGGGTGACGCCGCGTGGCGTGTACGTGGGCGACATCAGCCGCCGTTGCCGGCTCCAGAATGGACCTTCGCTGGTCAGCAAGCCGTTCCCAAGCGCGATGCGCAGCTTATCGTGGCTCAGTCCCTTATGGTAGTTCTCGGCGTTCTTAACCAGCACATGCTGCACGTGCTCCGGTCGCACGATGGAATGGATGACCATCGGACCCATCTGGTAGCGGGCGACATCGCCGTATTCGCGCCAGGCATCGAGATAGAATTTCAAAAAGCCCTTGCGCTGCACTTCGGGCAGGTTGCCCAGGATGATTTTGCCGCGCGGTCCGGGGGCTGTTTTACTCTCTGTGGGTGTTTGGGTTGGGGTAAGCACCTGATTTCTCCTGATATGATTGCGGACATCGTGATATTAATCACATGTATTCTAACTGATCCGGCAAGGCGTGAGATAGGAGCAGGATGAGAGTTTGTGAAAGGTTTCGAAGCGCCAGCGAGCAAGTGCTGATTGACGTGCACGTGTGCAGGGATTAGAATTCACCAAATCTCGTAATGAAGGGTGGGGCAAGCATGAGCACTGACCAGGGCTCGAGCGCATCGTCGCCAGCGCCAGGCGTCCCGGGCAGGATTGCCGTCCCGGCCGGCTCTGCCAATCAGACCGGCATCTGGAAGTGGCTGCCGGGCTTAATTACCTTGCGCCGCTACAAGCCGCGCTGGCTGCGCAACGACCTGGTCGCCGGACTGGTGCTCACCGCCGTGCTGGTGCCGGTGGGCATGGGGTACGCCGAGGCAGCCGGTCTGCCCGCCATCTATGGGCTGTACGCCACCATCGTGCCGCTCATCGCCTACGCCATCTTCGGTCCCAGCCGCATCCTGGTGCTGGGACCGGATTCTATCCCTGGCAGCGATCATTGCAGCAACCATCTTGCCCCTGGCGGCGGGAGATACAAACCGTGCAGTAGCCCTGGCTGGCATGCTTGCAATCTTTACCGGCTTGCTCTGCATTGTTGCCGGGATCGCCCGCCTGGGCTTCATCACCGAGCTGCTCTCCAAACCCATCCGGTACGGCTATATGAACGGCATCGCCTTGACCGTGCTCGTCGGGCAGCTTCCCAAGCTGTTCGGTTTCTCTGTGGATGGGGATGGCTTGATCCAGGAAGCGCAGGCATTCATCCAGGGCGTCCTGTCTGGCAAAACCAATCTCGTTGCCCTGGCGATTGGCGGGGGCGTGCTGCTCTTCATCCTGCTCGTCAAGCGCTACACCCGCTTTCCGGGTGTACTGCTGGCGGTTGTCGTCGCCACCCTGGTGACCGCCGCCTTCGACCTGGCGGTTACAGCCGGATTATCGGTGGTCGGCTCGCTGCCCCAGGGGTTGCCCTCTTTCACCATCCCTGCCGTTAGCCTGTCGGACCTGGGTGCGCTCTTTATGGGCGCGGTGGCGATTGCCGTGGTTGCTTTCGCCGATACCAGCGTGCTCTCACGCACCTATGCCGCCAGGCTGGGCGAGAAGGTCAACCCTAACCAGGAGATGATCGGCCTGGGCTTCGCCAACCTGGGGGCTGGCTTCTTCCAGGGCTTCGCCGATCAGCAGCAGCTCCTCGCGCACACCCGGTAGCCGAATCAGCCGGGTCGAAGACCCAGCTCACCGGCGTCGTTGGCGCGCTTGATCATCGCTCTGCTGCTCGTCTTCGCCCCCAGCCTGCTGCAAAACCTGCCCAATACCGCCCTGGCGGCGGTGGTGATCGCCTCCGCGATCGGGCTTTTCGAGATCGCCGACCTGCGGCGGCTCTACCGCATTCAGCGCTGGGAGTTCTGGCTTTCGATGGCTTGTTTCCTGGGCGTGGCGGTCTTCGGACCCATTCCGGGCATCCTGTTCGCCATTATCCTCGCCCTGCTGGAGTTTGTGTGGGATGGCTGGCGCCCGCATTACGCCGTGCTGGGGCGCGCCGAGGGCGTGAAAGGCTACCACGACATCACCCGCTACCCGGAGGCTAAAGCGCATCCCTGGACTGGTGCTCTTCCGCTGGGATGCGCCGCTCTTCTTCGCCAACGCCGAGCAGTTCCACAAGCTTGTGCTGGCAGGCGGTGAACGAATCGCCAACGCCGGTGCGCTGGTTCGTGGTGGCAGCGGAGCCGGTGACCAGCGTGGATGTCACTGCCGCCGATATGCTCTCTGAGCTGGATCAGGAGCTTGCAAAACGCTGGCATCGAGCTGGTCTTCGCTGAGATGAAAGATCCCGTGAAAGACAAGCTCAAGCGCTTCGGGCTGTTCACCAGCCTTGGGCAGCGACCTGTTCTTCCCCACCCTGGGTCAGGCGGTCGACGCTTACCTGGATATGAGCGGTGTTGAATGGGTGGATTGGGAAGATGAACGCAAGCAGAAGGATGACGGCAAGAAGAAGGACGCCGGAAAAAGTCAGGCAATTGAGGTCGAAAATTTCTTGCCATCCTCCTTGCACAGCGCCTTGATCAGCCTGCGCGCTGAATTCACCCCGGTCGGCAGCCCGCCGCCCGGCTCCACCCACTGCCCGCACATGTAGAAATTCTGCAGCCCGGGCAATGACTGGCTCATAGGTTTCATCAGCGTACCGGCGTTCTGGGGAGTGATCAGCCAGCCCTCGAAGCTGCCCTGCCAGTTGCCGGTGAAGCGCTCGAAGGTGACGGGCGTCGAGACGTCCACCATCTCCACCTGCTCGCCGATGCCCGGGAAGCGCTGCTCCAGGCATTCCACCACGGTGCGCGCCACCTGGTCCTTCTTCTCCTGGTAAGCGGCATGATCCTGCGCCAGCTCGCTCCAATAGGCGTAATTGCTGGGCAGCATGACCACCAGGCTGGTCTTGCCCGGCGGGGCGAGGGTGGGATCCTGGTTGAAGATGTGCAGCGGCAGGCGGGTTTGCACGGCGTCGCCGATCTCAACCGGCTCTCGCAAGGGGTAGCTGATGCCGGAGACCGTCTGGGGCACCATCAGCGAAGCTGCGCCGGACGCCCACGCCCACGTACAGCAGGGGCTGGAAGATGGGCCACTTTTCGTACGGCTCGCGGGTCTTCTCATCGGCGTATTTTCCGTCGAGCATCTTGAAAATGGTCGTGTAGCCATCGGCGGCGGAGATCACCCGGCTCGCCCTGTGCTCCGTGCCATCTGCCAGGCGCACACCCACAGCACGGTCGCCCTCGACCAGGATCTTCTCCACCCGCTTGCCGTAATGGATAGAGCCGCCCAACCCGGTGAAGCGTTTCGCCAGCGCCAGCGACATGGGCAGCGACCCGCCGATGGGGTAACCGGCGTTCTTGTTATGCAGGTAGGCGAAAGTCGCCAGCATGAAGAACATGGAAAACTCGGGAATCCACATCTCGCGTAGAGCCTGGCGCAGGTCGGGGTCCTTAAAGCGTTGCGTGTACTCCTGGGTGGTGACCTGCATCCAGCCCTGGAACTGTTTGCCCTTCGTCACCATCAGCCAGAGCAGCCGGGCGTTCTTCACCGTGCGCTTCAGCCAGGGATCGGACTCGGAGGGCTGGTCGAAGGCGGTGCACAGGCGGATGCCGGCGACCATCTCTTGGATGGCGACGGCGTCCTGCGGGGAGAACTCGAGCAGGTGCTGCTCCAGGCGGTCGACGTTGTTGTAGAGGATGATGGTGCGCCCATCGGCGCACTCGTAGCGCCCGTACTCGTCCAGGTCGATGAACTGGCGATCCTGGGCGATGCCCACCTCCTGCCAGTAGCGGTGCATGCCGCTCTCCGGCGAGGAGCCCACCAGCCAGTGGATGCAGCCATCGATGGTGTAGCCCTCGCGCTTCCAGGCGGTGCACAGCCCGCCGGGGAGATCGTGCATCTCGTAGATGGTGGCGGTGTAGCCGTTCATGCGGGCGTAGATGCCAGCGGAAAGCCCGGCAAAGCCGGCGCCGATGATGATGATCGTGTTCTCTGCCATTCGGACTCCCTCCCAAGGGTTTACATTGTGAAGCAGGTTGGGCTCAGTCCAGCCTGCGCCCTGCTTCTCGGGATTATTCTACATCAATAATAGCTCTCGATATCATAGCCGAACTGCTTATCCTGCTCCGTCATAGGATGAGAGTGCTGCAGGCGTTTTTCAAACTCCTCCGGCGGGTTGCGCCGTGCCTCGATGTACGCCACGCGGATGCGCTGGTAGGATCCTTCGTAGCTCTGGAAGTTCTCCCATGCTTTCGGATTGGCTTGCAGCCTCGCCAGGATGTCGGCAGGAAATTCGAATGCCTCGATCTCCTCCCGGTTGATCGTCGTCAACACCTCCGGGATCACTTTGCCCTGGTCGATGAGCTTCTTCAGGCGTTCCTTGTTGGTTTGCGAGTAGGGCGTGCTGCTTCTGCGCGGCGAGAAGCGTTGGGCGAAGCGCTGCCACGTCCAGGTTCTTGCGGATGCTGTCGATCCAGCCGAAGCACAGCGCTTCCTCCACAGCGGCGTTATAGGGCAGGTTGGGCTGCCCGGCCGCCTTGCGGTAGCCCACCAGCCAGATCTCGGGCTCGCTGCGGTAATGGGCTTGTAGCCAATCCCGCCAGGCTTCACGGGTTGTCACGTAAAGTGTATGGGTGATCTCCATTGTGCTAAGCCGCCTTCTGCCAGGGTATTCATATTTAACACGTTTAACCACAAAGTTCGCAAAGAAAAAGCAAAGTACACGAAGATCGGTTTAGGCAAGAACTTGGTAACCGCACAGGTTCAGGGCGCCCTGCAGTTGGGGCGAAAGCCGCGCCGCGGTGACCTGGATGTCGATCCTATCCTTGGCAGCCAGTCCCGGCACAGCGGTCGAGCCGGTGTGGTCGATGCGCATAGCCATGTCGCCCAGGTATTTGCGTAGCATAGCGCCAATCTGCAAGAATTCCTCCCGCCAGGCGGGATTGTAGGGAAAAATGGAGATCATGATGGCTTCTTCCTTGCCCAATTGTGATATTATCACACTGATTGCGGCGCTCCGGCTGGGTGATTTAACGCCCGTGGCGTCTGGCTGCAGTACTGCACCCGACCAGGCTGATGGACGGACGACCAGGCTGTGCTCGCGCTGGACGCCGGTTACACCCGGCGCATGATGCTGGAAATCTCTCCGGAGCATACCACCGCGGTGGTCGCGCTGGCTTTCAAAGGGTGTGAAGGTTTCTTTGGACTGCATCTCAACGGGCTGTGGGAGGTGCGCCATCTGTGCCAGTTAATATGGCTAAGATAGGCCTGTTGCCGAAAGGGGTATCCAACTATGCCAGCACCGCAACACATCTTATGCCCGAATTGTAATGTCGCCGTAAAAGAGTATCACCGTCACTGCCCCTACTGCGGGCATGACCTGCGGCGTAAGACCAGCATAAAGCACAAGAAGTTCGCCGTGTGGCAAGCGGCGCTGGCAGGCGTGGCAGTGGGCTTGCTGACATCTTTTTGGGCGGTGTATAACGGCATCTACTTCGAGCGCGCGATACCCGTCCGCTTCCTGATCGGGTTTTTCCTCGGCACGCTGCTGGCGTACCTGCTGGGAAACGCCGTCCTTTACCTGCTGCGCAAGCTAAGAGATTGAGAGAGACTCCTGGTTTATTCTAAGAATCTCGCTTCCAGACGCCCCTCCTGGATTGCGTTCTGGAACGCTTTCCAATCATCAGCAGGCGGATTTTATTCGGCGTGGGCAACGCGTGGGACTGCTTTGCGCTGGCTGCGACCGATGCAAGCGCGTGTTGGGCGGTTCTCTAGCTCCTACATCAATTTCCAATCTTGGACAGTGAAATAGTCTTCCAATATACTCTGTTTTTGGGCTAAGTACAGATCCAGATGAGCTCTGTCTTTAGTAAGGCTCAACAAATGATAGTCTTTTTTCGCCAATTCGTATGAAAGTAGTTGCCGAAGCTTATTCATCATCTCATACCATTCGGCTACAGTTTTCTCTTTGGCGATGAACAATTTCGCTCTTCCTGCAGGATCAATGAATAGGTCAGCCCAACCGCTACAACTCATGGGCGTGTCCAGTATTGGAAGCATGTATCCCGATGTGTACGGGAAGGAGCGATATCTGACAACGGGGATGTATCTCTTGCTGGATACCCTCTGTACCAATACCTGAGACAAGGATGGCTGCATCGCGACCATAAAGGTTGGGCCGCGATGAAGGTTCTCATCAATCCCCAGGTCAATTAGATCGCCAGTATCGTCAATCAGCCGCCTCTGTATGAAATAACATGGATAGATAACAATGGCCTCACCGTGGTCAATCACGATCGTCCCGCCCCTGACTGTTGTCAATGGGTCACCATCCCGATATGACTCCTTCAGCGGAAAACCGTCTTCCCTGAGAAATTCAGGCAACGACTGACTTGGGCGTTGAGACGCCCGTGCGTTCTCCTCTACCCGAATGCTTCGGATGCTGATGAACTCACCTTTGTTCAGTTTGGTCTCCAAGCCACTGCTCCATTTGGACATACCCAGAGGCATCACCGCGCCATTGACTATGCAAATGTTGTTATGCTTGAAATAGTCCGTGCTGTTTAATACGGCTGTCCGTCTCGGACGAATTTGACCGGCAAGATTTCGGATCTAGTCTATCCTGGTCGGGAGTAATCAGACCCAAGCGCCATTCCTCTTTGTATCCAATTTGCTCCGTCTTTCTCAAGTCGTTTCTGATCGCCTGGACAACATTTGGGTTGTCCAGCATTTCTGTAATTAATTCGGGGGTTACTCGGCTAATTTCCATGGGCTTTAGAGCTAAAGCGATTGAGTAGGTATCATCATCGGTTGAATATCTGCTGTAAGCAGTGATGATAGAAGGCCAAAGAGATAATAATGCAAACAACAGAAAAATCGCGAACCAAGGATATCTACGCGTCAAAACTCCGTATCCAATCCATACCATAAAGGACAGGTAGGTAATGTTCACAAGAAGGAAAAAAAGTAGTCTGAGGTTTCGCTTCATGGAAACACCGATATTTGTCAAGAATTCAATAGAAACAGTAGATAAAGCACACTAGCCATTAAGCCGGATATTATCCTTGGAATCCCTACCCACGGCCCAGACACAAACATTCCATAGACCGGCACAATCATCAACAAGCTCACGCACCACACATTCTTGACCAAAATATATTCTGGAATCAGCAAACTCATGTCGAGAAACAGCAGTGAAACCAAAGAACTCAAGAAAAGGATTTTGTAGTCCACAAAACGATTTGCAACCAGCTTACCCTCTAATTTCCGAAAAACCGGGTGATCGGGCTCGATCGTCAATATTTCTCTCGTTTCCCGTAATGCTTCACCCTTCTTCCCGCTCCCAGCAAGTAATTCTGCAAGGTTGGCTCGATTGATGGTATCGTCTGGAGCAAGACGTTTTACATCTCTTCGGTGACGCAGAGCGCCCGGTATGTCACCTGTTTTCTTTAACACGACAGCCAATTCTTTATGTGCCAAGACATGATCTGGGTTATCCCGGAGACACTCTTCTAAGAGAGCGTGTGCTTTTGCATATTGCCCCATCGCAACAGCTTCATAAGCCCTGGCATACAGGTCCCCTGTCATCTCTCTCATTTCGATGCGTTGGTCAATAATTTCCCGCCTCTTATTTTTATCTCTTTCTGCTCTTTCGGTTGAATCAGTCGATTCGGCAACAGGCGCCAGCAGATGGAATGTCTTAACGATAGCATCCCAATCTTTCTCGCGTCTTGTGAACCAGTCTGGATCATTGCAAGTGCCAGTGATCGCATATTCAATCCCGCCAAAGACGATCATGTACTTTTTGTTCCACCGTTTTCCCATTTTATCGTTTATATAGTAGTGTGCACAGACATGCTCTTTATCCCCAACCATAATTCTGCCGAACACTAAATCTTTGAAGCCCATACTCTGTGCAAAAAGGGTAAACTCGCGTTCAGTATCACTAAGGCGGGGCATTTGGAATAAAGGACCAATCTCGAAGTTCATTGCTTCGTCACGACAACCATATTGGATCCAGTTTTTATTGGCCCCCTTTGGAATAGGCCCATAGAAAATACCCACAAAGCCAAATACCGCTGCAGGAACAGGAGCCCATTCTTCTGGCATATCTATCTCAAAACCATGTTTTTCATTTCGGTAAGTTTTCATCCGCTCATGTTTTCCTTTATCTACGGACCGCCCAACGGATTGGCTCAGGCGCAGCGGCGATGTCTGCCAGATACTTTCCCATTATCGCGCCACTTCTTGAAAATCGCGACCGCTACCCGCAGCCGGTGTTGAGCACCACTAAAGCGTGTTCAGATTGCCCCGCGCCAGGTTACATCTGGGAGTATTCCAATGCGGTCACCGCAAATATCTGGAGATCTCGCGGTTCTCCTCGCCATCCCTGATAGCTATGCAGCAATCCCTCGTATTGCATCCCTGCTTTTTGCAGTGCGCGGCTGACGCTTGATTTTCTGGCAAACATACGGCTTCTACACGGCCCAGCTTCATTGGCCCTAGCGCAAACTTGATCACCGCACGAGCCGCTTCCGAAGCATAGCCTTGTCGCCAATAGGCTCGCGCAATCGTAAATCCCAGTTCCGTTCGCCGGTATCGAGGCTGTGGAAGGCTCAGATTGATTAACCCGATCAAGCGTTGGTCAACGTTATGCTCGATCCCCCAAGGCTGAGCCCATCACGTTCGTACCCAGCAATAAAGTCATCGAGATCGACCTGTGCCTCAGCCAGGGATTGATAACGCAACCAGGGTGTATACCGATCAATCTCGGGATCAGTGGCGTAGTCGTACAGATCTTGCAGATCGGTTTGCCGGAATGCCCGCAACGTCAAACGTTGTGTTGGCAACGTCGGAAATCGTGTGAAGAGCGATCGGATGTCCATGGATAAATCCGTATTCATGAAAGTTATCCAGAGTGCCGCCAGAGATCCGAGTCGGCTCCAGTGGGTTGTTATCCCGCCGTCAGATTAACGCAGCCAAACGATACACTCCCCATAGATTGACTAAACTGTGGAACACGGCTCCTATCCGCCAGTTCTTCTTGACCATAACAACATACGCGACTGGGACAAATGCTACAAAGATACCCAGCACATTCCCCGGGAAGTAGAAGTGATATACAGCAAATAGCAGCGCATTGATGGCGGGAGCCGCCCATCCCCACCGCTCCATTTTTGGAAGAAAAAACCCTCGGAAGTACATTTCCTCCACAACTGGCGCAACAAGACCAGATAGCAGTACTGCCAGGCCGATGGTGATTGAACGCTGGGTGGGAGAGCTGCTGAGCAGACCATTAATGAGCGATGCTTGTGTAGCCCACGCCGGAAGCCAGACAGACAGTTGAGTTTCAAGAGACCGAGAGCTGGGGGCGACCCCAATCGACAGGACGCCCCAGCAAATGAACAGGAGAAGCGGTAACACAACATAATCGAAAACTGTTCCACGCTGGCGATAGCCAATGGGAGCCGACAAGGACCATTTTCCTGTGACTCTCCTACCCCAGAGAAGCATCACGCTGATCTCAATAGGCACGAGACAGATCGGAATCGTAACCAAGGAGGGCAAGGTATCCCGTGAAGCCCCATTGGATGAACATCCGCGAGAGAACAAAGAAGAAGCCCGCGATTATAAGACCCGGTACCAGGTGAAGCGCGATGACAACGGCCCCGAGATCTTGTTCTGCCCATTCCCTTCGAAGGCTTCCAGATAATCTCCTTGCGAATTCTCTGAACACAGGCGGTCCAATGGTTTGGCTCAGCAGCAGCGGCGATGCCTGCAATGTACTTTCCCATTATCGCGCCACTTCTCGATACCCGCGCCGCATACCCTCCGCCAAAGGCGGTCAGGTCCCGGCCGGTGTTGGGCGGCTCTCTCTTAAAAACCCGAATTATTCACTACAAGACATTTATCACTCTGATGTGCATACAGGATGAGTTCCCGTGCACCAGTTCGAGACACACCCATTGACGGCCAGGTTGATCTGCACACCAGACGCAGGTCCATCAACCGTTTCCACAGTAATTCCTTCGATACTGGCCGACTGTATCTGATCCGACAATGCGGAGGGCTTTTCTTTTTTCAAAACCAGGGATACATCGGTGGTTAGTTCAGCTGGAGTTCCGTTGGTCGCAGTCGCTGAGATCAATTGGCCGTTTGCATCTTTCATTGAGATCTTTACACTTCCCTCCCCATCCACAGTGAGAATAGATGTAACGTTTACGGTTTGTAAACCCTCCGGGAAATCTCTAGTACCATCTTGATTAACTCCATAAAGGCGAAAACTCAACTCAACTTTTTGATTCTCGATCATATCTCCACGTGAAGTTTGACACCAGTCTGTCTCACCGCATTTACTATTGCAGGTGGTGAGTTCAATTCCCGGATCGTATTCCACGCCCCCTAACTCACAGCCAATGATGGCAAAGAAAAGGGTTAGTAATGGGAAGAGAATGAGTTTATTTTTCATAATTGCCTCTTTTCCTCACTATTTGATATTATGCCGCGCCGCTAATTCTTGATCGTACTCCGGCATGGAGAAGATTAGCTTCTCGGCACTATAGACTACTTTGTATTTATTGAAATCCTGGCACCCAACGGCACCCATCAGCTGCGTGGCGGTGAACCGATGCCGGCATAAGTGCGGGCAACAGTTAGCCACGTAAGCCTCCATGCATTCGTTGGGCTGCTCTCGTCGAATCCCAACCGCGTTCGAACAACCGGGTCTTCCGGCCAATACACTCGTTCGCTAGGCGTATTGAGGCTTCCCGGCATCTCTTGGAGAATAAGCCGTTGCTCGGCAATGTATGTGGTATTGAACTCACCGCCAAAGAAACCGTTTTTTACCGCAAATTGTCCAATGACCGGTCTGAAGGCTTGATAGACGATGATTGAGTTGGCATCGAAGTGCGCCAATATGTGTCAGCCCATCCTGGGCCAGTGTTTGACCTGTATAATTACCGGTTTACTCGCACTCGAATTATCATGTGATTACTGCAACACAAACTATGGATACTATACAACAAGATTCCGCGTAAATCAATGAGTATCTTGCCTGTGCAAGTGTGTGAAAAAGCGGGATTGAGAGCGTTACGCACCTGAATTACCAGCTACTGTGCATTCTAATAAGATGGAAGGCACCAGTAAAGCGGATGAAGTAGGCTTGGCAGCAGGTTGGGACCACAGGCGTCTCTTAAGAGGCTGGCTGATCGTGAAGAACTGGACAAGATGCCCTCTTTCAGGTATCATTTGACCGATTAACCGCCCGTTAAATCGAGGACTTATGGATTCTACCGTTGAGCTCCTGAAAACTCTAACTGAAGCGCCTGGCGTGCCCGGATATGAAGCACCTGTCCGGGCCGTGGTGCGTAAATACCTGGAGCCGCTGGGCGAGCTCTCCCAGGATAAGATCGGCTCGGTGATCTGCCGCCAGACCGGCAGCGCGGCGTCTCCCAAGGTGATGCTCGCCGGGCACATGGATGAGATTGGCTTTATGGTGAAGCACATCTCCGATGACGGCTTCATCAAGTTCCTGCCGCTGGGCGGCTGGTTCGACCAGGTGCTGCTGGGGCAGCGGGTGATCATCCAGACGCGCCAGGGCGAGGTGATCGGCGTCATCGGCGCCCGACCGCCGCACCTGCTCTCACCCGACGAGCGCAAGAAGGTGGTCGAGAAGAAGGATATGTACATCGACATCGGCGTTTCCAGCAAAGCCGAGGTCGAAGCCGCCGGTGTGCGGCAGGGCGATCCGGTTTACCCCAGCGCAGCCTTCGTCGAGATGGTGAGCGGCAAGACCTACCTCTCCAAAGCCTTCGACGACCGGGTGGGTGTTGCCCTGGTGATCGCCGCGCTCGAGGAGCTGAAGAAAAGCGGTCACCCCAACGAGGTGTACGGCGTCTCGACCGTGATGGAAGAGGTGGGGTTGCGCGGGGCGACGACCAGCGTGCGGGCTGTGGATCCGGATGTGGCGATCGTGCTCGAGTCGGATATCGCCGGCGACGTGCCGGGCATCAAGCCGGATGAGTCGACCGTCAAGCTGGGCAAGGGTCCCACGCTGATCATCTACGAAGCGCGCATGATCCCTAACCTGGCGCTGCGCCAATTGATCATGGATACCGCCCAGGAGACCGGCGTTCCGGTGCAGATTTCTTACGTGGAGGGCGGCGCCACCGATGGCGGCGTGATCCACCTGCACGCCACGGGCGTGCCCACGGCGGTGATCGGTGTGGCAGCCCGCCACATCCACTCGCATAGCTCGATCCTGCACCGCGACGATTTCGACGCGGCGCTCAAGCTGCTGGTCGCCCTCGTCCGGCGGCTGGATGCACAGACTGTGAAGGGCTTAACAGCTACTTTTTGACACAATTCTTCCCGGAGGACCCATGTCGGATCTGATCAACCAAATTACCGCAGACCTGAAGAAGCAAATCGATGATTTCCAGCCAGCGCTGGATGTGCGCGATGTTGGCGTGGTGGTGGAGGCCGGGGACGGCATCGCCCGCGCCAAAGGTCTGAGCGATGTGCGCGCCCAGGAGCTCGTCCAGTTCGCCAACGGTGTGATGGGCATCGCCTTCAACCTGGAGAGCGACCTGGTGGGTATCATCATCATGGGCGAGTACACGGCGATCGAGGAAGGCATGCAGGTGGTATCCACGGGGCGCATCGCCTCGGTGCCGGTGGGCGATGGCATGATCGGGCGCGTGGTCAATGCGCTGGGGCAGCCCATCGACGGTAAAGGTCCGATCAAGATCGAGCGCTACCGTCCCATCGAGCGCATCGCTCCGGGTGTGGTGCTGCGCAAGGACGTGGATGCCCCGGTGCAGACCGGCATCAAAGCCATCGATTCGATGATCCCCATCGGTCGCGGGCAGCGCGAGCTGATCATCGGCGACCGGCAGACGGGCAAGACGGCAGTTGCCATCGATACGATCATCAACCAGAAGGGCAAGGACCTGCTGTGCATTTACGTCGCCATCGGGCAGAAGAAAGCCGCCATCGCCCGCACTGTGGCAGTGCTCGAGCGCTACGGGGCGATGGATTACACGACGGTGGTGGTGGCTGCGGCGGATGAGCCGGCAGCCTTGCAGTACATCGCCCCCTACGCCGGCTGCGCCATCGGCGAGGAGTTCATGGTGAGCGGGCGCGACGCCCTGGTGGTGTATGACGACCTCTCCAAGCACGCCTGGGCATACCGGCAGGTATCGCTGCTGCTGCGCCGCCCGCCGGGGCGTGAAGCCTATCCCGGCGACGTGTTCTACCTGCACTCCCGCTTGCTGGAGCGAGCGGCGCGCGTGGCGGACAATTTTGCCATCGTACCCAAAGGATATGCGGAGCTGCTCGTGGCAAAGGAGGACGCCGTTGGCGGGACGATCTATGGGGGTCCGCGGGCGCGGCACGACGCTGAGACGGCACTGAAGGAAATGCCAGACGCAGACAGCTACCAGGTGCTCAAAGTGAAGGGCAGCGGCGGCTCGCTGACCGCCCTGCCGATCATCGAGACGCTGCTGGGCGACGTTTCGGCATATATCCCCACCAACGTGATCTCGATCACCGACGGGCAGATCTACCTGGAGAACAACCTGTTCTACGCCGGCATTCGCCCGGCGATCAACGTGGGCATCTCGGTCTCCCGCGTGGGCGGCGACGCCCAAACCAAGGCGATGAAACAGGTAGCCGGTCGCTTGCGGCTGGACATGGCTTCCTTCCGCGAGCTGGCCGCCTTTGCCCAATTTGGCTCCGACCTGGATAAAGCCACGCAGGCGCAGCTCAACCGGGGACAGCACATGCAAGAGATCCTCAAGCAAGCGCAGTACTCGCCCGTGACACTGGAGAACCAGGTGATCGTCATTTATGCCGGCACCAATGGCTACGCCGATAGCGTGCCCCTGCCGGAGATGAAACGCTGGGAAAGCGAGCTGGTGCGCTACATGGAGACCTCCCATTCCGAGATCGGTAAGGAGATCACCGAAAAGAAACGCCTGACGCCCGAGCTGGAAGGCGCCTTGCGCAGCGCACTGGACGGATTTACCAGCAGCTGGCAGTAACCCATGTCAACGGCCAGAGAAGTACGCCTGCGCATCCGCAGTGTCAAAAATATCGCCCAACTCACGCGCGCGTTGCAGACCGTGAGCGCCAGCAAGGTGCGGCGCGCCATGGCAGCCATGCTGAACACACGCCCGTACGCCACCAAAGCCTGGCAGGTGCTCACCCATATTGCCGGTCAGCCGGGGCGAGCGACGCTGCATCCTCTGCTCAGCCGCCGCGCCGAGGTGAAGACCGTGCTGGTGGTGCTGCTCACCAGCGACCGGGGCTTGGCGGGAGCCTACAATACCAATATCGTGCGCTATTGCTTACAGCGCTTTGATAAATATGAAGTACCGGTGCAGTACATCACAGTGGGGCGCAAAGGCAGGGATATCCTGTTGCGCCTGGGCAAGAACATACTGGCGGAGTTCAGCAACCTGCCCGCCGCGCCCACTTTCACCGATGTCTCATCCATCGGAAGGCTGGTGGTGGATGATTTCTTGATCGGCAAGGTCGATGAAGTTTACCTGGTGTACACCGATTTCATCAGCATGATGCGCCAGACGCCTACGATCAAAAAGCTGCTGCCCCTGGAAGTGGATTCAGGCGAGGGGCGGGTGGCGGATTTCAGGCACGAGACGCGCGGACTGGCTGCGGCGTACATTTACGAGCCGGGCGAGCAACAGCTTTTGGATGAGATCATCCCGCGCTTTACGGCGCTGCAGGTGTACCAGGCGATACTCGAAGCGCTGGCGAGCGAGCACGCCGCTCGCATGGTTGCGATGAAGAACGCCTCGGACAGCGCCAGCGAGCTAGCCGGAGCACTGACCCTGGAATACAACAAAGCCCGCCAGCAATCGATCACCAGCGAGATGCTGGATATCGCCGGCGGTGCCGAGGCATTGGCTAAATAACGGAGGATAGGATGGCAAAAGGTAGAGTGGTGCAGGTTTTGGGTGGCGTGGTGGATGTTGAATTCCCTCCGGACCAAATGCCGGAGATTTACGAAGCGGTGGAAGTGCAGCGAGAAAATGAGGAGCCGCTTGTCCTGGAGGTGGAAAAGCACCTGGGCAATAGCTGGGTGCGCTGCGTCGCCATGGACACCACCGACGGCTTGCAGCGCGGGCGCCAGGCGAACAGCACCGGCGCGCCGATCCAGGTGCCGGTGGGTCCGGAGACCCTGGGACGCGTCTTCAACGTGCTCGGCAAGCCGGTGGACAACAAGGGACCGGTGCACGCCAGCCAATATTATCCCATCCATCGCGCCTGCGCCGACTTTCGCCGACCAATCCACCCGCGTGGATGTGTTTGAGACGGGGATCAAAGTCATCGACCTGATTGCGCCCTTCACCAAGGGCGGCAAGACGGGCATCTTCGGCGGGGCGGGCGTGGGCAAGACCGTCATCATCATGGAGCTGATCCGCTCCATCGCCACCGTCCACCAGGGCAACTCGGTTTTCGCCGGCGTGGGCGAGCGCACGAGAGAAGGCACGCAGCTCTACCGCGAAATGCTCGAATTGGGCGTGATCAAAGATACCGTGATGGTCTTCGGACAGATGAACGAGCCATCCGGCTCGCGCCTGCGCGTGGCGCTCTCCGCCCTGGCGATGGCTGAATACTTCCGCGATAACGGGCGGGATGTGCTGCTCTTCATCGATAACATCT
The DNA here is from genome assembly GCA_963702535.1 of uncultured Chloroflexia bacterium. Taxonomy (GTDB): domain Bacteria; phylum Chloroflexota; class Anaerolineae; order Anaerolineales; family UBA4823; genus CAVPDG01. Next base: position 126,924 of record CAVPDG010000021.1, on the reverse strand, counting down.
TCCGCTTCAGCATGTCTGGCTCGGAAGTCTCGGCGCTGCTCGGGCGTATGCCCTCGGCGGTGGGCTACCAGCCGACCCTGGCGACCGAGATGGGCGAGCTGCAGGAGCGCATCACCTCCTCACGCTATGGCTCCATCACCTCCATGCAGGCTGTTTACGTGCCGGCAGACGACTACTCCGACCCGGCGCCGGTTGCCACCTTTACCCACCTGGACGCCACCATCGCCCTCGAGCGCCGCATCTCGGAGAAGGGCATTTACCCGGCGGTCGATCCGCTGGCTTCGACGTCGCGCATCCTGGACCCGCTGATCGTGGGTGACGAGCACTATGCCACCGCCCGCGAAGTGCAGCGCCTGCTGCAACGCTATAAGGACCTGCAGGACATCATCGCCATCCTGGGCGTGGATGAGCTTGCCGAAGAGGATAAGCTCATCGTCTCCCGGGCGCGCAAGATGGAGCGCTTCTTCTCCCAGCCCTTCTACGTGGCGACGACCTTCACCGGGCTGGAAGGGCGCTACGTGCCGCTGCGCGAGACGGTGCGCGGTTTCCGTGAGATCCTGGATGGCAAGCACGACGATTTGCCCGAGCAGGCTTTCATGATGGTGGGCACGATTGAGGAAGCACGCGAGAAAGCCGACCGCCTTTCGCGTGCGTAGGAACGAGCGAGCATAGGGAAACCTGAATGCCAATCCGAGTAGAGATCGTCTCGCAAGACCGCATGGTCTACCAGGGCGACGCCGACATGGTGATCCTTCCGGGAGAGCTAGGTGAGATGGGCATACTGCCCAACCACGCCCCGCTGCTCTCGACGTTGAAATACGGCATCCTCAAGGTGCGCTCGCAGGGACAGGAGGAGTATTTCACGGTGGCGGGAGGTGTAGCGGAAGTCCAGCCAGATATCATCACCGTGCTGGCAGACGCGGCGGAGAACGTGCGCGAGATCGACACAGCGCGTGCCGAAGCTGCCCGCCGCCGGGCGGAAGAGTACCTGCAGGGCTGGACCGCCCCCCGACACCGACGCCTACCTGGCAATGGAAGCCGCGCTGCGCCGTTCCAATCTGCGCCTGGACGCCGCCCGCCGCTTCCGCAGCACGCAGCGCTCTAACATCAGCTCCGGCGGTTCGGAAAAAGAGTAATCCATGCCAATGTTCTCAAAAGACCTGGGCGTTGATCTGGGTACAATGTTTATTCGCGTCGTGGAAGGCAACCAGATCATCCTCCAGGAGCCGACTGTGGCGGCGATCGTTGTCCAGGAGCAAAAGATGGTAGCCTGGGGGCAGGAAGCCCAGGATATGTTCGGGCGTGTCCCGGAGAGCCTGGAAGTGATCCGCCCGCTGCACACCGGCGTGATCGCCGATTACGAAGTGACCGAGTACCTGCTGGAGGCGCTGCTGCGCAAGCTGAGCAGCCCGGTGCGTATCTTCAGACCGCGGCTGATGGTCACCATTCCTTATGGCGTCACCAGCGTAGAGAGCCGCGCCGTGCACGAGGCAGCCTTGCAAGCCGGCTCGCGTGAAGCGTTCTTGATCCACCAGCCACTGGCGGCGGCGATCGGCGTGGATCTGCCGATCAACACACCCTCGGGGAACATGATCGTTTGCCTGGGCGGCGGATGCACCCAGGCGGCTGTGCTGGCGATGTACGGCATCGTCTCAGCCGAGACGATGCGCGCCGGGGGCATGGCACTCGATGAAGCCATCATCAATTATGTGCGCAAGAAGTACGGCGTGATCATCGGTCCGCTGACCGCCGAGCAGCTCAAGCTGAAGATCGGCGCGGCGGTGCCGCAGGACGTTGAGCAGAGCATGGAAGTGCAGGGGCAAGACCAGGTGAGCGGCTTGCCGCGCCCGGTGAACCTGACCACGGGCGAGGTCGTCGAAGCCATCCGCCCGCCGCTGCTGGACATGATCGAGACCACCCGCCGGGTGCTGGAGAAGACCCCGCCTGAGCTGGTCTCAGACATCATCGACCGCGGGCTGGCGCTGACCGGCGGCGGGGCGCTGCTGCGCGGCGTGGATAAGCTGTTTACCAAGGAACTGGGCGTGCCTTCTTACCTGGTGGATAACCCGCTCACCTGCGTTGCCGAGGGCGCGGCGCGCGGCTTCGGCATGTACGCCTTGATCCGCAGAAGCCTGCCTTTCGTATAGACAAATACCGTGAAAATCGAGAAGCAGGTCGGGGCAGCCCCACCTGCTTCTCTGTGTTTAATTTGCACAAATCGCGTGCGGCGGTTCAGGATGGAGCCACGGCAAAGACCCCTTGATGGATGGCGGCTTCAAGATCTGCCTGGCTGTCGTAGATGGGCAGGGCTTCGTTGAGGCGGGTGAGCAGCAGGATCTTTTTGAAGTGGTCGGGCAGGGCTACGGCAGCCAGCTTCTTGCCCTGCCGGCGAGCGCGCACCACCAGGGTGATCAACAATCCCACTCCGCTGCTGTTCATATAAGCCAGCCTTTTAAAATTCAGCACCACCAATTGCGTCGCGGCGCCATCTGCCTGGGCATAGGCATTCAGGATGGCGCTTTCAGCATCGCCAGTGAGCTCGCCTTGCACGTCGATCACACGCGTTTGAGGGTTAAGCTCCCAGATTTGGAAATCGGCTTTCATATCCAACATGGCTTTTAAACTCCTGAGCTAAATAGTCAACCGTAAGGAGAGTGATGTCATCTGCCTGCGCCCAGCCGGGAGCGGCAAACGCATCTACTGATTGCAACAGGTAAGGGATCAGCCCGTCTGCGCCTGGCGGGCGTGCCTGCAACAGCACTTCCAGCCCGGTGAAGCTCAAGAGCAAACCCTGAGCGCTGCGCGCTTCGACCAAGCCGTCGCTGTAGAACAGCAGGCTCTCACCGGGTATCAGGCTGGTTTCGTACTCGTCGTAGCGCGCCCTCCGGGAATATCCCCAGGGGGAGCCCGGTGGCTTCGAGAGATTGGAGGCTGCCATCCCGGATGCGGTAGGGCTGGTCGTGACCGGCGTTAGAAAAGCGAATGCGACCCGCGTGGGCATCGATAACAGCCAGGAAACAAGTAACGAAGATCTTCTCCGGCGTATCAGGGACGAGCAGCCGGTTCACCCGCTCCAGCAGGGCAGCGGGGGAACTCTCCTCCTGAGCAAATGCGCTGATCAAGCCACGCGTGTGCGCCATCACCAGGGCTGCCGGCGTGCCGTGCGCCGCCACATCTCCGATGACGATGCCTAAATGGTTTTGGGGGAATTGGACGAAATCGTAAAATTCGCCGCCGATGGCTGCAGCGGGGCGGTAGAAGGTGGAGAAGCGCCAGCCGGGCAGCTCGGGCGCTTGGGCAGGAAGCTGGGTCATCTGCACCAGGCGGGCAACTTCCAGCTCGTGCGCAACGCTCTGGCGGTGGAGCGCTTCAGCTTGCTGCTGCTGCACCATCATAGCGACCTGCAATGCAGGCGCCGCCTGACCCGCCAGGATCGAAAGCAGCCGGCGGTCATCGCTGCTATAGGATTGCCCGCTGTTGCGCCTGCCGAGGCTGAGCACGCCCACCAGCTCATCCTGGGAGACAAGCGGGATCAAGAGAGCGGCGCCCTGCTGTTTGAAGCGCTGCAAGGCAGGCGAGGCGAGGCTTCAGCTCGGCTGCCTCGACTACTTCGTTGGCGCTGCGCAGCGAGCTGCACAGGGGGTCGTCACCGGCTAAGGCGCAGTCAGCCTGACCGGGGGCGACCTGGCACAGGCATAGTGCAGCGCTGCCCGGCTGCATGGCTTCTTGGGTCACGCTGCAGCAGCTCGGAGACAAGGCGCTCCAGGTTGATCTCGTGACGCAGGGTCTGGCTGAAAGCCGCCAGGGTGCGGGCGGCGTCGTATTTATGGCGGAAGAAACGCCGGTCGATGACCTCCTGGATGCGGTTCTTCGCCGGGGAGAAAAGCGCCAGGATGATGAAGGTCAGCAGGATGGTGCGCATGGTGGGGGTGAGGGTCACGTAGTCGGTCAGCGCCATCTGCACAATCACGATACTGGCGACGTAGATCGAGCACCAGCACCAGGGTCAGCAAGCCATAGATCACCACCCGGTTGAGCAGGACATCGAAATCCCACAGGTGGTAGCGCTGGATCGCCAGACCGATCGAGAGCGGGAAGAGCAGCAGGAGCGGAAGGTAGAAGGCTGGATTCCACTCCAGGCGAATGCCGAGCTGAGGCGCAACAAACCAGGCGCCAACTGGCAGAAAAGCAACCAGGCTGCCGAGCAGGATGGTACGCGCTTGCTGGCGGACGGCGGGCGCTTCACGCCGGCGCAAGCGCAGCATGAGCGTGACGATGAAGATCAGGATTGCCAGGGCGGCATAGACATAACTGAGGCGCCAGGCGGAGATGTAGAGCCAGGGCTGCCGGTAATTGTAAAGCGCCAGCAGCCCAAGGACGGCGAAGAGAGCGGACACGGCGTAGGGCAGGTACTGCAGGCGAGGGCGCGTCCGGATGATTTTGGCGGGCGAGGGGAACACCAACGCCAGACAGGCGAGTGCGCCGCCGATCTGAGCGATGGCGATCGTCCAAATTGCGGACGCCAGGTGCGTGGTGGCGAGGTCGAAGAGGAAAGTCAAGGTGATCGTCGTACACAGGCAGAAGTAGGCAAAAGCTCTGCCCGTGGACTGGTCTTTGCTGAGCTGGAAGATCCAGGTGCCGAGGAAGAGGTAAATCATGCTGACCGAATACGGAAGCCAGAACAAGCGCATCAGGTCCGGCTTGCGGGAACTGCGCCAGGCGGATGCCGGGATAGGAGCGTGATGGCGCCATCCGGTCCGGTTGTGGTCACCTGGATCTCATCGCCGATGGCGTATTTCTGGATTGCGGCGCTGAACTCGTCCCGCGGTGCTCACCGGAAGGGCGTCGATATGAGTCACTTTCTGCGGATAAGCAATGCCTGCCTGTCGCCCACTCCAACCCTGACTGTCCGCATCGGTAACGACCAGCGTCTGCTCGACGAGAAAGCCGGGGAAGGGTTCTTTGCTCCAGCCGATCGCCAGAATGGGCGCCAGGAGCACCAGCTGGAGGGTAACTGCCAGGAGCAGGACGAAGACTGTGCGCACTCAGATCCCTTCGCCGCGCTCCCATTCGGCGGCAATCGAACGCCCCAGCGTGCGCCACTGCGGGGCGAGCGGCATGACACCCAGGGCGTAAACGGCTTTGCGGGCGGTGACACCCACGATGGCGGTATAGGTTGGGTAGGAGAACTCCATCTCTGCCATCTGCTCCACCCACATGTCCGCTGTCATGCTGGCGGCGACGATCTGGATAATCTCAACCGCCTGCTCGCCGACGGCATGCGCGCCGAGGATGCGGTGGTTATCCAGCGAGACGATCAGCTTGAAAAATCCCTCGGTGAAGCCATCGATAACGGCGCGATCCAGGTCGGCGTACTGGGTGGTGGCTACCAGGTACTCCTGTCCGGAGGCTTTTGCCTGCGGCTCGCTCATCCCCACGCTGGCGTATTCGGGATCGGTGAAGCCACCATGCGGGACGATCTGGTGCGAGGAGCGCTGCCCTGGCGTGAGGATGGCGTTTTCGGCGGCGGTACGCGCTTCCAACCCGGCGCTTTGCACCAGCATCATGCGCCCGGTGATATCACCGGCGGCGAAGATATGGGGGGCGGTGGTGCACAGGTGCTCGTCCACCACCACGTAGCCACGGTGGGTCTCAACGCCGGCAGCCTGCGGATTGAGCTCATCGGCGTTGCCGGGCCAGCCGGAAGCCAGGATAACCGCCTGGGATTTGATGAGCTGCGATTGACCGGCTTGTGTGTAGGTGAGATAGTAGCCATCATCTGTTTTTTCGACCAATTCGATGCCGCTGATGCCGGTGATGACATCCACGCCGCGCCGAACCAGCGCGCGGCGCATGGTTTGGGAGACCTGGGGGTCTTCGATAGCCAGGATATCTGGGTTCATCTCCATCAGCCACACCCGGCAACCGAAGGCAGTGAGGATGGTGGCAAGCTGGCAGCCGGTTGCGCCGCCTCCGGCAATGACGACAGAGGCGGGCAGGCGGTCCACCGACCAGATATCGTGATGGGTCAAGACGTACTCCTTACCGGGGAAGGAAGGCTGGCGGGCATGCCCACCCGCGCACAGGATGAACTTATCCGCCTGGAGGGTGAGCCCCTTCTCGGTGTGTATCGTGTTGGCGTCGTTGAACCAGGCTTTACCGGTCTCTGCATGGACGCGCACGCCGGCGCTTTCCAGTTGGGCGATGAGCTGTTTCTTCTCGTGCACCTGGTAGACCACCTGCTGGGTGCGGGTGAGCAGGCGGGAGTAGTCCAGCTCCGGCGGCTGCGCCAGCCAGCCATACGTGGATAGTAGCTCAAAATCGCGGCGCAAGCGGGCGGCGCGTGCCCAAACACGAGTGGGAACGACGCCGTCGTTGACGCAGGTTCCGCCCAGGCGACCTTTCTCTACCAGGGTAACTTCGGCGCCCAGCTCGCGGGCGCGCAACGCGGCGGTGACGCCTGCCGGACCGCCGCCAATGATGATTACGTCACTCATTTGATCTCCTCACTTTATCATAGCTATTGGATAGATATTGTCCATATTCTACCTTACTTTGAAGGATGAAAGTCCAGATAAGGCTAATTAAAGCCAATATTTGGGTGAATAGGTGCGCCTGAGATTGACAAAAGCATGTACAAAAAGTAGTACAATTGGGGCAGATTCCGGAAAAATCATACAGAAAAAATTATCAGGCAATTCTTAGGAAGGAAATTGAATGGATGAGCCTAGCAGCTTTGGAGCGTGGTTAAAACGCCGCCGAAAAGCTTTGGATTTAACCCAGACCGAGCTGGCTGAGCAGATCGGGTGCTCCCTGTCAACTATCGTCAAGATCGAGGCGGACGAGCGGCGACCCTCGCGCCAGGTCGCCGAGTTGCTGTCGTCTGCGCTTGAAGTCCCCGCCGAGCAGCGAGGTACATTTGTCAAGATGGCACGCGGTGAAAGGCGACTGGAGAGACTGCCAACGCTGCAAAGCGCCCCGGGTCTCGCGTTCGAACCGGTTGGAAAGGCTGCGCCTTCCGGGATTCCCATTCCTACCAACCCGTTGGTCGGCAGGGAGCATGAGCGCCAGGAGATTTTGCGCCTGTTGCTCGACCCAACCTGCCGGCTGCTCACGCTGACCGGACCGGGCGGCATCGGCAAGACGCGCCTGGCAAAAGAGGTGGGCTTAGAGCTCGTCCGCTACGCGGAGCTTCCATTTCCGGATGGCGTGTATTGGGTGCCGCTGGCATCGGTGCATTCTGCGAATTACCTGGCGCTGGCTATCGCCCAGGTGTTGGGGGTTGTGGTGAGCGGCAACGTCGATGTGCGCGCGCAAATGTTGCACATGCTGCGCGAGCGGAAGGCGCTGCTGCTACTGGATAACCTGGAACACTTGCTGGAAGGTGTGGACCTGCTCGCCGATCTGCTGCAGGAAGCGCCGGGGGTAAAGGTGCTGGCTACGTCGCAAGTGCGACTTAACCTTTCCGGGGAGTGGGTGTTCGATATCCAGGGACTGCCGTTTCCGGCTCTGGAGGAAGGACAAGCGCTCGACCAGTACGGGGCGATCCGCTTATTCTTGAACTACGCACGCCAGATGGACGCCACTTACGAGCCGAACTGCGAGGAGTACCAAACGATCGCGCAGATCTGCCGCCTGCTGGAGGGGATGCCCCTGGCAATCCAACTGGCGGCTGGCTGGGCGCGTGTTCTCGCTCCAACGGAGATCCTTGCGGAGCTTGAAAGGTCGACCCAGGCGGGGGAGTTCCCGGAGTTCCTGGCTGATTCCACCCGCGACGTCCCTGAGCGGCATCGCTCTCTGCAGGCGGCATTCGATTATTCGTGGCGTTTGCTGGACGAGCACGAGCGCCAGGTACTGTGCCGCCTTTCCGTCTTCGAAGGCGGTTTCCAGCGTGAGGCGGCCGAGCGCGTCGCTGGGATGAGCCTCTCGGAGCTCGCCGGGTTGATGGATAAATCCCTGATTTTGAGGGTGGATGAGGGTCGTTACAGCCTGCATGACCTGGTGCACAAATACGGCTTTGTCAGGCTAAAGAAAAACCCGGAGGAGATGCTGGCTACCCTGGACAGGCACTGCCGTTATTATGGCGATCTGCTCCAGCCTTTCGTGTATCGCCTCAAAGGTCGCACCCAGGCAGAGCTGCAGGCGATGATCGCGGCGGAGATCGACAACCTGCGCCAGGCGTGGGATTGGGCGATCAAAAACAAGCGCACACGCGAGATCCAGCTTCTGAGCCAGGGATTTACCTGGTTTTACGAGCTGCGGGGTTGGTACCAGGAGGGGTTGGCGGTATTCAAGCAGGCGGTTACTACGCTGAGCAGCCTGGAAAGCACGGCGGAAAGCATGGATCGAGCCGATAAGCTGAGCCTGGCTGCGGTATTGGTCGGTTATGGCTGGTTCCTGAACCGTCATGGGCGTAACACACCCGCCAAAGAGTACTTCTTGCGTGGGTTGAGCCTGCTGCGCGGTGGAGAGAGCCCGGAGAGCCTGGCAAACGTGCTGCGCTTCATCGGCATGCTCGATTTGCAAGTGGGTGAATATGCTGAAGGGCGGGCTTATCTTGAGGAAAGCCTGCGTATCAGCAGACCCGTTGGCTATATCTATGGGTTAGCCCTGTGCTATTCGCACCTGGGCGTGATCGATTATTCAGAAGGGAATCTCCAGCAGGCGCGCAAAGATTTCGACTCTGCCCTGGAGCTCTGGGAGGAGCTTCGGGAGCCAATTGGCACATCCTACTGCCTGCGGCATCTGCGACAGGTTATCTACAAGCTGGATGCGGAGAGCCTGGAGTACTCCGAGGCCGTGGATCGAGTGACCGAAACGCTCGCGCTTTCCAGGGCGAGTGATGACGCCTGGGGCACAGGCACTACCCTCAACCACCTGGGTGTGCTGGCTCAGATGGAGAAGGATCACGAAAGCGCGGCTGCGCATTTTCAGGAGGCTGCTGGATTCTTCCGGCGCATTGGCGACCCTTATGGGCTGGCGCAATCCTCTAACTACCTCGGCAAGTCGCTTACCTGCATTGGAGCGGCTGGAGAAGGCGCGGAAAGCGTATATTGAAGCATTTGCTTCAGCAAGGGAGGCGGATTCCCTCCCTTTCATGCTGGATGCACTGGTAGGCTTGGCGCAACTTAGCCCGACAGAAGTGGATGCAGAGCTGATCTGGCGCGTTATCGACCTGGTGAAGGAGCAGCCTGCGGCTATGTTTGAAACGCGCGAGGCGGTGGATGCGCTGCGCCCGTTGTTGCCCAGTCGGGGGGCAAGCCAACCGGGTATCCGGGCTGATGCGGATATCGCCCACCTATCGCTTGAGGAAATTGTCCAGCGGCTGGCTCAAACGGGCGGATCGCGGTAAACAAAGACATCCAAAAAACGCCGGTTAGTGCGAGGCGGTTTGCTGACGATAAAAAATCCCCAGCCATGGGCGCTGGGGGTATGGACGCCGCTGGTATAGATCTGCAAGCGTAGAACTTCGGGCTGATCGTCCGAAGCGGATTCCAAAGCGCTGGCGAGCTGGGCTGCCAGGGTAGTGATCAAGCGGCTGCGGGCGGCTGGGTGCATGTTTAGCTGGGCGAGCCTGGCTGCGACCCGCTCGAGGGTTTGCTGGATCGCCTCCTGCTCAACAGCTATCGAAACACGGTCAATCAACCGCCAGTCCGTTTCATGCCTGCGACCTCGAGTAGCGCGCATAAGAGCCATCGATAAGGTCAGTGTTGTATTGGAGTAAGATACGCAACTGGGCGCGAGCGTGCCACAGGCGGCTCTTCAGCGTTCCTACCGGAATGCCCAGCCGCTCCGCAGCCTGTGCGTAATCCATATCCAGGATATCCACCAGCACCAGCGGGTCGCGTTGGGAGCGGGGTATGATATCCAGACAGCGCCGGATAGTATCCGAGAGCTCAACCTGTTCCAGGGATTCCTCAGCCGTCATATCCTGGGAGACAAGCTTATCGCCTGGGTCGCTCTCGCTGCCGTACGCATCAATCGAGAAGGGGCGCAGGCGAGCGTGGCGTTGGCGGCGGCGTAGCTCATCGTAGCAGGCATTGGTCACAATGCGGTAGAGCCAGACGCGAAACTCGCCGCCGCGGAAGCTGTGTAGGTTGCGGTAAACCTGAATAAAAGTGTTCTGGGTTACATCTTCTGCCGCGGCGCTATCGCCGAGCAGTGAATAGGCGCGGCGATAAACAAAATTCTGGTATTCGCCATAAAGGTGTTTGAATGAATCGGGGTCGATCGGGAGTATGCCGGAGGCGGGTAGCGGCTGATCCATGGGAATCCTTTCACTTCTCTCCTGGTTTTGCCAGAGTATGCTGTTTGAGCGGACATACCAGTCCATCCAGATGATCATTACCCCCATTAAGCACCCAAACCCGCCCGGCGGGGTATCAATTGTCTGTACAAAAGCTAGGACAAATTATTTGACAGGCAAGTAAATTGTGCCATCCCTGCCTGCCAACCGAGACGCAAGAGACAGTTGTTTCAGGATTTCTGCTTCAGCAGGCAGGTAAGGACGCCAAGAAACGGTGCGGAAGATCACCAGAATACCCTGGTCTTCCTGGATGTACTTCCCCATGCGCTGGAGCTCAGGCTCGATCCTGGGATTGGTTTGCAGGGAATATGGATTGTACTTAAGGGGCAGTAAGCGCGCAGCGTGACCGGTAAAAAAGTAAATCGCCTGCGGGTCGTTAGAATAGATGGGACCCTGCACCGCAAGGCTGCGCAAGCCTGTCAATGTCTCAGAATGGATCCATCGGGGGGAAGAATAACCCAGACCCTGCTGGCGCCACATTTGAAGGAAATCTGCCGCCCGGAACGAATAGGTCGAGGTAATCCAGATGAACCATAATATCAGAACCAGTCTTCCCAGCAGCCGGTTGTGCTCCAGGGCTGCCCCAAGCAGGCAGATCACCAGGAGCAGGAAGGCGGCGAAGAGAGGGGATAGGATGCGATTATCCAGCGGTGTGCTGGCATCGAAGACAGAGAGAGAGACAGCCAGCGCCAGCAGGTATGAGCCGGTGATGATGGATAAGAAGGCGAGCAGGCGCCAGCGCGGCGCCAGGCTGCGGCGCTTGCAGAGCAAGATGGCTACGCAAAGCGAGGATACAGCCAGCAGGATTGCCAGCCACAAGCGCGCCCGATTGGACAGGGCGAGAGGCGCCAACCAGGTGGTCATCACCAGAATAATGGTCTTAACCTGCGCCAGGGAGAGCGGATGGTACGCCAGCATGCGCTCGGCGCCAGCCGAGCTGCGCAGGGCGCCGCTCGCCAGCCAGATCGAGACCGGCAGCAGGCTGATGGCTGAGAACACCAGGACGTCCACCAGCTGAGATTTCAGCGGTTTACGGCTGAGCAGCAGGAGGGCGAGAGCACCCGCCAGCACCACGGCAAAGCCAAGATAACGCGCCAGGCAGGCTAAGGCTGCCAATCCGGCGGCGCAAAGCAGCCAGCGGTATTGAGGTTTTTCGATGTGCCGGTAGAGAGCGAATAGCGCCCAGGTCGCCAGCAGCAAGAAAAGCGGCTCGCTCCACGCCCAGGCATGGATTTCCAGCAGGGGCAGGGCAAGGCATGCTGTAAAGGCAGCGATGATCCCCAGCCAGCGCCTGCCGGGCGAGCACAACCAGGCAATCAGACCGAGCGAAGCGATATTAGCGGCAAAGAGCAGCGCCTGCAAGCTGTGCGCCCAGACGGCAGCACGTTGCAGGCTGGAGGCAGCGATTGCCAGGAAGAGCGGGTAGAGCGGCGGGAAATGCGTTAACGGCTGGAATCCCGCTTCATCCCAGGTGGAGAGCCCCGCTCCCGAGGCGAAATTGTGAGCCGCCTGAATGTAGCGGACCGAATCAGGGGACAGCCCAATGCCCCAGGGAGAGGCAAAGCGGACCACAAGACCTCCGCCCAGCGCCAGGAACAGGATGCACAACAGGCTGAGATCGAAGCCTTTCAAACGGCTGGTTTCTGCGTGAGACTAATCGATGTAGTAGGTCATGCGCTGCAGGTGCGTCACAGGGTCGGTGTACTGCACGCGTACGCTCTCCGGAACGCTCAGGTTAATGGGGGCGTAGTTGAGAATGGCGCGCACGCCGGCTTTCACCAGATGGTCGGTCACGAGTTGCGCCTGCGAGGCAGGCACGGCGATCATGGCAACCCGCACGCCCGCCGCCTGGATTGCAGAGATCATCTCAGCACTATCCTGCACGGTAAAGGGTCCGATCTGGGTGCCAATCTTCGTTGGATCGCTATCGAAGAGCATGGTCACGCGGAAGCCGCGGTCTCCGAAGCCCTGGTAGCGTGCCACGGCGCTGCCGATATCCCCGGCGCCGACAATGGCGACATCCCAGATCCGGTCAACCTTGAGGATCTGGCGGAGCTGCACTACCAGGAATTCAATATCGTAGCCGGTGCCTTGCTTGCCGAACTCACCGAACTGCGAGAGGTCCTTCCTGATCTGTGCCGCTGAGATGCCAAGTCGCTCGCCAAGCTCCTGCGATGAGGTCACTTTGCGCCCTTCCTGCGCCATGTGGTATAAAGCGCGCAGATAAAGGGGCAACCGCCCAACGACGATATCCGGTGTGGATGATGGTTCCATATTTTTTCTCCTGCCCGCAGTGTGGATAACAATTTACCACAGATTGCCCATTTGTGCAATTATCCGCAATAATTGTACAATCCGCTCCTAACCTATGTGCAGGTATTTATTTTTGGAGGATTGCCAGGTAGCTCCAATATGGGAAAGCGACACCCCCCGGAACGGAAAGCAACGCCGCGGCGCCTGTCAGCGGGTGCGTTTCGCCGGCTGGGTCTAATGTGATGAAGGCAAACGCCTGGGGGTTTGTGGCGGCGTTGATGGCGTAGTAGCCCGGGTCGGCGGCGGTCGTGTCGAGAGTGAAGCTAAAGAAGCCGCTGCTATCCACCGGTAAGGTGCTGGTGAGCACCAGACCGTTGGCAGAGATCGTTGCCAGGCTGTTGCGCGGGAAATTGGCGCCCTGCACGTTAAAAAAGCTGCCGGGGGTCCCGCTGGTGTAATCGCTGGTCAGGGAAGGCTGGGGCTGGGCTTCGCGATCGCGCACGAAGACATCGAACGCGCCATTGGTGTCGCCGCTGACCAGATTGGTGGCGTACGAATTGAAAGCGATGAAACGCCCATCGGCAGATATGGCGGGGTGGTAGGACTCGCGGTCGCCTGCCTGCAGGGCATTGTTTACGGAGACGATCTCGGTAACGCCGGACCAGCGGTCGTGGACGAAGACATCATAGTAGCCATTGGTATCCTCTCCCACCAGGTTATCCGCCCAGGAGGCAAATGCCACCTGGCGCCCATCGGCGCTGATACCCAGGAGCGTGTTGGTGGTGTCATTTGCCTGGGCGCCTGCGCTGGAGACGGATACGCGCTCGGTGGTGCCCGTCTGCCGGTCATGGACAAAAACATCGCGGAAGCCGTTTGTGTCGCCGCTCACCAGATTGCTCGCTTCAGAGATGAAGGCAACGTAGCGCCCGTCGGCGGAGATCACCGCCGAGATCGAATTGCCGTTCGCCTGATCGCCGCTGCTGGCGATGGAGACCCGCGTGGTGAGCCCGGCGTCCAGATCGCGCACGAAGATGTCTGCATGGTCGTTGGTATCTCCACCGACCAGGTTCGATGCCAGCGAGCGGAACGCCGCTAACCGTCCGCTGGCGCTCAGGGAGGGCAGCATCGAGCTGCCGTTCGCTTGCGCGCCGCTGCTGGAGACGGAGAGGCGCAACGTCTGCCCGCTCTGGGTGTCGTGGAGAAAGATGTCGTCGCTGCTGTTGGTATCTCCGCTGACCAGGTTGGTCGCCAGGGATTGGAACGCCACGTAACGCCCACCGGAGGAGACGGCGGGCGATATGGAGCGCCCATCCGCCTGGGCGCCGTTGCTGAGCACGGAGACGCGCCGCGTCTGGCTGTTCTGCCGGTCGCGTAAGAAGATGTCACTGGCGAAGTTGAAGTCACTCGCCACCAGGTTTGAGGCGGTGGAGGCAAATGCCACGTAGCGCCCATCTGGCGAGATGACCGCGGTTTGCGAATCGCCATCGCTTGCGCCGCCGCTGCTGGTGAGCGAGATGCGCTCCGTCATGGAATTGCTGCGGTTGTGGAGGAAGATATCGGCGTAACCATTGTTGTCGCCGGCGACCAGGTTGTAAGCGCTGGACGTGAAAACGACCAGCGTACCGTCGGCGGAAAGCGAAGGCAGGATGGAGGCGCCATTCGCCTGTCCGCCGCCGCTGGGGATGCTCACGCGGGCTGTAACGGGGGCGTTTGGGGCTGCCAGGCTGCCCCCAGCCAGCGCCAGCAGGAGTGTAGGGAGGATGAGGATGCTGATCAGCAAACCAACCCTTGGCACGCTAGATTTGATATTCATGTCCCTCCCATCCTGGTTCCTGTTGGGTCAGCGTTCTCGATCGCGGGTCAATGTGTAAAGAAGAGCAGGTAAAGCGACCAGCAAGCCATTAATGCGATGATGCCCAGGGATAGCAGCGGCAGCCAGCGGCGCGTGGCGTGGCGCGAGAGCAGGAGGGCCCCCGCGGCGATGAGCGGCGTGAGCAGCACGGCGACCCCCGGGATAAGATAGCTCTGTAAGCTGCGCACGCCAGCCAGCAGGTTGACCAGGACGCTCTGCCGCTCCTGCGCGACGTAGGGGCGCGGGCTAAGCAGCGAGCCAGGCTCCCGCAGCAGGCGCAGCGCGGCGTTCACCTGCCAGGTTACCCCAAGCGGCTTGCCGCGCAGGTAGCCCTGCAGGCTCACCCAGCCCGGCTCGGCGGCGTGCTCCACAGCGTGCAGCAACATGAGCTGGTGGGCGGAGAGCAATGCCGCCAGCCCGACCAGGCAGAGCTTGCCCGCCGGCGTCGGGTAGATGCGGCGGGTCAGGCAGACGAATCCCAGGGCAAGAAAGGGCAAGGCTTCGATGAAGTAGCGGGCGCCGAAGATGCCGCCCCCATACCAGTCTCTACGGTAGCCAAGCAAAAAAGCGAGCAAGAAAGTGGCGACAAAAGCTGCCAGCTTTAGCTTGCGGTCTGGGATGAAGAAATAACCCAGCATCCCCAGGATGGCAAACGGGAACCAGTATGGCAAGCCACGGTTCGTGTGAAAAAAAATCTGGAAAAAATTAGGAGGCAGCAAGCTGGCAATGTAATCTGTGCGGGGAGATGGAAAAACGAGCCAGGCGTTATACACCCGGTGCCAGAAAATGAGCTGCGGGGTGACGATGACCAGAAAGCTCGCTGCCATCACCCCTACCTGGAGCAGGATGATTTTTAAAGCCTGCCTCTCGTCGCGGCGCAGGGCAGTCATCAGGCGGCTGCCGAAATACAGCAGCGGCAGCAATGCCAGGATGATCCCTGACCAGCGCGTGAGAAAGCACAACCCCAGCCAAACGCCGAAGATCAGCCCGCTCCACCGCTGCAGGAGATCGTCTTCGTCCAGGTACAGGTAAGCGAGGAGCATACCGGCGGAAGCGAAAAGGTTGGTGGTATGCGGCATCAACGGTTGGCGAAAGATGTAGAAGAACAACGGCGAAGCGAACAGGCACATCAGCGTCGCCAGGAGCGCCAACCCGGCGGGGGCAAAGAAGCGGCAGATGCGGTAGATGAGCAGCAAAGCCAGGGCGCCGAAGATGGCGGACGCCAGGGTGGTGAGAGAGATATAGAGAAAGGTATAGCCATCTGCGGAGGCTGGCGTAAACAGGCGTGTGAGCAGGTGTGCGGCGACAAAGGAGGGCGACCATAAAAGCCCCGGTCCAAGCGGGTACGCGCTGCCCTGCAATCCGGTGATCGTGGGATTGATGGTGAAATCGCGCGTGTTGGTCTCGCCACGCAGATCCAGATCGCGATCGATAATGGGGGAGCGCAGTTGCGCATAGTAGAAGGAGGGGTCCCAGGCGTCGTTATCGGTGGGACCGAAGAAGAAGAGCATAAAGAGCGTTGCGCCGAGGACGAGGAGCAGGGTCCAGATGCGCCGGCTGGCGGAGGAGGTGGTGGAACCCGGCATGGTGAGTTAGGTAGACGCCTTCCGGATAAATCATACCATAAACCCCTGATGGTATAATCCAGCCGGTGCAGGTTCAGTGGGAATTGCCGAGGAAGTACCCGGTTTTGGGTAGCGTGAAGGCGGAGCAACGCATGTTTATTGACGAAGTAACCATTGAGGTCAGCTCGGGGAAGGGCGGTGATGGATCCGTTCATTTCCGGCGCGAGAAGTACGTGCCGTTCGGCGGTCCGGATGGCGGCGATGGCGGGCGCGGCGGCGATGTGCTGCTGGTTGTCAAGTCGACGCTGAATACCCTATCCCATTTCCATCACCAGACGAAGTTCCGCGCCCAGGACGGGGCGCCGGGCGCCAAGCAAAATATGAGCGGGGCATCCGGGCAAGACCTGGTGCTGGAGGCGCCGCCGGGTACGCTGGTGTATGACGCGGCGAATGGAGAAACGCTTGGCGACCTGACTCAAGCTGGACAAACGCTGCGTGTAGCCGTCGGAGGGCGGGGCGGAAAAGGCAATGCCCGTTACGCCACCGCCACCAATCAGGCGCCGCGCATCGGCGAGCGCGGCGAGCCGGGACAGACCGTCTCCCTGCGCCTGGAGCTGAAGCTGATCGCCGATGTGGGCATCGTCGGCGTGCCCAACGCCGGAAAATCTACCCTGCTGGCTGCGGTGACCCGCGCCAAGCCGAAGATCGGCGCTTATCCGTTTACAACGCTGGAGCCTAACCTGGGCGTGGCAGAGCTGGACGCAGACACCGTGCTCGTGCTAGCGGATATCCCTGGGCTGATCGAAGGCGCTCACCGCGGCTTGGGGCTCGGGCACAGCTTTTTACGCCACATCCAGCGCACGCGCGTGCTGATCCACCTGCTGGATGGCATGGCTGAAGATCCGCTGCTGGATTTTGCCCAGATCAACAGCGAGCTGGCGTTGTTCGATCCCAACCTGAAACGCAAGCCGCAGATCGTGGCTTTCAATAAAATGGACCTGCCGGACGTGCAGGAGCGCTGGGCTGCGGTGCAGGCTGAGCTGCAAAAGCGGGGTTACGAAGCGATGGCGATCTCGGCAGTTACCGGTCTTCAGGTACGACCGCTGCTCTACCGCGCGGCGCAAATGCTGGATGAGGCGCCGCCCGAGCAGCCGGTAGAAGACATGCCCGTCTATCGTCCCGAAGCGGACCCGCGCCAGTATCAGATTGAGCGCCGCCAGGATGGATGGCATGTGACCGGTGAGGCTATCGAGCGGGCGGCAGCCATGACCTATTGGGAGCATATTCAATCGGTGCGCCGCTTCCAGCGTATCCTGCAGGCACTGGGGATCGAAGCCGCCTTGCGAAAGGCAGGCGTCCAAAACGGCGACAACGTATTCATCGGGGATTACGAGCTGGAATGGAGCGACTGAGCCGCCTGGGCATCTTTGGCGGGACCTTCGATCCGCCACACCTGGGGCACCTGATCCTGGCTGCCGAAGCGCAGGACCAGCTCAGGCTGGAGCGGGTGTTATGGGTGCTCACACCAGATCCACCCCACAAGCCGGACCAGCCTCGCCAGTCGGTGGATGACCGGCTGGCGATGTTACATATTATGATCTCGGATTACCCGCAATTTGCCCTCTCCCGGGTGGATATCGACCGCCCCCCGCCGCTCTACGCGGTAGATACGGTGCGCGTGCTGGCGCAGGAGTACCCGCAAGCGGAGCTGCTTTACCTGATCGGAGGCGATTCGCTGCGCGATCTGCCCAACTGGCATGACCCAGCCGGTCTACTGCATGCGGCGAGCGCCCTGGGGGTGATGCGCCGTCCGGATGACGGCGTGGACCTGGCGAGCCTGGAGGAGCGACTGCCTGGTTTGGGTGCAAAGATCCAGTGCATCGATGCACCGTTGCTCGAGATCTCCTCCTCCGAGATCCGCAGGCGCATCCACGCCGGGCGCCCGTTCCGCCATTACCTGCCGGTGGGCGTATATTTTCTCATCCGCGAGCGTCAGCTTTACGGCTATTCAAACGGCTAAAACTGGTTTCGCTGAATATTCGCCAGGAATGCCAGCGGATGTTGTCATTTTTACACCAGCGCGCCAGTTGACTCTTCTTTTGAATGGAATATAATCGTATTTGAGCAACCTTGCAGTTTTGTGAGCGGCGAAGTTGCTTCGCCCGGCAAGCCTGGCGGCGAAAATTATCATCTGGGGATTGAGCTTATGGATGTTTGGTACGGCGATTGCAAAATCGATCGTGCGCACATACCTGGCGCTTTTTACGGATGGCTTCGAGCTGGAAGGGCGAGAGAATATCCCGCCGGGACCCAAGATCGTGATTGCCAATCACACTTATGTCACGGATGCTTTTGTGCTGCCCTTCATATTCCCCGAAAAGCTGCATTTTTTAATCCAGGAGGATACGTTCAGCGTGCCGGTCATCGGCAAGCTGCTGGCGCTCGCCGACCAGATCCCGGTTGTCATCGGTCAGGGTCGTGATGCGCTGCGCACCGCCAGGGATCGACTGGCGCTGGGACACTCGGTGGTTATCTTCCCCGAGGGGCACCTGAATCACGCAGAAGGGCTGCGCCGGGCAGGCAGCGGCGCGGCGCTGCTGGCGCTGCAAAGCGGGGCGCCGCTCCTGCCGATGGGCATCTATGTGCCCTCAGATTTCGTGAAAAGCATCCAGGGGCATATGCACAACCGCACGACCTTGGGCGCCTGGCAAATGCGCGGCGAGCTCTTCGTCAAGATCGGGGAGCCGTGGTTACCGCCGGCGATGGATGCCGCCGACCGCAGCTACCATTACCTGCGCGAGATGACCAACCACATGATGGAGCAGGTCTCCGCGCTCATCCAGCAAGCGCAGAAGCTTCACGAGTAAAGCCACTATGGTATAATGACGCTAGAGCAGGGGCCGCAAGGCCCTTTTTTGTTGTGTGTGAATTGAAAGGAGAAAAGAATGCAAAGCGATCCATCTTCTAAGCCATCCGGCGCCAACCCTCTGATCTGGGTGCTGGTGGCTCTGGGCATACTGGTGCTTATCTTGGGCGCCGGGATCATCTACATGCTCTCCCTGCGACCCGGCAGTCCGCCTGCTGCGACCCAGGAGGTGACGATGACGAGCCTGCCGAGCCCCACGGCGCTTGCGCCGACCGAAACGCCCCTACCTGCCACGGCGACGCCCACTTCCACAAGCCTGCCCCCAACGCCCACGCCCATCTCCGGCGATCCGGCGGTGGTGCTGGGACGCCCGAGCGGGCTGGATACTTTCGATACAGCCAATAACTGGACGCTGTACGATAACGCCTGTTTCAAATCGGACATCAGTGGCGGCTTCTTTACGATGAACGCCAAGGGCATGTCCCAGGTCTCTTGCTGGGAGGTGAGCTGGCCTGTCATCCAGAATTACTATGCTGAGACGCTGGTGATCATGCCCGCCGCCTGCCAGGCGGAGGACCGTTTTGGCTTGTTCTTCCGCACGCCGGATAATATGAGCGGGTACCTGCTCGGGCTGACCTGTGACGGGCGCTACAGCATGACCGCCTGGGACGGGCAGACGACAACGGTGCTGGTCGAGCCCACTGCCAACCCGGCTATCGTCAGCGGAGCCGGTCAGCCTAACCGGCTGGGCGTGGTGGCTGCAGGCGGGGCGTACGCGTTGTACGCCAACGGCACGCTGCTGCAGGTATTGCAGGATTACAGCTTCACCGATGCCGGCAGGCTCGGCTATTTTGTGCGGGCGGCAAGCGAAAGCGGGTTTACCGTCCAGTATGATAGCCTGGCAGTCTGGCTGCTCGAACCGCTGACACCCGGCTCGACCTCCGGGCAACTGGCCTCCGTGATCGCCACCAGTGTGGCTGCTACGCCGGGACTGGTGGGAACAACCGTCCCGGGAAACACCCCCGTGACACCGCTCACACCCCAACCTACCTTCCCACCGGCTGCCACACAAACGCCGACCCCGGTGTTCACCGGCGACTTGGTCGGTCCTGCCTGGGCTATGTACAAGATGCCTGGCGCGGATGGCAATACGGTCACCATGGAAGATCCGGATGATTATATTGTACGCTTCAACCCGGATGGGACAGTGGATGTTAAGAGTGACTGTAACACGGGAGAAGGCGTATACAGGCTGACGAGCGATAACCGAATCTCGCTCGATCTAACCAGAGGCACAAGCGATGACTGTGGCTCAGAATCGTACTCCGCGCTGTTCTTCGAGCGACTCGAATCAGCCAGCATCTATGAGGTCGATGGAAATGAGATGAGTCTGGCTCTGACCAGCGGGGGCAGCATGCAATTTGCCAGGTAGCCTGCTTTAAATTACAAAACCCTTCAGATGCAGGGAGGGCAATCCTCCCTGCATCTTGTTTTTCTGGCGTACTTTATTCGTGCAGATCAATGATCTATGTCACATGACAATCCAAGAATTATTTGCCAGAATTGAATAAGAACCTGTCCGAAAATTCGAGGGGTACCGATTTTGTGGTGTGTGCAGCGAAGCTGCACACACCACAAAATCGGATCTCTCATCCATTTTCGGATAGGTTCTAAGTGCAGATATTTCCAAATGTGCCCTAATTTATCTCGCGAATTCTCCTGATTAGAGGTGCAGTATGATGCGCAAGGTAAAGAATACCCTGGTAACGTCGTCTACTCTGGAATTCATCCGCGAAGGCAAGCGCACACCCGGCTACACCTGGTTCGATGCGCTGCACGGCTATGTGTACGCCCGCTGGACCTACCTGTACATCGGCATCGGCACCGGCGAGCACCGGGCGGTGAAGGTTCTGGGGCCTGTCTTCCGGTTTGGAACATCATTGAGCAAAGCCCTCAGGCCAGTGCGTGGGAATGGCGTGCAGAATCATGGTGATGGCGCCGGTACCCCACATAAATCGACCGGCCTTGCAGACACTTACCACGGCAAAGTGCTGCCACTGGAGTCCGCCCGGCGGCTGGTGATGGTAAACGAAGACGTGGTGCTGCACGACCTGGAGAAGGTGATCCCGTACCACAAAGCGCGGGATATTGTGCTCTCCAACCCGCAGCACATCCTGGCGCTGGAGTGCCCATGCCGGGCGTCACGCGCCCATCCCTGCCTGCCGTTGGATGTGTGCCTGATCATCGGCGAGCCGTTTGCCGCATTCGTCGCCGAGCACCACCCGCGCCGCTCGCGCTGGATCACACAAGAGGAAGCTGTGGGTATCTTGCGGGCGGAAAATGAGCGCGGTCACGTTCACCATGCTTTCTTCAAGGACGCCATGCTGGGGCGCTACTACGCTATCTGTAACTGTTGCAGTTGTTGCTGTGGGGCGATGCAGGCGCAGCGCCGCGGTACACCGATGCTGGCTTCCTCCGGATATGTGTGCCAGATCGATGAAATCCTTTGTATCGGCTGCGGTGAGTGCGTCAATAGCTGCCAGTTCAACGCCCTGTCTTTGGATGGAGCAACCAGCCGGGTCGATATAGAGAAGTGCATGGGCTGTGGGGTGTGTGTCTCGAACTGCGCGCAGGGAGCGCTTTCGCTGGAGCGAGACGCCGCCAGGGGCGAGCCGTTGGAGATCTTGGATCTCATGCAAAAAGCCAACGCGAAAATTTGATATACTTTGTGCTGCGATAAAGTGAGCCATCCACCGGCAAATTGGCAGGTTTATTCCCTGTGAATTATCCTAGTAAGTGGGTATGATCGAAAAATTCAAGAGCGGGATTGTCCGAGAGCAGGCGTTCCCGATCATCTTATTTTCACTCCTGGCGCTGGCGTTTGGCACGCTGGTTTGGGGATTGGGATTTTACCAGGACGACTGGCCTCATCTCTATTACGGGCGAGTCCTGGGCTTGCGCCAGGTGCTGGACCTGTACCGTTATACCACTCGCCCGCCCGGTACGCTGCTCTATGTAGCCGGTTTTGCCACACTGGGTTACACACCGCTGTACTGGCATCTGTTATCGCTGGCGATGCGCTTCCTCACCTGCCTGTTCCTTTGGCTCACCCTGCGCAGCCTGTGGACCCAGCACAAGCGGTTTGCTGCCTGGGCAACCCTGCTCTTTGCCGTGTATCCCTTATTCCGCCTGCAGCCACTGGCGGTCACTTATTTTTACCACTGGTCGGGGTACTTGCTGTTCCTCATCTCCCTATGGGCGATGATCCAATCCTTGCGCCAGCCGCGGCGGTTCTGGCTTTACTACACCCTCTCGCTGGTCACCTGCCTGGCGCACATGTTCCTGATGGAATATTTCCTCGGGCTGGAGCTGATCCGCCCGTTGATCTTGTGGCTGCTGCTGGCGGAAAAGCCCGGGCACAGCGGCGCCCGGTTGAAACGGCTATTGAGTCTGTGGGCGCCGTACCTGCTGGGGCTGATGGCGTTCATCCTGTACCGTGTCTTCATCATTCCTGGCGTGGAGCCAGGACCGGAGAAGAATCCACCGGTATTACTGTACGAATTTGGCGCCAGACCGCTCTCCGCCCTGCTCCACCTGCTGCAGGCGGTGCTGCAAGATAGCCTCTATTCCCTGGCGACGACCTGGTCGCAGGTGATCAGCCCGAGTATCTTCGCCATCAATCGCCCGGTGAACCTGCTGGCGCTGCTGCTGGGAGCAGCCTTGGGGGTGGGGCTTTACCTGTACCTGGTGCAGGTCAACCGCTGGGAGAGCAGCGAGGAAAGCGCTGACCGGCACTGGATCTGGTCTGTTTTGCTGGTTGGGCTGGCGTTCACCCTGTGTGGGTTGATGCCAAGCTGGGTGACGGGACGCAGTGTCTCGCAGGAAGGGACGATCTGGAGCCAGCGCTTCGGATTGGCTGCGATGATCGGCGGCAGCATTGTGACCGTCGGCTTGCTCGAGCTATTGATTCGTAACCTGAAATATCGAATGCTGCTATTTACGATCCTGCTCTTCTTCTGCGCCAGCGCCAATATCCAGCTCAACAACGATTTTCGCTGGTCGTGGACGAAACAACAACGCTTTTTCAACCAGCTCTACTGGCGTGCGCCTTATATACAGGAGGGGACGGCGCTGCTCTCGGATGAAGAAGTGTTCCCCTATATGGGCGATTATCCTGTTTCTTTCGCCCTGGGTATGCTCTATCCCAAGGCGGACACATCCAAGAACATGGCGTACTGGTTTTATTCGGTGAGCACTGATTTCTTCGAAGACCGCCAGCGGCTGGTGGAGGGTATCCCGCTGGTCAACGGTCGCTACCTGAACGTGTTTACGGGGGATAGCCGAGAGAGCCTGGTGATCTACTATGCTCCGGAGAAGAACCAGTGCCTGTGGGTCTTACGCCCGCAAGATGCGCAGATTCGCATCTTGCCCATGATTTTGCAGGATATTGCCCCAGCGTCCAACTTGAGCCGCATCGAGCAGGCGCCGCCGCACCCTTACCCGTTTCCTGCGGATGTTTTTGGCAAGGAGATGCAGCCCACCTGGTGCTATTACTTCCAGAAGGCAGACCTGGCGCGCCAGTTCCAGGAGTGGGAGCGCATTGTGCAGCTTTGGGATGAAGCCAGCGCGGCAGGCTTCCAGCCGCAGAACGGTGTTGAGTATCTGCCCTTCATCGAAGGCTTCGCTCGCCAGAATGACTGGCGGCAGGCTGCCCGCTTGAGCATGCAAGCGAACCGCATCAGCGAAGCGATGCCGAAGATCCTGTGCCCGACCTGGGAGCAAATCGCCGCAGAGATGCAGCCCTCCCCAGACCAGCAAGCGACTCTGGATGAGCTGCGCCTCAAGCTACGCTGCGGTCAATAGCCACCCACTTTCCAAGAACATCTCGGAACAAGGTCCAGTTTGCCCCTTTCTTTTCCGAATTCATGATATACTGCCCGGACGCCCGGCGAAAAGAAAACCTGGCGTGCTCGCTGAAGAACGCGGTTGCAGCCCCAGCTATGCCGCTGACCTCCTCGTTGAAGGATACTCGTATGGAAGATTTGCCCGAACAAGAAGTCCAGCCGGAATTAGAAGAGTTGGAAGCTGAAGGCAATGGCAGCCAGCCTGGCCCGCGCTCGCCGGCTTTTGTGCTCAACTTTTATAGCTGGTGGATCCCCATCGTAGGTGTGGTGATGCTGCTGGTGGGATTGGTGGGCGGGTATTTCCTGCGCCCGCTGGTGCCGGGAACGCAAACCGCTGAACAGCCCACCGATAACCCGTCTGAGGTCTCTTCGTTGCAGACGCAGGCGCCTCAGCCGACGATGGATCCGGAAACACGCAAGCAGCTCATGGATTACCTGCTGCCGAATGTCAAGCATTTCAAAGGGGATGCAAACGCGCCGGTGACGCTGCTCGAATTCAGCGATTTTCAGTGACCCTACTGCGGCAGATTTGCCACTGGCGCGGCGCGCCAGATCAATGATGAATATATTGAAAACGGTAATGTCCGCTTGGGATACTGGCATGTAGCATTCCTGGGAGAAGAATCACAGTGGGCGGCTGAAGCCAGCGAGTGCGCCGGCGACCAGGATAAATTCTGGGAGTACCACGATAAGCTGTTTACCAGCCAGAACGGCGAGAACCAAGGCGCTTTTAACAAGGATAATCTCAAGCAGTTTGCAGCAGATCTAAAGCTGGATACCGCAGCGTTCAACGAATGCCTGGACTCGGGCAAGTACACCCAGGCTGTCCAGGAGCAAACTGGGATCGCCAATCAGCTTGGTGTCAACAGCACCCCGGCTTTCATCATCAATGGCTACCCGGTGCTCGGCGCTCAGCCCTTCGATGCTTTCCAAAAGATCATCGACGGAGAGCTCTCTGCTACGAAGTAAGGACGAGAAAAGAAGACGTAGGGATAACCGGAGGAAGATGTAGGGGCGAACACACAGGTTCGCCCCTGCTTTTATTTTGTGGAGGAACGAGCGGATGGATTAAGCTTCGGTTTCCATTTCGTCTACCGGGCAGCAGCGATACTCCTGAGATTTGTCGAGTAATTCGATCTGCCGCGCCAGCAACTTGTTCTCCAGTTCCATGCGCTCCAGCTCCAGCGTGGAGCGCTTGTGCACTTCCGGCTCGCAAATGTCACAATCATCCAGGCAGGACTTGACGATCACGCCAGCGGTGGGAAGGGATGTCTCGCGCTCGTAATTGATCTCCTCCAGGATGCGGCGCGAAACGACGCCCGTAGCTCTCTCGATCAGACCTTGCCGGACGAGCTGGGCATCCACCTCTGCCAGCGCTTTGACCCTCAGCTCATCGGCGATGGGAATCTGGGTACCCAGCGCCTGGACGGCGGTCGCCGCGCCGGCGGCATTGAAGCGGACCGCGCCGCGCACGGCTACATCCCCCTGGGCAAGCTGGCGGAAGTTCTGGTCAGCCTGGATGGCTCTTTCTTGGACCGCCAGGCGGTTGGTGTTGGTAGCCGGTGCGTCTTGCGGGAGCGTGGCGACCTGCCCGTTGGGCGGAAGGGGTTGGCAGGCGTGGGCATGGGCGCTACCGGGTCGAGGACGCGCCGCTCGATGGCGACCAGCTCGAACTTGATTTTTTGGATTTTATTGATGCGGTAGAAGAGGAAAGTTACCGCATGGCACTTGTTCGGATTGCTGAACTCACGCGATGAAGCTTCGAAGTGGTCTTCCGTCTCGCCCTCGGCGTGGGTGCGAGTGGAAACCTCGCCGATGCTGATGGAATGCGCTTTGCGGGTCGCTTCGACAGACAGGTTATCCGCCATCTTGACATGCGCCTGGTGCTCGTGCAGGTAATCGCGCGTGGAGGATGCGCTGTGGCTGCCGCGGGCGTTTGTGTCTGCGCTGGCAGACAAAAAGCCGATCGAGCCGCTGGCGTCGCCGTGGAAATCCCACTTGCCTTCTTCTTTGTAGCTCTCACCGCCCCGGTCTTCCACGTTCTGGTCGGAGGTGAAGGCGCGCATCGAGCGCATGAGGTATTGCTCCTCCGAGATCTGCTCGCTGTGGTAGCTGAGCTTGCTCTCGCTGTCGAAGCTGAAACGCGTGCGCCGGTCTGCGGTGGAGAGGCGCACCTTCTCACCGGGTAACAGGGTGGTTGAGTAAGCCAGGTCGCCCAGCGCCAGCGGACCCGAGCAGCGTGAGAAGCGCGTGTGCAGGGTCACCTCCACGCGCACGACCTGCCCCTGTTCGGTGCGGACGCTGGTGGGAAAAACAAGCCTGCGACGGAAGTCAATCACATCGCAGGCGGGGTTCGTTTCCAGCTCCGGACAGCAGGGGATGTCTTCGTATTTGGTCAGTCCACTTTTTGTAGCCATCGGTTCTCCTTCGACAGGTGCAAACAGGATAAATAAGGTAAATATAATAGTAATACTTTTTCGGGAAATTGGATTAAGAACTATCGCAATTTTGTTGAAATTTCCATTAAAGGGGTCGTGAATTCATAAAGAATTGAAACCCGTGTGCGCCGCACGCGGGTTTCGATCTGTCACTCGCCAGTTACTCAGGCGGCTTTGTCCAGCGCCTGGGATAGGTCTTGTAAAAGGTCGTCGATATCCTCGATGCCCGCGCTGAGGCGGATAAACCCCTCCGGCACGAGATCGCCGCCCCAGCGTGCCCGCCGCTCGGCGCTGGTGTGCACGCTGCCATAGCTTGTGGCTTCGTAGACCAGGTGGCAAGATTTGAGGAACAATTCTGCGCGGCGGCGGTCTGCCAATGTGAAGCTGACGATGGGACCGAAGAGCTGCATCTGGCGCGCGGCGATGGCGTGGGAAGGGTCACCCGCCAAGCCTGGATAGCGCACGCTGAGCACATCCGGGCGGTTGGCGAGAAAGGCGGCAATCTGCAGGGCATTCTCGCACTCCCGCTCCAGGCGCAAGGCTAAAGTGGGCAGGGAGCGGTGCGCCAGCCACACCTCCATGGGACCCGGGATAGCGCCGGTGTGCTTGCGCCACCAGAGCAATTTTTCTGCCAGCCCGTCGTCACGCACTGCCACGTGCCCGAGCAGCAGGTCCGAATGACCTGCCAGGGCTTTGGTATCCGCCGCCAAGGAGAAATCTGCACCCAGGCTGAGGGGATCTTGCCCGAGGATGGTGGGCGTGGTGTTGTCCACGGCTACCAGCGCGCCGAGGCGGTGGGCTGCCTCGCACAACCGGGCGATATCGCACACATCCAGATCCGGGTTGCTGGGCGTCTCGATGAAGAGCAGGCGCGCCCCGGGCAGCGTCTCGAGCTGGGCGTCATTGGCGGTAGGCGCCAGGCGGACCTGCACGCCCATCTGCGCCAGGTAATCGCTGGCGAGGATGCGCGTGGTGAAGTAGGAGTCGCCCGGCAGCGCCAGGATGTCTCCTGGGCGCAAGGTCGTCCCGAATACGGCGGCAATGGCTGCCATGCCGGAAGCAAAGCTGACGACGGGTCCGCCTTCCAACCCGGCAAGGGCGCTCTCGAATGCCGTCCAGGTGGGGTTATGGTTGCGCCCGTAAGTGAAGGGATGGTCTGCCGGATCGCCGGGCGTGTGGAAAACGCTGCTGAAAACCGGACCGGGCATAAACGGCGCGCCGCCCTGCGGTTCGGGCAGACCGGCGCGGCGTGACTCTGGTTCGCGTGTGCATGGGGTGCGCCTCTTTTGTAAATAAAAAAAGGTGCAGGGCGAGCGCCGCCCACCCTGCACCCTTGGGTGAGTACAGTCGTTATTTCTCGAACTTGACGACGGTGGTCATACCCCAGCGCAGGCGGGGGTCGACGTCGTTGAGCAGGATGCGGGCGGTGTAGGTGATATCGCCGCGCTTCTCTTCGAAGTTATCGCTGATCTTCTCTACCACGCCGCTCAAAACCAGCTCCGGGAGCGCATCTGGCGTGATCGTGGCGTTTTGGCCAACGGCGACATCCACGACATCGATCTCGGTCAGGTTATCCGTCTCGACGTACCATTTGGAGAAGTCCGCGATCTGGGCGACCATCACACCGGGGGAAACTCGCTGCCCGCCGATCAGATCCAGCTTGGTGATCGTGCCGGGGATGGTGGCTACCAGGTCCAGGTCAGCCAGGGCTGCCTGGGCAGCCGCCAGGGCAGTTTCGGTAGCGGAGATGCGTCCCTTGGCGGTTTCGATGCGCTTCTCTGCCAGGGCAAGCTGGTCGGGATCGGGTCCGGTTTGCAGCTCGTCGTAGTCTTTCTGGGCTTGCGCCAGGCGAGACTGGGCGATTTGCTGCTCTGCCTGCGTCTGGGTGCGGCTAAAGTCGGTCGAGCCGTTGAGGATGTTGTTGTAGCGGCGCAGGGCGTTATCGTAATCGCGGCGCGCCTGGGAAACCTTGTTGAGCAGCGCAGCGCGAATCAAGTTCTTCTCCGAGCGGTTCTCGTACTCTTTGTAATCCTTCTCTGCCTTGGTCAGCTTATCCTTCGTCAGGATCAGCGTTGCCTCGGCTTCTTCCAGGTCTGCCTGGCTGGGATCGGAGCGCAGACCGGCAACCTTGCGGTCGGCATCCTTGAGCGCCTGGCGGGCATCATTCAGCTCTTGCAGGGCGTTGGTCTGGGCGATGGAGAGCGTGTCGAAGAGCTCCTGGCGCGCCTGCTCGGCGTCCAGCTGCTCTTGCTGGGCAGAGAGGATCTCCAGGTTGGCTTTGGAGACGTTCGATTCCAGGGTTTCGCGGTTGCCCAGGCGGGCGATCACATCCCCAGCCTGGACGCTATCGCCTTCTTGCACCAGGACTTCGGCAATCTCGCCGCTGGTGTTGAAAGCCAGGTCTACCCACTCGTTGGGCACGATGCGCCCATCCACCACGATCTCGCCGGCAGAAACCACCGGCGGCAGCGCGGTAGGCGTGCCATCGGCCCCGCCTGCCCCCGGCATCTGCCCGCAAGCCGCCAGCAGGAGCGCCGCGAAAATCAGGATTGTGCTCAGCTTGAACAATTTGTTGGTCATTTTTAAGTCTCCCTTATGGTTTTCCTGGATGAATTATAACCTGAGTGTCCTTCTTTCTTGTGAGCCATTGAGCAATCTCGGTAGATCCCTGATAAAATCCCTGTGAGGTTGCGCTTATTCGTACGCCAGCACCTCCCGGACGGTGAGCCGTGAAGCGCTGCGCGCCGGCGATGAGCTGGCGACAGCGGAGATGATCAGGATCAGGATCATCCACAAGATGAAGCCGTCCCAGCCGATGGCGAAGGTCAGCGGGCTCTGCATGATTGTTACGCCCACCACCTGGCTGATGACCATCCCAACCGGGAAGGCGAAGATGACCCCCAAAACCCAGCTGATCAAGCCGATCAGCATGCCCTCGACGATCACCATCGATTGGATAGAGAGGTTGGAAGCGCCGATGGCGCGCATCACGCCGAACTCGCGGATGCGCTCGATGACGTTCAGGCTCATGGTGCTTGCCAAGCCCAGACCCGCCGACAACAGCGATCAAGACCGCCATACCTCCCAGGAAGATGATCAGCACGTCGGTGGTGGCTGTGTTCTGGCGGGCAACGTAAGACGAAGTCAGGATTTGCTGGACCTCGATATTGTTATCTTTAAACACCTGTTTCAATTGATCGGCGATGCGCTCCTGCGTGATGGGGTCATTCTGGTCGGTGGTCACCCGGATAGAGCCCAATTTATCGGATGCGCCCAGCACATGCATCAGGTATTTATAATTGACGAACACCGGCGGGAAAGGCATATTGCCGCCCATGCGGAAGGTGCCGACGATCTTCCACTGGGTATCCTGCTCATTGATTTTGATGGTGATCTCGTCGCCTACTTTCAAATCCGGGCGGGCTTTGAGCAGGTGATTGCCGATGACGATGGCATTCTGGTCTTCGGGAACCAGCCAGCGCCCGGAGGTGATGGTGGGGTCAATTAATTGCAGATTCTCCCGGTGGGGCAGTGATCTGGAGCTGGATTTCGCTTTTCCCGTCGAGAGAGGGGAGGTTGCCAAGCGCGCCGCCCCAGGCTTCGACGGCTTTCACGCCCGGCACGCTCATCGCCAGCGGGATGATCTTATCCGTGCGGTACATGCGCCCGAATCCCACGTTGACGTCCGAGAGCACGTAGCCCAGGATCTCATCGATAGTGATATTCATCGAGGCTCGCAGGTTGAAGACGGCGATGAACATGGTGCCCGCCAGGGCGAGGGCGAACAAGCGTGCGCGCCAGGCGCCACTTGCGCCGGAAAGTGTTGCGCAGGGAGAGCAGCAGCGGGCGCGGCAAACCGCGCACGCGCTCGATCAGCCGGTCGAACCGGCTCTGTCCAAAATGACCGCCGCCGAGACCGTAGCTGTTGATCGCCTCGCGCACCGTCATGCGCGCGCCACGCATCACGGGGAAGAGCGTCGCCAGGATGGGGATGCCGATGGCGATGATGAGCTGGATGATCAGGGTTTGTGTCGGAAAGATAAATCCCCCCGGGCGGTAGTTGAGATATTCGGAGAAGCCATCGCCGATGATATTGGCCGCCCAGGCGGCGACCGGGATGGCAACGAGCAGCGAAAGAATGCCGTAGAAAGTGACGAGCGCCAGGTAGATGCCGGCGATCTGTCCGGCGCTGGCGCCGACGGCTTTCATGACCCCGATCTGGCGCACTTGCTGACCGACAACGGCGTCGATGGTATTCGCCACCAGGATGGCGCTGAGCAGCACGACCAGCAATCCCAGGAAGAGCATCATGGCGATCAGCGCCTGGACGATGGATGCGGCGAAGTGCTTGCCAGGCTCGTAGACCAGGGTGGCGTAGACCTGCCTGCCGCTGTTTTCAACTTTTTTAGCCACTGTACTGGCGACAGAATTGACATGCTGGACGTCGGTCTTCTTCTCGGCGACCGCCAGGTAGATCATGTTGTAGTCGGTTGTGCCATCCAGCCATTCCAGGGTTTTCGCCGATACATAGCCGGTAGCCTGGTTGGAGAAGGCGTACGGGATTGTGGTTGGGTCGTGGACGAAGCCGGCGATCTTGAGCGAGCGGATGCGCCCGTTGCCCAGTTTTACGTCGAGCGAATTCGCCCACTTTGAGCGGCAGACCAGCCAGGACCGACCTTTCCAGCAGGATCTCGTGATCGCCAGATGAGCGCTAGTTTTGCTCCCCCGACCGGGACCAGCATATCGATCTGCGACTTGCCGGGGATGGCATTGCCAGGATATTCAGATATACCTCTTTACCGCTCTGCGACTGGATGTTGCCGCCGCTCGAGCTGCGCCCTTCCACCTTGCCCACGCCGGGAAGCTTCTCCAGGGAGGGCAACAGGTCGTCGGTAAAGTAATCTGTATAGATGATCGCCGAGTGCGGGTTGACCGATTGGTAGTCCTTATCCATATCGCCCAGCACGCGCATGTAGAGCGTGCTGACGAAGCCGACCGCCAGGACGCCGATGCCGATGGTCGACATGACCAGCAGCGTGCGCCAGGGGTTGGAGGTGATATCTTTGATGATCTTGCGCCAGCGTGGTGCGATCATACTTGCCTCCTGCCACGCGCCGCCAGGTTTTCCGATGTCCGGGCGTCAACGATCTGTCGCATGGCGTCGCGCGTCTCTTCGGATTCGGAGAGCAGCTCGGTGAAAGTCTGCCGGTCGAGGGCCACGATTTCGACGGGTGAATCGACCACGGCACGCACGGTGGCAATGCTCTCTGTCTCGCGCATCAGCTCGATCTCGCCAAAATACTCCCCCGGACCGGGGCGGAAGACGACCACGTCAGCCCCACCGGGGCGCTTGAGTGCCACTTCGGCGCGCCCGCTGGTGACGATGTAGAACTTATCGCTGAAAGCGCCCTCCTGCATGATGGTAGCGCCCGGCTCGAAACGCATTGGCGTCAGGTGGTGCGTGGCTTTAAGCATCTGGTCGTGGGTCAATAGAGGCAGGGCGCGCGCCAGGAAGGCATTGACGATCTCGCCATCGGCGATGAGCATGGTGCGCTGTACCCGCCGCGCCAGGCTGGAATCGTGCGTGACCATGATGACGGTCTTGCCCTTCTTGACCAGATCCTCGAAGGTGCTGAAGATCGTCGCCGCGGTTTTGGAGTCCAGGTTGCCGGTAGGCTCGTCGGCGAGGATGATGGGCGGGTCGTTTGCCATGGCGCGAGCGATTGCCACGCGCTGCTGTTGCCCGCCGGAGAGGGCGGTGGGTAGCTTATTGGCATGCTCTCCCATCTCAAAAAGCTCGAGCAGATCCAGCGCGCGCTTCTTGCGCTCGCGGAGCGAGTACATTTTGCAAAAATCCATGGGCAGCATGATGTTTTCGACCAGCGACAGGGTGGGCAGGAGCTGGAAGAACTGGAAAACGATGCCCATCTTGCGCCCGCGCCAGATGGCGAGCTGGTTCTCGCTGAGGGTGTGGACGGGAACTTGCTCAACGTAAACCTCGCCGGAAGTTGGGCGGTCGATGCCGGTGATCATATTGATCAGTGTGGATTTCCCGCTGCCGGATTTGCCGATGATGCCGATGAACTCGCCCGGGTAGAAATTGACGCTGATCCCTTTGAGGACGTCTACCTCACCGGCGGCGGTCTTGAATGTTTTTACGATGGTATCCAGGTGGATCAGAGCGCCTTCAGGATTGCCGACCTCGTGCACGAGGGTGGGGTCCTGGGTGATTTTCTTGCGGAATGGGTTTCTGGGCATGGGAGCCTCCTTGACAGGTTTCTCCTGACCAATACTGCGCCGGTCTGAGATTCGTTAAAACTACTTTGGTTTTTTGATTTTTGGTTTGTGGCGTAAGTCTCTGCTGGGGCGATCGAATACGAGGTGGAATGTCGCGGCAAGATTAAAGCTTTTTAATTATACATAAATTTTTAAATTTGCGGCGAGCGAATTTAACCGGGAGTTCGGTTAAGTGTCGAAGCGAAGATATGTAATTTTCGTATAGCCAATACCGTAAGGTAGCTGCCAGGGGTTGCCGGTCTCGTAAATGCCAAGCCCGGCGCTCTCTGCCAGGCGCAGGTAGGCGTTGCTGGTGGCGGGCTGGGCAGCGCCGCGCTCGGCTTTGAGCAGGTCGTGCATCACGCAGTCGATGGCAACGGGGTCGGCAGCGAAGAAAAGGCTGCAAGGAGATGCGTTGCCAAAGGTGCTCCAGCGCTCGGGCGGTGTATCCTGGTACTGGCGGCTGCCGTAGATGCCATCGCCCAGAACCAGCACGGTTTTGTCCCGGATGTGCGGGTTGGAGTTCAGATCGACAAGGGCGTCGTATTGGTTGATTTGGGCGTAGTCAGTATCGACGTAGGTGTGCATTCCGCCTGGATTATTGGTAGACCCGAAATGGTTCTTGAAACCCAGCGTCACTCCCGCGATGGGATGCCCTTTCATGATGGGCATATTGATCAGGTACTTCGCCTGGATGAGCATGTCGTTGATGCGAACTGTCGGCAGGCTACCGCTGGGGGGGTGGAACTGTACGCTGGCGTTTGGGTCGCTGCTGCTGAAGGTGGCGGTGTGGCTACGGCAACCGCTGCCATCGTAAAGCAGGATGTTATGGTTTGCCAGCTCGTTGTAGAGGCGGGTAGGGAAGCTGCGAATGGCGTCGTAGACGAGGATATCCTGGTCGCGCACGCCGCGCAGCTTGAGCCCGCGCACCACCGCATTGACCGGCTGGGCGATGGCGTCGATGGAAGCTACCGTCGAGCTACAGCTGGACGAATTGTTCAGATTGATCTTGATGGCGATCCGGTCGCCGGCAACGTAATCGGGCGTCAGGCGTCGCCAGGCTTCCGCTACGGCGTCGCCTGCAGACCGAGCAGGGCTGTCACGCCGCGATCGACCATGGCGTCGACCACAGGCTGGCTAACGCCTACCACGCCGGTTGCCTGCGTGCGACCGTAATAATGGCTGCTGTTGAAATCCCAATTGGTGACAGAAGGTGAATAGAGGTGGATCACGCGCCCGCGCAGGTCAACCGCGCCGGAGCCCTTGAGCAAGATTGGCAGGTGGATGGGCGGCGGCGTAGCTTGAGAAGAGACGGGCATGCGGCGCGCTTTGCCGGCGATTGCCAGGGAGGCGATAGCCGGCTAATGCTGTTTTCAGAAACTGCCGGCGCGTAAGGTGATCTTGTCTCATGGCTGCCCCTCCGGGTACTAGACGATGCTCGACATACGCACAACCTGATTATATGCAGGCGCAACAAAAAATAACAGCAAGGAAAGGTTAAGGAACTTTAAGCCCAGCTGTGCGATGTTTGCGCCCAGGATTGGATATAATAGCGGAAATTTACACCGGGATGCACCCGGTCATGGGAGAAAGGCATGCAGAAAAGCTTAAAATTTGTACCTTTGGTGATGATTTCTGCAGCGCTGCTGTTGAGCGCCTGCAATGGCAAGGCAACCCCGCCGGCAACGGAAGCTCCGGCTGTTGCAGATGTGGCGACCACGCAAGAGCCCCAGGCTCCGCTTGAGATGCTGGCGTATCCTTCCCCGGTAGCTGCACAGCCGGTGGCAGAGGTCGACTTTGCCAGTCCCTACCCGCAGCCTGGCGGGGGAGATACCCGGCAAGCGGCAGCGCTGTGGCCACACTGCTGGCCAGCTTGCAATCGGCGGGATTGGCTGCGGCTGAAGGCGGCGATGTATCCCAATCGTTTTTCTCGGTCCCCGGCAAGGTGTTGCTCTTGGGCGGCGACGAGCTGCAGGTGTACGAGTACGCCTCGCCTGAAGCGGCAGCCGCAGACGTGCAAAGCGTTTCTGCCGATGGGAAATCGGTAGGCGCAGCCGTGCTGGATTGGATCAGCACGCCGCATTTCTTCTCATCTGGCAATGTGGTCTTGATCTACGTGGGCGAGAATTCGACCATTCTGCAAACGCTGCAATCCATGTTTGGGACCCAGTTCGCCGGTGGATAGTGGAGCTTCCTGAGTCCACTCGCTTGAGGCGACAGGGTGTTCTGTGAGCGGTACCGACCCTCACGGAACACCCTGCCCATTTAAGCGGGTAATCTCTCTCGGATGACCGCGGGAAGCACTCAAAGGTTGTTCGTGGAATCCGGTACCTTGACAAATAAGTAAATCCGCATAAAATTAAATAGAAGAACGTAAAAATAGTTAGCGGAAAATCGATCTATAAGGAGCATTGGAATGGACACTGAAAACGCCAATGATGAGTTGTTGGAATTTTTCAAAGCCCTGGCGGATGCCAACCGCTTGAAGATCGTCGGTCTGCTGGCGCGCTCGCCGCTGACTGTCGAGCAGATGGCTGAGATGCTGGGTGTGCAATCGTCCACAGTGTCTCACCACCTGAGCATGCTGGCTCATGCCGGGCTGGTGAGCGCCCGCGCCCAGGGTTACTACAGTGTTTACCAGCTCGAGACGAAAGTCATCGAAGCCATGGCGCAACGCTTGCTGGAGCGGGAGACCTTTTCGGCGGTCAGCGTGGGCGTGGATGTGGATGCGTACGACCGCAAGGTGCTGAAAAACTTCCTGTCTCCAGACGGGAGCATCCGGCAATTCCCCGCCCAGGAGAAGAAGCTGGAGGTGATCCTGCGCTATGTCCTAAAGGACTTCATGCCTGGAGAGCGCTACACCGAAAAGCAAGTCAACGAGATCCTGTCGCGCTACAACGCCGATTACTCATTCTTGCGCCGCAGCCTGATCGAATATCACATGCTGGCGCGGGAAGGCGGCGGTGGTGCTTACTGGCGGATAGATGCTTGAGCGTTTGTAAAGCGAGCTTTAACAAAACTTTACAAGATCATGTTTCGCAATGCACCCATTCGACTATACTGTTGTGCAGCAAGATCCTGGCTTGACCGGATCGCTGCACAATTGTATTTGTGGACCCAGGCTGCAGAGCTGGAGACGCTGTGAACGTGCCGCCAGCGGCGTTGAGGCAAGATTACTACCACCACTGAGTGTATGATATGGCAAAAATCCTGGTCATTGATGATGAGCCCTCGATCCTCAAGCTGGTCGCCGCGTACCTGAAGCCCGAGGGGCATGAGGTTTTCACCGCCGCTACGGGTGGAGACGGTTTGAAGTCTGCCCGGGCGATTAAACCCGACCTGATTGTGCTTGACTTGATGCTGCCCGGGATGGATGGGCTGGAAGTGCTCTCCCAATTGCGTCGCGAATCGGATGTCTATGTGATCCTGCTCACCGCGCGCAGCGAGGAGACGGATAAAATCGTCGGGCTTTCGGTGGGGGCGGACGATTATGTCACCAAGCCGTTCAGCCCGCGCGAGCTGGCGGCGCGGGTCAAAGCCGGGTTGCGCCGGCTGCGCTCCGGCGGCGGGCAAGCGGAAGCGGAAGTCCTGGCGTTCCGCCACGTGCGCATCGATATCGGCAGCCGGCAGGTAACCCTGGATGGGGCGCCTGTCGAGCTGACGGCGATCGAATTTGACCTGTTGCGCACGCTGGCGGAGAACCGGGGGCGAGTGCTCAGCCGCGAGCAACTGCTGGAGAAGGTATGGGGTTACGCCTACTACGGTGAGATGCGGGTTGTGGATGTGCATGTGGGGCACATCCGCCAGAAGCTGGGCGGCGAAACCTATATCACCACGGTGCGGGGCGTGGGTTACCGCTTCGAAGACGAGGTCGAGTTATGATCGCCTATCTGCGCAGCCATTTGAGCATCAAGCTTTTTCTCTCCTACCTGATCGTCATCCTGGTCTTTGCCTGCGTGCTATCTGTGTCGGTGTATCTCGCTGCACCGCAAGCCTTCAGCCGGCACATGCTCAGCATGCAACCGGCGGGCGAGGGGGAAGGCATGATGCAGGGCATGATGCAGGGGCAGGGCGCACTCGGGCGCGGGTATGGCGGGATGATGGGCGGTTTGTTCGCCAATTTCCTGCTGGCGCTGCGCGATTCGCTCACCTGGGCTGCGCTGGCAGCCACGCTTGCGGGTGTGCTGGCGAGCCTGCTGGTCGCCCGGCAGGTGGTGGCGCCGGTGCGCTTGATGCAGAATGCCAGCCTGCGCATCGCGCAGGGCAATTACGCAGAGCGGGTCGCTCTGCCGCGGGGCAAGCCTGAATCCGAGCTGGATGAGCTGGGGCGGCTGGCGCTGAGCTTTAATGAAATGGCGCAGCGCCTGGAGCAGACGGAGAGCATGCGCCGCCAGTTGATTGGCGACGTGGCGCACGAGCTGCGCACGCCGCTGACGACCATCCGCGGCTCTGTGGAGGCGCTCATCGACGGCGTGCTGCCGCCCGAGATCGAGACGTACGAGCAGATTTACCGTGAAGCCGAGCGCCTGGGGCGCCTGGTGGAGGACCTGCAAGAGCTCAGCCGGGTAGAGGCGGGCGCGTATGAGCTTCACCTGGCGCCGGTGAGTGTTGAAAGCCTGGCGCAAGCGGTAGCAGAGCGCTTGAGCCGCCAGTATGCGGATAAGGGCGTGATCCTGGAAATCCAACTGCCAGACGGTCTGCCGCCCGTCCTGGCTGATGAGCACCGCATCGGGCAGGTGCTGACGAACCTGGTGGGGAATGCATTGCAATACACACCCCCGAACGGGCAGGTAGCCATCTCAGCAAGCGAAGAAGGCGGGTTTGTACGCTGCTCGGTGAGCGATACCGGCGCCGGCATCGGCGCCGAGCACCTGGAGCACGTCTTTGACCGTTTCTACCGGGTGGATAAGTCGCGCTCACGGGCGGCAGGAGGAAGCGGTATCGGTCTGACGATCGCTCGCTCGATCGTCCAGGCGCATGGCGGGCGGATTTGGGCAGAGAGCCCGGGCGAGGGACAGGGATCGACTTTCTTCTTCACCCTGCCGGTCGCCCAGGGTTAGCTCAGCTTGCCTTCATAACCACCTTTCCAGCCCCGTTCCATACGGTTACGCTGCCGCGACCGGCGACGCGCAGCTCCTTGCCCTTCACCAGCAGCGCGGTAAAACCCTCGATACCATAGAGGGTGATTCTGCGCCTTGCCAAGAGGCGCGCTGTCCGCACCAGCCAGCCGGGCATCTCGTCGAAATGCGGGATGATCAAAGCATTGGGGAAGAGCTTGAACGCCTGTGTCCAATGCAGCAAGCCGGGGATGGATTCACCCATCACCATCGCCCCGGCGGAGCAGCCTGCGAGCACACCGCCGTTGTTATACACGTCCAGGATCGCTTCTAAAGCCCGGCTGTCCTTCAATGTGCGCAACAGGTAGTCTGGCTTGCCCCCGGATAAGTAGATGAAGTTTGCCCGGCGGATGCGCTCTGCCAGGGCGGGATCGTCAGCGCTTGGGCGGTCGACCACCGGGATCGCCTCCACGAGCTCCACACCCAGGCTCTTGAAGTGCGCAACTCCCAGGTCTGACCAGTAGGCGATGCGATTCTCACCTTCGGTACCGGCGGCGGTTGGCAGGCAGACCACGCGTGCCGGTTCTGCCAGGGCAGAGAGCAGGATGCGGTCAACCGCCTGCATGGGTTGCAGGTATTCACCACTTCCAACGAGAGCCAGCATAGCGTTCCATCCTTTTTCGTCGCTGAAATTACCGGACAATCGATTATGGATATATTTTATCCGAAAAATCAATTCTTTACAATATCTTTATATTTGCGTGCAACTCTCTTTACAAAGCTCGGGTATCATCGTAAGCAACAGTGAAATTGGATAAAGTTACCTGCGACCAGGTGACTGTCACCAATACACCAACAGGAGATGATGCTATGAAAAAAGCAATACTGATATTTGCCGGTATTTTTGTGCTCGCTGCCGTCTTTGCGGTTACAGGTTTCGCCTACGCACAGACGCAGACCCCGCCCAGCGGCGATACGTCCGCGCGTTCCGGGCTGGGGGATGATGGGGCGCAACGCGCATGGGATGATGCGCGGCTCCGGCTACGGACCGATGCATGACTACATGGAAGAAGCCCTGGCAGAGAAGCTCGGTCTGACCGAGGCGGAGATCGAAGAGAAGCTGGCGTCTGGCGAGACGATGTGGTCGATCGCCCAGGCGCAAGGCTTGACGGATGAGCAGATCACTGAGCTGATGCTGTCTGCCCGCGACGAAGCGTTGAAAGCAGCTGTGGCGGCAGGCGCCATCACTCAGGAGCAGGCGGATTGGATGTCTCAGCGCATGCAGCAAATGCATGGCGCCGGTATGGGGGCAGGGGGTTGCGGCGCTGGTTTTGGACAGGGAGCTCGCCAGCGCATGCCGATGGGGCGTTGGTTCAACCAGCCGTAGCTAGAGGCTGGAACCATTTACCTGAGAAAAGAGGTGCGGAACAGGCTCTGCTTGCGCCGCACCTCATTGTGTTGGTGATATTGTTCATACCAACATCGTGCTATTTGACATTTGATTTTTTCATTCATTCCGGGTTAAGTTATACTGAACAGGAGGGCGCCTTTCATGGTTGCCTGGTTCAGCCAGCTTGATCCTGTCCTGCAGGCGCTGCTTGCCACGATCTTCACCTGGCTGATGACTGCCATCGGCGCAGCCACGGTTTTCCTATTCAAAGAGCTCAACCGTACCGTCTTGAATACCATGTTGGGCTTTGCAGCCGGGCGTCATGATCGCCGCGAGCTATTTCTCGCTCCTGGCGCCAGCGATCGAGATGGCGGGCGATACGCAATTTCCACCCTGGCTGCCAGCAACCATCGGCTTCCTTGCCGGTGGGGGTGCCTGTGGCTGATCGATAAAATCCTGCCGCACCTGCACTTTGGCTTGCCGATGGAAGAAGCGGAAGGCATCCATACCGGCTGGCGGCGGGTGATCTTGCTCGTCCTGGCGATCACGCTGCACAATTTTCCGGAAGGCCTGGCGGTGGGCGTTGCCTTCGGCGCGGTGGCTGCCGGGCTGCCCTCGGCGACCTTGCTTGGCGCGGTTGCCCTGGCGATCGGCATCGGCATCCAGAATTTTCCGGAGGGTGCGGCTGTCTCGATCCCCCTGCGGCGTGAGGGTTTCTCACGCCCACGCAGCTTCTGGTACGGGCAGCTCTCCGGCATGGTCGAGCCGGTTGCCGGGGTACTGGGCGCAGTCGCTGTGCTCGCCATGCGCCAGATGCTGCCCTTTGCCCTGGCTTTTGCGGCTGGAGCGATGATTTTTGTCGTTGTGGAAGACTTGATCCCCGAAGCGCAGCGTAACGAGAGCACAGATGTCGCCACTGTAGGCGCCCTGGTCGGTTTTGCCCTGATGATGGCGCTGGATGTCGCCCTGGGCTGAGCAAACAGCGGCTGATCCATTCTAAAAGAGGGATGGCGCGAGGTTATATTCTCCTGGAGGGCGGCTCTGAGTTCGGCGGGGAGATGTCCCTGCCGGATGAACGCGCCATCGCCCTGGCAGGCGGGCGGGAGGCAACCATCAGCATCATCCCGGCTGCGGCTGCGGCGGACAATAACCACCTGCGCGCCGGGCAAAACGGCGTGCGCTGGTTCCGCAACCTGGGCGCCAACCGGGTTGCCGCTTTGCCTCTCATCGATCCTTCTTCCGCTCAAAATCCCGAGATTGCCGCGGCGCTGCGCGCCTCGCGCCTGGTTTACCTGTTGGGCGGCTTTCCCGGCTACCTGGCTCAGGCGCTGCGCGGGACGCTGGCATGGCGAGCGATCCTGGAGGCGCATGCTGCCGGAGCCGTGGTGGCGGGGAGCAGCGCCGGGGCGATGGTGCTGTGTGAGTATTTCTACGACCCTTACGAAAGCGCCCTGGAGAGGGGCTTGAACCTGCTGCCCGGCTGTTGCGTGCTGCCGCATCACGAGCACGCCGGCAAGAGTTGGGCGTCGCGCCTGCTTACCCAATTGCCAGGTATCACCCTGGTCGGCATCGATGAGCGCACGGGTGCGCTGGACGACGGCGAAGCGGACGCCTGGACGGTTTACGGGAAGGGCAGCGTCACCCTCTACCGGGATGGGGATGTGCAGCGCTATTCCAGCGGCGCAACGTTTCGACTTTAGTCTGTTCGCAATTCGGGAAAATCAACAGAGCCCGTTTTCATCCAGAGAGCGGGCTCTGTTGATATGATTTGATGGAATTCGTTGTGAGTTTCGAGTTGCCAGGCAAATGCACCCAAAGGAAGCGATGCTGACATTCTAGCAAGGTGATTTGAAGAAATTGTGAATCGTGTGTATCATTTGAGCAACGAACATTTCTAGATTGGGATGCCCGGAGTGTGATCATAGAGCTCGTCGGGAGGATGCCGCGATGAATCTGCGCAAAGCCCTTTTCGTCACGATAGTTGCACTGAGCCTGATGGCGTGCAGCCTGGTAAGCCGCTTGTTCACCTCAGCGACGGAGAGCCAGGAAACCAGCCTGCCTCCAACGCCCGAGAGACCGGTTGTCGTTGCGCCGGTGGTTATCAACCATCCTAAACCGGACCTGGCGGTAGATGTCCAGCCGTTTATCGATGCCGGTTGCGGCGGTGAAAACCTGTACGTGATGGAGTGCGCTGTGGATAGCCCCTTGCGCGAGCTGGGATGTGATTTTCTGCGCGCCGCGGGGCTGGCGGGCGGATTGGATCCAGCCTATCCCGCCGCGACCTGCTTGCGGCGAGAGACGAGCGGCGAGCCGCCCGATCCGTCATCGTTCCAGATGACAGGCTGTCTGTTGCCGCTTTACCAGTCGACGGTGATCAGCGTGGATGGAGAGTTCCGGCTGGTATCCAGCCCAGATGACTTCCAGGCGTATTTCGAGCCGATCGAGTCGGAGGACGAAGCCCTTTCCTACGCCCAGCTCGTCACAGGATTGAATGCGGTTTACGGCAGGCAGGTCATGCAGGAATCCTCGTACATCTACCGGGCGGAGCGCATCGAAGACACCCATGTGGTCCAGACCGAGGATGGCTACCGGGTGAACCTGTTCTCCGGTCCTGAGCCGCCGTGCGGCTGCGGGGTGCACACTTTTTACCAGCAGGATGTGCTGGTGCGTCCCGATGGACAGGTGGAGATCATCCAATCCACGCCGCTCTACGAGCTGGAAGCGTGTATCGATTGAAACGGGAGCATGACGAATGTCATTTTTCTTGTGAAAAATGTCATTACAAGTGTCATCCTCCCGGTTTTTATATTGATAATCCAGACCAATAACAGTAGAATAGCCTTGTTCGAATAAGCAAAAAACCTATCCGAAAATTATTGGGAATTTGATTTTGCGGTGTGTGCGTCGAAACCGCACACTCCACAAAATCGAGCCCCTCATCCGTTTTGGATCGATCTTAGAGGTAGGATGGGATGCGTAAACTCTTACTGTTCCTGGTCATCATCTTGTCTGCTGCGCTTGCCGCTTGCGGTGGAGAGAGCAGCAGCGAAGCTGCCGGAACCCAACTGGCAGCCTTGCAAGATCTTTCCCGTCGAAGTGCAGAAAGCCCCTGTATCCGTGCAGCAAGCCTACCAGTTTGCTGTCGCCAATCCGGACCTGATCCAGAGCATCCCGTGCTACTGCGGCTGCGGGGCGATGGGTCACACCTCCAACTATTCCTGCTATGTGTCCGGCGAGAACCAGGATGGCAGCCTGAAATTCGACGAGCACGCCCTGGGCTGCTCGATCTGCGTCGATATCACCCTGGACGCCATGCGCCTGCAAAAAGAGGGCAAGAGCATCCCCGATATCCGCCAGTATATCGACGACACGTACGCGCCGTATGGTCCGTCGAACATGCCCTGAGCGCTGTTCCTCGATGCAGATCAGGATGGCTGCAAACAGGCAGCGCGTGCGACGGTTGGGCTGGGTGCTGGGCGGCGCCCTGGTGGCGCTGGCTGTGCTTGCCGCGCCCCTGGCGGCGGCTGCCGGCAGCCAGCCTGCAGAGCGCACCATCCGCATCCGCGCCAGCAGCTTTGAATATTCTCCAGCAACGATCCGCGTCAACCGCGGCGACCTTGTCACCCTCGAGATCGAAGCCACGGATGTGGTGCACGGCATCGCCATCGACGGCTACGACCTGCGCGTGGATGCGGAGCCGGGGAATATCGCCCGCCTGACCTTCGTCGCAGACCGCTCCGGCGTTTTCCGCTTCCGCTGTAGCGTTACCTGCGGCGCGCTGCACCCGTTCATGATCGGCAAGCTCTACGTGGGCAGCAATCCACTGTACTGGGGCGCCATGCTGGCGGCTGTTGCCGCCGTGGTGATCGGTTTATGGAGCGTGCGCAAGTGAGACGGTTCGCAGCTTACCCGGTATTCTCTTGTCAAGACATCGCTGCGCAGCCGCTGGCCGCAGCTTGTCCTGCGCGCCTTCACCCTGGGGATCTTCTTACTGGCGATCCTGGCGGGAATCTGTGGGCACGCCGGTGGGCAACCGCAACATCGCCATCGTCCTGGTCTGGATTGCCTGGTGGGGGTTGCTGGCGCTGCTCGCCGTGCCGCTCTTCGGGCGCGGCTGGTGCAGCATCTGTCCCATCCCCATGCCCGGCGAGTGGCTGCAGCAGGGATCGTTGCTGGAGCCATCCGGAAAAGGCTACGGTTTGCGGCGGCGCTGGCCCAATCCCTTGCGCAATATCTGGATGCAGAACGGCGCCTTCCTCTTGCTGGCGCTCTTCAGCGCCGTGATTCTCACCGTGCCCAGGGTTTCCGCCCTGGTGCTTGCAGCGTTCTTGCTGGTTGCGATTGCCGCCTCCCTGATCTTCGAGCGGCGTGCCTTTTGCCGCTACCTGTGCCCGGTGGGGGGATTCATCGGTCTGTACTCCCAATCCGCCCCGCTGGAGCTGCGCGTGATCGACGCCAGCGTGTGCGCCGCTCATACCGAGAAGACCTGCTACACGGGCAGCAGCCAGGGTTATGGCTGTCCCTGGCAGGCATTCCCCGGCGGGTTGAACCGGAACACGAATTGCGGTCTGTGTATGGAATGCCTGCGCACCTGCCCGCACGATAACATCGCACTCAACGTGCGCCCCTTCGGGGCTGACCTGGATCAACCCACCGGGCGCAAGCTGGATGAAGCCTATAAGGCGTTCATCCTGCTGGGTTCCGCCATGATCTACGCCGCGGTGATGCTGGGTCCCTGGGGACAGCTCAAGTCCCTGGCGTACGCTGTGGGGACGCTGCCCTGGCTGGGCTACGCCGCGGCGCTCCTGCTCGCCACGCTGGTGATCGTGCCCGGCATCTTTTACCTGGCGGCTGCGCTTGGACAGGCGCTCGCCGGTCATCCCGCCCAACTGGCATGGAGCGGGCTCAAGCAGCCCTTCACCAGCCTGGCATACAGCCTGGTGCCGCTCGGCATGACCGCCTGGATAGCGTTCACGATAGCTTTCATATTTACCAATGGCTCGTATATCCTCGCCTCCATTTCTGATCCCTTCGGAGCGGGTTGGGATCTCTTCGGCACTGCCGGGACCGGCTGGACGCCCTACTTGAGCGGCGCAGTCCCGTATTTGCAAGCGATTGTGCTGCTGGTAGGGCTGGCGTGGGCTTGCCGGACGGCGCTCAAGATTGCCCGCCAGCTCGCCATTCAGCGGCGCCTGCCGCAGCAGGCTGCCCTGCGCATGGCGCTGCCCGTAGCCGGCTTCTGCCTGGCTGTCACCGCGGTTCTCTTCGGGTTATTCATCGCATGAGAGCTTCACGCCTGGCGCTGATGCTTGTGCTCCTGCTGGCGCTCGGCTTGCCATTGCTGGCGGCTGCCTGGCGCTGGAGC
The DNA here is from genome assembly GCA_963702535.1 of uncultured Chloroflexia bacterium. Classification (GTDB taxonomy): domain Bacteria; phylum Chloroflexota; class Anaerolineae; order Anaerolineales; family UBA4823; genus CAVPDG01. Next base: position 82,652 of record CAVPDG010000021.1, on the reverse strand, counting down.
GAGAGGCGCGCCGGCGTCGTTGAAGTGCGGGCGCGCATGCCCCAGGCAGGCGGCTGGTCGCCTGCGGATATCCGCATACCCGCCGGCGAGGACTTGCACCTGCGGCTGACTTCTGACGACGTGATGCACAGCTTTGCCATCGGTCAGAGCTCGCTGCCCGCCATCGATCTCTATCCCGGCAAGACCGTCGAGACGACCCTGCGCTTCGACCAGCCCGGGAAATACACCTACTACTGCACGCGCTGGTGCGGCGCGGACCACTGGCGCATGCGCGGCACGATCGAGGTCACCGGACCGGGGGAGTATCAGCCGGTGGCGCCTGAGCAGCCGCTGTTTGTGACGCTCGGGCTGGATATCGATGCTCCCCATCCAGCCGCTGTGCTGCCTGCCGAGCGCCCTTCTGCAGCGCGTGGCGCAGCCGCAGGCGTTGACCTGCCTGGCAGAATATCTCACCCAGGACTATTACCGTACCCACAGCCCGGCGCAAGCCTGGCAGGATTTGCGCCAGGAAGCCGCGACCCGCACGTTGGACGACCAGCAGGTTTGGGATCTGGTGGCGTGGATATGGCAGCAGAACGCCCCGCCTTCCGGCGCCGAAACTGCCCGGGCGCTCTACGCCCGTGACTGCGCTGCCTGTCACGGCGAGAACGGCGCTGGCGATGGGGTCTTCGCCCAGACTAGCGAAACTCCGCGCCCTGCGGAGCACGGCGCGCACACGCAGATGGAGATGTCCAAAGCGCCGGCAGCCTTTTCCGACCCCGTCGCCAATGCTCGGCGCATCTCCAGCGCTGCTGCACGGCAAGATTGTGCGCGGCGGCATGGGCACCGGCATGCCCTATTGGGGACCGGTGTATACGGATGACCAGATCTGGGCGCTGGTCAATTACCTGTACAGCTTTCAATTTTCAGACGAGGTGAACGAATGAGCTCAACCAGCCAAAGAAAGAAACCTTCAACTCACACAAGGCAAAGGCGCCGGGAGATCAGGTAGACCCGGTATGCCATCCATCCTGATCGGGGGCGGGGCGCTGCTCCTGATCCTGGCTGCGATTTTTATCTACACCAGCAACGAGCCAGCCACTCCGGCTGTTCCGATAGAAGTGAGAGGCGCTCCGGCGCTGAAAGTGGACCAGGAGCGCATCGATTTCGGCGATGTAAAAGTGGATACACCGGTGACAGCCACCTTCAATCTATCCAACTTGGGCGATCAGGACTTGCGCATCAGTGAAATACCCAAGGTCGAAGTCGTCGAAGGGTGCTGACCGCCGCAAGTGGACCTCGGTTCGATGGTCCTCAAGCCCGGCGAGAGCACCCAGCTTTCTATGACCTTCACCATGCACAGCGGAATGGAAGGCATGCACGATTTCCGCGTGAAAGTCCAATCCAACGATCCGGCGCTGCCCGCCAAAGAGCTGGTTGTGCTGTCCAATTGGGTGCCCTGAGCGCAGCAGAGCCGAAAGGTTCACCCTTACTGATTTGATACGGCGAGCGGCAAGGTAAACGAGACGGTTGTCCCTTTGCCCACGGAGCTGGTGATGCGCATCTCCCCCCCGTGCAGGTCGACCAGCTCTTTGCAGATGGCTAAACCCAGACCGGTGCCGCTGTCTTCGCGGTTGCTCTGCTTATCCACCTGGTAGAAAGCCTCGAAAACCTTATCCAGGGCATCCTTCGGGATGCCCTTGCCGCTATCGCGCACGTCGAGGCGCGCCATGACGCCCTCCTGGCGGGTGGCAATGACGACGCCGCCTTTACTGGTGTATTTCAGGGCGTTCGAGAGCAGGTTGAGGATCACCTGCTTGATCCTGACGCCATCGGCGCGCACCATCAGTTTTCCCGGCGCCAGGCTGGTTTTTAGGCTGAGCGCCTTGGCGCTGTAAGATCCCTGGCTGATCAGGATCGTTTCATTGACCAGGGAGTTCAGGTCCACATCACCGAGCACAACCTCGTGCTTTTTGTTCTCCAGGGCTGCCAGGTCGAGCACGTCATCGATCAGTGATTTCAGGTGCTGGCTGTTTTGGTAGATGCACTCCAGGTCGCCTTTCAGCTCAGGCGTCCAGTTGACGCCGCCATAGTTCTCCGGCGTGTTGATCATCGTCTCGCTGAAGCCGATGATCAGGTTAAGCGGCGTGCGCAGCTCGTGGCTGACGTTCTGGACGAAGATCTGCTTCACGTGGCGCGCCTTCTTCTGCTTCGTCGCGGGCGATGACCAGCTCGTCGTTGGTGATGCGCAGGTAGCGCTCGTAGTCGTTGAGGCTTTTCACCAGCCGCTCCAGCTTGGCTTCGTTGTCGCGGATGATCTGCTCGTTGCGGTGAGCGGTTTTGTATTTTTCGGCGTACCATTGGATGGTGGCGAACAGGCTGCTGACGCTGATGATGATGAAAGCTGCGGAGGAGACCAGCGCTAAAAGCGGGAGCATCCCGGCGACGCCGATCGTTTTCGCCGTCAAGGTAGACGACAGAAGGTAAATGACCGGCGCCAGGGTCAGGGTAGAAAACAAAGTCGCCGAGCGCCAATCCATTAAGAAAGCAGCAAAGGCGATGGGCAAGAGAAAAGCGAGGATGGCGTACGGGTTGGCGGCATTCTGCAAAATTGCGAACACGCCCAATGCCGCGCTGGCGCATAAGATCCAGGCTGATAGCATAAACGATTTCCGCTTCAAGCTGCTGCTGGCAGCCGCGCCTGCCAGGAAGCAGGCGCAGGCGAGCCACACATCCAGGCGCATCGAGCTGGCCCATGTTTGCACCGCTGAGGTCGCCGGATTGAGCGACCAAATCCCGACATACAGCAGAGCCAGCCCAATGACAACGGTGAAGCCCAGGCAGTATTTTAGCGAATCATCACGTAAAGTATTCATTGATTTGGGCAGGATGTAAAAACGGTTATTTTGAGAGCGGCTTACCGCAGTTTCTACAATATTCGTCGTTATTTGATGGGACAATCGTTCCGCATTCTGTGCATTTAGGAGCCCTGGCGCGTTTTCTGACTAACGCTAATACTCCACCTGCAATCAATATAATCAGACCTGAGCACTGTAGGATCAGGGAAATTACCGCTGTCATCGTTAGCTCTATGGCAGTAGTGTAACTCGTTGGAGTTTCACTCGGGGTTGTTAGTTGAATGAGGTAACCAATGCCGAATAATGCGCCGCCAATGATCAATAGTTCTTTACGCATGTGGAATCTCCTCACTTATGCATAAATGATTATACATCGGCTAATATCCTAGTAGCAGGAAAGGGGATATTGAGATTTCAGCTGACCAACTTAAAACAGCTGAAATCGCCTTGCGCCTCCATCAACATCCCGACGGGGGTGCGATTATGTTATAAAACTCATCGTGAATAAAAAACTGGATCCGTACCCAAATTTCCAGCAAGCTCGTACTGGTGGGTCTTGTATGCCGCGTAGATGCTCGCCCCAACAACCCCAGCCTGGTTGCGGTAATATGCCGGCTGCAGCGGCGTGCTGATGGTCAGGTAGGCACGGTAATCCTCGAACTCGGCGCTGATGCCCCCGCCCAGCACGATGTGGTCCGGCGTCAGCAATTTTTCCACAATGCGCAGGTACTCTTGCAGCCTGCCCGACCATTCGGGGATGGAGAGCGAGTCGCGCGTCTTCACCGAGGCAGCCATGTAATCCTCTGCCTTCATACCGTGCATCTCTAACATGCCAAACTCCGTATTTGGCAGCAGTCTCCCATTCAAGAAGACAGCCGAGCCGACGCCGGTGCCCAGCGTGATCACCAGGGTCACGCCTTTGCGCAGCTCTTCCGCCTCGCGGCGGTAAACTTCTGCCACGCCGGCAGCGTCGGCGTCGTTCAGAGCGCAGTAGGGGATGCCTCTGGAGCAGACGAGCGGCTCCACCCGCTTCCAGATATCGGAGAACTCCGGGGTGGTCTCGCGCACTTTGTTCTCCAGCACCACGCTGGGAAAGCCAAAGCCTACCGCCTGGTACGGCGCCATGCTCTCAATCAGGTAGGTCAGGGCATCGATGTATTTCTTGATCCTGGAAGATTGGGAGATGAAAATGAAATCGAAATTTTCAACCCGGACCTCTTCTTCCAGGTAGACGCTGCCGTACTTGATGGAGGTGCAGCCGATATCGATGCCGAGAAAGTTCATGGGAATGCCTCAACGTCAGGGGAGATTAATGGGTCCCCGGCGGGAAGAAATAGGCGAAGATATCACCCAGCTCTGGGTGCTGGTCGTGACCGTTGATATCCGGGTTGAAGCCCTTGGCGATTGCCAGGTAATACATCACCCACTGGGCAGCTACGGCGCTGGCAAGGAAGCCGAAGCGCCCTGCGCCGTCCAGCCTGGGGATGGCGATCTTCCAGGCTGTTGGATGCCAGGCGGCTTCCGGCTGGCTGGTGATGACCAGCAGCGCCGCTTGCGACATAGCAACGCCGTTGGCGATACGCAGCGCCTTCTCCAGCGTGCGGGCGTCGCTTTGCATCAGGATGATGCCCATATCGTAACGGAAGCTGGCGCTGGGTCCGTGGGTAAATTCCTCCAGACCGAAGGCGGTGGTGCTCTCGCTGACGACTTCGATGATCTTCAACCCGATCTCGTCGGCGTTGGCTTTTTCGGCGCCAAAACCGGTCAGGATGTAGTGGCTCGTGCGCTCCGCCCAGTCGCGAGCGACCTGGCTGCCGTGCTGCTCCAGACTCTGCCATACCGGCGCCAATTGCACCAGCGATCGCATTGCCCTGCGCCAGGAACATCGCCAATTGGGGCGCATTGTTTACGAGCATGCCGGCGAGAATTGCCAGCAAGGCGGAACTCTGGTAGCTGCGCGTCTTCCCCAGGGGGTATTCGATGCCGTATGGATCGGTCAGCGCGAAATCGGCGGATTTCGCCAGGCGCGATGCGGGATCCCCGGTGACGCCCACGGTCAACGCGCCGCGGTCGCGCCCGGCTTCCTGCGCCAGGCAGGAGGTGAGCGAGCCGCCGGATTGGCTGATGGAGATCACCAGGGTCTTTGTGTCCACCTCGGGCGGCACGTCGGTGTAAAAATCATAGGCGTCGAAGGCATAGGCGGGAATGCCGAGCACGGCGCGGCAATGGGTTGCGGCTGCCTGGCAGGCGTTATAAGATGTGCCGCAGCCAACCATGAAGATGCGCTCTGCCGGAAAGCTGCTGAGTGCCTGGCGCGCTGGCTCTACCACCGGGTCAGCCAGGCAGGCAGAAAGGCAGCCTGGCACGGCGCGGATGGCTTCAGCCATATAGTAGGGGTGCTGGGTGCGCAGCACGCCATTGGGGAACTTAGCCCTGATCCTCTCCATGCCCATATCGTTCGCGCTACCATCCTTTCAGTTTGTCGCCGGATCGTCGCTCTGCCAACCGGCGTTGCCGCTTGCAGGGGACGTTACCCTGGATGCTTACACTATAATCCATTCTGAAAGGCGTTACTGCCGGAAGTTTGCCATTAAACCGACATGCGCTCCTTCTCGTCGCCGTCGATGAGCTTCAGCTCCTGCAAGGCGCGGATCAGCTCCAGCCGGTTGATCGGCTTGCGGATATATCCCTGCGCTCCCACCGCCCGGGATAGCTCGGGCTCGTACAGCACAGAGCAGATGATGACGGGTATGGCGCTCGTCTCCGGGTGAGATTTCAACTGCTTGATCAGCTCCCAGCCGTCCATCTTGGGCATCAGGATATCCAGCAGGATAAAGTCTGGCTTCATCCATTGGGCGAGCGTCAGGGCTTGCCCGGCATCGTCCAAGCCGAATACCTGGATGCCGTAAGAGCCCAGCATGCGCTCGATCAAGCGGCGTACCGAGACGACATCGTCGATGACCAGGCAGCTCTTTTGATGTGTGAGAGGCAGGATGATGGTGATGGTGGATTGTCCCGGGATCTCCACCAGCTTATGGTTGACGCCCTGGATGGTGTAGAAGAGCTGGGCGATCTCCCAATTCTCCTGGCTCAAGGGCTGGCTGTGCTTGAACTCAACCGCCAGCTCGATGAAGAACTCATTCAACCGGCGCGTCTGCATCGTGATTTCGGCGTCCTGCGCGCCAGCGCCAGCCATGCTGAGGATTTTGTACATGCCTTGCTTGGTCAGGATCTGGTCGATGCGCACGTTGATCTGTGGGTCCACGCCTGATGAATCGACCCGGGAGCGCAGGTCGGATTTGAGTAAAACTTCGCATAGCTGAAGGGCTTGCTCGATGGTCTGGCTCAAGTTGAACAGGTTGAAGGTAATCTCCCAGTTCATCAGCTCTTTCTTGACCATTTCCAGGTCGTAAGATTCGCCAGCGACTCCGCTGGCGCTTTCTGCGGCGCTGAGGTCTCCGCGAGCTGCAGGGCTGCGCTCCCAGAGGATGGATGCCAGGGCATCGATGCCCTTCTTGAGGTCGCGCTGTACCTGGCGCTGGCTCAAGCCTAATTCGTCTTCGATTACGTAAAGGTCCAAGCCGCGCAAGTAGCGCAGGGTCAGGATGCGGTAGCAGCGCCACTCCGCGACGTGGGTGGGGATATCCGCCGGCGGGCGGAGCACTTCGATGCCTTCGCTGATCTTGTTGCGCAGGAGCTGGATGCGGTTGCCTCCCCGGCTCTCTTCCTCGCTCAGCAGCAGGTTTGCCAGGCTGCTGTTTTCCAGGTAAGCGGTATCCGCCAGGTGATTGAGGATATCTTTGAGAGAATTGCGGAACTGCGCTTTGTCCATCTGCTCTCCTCGCTGAGCGCGGCTCCTTAGCGCTGCCGCCTGCGAATCCACGCGGGGTTCGCGCCACGCTGGGGTAGACGGCAATGGATTGGCGTAAAGTTGGCGGAATTTCTGAGATTTTGGAAATATGATAGTTGTGTAATCTTTGGGTTTATTGTTGGGCAGGGATTGCGAGCATCCATCGATATCCTTCTGTAATGGAGGTGTGCGTAGAAGATATATTCATCATACCAGACAATTTATCCGAAACAGATCCAGGACTAAAAATAAAAACGGAGGAGCAAAATGAAGAATAAAGGATATTTGTTTGTATGTCTGATGCTGCTGGCAGCTTTTACACTGGGCGCCTGCGCGCCGAAATCGATCCAGCAGCCCACCACCGAGCCGCCCGCGGCTACCGAAGCTCCTGCAGCGACAGAAGCTCCGGCTGCGACCGAGGCTCCCGCGGCAACAGAAGCCCCCGTTGTGACAGAAGCGCCGGTGCAGAATGTCAGCCTGGAGTACTGGACATTCCCCGATTACGCCACCGGTCCCATGGGCGACCTGCAGAAGAAGTTCATCGCCGAATTTGAGGCGGCTCACCCTGGCGTCAAGATCAATATGGTTGGTAAAAGCGGCGACGAGCTGAACGCAGCAACCATTTCATCCGCCGCCAGTGGCACGCTTCCCAATGTCAATACCGGTACTACCAGCATGGGCGCCAATTTCGTGGCTGTGAACGCGCTGCGTAACGTCTATGATAACTGGATGGCTGAGCCGGAGGCTTTCCGCTCGCAGTTTAACGAGGCAATGGTGCAGGAAATGACGCCGGAAGCCAATGCCATGTGGGGCGTGCCTTACACCGGTTATGCCACCTTCCTCTACCGCAATCTGAAGGTGCTCAAGGCGGCTGGCATCGATCCCAACGAGCCGATTGAGACCTGGGATCAGTGGCTTGAGCAGATGAAGAAGGTCAGCGATGCGGGCTACATTGCGTTCCCTTCGGTCTATGATGATTGGTGGAATTTCACCAATATCTACGCCGGCGCAGCCACGGATGACGAGTGGGGCATTGATTTCGAGAACAAGGTCACCAAGATCACCCCGGAAAAGTATATCCAGACCGTTAAGTTCCTGGAAGAAGCCAAGAAATATGGCACCGACCTGGGCATGCAGGACCAGGCTACCACAGACCTCTTCTTGAGCGATAAACTCGCATTCCTGCCGGGCGGTCCCTGGATGGATCCAACCTACCAGGAAGCGCAGAAAAACACCGGTTTGGAGTATGATTACGTCCTCATTCCCGGCGCCACACCCGATAACAAGGGCGGCGTACGCGGCACGGAATTCATCGGCTTCGATCCAACCGATGAGAACTTCGACCTTACCTGGCAGTTCGTCATGTACCTGATGGACGAGCCGCAGCTCAAGCAGGTTGCGGAGACCATCGGGCGCTTCAATGTCAACGATGTGGTCAATGGGGAAGTGAAGGACCCGCTCCTGGCGATCACCGCTGCAGCCGCGGCATCAGCCCTCAGCGAGCGCCCGCCACAGTTCGTAGCTCCCTACCCGGGGAACTACTACCAGGCGCTGCAGGATAACCTGGCGCTGATCACGAGCGGCGCGATGACGCCCGAAGAAGGCGCAGCAGCTCTCATCGAGCAGCTCAACGCCATCATCGCCGAGCAGTAATCCGCTCCATTGCAAAGTTTTGCCAGGTGGAGGGGCGACGAACCGGACTTCACCGGGGGTGTCGTCCCTCCGGACTGGCGATCAAAAAGTTGCTCAGCGGAGAATAAGTTGATGAGAAAAGGGATCAGGAAGAACCTCAAGCACTACTTGATGCTCTTGCCATTCTTTTTCTTTTATACGGTCTTCTTTCTTTACCCGATCTTCATGGGGTTTAATACCAGCCTGTACAAATGGGATAGCGTCAATCCCGCGCAGTATGTTGGGTGGACGAATTACATCAATTTGCTCAAATCGAGCGATTTCATCCGCTCGTTCACCAACTTGCTGAAATATGTCTCCATCACCGTGCCGATCGGCATCACGGTGGCGTTCCTATTAGCCTTATTCGTCAACAGCTTGAAAGGCAACTGGTCGGGGATATTCCGCAGCGCTTATTTTGTGCCGACGATGATGCCTTTGTTCCTGGCAGCCTCGATCTGGCGCTGGATTTACGCTCCGGAAGTCGGGCTGCTCAACCTTGCGCTGGGATGGCTTGGCTTCGAGTTCGATCAATTTTTTGAAAAATCCACACACCATGATCCCCTCCCTGGTGGCTGTAGACGTGTGGCGGGCGGCGGGATGGAATATGGTGATCATCCTGGCAGGGCTCAAGAACATCCCCGAAGAATACTACGATGCAGCCCGGGTGGATGGCGCCAACAAGTTTCAGGAAGTGATCTACATCACCATCCCTCAACTGGAGCCGGTGCTGTTCTTCGTCATCGCCCAGGGCTTTATTTTCGCCTTGCAGGTCTTCGACGCCCCCTGGTTGTTGACACTCTCCACAACCCAGGGTTATGGCGGCACTTTGAAGGGCTTGCTCTTCCCTACCATGGATATGTTCGGGCGGGCATTTGGCGTGCTGAAGTTCGGCGAGGCTTCCGCATACGGCTTTTTCCTCACCGGGCTGATCATGACGGTGACAGCCATCCTTTTTATCGTCCGGCGCAGGGATAACACATGAGCCTGAGCACAGGATCGCGTAGAATACACATACACACCAGCTTTGGCAGGGTGATCGCCTGGATTTTGGGCATCATCGCTCTGATCCTGGCGCTGTTCCCCATCTGGTGGATGTTCAATATCGTTTTCAGCCCGGCGGGTATCCCCATTGCTCTCAATCCCCGCTTCTACCCCACCTCGCTCATCGATGGGATTGAGAACATCAGGATGGTGCTCAAAGAGAGTTATTTCTTGCGCGCTTACAGCAACTCGTTGTTGTATTGTTTCTTCTCAATTGTCGGCACGCTGGCGCTGTGCTCGATGGCGGCGTATGAGTTTGCCTTGTTCGACTTCCCGGGCAAGAAGATCCTGTTTCCGGTGATCTTGCTCTCCCTGATGGTGCCGGCAGCGGTGACGTTGATCCCCACCTACCTGCTGGTCGCCCGCCTGGGCTGGCTGAATACCCTCCATGGCTTGTTCTTGCCCGGTATCGCCTCTGCTTTCGGCTTGTTTATGCTGACCCAATTCTTCAAGGACATCCCCAAGGAGATCATGGACGCGGCGGAGATCGATGGCGCCTCCCATTTTGGCAGCTTCTGGCATATCGTCCTGCCGCTCTCGCGCAATGCATTGATCACGCTGGCGATCCTGACATTCATGATGACCTGGGGTAACTTCATCTGGCCCATGGTTGCAGCAAAGAACGCCCAGAGCATCACCGTCAGCCAATTGATCAACTGGTATAACGACCCTAACTCCTTCGCCACCGTCAACTCGCAGATGACGGCGTTCCTGATCGCTGCGGTTATCCCGATCCTCGTCTTCATCATCTTCCAACGCCAGATCATCCAGGGAATATCCATCACTGGACTCAAAGGCTAATCTGAAAGGACAGCATCCTATGGCATCCATTAATCTGAAAGCCGCGCATTCTCCTCGGACCCGGACCCAGCAATGTGCACCCGCGGGTTTTACAGGCGCTCAGCCTGCCGCTGGTCGGTTACCTCGACCCTCAAGTCGTGGAGCTGATGGAACAAATCCAGGCGATGCTGCGCTACCTGTTCCAGACAGAGAACTCCCTGACCTTCCCGGTCTCTGGCACCGGCAGCGCGGGTATGGAAACCGCCCTGTGCAATTTCATCGAGCCGGGCGACCCGGTTTTGGTGTGCGTGATGGGCTTCTTCGGCGAGCGCCTGGCGGAGATCGCGGCGCGCTATGGGGCGCAGGTGACGCGGATCGACCGTCCCTGGGGAGAAGCGTTCACGCCTGACGAGGTGAAAGCTGCGCTGCAAAAGAACCCGGCCCGCCTGGTGGCGATGGTCCAGGCGGAGACTTCCACCGGCGTGCGGCAGCCGATGGAAGGCATGGCAGAGCTCGTCCATGCGCAGGGTGGGCTGCTGGTGATGGATTGCGTGGCTTCGCTCGGCGGCGTCCCGATCCAGGTGGATGCCTGGGGTGTGGATATCGCCTTCAGCGGCTCCCAGAAATGCATCAGCGTGCCTCCGGGGCTGGCGCCGATCACGGTAAACCCGCGTGCCCAGGCTGTATCTCGCGGCGCGCAAGACCAAGATTGCCAATTGGTACCTGGATCTGAACTTACTGGGCAAATTCTGGGGAAAAGATCATATCTACCACCATACCACTCCGGTCAGTATGATCTATGCCCTTTATGAGGGGCTTTCCATCATCAAAGAAGAGGGCTTGGAGGCTCGCTGGGCGCGCCACCAGGCGAATGCAGAATTGCTCTGGGAGGGGCTCGAGAAGATGGGGCTCCAGCCGGTGGTGCCGTTATCCCACCGCTTGGCATCCATCACCACGGTGCAGATCCCGGAGGGCTATGATGACCTGGCAGTGCGCTCTGCCTTGTTGAAGGACTATAACATTGAGATCTCGGGCGGCATTGGCTTGTATAAAGGCAAGGTATGGCGGATTGGCTTGATGGGTCACTCCTCGCAGCGCGAGAACGTCAATCTGCTGCTGGCTGCACTCAAACAGGTGCTTAAGCGATAAGAATAATTTTGGTGGATAGCAAAGATAAGAGGAGACGGCGAGATGTTCCGAATTAAGCAAAGCCTTGACGCGGTGAATTACGGCGCATATTTCTACGATGGCAGACCGCTCACGATGGAAGAGATTGTCGACCGCGCGGTCTTGTTTGGCTACGAAGCGGTGGATATCTGGCCCCACCGCCCGCTGTGCTTCCCGATGGACTGGGACAAGCCCAGGCGCCAAAGTTTGCTGGACTATGCCCGTTCCAAGGGCGTCAAGTTCGCCGCGGTAGACGCCGCCAACAACTTCATGCGCAGCGATCACGTGCTGGTGCCGCGCCTGGAGAAGGAGCTGCTCTACGTGCGGGAGTGTTGCGAGCTGGCGCGCGACCTGGATTGCCCGATCGTGCGCATCCTGCCGGCATTCATCGGTTATTTCTGGCCCATCTATTGGAACCAGGGCTACGGCAACATCGCCATGCACTCCCGCTCTTTGGAGGTCTCCAAGATGGAGGACTACCTGGCGGAGTGGGAAGCCATCCGGGATGGCATCGCCAAATCCGGGCGCATCGCCCAGGATTACGGCGTCACACTGGCGGTGCAGGGGCACCCGCCTGTGACCAACAACGTCAAGGATTTGCTCGATATCGTCGACGAGATCGATATGGAGAACGTCAAGATCGGGCTCGACCTCTCGCTCTTCGATAACCAGGAGCCGGATTTCATCCGCCAAACCGTCCTGGCGGTGGGCAAGCGCATGGTGCACTCGCACACCTTGGGCATCATCCTCAAGTCCGGTCCGCACGGCTTCATCTTCGCCAGCGAAGAGGTGATCCCCGGCGATGGCATCGAGAACTGGATCCCGTTCTTCAAAGCCTGCAAGGAGATCGATTACCAGGGCTACTTCGGCTACGAGCAGTGCGCCCCGTTCCTCATGCCGGGGCATAAAAAACCCACCCTGGAAGAGTTCGACCGCCGCCAAAAAGTGGGCTTCGATTTTCTGAAATCGTTAGAAAGCCAGATTTAAGTCAGGACAGGAGCTCGCTTCAGGATCTCCGCCCAGCATTCATAAAACAACCAGTGCCCTTTGCCAGGCAGGAATCTCGCCTGGCAATTGGGGATGCTGTGCGCCAGGTAGCGCGCTGCCGAGATAGAGACATTGGCGTCTTCTTCACCGTGCCACAGCAGGACGGGTGTGCTGATCTCCTGCGGGCGAAACCCCCAGGGATTGGAGAGGATGATGCTGTCCTGGGCGAAGCCACGCAGCCCATTGCGTGTAGCTTCTCGGTAATTCTCCAGCAGCATCGCCTTGACCTCTGGGTGGCAGATGATCTCCTGATCCACCGTTGAGTTCCCGGAGACCATCCGCTCGAAGAAGCGTTGCGGGTCCCGCTGCGGGTTGGCTGTAAGCCAGAGAACCGTCTTCAGCAGCCAGGGCGCCTCCCTGGCTATCCGTGCTCCGATGCGCCGGACGAGGCGGCATCTCATCGATCGCCCCCGGCAGATCGCTAGGACCGACGCCACCGATGATGGCAGCCCGGGTGACTCGCCCCGGCAGCTTGAAGGCGCACGCTGCAGCGTACGGCCCTCCGCCGGAAACTCCCACCACAGAAAACCCGTCAAATACCCAAGGTGTCCGCAAATGCGGTTACGTCGTTGGGCCAATCCAGGAGCTTTCGCTGCTCCTGGAAATCTGATAGCCCGTAACCGGGTCTTTCCAGGACAAATAAGCGTACGCCCAGTGCGATTGTCGGCTCGATGGGCGGGTGCATCAGGCGAGAGCTCGGCGTGCCGGGGAAGTACAGCACCGGCGCGCCCAGCGGGTCGCCGTACTCAGCATAGCCAAGCCTGCGACCCTCGATTAAGCGCGATCGTTTGATCGCCTGGGTTGAATGAATGGGAGTTTTGCATTTTTCCTATTGTACTCCTGCTGCGCCACTATTCGCTCGGGCAGGTTGGCGAAGCGGGTGTAGAATCAAGCCACACATCGTACCACGGAGGGGCTTCATGGAGTACATACTTGCACACGATGTAGGGACAAGTGGTTGCAAAACCGTTTTATTCAACTTAAGGGCAGTCGCTGGGCGAGCAGGTCGTTGCGACTGCATACGAAACCTATCCGACCTATTATCCCCAGCCGATGTACGCCGAGCAGGATGTCGAAGACTGGTGGAAAGGTGTGGTGAAAGGCACGCGGCAGGTTCTGGAGAAGAGCGGCGCTAAGCCAGAGCAGGTGCTGGCGCTCTCCTTCTCCTTCCAGATGCTCAATACCATACCGGTGGACAAAGATGGCGTCCCTTTGCGTAACTGCATCAGCTGGCTGGATGGGCGCGCCTGGGAGGAAGCCGAGCAGGTGATGCGTAAGTTGGGCGGCGCGTCCATTTTCTCCACGCTGGTCGGAGCGGTGCTCAGCGGTAAGGACCTGCTGCCCAAATACTTGTGGCTCAAGCGCCACGAGCCCGAGGTTTACCAAAAAGCGGCGGCGTTCATGGATTGCAGCAGCTTCATCCTTCACCGCACCACCGGGCGCCTGGTTTACGAGTGGAGCGTTGCCAGTGTCACCGGTCTGTTCAACCTGAAGAGCAAGACCTGGGATAACACGCTCATCCGCCTGTTCGGACTGGACGTAAATAAATTCCCCGAGCTGGTGCGCTCGGTCGATAAGGTTGGCGGGCTGCTGCCCGATGCGGCGCAGCAGCTGGGCTTGCCGGCAGGCACGCCAGTCTACGGCGGAGCCGGCGACGCCATGTGCACGGCGGTTGGCTCCGGAGCGGTGGGCGACGGCGACGCCCATATCGCCCTGGGCACTTCCGGCTACATCGGCGTGACAACCGCCCGCAAGGTCACCGGGCGGCGCGGTATGGCAACCCTGCAGTCCGCTGACCCATCCAAACTTCTCCTAATTGGGGAAGGCGAAACGGTAGGAGCATCCTTGAAATGGGCGGTCAAGGAGCTATACGGTTTGGAGCCAAGCAGTGAGGCGTATGCGATGATGGACGCCCGGGTGGATGCTCAGGCGCCCGGCAGCGGCAGCCTGATCTTCACCCCCTGGCTCTACGGGGAGCGCTGCCCGGTGCCCGATGAAAGCGTGCGGGCGGCTTTTATCAACCTGGGCGCCAATCACAGTCGCGACCAGATGGCGCGCTCGGTCTATGAAGGCGTGGCGTATAACTTCCGCTGGATACTGGATTTGATCCGAGAGCAGCATGGCTTCGAGTGCCAGCCGCTGCGGGCGGTGGGCGGCGGAGCGCGCGGCGTGCCCTGGCTGCGCATCCTGGCAGATGTGACCGGCAGGACGATGGAGAAAACGCCTTACGACCAGGAAGCCGCGGCGGTCGGCGCGGCGTTAATCGCCGCCATCGGCGCGGGAGTATGCCCGTCTTTCGATTCGGTCAAGGGTTATGTGCCGGTACTGCAGTCTTTCCCGGCGCAAGCCTCGCTGCAGAGCAGACCTACCAGCCGCTGTACCAGGCGTATCGCAAGGTTTACCCGGCGCTCAAGGAGATCTATCACAGCTTGAACCGCTCTGAATGAGCATGGGTGGATTGATCTCGAAACATGATGTGCAGTGCGGGCGCAGACCGCACTGCACATCCTGTTTCGGCTATTCCATCTTCGATATGATGTTCAAGCCGCGCAGGAAGGGCGCGATGTAGGCGGGCTCGTATTCGTGCCCAGCCCCAGGCAGAATTTCAAGCTCGCAACGGATCCCGGCATTTTGCAGGATATCGGCAAGGACAGGGATGTTCGCCTGTGGGATGCTCGTATCGGCTGTTCCGTAGATCAAGGTTACGCTTAGCTTTTCGCCAGAGTAAGCCTGCGCCAGGTCGCTCCAGTCGTCCGGGTTATCCATGAAGGGTCCCCCAGGAGCGATTGCCACCACACCCTGCACTTCCAGCGTCCCGGTCAGAGCCAGCCAGATGGCTACCTCTGCCCCCATCGAGTGTCCTGCCAGCACACTGCGCCGCGGGTCCACGGCGTACTGTCGCTTAAGCAGATTTAAGTGCTGCTCGAGCTCGGCACGGGCGATCTCCAGATCGTTCCAGACGTAGGCATCTTTCCACATTGCCTGGCTAGACTGCGGGATGCCCACCAGCCAGCCGGCGCTGGCAGCCGGTTTCCAGAAATCCACCGAGCCCTGCGCCGAAGAGCCGTTGCCGTGCAGCGCCACGAGCAGCGGGCAGGGATGCTCGTCGTCCTGGCAGCTCGCCTTTGGAGCGCAGCGTGATCAGAGGGAAGAGCTGCTCCTGGTCTTTGATCTGCTGCTCATGGTTACGTTCCACCAGTTTCTCGAACTGGGCGTTGTTCTGCAGCGGCTGCAAGGAAGGACTCTTGCGCAGCAAGGTCTCTCCATACCAGAAGCCGTTAGCGAGTGTCTCATCGAGCGTTCGGAGCGCCTCAGCCTGCCTGCCGGTGCGCACCGCCATGCAAACGCGCCAGTAATTGACAACAGGCTTTTGCTCAGGATAGGCGCCTGCATTCCGCTCAGCCAGATCGTACGCCTGGTCATACTGTTGTCTCTGGTAGAGCTCCTGGATGCGCCTCTGAAAATCTTCAAAGGATGGGGCAGCCATGGCTTATTCGGGCGGCGGACCGATATAGGGATTGAGCCACGCTGCGGCAGCTTGCGCCGGATCACCCCGCGCCTCAACCACCAGGAAGAAGGTGACGTTTCGCTCTTCAAGATCTTCCAGGTCGATATCGATGCGGTTGATATCCTGGTCGTAAACTTCGTTATATTCGCCGAGGGTGAAGATGCGCCCTTCGCGCAGCTGGTACTTGACTGAGAAAACCACGTTGCAGTCATCGAAACCGTACAGGCAGCCGATATCTGCAACGAAATGGTCGCCGGACCCTACCGCAACGGATGTATAGGTGCCGGTGATGATACCGCCGGCTTCCAGGGGTGGGTTGGTCCAAAGCGATGGCTGGTCTTCGTGACGACTCTCGAAATCCGGATTTGTCAGGTAGAGCACCCAGCCGCGCGGATTGTTGGGGGTGCCAGAGCAGGGCAGGCTGCCGGCAGTGCCCGCCCAACTGGCAGAGCAGACATTCGTCGCAAAGGAGTAATAATCGCTTGGCTCGGGGGTTTGGATGACCACCCGGATGCGCACCCAGATCACGCCATTCGCTTGCTCTCCGGTGCCGAAACGCTTGAAATCGGCGTCGCTCAGCATCCAATTTCCCTGGAAATCGCCAGAGTAGTTGGGGGATTTCAGATCGACGGAGATATCCACGAACTCGTTGGGCTTGACCGTTTTATTCAGACGCTGGCGCATCGGGCCATTCATCTGGTCGCGGTTGACGAAAACCAGGGCGTAATCTTCGCTCCAGGTGCAGTAACCTGCGTTGCGGATGCGCCAGGTCTTCGTGAAATAGGACGCCGGTGGGATGCGGGTGTTATCCGGAATGGTCACATCCTCCACGAACTCCGCCTTGTTGCACAGGTTTCCGGAGGGGTTGGGGGTCTGGAAGGTGGCGCCGTAAGGTGTTTCGGTTGGGGTGCGGGTGATTGTGGGTGTGGCTGAAGCCCGAGGCGTTGGCGTCAGGGTGGCAGTGCGCGTGGGGGTGGCAGTGCCGGTGGGGGTGATGGTGACCGTGGCGGTGGGGGTAGGTGATTTGAAGTTGCGCGCTTGCTCGGTGAGCTGTCCCGCGAGGGTCTCTGCCGCCTGGGTGAAGGCTGCGCCCGGCGGGGCAGAGGTGGCGCCCAGCGTCGGTGGGCTCGATACCGCTGGCTGGCAGGCGCTCAAGAAAAGCGCTGCGATCCAAACGGTCAGCAGGATGGTTGCCGCGGTACCCTTCATTGCGATTCTCCTCGATGCGCCATGGCTTACCACTTCCTCCAATAGCACTGGCTTGAGTATATACCATTTGTGCCATCCCTTACAAGTGCATGGATGTCTTCGTTTGCGCTTTTCATGGCGCAAGGCTTTCGACTCTGTGAAAACGTGTGACCCGTTTCTGGTATACAATACAGGGGATGAAAAAATACCCGAGTTTTCTCCTGGCTGCTGACTATGGTCATTGTTTTTGGCGAGCTTCAGCCTGGACGCGCCTGTCCTGGCGCAAACGGGCGAATTTGCCAAACCGATCGATATGGTGATCGTGCTCGATAATTCTTGCAGCATGTTCCCCAAAGAGATGCTGGTTGCTGGCTGCACAACCTACGGCAGTGATGTGGATTTTTTGCGCATCACCGGTGCGGATATGTTCCTGGCGCGCCTGGGTTTCGCCCAGGCGAATGAAGCGGATTACCAGGTTGGTGTGATCAGCCTGGGCGACGAGCCTACCCTGATCAGCCCGTTGGGAGCGCTGGCAGGCAGGCGTGACGAGCTGGCGGGCTTGATTGCCACCCCTAAACCGGAAACTGCCACGAAACTGGTGCCTGCCCTTCAGCTTGCCTATCACGAACTAACCACCTCCCCCGAGCGTAAATCCGCCAGCTTGCCTGCGGTGGTGCTCATTACCGATGGCGTGCCGTACCCGCCGGAAGGGCAGAGCAGCGCAGAGATCGAGAAGCTCATCCAGCAATATCCCGATATCCCACTATTCTTGATGATCTTGAAAGGCGCAGATAGCAATCTGGATGAGTTCGATAATTATGTCGCCTTCTGGCAGGGCATGCAGCAGACGTACGATCACGTGTTCGTGTATCTCATCGAGCGACCTGACCAGATCCAGGATACCTACAACACCATCGTGGCTTTGCTGCAAGATACCATCCCGACCAAAGGCAGCCTGGTCAAGCCGGGAGAGGACCTATCGTTCTACGTCAGCCGTTACATCGATAATATTGTCATCACCGCCAGCTACCCGCCGGGCGCCAAACAGGGCGGCTTGCAGGTGATTGATCCGCGCGGCCAGGTGGTGCAGGCAGGCGAGGCTGGAGTAGCGCGATTCAGCGGGGAGCAAGAATCCGGTTGGGGTCGTCTCGATCGCCGCCCCGCGCCTGGCGGACGACTATAAGGACCAGTACTGGACCATCCGCACGGATTGGGCGACCAACGTTTTCATCGATCGCCTGGGTTCTTATAGCATCCAGCTCGTCTCGCCAGAGGTCATCCCCCTGGGACTGAAGAATGTCTACCTCGCCAGCCAAAGCCAGAGCCCGCGGCAGCCCTTCCGTATCCGCTTCTCCTTGCAGGACGCAGGTGGCGAGCCCATCCTGGAGCCACAGCCGGTTTGGACGGAAGTTCTGCTGCCGGATGGCACGCTGGCGCAGATCCCGCTGGCTTCGGAGACCAAGCCGGATGAGGACGGTGTATACACGCTGAGCTTCGACCTGCCTTCGATCTACCCGTATGTTGGCAACGAATTCGCCCGATTTGTCTTTGTCGTGCATGCCGGCTCCGCCGGTGAGCGCCTGTTGGACGCTATCCCCATCGCCACGGCACGTCTGCTGATCGATATCGGTCCCAGCCCCTTCATCCAGTTGCTCAATCCGGCGAAGATCGAGTGCTCCGCGGATGTTGCGCCCAAGCTGCAGGTCAGCATAGGCGATGCGCGCTCGGTGGTTTCCGGAACGCTGAGCGCTATCGTAAGCGGTCCGGCAGGAGATATCACCCTCTCTGGGCAAGGTGGGGAGCTGCGCGGCGACTTAACCGGCTTGTGCCAGCCGCTGATCTCCCAGCTTGCCTGCGACAGCCAGAGCGAGGAAACCTTCACGCTGAAAGTGGATGCCCTGCTGCCAGAGGATCATCCTTTCCCAGGCGTCGAGCGCGCCATCCCCGTCCGGGTAACCGCGCCGCGCTGCACGCCGGTGGCAACTCAAGCCGAGTCTGCTTTTGTCCTGCCCACACCACGACCTACACCTGCGCCGGATTGGGACCGGGATGGCTACTCCGACCTGGAGGATGCCTGCCCGATGAAATCCGGGTCAAGCCTTTTTCAAGGCTGTCCGCCACCCACCTGGCTTTGGGTCGCGGGCGGTCTCTTGTTGTTTGCACTTGCAGTATTCTTGCTGGTCTATGTTGAGCCGCGCTTTTCCATCCGCTACCTATCCCCGCCGCCGGATGTGTATATTGCGGTGTGCATGCGCGATACCCCCGCCGTGGATGTGATCAGCGTGCGCCAGGCAGGTGTCCGGCGTCACTCGGCGCGTGTGAAGGTGGGCGGGGATCAGAAGAAAGCCGACGTGTACATCTCCGGTCTCCGACCGGTTGAATTTACCGTGGATGTGCACGGCGATAAAATCCTGCTCCTGGATGCGAGCAAAGGGGAAATAAAGGCGACCTTCCGCCAATTGAGCGCTGAGCAGGTGATCACCAGCAACCCGGGCGTCCGTCTTTGGGTAGCCACGAAGCGCAGCGCGCTGCAGGATGTAACTTACTAACTGCTAGCCTAACTCATTGCGCAACTTGCTTGCCAGCTCCTGGACGGCTTGCGTGGTCGCCGCGCCTTTGTCGCTGAGTGTGAAGGGGATGCCCAGGTTGAGTGAGCGGAAAACGATATCATCCTCGGCAATGGTGATTGCCACCGGCATGCCGAGCCTTTCGCTGATCCTTTCCGGCGTGATGTTGCGTTTTTTAACATAGCGGTTGAGGACAAGCGTCAAGCGATCCTTGGTCTTCCCCAGGTTGCTCCAGATATTCAGGAAAGAATGGATGTTGCGGATGTTGGCGATGTCCTGCGTGGCGATGAGCACCACCTGGTCTGCTTCTTCCAGCGCCGCCAGGCAGGGCTCATTGATATATACGCTGGTGTTGATGACGATGTAATCGAAAATGCGGCGCATGATGTCCAGGATGATGTTCAAGTGTTCGCCCTCAACTTTTTCAGCCAGCTCCGGGCGGGGAGGGGCAGTGAGGAAGTGCATGCCCGATGATTTGTGCAGCACCATCACATCTTCGATGACGTGCGTATCCAGCTCGTAGATGCGCGTTACCAGGTCGAGGATCGATAAGGTGGTCATCTCGTTGAGCAGTAAGCCCACATCACCATATTGCATGTCGCCATCTACCAGCCCAACGGTCGTCTCGCTGTTTTGCAGGGCTATTGCCAGGTTGATCGCCAGCGTGGTCGTTCCCGTGCCGCCTTTGGGGCTGTAAACAGCAATGACCTTGCCTTTGTGCCCCTCGCCTCTTTCGGGGCTGGGCATGGTGCGCTCGGCATCCCGACCTACCCCGCGCTTTTTCTTTTCGGCAACCGCGATCTCGCCAGCGCGGTAAATCGAAACACGCAGCTCTTCCAGGGGCGTTTCGTAGGTCAGGAAGTCAGATGCGCCGCTGCGCATGGCGTTGATCACAATGTCGCCCAGTTTGTCCGCTGCGAGCACAATCACCTGCACTTCGGGGTGATCGCGGCGGATCATCTCGGTAAATTGAACCCCGTTCATATCCGGCAGGCTGATATCTACCAGGACCACGTCGGGTCGCACCTCACGGATCAATAGCGTGGCATCCTGTGCCGTGCCAACCGTAGCCACCAGCTCAACTGTATCGATGAAACCGAATAATTTGCCAAATCTATCTGTAACAGTTCGGGTGTTTGCTACGATTAATACTTTAAAGCGATCGGTGACAGCCATGCAGCCCTCCTTAAGTGGGTGGAGATCACGAAGGCATTCCTGGTCACAATTTTAACGGAATTTTCACAATATACATTGCAGAAAAGCGCTCTGACAAAAGTGTAGGGTTGAAGATGTGGATTTATGCCATAATATGCAAGCGATCACTTAACATTCGTTTAACAATGACCGGGGTGGCTCCCCGGCATAGTCGTTTGCAAGAGTGCTGCTGCCTGGATTATGGGGATCATCTGAGGGAAAAACAATGGCACAACAAGCATTAGAGATGAGACAAGATCAAGAACAGGGTCCGCCGGAGGTGAAACCAGAGGGAGGTAAACTTTCTGGGATAACGGATTCTTACCGGAGCTGGCGTAAGTACCAAAAAGAGCTGCCAGAGTTGATCGCGGCAGCAGAGAAGAACCTGCTGTGGCTCGAGAGCGCGCTGACCGATTATCGCATGACTCTGCTCGAGCTGAGCTACAAGCAGGATACGGTCGATGCGGAGATATGGAACCTGTTCACGGATGTCCGCGATGAGGTACCGCGCTTGAAGCGCGAGACCTTGAAGACGCCGCTCTATTTACGAAATAACACCCACCTCGATGCCCTACGGGCATCCTGGACAGCCTTGCTGGTGCAAGAGGAGCGCCTGCTCGATCTGATCTCTAAGGCGCCGGATGCGCTGCGTTATTACAACACAGCCCAGCTCCTGCGCGTGCACCTGGCAGAAGAGCACGCCCGCCGCAATGATAGTGTCCAAAAGCTCAGCCAAGCAAGGGAGCAGCTCGAACGCACCCTGGTCGACCTTGACCACCATACATCCGATTTCGAGCCGATCTCGCTAGGATCGAAGATCTTGCGCCTGGATGATGCGCAGAAGGTCTGGAATGTAAAACTGGAGGAGTTTCGCGCGTATGAGCAGTCCGGCGAGGTCATCCCGGATGACCTGCTGCTGCGCATCCAACTGCTCAATGATACCGTCCGTGAAGCGCCCACCTCGGCGCGCTGGATCAGGGCGACGGAAGTCAAATTCCAGCGGCTGGTCGAGTCCAATGACCTGCTGCTCACCCTGGGAAAACCGGCGGTTCCTAAGACGGAGATGGCGCGCGCCAGCACGATCCTGTTTGATATCGTCCCCCGCCTGTGGATGAGCGGGAACAATGAGGAGCTCGGTCGCAACCTGCAGTACCTTGAAAAATTCATCGCGTATCAGGAGGATGTGGTCAAGCGCGAGCTTGAATTTGCGGAGAAGCGCCGCCCAGGCATCACACAGGCGCTCTCCATGAGCGCTTTGAACAGCAGCTTCAACCTGGAGCAGATCGTTATCCTGGCTCGCTCGCTGGTGCATGCTGTTGACTCGCGCGACCGCTTCATGCGTGGTCATTCTGAAGAGGTCACCCGGCTTGCGTTGCAGACGGCGCGGGGTATGAACTGGAGCGCCTCGGACCTGGAATATCTTGAGCTGGCGGGCTTGCTTCACGACGTGGGTAAGCTGGCGATCCCGGAAG
The DNA here is from genome assembly GCA_963702535.1 of uncultured Chloroflexia bacterium. Taxonomy (GTDB): domain Bacteria; phylum Chloroflexota; class Anaerolineae; order Anaerolineales; family UBA4823; genus CAVPDG01. The sequence goes on along the minus strand of CAVPDG010000021.1, from coordinate 60,327 downwards.
CCGTGTTGTCGAAGGTGCAGCCGCTGACGCCGGATGAGCGCACCCTGATCCAGAAGCACCCCTTCTACGGCGCAAATATCGTCAAGCCGGTCGCCGGTCTGAACCGGATCGTACCCTGGATCTATCACCACCAAGAGCGTTGGGACGGCGAAGGGTACCCGGACCACCTTTCGCGCAAGGATATCCCCATGGGCGCCAACATCATCGCGGTCGCTGAGGCTTACACCGTGATGACAATGGATATGCCTTACCACCAGGCGCTCTCCAAGGATGGTGCTTTGAAAGCCATCCAGCAGGAGTCCGGCAGGCAATTCCATCCGGAAGTTGTCGAAGCTTTTATCGAGGGTCAGGTGGATTCACCCATCCCGGTGGAAATACCTAAAATGGAAAAATCGCCAACGGGTGGTTTGGATTAACTCGTACAGGCTGAGCCATTAAGGGGCTTTCCCCCTTATGATCCCCGGGCAGGTGAGGTCTTAGCCAACGATCTCACCTGCTCACTTTTTCAATGTAGTCCAGCGCGCCCTTGCAGTGGCTTTGCAGCCTGGCAGATACGTGCAGCCAATCCACCGGCTCGCCTGCCTTCACCGTCGCTTCGATCGCACCTGAAACGCATCCCGAGCCGCCGTTGTAATTGAGCAATGTGTAGCGCCACAAGTCGTCGTACGTGCTCACCGTTCCGGGTTTTTGCTCGGTGATGTCGCTGATCACGCGTCCTACTTGCTCGCAATTGGCTACCACGAGCTTGGCAAAGATATCGATGGTCGCCTGCGCTTTTTTGGGGCTGTATTGTTCTGCGCAGTCCGGACAGCTTGCGTCGATCACTGTGCGGAGGAAATAACCGCGGATCAATGCTTTATTATGGTCGGAAAGCTCAGCGTATTTGGAATTGCATGTATCTGCAGAGAGCACATCCCGGCACACCAGTTTATAGTAATCCGGGTAGGATAAGAACAGGGGATCGATGCCGCCTTCGGTGATCTGACCGATGCCGAAGTGCTCGTTGTCTGTCGACTGCCCCAGCCAGAACTGGGATTCCTGGGCAAAGATGCGCTTGAGCAAGTTGGCTGGTACGGCGTTTTCTAGCGACGATTTATAGATCGATTCGTCGAAGCGGTTCTGCCAGTTGGTCACCTGGGGTCGGGCAGCCTCCAGACCGCAGGGGCTGGCGAAGCCGTTGGGCAGCAAGCCGTTATACGGGCAGTCCGGCGCGCTCGCCAGACCGTACTGCAATAGCCTGCCGGCAAGATACAGGTAGGGTTCATCTGTCGCCAGCTCGGAGGATTGCAGCGGAGTGTAGAGCCAATCGGGTATGGCGTAGCCGCCCTGCGGGTAGGCAGACCAGATCGTGGCACAACTGGCGTCTTTGGCAGGCGCCAGGACTTTTACCTGCGGCTGGGCGGGCGGAGAGAACCGCGCGCCATGGATCGCCGGTTCAAAGCCAGTTCTTGCTTCATTACTATGTGGATAGAGAAAATCTGGTGCCGCGGGAGAGCCCTTCTCCGATGCCAGGGTATGCAGCGTGTGGGGAGCACCAAAGGCAAGCAGTGCAATCAGCACTGCTATGGCGCTCATCGTTCTGGCAACTCTGGCAGCGAATGGCTTCATGGCATTACATTGTTCGCGATGCCCGCACCTTTCAAATCCAACGTGTATTTTGTATAACGGTAATATTTCCCCTGACAGATGAATTTTACATTAAAAACACGTCTTTGGTGAGTGAAGTTGCTTCTATAAAGTTGCTTTTTTGTAAAGCGTTCAGGGTGTAGCTGCCTGGTTCTGGCAAGGCTCCGCCCTACGCAACGCTTTCACTCCATGCCAGGCTGCGTTGTGCGTGGCAGGAAGCGGACTTGCAGTGTGAAGCCAGCCGGGGCGCGCACCTCCACCACCGCCAGCGGAAATAAGACATAATGCCCCGCCGGGTAATCGCGGTTTGGATTTTCTGGCGCTTGCCCTGCATTGCGCGAAGCGGTGAAATCCTGGGCTTCCATGTTGGCATCGCTGCTCAGCGCTACCTGGAACGATTCAGGCGCTCCCCAGATGATGGTTTCGTTCTCCCGGGCGCCGGCGTAGCGCTCCTCCCAATCGGCCTGAAAGCGCAGCCACGGATCAACCGCCAGGGGTATGCGCGCTGCCGCTGGCTTCTGGCTATCGTAGCGCACGACCATGCCGCTCTCGTCCAGGGTGAACGTCTTCACCAGCTCGGGGCTGGTAAAGGTGAGGCTCCCCGGCGTGACTTCTGCCTGGAAGGGACCTTGATCGCTGAACGCCCCGGGGATGATTGCCGGGTCTGCTGCCTGCCCCAACTCAAGCTGCCACAGGGCGGCGTCACTCTGCCCGGAGATGAACTGCGCCGAGCTGGCTATCCACTGGTGCACGGCGCCGTTCCGCAGCACAAAGGCTGCCACAAGGGCGCCGCTCTCGCTGTTGAATACAGCCATCTGGAATTCGTTTGCGAGGGTGCACTCCACTGTACCGTCCTGGTCAATGTCTTCCGCACAGGCAGCGACCGGCTGCGGGTTTTCCGCCCAACGCGCTGCCCTGAGCAAGATGTTAACATACCCCAGGTATGACCGGCGCAGCGCAGGAAGCAGGGGCGATCCCGGCGAGACCGGGGCGTAGCTCGCCAGGAAAGCCTGCCAGGCGTTTACAGCCAGGGGCTCCGGGCTCGCGAACGCCCAGGCGAGTTCTTTAGCCATCGTTTCCGGCAACCGCTGGCTGCCGCGAGTTGCGAGCCGGTCTGGCAAGGGCTCTCTGGGTCGGACAGAAAGCAGATCATGGGCATCGAGCAGCGCGATCCAGGGATGGGCTTTCAGCCAGCGCAGGGTGGCTGCGGCGTGTTGCGGATCGCCCCAGGTAGAGTTGCTGAGGTCGCCGCCCAACAGGCTGATCCCGTTGGCGTTTTCACTCGTCCGCAGCGCTTCGCTGACGAGCGCTCTCCGCACCTCCAACGTAGGACCATGCAGGGTGGCTTGCGTGGTTGTGATACCCGTTGGCACCGGCAGTACCGCCAGGCTGGCATAGCGGAAGATTTCCGCGCTTATCCAGGCATTCCTGGATCCTTGCATCCCAGTCTGCGGCAGGAAGAGGAAGCGGTAGCGCGCCCCGGATTCACGAGAGAGGGCGCCATAGGCAAACTGTGCGGCAGGCAAGCCCAGCTCAGAAGAAACCTGGCGGCTGGTTGCGGCAGCCGCACCTAAAAGATCTTCGGGGAGCTCGTCTGCGGGTCCGGAGTGTAGTTCTGGCATGTTCTCGGGTAGGATGAGCAAGCCGCGCTCCGCCAGGACTCTCACCGTATCCACCTGATCGATGTAATCCAGCGCTGCCAGGGATGCGATGTTCTTGAGGTCGAGCAGCGCCGCTGGCGCCCGGTAATCGCGGAGGGCTTTGAGCAGGTTGCCCAATCCATGCCTTCCGCCCAGCGGACCGGTGTGGGCGCCGTCCCAGCGGCGCAGCGCCTGCGCCGGCGAGTAGGCAGGCAGTGTATTCCAAAAAGCCAGCAGCGTCCTGGCAGGGGGTGGGGGAGCGCCAGCCAGGCTAAAAACCTCCGTGCTGTCGCTCAAGCGGGCGTCGCCGGGCTGGCGCGTGAACGCCTGGAAGTGCAATCCGCCGGGAGAACTGTTCAGCTCATTCGCTTGCAGGCTGATCTCAACTGTATCGAGGTCAGTATTGCGTATAGCCAATATATTTTGACGGGCGATCCCCTGGCTGGCGCTCTCCAGCACCTGGATTTCTCCCTGAGCGGGCAGGTAAACCAGCCATTCCCAGGCGATACCCGCGGTATTGCCTCCCGGCAGCGAACTCCTGCCGCCCACCTGGCTATCGATAGCAAGGTAAAGATCATGCTGCGGGATGACCTGGCTATCGAGTAAGTCCAGGCGCACCTGTATTTGCTTACCCGACCTGCGCGCGTATGCGGCGATCAGGTCGCCGTCTGCATTTTCGCCATCCGCCAGGTCGAGCAGGCGTAAGTCGGCAGATTGCCAGCGCACGGGGATTGTACGGGTAGGCGCTTGCCAAATGCTACATCCACTTGTCAGCAGCATACATCCGACCAGCATGGACAGGAAAAGCAAATTCCGCTTCATGGGTTTATTTATAACACACGCAACTCCCTTGGCCATGTACAAAAACCCCGCCGTTTGCGGCGGGGTTCGTTTGAACAGGTCTACAATTGCTTATACTTGTTTCCGGCGCCTGTACAGGCTGGTGGCTGCCAGCGAGATCAGAAGAATGAGGAAAGTACTTGCCCAGATCACCGTGTTCCTGAATTCATCGCTACCAGAAGTGGCTGCCAGCTTCACCAGGTTGATCGCTGTCGGTCCGCTCGGGTTGAAGTTGACGGTCTTATCGCCGCCGCCAGCTGAGATGCGCGCCTGCAGTTGCTGCCCCCAATACGGGGGACCATCCGCCCGGGTAGGCACGCGTGCTTCAGCGTAAAAGCAGAGCATGTCAGGTGATCCGACATCGATCGTGCCATCACAATTGGTATCCAAATTCACTTCCAGTGTGGTCACGATCTCGTCCTGGCAGTTGCCGGTGGTGCAAGCCGGGATCACATCCTGGGTGATCGGCGTCAGGCTGAGTTGTTCAATATGTGACATTTGTCATCCGGGAATTTGTAGCTTCCAACTAAACTCCGGCTGCAGCTGGTGATAGAGTTATTCTGATAGTGGAATCGCTCGATATCCCTGGAGGTTGCTATGGCGGAATCTTTCAATACCTCAGCCCAGAATGGACGCAAGAGGCCTTTCGACGCTTGCAAACCGAGCTGACTGCGGAGAAAATGAAATACGTCACCTCGTCGATGGTGACGCATTACAAGCACTGTCCGGATGGCAAAGATCGCTCACTGTACTACAAATTTGTTGACGGGGTGGTGACTGAGCTGAGCCTGCTGGAAGGCAAGCCTCCTAAGGCGGAGTTCGTGATCAGCGGTGATTACGAGGTGTTCGCACGCATCTCGCGCGCCGAGCTTGGGGCGCGCTCCGCATTGATGAGCGGCAAGCTGCGCTTGCAGGGCAACATGGTTAAAGCCTTAGGGCTTTCAGCTGTGGTTGACCGCATGAACAAAGTCCTGGCTTCCATACCCACGGATTACGAATAGGGAGGGCGGCATGGCGTTACTCGACCCCCACGATCCGTACTTCATAGACTTCCCGCAGCGGGTTAGAGCGGTGCAGGCGGCTATGGCAGAGCACGGCATCGATGTCTATCTTGGCTCGCGCCTGCGCACACTTTCATGGATCACCGGCGCGTTCTGCCCCTGGCGCTCTTTCATCATTATCCCTCCCGAAGGGATACCCACGGTGTTCACTTTTGTTATCGACGCATCGCGCGTGGCGGACGATTCCTGGTTGGACGCAGACCACGTTTTGGGTTACGCCCCGATGGGTGGGCAGGACCAGGTAAGCGCCATCTCGGATATGCTGGGCAATTACCTGCTGGAGGGCAAGGGCACCATCGGGATAGAGTCGGGCATGGGCAGCTATACACCTGAAGGGCACCTGACCCACTTTGAGTACGAGCAGTTCTCGGCAGCCTTCCCCGGCGCCAGGCTGGTGAACGCCCATGATATCCTCGATGCCCTGGCGGTGGTCAAAGATCGGGGCACCATCAACCGCTTCCGCGAGGCGTCTCGCCTGGTGGATCTCGGGCAAGAGGCGGTTTACGCTGCGATCAAGGATGGCGGCTATCGCGGCATGACCGAGACGGAGATCTCCGGTATTGCCACCTACGCCATGCGCAAGGCGGGCAGCGAGTTCGAGTGGACCTTCACCGGCGGCAATGAGATTGCCTCCGGCTACCGCACCGGGCTGGCTGGCGGCGCCTGCACGCCGGCGACGCGCCGCAAGCTGCAGCCGGGGGAGCCGCTCATGGTGGATCTGCATGCCATGTTCATGCTCGGTCTCGGCGACCATTCGCATAACTACCTATTGGGTCCGGCAACCCCCCGCCAGCGATGGCACGCCGACAATTTTACCGGTCTGGTGAAAAAATGCCTGGGCGCATATCGCGCCGGCGCCAGCCCGACATCCCTGGCGGATGAGATGCTCGCCTATTGCGAAGACCAGGGCTTCGCCGAGTATATGGTGCCTGGCTTCGAGCACGGCATCGGTTTGATGGGCGATGAATGGCGCATCGGCGTCAACGATGGACCCTTTCCCTATTGGACTAACCCTGAGCACATCTACCAGCCGGATGAAATGGTGATTTGCGCCTTGCAATATGCCTGCCCGGAAGAAGCCATCGGCTTCCGCTACGAAAATCCTATCCTGATCACGAGCGATGGTTGTGAGTACCTGTCCAAATTCCCTGTGGAGATCAAAGAGATCTAACGGAGAGCGAGCGTTACAAACTTGTAAGCCTGTCACACCTTTCAGGAGCGATAGCGCGCTGGGGCGTACCCTGATGTACACTCAAGCTGTAGACACTTGGGCGAGTGTCTCCGGGCAGCCGGAAGGCTGCTCGGATCATTTAATCGGCGGATGCACTTGTGCGGGAAGGACCACCCCAGGTTCTCAGGACGTTCGCGATTCCTTGAGTTTGCGGTTAGAATCTGTTATATTGATTGCAGATTGCCGTGACGCGGAGCTACTCAATGGACCCCGACCTGCAGGCGCATGGTTTTCCTCCCGCCCGATCGAGTCACCCCAGTGATGTAATTACCACCAATAACCTGGTCCTGCAAGCCAGCCACGCCCTGGATGCGCCTGATCTGACCCTGGCTGGGCTGTTCGACCTCTCCGCGTTGATTGAGGCGGTGGTGCTTCACGAGCACCTTTTATTCCTTGGCACGGCATCGCAGTTCGATCTCGCCTCGCTGCCTTTGGGGCGATTATTGGCTTCAGAGGGCATCATCCAGGGTTTCGTTCCGCCGGTCAGCGTGCAGGAAATCCAGGATGATATTTTCCGTCTGTTTGGCATTCCCGATGCATACGATAAAGTGAGCGCCAGCCCTTTGTTCACGCGATCTGCGGCGGCAAGCGTGCTGCCCTACTACGGGGATTACGACTTCTTCTCACCCAACCCGATTGCCACGATGAACGCCGAGCTGGATCTTGCGGCGAAGCTGCCGCCGTTCGGCAGGTCGTTGACCGCCGGAGAGACGCTTGCGAAAACCCTGCCGCATTATTGTTTCAGTCTGGTGGAGATGTGGGCGGGCAGCAATGCCTGGGCGCGCCGTCCGGCGCAGGCTTTCCTGGTGCGAACCCTGGTTTACTGGCTGGTTACAGATCGCATGAAAATCCCTTTTTACCCGGATGTCTCACGCATCCCGATCGTGATTCATATCACGCACCACCTGCAAGCCTCCCTGACCCAAGAGGCAGCGCCTTACATCGCCCAGGCGTTCTTCCTCACGCCGCAGGAGCTGCAGTTAAGCATCCATCCCTTCTCATTTTCCATTCCACCCCTGACGCAGCTTGTATTGGAGAAAGCCAGCTCGCGGGAGGATTTCGGCGCGGCGCTCCTGCATGTGCGCCAGCGCTTTCGCGACTTACGCCAGCAGATTGGCGCCTACCAGGCTGCGATTGCCTCAGCCAAAAGCCTGCAAGACCTGGAAGCAGCCCGCCTGGCTCTGCGCCAGGTGGCGGGTCGCCACGCGCAGGAATTCGCTCAGCTCGATCGGGGCCGCATCCAGGAGATCACGAATTATTACCAGCGGGCGCTGTACGGCAACCGCTCCCTGGCGCCGCTCTCCTATCGCGATGAAGTGCTTTTCAAGCCGCCAGAGTGGCTGCGCCAATGGTGGTTGCGGCGCAACGCAATCCATATCTGTGATATCAGCCAGGAGCTGGAAGCGCTGGAGTGTCTCGCGCCGGCTGCACGGCGCCTGTTTGCCGGAGGGCTGGGTCTGGATGATTTGGCTGCGTACCGTAAATTCGCCGAGTCGTTGGATGCTCTATATTTTTAATGAGTCGAGCTTGTCTCAAGTTTTGTTGAGCTGCCCAATACTTTGGAGAGTGTGGCTGTCAGGCGGCGAGTGGAGAAACCCTTGAGCAGCACCTGTTGCGCGCCGCGGGCGGTTTTCCAGCGCTGCCAGTTGGCGGCGTCCGATAGCACGATGATCCTGATCTCGGGGTATTTTGATGTCAGCAGGGAATGGATGGCGCGGGCGTCAACATAGCCGATCTCGCTATCGATGATCACAAGCTGGGGATGGCGGATATCCACGGCAGCCAATGCGTCGCTCGCCTCAGCCGCGAACAGCAGCTCGGCATTTGCCACCAGGGCAGGTAGGACCGCCGTCAAGCTATCCAGGTTCGCTCCCGGGTAGGCGATGATCAGGATACAGGTGGTGCTCATCAATGTGCCTCCACTGTAATCATGGCACAGGGTCTGCACTTAAACAACAAGCAACTGTTGGATTTTCTCTGCTAAGAATCGACCACATCTCGCAGTGGGAATCACCTACATTTTTCGGTGGTTAACTCCTACAATTGTGGGAAGGACAAAGGGGCGCCATGTACTACAATGCAGATATGCTCAATGGAGCGATGACCTGGGCGGAGATCGATCTGGATGCGATTGCCTTCAACCTTGGGCAGTTCCGCGCGCAAATCGGGGAGGGCGTCAGCATTTACGCGGTGCTCAAAGCGAATGCGTACGGTCATGGGGCGCTGCCTGTCGCCCAGGCGGCGCTGCAAGCCGGCGCGGAGCGTGTGGCTGTACACAGGCTGGTCGAGGCGCTCGAGTTGCGCCAGGGGGGCATCACTGCCCCGCTTTTGATCATGGGCTACACACCGCCGGATGGCGCCCTGGCGGTGGTGCGCAACCGTCTCACCCCCAGCGTCATCTCCCTGGAATTCGCCCGGCAGTTAGCACAGCATGCCCGGTCGGAAGGCGTTGAAGTCCCGGTCCATATTAAAGTCGATACCGGTATGAGCCGCTACGGCATCTTTCCAGCCGCCGTGGTCGGCTTCGCCGCGGAGCTCAGCCGCCTGCCCGGTATCCTGCTGGAGGGTATCTTCACCCATTTTGCCACAGCCGATTGGCTCGATCAGCGCTTTACGCTCCAGCAGCTCGATTTGTTCAAGCAGGTCCTGGCAGATCTGCACAAAGCCGGGATCGAAATACCCCTGGTGCATGCTGCCAACAGCGCTGCCCTGGTGGCGCGTCCCGAAGCGCATTTCAACGCCGTGCGCCCGGGCATCTCCTTGTACGGGTTGCCTGCCTCCAGTGAATGGCGCACCCCTTTTGAGCTGCGCCCCGCGCTTGCCTTCAAAAGCAGGCTGAGCCGTGTCTTCGATTTGTCCACCGGCAGCGCGGTCAGCTATGGGCGTACGTTCATCGCCCCACACCCGATGCGCGCCGCATTGGTCCCTGCCGGCTACGGCGATGGCTTCCCTCGCTCCCTCTCCAACCGCGGCGTTGTACTGGTGGGCGGCAGGCGGGCGCCGGTCATCGGTCGGGTGTGTATGGACCAGTTCGTCATCGATGTCACTGACATCCCCGGCGTGCAGCCGGGCGATGAGGTGGTGCTCATCGGCAAGCAGGGAGATGAGGTGATTATCGCCCAGGATGTCGCCGACCTGGCCGGCACGATCCAGAACGAGATCGTCACCGGGCTGTCGGCTCGAGTCGTGAGAGTGTACTTACCAAAGAAGGATTTACTGTCATGAATGAACCTGCCTCCAAGCGGCAAATGTACCGCCCGGGAAGCTCGCCCACCGCGCCGCGCTACTCGGGAATACGCACCTTTATGCGCCTGCCCTATATCACCGATCTGCAGGGCGTCGATTTTGCCATCGCCGGCGTACCGTTCGACACCGGCGGCACGTATCGCGTGGGCTCACGCTTTGGTCCATCGGCTATTCGGGATGAATCCTTCATATATAAGCCATACAATCCGGTTCTGGATGTAAATATCTTCGATGAGTGCTCCGGTGTGGATTACGGCGACCTGCCCACCATCCCCGGCTATCTCCCCGAGGCTCACCAGTTAATCGAAGAAAGCGCGGTGGCTGTCTTTGCCAGCGGTACGACGCCCATATTTCTTGGCGGCGACCATTCCGTCAGCCTGCCCTTGCTGCGCGCTGGCCGCGGCGCACTACGGTCCGCTGGCGCTGGTGCACTTTGATTCGCATAATGATCTTCACCAGGGCTACTTCGGCGGCAAAGATACGCATGGCACGCCCATCCGCCGCGCTCTGGAGGAGCACCTGATCGACCCGGCGCATTCGCTCCAGATCGGCATTCGCGGCTCATTGTACGACGCTTCCGTTGCGCGTGAAGCTGCTGAAGCCGGGCTTTTGGTGCTCACCGCCCCGGAGATGCACCGCCGCGGCCTGGATTGGGTGATCGAGACTGTCCGCCAGCGGGTAGGAGAACGACTGGCTTACCTGACCTTCGATATCGATTTCGTAGATCCAGCTTCTGCGCCTGGCACGGGCACGCCGGTGGTAGGAGGTTTAACAGCGCCCAATCCCTGGAGCTGGTGCGTGGCCTGGCCGGCTTAAATTTCATCGGCTACGACCTGGTGGAAGTGCTGCCTTCCTATGACTCGGCAGGCATTACCGCCCTGCTGGCTGCCGGGATCGTCTACGAGTACATGTCTTTGATCGCGTTCAGAAAGAGACTTGCGCGATCTGCGCACACAGCTGCATAAAAGCTCAGCCGGTTAGATTACCGGCGGATACTTCATCGTCACTGGAATAGGTATCCCGAGCAGCTTGCACAGCGTTGGCGCGATCTGGAGCTGCGAGAGCGTCTCTCCCGGTATCGCCCCTACCCTGCAACTGCGGATTGACGAGAAAGAGGGGCACCTCGCGCACCTCCGCTGTCGTGCCGCCGTGCATCTTATCGGCATTAATCCCATGATCTCCGGTGAACAGGATAGTGTAGCCTTTTTCCAGCCATTCTCTGACCAGCGGCGCCAGCCAGGCGTCCTGCCGGATCGCGCGGTTGCGGTATTCGCTCGAATCGCTGCCATACGTCTCGCCCATCACATCCATGCCCATCGGGTGCACCAGGAGATAATCCGGCAGGAATTTTCGCACCAGCATGGCGGCGTCGTGGAAGACCTCCAGGTCGGCGTACTCGTCTTGTGTGTAGAAGCGCCCGTGCTGGATCCACAAGCCTGGGTCGTCTACCTCCCGGTCTTCGATGACATCGTAGGGAGCGCGGTTGTACAGCTCAGAAAACCAGAAATACGCCGCCGCAGCGGTGCTCTTCCCGTTCTCCGTTGCCAGTTGGAAGATGTTCGGCTGTGTCGACTTGCGGATCACGCTGTTCGCCACGATGCCGTGAGCGCTGGACGGCATGCCGGTGTGGATGGTCTCGTACATCGGGCGTGACAGGCTGGGAAGCTCGCCAGTCACTTTGTAGAGGCTGGCGAGCTTCCATTCCACCATGTGCCCGAAGTAGCCCATACCGCGCACTGCAGCGTCGTAGCGCATTGCATCTGAGACGATCAGGATTAACTTTACTCATACCCGGGCAGTCTCCTCTACTGTTTTGTGGGGTGAGTGTAAGACAAGGATGGAATCACGCCCGCAGGAAATCTCGACCTTCTCACCCACGTGGGGGATGCTCAGGTGGGGATTGTTGAAGCTGTCCATATCAATCAATTTCTCACCCAACCGCAGAGAGAAGCGCACGATCGAGCCGAGAAAGGTGATGCTCTCGATGGCACAACGCAGCGTATTGCCATCGTCTTCGCTGCCGCGGAAGCTGAGCTGCTCTGGGCGCAGTGCAATCGTGATGTCTTCCCCATTCGTGTAGCCCTCCAGGGGGCTGCTCATGTGTATCTCCTGCCCCTGGACCGCCAGCTTGCCTGCTCCGGCGTCCAGGATAACCGCCGGCAAGGCGCTGAGCGTGCCGACGAATTGGGCGACGAAGGGCGTTGCCGGTGCGTTATAAATCTCCAGCGGTACTCCTGCCTGCTCGATCCTGCCGCCGTTCATCACAACGACCCGGTCCGAGATCGAGAGCGCTTCTTCCTGGTCGTGGGTGACATAAATGGCGGTGATCCCCAGTTTCTTCTGGATCGTGCGGATCTCAGTGCGCAGCGACACCCTGATCTTTGCATCCAGGGCAGAGAGCGGCTCGTCCAGCAGCAGCACCTGGGGGTGGGCTGCCAGGGCGCGCGCCAGAGCGACGCGCTGTTGCTGCCCGCCGGAGAGCTGGTAAGGATAGCGGTTGCCCATGTTGGGCATGTGGATCAGGTCGAGCATCTCCGCCACACGCTCGTTGATCTCGAGGCGCGACTTTTTTGCGACTTCCAGCCCAAAGGCGATGTTCTTGGCGATGGTCATGTTGGGGAAGAGGGCGTAGGATTGGAAGACCATGCCCACATTGCGCGCCGCTGTCGGTTTATTGGTTACGTCTTGCCCGTTGATATGGATTGTCCCCGTCGTGGGCAGCTCGAAGCCGGCGATCATGCGCAGCGTGGTCGTTTTTCCGCAGCCGGAAGGTCCCAGGAAGGAGACCAGCTCGCCTTTCTCGATATCCAGGTTGAAGTCTTCCACGGCGACAGAGCTCGCAAACGTTTTGGACACGTCCGTCAGGGTTAAGAAGTTCATGGTTGCCTCTCTTCGCTCGCTCACTTGACCGATGGCAAGCCCGCAGCTCGCCCGCGCCCGGCGAATTGGATCATCCCGGTTAATCCCCCATGCCAGGAAGAAGGAAATGATCGCCAGCGCCATGGATTCATACGTGCGGTTCCCGCCCAGCAGGTTCATGTAGGGTCCAAATGCCTTAATGCCCACCAGGAAGGCTGCGATGGCATACTCGCCGATCACTGCCGTAACGGTGAGCAGCGCGCCGGAGAGGATTGCCGAGCGCAAATTGGGGAAGATAATGCGCAGCAAGATGCGCCCCCAGCCAGCGCCCAGGGACTGGGCGGCTTCGGTGAGAGCGCGTACGTTGATGGCTGCCAGCCCGTTGTCCACCGCCCGGTACATGTATGGCAGGGTGATGATGAAATAGGCTCCGACGAGCAGGGCGTTGGTGCCGGTTTTCGTATTTGTCACGTAGAATGGCGGTCCACTGTAGACACGGATCAAGCCGAAGACGAGCACGATCGCCGGGATCACGAAGGGCATCATGGTGACGAATTCCGTCGTCACACGCAGCTGGGGCAGTTTGATGCGGATCCAGTAAGCCGCGGGCACTACCAGGATCATGCTCACCAGGATGGTGATGATCGCCATCTCCAGCGAGAAGAAGAAAGTCTTCCAGAAATTTGGGTCGCGGAAGACGCGCCTGGTAAGCCACCAGGCTGGGTCCGCTCTTCTTGGCTTGCAGCGAGAACAGGAATGTTGCCACCAGCGGGATAATGAAGTACAGCCCGCCGATGACGATCCACAGCCACGACCAGAAGTGCTTGAGTTTCATTTCTGCAGCCACCTTTCGCTGTAGCGCCGCAGCAGGTAATAGATCGCCATGGTGATCGCCATGATGACCACCATGCCGACGGCAAGGGCGTAGCCCAAGCCGACGTTATGCAGCACGTCGCCGTAGATCTGCTGTCCGATGAGGATGGTCGCCAGGTTGATCAGCCCGCCAGTCAGGGCGTAGGCAGTTGCGTAGGCGCCGAAGGAGTTGCCAAACAGGAGCAGCATCGTCCCCAGCAGAGATGGCAGCAAGATGGGGAACGCCACTTTGCGCCAGTAGGTAAACTGGCTGGCGCCCAGGCTCTCGCAAGCTTCCCGCCACTCCTTCTTCAGTCCCTCCAGGATCGGGATGGTGATCAGGATCATCAGCGGGAGCTGAAAATAGAGGTAGGTGATGGAGACGCCCCAGAAGGAATACAGGTTGAAACCCAGGTCGTCGTAAAGATTCAGCCGGAAAGCCAGGGCGATGAATGCGGTCATCAGCCCGGTCCTGCCCAGTGTGTTGATGAACAGGAATGCCAGCGGCACGGCGCCGTAGTTGGATGCCACGCCGGCAAACGTGACCAGCCCCGCCCGCATCCAATTGGGTAAGCCTCCCACCGTCACCGCGTACGCCATCAAAAATCCCAGCACACCTCCTACCAGGGCGGTGAAGATGCTGATGCGGATGCTGTTGATATAGGCTGTAATAATGAGGGGATCGGTGAACAAAGCGCGGATGTTTGCCAGGGTAAATCCGCCTTGTGCATCCTGGAAGCTGCCCAGGAACAAGTAGAGCGAGGGCACCACCAGGAGCAGGAAGACTGCGAGGAAGAAAGGTACAACCGCCAGCCAGTCTTTCCATTTGAAGCGGGAGGGGCGTACCAGAGGTACGCCCTTTCCCTGATTTTCTGATAGTGCGCCTTCGCTGTTACTTAACATTGGCTCCAACCATTGTGTCCCAGTTATTGGCGATGAACTCGCTGGCTTTGGTGATCTGATCCGTGGTGGGGAAGATCGCCTTGTCATACACCTCTGCCGGCGGGAGCTGGGCAGCCAGCTCGGCGGGGATGATGCCGCGCTTTACCATGTCGACGTAACGGGCTGGGTGGCAGAACCCTTTTAGCCACAGCAGTTGACCTTCATCGGAGTACAGGAATTCTTGCCACAACTTGGCTGCATTCGGGTGGGGCGCGTAGGCGCTGATCGCCTGGATGTAGCTCCCACCAAGCACAGCGCTCTTGGGGATGACGACTTCGATCGTCGGGTTGTCGCCCAGGATGGCTTTATCTGCCAGGGCGTTGTAATCCCAGCGGAAGAGGATCGGCGTCTCGCCTTTGGCGACTGTCATTTGCTTTCCAGCCACCGGTACGAAGTTGCCGACGTCGTTGAGCTGCTTGAAGAATTGCAAGCCCGGCTCCACGTTGTCCAGCGAGCCGCCATTCGCCAAGGCTGCCGCTGTTATGGCGTTCTGCGCCTGGGCAGAGGCGCGTGGGTCGCCGGACAGAGCGACCATGCCTTTATACTCGGGTTTGAGCAGGTCCGAAAAATCTTGCGGGACGTTCTCGACTGCGTCTTTATTGACCTCGAATGCCATCACGCCATACTGATCGCCCCAGTAGTAGCCTTCCGGGTGCTTGAGCGCATCTGGAATTGAGTCCCAGGTCTGGACTTTGTATGGCATTGCCAGCCCTTCTGCAACGAGCTGCGGACCAAAGCCCACTCCGACATCCAAAACGTCTGGCGCCTGAGGTCCCTTGTTGCCTTTATTCGCCTTCACAGCTTCGATCTCGTCGGCAGAGCTTCCGTCAGGATTCAGCTCGTTCACTTCGATGCCATATTTTTGTTTGAAGGTCTCAATAACCTCTCCGTAGTTGCACCAATCGTGGGGCAGCGCGATCACCGTTAGCATCCCCTCCGCCTTGGCGGCTTTGATCAGCTCATCCATATAGGCATCTCCCGCCGGTTGCGCAGCGGCTTCCGTCGCCTGGGGCTGGGCGGGCGCTTCTGTTGCTTTGGGCGCGCAGGCAGCCAGCAGCACGGCGCAGATCAACAGCATGCTCAGTACAAGATGGGTCTTTCTCATTTCTTCCTCCGGGTTAGAATGGATTTGGCTAGCAAGTGCTGGTCCGACAGGCTTATCATGACATTTTTATGCGCTTTGTGCATCGTTAAATTAGGGAGAATATGCCAACAAAAATTGACCACTTTATCAGTGGTCAATTTCCAACGTATTGGGTGGATTCTTGTGCTACAAATGTTGTAGGGTGGGCGCTCAGCTATCCAGCTCAGCCATTCCGTGGCGAAGGGCGTAGAGCGCCGCCTGCGTGCGGTTTTCAAGGTTGAGCTTGGCAAGGATATTGCTGACATGCGTGCGCACGGTCAGCTCGCTGAGCACGAGCTGGTCCAGCGATCCCCTGGTTGGTGAGTCCTTTTGCCAGCAGCGCCAGGATCTGAGCCTCGCGGCTGGTCAGCGGCTCCACATGCTCCTCCGGCTGCGCTTTTTGGGTGCGCGCCGCCATCAGCTTGCGCGCCACCGTGGGGTGCAGGGAAGGCTCATCCCGGTAAACGATGCGCACTGCCTGGATCAGGGTAGCCGAAGTGGTATCTTTGAGCATAAAACCCAGGGCGCCGGCTTCGATGGCTGGGAAAACGTGCGAGTCTTCGGCGAAGCTGGTCAGAACCAGGATGCGCACCTGCGGCATCTGTGCTTTGATCTCACGGATGGCGTCGATGCCGTTTTTACGCGGCATCACCAGGTCGATCAAGATCACATCCGGCGCTAACGCCAGGGCTTTTTCTACCGCTTCAACCCCATCGCGGGCTTCTCCCAAAAGCTCGATATCCGCCTCGAGGCTCAGGATGGTGCGCAAGCCTTCGCGTACGATCTCATGGTCATCTACCACTAACACGCGTATCTTTTCACTCATGGGCTGCCTCAACGATGATGGTGATGCTAGTCCCGCTTCCCGGTGTGGATGTGATCTGCAGGTTTGCCCCAATCTTCCTGGCACGCTCCTGCATATTCTGCAAGCCGCTGCCGCCGGCGCCGTGCGCAGCCAAGGTAAAACCGCGCCCGTTATCCGCCACTTCCAGCGCCACAATTCCGTCGGTTGCCTGGAGGCGGACGGTCACTTCGCTTGCTCCGGCGTGTTTTAAGCTATTGTTCAGTGCTTCGATGGCAATGCGGAACAGGTCCTCTTCTACTGCCGGTGGTAGATGGAACTCCCCGCCTGCTTGCAGGCGAGCCTGGATGCCGGCGCGCTGCTCGACAGATTCCAGGCGCTGCTGTAACGCCTTCACCAATCCAGCCGATTGCAGATCGAGCGGGCGGAGCTCGTAGATCAGCAGCCGCAGCTCTTTCAGCGCCTGGCGTGCCACGTCTTCGATGCGCTTGAGCATCTGTAAGGAACTTTCAGCGTCGACCGTCTGCACCGCTTTTTTAGCTCCACCGGCAAACAGCAGCAGGCTATAGATTTGTTGGGTCACTGAATCGTGCAGATCGCGTGCCAGCCGCTGCCGCTCCTCCAGGATTGCCAGGGTCTGGGTACGTTCCCGCAGGCGGAAATTTTCGATGGTCGTTCCAACCCGCTCGCCGATGCTGACCAGCAAGGAAACATCCTCGAGTGTGAGGTGCCCTGCCTGGTCGCTATAGCCCCACAGCATACCCAGCACTTTCCCGCCGGCGTGCAGCGGCACGCCGATCAGCTCTCCGCCCGCCGGGTGGGCGATGCGCGCATCGGCTGCCAGGTCGGGAATTACCACCGGTCTATTATGACGGATGATCTCATCTGCAAGCCTGGCGTCGATCCCCTGCACCAGCCACTTGCTCGGATTTTCATCCTCCACAATGCTGCTTACCGCAAGCTGGATTTCTTGTGGCTCTCCCTCCAGCAGGTAGATGGCGCCACTCGAGCAATAAACCGCTTGCAGCGCCAGGGCGAGCGCCTGAGCGAGTATCTGGCTGAGGTCGCTGTTCTGGTTGGCAATCGTCATCACCTGGTAGAGAGCCGAGAGGTCGCGTGTGCGGTCGGTAACCCGTTCCTCCAGCGTCGTCATTGTGCGCCGGCGCTCGATGGCATAGCCCACAATGTCAGCAAAGGCTGTCACCAGCGCGCGAGTTTGCGGTGGGAAGGTGCGCGCTTCGCGGCAGAAAACTGCCAGCACTCCCACGGTGGTCGAAAAAGATTTCAAAGGTACAATGGCGCAGGCGCCCAACCCGGATGGAAAGCAGCCTTCCTCGCCAGCAATCTGCGCAAGCTCAGCCTTCCCCGCCGCATCCGTCGCCGATAAATAAAGCGGATCATCGCCGCTGTAGAGGCGTTGGATGTCGTCTTTAATCGCCTCGGTATAGCAAGGCGATGGGTAGGGCATGCCCTGTTCAGCCAGCATCACCAGCCGGTCGCTATCCAACACCGCCAGGCTCCCGCAATCCATCTGTAGCAAGTCAATGAAGCGTTTGAGGGCAACTGCTGCCATATCTGCCGGTTTGTCCGTCTGGCGTAAGGCGGCTGAGATCTCCGTCAGCACCTCCAGCTCAGTATTTTGCTGGATGATCTCCGCTTCACGCTTCTTACGCTCGGTGATATCGCGGGCAGAGGTCAGGAATGCTGCCCTGCCGTGCCAGCGGATCTGGTCGATGGTGATCTCTACCGGGATGCGCGTCCCGTTTTTGTGCCGGTAAACCGTCTCGATTGGCGTTGGAGGGTGCCGATCGCCCGCTTCTTTGCGGTGGATGTCCCATAGGTGATCCAGCTTCTCGCTGATCCAGAGGCTGTCGCTGCCGGATAGCTGCAGCTCGGCGAGGTTGTAGCCGGTCAGCTCTTCGGCTCGCCGGTTGGCGAACAGGATCGCATGGTCGTCTTGGGCGGTGATGACGATGGCATCGCTGGCGTTTTCCGCCATGGCGCGGAAATTGGCTTCGCTCTCCTCCAGCTCATCGCGAGCGCGGATGCGCTCCGTGATCTCGGTCGCCAGGGCGACGTTCTTTGCTTCCAGGTCCGCTGTGCGCTCTTTCACCAGCGCTTGCAGGTTTTGTTGGTAGCCGCGTAGCTCATTTTCGGCGCGTTTGCGTTGTGAAATCTCGCCTGAAAGCCGCCGGTTCCAGTACAGGAATCCTACCAGCACAAGCGCTCCGCCCAACAACACTTTCCAAAAGAGCGAGTAATCAAATCCCTGTTCGAACTTTACCGACAGCCATTTTTCTGAGATATTCTGCCTTTCTTCCTGGCTGATGGCGGTCAGCGCTTTGTCGAGGATGCCCACAAGCTCGGGCATGTCGTCGCGCACGGCAATTGCATACCCCGGCAGGTCGGAATCCAGCGAAGCCGCAATTTTGACATTGCCGATGGATTTGTTCCTGATCTGGTACACGGTGGCGAACACCTCGTTCACGAAAGCATCCGCTTTACCGGTGGATACCGCCATCAAGCCGGCCTCGACGGTCGGGTAGGGGACGATATTGAGCTGTGGATATACGCGGGCAATGTACTCCGCCGATGCGTAACCCTCGACCACGGCGACGGTCTTGTCTTTGAATTCATCCAGCCCGAATACCACCGGGTAGTCATCCCGGGTGGTGATGACAAGCTGGTAATCGAAGAAGGGTCTGGTGAAGCGTAAGAATTGCCTTCTCTCATCCGTCGGGGTGAGCAGCAGGATGACATCCAGGTCCTTGTTTTTGATCTTTTCGCGCACGGTGGAGAAATCGGGCGAGGCTTCCACTACCAGGTCAACGCCCAGGAGCTGGCTGAGCAGGTTTCGGTAATCTGCCGAGATGCCGGTGAAATTGCCGTTCTCGTCGCTGAACTCATAGGGTGGGAAGTTTTGCTCAACGCCCATGCGCAGGTTGTTGTGCTCTGCCAGCCAGGCTTTTTCTTGCGGCGTCAGAAGCTGCTGGAACTTCGCTGACGCCAGGCTGCCCGGGCTGGTGGCTTGCGGCGTCAGGATGGCTACCGGCTGATAGCTGGCGCAGCCTGCCAGGAAGACTGCTAGAAAGAAGAGGAGGGTGATTGCGCGCTTCATCAGCTCTGATTATACATATGAATAAGCAAAATGGCGTGCTGCACTGTGCTAGCAGATGCAGCACGCCATTCCAACATATGGCGCATACCCCCACCGCGACTCGAACGCGGGTTTTTGCCTCCGGAGGGCAACGCTCTATCCTCTGAGCTATGGGGGCTCGGATTAGAATTTTACCACGTTCGATTCTGGTTTGGAGGTCTTCGCCGCCGGTTTTTTGCCGCTGGCGTAGAAGGTGGGCACGTAGAGCACTCGCTCCCCGCTTTGCCAGGCGCTCACATCCAGCCGCTTCAACTTTTCGAACTCGCCTTGCCAGGCGGGCGCGTCGCCAGCGCCGAGCATGCTTTCCAGGTCGCTGTGCAGCACCTCCCACTCGGATGCGAGCGCATCGCCCGCCGCAGCGCCGCTCCATTGCGCACCCAGGATTCTCTGACTCCACCTGCTCCATGCCCGCCTGGTGGAACAGCCACGCCAAGCCGGCGCCCGAGCAGGGGATTTGCGCCCTGTCGCCGCAGAGAGGCTTGCTGCCAGCTTGCCAGCATCTCCAACTCGGGTGGGAAGTCGATGCGCCCGCCGTAATCCGGCTCCGCCAGGGCGATTACACTGCCGCCGGGGCGAGTCACCCGCCTGAGCTCGCGCAGCGCTTGCAACGGGTCGGCTACCCAAAGCAGGTAAAAGTGGCAAAAGACAAGATCGTAGCTTTGCGGCGCAAAAGGCAACCGCAGCCCATCTCCCTGCACCCAGGCAGCGTCAGGGGCGAGAGATTTCGCATAGGCAAGGTTAGCGCTATCGATATCCAACCCGACCAGCCAGCCCTGGAAGCCAGCGCCCAGCCCGCCGCCCGCTTCCAGGGCGCCGGTGCCGCTGCCGCAATCCAGCACCCGGCGCGCCGCGGCGATCCCGTGGCGCTCGAACAGGTAGCTGCGCAAGCTTGCGGTCCAGCCAGCCTGGCGGGTATAGCGGGCGTGCCATTGAGCGGGAGAAAGGGTCATCCTTCGGCGCAACTTCGGATAGAATAGCGAGTATGCCAGAGGCAGAGTTTTTCACTTACCAGGTGCGCAAGTGCCGCTCGGAGTTCCTGCGGCATGCGATACCCGTGCCAGGCTGATTATACCTTCAAGGAGCGTTGCCCGCGCTGCGGGGCGCCGGCGGATTTGGTCGGGATACAAGCGGCAGGTGCGCTGGAACGCCATGCGGCGGAGGTAGCGGAGCCCAGCGCGCTGGCGCTCGAAGCGCTGCTCGACAATGTGCGCAGCGCCTGGAATGTTGGGTCTATCTTCCGCTCTGCGGACGGCGCGGGATTCAGCCGCCTTCACCTGTGCGGCGTCACGCCCACGCCGGAATACCCACCGGTACTGAAGACCTCGCTCGGCGCTGGAAAAGAGCCTGCCCTGGACGCACCATCTCGATGGGCTACAGGCAGCCTCCCGCCTGATCGAAACCGGACGGCGTCTCTGGGCACTGGAAAATGATCCCGCTGCCTGCACCCTTTACGATATCCCTCAGGCGATCATCAATCCCGCGCAGGGCGGAGCGATTGTGCTGGTGGTGGGCAACGAGGTCTGCGGCGTGGATGCCGGCATACTGGCTTTGTGCGAGCGTGTTCTTTACCTGCCCATGCGTGGGCTCAAGCGTTCTTATAATGTAGCTGTCGCCTTCGGCATTGCCGCTCACTACCTGGGTTGGTTGGCGGCGTAGACTTGCCGGTTTGAGATCTAGGAAAGCGCCAGTTTTTGCTTCCAGAGAAAGTCCCAACCGTCCTTCAATACATTCCCCAACAGCCGGTTATCGCCTTGCGTGGGGAGCACATCGCCATCCGGCTCGACATAGAGCACAGCCCGCTTGCCAATCGCCGCCGGGTTGTACTCCTTCACCTCCAGCCAAACGGGGTTGAGTGCCGAGTAAGGCACGGGCAGGTCCCACACCAGCTCCAGGGAGTAGGCTGCTGCCAGGTCGCGCATCTTGCTGAGCGTCTCGCTGAGCTCAGCCTGGTCTGGCGCTCAATGAGACTGCCCTCACGCCGTGCTCCGCCAGCTTTTCCAGCAGGGCAGGCATGCCCTCGGCGTTCTTCTCGTCCAAAGTCAGGTGCACCGCGGCGAAAATATCTCCCGCAATCACATTATCCAGCGCATTCCAGGCGCTATCAGCCGCTGGCTGCATGACGATCATCACATGGTCTAAGCCCGTCTTGAGCAGGCTGTCCAGGTACGCCGCATCGGCAAAGCGCTGTCCATCGCTGAGCAGCCCGCTGACCTGCCCGTTGCTCTCGGCGTGCGCGATCAACTCTGCCAGGTCATCCCGCAGGGTTGGCTCGCCCCCGGTGAAGACGATGTGCGGGATGCCAGCCTGCCAGGCGCTATCGATGACTGCCTTCCATTCCGCGGTGCTCAGCTCGCGTTCCACGCGCCGGGTCGGAGCGACTTCGGGGTCATTCTCTGCCGGCAGGCGGTACGTGAGCGCCAGGTCCAGGCGGTACGGCGCGCTCAGCTTTCCGCTGTGTGGCAGGCGCCGCTCGAAATCCAGGAAAGTCACCGGGTCGAGGTCTGGCGTCTCGACCAGGGTCATGACGCGCTCCGCAATGCCCAGGTAATCATCAAAGGCTTGCTGCTGGGAGACCTGGTAGCGCTTCGCCATCGCCCTGGCGACGGTTTCAGCCGGCTGGTTTTGTATGAAGTAGTAGGCATATTCTGCCGCGCTCTGGTTCAGGTGCAGCACGGTGGCGGCGTTGACGATCATCACCCCGCTGCCGTCCTGCTCCACGCGCAGGTGCAAGCGGTAATTGCGCGGGTCGCTCTGCGGCGCCTGGTAGTGGTACAAGCCCGGTTGGACGGCTTGTTGGGCGGTTTTTGGTTTTCCGAATGACCGAAACAGGTTGGACATTGCATGGCTCCAGATCAGCTATCCAGGGAGAATTTGAGCGGGCAGCCGCCGCCGCACTCTGCGATGAGGGCGCAGTCCTGGCATTTTTCCGGCAGGTTGCGGCGCTGGCGTAATGAATTGGCAAGCGGGTGGTTCCAGATGCTTTCCCAGCCATCCATCAGCAAGTTACCCAGCGTGTGGTAGTACGACTGGCAGGGGATAACGCTGCCATCCGGCTCAACGCACATGTTGTACAGGGCTGCCGTGCAGCCTTTGACCCCCAGCTCGAGCTGCACCGGGTCGAACTGGCAATACTGGGTGGGGGTGTACCAGATCAAGCGCTGGTTGTGCGCTTCGGTGCTCCGGCGCGCCATCTCCAGCAAGGGCGGCAATGCGTCTTCGCGCAGCCCGGTGCCCACCGTAGCTCCGCGACCGGAGTGGATCAGCGCGTTCAGACCGATCGTCGGTACTCCGGTTTCCGCCAGGAAATCCAGGGTTCCCTGCAGCTTGCCGGCATTCTCCTGCAGCATGGTGGTGTTGGTCATCACGTACAGCGGCGTGTCCAGCGCGTTGCGCAAGCCGGCGATGGTTTGCTTCCAGGCGCCATGCGCAAGCACCATGCGGTCGTGGATACTCGCCTCGTGCGATTCGACGGTGATCTGCACGTGATCCAGCCCCGCTTCCACCAGCTCTTCGATGAATTTGCGGTTCGCCAGCCGGCGACCGTTGGTGTTCAAGCCGGTGATCTGCCCGTTCCGTTGGGCATGGGCGACCAGCTCAGGCAGATCCTGCCGGAGGGTGGGCTCGCCGCCGGTGAATACCACGTGCGGAATGCCCACCTGCCAGAGCTTATCCAGGATGCGCTTCCAATCATCCGTCGAAAGCTCAGGGTAGCTGCGGGCGCGGGCGTTGTAGCAGTGGGCGCAGTCGTTATTGCAGCGGTAGGTCAGCGCCAGGTCCATGCGGTAAGGAGCAGATGGGCGCGCGCTGAAGGGCGGGATGGTGTCGATCTCCAGGTCGTGGATCGGGCAGGCGCCGTCCGGGCGCAGCAATTCATCCAGGTCGCTGACAAATTGCGTATAGTCGTCGCGCGCTTGTGGCTCAGCCACCAGGAAGGCTTGCGTCAGGCGGTTGACTGCTTGCTGGGAGGGGATGCCTTCCAGCGCCAGGTAAGCCATGAAGGTCGCGGTGGGATTGAGGTGCATCACGCGGCTGGCATTGACCAGCAGCAACCCATGATGGTCGGGGTCGATGCGCAGGTGAATCCGGCTGCGCTCGCCAGCCTGCTGGCGCTGGTAGTGATACAGCCCGGGGGGCAGGTAATCTGCCCGGCGATCTGGCTCATCCCCGCTCAGCCAGGCTTTTGCCCGGTGGATCCAGCGCCGCAGCGACGCCATGAGGCTTACCGGCCTCCACCCGCGCAGGCGCAAGCGCAACCGGCGCAGGCGCAAGCGCAGGCACAGCCCCCACCGCTGCTCCGCCCGCCGGATGAGCTTCCACTGCTGGTCGAGACCGGGATCGGGTTGGTCTTGTTGGTTACCCCGCTGGTGAAATCGCCGATGCCGCCCACCACGTTGCCGGAGAAATTCTCCACGCCGCGCACCACCGATGCAGCAAAGGTCGAGCCCGGCAGGGTCGGCAGCGATAAGCCGCCTGTTCGAAGAGGGCATCGATGGCGCCGAGACGGGTCCCGAAGAAGCGGGGGCGCTGCTGGGGAAGGTCGGGTCATAGCGCCCCCACCAGCTTGGTACGAAGACCGGTCCGCTTTGGAATGTGCGGCGCGTGCGGTCGTCGTAATCCCTATCCAGCATCGTCCATTCCATCGTCTCGGCGAACTTCTCGCTCTTCACTTCCGGCGTCTCGGCGGCTTCCACCTGCGCCCAGGCGCGCTGGACGATATCTTTATAATATTCCACCGTTTCTCTGCGGCTGAAGCCCTTCATCTTGCCAGCAAGGGTTTTCACCAGGTCGATCATCATCTCCTGCAGCCCGGTGCGGGTTAGTTTCTTGTCCTCTTTCTCCAGCGCCTTGATGAATTCGATCTCGTACTGCTGCAAGCCTTCCGGCGCCGGGTCGATACGCTTGATCTTCAACGGATCATTGGCAACCACCTCAGCCGCGCCTTTTTTCACCACGGCAAACAGGATCATGGTGAGCACTTTGTCTAGCGGCTGTTCGAGCAGGATTGCCGCTTCCACGGCGGTTAAGCCGCGCTTGATGCCGTGCCCCTCGATCGACACCTTGGGCGGCAGGTACTGCAACTTGCGTTTCTTCGGCTGCGGATGGATAACGCTGATGTCAGCACTATGAAGCCGCCAATGCCGCAGCAGAAGGCAAAGCCCATAAAAATCATCCGGGTCGATGCCCAGCGTCTCCAAGATCCCAGGACGGTAGATCGCATCCTGCGGCACGTATGCCAGGGGGAAGGAGGCTCCCAGGTCGTACTTGCGGTTGAGGGTCACATTGGGGTTGTTCCAGGTGTAGGTGATCCGCCCCTGGTCGTCGAACCCGGTGGTGGGCTCGGATGAAAAGCCGGCCGGCGCTTCGTGCCAGCGCGGTTCTTCCGGCTGCACGCCCGGCGGCAGGTGGAAGGTGACGGTCAGGTCGGTGCTTCCGTGCACGGTCTGGAACCAGGCTGGCGCGAAAACGGCGCTGGCGTACTGGTCTCCCTGGCTGTCGTATTGCAGCTTGTTCTGAACCTCGGGGACGTAGATGTGAACCGTGCCGCTCTCTCCCGGCATAATGGTTTGCGCGCCCAGTCCCACCGCAACGCCGGCATCGACTCCCGGTCCGTCGCCCTGGAATCCGCTGCTCGAGATATCGAACACCTGCACGCCATCTACATCGGCGGTGATACTGCCCTCATCGAAGCGCGGCGTGGGCAAGCCCAGGTCAACGTAATCGATGGGATGCGCCGTGGCGTCGTTGGCAAAGGTGATCGAATAGAGCAGCGAGGTCGTCCCATCTTCGTTGAAAAAGACATTGACCTCCATGCGCGGGATCTCGAACGAGTAGGATTGCGCCAGGGCGCTCCCCGGAACCAGGCTCAGCAGCACAAAAACGAGCAGTAAGATCGCGATGCGTTTTCTCATGGGTGTTTTCCTCTACAGAAGGCGCTGGCTGCCCTTACCACTTGGGCTCTTCGGTGAGCTGGTATGTGGTATTGCAGTAGGGGCAGTTCACCACCGGCGCGCCGGCTACCATCTGGATGTTTTCCATCTTGAGAACGCCCCCGCATGATTTGCACTTCAGCTCATCCAGGTTGACATTGGCAGGCAGGTCTACCTGCAGCGTTACGTTCTGGTCGCCGGCTTTGGTCGTCTTGAAGCGGGTGCCCAGGTAGATCAAGCCAAAGCCCAGGGCAACGCTGACCACCCCGATGATCAGCCAGCCGGTCGAGCCATCCGGCGCGAAGGTCGCCCAGATGAAGAGCACTCCGAAAAAGATCAGGATTGCGGCTGCGATGAAGGAAATGATTCGCAAAGCAGACATCGGCACCTCGTTTCTGTTCTCGTACCTGTCAGGTTGCTGTTATCTCGTATAGTTTAACGGCTTCTCGTTCCCGCTACAAATGATAAATTTCCTGATTTTGTCATATACCTCCCCGCCGGTGCGCGCAGCCTGAACTTGTAAACTTATCCGAAACGCCCTTCGATGTAGTCCTCCGTGCGCCTGTCGCGTGGGTGCAGGAAGATCTCCTTCCCCGGCGCCTGCTCGACCAGCTCGCCCTGCAGGAAGAAATAGGCGTTATCCGCCGTGCGCGCGGCTTGTTGGACGGAGTGCGGCACCAGGATAATGGTATAGCTCTTCTTGAGCTCGTTCAGCGATGTCTCTACCTGGTTGGTGGAGATGGGGTCCAGTCCGGAGGTCGGCTCGTCCAGCAGGATGATCTCCGGTTCCAGCGCCAGGCTGCGCGCCAGGCAAAGACGCTGCTGTTGACCGCCGGACAGGTCGATCGCCGGATCATCCAAACGGTCTTTGACCTCCTCCCACAGCGCGGCTTGCTGCAGGCTGCGCTCGACCGCTTCGTCCAGGAGCGCTCGGCTGCGCTTGCCCGCCAGCTCCAAACCATAGGTGAGGTTCTGGCGGATCGTCATGGGCAGTACAATCGGTCGCGCAAAAACCATACCCACCCTGCGGCGCAAGGCAATTACATCTGTCTCCCGGTCCAGCACGTCGAGGGTGCTGCCGTCATTGCCGCTGATCAGCACGCTGCCCTGCACCATCACCACGTCCGCCAGGTCGTTGAGGCGGTTGAAGACACGCAGCAGCGTGGATTTCCCCCCGCCAGCCGGACCGAAAAACACGCTGATCGAGTTCGCCGGGATGCGTAGCGTGATGTCTTTGAGCGACTCGGCGCCATCTGAATAATTCAAGGAGAGGTGCTCGACGATAATCTTATCCATAAGATCTCACCACTGGCGGCGGGAGCGCGCCCGGATGCGGATAAAAGTCGCGATGGCGTTCAAGCCGAGCACGAAGAACAGCAGCACCAGCGCTGTGCCGTACTGGATCTCCTGCGGCATGCCGGGCACCTGGGTCGAGATCGTGTACAGGTGGTAGGGCAGCGCCATCGTCGGGCTGAGCAACGATTGCAGGCAAGCCTGGCTGCGAGATGACCGCCGCCGTGAACAGGATCGGCGCCGTTTCACCAGCGGCGCGCTCCAATCCCAAGATGACGCCGGTCATGATGCCCGGCAGCGCCTGGGGCAGCACAATACGCCGGATGCCCTGCCAGCGGGTGCCGCCTACCGAGAAGCTCACCACGCGGAACGGCTGCGGTACGGAGCGCAGTGCTTCCTCGGAAGCGCTGATCACCACCGGCAGGGTCATGATCGCCAGCGTCATCGCTCCCGCCACGATACTCACGCCCAGTTGGAAGAAAATGACGAATGCGCCTAACCCGAAGAGCCCGTACACCACGGAGGGTATTCCCGCCAGGTTGATGATGGCGATGCGGATCGCCCGCGTCCAGCGGTTGTCTTGAGCGTACTCCGCCAGGTAGATTGCCGCGCCTACGCCCAGCGGCACTGCCAGCAGCGTTGTCCCGAAGGTGAGCAATACCGTCCCGTAGATGGCGGGGAAGATGCCGCCGCTTTTCAGCCCGTCCGTCGGGAAGCCGGTCAGGAAGGTCCACGAGAGGGCGGCAAAACCGCGGTAGAAGATCATCCCGATAATCAGGATGATGGGGATGATCGTGATTGCGGCGATCAGGCTCAAGAGGGCGTAGCCCGCTCTTTGGGTCAGCTTGCGCTTGCGGATCGATGTTGCCGAGATGCTCATGATAGGATACGCTCCGCACGCTTGCGCTGCCGGAAGATCATCGCCGATGCCGCCAGGTTGATCAGCAGCGAGATGACGAACAGCACGATCCCGATAAAGAATAGCACGTGAAAGTGCACCGAGCCGCTCGCCACTTCACCCATCTCGGCGGCGATGGTGGCGGTCATTGTGCGCACCGGTGCGAACAGGTTCCCCAGCCCCGTCGGCATCACGGCCGCGTTGCCGGTCACCATCAAGACCACCATCGTCTCGCCAATTGTCCGCCCAACGCCGAGCATGATCGCAATCAGCACCCCCGAGCGCGCCGCCGGCAGGGTCACTTTCCATATCGTCTGCCAGCCCGTCGCCCCGATCGCCAGGGCGGCATCCCGGTAGGAGCGCGGCACGGCATCCAGCGCGTCCTCCGAGATGGAGACGATGGAGGGGATCGATACCGCCGCCAGCAGGATCGACCCCGTGAGCGCCGTCAACCCGGTGGGCAGCAGCAGGGCTCGCCGGATCAGATCAGAGAAGTAAAGGATGCCCAGGAAGCCCAGCACCACGGATGGCACGCCGCCCAGCACTTCCACGATCGGCTTCAAGATATTGCGCAGCCAGCGCGGCGCTACCTCAGCGATGAAGATCGCCGTCCCCACCCCAATTGGCACAGCGATCAACGTCGTCCCGATGGTGATGATCAGCGAGCCCCCGATGAGCGGCAGCAGCCCATAATACGATTCGATCGGGTACCAGCGTGTGCCCAGCAGGTTGCCTGCCTTCACTTCCCTCAGCGTTGGCAAGCCCGAGATCAACAGGAAGGTGAGGATCATCAGGACGAAGATGATCGCTGAGTATCCGGAGGCGATGATCAGGCTGTTGATCAGTTTTTCGCTGGCGGATTGGGGTGATTTCACGGCGCCGCCTCCACGGAGATGGGCACAAAGCCATTCACCAGCACGATCTCCTGCCCGGCGGGTGAGCGGATCCAATCCAGGTACTGCTGGATCAGCGGGGTGGGTTGTCCGTCGGTGTACACGTACAGGTCCCTGGCGATGGGATATTCTCCCGCGTTCACCGTCTCTGCAGACGGCAAAACATACGCGCTTTGCTCATCGTTGGCTACGGCGATCACCTTCACTTCCGGCGTCACATATCCCAACCCGTCGTAGCCGATAGCGTTGGGATTCAGGCTCACCTCGGAGGTGATGCCTTGCGACGAGGGCAGCAGGAGTGTGTCTGTTGCGAACAGCGTCTTGTTATCCTTCTCTCCCAGGCGCAGCACCTGTTCCAGGAAGTAGACATGCGTGCCGGAGTTGGTCTCGCGCGAGACGCGCACGATCGGGCGGTCCTCTCCCCCAAGCTGGCTCCAGTTGGTGTATTTGCCGCTGTAAATGTCAGAGATTTGCTGCTTTGTCAGTTTTGTGATCGGGTTCTGCGGGTGGACGATCACCGCAATGGCGTCTCTAGCCACCACGAACTCCACCGGATCGTTCCCGTTCTTCTTGGCTTCTGCAATTTCCTCTGCCTTGATCTTTCGGGAAGCGTTGGCGATATCCACCGTCCCATTGATGAGCGAAGCGATCCCCGTTCCCGATCCTCCCCCGCTGACCAGGATGCTCACCGCGGGGTTCTCTTTCTGGTACTGCTCCGACCACGCCAGGGCGAGGTTGACCATGGTATCAGACCCCGTGTTCTTGATCGTCTGAGTTTGCGCCGGAGAGTTGCCGGCGCGCGATCCCGAGCACCCGCTGAGGCAGATCGTGCACAGGAGGGCAAGAAGGCAGAATAAGTTACGCATATTGTTTTTGAGGGTCATGCTTGGGATAAATTATATCGAATAATCGCCACCAAACTCAATATTTCGGTACAATTGGTGTAATGGAAATGGATTCTGCCCCTTCGCCGCTCCAGCCCAAGATCAAGGTGACCAGCCTGAATTTCTTTTATGGGCAAAAACAAGCCTTGATCGATATCAACATAGACATCCAGCCGCGCAAAGTCACCGCGCTCATCGGTCCATCCGGTTGCGGTAAATCTACCTTCCTGCGCTGCTTGAACCGCATGAATGACACCATCGCCAATACTTGTGCCGAGGGGCATATCTACCTGGATGGTGAAGACATCCTCACCCCGGATACCGACCTGACGCTGCTGCGCCAGCGGGTGGGAATGGTGTTTCAGAAGCCCAATCCATTCCCGCAATCCATCTTCAACAATGTCGCCTTCGGACCGCGTGTCCTGGGATTGGTGCGCAATAAGTACGAGCTGACCGATATAGTCAAAGCGAGTCTCGAGCAGGCGGGGCTGTACCAGGAAGTCAAGGATGACCTGGATACCGAGGCGTTGGGGTTGTCCCTCGGTCAGCAGCAGCGCCTGTGCATTGCCCGGGCTGTGGCGGTGCGCCCGGAGGTGATCTTGATGGATGAGCCGGCTTCAGCTCTTGATCCCATCGCCACCCAGCACATCGAGGAGCTGATCGCACAGCTCAAGCAGGAGTATACGATCGTGATTGTGACGCACAACATGCAGCAGGCGGCGCGCGTCTCCGACGATACC
Source organism: uncultured Chloroflexia bacterium (assembly GCA_963702535.1). Classification (GTDB taxonomy): domain Bacteria; phylum Chloroflexota; class Anaerolineae; order Anaerolineales; family UBA4823; genus CAVPDG01. Next base: position 30,313 of record CAVPDG010000021.1, on the reverse strand, counting down.
GGCTTGTTCTGGCTCGGCAAGCTGGTGGAGTTTGCGCCTACGCAGGTCATGTTCACGCGTCCCAAGGAAGAGCTATCTGAAAATTACATCACCGGTAGGGTAGGATAATATTCTAAGGAGGCGGGTTATGGATCAGGTGCATCCGAGTGCTTTCGACCGGGATTTTATGGCGATAACGGACGAGCTGCGCCGCATTTGCGAGATGGTGGAGGCGGCGATCGCTCGCGCGATGCAGGCGCTGGAGGAGAATGATAGCAAGCTGGCAAAGCAGATTATCGAGGAGGATGTCCAGATCAACCTCTTGCGCTATCACATCGAAGAGGACTGCCTGGCGCTCATCGCCACCAAGCAGCCGGCCGCGCGCGATCTGCGCCAGGTGATCGGCGTCATGAACATCGTCGTCGAGCTGGAGCGCATCGGCGATTACGCCGCCGGCATTGCCAAGACCGTCTTGCGCATGCGCCACGAGCCGCTGCTGAAGACCTTTAAGAAGATCTTCAAGATGGGCAGCCTCAGCCAGCAGATGCTCGTCGATAGCCTGCAGGCGTTCCTGGAGCAGGACGCCGAGCGCGCCCGCCTGATCGCCGGCATGGACCCCGAGATGGACCAGCTCTACCAGGACGTCTTCGACCGGCTTGTTGAAGTGATGGCAAAAGACCCCGAGGTGGTGACACGCGCCATTTACTTGATGTGGATCGCCCATAACCTGGAGCGTATCGCCGACCGCGTCACCAATATCGCCGAGCGCACCATTTTTGTCACCACCGGCGAGATGACCGAGTTCGAATAAGCCGGCACCAGCAGCAAATCTAGATTGTCAGCTCGTCATCCGTGGCGCGAAATTCCTTCATCTCTGCGGTAACTGCGTAAATTGTCCGCTCGCAGATGTTCGTCACCCGGTCAGCCGTGCGCTCGACGTTGTGCGCCGCCCACATCAGATAGCTTGCCGGGTCGATCGTTGCCGGGTTTTCGAACATGATCGCGACCAGATCTCGGTAAACCTGGTTGTACAGGTCATCCACCTGGTCATCCTCGGCGGGTATCTGGCGCGCAACCTCCACGTTCTGGCTGACAAAAGCCCCGGTTGCCCGGTGCAGCATGCTGGTTGTGATCTGCGCCATGCGCGGGATGTCGACCAGCTCCTTCACCAGCGGACGGTCTCCCAGCAGTAAGGTGATCTTGGCGATGCCCTTGGCGTAATCTCCCATTCGCTCAAGCTCACTCGCCACCTCCAGGATGGACGCCAGCAAGCGCAAGTCGCGCGCCATAATCGGCTGTTGCGTGGCGATGGTCGTGATCGTGTCGTTCTCCAGCTCGAAGCGTTTCTCGTTGATGCGGTTGTCTTCGGCGTAGATCCGCCGCGCTGTTATCAGGTCTTGCTTCCGCAATGCCTCTACCGATTCGATGATCGCGTTTTCCACCATGCTGCTCAAGACGATGATCTCATCCCGCAGCGCCAGGATTTTCCTGTCTAACGTTTCTCTTGGCATCTTGTTTCCCTTCGCAAGTTCTTGCTGGTTTTCCTGGCTCCATTAACCGAAGCGACCGGTGATGTAATCTTCCGTCACTTTTTGACGGGGATTGGTGAATATGAGGTTGGTATCGCCAAACTCCATCAAATAACCTGCCCGGTCCTGGTCCATTGTGAAAAAGGCGGTGTAGTCCGAGACGCGCCCCGCCTGCTGCATATTGTGCGTGACGATGATGATGGTATAGTTTTTCATGAGCTCGCGCATCAAATCTTCGATTTTTAGCGTGGCGATCGGGTCAAGCGCCGAGCAGGGCTCATCCATCAGGATGATATCCGGCTTGATGGCGATCGTCCGGGCGATGCACAGGCGCTGCTGCTGCCCACCCGAAAGCGACAAACCGCTGGCTTGCAGCTTGTCGTGCACCTCATCCCATAGCGCAGCGCCCTTGAGCGATTCTTCTACCAGGTCATCCATATCTGCTTTGCTGCCTTTAAAACCATTGATCTTTGCGCCCCAGGCGATATTCTCGTAGATGCTTTTCGGAAACGGATTTGGCTTTTGAAATACCATTCCAATGTAGCGGCGCACAGCCACGGGATCGACACTGGGATTATAAATGTTTTGCCCGTGGAACAGAACCTCCCCTTCGGTGAAGGCGCTTGGTACAAGCTCATTCATGCGATTGAAAGAGCGCAGCATGGTGCTCTTGCCGCAGCCCGAAGGCCCGATGATCGCCGTGATCTTTTGCTTGGCGACCGACAGGTTGACGTCCCTGACCGCCCGGAAGCTGCCATAGAAAATGTTCAGGTTGCGCGCCTCGATGGCAAGCGATTCGTTCGAGTTTGTTACGAACCTTTGTTGTGATTGGAGAGTTGCTATGCTCATACAAGCCTCCGGCTGAACCGGTTCCTGAGAAAGATCGCGATTGCATTGATGCTCAATTGAAGGATCAGCAGCACCAAAATCGCGGCTGCGGCCAGGTTGCGGAACTCCGCTTGCGGGCGGGCTGTCCACTGGTAAACCTGGATAGGCAAAGTGGTGAACTTGGAAAAGATATTTTGTGGGTCAAAAGTAATGTAGGTCGCTGCGCCGATCACCACCAGGGGCGCCGTTTCGCCGAACGCCCGTGAGATGGAGAGGATGGCGCCGGTCATGATACCCGCCAGCGAGTTCGGCAGCACGTGCGCCCAGATCGTTTGCCATTTCGTCGCCCCCAGCCCGTAGCTCGCTTCTCGTAGGCTGTTCGGCACTGCCCGGATGGCTTCTTGCGCGTTGATGATGATCACCGGCAGGATGAGCAGCGCCAACGTCAACCCGGCGGAGAGGATAGTGCGCCCGTTACTCGGGTCTGCATCCGCGATGCCAAATATCGCACCGCTTGTCAGCGTCGAGAATGCCCGCGCAAAGACCGCCAGCCCCAACATGCCGTAGATGATCGAAGGCACGCCTGCCAGGTTGTTGATATTGGTCTGGATCGTGCGGTTGATCCAGGTGTCGCGGGAGTATTCCTCCAGGTAGATCGCTGCGCCGGTACCGACCGGTAAGGCAAACAGGATGGTGATGGCGATGATCCACAACGAGCCGAGGATGGCTGTCCGTACGCCAGCTAACAGTGGGTTGCTGGACTGCGGCGATGTCCATAATTTGCCGGTGAACCAAACCTTGAAGATCAATGTGGCATTGGGGTATTCCTTTGCCGCTTCTTCTCGTATTTTGGCTTCATGGAGCAGCGAATCGATTAAAGTCCAGGTTGTCTCTACCTTGGGTTCCACCACGTTGTCATAGACCAGGCTTACCAACTCCACCTGCGAACGTTGCGCCAGCGGAGCTTGATTATCCAGAGTGCGGAAGCGGTTCTTGGTGAGGTTATCTTTCAGAATCTGGATGAGCGTCTCGCTTGGCAGCTCTGCCAGGGGCGTACCGGCCTGGGTAAGGCTCTCCGGTTGGACTGTATATTTGATCGCCATGTAGCCCAGGGATTGGTTGGTGATATTGATGATCAGTAAAGTCAATACGATGATGCCTGTGACCGTGGATGCCAGGAAAACCGTTCGCCAAACCTTGCCTTGCCGGTTGCGGCGAGGGATATTGGTCTTTCTAGCGTCTTCAAGTTGTGGGATTTGCACCGTTTCTGTTGGCGTTTTGGGCTCAGTCTCGGCTTGCTTCTGCTCGCTCATTCGTAAACCTCCCGGAACTTGCGCACAATCCTTGCGGCTGATGATGTTCAACGCCAGGGTGAAGAGGAAGAGGACCAGCGCCAGGGCAAACAAGCTCGTATAATCGATCGAGTCGTAGCTTACATCGCCGCCGCTGATGCGCACGATATGCCCGGTGATCGTCTCGGCGCCTTTGAATGGGTTCAGCGTCAAGTTGGGTCCGGCGCCTGCCGCCAGGGCGACGATCATCGTCTCGCCGATGCCTCGCGAGATGCCCAGGATGACCGCAGCGGCAATTCCCTGATATCGCTGCTGGCACCACGATTTTCAGCGCCACCTCCAGCTTGGTTGCGCCTAATCCATAAGCCCCTTCACGCAAGGACCTGGGTACTGCGCTGAGCGCATCCTCGGACATCGAAGCTACCAGGGGCAGGATCAGGATACCCATCACAATCCCCGCTGAGGCGGTGTTATAGACGCCAACCGTGTCCGAGCCGAAGATCGAGCGCAGTAATGGCGTCATGAAAGTCAGGGCAAAATACCCGTAAACCACGGTCGGGATCCCCGCCAGCACTTCGAGCGTGGGTTTGATGATGCTGCGCGCCCGGTTGGATGCGTATTCGCTCAAGTAGATCGCGATGCTCAACCCCAGCGGGATCGCTACAAGCATGGCAAAGCCGGTCGTGATCACCGTGGCGTTGAGCAGCGGTAGTATCCCAAAACGCGAGATCCTCGGTTGCCACACCACTCCGGTGAAGAACTCCCACAATGAGACTTCCGGAGTCAAGAAAAAGCGCACCGCTTCTTCGAGCAGGATGAAGACGATGCCGATCGTGGTCAAGATCGTCAGGGCTGCACAGGCGAAGAGAAAGGCGCGGATGATCGCCTCGCCCAGGTGGGTCTTCTTTTTCAAGGAATAGCCATCCCGGTTTGCCTGGTTGCCCGGAAGCGGCAGTGTAATTTGGTAGCCTCGGCGTTGGTTGTCATTGGTTGCATTCTTGGTATTCCCTTCACCGAACTGTATAAGTCTTCAACGATTATACAGGCAGCAAGAGAAGGTCTCAGGTTCGAGACCTTCTCCTGCGGAGGAGAGACATGACCGGTTATTGCGGATTAGCGTCCAGCCACAGTTGTTTGGCTTCGTCAAGTGCAGCCTGGCTGGCGGGGAAGTAGCCCACATCCAGGATTTCATCGTTGACGTAAGTCAGGAAGTAGTTGATGAAAGCTGCCACCTGGGGCTTGCTCTGCATGATGCCGGCATCCGAGTAGATGAAGAGCGGGCGAGAGAGGGGGTACTCGTTGCTCTCAGCGGTTTCTTCACTGGGGGCGACGCCATTGATCGAGAGCGCCTTCAGATTGCCCTGGTTCTCGTTGAAGTAAGCGTAGCCGAAGTAACCGATGGCATAGGGGCTGCCTTCCACGCCCTGCACCAGCACGTTATCGTCTTCGGAGAACTGGATGTTGGCAGCGGTGAGCAGAGCTTCTTCACCCTTGCCCTTATCGGCGTCGGCGTCTTTGACGAACACGGGGTTCATGACGACTTCGACGAAGTAGTCGAAGGTGCCGGAGTCGGTGCCGGGGCTGAAGCGCAGGATGTCTTCACTGGGCCACTCGGGGCGCACGTCGGACCACTGGGTGGCGTCCGATGGAGAAGATCATCGCCAGCTCTTCCTTGGTGACGTCGGTGAGGAAGTCGTTCTCGCTGCTGACGACGACTGCCAGGGCGTCTGTGCCGACGCGGAACTCGATGGGCGTGCGATTGATGGCGGCGCAGTTATCGATTTCTTCTTGCTTGATCTTGCGGCTGGCATTGGCGATATCGGTTTCGCCGGCTTTGCAGAAGCGCTCGAAGCCAGCGCCGGAGCCGATAGAACTCGATGGTGATCTTGCCCTTGTCCTCGGTGAAGCCTTCTTCCTGGAAGCGCTGGGCGAGAGCTTCAGACAAGGGGTATACGGTGGAGCTGCCGGCGGCGATGATGTTGCCGCTTACTGCGGAAGGATCGACCTCAGGCAGCATCAGGCCTGACTGTGGCTACTTCAGCATTTTCAGCGTCCAGCCACGTTGTTTGGCTTCGTCAAGTGCAGCCTGGCTGGCGGGGAAGTAGCCCACATCCAGGATTTCATCGTTGACGTAAGTCAGGAAGTAGTTGATGAAAGCTGCCACCTGGGGCTTGCTCTGCATGATGCCGGCATCCGAGTAGATGAAGAGCGGGCGAGAGAGGGGGTACTCGTTGCTCTCAGCGGTTTCTTCACTGGGGGCGACGCCATTGATCGAGAGCGCCTTCAGATTGCCCTGGTTCTCGTTGAAGTAAGCGTAGCCGAAGTAACCGATGGCATAGGGGCTGCCTTCCACGCCCTGCACCAGCACGTTATCGTCTTCGGAGAACTGGATGTTGGCGGCGGTGAGCAGAGCTTCTTCACCCTTGCCCTTATCGGCGTCGGCGTCTTTGACGAACACGGGGTTCATGACGACTTCGACGAAGTAGTCGAAGGTGCCGGAGTCGGTGCCGGGGCTGAAGCGCAGGATGTCTTCACTGGGCCACTCGGGGCGCACGTCGGACCACTGGGTGGCGTCCGATGGAGAAGATCATCGCCAGCTCTTCCTTGGTGACGTCGGTGAGGAAGTCGTTCTCGCTGCTGACGACGACTGCCAGGGCGTCTGTGCCGACGCGGAACTCGATGGGCGTGCGATTGATGGCGGCGCAGTTATCGATTTCTTCTTGCTTGATCTTGCGGCTGGCATTGGCGATATCGGTTTCGCCGGCTTTGCAGAAGCGCTCGAAGCCAGCTCCGGAGCCGATGGACTCGATGGTGATCTTGCCCTTATCCTCGGTGAAGCCTTCTTCCTGGAAGCGCTGGGCGAGAGCTTCAGACAAGGGGTATACGGTGGAGCTGCCGGCGGCGATGATATTGCCGCTTACTGTCGAAGGATCGACCTCGGGCAGCATCATGCCTGGCATTGCTGCCTCTGTCGCAACAGGCGCCTTGGTTGGTGCGGCAGCGGTAGGCGCGGGAGCTTCTGTGGGTGCAGAAGCCTCGGTGGGAGCTGGCGCTTGGCTTTCAGCTTGTTGCGTAGGGGTTGCAGCGCCGCCGCAGGCGGTCAGCAGGATGGCGATCAGCAACATTGCCGACAACCAGGTTAACAGGGGTTTTCGCATATTTCTTCATCCTCCATGATGAGATTTGTGATGTTAAATCTGTGTTTATAGGTTATCATGGCGATGTTAATTGCTTGAGCCAGGCAAGTTAACGTTCTTTCATCGAATTGTAAACAATCTGTTAACCGGGATGGCGTTGCGCTGGCACGAGTTGCATCCAAAATTGGCTTGCGCATCTGCCCGTTCGTCTGTACAATAAGCGCATTCTGTCCAACCCTCCGGTTCAGTATTTTATGTGGGGGTTTACCCAAACCTTGTTTTTATGGATTATTCGGAGGGGCGCCTTGACGAAGATTATTACTGACACCACATCTGGTCTTCCTGTTGCACTCGCACAAAAATACGATATCACCGTCATCCCGCAGATTGTCACCTTTGGTGAAGACTCTTTTTACGAAGGGATAGAGCTGGATAACGCCACCTTTATGGCGAAGCTTAAGGCACTCGCGCCAGCTTCCCAAGACAGCCGCCCCGCCGCCGGAGCTGTTCGCCCGGGAGTTCCAGCGCGTACAACCCACCGGCGAGCCGGTATTATGCCTCCACCCCTCCAGCGAGGTCAGCGGTACCGTGCGCTCCGCCCAAGTCGCCGCCAAGGATTTTCCTGGCATGGATATTCGCATCATCGACACCCGGGTGATCTCCAGCCCCCTGGCAACCCTGGTTACCCTCGCCGGGCAGTGGACGCAAGAGGGCTGCAATATCGATGAGGTTGTGGCGCGTATCTACGAGATGCTGCCCTGCTGCCGGGTCTTTTTCCTGGTCGCCACGTTGGAGTACCTGGCTAAAGGCGGGCGCATCGGCGGCGCCCAGGCTCTACTGGGCAGTGTGTTGCAAATCAAGCCTATCCTGACCCTGCGGGATGGCAAAGTAGACCAATTTGAGAAAGAGCGCACCCATAAGCGCGCTGTTGGCGCGTCTCAAGGAGATTGTCTTGCAGGATATCCGCCGGGATGGGCAGGGCTATCTCTCCGTCATGCATGCTGCCGTTCCGCAAGAGGCGCAGGCGTTAGCGCGCGATCTTGGTCAGGAGCTCGGCATCAGCGATATCCCCATCCTGGATGTACCCCCCGCCATTGTCACCCACGGCGGTCCCGGCATCCTCGGCGTCAGCTTCTTCGTTTGATCCACAAGCTCCGTAGGGACACTACACAGGTCCGCCCCTGCATGTCTATCCGCCCCCCGCCTGATCTCCTGCTTTATGCAGGCTCGCTATGCTCCGGGTGTGCTCCTCCTCATGCCATGCCAGCCCGTCAATCATCTGCGCCAGCGTCGCCTCTCCGCCCCATGGCGCCGGGAAGATGCGCGCCCAATCCGCCGGCGCCAGCCGCTGCGCCAGGGTGAATAGCTCACTTCGCGTGGAAATCGCTTCTTGCAGCACCTGCTCGAATGCCCTCCCGGCTCTCTGGGCTGCCTGGTGTGCGTTCCAGGCGTCGTGGTCGGGGATCTGCTTCCGGCGTGAAGCTGCCATTTTCCAGGTAGCCACGCAGCGGGCGTGCCAGGCTCTCCTCCCAGGCGCAAATATGCCCCACCAGGTCTTTCGCCGACCCTATTCCTTCCACGGGCGCGGTATCGCGTTGCCCTGTGCTCAACCCTTCGATGGCTCTCAACAGCGCTGCCCGGCTCGCCTGGGCGCGTTGGATTGCGGCATCTTTATTCATGGGCGCCTCGTTTCTTACCAATCGTAGCCACCATCTCTGCCACCGTCAGGATAGACGCCGGCAGGTCGCAGGCGCTCGCCAGTTGGCTGATGGCGGTGGTTTCCAGGTGGGCGCTGGCGAGCAGGTCGCGTTGCGCCATGATCTCATGCGTCTCGCCGTCCGCGATTACCTGCCCGTGCTGCAGGATCACCATGCGCTGCGCGCAGCGCGCTGCCAGGTCCATATCATGGGTCGCCAGGATCACCGTCCTGCCCTGCGCCAGGTAGCTCAGCATCACCTGCCGCGCTCGTTCGGCTTCGCTGAAGTCCATCCCGCTGGTGGGCTCATCCAGGATCAGGATTTGTGGCTCCAGCGCCAAGCGCGCAAGCGATCGCCAGCAGCTTGCGCTGTCCAGGGCTCAGGTCATACGGGTGCGTCTCCTCCAGACCTTCCAATCCTGTGACAGATAAAGCCTGTCTTGCCCGTCTGGCGATTTCCGCCGGACTCATGCCCAGCCGCCGGGGTCCGAAGCTCACCTCTGCGATAACGCTGCTCAGGAAGATCTGGTTGCGCGGATTCTGGAAGACAAACCCCAGCTTGCGCGCCAGCCTGGCGGTGCTCGACCTGGCGATGTCTTCTCCGTAGAGGCAGATCCTGCCCTGGCTCAGCTTGAGCAAGCCCATGATGCTCTTGAGCAGCGTGCTCTTGCCGGCGCCGTTTTCGCCGCTGATCGCCACGCACTCGCTCGCCTCGACCGCCAGGCTGATACCGTCCAGCGCCAGCGTCCCGTTGCCATAGCGGTAGCTCACCTGCGCTATCTCAAGGATTGCCATCCAGCGCCTCCAGCACCATCTGGCGGGCTTCATCCAGGCGCACCGGCGCCTGCGCCTGTGTCCATCCCCGCCCGCGCAGCTCATTTGCCAGGCTTGCATAGCTCGGCAGCTCCAGGTGCAAGCGCTCGAAGATGCCCTGCGCCAGCGCTTCCCGGGGAGACCCACTGGCGACCAGCCTGCCCTCTCTCGAGAACCAGCATCCGGTCGGCGTGTTCCAGCACCCGGTCCAACTTTGGCTCGACCACGATCACCGTCTTGCCGTGCTCTTTGAAGGTCTTTGCCAGCTTGTACACTGCAGCCGCCCCCTGCGGATCGAGCTGGCTGGTGGCTTCATCCATCACCAGGATTTCCGGCTGGCGGGCGAATACCGCCGCAAGGACAACCCGCTGCTGCTGTCCGGTGGAGAGCTGCGCCGGCGCCCGCTCTGCCAGCTCGCTGATCTCCATCTCCACCAGCGCCTCTGCTACCCGCTGGCGGATCACCTCCGCCGGCATGCCCGTATTTTGCAAACCGAAGGCGACCTCGGCGTAGACGCTGCCGGTGGCGCGCGTCAACTGGTCGAATGGGTCGTCCATCACGTAGCCCACGCACCCCGCCAGCTCGGCGATACTCTTTTGCCGGGTCTCCTCTCCGAAAACCAGGCTGCTGCCCGTGATCTCCCCGTGATAGAAATGCGGAATCAGCCCGCAGAGCACCCGGCAGAGCGTGGATTTTCCCGCTCCGCTCGCTCCGACCAGGCAGCAAAACTCGCCGGTCTTGATCTCCAGATCTTCGATCTCCAGCTCCGGGCGCTGGCTGCCCGGGTAGCTGTAGCGAAATTGGGAAAACTGGATCGCCGCTAGCATGCCAGCCTGGCTGCCAGGGTCGCTGCCGCCAGCAAAATGAACGCCCAGCGCGCCCGGCGCTCCCACGTTTGCTCTTTGCTCTTGTACAGGATTGTCTTGGGGCTGTTGGCTGAGAACCCGCGCAGCTCGAGCGCCGCCGCCCGGCTTTCGATGCCCAGGATGGAGCTGGTGATCAACGGTGCAACCGCCGGCAAATAGGCTCTGGCGCGCACGATCAGCCCTCCCTGTACTTCCACGCCGCGGCATTGTTGCGCCTCCAGGATTTGCTGGGCGCGCTCTTGCAGCTCGCCGATCGCCTGCAGCGTCGCCAGGGTCACGTAGCCCAGCCTGGGCGGCAGCCCCCGCTGCTCGAGGTCCATCACCAGGTCTAAAGGGCGTGTCGTCGTGATCAGCAGGTACCAGGCGCATAGCAGGACGAGCAAGCGCAGTGTGACCTGCACGGCGTAGAGTACCCCCTGCAGGTGGATCTCCAGACCGCCGGCCTCCCAGGTTGGACCACCGCCGCTCCAGAAGAGCGCCTGTACCGTGAACAGCGCGACGCAGAAGAACAGCAGGTAGCGGTACGTGACTCGCATCACCCGCCTCAAGGAACGCGCCAGGGCAAGCAGCAGCAGGCAAGCCAGAAGCAGCGCCGCCTAGCATCCAGACCCCATCCGCCGCGAAAGCTGCGATGGAAAAGCATAGGGCTAATACCAGCTTGGTGAGCGGGTTGAGGCGGTGCAGGATGGAGCTGCCCTCCCGGTACAGCCCTGTTTCGTGAATATCTCCGCTCAATGGTCTTCCGGTTTTGAGGATGTGCGGCGCTTGTAGCCCGGGAACATCGAGCAAGGTTCGCCTGGGCAAGGCTTTGTACACGCCGAAGACGATGTACACCGCGATGAGCTTATCGACCAGCTCGCGCAGGAAGCTGGTGGCAAAGACCGATTTCCACAGCCCCATGCCGATCGCCATCAGGGTGCCCCAGATCAGCGCGGCGCCGGCGCTGTCGGGCACGCCCCCGAAGAGGAACACAACGATCGGCGCGCTCAAGACCACCCCCACCGCCAGGAGCACCAACCCTGCCAGGAAGACCGTGCGCCCGCGTTCGAACCAACCCGCCTGAGCCATGAACCCCGCTGCCAAGCCCAGCGCCATGTTGACGACCAGGAACGGCAGGCTTCTCGGGTTGCTGGTCACGCCGGTGAGGACATTGGTCAAGATGCCGGTTGTCGCCCCTACCCAGGGACCGGCGATGACGCCTGCCAGCAGCGTCCCCAGGGTATCCAGGAAGATCGGGAGCTGGAGCGTGCGTACAATCAACGCCCCGGCGTAGTTGATGGCGACGCCGATGGGGATGAGCAGGATCGCCATCGTATTGAAATCGGAGAGTACCGGGGTTTGCTTCTTCATGTTGCGGTGTCTCCCTTAGTTTCCGCTAACAGTAAGCTGGCGTGCCAGCCGGGTTGTCCTCCCGGCGAGCTCGCTGATCGACAGACGTTCCTTGCCCGGCAGGTAGGTTTCGAGCAGGTCGCCCAGCGGTTCAGACCAGGCTGCCGGAACGCCGTGCATAATTCCCAACACGTTGCCCACCAGTCCGGCGTTGCAGTCCACGTCCAGCCCGGCGTGCGCCAGGATCTTGAAGCTGGTCGTAAAATCGCCCTCCCCCAGCCACAGGGCAGTCAGGTCGGCTGCCAGGTTAGGGTAGGCGTGGATCCAGTTGTACTCCTGAAAATGCTCGTCCAGGCTGCTGCCACGCCGACCGGTAATCGCCGGCGCTTTGGATCGTGTCCAGGCTGGTATTTCGCCACGGCGGCGTATTCGCTTTTCCCGGGCAAGAATTGGAGCGCGCGCCGGATCAGCCGCTGGCAGTCCGTCTCGCAGAACGCCAGGGAGACGAGCGCCGCCGAGAAAATCTCGCCGTAGACGCCGTTGGCGGCATGCGAGATCACGCCATCCAGGTGCGCCAGGCGGGCGGCTTCCATCGGGCGAGCCGGCGCCAGCATTCCGCACACCATGCCACGCATCTGCGCCCCGATGAACTCGCTGTAGGGGTTGCGAAACGCCCCGGATTCGGGCGGCAGGATGCCGCGCTGCATGTTTTCCAGCGCCACCCACTCCGCTGACCAGCCGAAGGGGATCTGCCGCACCCATTCCAGAGCGAGGTGGCGCGAGGTCAGCTCAGCCCCGTGTTTTTCCAGTGCATCCAGCAGCACCAGCTCGTAAACCACATCGTCGTTCATCGTCTCAGGGGTGGTGAGATACCCGCCGATCTCGCCGTAGACCTTTTCGATCTGGCTGGTGTGGTAGCCTTCGATGCAGGTGCCAAAGGCGCCGCCGGCGAGCTGCCCCAGCCAGCCGTGATAGATGCGCTCTTCCAGGTCGCTAATTTTCGTATAGCCGTCAATATCCTCGCCGATCTGCATCGCTTGGGTTACATCTTCCCATTTCTCAGGATGCTCGTACGTCCAATAGCTGTGTTCAGGGATGGCTGGGGCGCTGAAGAGCCTGCCCAACAGCTCAGCCGTGAGCGCCCGCAGCGCCGCGGGATCCTTTTGCTTTGCCAGGGCGATCCCCTCGGGGAGCAGCGCCTCCGCCTGGCTGACATCATAACCCCGGTTTGCCAGCGATTGCACCATCTCCACGTAGGGGATCTCCGGCGCTCCTGACCCCGGTACGCGCGCCTGCCAGAACAGGGCGATCAGATCATCGCCGCGTGGGAAATCGGTCATCTCATCCCAGTGGCTGACGTGCACGCGCCGGTCGACGGGGATGGCGTTCAGGCGCAGTTGTCGGTCGATCTGCCAGGCTTTCAACGCCGGTTGCATCGTTTGTCCTTTAATTTACGCGGCAGGCATCAGGGCGTGATCGCTGCCCGTTTCTTGCTCTTTTTCCGCGTGGAGTAGAAATAGAGCGCCACCAGTGTGGCGATGTACGGCGCCATAGCGGTAAACTGCGGCGCTACGCCCGTGCCTTGCAAGAAGAGCCCCAACCCGTCGAAGAAGCCAAATACGAGGGAGATCAGGGCGATGCCCCAGGGCTTTCCAGCTACCAGGATGATGGCTGCCAGCGCGATCCATCCCTTGCCTGCCGACATGTTCTCGACGAACAGGTTGACGTATCCCAGGGAGATGTACGCGCCCGCCAGCCCGCACAGCAATCCGCACAGCAGCAGCGACGCCGTGCGCATCTTCCAGGGTTGCACCCCGCTCGATTCCAGGCAGGCTGCCTGGTAGCCGGCAGCCCGCAGCCGCAATCCGAAGCTGGTGTGAAAGATCAGGTAGCTGCACAGCGCCGTGGCGAGCGCCGCGACGTACACGAGCAGGTTTTGCCCGGAGAGGATCTCTCCAATGAATGGGATATTCTCGATGATCGGGATGTTCACCGCCGGTATCGGCACGATACCGGGGTTGGAGAACGCCCCTTTGACATCGAAGATTTGGCGCAGCAGGTATACCGTTGCGCCTGCCGCAAACAGGTTTAATGCGATGCCGGTGATGAACTCGTCGGTTTTCAGCACCACGGCAAAGAAGGATGAAGACCAACGCCATCACCAGCGAGCCGAGGATTGCCAACAGGATGCCGATCACCCAGGAGTGGAAGGTGTAGGATCCCCACACAGCAAAGAAAGCTCCGGTCAGCATCATGCCTTCCATGGCGATATTGAACACGCCGGCGAAATAGGTGAACGAGCCTCCCAGCGCCGCCAGCAGGATGGGGGTTGCCCCCGTGATCATACCTGTAATTAGCCCGGTCAGTACGTTCATTTCAGCCTTTCCATCACCTGGCGCTGTGTGGAGCGCCGCTCCAGCGTGCGGTTGAATACCTCCCGGCTGGCAACAATCACCAGCACCAGCACGGCTTGCAGCACGAGCACGATCTCGCTGGGCACGTTGGTCAGCAGCTCCATGCCAAGCGCTCCGGTCTGGATGGCAGAGAAGAAAATGCCGTAGAGCAGCGTGGCGAGGATGCCGTTATTGGCGACGATGGCGATCATGATCCCATCCCAGGCGTAGTTCGCGCCCAAGCCGCGCAGGAAGCGGTGCGGTCCTGCCATGATGATCAAGCTGCCCGCCAGCCCTGCCAGGGCGCCCGTCACCAACATGACCGCGGTAAAATTTTTCACCGTATTCACGCCCCCTAGCCTGGCGAAGAGGCTGTTCTGCCCGCTCATGCGCCATTCGTAGCCAGCCCGCCAGCGGTTGGAGACGAACCAGACGATGACCACCACCAGGATGGTCACCAGCGTCGAAAGATTGAAGCCGCCCACTTCAGGCAGCCAGCCGGCGCGATCGATCTGCCGCGTCATGGGCGAGAAAGCATCCGGGTCCATCAGGGGGTACGTGATCATCCAGGCGACGAAGTAGTCCGCAATCATGTTGAGCATCAGGGTTACGATGAACTCACTCATATTGAAGAAGCGCTTCAACACAGCCGCCACCCCCGCCCACGCCATACCCCCGGCGATTCCCAAGCAGCAGCATCACCGGGATCTGGATGGGAGCGGGCAAGTGCAGGTAAAGCCCGCCCAGCGTGGCTGCCAGGGCGCCCATCACCAGTTGACCCGGCTGACCCAGGTTGACGATGCCCGCGGCAAAGGCGATCGAGGCGGATAACCCGGTCAAAATCAGCGGCACGGAGTTCTTGAGGGTCGTCGCCAGCGGGGTAAACCCGGCTAAGGAGTACTGGAAGAGTGCCTGGTACGTGCTGAGTGGGTTGAAGCCCTGCAGCAGCATCATGCCCGCGCCCAGCAGTAAGGCTACCAGGATCCCGATCAGGGCAGCGACGGTTTTTCGCATCATTGCTCTGCGCGGCTGCCTTGTAGCATCAGGAGTCCGATTTCTTCCACATCCGCCTGTTCTGCCGCCAGGTTTGCGACCAGCTCGCCGCGGTACATCACCAGGATGCGGTCAGCCAACAAGAACAGCTCTTCCAGGTCGGCGGAGATCAGCAGCAGCGCCCTGCCTTCGGCGCGCATGCGCAGCACCTGCTCGTGGACGTATTCGATCGAGCCTACATCCAGCCCGCGTGTGGGTTGGTCGAGCAGGACGAACGGGCTGTTGAGCATGAACTCCCGCCCCACGATCACTTTCTGCTGGTTTCCCCCGGAAAGCGACTTGAACGGGCTGCTGTTGGAGGTCATGCTCACCGAAAACAGCTTTTCAAGCTGGGCGCTGAAGGCGTTCACTTCCTTGTAATCCATCAGCAGACCTTTCCAGCGCGTGAACTTCGGGTTCAGGCGGTGGTGCGTCATCGCCGCATTTTCCATGATCGTGGCATCCACCGCTGCACCCATCTTGCCCCGGTCTTGCGGCACGAACGAGATCAGGCGCCGGCGCTCCAGGATCGACGCCTGGGTGATGTCCTGCCCGTTGATTGCGATTTTTCCCCGGTCTGCTTTGCTCAGACCGATGATGGCGTTCACCAAGCTCGAGCTGTCCGTTCCCCTCTACGCCGGCTATACCCACGATCTCGCCGGCGCGTACTTCGAGAGAGATATCCTTGAGCAGCTCGCGCCCCTCATCGTTCACCAGGCTCAGGCGGTCGATCTCCACCACCTTCTCGCCCGCTTTTTGTGGCGTGCGCCGCGAGGAGAAGATTACCTCCCTGCCGATCATGCTGCGCGCCAGCGCCTCCTTGCTGGTTTCTCCGGCGCTCACGGTGTCGATCTTCTTGCCGCGCCGCATCACCGTCACCCGGTCCGAAAGCTCGAGCACCTCATCCAACCGGTGCGAGATGAACAGGATCGTCCGCCCGTCGGCGCGCAGGCGGCGAAGCTCGTCGAAAAGCTGGGGGATCTCTTGCGGCGCCAGCACCGCCGTCGGCTCGTCCAGGATCAGCACGGAGACATTGCGGTAGAGCAGCTTGAGGATTTCGACCTTCTGCTTGGCAGCAACCGATATTTCGCTCACCACATCGTCGGGATCCAGGTTGAAGCTGAACTCGTCGATTTTCTCTTTCACCATCTGGCGGGCGCGCTGATGATCGAGCCGGTTGAACGCCGCGGTCGGCTCTCTGCCCAGCACGATGTTTTCCCATACCGAGTATTCGGGTACGAGCAAGATTTCCTGGTGCACCATGCCGATCCCGCTGGCAATCGCTTCACCAGGCTGGTGAAAATGGATGGGCTTGCCGTTGTACGTGATCTGCCCCGCGTCGCGCGGCGTGAGCCCGTAGAGCACCTTCATCAGCGTGCTTTTGCCGGCTCCATTTTCTCCGACGAGGGAGTGTATCTCGCCTTTTTTGAATGAGACGGAGACCCTGTCAAGGGCTACCACGTTGGGCGGGTAGACCTTGAGGACGTCCTGCATGACGATGAGGTCTTCCATCTCCTGGGTTACTGCCAGACGTCTTGCCCGCCGTACAGCTCCACTTTCAGCGTGCCGTCGATGATCTGCTGCCGGATGGCTTTGACCTGGTCGATCACGCTCGCCGGCAGCGGCTGGTTGCTGGCGTCGAAGACCACATCCACGCCGCCCTGCGCGATGCCGTAGTTCAGCACCTGTCCCGGCTGGTAGGTGCCATCCTGGATCGTGGCGAATACTTCTTCGATGGCCGTCCCGACATTTTTTACATCGCTGGCGATCACGTAGCCCGGTTCGAGGTCGTTCTGGTTGGTGTCCACGCCGATGGCGTACAGCTCTCGCTCGCGGGCTGCCTGCAGCACGCCCAGTCCTGCCCCGCCGGCTGCCTGGAAGACCACGTCTGCACCCTGGTCGTAGAGCTGCAGCGCGGCTTGCTTGCCCTTCGCCGAATCGTCCCATGCTCCGCCCAGGGATTTCTTCAGCACCTGGATCTCAGGGTCGATGGAGTGGGCGCCGTTCTCGTATGCGAACACGAAGGCGCTGATCACCGGGTCAACATCGCCGCCGACCACGCCCACGATCTTCTCCGGGTTGATATTCTGCATGCCCGTTTCTGTCGTCGTCAGCCCAGCCGTCACCCCGGTCAGGTAAGCGCTTTCCTCTTCGATAAAATCGACCGAGGTGATGGTTTTCTTGTCGTTCTGCACCACGGTATCCAGGTTGACGAAGATCTTGTTGGGGTACTTGTCTGCCATCGCTTTGAGCTGGTCTTCGAAGCCGTAGGAGATGACGAAGATCACGTCGGCGTAATCCACGGCTGCCTGGAGGGCTGGCTCGTACTTGTTGGCGTCGTAATTACATTCGATGGTGCGCGTCTCGAGCTGGTATTTGCTGGCGATGGCGTCCATGCCCAGCTTGCCGGAATCGAAGAAGCCGTTATCTCCCAACGCCCCGTTGATCAAATAAACAACTTTCTTCGTATCCGGCTTGCTGCTGGCTTGGGCGCAGCCCGCCAGGATCGCCAGGATGAGCAGGGCGGTGATCAGGACATAGCATTTCTGTTTCATATTTCCTCCAATGTGTTGGTGATATGATATTTCACTACGTCTTATCTTAGGCAGGATTTATCCCTACGAGCAGTTCAATCTCTTCGGCATACGGTAGCGAGCTCTGCGCTCCAGGTCTGGTCACTGCCAGCGCCCCGGCTGCATTGCCCCGTATCGCGGCTTCCAGCGGCTTTCTGCCCTCAGCGAGGCTTGCTGCAAATGCGCCCACGAAGGCGTCTCCGGCGCCCACGCTATCCACGGCTTTTACGACGTACGGCTCCAGGTGCATCTGCGTCTGCCCTTCGACGAGCAATACGCCCTCCTCGCCCAGTGTCACCAGGATCGTCCTGCACCCCCACTCCTGTAACCGGTGGATAGCTGTTTGGCTGTCATCCTCGCCGGAGAGCAGTTTCAGCTCGCCCTGGTTTAGGATCAGGGTAGTCCACCTGGCGCAGCAGTACCGGGCGCAGCGGCTGCGCTGGCGCCGGGTTCAGAATGATGGTCAGCTTGTGTTCGACTGCCCATCTGGATCGCCGCTTCCACCGCTTCCAGTGGGATTTCCAGTTGCAGCACCAGGATGGCTGCCAGGTGTCAAGGCTGCTTCTGCCAGCCTCACATCTTGCGCGGTCACCCGGCCATTGGCTCCCGGCGCCACAACGATCGTATTGCGTCCCTGGTCATCGACCACGATCTGGGCGACGCCGGTCGCGGCTTCGCTGTCCCGCTGCAAATAAGCCAGGTCGATGCCCTCCTTGTGCAGGTTCTGCAGGATGGCGTCCCCCAGCGCGTCTGCGCCCACCCTGCCCACCATGAAGACCGGCGCTCCACAGCGGCTGGCAGCCACTGCCTGGTTGGCGCCTTTCCCGCCGAAGAACGTGCGGAAATCGCTGCCCAGGATGGTCTCCCCGATCTCCGGGTGCCGTGGTGTGTGCACCACGTGATCGATGTTCAGACTACCCACGACGATGACGGAATTCATGCAGGCTTTCCCATGGATTGGAGCGAGTCAGATCAACCGATGCCAGCATTCCCTGACTTGCTGTCAGGCTCTTATCGATCGTTATGTGAGCGTTGCATACATTTCGTCCAGTACGCAACATTCGTACGCTATTATAAAAGAAATTGCCCGGCTCGATAACCGATCTGATCCATGCAAAAGCCAGATTGATCTCTTTAGCAATGATGACCAATATCTGCCATAACCTCGCATGCCTACGAGCTCCGGGATTGCATTTCCCGATGGAATTCTTCAACGGCAACTTCAAGCGTCGGGTAAAAATGTCGCCGTTCGAGAGTTTCCAGGAGCCCGTATCTTTCGACCTTCTCAACGACACGTAGTTTGAGCTCCGCAAAGATCAGGTGGATGCCGGCGGCGTTTAATTCATTGTCCAGGTCCACCAACATGTCACCGGCAGTGGTATCGATATCGTTGATCGGCTCAGCTGCGATCACGATCCATACCGGCTTGGGCTCTGTTTGGGCGATCAACTTTCGCAGCTTGTTGCGGAACAGGCTGGCATTCGCAAAGATGAGTGGAGCATCCCAACGGATGATCACTAACCCAGGGATTTGCATGGCGTTAGGAAAATGGTCAATATCGTGGTAGCCTGCAAGATCTGCTGTTTTCCCCAACACAGCCGTATACGGTCGCCAGGCTTTTTCAAATAGCTGGAATACGGATATAACCACAGCGACAACGATCCCTTGCAGCACACCCACCAGGGCAACTCCTAGCAGTGCGATCAGCGCCAGGACGAACTCGCTCCTGCTCACAGTCCAGAAATGACGCAGTTCAGCCATATCAAAAAGGCTCAGCGAGGCGGCGATAATGATGGCTGCCAGTGCCGAATTCGGCATGTTCCTTACCAGTCCAGGCACAAACAGCAGCATTGCCAGCACAAGCAGCGCAGCAACCACACCGGTCATTTGGGATTTCGCTCCGGATTGCTCCGCAACCGCCGTGCGTGAGCCGCTGGTGCTGACCGGAAATCCCTGGAAAAAGGCAGCAAACAGGTTCGCCGCACCGATGCCGAACATCTCCTGGTCGCCATCCACTTCAGCTCCGCGGCGGGCAGCAAACCCGGTTGAGGTGGAAATGGTATCTCCGATGGCAACCAGGGCGATCCCAAAAGCTGTCCCGATGAGCACGGGCAAATCCGTCAGGGCTACAGATGGGAAAGATGGCAGTGGGAACCCTTGCGGTAGCGTTCCTACCGTCGACACCCCCTTGGCTGCCAGGTCAAAGAATACAGTTACCGCGATGGAGAGCACCACCGCCACCAGCACGCCGGGGATGCGCGGCGCCCAACGCTTCAAGCCCAGGATGACAAACAGGGAGAGCAAGCCGACTGCCAGGGTCCAGGGATTGGTTTGGCTCAGATTTGTGAGAAAGGCTAAGAATTCTCGGATCAACCCATCCGCGTCTACCGAATAACCGAACAGCTTGGGCAGCTGACCGACGAAGATGGTCAGCGCCAAGCCTGCCAGGTATCCCACCCGCACCGGTTTTGAGATCAGGTCTGCCACGAACCCCAGGCGAGCCAGCCCGGCGCTGATACAAATGATGCTCACAATCAGCGCCAGCATGCCAGCCAGGGCGATGGCGTAGTCTGTGTTTCCCGCTGCCAGGGGTAAAATGGCTGCCGCAATCATTGGTCCTAGAGCTGAATCCGGCCCCAGGATCAGGTAGGGCGATGGACCGAAGATCGCATACGCTATCAGGCAAGCGACGGTTGTGTACAATCCCGTAGCCGCTGGCAGACCAGCCAGCTCAGCATAAGCCATGCCTTGTGGTACCAGCAGCGCGCACAGCACCGCGCCTGCCACCAGATCGCGGGGTAGCCAGGCTTTTTTGTAAGTCCGCAGCGTGCGCAGGCCCGGCGACCAGTTTTCGATGCGTGTTAACAAAGGGGAAGCGTTTTTGGGAGATGTTGTATCAATCATTTTGCTGTTTTCCTGGTTCCACCGGTTCGATTCCCTTCCCAACACTCTCGGCTACAGCAATCAATGCAGCCTTGCGCTCAGCAGGGGCAGTGACCAGGCTTGCTTGCAACAGGTTGTGCACCGAAATTGCACCGCTGCGTAGCAGCTCCAATATTCTTGCATCATCGTATTGGGATGAAAGGTAATCCAATACTGCTTCCGTCGGTCCCACGAAGATATCCTGCTGTCTGATCTTCTCCAACGCGCCAGCGCTTTCCAGCATCTGCTTCACCGGGGTGATCATGTGCATGACCATGAAACGTACATCCCGGCTGCGAAGCTCTTCGCCCAATTCTCCCAGCATGTCAGCGCTGGGCACGTCCAGGTCGGTCGTCGCCCCCAGGTCGAGCAGCACTGCCTTCACCGGCTCAGTGTTGGAGGTCAGCTCTGCAATAATCGACTCGCGGAATGCTTCGGCGTTGGCGAAGAACAAGCCGTTCTCGGGTCTTACCATCAGCAAGCCTGGCAGGGTGATATTTTCTGGGTGCCGGTGCTTGTCACTGAAGTCAAGCCGGTCTGGCACGCGTCCCAAAACTGCCAGCTTGGGCTGGCTGGCGCGCCATACCAGGGCAAATAGCGAGACAACCACCGCAATCAGCAACGCCTCCAGCGTCTCGAAGGTCAGTACCGCCAGCAGCGCCACGATCGCCAGGATGAAATCTGATCTTCGCACCTGGTACAGGTGCTTGATCTTGGCAACCTTGACCATCCCCGATACCGCAACGATCACGATCGCCCCCAGCGCAGCTTCGGGCAAGGCGTAGAAGAATTGTGTGAAATAGAGCGCCACCACCACCGTAACAGCGGCGGCGATGATGCCTGACATCTGGCTGCGCGCCCCCGCCCGGTCATTCGCTGCCGATTTGGACAGGCTTGATCCGATGGGAAAGCCCTGGAATAACCCCGCCCCGAAATTCGCCGCACCCAGTCCAACCAGCTCCTGGTTTGGATCTATCTTATACTTATGCGCCGCGGCAAAGCTGCGTGCGGGACCAATCGCTTCGGCGAAGTTGACCAGCGCCAACCCCAGCGCGCCCGGAAATAATAGCCACCAGTTTTCCAATCCAACCGCGGGCCATTTTGGCGGCGCCAGCCCTGCGGGGATCTCGCCGACAATCTCTACGCCGCGCGCTTCCAGACCGAAAACGACCGAAATGATGATGCCGAAAACCAGCGCCACCAGTGCAGCGGGAATCTTGTGGAAATAGTGCTCCACAGCGAGTAGCAGGATCAGGCATAAAGCGCCCGTGATCAGGGTGGGCAGGCTTGTCTCGGGCAATTGTCGCACGATTTCAATGCAACGCTCCCAGAAATTGCCGTGCCCGCCTTCGATGCCCAGGATCTTGGGCACCTGTTTCACCATAACCGTCAACGCCAGTCCGGTGATAAAACCCACCATCACCGACTCGGAGAAGAACTGCGCCACTCTTCCAAGCTTAAGCACTCCAGCAAGGATCGAGATCAGTCCCGCCAAGACCGCCAGGGCGGCGGTCAGCAGGATGAATTCGGGAGTGTCTGGCGGAGCGATCAGGCTGACCGTGGCAAACGACATCGTTGCGATGATCGCTGACACGGCCACTACGAGCTGGCGTGAGGTGCCGAAAATGGCAAATGCCAGCAGACCGATCGGCGCGGCATAGAAGGCAGTTTGTGGGGGAACGCCAGCGATCTCTGCGTAAGCCATGCCCTCAGGGATCAACAGCGCCACGACCACCAATCCGGCAATCAGGTCGGTACGCAGCCAGGTGCGCTGGTACTTGGGCAGCCACCCGAAGATCGGTAGGTAGCGAGTAAGGAGATTGGTCGCGGTTCGATTGGCTTCTGCATGGTTTTTTGGCTCCTTGTTATGCCTTGGCGCTCATGGGCTTGAGCGCCTATCGCAGGGCAACCCGGCAAATCTTGTGTGAACTCGCGTCAACAAAGGGGCGCAGCATTCCCTGGATTTCATCGGTTTATGGCTGCGCCCCCGCAAATTATACAACGCTAGGCAGTTTACCACAGGGCAGGCTGCCGCCTGACTGCGTTATTTAGGAAACTGGCGCTTCTGCTTGCACGCTTGCCTCGCCCCGTTTGCCCAGCCAGCGAGCGAGTGGTAATAAGATCAAGGGGATCAGGATCGCCGCTACCAGTACATACGGGACCGTATTCGTGCCGGCAAAGTTCGTCAACGTAATGAGAACAGCCGCCGAAACGTTGCGCTGCGCTGTACCCAGCCCCATCACAGTGCGCACGCCTGGATCACGGCCGCCAAATGCAAAACCGATCAAAAGACTACCGAAGATGAAGAGCAGTAGCGCCAGGAAACCACGGGTTCCGATCAGGCTGATGACGTTGGCTAAATTCAATCCCAGCCCGACCACCAAGAGGATCAGGATCCCAAGACTGCCGACCTTATTCATCGTCGGCGCCCAGTTTTTAGCCGTATCGGGCGAGTGCGACTTGACCAGCAAGACCCAGGATCAGCGGGATCAGCATCAGCACGATCAGCGATTGAGCAATCGCCCCCGCATCCACTTCAACCCCGGACAGGAGCAGCGGAAGGACCACGGGCAGGTAGAAGATGGTCACCACCATCAGCAGAGTCATCACCCCTACGGCAACAGCCAGGTTGGCTTTGGCGCCGCGCGCCTCCAGCACCAGGAAGGGCGCCCCTGCACAGCATAGCCAGGACGATCAATCCGATCTTGAGCGAATCTTCGAGCGGGATGATCCGCGTGATCCCGTAGGCGAGCAGGGGCACCAGCACAAAGTTCGCCAGCAGCGCCAGGACCACCAGGCGTGCGTTTTTCAACGGTTGGATGATCTGGGCAAGGGTCAAGCCCAAGCCCATTGCCAGCATGCTGCACACGATGCCGAGCAAGCCAGATATCTGGGCGATAATTGTAAACAGTTCGTTGGCAGTCATAAGCATATTTCCTCTGAGCGCAAAGAGCGTACCGGATCCGAACCTTATAAACCCCAGCCGGGCTCACAAGGCTCGACACCGGCTAACATAACTTTCTTAAATATCCAGCGTGCTGCGCAGTTTATCCAGCTCTTCACCTGTGGGGATCCAGACCTTTGCCGGATCGAGGTCATAGGACCAGGGCGCGGAGTTCTTCCAGCCGTTCTTCATGCGCTTGCCGTGATATACGCTTTCAGGATCGTTCACCATAGTCGCCTTCAAAGCCATCGATGATGTTGTAAATGTTCGTGAAACCCGCCTTAGCAAGCAGGTTAATGGCGAAGGCACTGCGCCCGCCGGAGCGGCACATAGCAACAATGGTATCGTCAGGCTTGAACAGCTCTTTGACATGGTCGATGAAGTCGGGGTTCATCTCAAAACCGTACTTGCGCTTGTCCGCGTGCCATTGGTATTTAGGAAAAGCCACCGGAATATTGACCGCCCCTTCCGCGTGACCGAGGAAGACGTACTCCTCGACCATGCGCACGTCAAGAACCTTCACCTTTTCCGGCGCTGCCTTCCACATCTCGTAAGCCTCTCTGGCGGTCACATATAGACCCAGTGCAGTTTGCTTCCCTTGAGGTACTTGCATCCCTTGATGAGTGATTGTACCTACATTAACAGCCATTAGCTCATCTCCTTATAAAAATACAATCTTTTGATTTGATTGGGCGGCTTCGCCGCGAGATTGTTCATCAAAAGTCAGGATCCGGATAGGTCGGCTCCCGGTCTTCGGTGAAGGCAAGGATGCCCTGGACACGATCGGTATGAACTACCGAGCGCCAGTGCTCATCCATCATGATGGCGATCGCCTGCTCGACAGGCTCGCCTTGTCCATTTTGAACGGCACGCTTGACCGACTGTACCGCCGTAGGCGAGTTGTCTGCGATCTTCTCTGCGATGCTGAGCGCCGCACTCATGAGCTTTGCCCTGGGGTGGACTTCATTGACCATTCCAAGCCGGTACGCCTCTTGGGCAGTGATTGGTTCTCCGGTCATCAGCATCTGCATGGCCTTCCCCGGGGGGAGGACACGCGGAAGGAAGACCGGTGAGCCGCCACCAGCGCTCAAGCCAACCATCGCTTCGGGCTGGCCGAAAACAGCCTCGTCGGAGGCGAGGATGAAGTCCGTGCTGATGGCTATTTCGCAACCGCCGCCGTAAGCCATCCCATGCACTGCGGCGAAGATCGGCCTGCGTAACTGGCGCAGCGTGTAGAGAACGCGATCAAATACCTGGCGCTGGCGCAGCCATTCCTCCTTTGTCATCTGCTTGCGCTGGTACAGGTCACCGCCCACAGAGAAGGCTCTGTCACCGGCTCCGGTGATGATGGCGACGCGCACGGAGGGACGCGCTGCGATGGCCTCGAGTATCTCGATCAGCTGCGCCGCCAGTTCCGTCGTGATGGCGTTGTCGGCATGTGGCCGGTTGAGGGTAATGATCGCCACGCGCCCGCCGGAGACGTACTCGACGAGCACGAGCTGATCAGGCTCCGGGACATCAGCCGGCGGACGGTAACCAAGTCGCTGCATGCGTGTATCGTCATCGTTGGTCATGATTTTCTCCTATGTATCCCTTTCATGTAGTCTGTTTGAGGCGTATTGCTCTCAAATCCAGGTCACGTCGACGGGTTTCCGCACAGGGATCCGTTGATACTTCTCGGCTGGAATTCCGATTACAAACGTTCCATACGGAATAGTTCCCTCCGGTATCCCAAGCATCTCAATCATGGGTGGATAACCTTGAGCGGCTGTATTGATACTGCCGGTAAAAGTGGTTCCCAGACCGAGGCCGGGTGCCGCCAGTTGAATCTGGTGGATGGCTATCATCGCAGCCGGAGGGGCTGTGCGCTCATCTTTCGGGGCACAGGCCATGATAATACACGGCGCTCCCCGGGAAATGCGATCCTTGCCGCCATCCCACGCAGAGACAAACACCTCCAGGTTGGCTTCCTCGTAAAGAGCCGGGGCTTTTTCCTTAACAGCTTTCATCCAGTCGATGGTCATCTCGGCAATCTGGTGAACTTTATCAGGATCGTTGACCACCAGCCAGCGTATCACCTGGCGGTTCGCTCCATTCGGGGCATAGCGGGCAACATCCAGCAGCTGCAATATCTTTTCTTTTTCGATGGGTCTTCTTCTGTAGCCGCGAATAGAACGCCTTGAAATGAGATACTGTCTTACCCGGTCCCATTGGGGAATCAGATGAATATCGATCTCCTCGCAATCCTCAGGCCCCATCGAGCGCTGGTGCATGGCCTCGGTAGGACAGATGGCCACGCAATGGCCGCAGTCAATGCACAGCTCCCACCCGTTTTCGATGGGAACGGGGAATTCCTTCTTAGTGATCAGACCACCCGGGCAGGCTCGGATGCAACTCCCGCAGGAGATGCATAAACTCTCATCCACCTGGATCATTACATCTAGTTTGTAGGGTGTGTCCATTTATTACCTCTCTAGATTTTCAGTCGGGTGCCAAACGCCAGGGAAATGCCGTTTGGCACCCACGTTCAACCTGATTTCAGCTGCTAATGGTTAGTTGAGATCACCTTTGTGTGATCTTTCACTCGGCTACCCGAGCCGCATGGTCATCGCTTCTTCGAGGGTAGTCCCTTCGGGAAGCTTGGCCATGCTGCGCTTCTTCCACTCTTCCTCGAGCAGCTCCGCGGCCGCCTTCTCCAGGAATTCTGGCGCAGCCCACTCGAACACGTCAAAGTCATGCTCGATGTAGCCGTGGCTGAACATGAAGTCCTTGTTGATCTGAAGCGTTTGCAGGTTAATGGGCGACAGGACCGGCACCATCTCGACGCGCCGGATGCCTTCATAGGTATCTTCTTCATCCCGGTAATAGGTCTGTTTGTTGAGGATGGCCGAGGCGGCGCGCTTGTGCTCGTTAGCCCAGCGCCCCACCTTGATCAGACCCTTCAGGAGGGCGACGATCAGCTCCGGGTGCTCCTGGCACGCCACATCGGTGACCGTGAGGGTCGCCGGGACATTCGCCGCCCCTTGCAGCGTCCAGTCCGGGTACCGGGAGAGGTCCTCGATGGACTTGAACTTGCCGGTTGTCTCCGAGAGCACGCTCAGGACCTTGCTTTGGCTATACATGGCATCAATGACGCCCTTTTCCAGCGCCGTTTCCAGCGGGCGGAACGCCAGGTCATGCTTGTGGTCGCGCTTCAGTTGGTACTCATTGGGGTTCTCCATCGGGGTGAGCATCTCGGGCTTGTCGTACCAGTCGTCCGGGTAGGGGAACTCCACGATCTCCACATCGTTTCGGGTCATGTCGTTGAGCATGAGCATCAGCTCGATGCCATGCTCTTCCTGCACACGCCACCAGTCGTTCTTGATCACGTTCAGGCTCTTCGAGAGGCCGATCTTCTTGCCCTTGAGGTGCGACATTTTGTAGATGGGGTCGCGGGCGCGCACCATCATGACGCCGCCTTCGTAAACCTGCGTCGTCCCGATCAGCCGGGTGCGGCGAACGTCGGCCTGGACGTGGATAGCCGGGTGGCAGCCGCCATAGCGCATCAGGTTGTCCAGGTTGTGGACGTAGTGCGGGTACCAGTCGTTTTCGACGGTGGAACGAAGGTACTTGTACGCGACGCCGATCTTCTTGAACTCCTCCTTCACCCAGCCGAGTTCCTGGTCCACGTTGCTGGGGGAGATCAGGGGGCAGTTGGTGTAGTAGAACTCCTTCCAGTCCACATCGACGGAACGCATTGTCTTACCTTTGAATGTCATCGTACCCATTTTGAATCATCTCCTTTATGATTGGTCTATGTTTGTGCCTTCACCCGGCACCGAATTGGTATTAACCTGCATTTCTAATAAGTTTCCGATCGCGCAACCGCAAGGTGGTGGTAGATCGGCTTCAACCTGCTCCTTGAACTGATCCTTGATAGTCCCGTCAGGCAGCGGCAAATCAGCTTGCAATGCCAGCAGGTCACCAATAGCGCAGCCACAAGGTGGCAATTTGCTTTCAGTGTCCTCGCCGAGCACGAAGTAGATTTTATCGGGTTGATTTGACATCAGCTTTCTCCTGAAGTTTGCTCATCATCGCACCGGCGATGAGGCAGGTTATTCTTATTCCCAGGCCAAGCCGCCTGGACGCTCGTTATGTCCGTTGACTGATTTTGCTAGCTTCCTCCCTCTTACCAGGGCTTGAGCCGTTTTGGCAGCATAGCCGTCCAAACCGCTCAACGATAATCTTTGAAATCTCACTGAACTGGATGACCACTTTGATGTCATCGGGCGGCGCTGCAATGCTTTTTGGAATTCTCTGGTCTTTCCGCCGTGTAATCAGCAGCTCCAGCCAGCTTCGATTCGCCCGCTTTAGGGCTTCGGTGGCTTTGTACCAGTGGCGCCTGTTGGCATTCAACTGCCCACAATCACGTTGCTTCGCAGTACCGCCGAAGCGCGACGTTGAGCAAACCCATGGTCACGTAGCACTCGCAGGCGACACACGCCATGGGATCCTGCCTCAGGCACTCATCCAGCACAGCGTCCGATACCTGATCGCAGAACTTATCCGGATGCCCTTCAGTCACCAATTCCGACGTGAAAAACATGTTCTTAGGATACATGGACATGGATTTTTCTCTCCTTTAGTCAAAAGCTAAAGGGGCACCATTTCAATTGCATGTGTCGGGCAGACGGAAACACAGTCCCCACACCCGGTACATTTATCCTGGTCCACCACTGACTTGCCCGGTACGAATCCACGGTGGCACAATCCCTCGTCGTCGGCATCCGCTTCAGGGCATCGTAGATGGCATTGACCTCACAAACTTTGAAGCATTCACCGCTGATAGTACATTTTTCAGTATCGATTACCGTCCGGTAGTTCAATTCTTGTCGCGTTTCAGGCGAAACGGAAACCCTTTCTAATAAATCAATGCGGATGAGTACATCCGACGAATTTGACATAATCAAGCTCCTTATAGCCCTGGCAATCCGTGGCTAGACGTCCTGTTTGGTACCGGCTCGTGCGGTCCAGGCTTTCACTTCTTGGAGCCCAGATTGCTCTGTGCGAGTTTGCGCCCTCACTCATCAATTTAAGCGGGCTGAACATGATCATCTCGGTATCTTCATCTATCCAAAACGTATGGGGCGGGGGCAAGTAGAACAGGTCCCCATCTCTCACAACTTCCTCCTTTCCGTCCTTGTAGCGGACATGAAAAGCGCCTTTTAGGCAGTACCCATAGTGAGGAATCGGGCACAAATCGTCCGGCATTCCAACGAAATACGGCGTGAAATCCACCCCCTTGGGGTAACGGTAGCAGCCACAGGCCATGTCACCCCAATCCTCGGTGAACATCTCAACTCCCTTCACTTTGTCGCTGAAAGGGCTCTTGCGGGCTGGAAGGTCCTTCATCGGTTCTCGCATACCATCTCCTTTTGGTTTGACCTGTTCTTTCTTCTCTGTTTTGCTTGTTTTTCTTAACCTAGCAAACTATACCGTCTTGGATTCTCCACTTCTGCCGAAGGCCTCGTCGATGATGGCCTGCAGGTGCGCGACCAGCTCATCGGACGGCGTCTTGTAATCGTCCAGCTCATACACCTCGCCCAGCAGCAAGTACTTGCCCAGTCCAAAGCGGTGATACGGCAGCAGCTCATAATCAATTACGTTCTTATAAGGCTTGATGAATGCCAGTACGGCCCTGACGTGCTCCTCATCCGCATTCACACCGGGGATCAGTGGTGTGCGTGTAATAAAGTCGATATCGGGAAACGTTTCGTAGGCTTTTTTAAAGTTCGCCAGGATGCGCTCGTTGCCCACGCCGGTCCACTTTTTGTGCCGCTCTGAATTCATCAGTTTGTTATCGTGCAGCATCGTATCTACATGGGGCAATACTTTCTCCAGGAAAGACCAGGGTGCGTTGGACGCTGTTTCGATGGCCGTATTGATGCCGCGATTGTGGGCTTCCTGCAGCAAAGCGGCGGCAAAGTCGGGTTGCAGCATCACCTCACCGCCGCTTATGGTCATGCCCCCCCCGTATTGCGGTACATGCTGCTATCCTTCTCCACCTCGTCGAGCACCTCGCCAACCGTCATTATTTTGCCGAACATTTCGAGCGCGCCGGTTGGGCAGAGCGAGGCCATTTCCTGGTCGCAGTCCATGGCCAGGTGCCAGTTGACACTCACTTTTTCGTCGTCGCCTTCCACAAAATAGAAGGCGCCTTCGGGGAAGGGAGGCTTCAGGCAGACACCACATTTCTTGCCGGTGCACTTCCTGGGATCGTATGAAATTTCAGGCTTCTTCTGGATGCTTTCGGGATTGCCGCACCATTTGCAGCGCAGCGAGCAGCCTTTCAGGAAAACGGTGGTACGCACGCCCGGACCATCATGGCTGCAATAGCGCTGGATATTCAGTACCGTGCCTTGTATCTCCAACAGGTTGGTTGTTTGATTGGTCATCATTTTGTTCTCCCTAATTCCCGCAATAAATGCCGAGAGAGTTGGCAATCTTCAGGAATTCGTTGTCAGATGATACTGTTCTGACTTTGTTGATTGCTTCTGCCAAAGGCACGAACTTTATTTCCGGAGGAACAAAAGCCACCATGACTCCGTTTTTTCCGGCTTTCAGCGCCTGCAAAGCCCCGGCTCCGTACGCCATCCCCAGTTGACGATCGACAGCAGAGGGTGTTCCACCCCTGACCCAGGGACCAATAACGAGCGGATAAGTTTCTTCTGCGATCAGCAGCTGCAGCTCGGTTGCCACAGTTTCCGCCGCCTGACCAGAAGTCAGAATAACGTGTTCACTATTGGAGTTGCCGGTCGCCAGCGGAGAAAGGGTAGCTTTGAGGGAGGATACAACCTCCTGCTTTTTAGCCCGATTGATAAATTTCGCTCCCTGGGCTACTACCACCAGCCCGTATGACTTTCCGGCTGACATGATCTCCCTTAATCTCCCGGCTGCATTTTTCAAATCAACAGGGATCTCAGGGATCATAATGACATCAG
>CAVPDG010000020.1:0-23206 GCA_963702535.1 uncultured Chloroflexia bacterium | reverse complement strand
AACATGCAGGCGATCCCGAAGGATAGTGTATAGATATTGGCAATGTTGATTCCCGCCAGCTTTGCCCCACGCTCATCCTGGCTCACGGCACGGATCGCCCGGCCCATGCGGGTGCGCCGCAAGAAAAGCTGCAGGCGACAATCGAGATGGCTGCAATCGTCAAAGCCACCAGCCGGTCGATGGATATGCCCATGCCGCCGATATTGACCGTGCCTTTCCAGTACCATTGGATACCCCGGTAAGCGGGCGTCCAGAGCACCACCGCCAGGTTGCGCATGACAAACGCCAAGCCCACGGTGATGAGAAACGTATTCAGGTACCAGTCTTCACCGGCGCGTTTGCGCATCACCGCCAGCGGTCCGCGCTCGATCAGCGCCCCACCACAAACGTCACAATCGCCGCGGAAAGGATCGCCAAGATGGGGTTCAGGTGATACTTGGTGAAAGCAAAGTAAGCCACGTACGCCCCGATCATATAAATCTCGCCGTTGATCATGGAGATGATGCTCATCACACCCAGGATGAGGGCAAGCATCAACGCCATCTGAGCGTATAAACCACCTCGCACCAACCCAACCGCTACAACATTCCACACTGCGACAATGTCCATTGATATCACTCCTTTATGAGGCTTCGCCCAGATGGGATCACATCCCCAGGTAGACTTCTTTTACCCGCTCGTTTTCTACCAGCTCCACGGTTGGCGCATGCATCACGATCTTGCCATGCTCCAGGATATAGCCCCGGCTGGCGATCTCCAGCGCTCTGCCCAGGAATTGTTCCACCAGCAGGATCGTCGTGCCATCCTTCTTTAAGGTCTGCAGGGCGTCAAAAGTCGCCTTCGTCATCAGCGGCGAGAGTCCCAGGGAGGGCTCATCCACCAGGATCAGCTTTGGTTGCGCCATCAAGCCACGCGCCACCGCCAGCATCTTCCGCTCCCCGCCGCTCAAAGTGCCCGCTTCCTGGTTGATACGCTCTTGCAGCCGGGGGAAGAGTGCAAGGGCATAATCCATAGACTTCTTGATCCCTTGCTTGTCTTTCACCGCATAAGCGCCGACCAGCAAATTATCCTTGACGGACATTTGTGGGAACAGGTCGAGATCCTCTGTGATAAAGCTGATCCCCAGCTTGCTGATTTCGTTGGCAGGCATGCCCTGGATCGATTTGCCCAGGAAATTGATCTCACCTGCTATCGGTTTGAGCAAGCCTGAGATCGTTCGCAGCGTGGTGGTCTTGCCAGCCCCGTTGGGACCCAACAGGACGATGAGCTCGCCTTCCGCCAGCTCCAGGTTAACCTCCCAGAGTATTTGCAAATCCCCGTACCCAGACTGGAGTCCTTTTACTTCTAACACGCTTACCCTCCTTATCCGGCAGCAGCGGCTGCCTTCTCCTGAAGATAATCCTCACCCAGGTAAGCCTGGATCACTTTGGGATTGCTGGAGATCTCGCTCGGAGTACCCTCGGCGATCATCGAACCGTACTCCAGAACAAGCATGCGGTCGCAAATACTCATAATAACTTTCATTAAGTGCTCTACCAGGATGATCGTCACCCCGCTCTTGCGGACCTCGCGGATGAGATCCATCAGGCTTTCCACTTCTGTCGGCGTCAGACCTGAGGCAGGCTCATCCAGCAGCAACAGCTTCGGCTGGCTTGCCAGGGCACGCGCCAGGTCAAGCCGCTTGAGCTGCGAAGTGTTCAATTTATTGGCAGTCGTGTCGAAGGGCAGAGGAAACTTTACAAACTCCAATGCCTCATCGGTAAGCTCATCCAGGGTCTTGGATGGCTTCTTCAAGCCGAAAGTCGTCGCCACGAGCACATTTTCGTGTACGGTAAGCTTTTTAAATTTCCGCGGCACCTGAAAGGTCCGTGATAAGCCCGCCTGGCACATTTTTTCAGGCGTCCAGCCCGTCACGTCTTTTCCATCAAAGCGAATATGACCGCTGTTCGGTTTTCCCACACCGGCAATCGCATTGAGCAAGGTGGTCTTCCCTGCCCCGTTGGGTCCGATCAATCCAAAGATCTCGCCTTCACCCACGTTCATCGTGACATGGCTCAAAGCCACCAAACCGCCAAAACGCTTCGTTACATCGTCAACTTGTAGTAACATGCTCACCTTCCTGAGGACAAGATGAGTGCCGGGGAGGCAATCGCTTGCCTCCCCGGACTGGTATCATCCGGCTAGCTACTGTTTAATCTGAAGCTCTGCTTCTTTTCTGTTTTCGGGCCAGATGATCGTGGCCTCGCCGCCGAAGTATTGGACAACCGGA
Source organism: uncultured Chloroflexia bacterium (assembly GCA_963702535.1). Lineage (GTDB taxonomy): Bacteria > Chloroflexota > Anaerolineae > Anaerolineales > UBA4823 > CAVPDG01. The sequence goes on along the minus strand of CAVPDG010000020.1, from coordinate 20,937 downwards.
TCGAGGTAGAAGCCCTCGCCCACAACCATCTCAGGCAGGCTGTCGGGATCCCACTTGAGCTCGTCATACCACAAGCCATCCTTGTAGGTCAGAATGCCCTTGCTGACTTCGTCGTTACCGATGTTGAAGATCAACTCTTTGTCCAGCTTGCCGTACTTCTCGCAAGCTCGCTCCATGATCTTGATGAAGAATTTATCGTAGTCATAGGAGATCGACAGGCTGGCGCTGGGGTCCATGTTGTATTTCGCTTTGAAAGCGTCACGATACGCGATTTGCTCGGGTGAGCTCCACTTCTGCATCATATCCAGCACGTAATCGCCGGCATCGCCGGTGAGCTCGTACCACTCGCCGATCCAGCCCAAACCGTGGCTGATCACCAGGGAGTTCAAGCCAACCTCACGCGTCTGCTTGATGATGCCCGTGGCTACTGCGGGGGCGCCCATGGAGATGAAGAACAGGGACGGGTCTGCAGCCTGGACCTTGGTCAGGATAGGATAAACATCGGAGGCGTCCAGAGGCACATAGTCCTCGGTAACCATCTCCCAGCCGTTGCCTTCAGCCATATTCTTGAAGCCGGCGCACATGTCACGACCGAAATCGGTGTCTTCGCACAGGATGGAGAACTTCTGGTTGGCAGGCGCCCAGGTGCCATTCTCGATCGCTTTCTTGAACAAAGAAAGGTCATAGCCCACCATCAGCTTAACGGGGCTCGGGCGACCTTTCCACGAGTGGTAGGCATATTTCACAGGATCGGACTTCCACTTCTCAACAATGACGCTCGACTCGTTCTGCGGGAAGAAATAGGGGATCTTGTTCTCGGCGAGCGGGTCCATCAGCGCCACCGTTACTGAGCTATGGTAACCGCCGGTTGCCGCCTGGATGTTCTCCTTGAGCACGGCATCCTTGAACGCCCGCACGGCTTTCTCCGGGTCAAACTCATCGTCGATGTACACCGGCTCGATCTTGTAGCCGCAGACTTCCCAGTTGATTTCCCCGAAAGCCGTCTCATGGATTGCTTTCAGCTCATCGCCTACACGCGAGTTGGGTCCGGTGTAAGGGGCGATCAATCCAATCTTGATAACCTTTTCAGCTTCCGTGGTGGCTGCGGGGGTCTGAGCGCAGGCTGCCAGCAACATGGAAATGACCATCAAGATGCTGGCGATTGTAAATAGTTTTCCTTTCATTGCTTACTCCTCCAGGTTTTTCGATATCTGTGACAGGATACACACATTGGTTGTTGTGCTACGATCCATTGGACAGCACTCGGGTAAAGCATCGTGGTTAGCTCGATAACGACCTCCTCTTTGATTTTATTTCCGATAGCATCCCCGCCAGAAAGGTTCTCACTCAACCGATGGATGACAAATCGGTTTTGTAAACAGGTAGGTTGCTTCCGTAAATAATTTGCTCAATAGCTGCATCTCTCGCAGCCTTGATGCCTTCGATCATGATCTCACGCGCGGATGTAGCGTCTCTCTGCCGCAGCGCCTCGACCAGCCGGGGATGGGCTTGTAAGATCTCATCCGTGTGCTGCTGCGATCCGATGCCCAAAAAAACGAGCCGCTGCGTTTGGTCTAACATCATCGCAACGGCTCGGGCAAGGAAATGGTTGTGGGATGCCCTGGCAATCGAAAGGTGGAACTCGCGGTTGTTCTTGAGATATTCCAGGTAGCTCTCGTTGTCACCCAGGATATAATCGCTCGGTATTCTCGCCAGGGCTTCCAGCTCCTCTGGGGTGATATAGCGGGCTGCCATCTCTGCCGAAGCCCCTTCCAGGATGATGCGGTAGTCGTACATGGCGCGGATATCCTGCACCGTGATATGCGAGACGAAATAACCCACGCGCGGCAGCACATCCACCAAGCCTTCCTGCTCCATCAAGCTCAGCGCTTCCCGCACCGGTGTGACGCTGCTGGTGTAACGCTCCGCCAGCTGGCTGACAAGCAGTTGCTCGCCTGGCTGGTAGACGCCGCTCAAAATGTCTCGCTTGATATTTTGGTAGATTTGGTCCCGCAGCAGCTCAGGCATAAACCCATCCAAGTCGTTAGAGGATAAGATCACATCATTCTTCGGGTCGGGCTACCGTACAGGCTAACAAAAACATTGGTGCTATATTATTGAAATTATACTGAAATTTTAGTCGTATGTCAACAACCATTTTCACCGAATATCTTAACAATTCGAGGGGATCAAAAAAAGATGGCTCACGGGTAACAACCCCTGAACCACCTTCTTCTGATTGCCAGTCGGCAGTCACCGGATCTGTGACGGTCAACTGTTATGGTCGCGCTGCCTCAACGCCGGGCCAGCAGTTGTTCGCCCCCCTAGCGCACAACCATCGGGAGTTCTCATCTCGTACCCCGCCTCACCGAACAAGGCGAATTGGGTAAAGTGGTCTGTGCTGAAGGTGATCTCACCATTGCGGTGCTGCAGCGGCTCGCCGAGCATCGCCCACGGCTCTCCCGGACCCGCCCGGTACCACAGGCGCAGCGTGCGCGGGATGATGCCATCCACGTCTTCCTGTCCGTACCGGATCATCATCTGGATTGGCTCACCAAATTGGTGAACTTCACCAAACTGGTACGCGTTCATCTCGAAAGCTCGGTGGGCATACACATAACCCGGCGGTGTATCGGTCGGCTCCTGCGCCATCGCCCTGAATTGGAAGCGCGTCGCCTCCCTTACCGCATTCGGAGGCACGGTGAGGGTCAATCCCCAGGCATACTCCCACTGCCCGCCTTCCGGACCGATCACATGATCGTCATCCGTCATGGTGATCAGGACCACCACAGGCTCCAGCTCCATCTCTCCGCCGCTCCATTGGATGCGCGCCCGGTTGGGAACTCGCTCCCCTGCCGGCGTATCACCTTCGATCCCCAGCCGGTAACGAAATTGCACCGGCTCACCCGCGTTGACTCGCCCCTGCCAGCGCAATTCTTGCCCATCCACAGTTCCGGCTGGCTCGCCAACCCAGCCCAGGAATCGCGCCTGCCGCGGGAGTACGTCGATCACCGTAACATTGCGATACCTGGGCGCATCCATTCCCGTACGCTGCGCCAGGCGCAGGGTGATGGTGTAGGTAACAACATCTCCGGGTTTCGCTTGCTCCCGATCCGCTTCTTTTCGCGACTCCCCCATATCGCACACCTGGCTGGTGACGCTCGCCGAGTTGTTGGTGAGGTTGCTCTCCTCTGCATCCGTGCTGATCTCCGCCTGGGTCGTCAGCAGCGTCTCCTCCGGCAGACTGGCATCCACCAAAGTAGTGATCCAGATGTGCGCGCAGCACTCCGAGGCTGGCAGCGTCCCGATCTCCCAGGTTAACAGGTTGCCATCGATCGTGCTGGGCGGGAAGGCAATGTCCTCCTGGTCAACCGCCGACACAAAGCTCAACCCCTCCGGCAACAGCACCTGGATTTGCGTATCCTCCGGTGACGCATCCGTTCCAATGTTGCTGTAGCTCAGGTTGATCACCACATTGCTCGCTGGCGCAACATGCTGGGGGGCTTTCAGACTGATCTCCAGGTCGAATTCCGCCTCGGCTTGGACTGCCCGGAGCTGACCGCCGCCCAGCACCAGGGCAGCCAGACACAGGCTGGTTAGTACAAACAAGAACACTTTTCTTCGACTCATCCTGACCTCCTCACAGGATCCATATGGGGGATTAGGGATAGCAGCGGCTTTCTTGGGCGGCAGGCAATTTCCCTTATACTTAATATGACGTGAAAGACCCGAAGGAGATACGGGTTTCCACCCATTCTAGCCAGTCAAAAAGCTGATCTGCCAATAACATCACTTACTCGCTCACTTTCAATTGAATTTTTTAATCCGCCAAATGAAAACAGTTTTTGTTTCTAATGAAAGTCGCTATTGACAGAAACTGGTGAATAATTTACAATATTTCGAGATTAATAACCTGAAAATGTTTCATTCGTAAATATTCAATTGCATTCGATCAGTTTTCAGGAGAATCTGCCCAAACTATGGCTGCCCTCACCAATAAGCGCCGCTCCGCCATCCTGGATGAGCTGAGCCGCAACCGCACCGTGCGCGTTGCCGACCTGAGTACGCATATGGGTGTTTCAGAAGTCTCCATCCGCCGTGATCTGCAGATCATGGAGGAGCAAGGGCTGCTGAAGCGCGTGCATGGTGGGGCGGTCACGCTGGAAAGCGCCACCCCCCTGGCGCTGTACCTGGACGCCGAGCGGGAGAAGAAGGAGCGCATCGGGCGCGCCGCCGCTGCGATGATCCGCCGCGACGAAAGGGTGATCATCGACTCGGGCACCACGCCATTGCAGATCGCCCACTTCCTGGATAAGGAGCTGCTCACCTCCGGCAACATCACCGTTGTCACCGCCCACCTGCCCGTCGTGCGCCAGTTCGGTCAGTGGCCTGGCGTGCACCTCATCCTGCTCGGCGGCATTTACGTCCACGCCTACGAAGTCCTGGTCGGTCCGCAAACCGTCGATCAGCTCAAAGGGCTGCATGTCGACAAGATGTTCCTCGGCACCGACGGCATGACCCTCTCCCACGGCTTCACTACCGCCAACGTCCTGGAGGCCGAGGTCGATCGCGCCATGGTCCAGGCTGCTACCGAGGTCATCGTCGTCTCCGATTCGAGCAAGATCGGCGGCATCGGGCTGGCGACCATCATGCCCGTCAGCGGCATAGACAAGCTCATCACCGATAGCGACGCCCCCCCAGATTTCGTCGCCGCCCTGCGCGACCTGGGGATTGAAGTGATCCTGGTTTGAGAATAGGAACCCTGATGCCAACTTTGCCACCCTCCCAAGCCATCGCTCGCCGGCAAGCAGATCATCCAGCAAGAGGTCGAGACCCTGCAAGCGCTGCAAGACCAGCTCGGCGAGCCGTTCTACCAGGTTGCCCGCCTGCTTTGCGATTGCCCCGGCGTGGTTTGGACCACCGCGGTGGGCACCTCCGCTGCCGTGGCGGAGCGCTTCGCCCACATCCTCACCTGCTCCGGCGGGCGCTCGATGTTCCTCTCCACCCAGGACGGGCTGCACGGGCACACCCTGGTCATCCAGCCCGGCGATGTGCTCGTCGCCATGTCGCGCGGCGGCGAGAGCAAAGAGGTCAACCAGATGGTCATCATCGCCAACGGGCGCGGCGCCAGCACGGTAGCTTTTGTCAACAACACCGCATCCACCCTGGCGCGCTGCCTGCGGGCATATCCTGCCCATCCCCAGCCTGCAGGAGTACGAGCTGGGCGGCTACCTCGCCACCACCAGCACCGTCGCCTTCTCCGCCATGTGCGACGCCCTGTGCGCCGTGGTCATCGCTGAGAAGGGCTTCGACCCCAAGCAGTTCGGCGTCACGCACCCCGGCGGCGCCGTTGGCGAAGTGCTCACCGGTCAAAAACCTCAGGCAGGCGCCTGAGAAGGGTATTCACCCTATATCTTATCTGGAAGCTGTTCGCTGATCGCTGACAGCTTATTGCGAATTACGAGGAGACAGCACATGAAAGACACGCAAGCAGCATTACTGTACGGCAAGGAAGATATCCGCATCGAGCGCTTTGCTCTGCCGGAGATGGAATCGCAGGGGCTACTGATCCGCGTGCTCACCTGCGGCATCTGCGGCTCGGACCAGCGCATGTACTTCAACGGTCCCTCTTCCCGCTACATCAACCCGGTCATCCTGGGGCACGAGGTCTGCGGCGAAGTGGTGGCGGTAGGCGCCGATCTCAGCGATTACAAGCCCGGCGACCTGGTGGGCATCGCCCCCATCATCCCCTGCATGCACTGCTATCCCTGCTCGCACGGGCAGGATAACATCTGCGCCACCGCCAAGGTCATCGGCTGCAACGTGCACGGCGCAATGGCGGAATATATGTACATCCCCGCCCAGATGGTGCAGGTGGGCGGCGCCGTCAAGCTGCCCGCCGGCGCCAGCCACCGCGCCGCCGCCCTGGCGGAGCTTGTCGGCTGCTGCCTGCACGGCCTTGCGCCAGGTGGGCATCGAGATCGGCGACCAGGTGCTCGTCGTCGGCGGCGGACCCATCGGCGCCACCTTCATCCAGCTCGCCCGCCTGATGGGCGCGCGCGTCACCAGCAGCGAGCTGCTCCCTCGCCGGCGCGAGATGGCGCTCGACCTGGGCGCCGTCGAAGCTGTGGACCCCACCGTCGTCGACCTGAAGAGCCGCTTCGGCTATGCCTTTGACCGCGTCATCGTCGCCACCGCCAGCGTCCCTGCCACCGAGCAGACCTTCGACCTGGTGCGCGCCGGCGGCTCGCTGCTCTTCTTCAGCGGCTATCTCAAAGGCTCCACGCTCAACATGCAGCTCAACGACGTGCACTACCGCGAGCTGCACATCCACGGCTCCATCGACTGCACCATCCAGGATTACCAGAACGCCGTCAGCTTATTACCCCAGTTGCGCATGGGCGACCTGGTCTCGGATATCTTCAGCCTGGGGGACACCGCCCAGGGCTTCTTAGCTACCCGCAACCCCGAAGCCATCAAAGTGGTGGTTGAACCGTAATCATATCCATCCAATCAAGGAGTAAGTGATCATGCTAGAGTACGAAGACGTTACCAAAGATGTAGATGTTTCCTGGGTGCGCGCCATGTACGAGAACCCCTCCGAAGAGCAGATGGCAGCCGGTCGGAAAGCCCTGCTCAGCGGCTCCGTGGGCGGCGAGATGCCCATCCAGATCGCCAAGGCGCGCGGCGCCTCCTTCTGGGACCAGAACGGGCCGCGAGTACATCGACTGCACCTCGCAAGCCTGGAGCCTCAACGTTGGCGCCTGCCACCCCAAGGTGATGGCAGCCGTCAAGGAGCAGCTCAACTACTTCACCCACGTGCGCACCAGCTTCGAGACCATGCCCCGCCTGGTGCTATCCCGCATGTTGGCGGAGATCGCCCCCGGGCAACCTCAAGCGCGTCAACTACTGCCTGCACGCCTCCAATGCCATCGAAGGCGCCATGAAGCTCGCCATGCGCGAGTACCCGGACCGCAAGTACTTCGTCGCACCCTGGGATTCCTTCTCCGGGCGCACGCTGGCGGGCATGAGCCTCAGCTACCCCCATCCCTGGCCCTTCCAGAATTACAGCGGCAACGTTGTGCGCGTCCCGCAGGGCTACTGCTACCGCTGCCCCTACGAGCGCACCTACCCCGAATGCGACGTCTTCTGCGTCAAGATGATGGGCAAGCACATCGAGAACGGCATGGATGGGCAGCCCATCGCCATGATCATGGAGTCGATGCAAGCCAGCGGCGGCATGATCGACTTCCCCAAGGCTTACCACCAGGCGATCCGCGAGATGTGCGACCGGTACGACATGCTGCTCATCTGGGACGAGGTGCAAACCGGCTTCGGGCGCATGGGCACCATGTTCGCCTCCGAGCTTTATGATACCGTGCCAGATATCATGTGCTTCGGCAAAGCCCTCGGCGGCGGCTTCCCCATCGCCGGGCACCTCTCGCGTGACGGGCTGAAAGGCTTCAAAGCCGCCGACCACTCCTTCACCTTCGCCCACTTCCCCGTCTCCCTGGTCGCTTCCATCGCCACCCTAAAAGTCCTGCAGGAAGAAGGCTTGTTGGAGCGGGCGCAGAAGGTCGGCGCATACTTCACCGAGAAGCTGCTCGAGATGAAGGATAAGTACGAGCTCATCGGCGACATTCGCGGTCCCGGCTTGATGCTCGGCATCGAGCTGGTCTACGATAAGAAGACCAAGGCCCCCGCCCGCAAGGAAGCCTACCAGTTCGAGAAAGAGGGCATCCAGCGCGGCGTGCTCTTCGGCAACTCCAAGTACGCCGGCATGGGCAACGTGGTCAAGATCAAGCCCCCCCTGGTGATCACCGACGCCCAGGCAGAAAAGGTCATGCAAGTCTTCGAAGAGATCGTCCAGGTGCTCTCTCCGAGGTAACAACATCTCTCACTCCATTCCCGCTCCCATCAATGGGACAAGTCCCCAGGCATCTACGGGGGGGCAGGGGGTTAGGGATGCGGGTCGCAAATCTGCACATAATTCATCAGGAGGTCAAATGAACGGAAAAGAAATTCGACTCAGCAAGCTGTTCCCAGAAGGCAAGAACTCCGTCGTCGTCGCCATGGATCACGGCCAGACTTTTGGTCCCATGGAAGGGCTGGAGAAATATACCGTTGCTGCCGAGCGCCTCAAAGAAGCGGATGCCGTGCTGCTCACCTCGCAGATGGTGCGCTTCACCGGCAACCTCTTCATCGGCAAGGGCAGCCCCACCTTCATCACCCGTCTCAACTGGAACACCATCCACTGCGAGCCCTGGGAGTACACCCAGGCGTACACCACGAAAGCCATCTCTGTCGCCACAGGCGTTGCCGCCGGCGCCGAAGTGGTTATGGCATCCCTGGTGTTACAGACCGGCGATGAAGCCCATGAAGCCCAGAATGTGAGCGTCTTCTCCGCCCTGGCGGAAGAAGCGACGCACATGGGCGTGCCCATGATGGGCGAGGTCTTCCCCGTCGGCGGCTTGCGCGCTCCGCCCCGCCGAGTTCCACGACTACATCCGCAGGATGTGCCGCATCACCTGCGAGCTCGGCGCGGACGCCATCAAAACCTTCTACACCGGCGAGCGCTTCGCCGAGGTGGTAGAAGGCTCACCCATCCCCATCTTTGCCCTGGGGGCTGAAAAGACCCCCCGCCCGATCGACGCCCTCGAGCTGGCGTACAAAGCCGTGAAAGCCGGCGCGCGCGGCGTGGTCTTCGGGCGCAACGTCATCCAGGCAGACGATCCCACCGCCTTCCTGCGCGGCCTCAAAGCGGTCGTCCAGGGGCTTGCCAAGCCCGCCGACGCAGCAACACCGCCAGACATGCTGCTCTAATCTTGAACGGCGCCTTGATCGGCGTCGTCACCATGATCGACCTTGGGCGCTTCGGCGTGGCTTCCATCGCCGCGCACACCACCGACAGCCTGCAAGCCATCGCCGCAGCCGTGATCGGCGGCACCAGCCTCTTCGGCGGGCGCGGCTCAATCTTGGGCTCGGTCATCGGCTCCTTCATCCCGGCAGTGTTGCGTAACGGCTTCATCATCCTGGGTTTCCAGCCCTTCTGGCAGGAGGTCTCGGTCTCCTTCGTCCTGCTCCTGGCGGTTTACTTCGACCAGTGGCGGCGGGCACGGCTGAAATCGCTCCAGGCACGCTTCATGGATGTGCGCCGACCCGGCTGCTGAAGCGCCGGGGCAAGCGCCAACCGGATAATCTGACCGTATGGACAATCCCAAATTGTTCCCCCTTACCGATGTCGACCGCCGTTTTTACCAGGAGCACCTGGCTGGCTTCTTGCCCAGCAAGATGGTGGATATTCACACCCACGTCTGGCTCAAGGCTTTCCGCGTGCCCATGCCCGCTGGCACGCGCGGCCAGAACTGGCCGCGCCTCGTGGCAGAAGACAACGCCATCGAAGACCTGCTGGAAACCTACCGCCTTCTCCTGCCGCAGCAGGAAGTAACCCCGCTTATCTTTGGCTGGCCTGAGCGGAACGCCGATATGGAGAAGACCAACGCCTACGCCAGCCAGCAGCGCTCTCCAGTCAGGCTTTCCCAGCCTGATGGTGACCAATCCCGAGTGGACGGCAGCAGAGCTGGAGCAGCGCGTCCTCAGTGGCGGTTTCCTGGGCTTGAAGCCTTACCTGAACTGGGCGCCCCTGCACATCCCCTCGCAGGAAATCCAGATCTACGATTTCCTGCCGCCTGCCCACCTGGAGGTCGCCGACCGGCATGGCTGGATCGTCATCCTGCACATCCCACGCCCGGCCCGCCTGAAAGACCCGCTCAACCTGCAGCAGATGCTGGAGATCGAGCAGCGCTACCCCAATATCCAGTTGGTCATCGCCCACATCGGGCGCGCCTACTGCCCCGAAGACATCGGCGACGCCTTCGAGGTCCTGCAAGCCAGCCGGAGCATGCTCTTCGACTTCAGCGCCAACACCAGCGCCGTGGTCATCGAAGGCGCCCTGCGCGCCTTCGGCGCCCGCCGCGTGCTCTTCGGCAGCGACCTGCCTATCGTGCGCATGCGCATGCGCCGCATCTGCGAGAATGGCTCGTACATCAACCTTGTGCCGCCCGGCTTGTACGGTGATATCTCGGACGATCCCCACATGCGCAATGTAAGCCCGGCGGAAGGCGAGCAGCTTTCCTTCTTCCTTTACGAGATGCTGCTGGCTTTCCGCCGCGCAGCCGAGGCGGTCGGCTTGAGCCCCGCCGATGTCGCAGATGTTCTTTGTAACAATGGAGCCCGCCTGATCGATGCCCCCCGTAGATAGCTTTACGACGGCGCCCACAACGGGCGCAGGCGCTCCCCTATAAGGCTTGCTGGCTTGAAGCGCGTTGCCGCTTGCCGGTGGCTGATTACAAACAAAGGAAGTGAGTACTGCGAAAACAGGCATATCCCAGAGCCGCTGTGTGTCGAAAGACTATTCGATCGTCCAATTCTTTAAATGAGGAGAATGACAATGAACGTACGAAAGAACTTGTTCGCCGTAGCCGGACTGCTGATCATCCTCTCGATGGTCCTCGCAGCCTGCGCGCCGCAAACCGTTGTCCAGACCGTCGTCGTCCCCGGCGAAAAGGTCGTCGAAACCGTCGTTGTCGAGGTCGAAGGTGAGACCAAGGTCATCACCGCCACACCGCCGCCGCCCGTCGAAGAGGAAAAAGTCGTCCGCTTCGCTGGCTGGATCGGTATGGAGGAATCCACCGCCAAGCAGTTCAACTACATGGTGGATGAATTCCAGAAGCAGAACCCCGGCGTCAAGATCGAATACGAAGGCATCGCCTGGGAGAACACCCGCCAGCAGCTCCTGCTGGAAGCCGCTTCCGGTAACCCGCCCTGCATTGCGCAGGTCGCTGCCCCGTGGATCGGTCAGTTCGCCTACTCCGGCGCCATCGCTCCCCTCGAGGAAAAAGCCGCCGACATCCTGCCCAACTACGTCGAAGGCGTTGTGAACTCCTACACCTTCCCCGGCGCGGGCGGCGAGACGCACACCTGGGGTCTGCCCTGGGTAGCCGTGCATGACGTGCTCTTCTTCAACACCAAGCTGATGGCTGACGCCGGTTTGGATCCCACCAAGCTGCCGCAGACCATGGACGAGTTCTACGAAACCGCCAAAGCCATCTCCGCCCTGGGCACCGACGCCAATGGCAACAAGATCTGGGGCTACGTCACCGCCACCGACCGCTCCGAGCTGTCCGCCAACATCTTCAACGCCTGGCTGTTCAACTTCGGCGGCGATGTCCTCGATGCGGACGGCAAGGTCATCATCAACAACGAAGCCGGTGTGGCTGCACTCACCTTCATGAAGAAGCTGGTTGATGAGGGCATTATGCCCGCCGGCTTCCCCTTCCGCGATCAGTACAACCTGATGGCGAACTACCAGGCTGGCGGCTTCTCCGACGGTTCCTATGCCCGCGACGTGCTGCGCATCACCAGTGGCAAGGGCGAGGAATGGGACAAGGATATGGCTGTCGCCCTCCACCCCGTTGCGGTTGGCGACCCGGCAAATCCTGCCGATCACAAGTCCATCTTCCACCACCACACCCTGGTGCTCTTCAATCAATGCGAGTACCCTGAAGAGGCTTTCAACTTCATCAAGTTCCTGAGCACCGATCCCGCCATCACCCTGTACTATGCCCAGGGATCCAGCCTCTTCCCGCTCTACGGACCAGCCCTGGAAGACCCCTACTACAGCCAGGATGCTTATGCCCAGACCTTCCAGGAAGGCTTGGCAGGCGCCAAGCTGTACGGCATCAGCAAGACTCCGCAGTACGCCCAGGCGGTTGACTTCATCGCCATCGCGGTGAGCAAAGCGCTCTCCGGCGGTGACCCGAAGGAAGCTCTTGACGAAGCTGCTGCGAACCTGAAAGTCCTTTACAAGCAGTCTGAATAAGACCGGTAGATCGTGTGATCGGGGCGCGGTGACATGCATCCGCACTGTGGCTTATCATCACCTTGCCGCGCCTCTGGTAATATCTACCTGCCGGGGCGACCCGTAGGTCGCCCCTGCAATCCCACATCGGGCAAATCGTTACTGTTAACCGTCCGGGAAAGGTGCGCTCACCATGACTGTTGATCAAGCCGTAGAACCCTCCAGGCAGCGCTCCAAAGGCTTCCGCCTGACCAATACGCAATTCTCGCTTCTTCTTCTCCTTCCGACCTTTGCCATCCTGACCTTCACCGTGTTGTACCCTCTGCTGCGCGGCATTTACCTGAGCTTCACCTCTTATAGCCTGGTGAACCTGACCGCAGGCGTCCCTTGGGTCGGACTGGATAATTTCAAGACATTGCTCTCCAGCCCGGCTTACTACGAGGTATGGGTCACCACGATCATCTTCGTCATCGGCTCCGGTCGCCGGGCAGTTCCTGTTGGGGTTCATCACTGCCATTGTGCTGAACCAGTCCATCATCTCCCGCAACCTGTTCCGCGGCGTGCTGCTCACCCCCTGGGTGGTACCGACCGTGGTCTCAGCCCTGCTCTGGAAGTGGATCTTCAACCAGCAATACGGCATGTTCAACTACATCCTCAACAGCCTGGGCATCATCCCCAACTTCATCGCCTGGATCGGCGACCCCCAAACTGCGCTTTTCTCTGTCATCCTGGCAAACATCTGGAAGGGCTTCCCCTTCCACATGATCGTCCTGCTGGCTGCCTTGCAGACCATCCCCACCGACATCGTTGAAGCGGCGATCATCGACGGCGCTACCGCCCTGCAGCGTTTTCGCTATATCACCCTGCCCTACTTGCGCTACATCATCATGATTGACCTGTTGATCTCCATCATCTGGACCTTCCAGAGCTTCACTACCATCTGGACCATGACGGAGGGCGGTCCGATCACTGCCACCACCACCCTGGCGATCAGCATTTACCGCACCGCCTTCCAGGCTTTCGACATGGGTATGGGAGCTGCCATCGGCACCATCTGGCTGGTAGTGATGTTGATCTTCAGCGTGGTCTTCGTGCGCGTCATCGGCGGTACCACCAAACTGGAGTTATGATCATGCTTACAGTTCACCAAAAACGCTGGCTGACCAAGTTCTTCTCTTACCTGTACCTGGTAGCGATCTTGATCTTCACCTTCCTACCCATCCTGTGGATGATCTCGTCTGCCTTCAAGCCGATCGAGGACCTGTTCATCATGCCGCCGCAGTGGATCCCCAAGAACCCCACCCTGAGCACCATGAACTCGGTGATCTTCGGCGATTACGGGCGCGGCAACCTCTTTCCCGTTTACTTCAAGAACAGCCTGATTGTCACCATTGGCACCACCTTGCTCTGCCTGGTGGTCGCCACCCTGGCGGCTTATGCTTTCTCGCGCTACCCCTTCCGCGGCAGTAACGGTACCATGATCAGCATCCTCTCCACGCAAATGTTCCCGCAGGGCATGCTGCTCATCTCGCTCTACCTGACCTTCATGCGCTTGAGGCTGCTCAACCATTACGAGGCTCTCATCCTGGCGAACACCACCTTCGCCATCCCCTTCGCTATCTGGATCCTCAAAGGCTTCTTCGATACCATCCCCAAAGAGATCGAAGAGGCGGCGATGATCGACGGCTGCAGCCGCATGGGCGCGCTGGCACGCGTGTCGTGATGCCCATGATCGCCCCGGGTCTGATCGCCGCAGGCGTATATACCTTCCTCATCGCCTGGGACGAGTACCTGTACGCCGCCACGCTGATGGTCAAGCCGGAGATGCGCACCCTGCCGCCCGGCATCCTGCAGTCCTTCGTCGGGCAGTTCTACCTGAACTGGCCCAACGTGATGACGGCTTCCGTCCTGGTTACTTTACCTGTCGTCATCCTGTTCATCTTTTTTCAGAAATACCTGGTGCAAGGTCTCACCGCCGGCGCGGTCAAGGGCTAGCCGGGCAATTCGCGGAGCAACATGGAAACCCTCATCGGTCTGGATGTCGGCACCACTGCCACCAAGGCACTGCTCTTCGACTTGCAGGGCCGCTTGCTGGCGCAAGCCAGCCGGTCCTACGCCTTGCTCACGCCGCAGGAGGGCTGGGTGGAGCAGGATCCGCAGGCGCTCTGGCAGGCGGTGGTGGACGTGCTGCGCTCCCTGGCAGACAAGCTGGGTTCTGGCGACGCCGTCCTGGGCATCTCGCTATCCTCCCAGGGTGGCACCACCATCCCGCTCGACGCTGCCCTGCAGCCTGTCTATAACGCCATCAGTTGGATGAACCAGCGCGCCCGGCAGGAATATCTCCAGGTCAAAGAGTCCTTCGGTGCAGAGGCGATCCACCGCATCACTGGCTGGTCGCTCATGCCCGCCCTGCCGCTGATGCACATCCGCTGGCTCCGTAACAACCTGCCGGATGTCTTCTCGCTCGCCCGCCATATCACCTTCGTCAACGATTACATCGGCTACCGCCTGGTGGGCGAGCTGTGCATGGACCCCTCGAACGCCAGCATCACCCAGCTCCTGGAGATCGCCTCCGGCGCTTGGGACCCGCGCCTGCTCGACCTGGCGGGCATTCGCCCGGAAATGTTATCGCCTTTGCGCCGCTCGGGGCGACTGGTCGGGCGCGCTCAGCGCCGAAGCCAGCCGGCTCACCGGCTTACCCCAGGGCACCCCGCTCTTCAACGGCGCCCACGACCAGTACTGCGCCGCCGTCGGGCTGGGAGTCACCCGCCCCGGACCAATGCTGCTTTCCACCGGCACCGCATGGGTGCTATTGCTCACGCCACCCGACCTGGAGACCGGACTCAAGCAGCGGCATGGCGGTGAGCTGCCACGCCGCCCCGGCGCGCTGGGGCGCCTTGCGCAGCCTGGGCGGCGTGGGCTCGTCGCTGGAATGGCTGCTCGAGCGCCTGTGGAACACCCCGGGCCAGCCTGATGCCAGCCGCCTGGGTTTCCGTGACCTGGATGAAGCCGCAACCCGCGCCGCTCCCGGCGCATCCGGCTTGCTCTTCTTCCCCCTGGCGGGCGGTCATGCCGAGGCTTACGGCATGGGCAGCGGCGGCTTTATCGGCTTGAACCTTAACCACACGCGTGACGACCTGGCGCGCGCCGCCCTGGAGGGCATCGCCTTCGAGCTGCGTTGGGCGATCGAAGACATCCGCCGCTATGGTGTTGTCGTGGATGACCTGATCATGGTCGGCGGGGCTGCCCGCAGCCGCATCTGGCCCCAGATCGTTGCCGGCGCCTGCGCCATCCGCCTGCAGGTGCCGCCCGTCACGCAGGCTGCCGGCTGGGGCGCAGCCGTCATCGCCGGCGTGGGCTGCGGCGCCTTCGCCTCGCTGGACGACGCCCCGCAACCGCAGGGCGAGCTCCGCCGCTATTCCCCGCTGCCCGAGCAACAGGCAGCCTATGAAAGCGCTTATCACCGTTATCAAGAGCTGCTCCCGGCGGTCTCCCGCCCCGGGACGGCGCCATCAGGAGGTATGAGACATGACTGCAACCAACCGCGCCCGCCTGGGCATGATCGGCTTGATGTTCGACCTGTACGACCGCTGGCCCGATTTGAAGATCCAGGAGGCGCAGTTCGCCGGCGAGCTTGTGCAGGCTTTCAGCCCTTTCGCTGCGGTCGATTTCCCCGGCGTGTGCACCACGCATGAGCAGGTCGATGAGGCGCTGCGCCGCTTCGAAGCGGAGGGCAAAGACCTGGTGCTGGTCGTGCTGCTCACCTACGCCCCCAGCCATATCGCCCTGCGCGGCTTGCTCAAGACCCGCCTGCCCATCCTGATCCTCAACACCCAACAGCTCTACGAAATCACCAGCGGGACGACCGGCGACGACACGACCCGCAACCACGGCATGCACGGCGTCCAGGACCTCGCCAATGTCCTGCTGCGCGCCGGGCGCTCCTTCCAGGTGGTCACCGGGCACACCCGCGACCCGCGCACGATCGCCGCGGTGCGCGCCTGGTGCGACGCCGCCCGCCTCGTGCGCCAGCTTCAGCGCACGCACATCGGGCTGGTCGGCTACGCCATGGAGGGCATGGGCGATTTTGGCTTGGATGAGACCGCCTTCCTGACCCAGACCGGCGTGGAGATCCACCACCTCTCGATGCGCACCCTGGCTGAGCGTGCCCAGGCTGCACCCGCCGGGCTCATCGCCGCTCGCCTGCAGGAAGACCGCCAGCGCTTCCAGTTCGATCCCGAGATCACCGAAGACGAGTACGCCGCCAGCGCCCGCCTGGAGTGGGCGTTGCGCCAGCTCCTGGATGAGCGCGGCATGCAGGGCTTTGCCTCGCACTTCATGGCGGTCGGCGAGGAGGGTCGCCTGGAAACCCTGCCCTTCCTGGCCTCCTCGATGCTCCTGGCGGAGGGCTACGGCTTCGGCGGTGAGGGCGATGTCACCAGCGCCACCGCCGTCTGCCTGATGCAAGCCCTGGCGGGGGATGCCAACTTCACCGAGATGTTCACCATGGATTTCGCCAACAACGCCGCCCTGATGATGCACATGGGCGAAGCCAACTGGAAGATGGCGCGCCCGGATGAGCCCATCCACCTCGTGCGCAGCACCATCGGCAGCCTCTTCGACGTAAAGCACAATCCCCTCCTGCTGGCGTTCAGCCTCAAGCCCGGTGATGTCACCCTGCTCAGTCTCACCACCGTGCAGGATGGCAGGCTGCGCATGATCGTCACCGAGGGGCAGGTACTCGACTTCCCCTACATCCCCGACCTGGCTCGCCCGCATTACAAGTTCCGCCCGGATGGCGACCTTTCCGACTTCCTCACCCGCTACAGCCTCGCCGGCGGCTCGCACCACCAGGCGCTGGCTTACGGGCGTTGGGCAGATACCCTGGAGAAAGTCGCCCACCTTGCCGGCATTGAGTACGCCCGCATCTAGCCTACGGAGCGCCGAATGACCTTGCCCCTATCCGAACCTGCCCACGCGCCGCGCCGGTCGCTACACCGGCGGCTTGTGGGTGGGCAAGTTCATCAAGACGCACACCTACCAGCAGATCACGCCCGAAGCGGCGGTGCTGGTGGGCGAGTACGCCTCACGGCTATGCGCCCTGGAGCGCTTCTGGGGGCACAAGGAGCAAGCCGACCTTCGCCTGCGCCGCTACGGGGGCAAAAGCGTGGAGAAGTTCGAGCGGTATGAGTATTGAAGGGTTGGCGGTTGAGAGTTGACAGTTGGTGGTTGGCGGCTGGTGGTTGGTGGTTGGCGGTTGGAAGGGGCTGGTGTGATTCTCGCCTGCACACGATGAGGGCGGGCGTTTATAATAAGGGGGATGAACAAGCGCCGCCCAGATAGGGACCCCGAGCTGGTTAGAAAGGTGATCGTGATCGTCTCGATCGCCCTTGCGCTGCTGGTGACGCTGATCTGCGTCGTGGACGTGATCCTGATCCGCCGGCGCCTGGCATCCCGCCCGCCCGCCGAAGTGCAGGTGGTGCAGCCCGCCACCGCCGAGCCCAAGTCCATCCCCACCATGGCGCCGCCCACGCAGGCGCCGCCGGTCGTCGAGGTGGTGCCCACCATTGCGCCGCCGACCCCCGCCCCGCCACCGGTAACGGCATGGCGCTTCCTGCGCATCAACAGCGAAGACATCGCCACCTTCGAGAACGTTGCCGACCCCAGCCAGACGCTGCTGGCGGAGTGCATCGATAAGCGGCGCCCGCCGCCGAATAAGGGGGCGATCTACCTGCTGGACAATTCGGGCATCCTGAAGCCGGAGAGCGGGGGCAAGAAGTACCAGCGCTTCAAGGTGACCGGGGGGCAGTAGGGGGTACTCTGGGGTGGTCTAACGTCCTGTTCAGATGAGGCGGTTGAGGTAAACCATCAACGAATGTCGAAACGAATACGCCACCTCCCTCATTCGTTTATTCGTTAATAATTCGTTGACGGCCCTATCCCGGGAGCACTCAAAGGTTGTTAGGCTGTTCGTGCACGTTGGACCTTCGGTTGATCTAACCAGCCTTGCCAAGCTCCCGCAGCGCAAGGGCGCAGCCTATTTCTCCAGCAGGCGCTGCA
Organism: uncultured Chloroflexia bacterium; assembly: GCA_963702535.1. Classification (GTDB taxonomy): domain Bacteria; phylum Chloroflexota; class Anaerolineae; order Anaerolineales; family UBA4823; genus CAVPDG01. The sequence goes on along the minus strand of CAVPDG010000020.1, from coordinate 3,017 downwards.
CGGCCGCGGAAACCTGGGCTCCTGGATTTTGCGGGCCGTAGAGCCGCGCGGCCATGAAGGCGCCATCCATTAGTAGAAGCAGGTGATTGGCCAGCCGGTCTGGGTGGAGAAGCTTGGCCTGGGCGGCCAGCTCCCGGAAGCGGGCGCGCACCGCCTCCCTATGGGTCAGCGCCACCTGGTGCGCGGGATGTCCGGGGTCGGGGAAGTCAACCACCGCGTTCAGAAAGGGGCAGCCGTGGCAGGCGGGATCTTGCACCCAAATTTCCACCGCATGAAAGAAAGCGATGATCTTGTCTTCGGGTTTGTTGGCCGCCGCCGTGGATTCTTCGAACCACTCCCAAAACAGCGCGTTGCTCCGTTCCAGGTAGGCGACGATCAGTTCTTCTTTGGTGGCAAAATGACGGTAGAGCGTCATCTTGCCCACGCCCGATATGGCGCACAAAGTATCTACCCCGACGGCTCGATAGCTGTCGTGGTAGAAGAGCTCGGCGGCCGTGTCGAGTAACTGTTGGCGGGATTGGGTTTTGGGCATGTTACTCCTTGACACGATACAGATCTGTATAGTAAAATCCTTCGTGTGATACAGAATTGTATCACAATAACCCACTTCACTTTCGATAGGAGATAACATGAACAACAAAAATATCGTAGGCACTTTCTTAGGTGCTGTAGCTAAACAAGACGCTGAAACAATGCGTAAATATGCAAATGCTGATTATATTCAGCACAATCCGTTTGTTCCCACTGGATTGGAACCGTTTATCCAATTGTTACCCGTTTTAAAAGAACATGGAACTTATGCTGAAAACGTTCGACTATTTCAAGATGGCAACTATGTGTTTATGCACAACATTTGGAAAAATGCCAAACCTTTTGGTGCAGACGAAATGGTGGCATTTGACATTATCAGAGTTGATGAAAACGGAAAAGTAGCTGAACACTGGGACGCAATGACAGTTTTAGTTAAAAGAAACTGCCAGCGGAAGAACACAAACTGATGGACCTACAAAAGTAGAAGACTTAGACAAAACCGAGGCCAATAAAGCGTTGGCCCAAGCGTTTGTAGAAGATTTGCTGATGGGTAAAAACCCGGGTAAGATTGCTGATTACATCAGTGCCGAACAATACGACCAGCACAATCCGGAAGTAAAAGATGGATTGAATGGCGTTGTAGAAGCCGTTAAGTACCTCACTTCACAAAACAACATGTTTAAGTATACTAAAATCCACAAAGTATTGGGCGAAGGAAATTTTGTACTTACGGTAAGTGAAGGCGAATGGAGCGGAAAACACCAAGCATTTTACGACTTGTTCAGGTTTGAAAATGGCAAAGCCGTTGAGCATTGGGACGTGATTTAACCCATACCAACCATGAACCTAGCGAACAACAACGGCATGTTCGGGTTTTAGCCACTCAATGATCACCGCCTTGATATCGGCAATTCCATCCACCTTCATTCAAGACTTGGCGAATCAATAGGAATTGCTGCGGAAGCAGCGGAGAAGAATTTCATCGTGAGCATGTAGCCTAACAACCGGTTGCAGCGGACTGCGCATAGCGCCGCCGCTGATCCGGAGCGTTAGGCGGCAAGAGGTAGAGAAGCTCGCAGAACAGCCAGTTCATCCCAATCATCGCTAAGCCAAGCAGCCCTGGCTTTGGCAGTAGCGACAGCGCCGGTTTCGGTCCAGCGAGCGCCAGCTCGTTTGAGGCGGAGACCGGCGATTTGTTTGCCAGCACTTTCGACCGTGCCACTGCCGATGAAGTAGCCCTGCTGGCGAAAGAGGGCATAATCCATACGCTTGTGGTTGTTGGTGAAATAAGATACAGCATTGTAGACCGGTTTGGCAGCTAGTGGGATTGAAGCTAGCAATTGGCAGTCATGGATCAAGGCTTCAATCTGGCCTTCCCAAAGCTGAGAACGGGCCTGGTCAAGCCAGGCATGATACTCGGGTGTATCGTGGCCGAAAGCGGCTTCAGCAATGGGCGGCAAGTACTCACTGGCGTGATACCAGTCCACGATTTGGACAGCATGTGGGAAATGACGCTCAATCAGTTTCCAAATCCAGACGGCTCCATCGCAAACAAAGACCAGTTCTTGGTGCAAATCGGCGTTACGCTGGCAGGCAGTAGCCCAAAACAAGGCGCTGAACTGGTCTGGGGGCTGGATATCGCAATGATAGGTGATTTCCTGGGCTTGCAAATCATTCTGCTCACCGACTTGGCTGGTATGGTGGCGGCGTGGTTCGTACGAACGCACTTCCTCAACCCGATACCAGGCAATGTTTTTCATCTCTCGCCACTCCCCTTTGCAGGGGGCCATGACGCCGTCGATCGAACCATAGAGCCGCCCAGGCAATTTGCCATACTTTTGTAAGCGTTCCTGCAGCCAGTTTCTTCTTGGCTTAGTCGTTTCCATTCCGCCTCACGTGCCTTTTGCAGTTCACCAAAGCGCTCCGTTTCTTTACGCAGCGTATTATCACTGACCTGAAACAACAAGAACCGCTCGATGAACCGGCTCGATTCTGCAAATGAACTTTCCACCCCAGCCAACGCCAACAACTCTGCCAATCCGGCTGTTACTTCACCCGCTGCAATCCTCATCTTCCCATCTAGCGGAGATTGCCCTTTTCCACAGCTTCGACATGTGTAATATCGCCGCTTGTAACTCACTCGCCCAAACACACTCAAGATCACCGCTTCTCGCCGAAACAGATACTCTTGTTTCCCTGACATTCACATTCCTTTTCCTTCTCCAACGGCTCTGCTTCATCTGCCCGCTCCAAATACTGGCTCAGCGCTTCTGCACCTACTTTCCTCAGCAGCTCTCGCATTCCCGTCTCCACTGTCCGAATGTTCTCCGGGGCCGGCATCATTTTTCCCATTTCTTCGGCCATGATTTTCGCCATCGTTTCAATCACTTTTGTGCTAAACTCCATTGTGAGCCTCCTGTTCTGGTTTTGGTGTGCAAACTGCTATCCTAACAGGTTGGCTCTCTTTTTCCTGTTCTTCTAACATC
>CAVPDG010000019.1:0-37139 GCA_963702535.1 uncultured Chloroflexia bacterium | reverse complement strand
CAAGAAATGCAAATAACTTCAGGGATCGTGCCGTTGAAGGTGGAGTTGGGTCACCAGACTCATTGAGTTCTCATCTTAATCTTAAGATTTCTGACAAGTGAACAAAATGGGTATATAGTTTGTTTATCTTGCAAACAAACAAATTGGATTGACGCTGATCTAAGAGGCTCATGGTTACTACTGCCACTGCTGACCAGGCACTCATTCGCAAGATGAATACCGCAATCCTGCTGGATGCGCTGCGCCGTTTTGCTCCGTTGTCCCGCGCTGAGCTGGCCGCGCGCACCGGATTGAACCGCAGCACAGTTTCCATCATCGTCAATAGCTTGATCGAAGAGGGGCTGATCCAGGAGACGGATCTGCAAAGCGCCAAGGTTGGACGCCCGGGGATGCTGTTGGAGCTGAACCCCAAAGGTGGCTTCGCCATCGGGATCGAGCTGGGCGTGGATTGCATCTCGGTTATCGTGTCCGATTTCATCGCCCAGGTGCAATGGCGCGAGCAGGCGTGCTCTGACCCGAGTGATGATCAGATCGCAATCCTGGACCAGGCAGCCAGCCTGACCCAGCATGCCTTGCACTTTGGGCTGAGCCAGGGGCTGCGACCGCTGGGCATTGGCGTGGGAGTGCCCGGGATGGTCGATGTACGCCAGGGAAAGCTGATCTTCGCCCCCAATTTGCACTGGAATAACGTACCGCTGCGGCTGATTTGGTCGCAGCGGTTTAATTTACCCGTCTTTGTGGAAAACGAAGCCAACGCAGCCGCGCTGGGCGAGTTCTATTTCGGGGCGGCGCAAGGCGTGAATAATTTTATCTATCTCAGCGCGGGCATCGGACTGGGCGCCGGCATTGTGCTGGATGGCAAGCTGTTTCGTGGCAGTATGGGTTATGCCGGTGAAGTGGGGCACATGACGATCGTGCCGGACGGGGAGCTTTGCGGATGCGGCAAACGTGGCTGCTGGGAGACTCAGGTGGGTCCACGTGCCGTCTTAGGACGGGTTCGCGTTACATTGAAGAATGGGACGCCGTCTGTTTTATGCGACCTGGTGGGGGGCGACCTGGAACGCATCACGTTTGAAAGCGTGATCCAGGCGGCAGACCAGGGCGACGCGGTGGCGCTCGGCGCTTTGCAGGAAGTGGGGGCGCAACTCGGCATCGGGGTTGCCAATCTGGTCAACGTGTTCAATCCCGAGCTTATCGTTCTGGGCGGGGCGCTGAACCGCGCCAGTTCTGTCCTGCTACCCATTGTGGAAAAGACGATCAGCGAAAACGCCTTGACCCCAGCCCGTGAGAACGTGCGCGTGGCAGCATCAGCGCATGGCACCGATGCCTGCCTGATTGGCGCCATTGCCCTGGTATTGGAAGATATCTTGCGAGAGCCGATATCGGTATAGACATCATCGTAACAACAAGGAGGCCAGATGAGCGAAACAACCCCAGAATCCTTGCCGGTTGAAAAGAAGCGGACATCTGTATGGAAGGTCATTTTCGGAACGCGCGAGCTTGGCGTATTTTTGGCACTGATTGTGTTGTGTATCTTCATGAACTTTGCCAGCCCGTATTTCTGGACGTATGAAAACATCTTCAATGTGGCGCGCAGTATGAGCACGATCGGCATCATGGCGATTGGCATGACCATGGTGATCGTGAGCGGCGGCATCGACCTTTCGGTAGGCTCGGTTGCAGCGGTATCAGCGATGATGACGGCTCGCCAGATGTCTTATGCCGGCTGGTCGCCCTGGCTGGCATTTTTCACCGGCATTGTTGTCGGTCTGATGTGCGGGGCGGTCAACGGACTGGTCATTACGCGATTGCGAGTCCCGCCCTTCATTGCCACGCTGGGTATGTACAGCGTGGCGCGCGGGCTGACCTTTGCCGCATCCTGGGGGCTACAGGGCTCGGTCGCCAGCAACATCCCCATGCGTGATCCCCAGGTGAACTTTTTGGGTGGCGGATACATCGGTATTGTGCCTTTCTCGGTGATCGAGATGGCGGTCCTCGTTGTCGTCGCTACCCTGTTCTTAAGCCAGACCGTATTGGGCAGGCAAATTTACGCCCTGGGTAGCAATGAGCAGGCGGCGCGCCTCTCCGGCGTGCGCGTGAGCCGGGTGCGACTCTTCGTCTACACGCTCACCGGCGGCGCAGCAGCGCTGGCGGGGATTATGAACGCCGGGCTGCTCAAGTCTGCGATGACCAACCTGGGCACTGGTACCGAGCTGGATGTCATTGCCGCCGCAGTGATCGGCGGCGCAAGCCTGGCAGGCGGCGAAGGCACGATCCTCGGCGCGATCATCGGTGCGGCGATCATGGCGGTGATCCGCAATGCCTTCGTCTTACTCAAGATGCCGATCTACATGCAGAACATCACGATTGGCGTCGTTATCGTTATGGCGGTTGTGCTTGACCAATTCAGAAAACGCAGGACATAGGGATTTACTCAAGCAGATAAATCCCCCAGGAAATCGAAGGAGGTGATCGTTTGGTCTGTCATGTTCAGATAGCAAATGGAGAAGAGTATTGTATGAAAGACTTCGGTTCAAACAATTTTAAGTGGAGGAGAGTTCAATGAAACAAAGAATGTTCTTTTTGCTCTCACTTGTTACCATACTGGTGATGGTGTTGAGCGCCTGTGCAACTCCGACTGCTGCTCCGACGACCGAGGCGACTGAAGCCCCGGCAGCGGCAACCGAAGCGCCGGCAGAACAACCTGCTTTGCCCGCCGCGCCGCCATTTGATAGCGCCGGCACGCCCGATGACGAGGGCACGGTGAAGCCAGTGGATCAGCAGCCGGACCGCCCGCTGAAGATTGCGGTGCTGGGGTTGGAGAACAACCCGTTCTGGATCCCGGTAAAAGAGGGAACACTGAAAGCCGGTGAAGAGCTGGCAGCCTACAACACGAAGGTTGACTGGATCGTGCCTGGTGACCAGCACACAGCGGAAGTGTTTGGGGCAGCGATTGAAGCAGCGATCGCGCAGAAGTACGATGCGATTGCGACGATTGCGGGCGATGCGGGAGTAGCGCCGTTCATTGACAAAGCCGTAGCGGCGGGCATCCCGGTGGCGACGTTCAACAGTGAGACAGCCACGCCGAACAAGCGCTTGTTCTTCGTAGGCGCCGACCTGTACAAGCAGGGCGAGGCGGCATGCGAGGCAATGGCGACAGCGATCGGTGGGAAGGGCAAAGTAGGGATCATCACGGGCTTCTTCGCCGTGGAAGCGCACGAGCTGCGCCGGAAGGGCTTTGAGGATTGCATGAAAGCCAAGTATCCGGAGGTGGAGATCGTGGGAGCGGTGGAGAACAGCGACAAGGGTGACGTAGCCTACACCCAGGCGAACGACTTCATGACAGCCAATCCTGACCTGGCAGGCATCTACGTGACCGCGGGTGGCCCGTTTGGTGCGGGGCAGGCAGTTGCAGATGCTGGCAAGAGCCGGGCAGGTGCAGGTGGTGTCGTTCGACTTCGTTGATGAGACGATGGCGCTGGTGAAAGATGGCGTGATCTACGGCACGATCGGTCAGGACCCGTTTGCCCAGGGGCATGACCCGGCGATCCGCCTGTATAACTACCTGGTGGGTGGGGTTGTGCCGCCGTACGGACGGCTGCTCACTCGTGCCGATGTGGTGACCAAAGACAATATTACTGAGTTCTGGACTCCGCCGGCGGGTATGGCAGAGGCGCCAGAAGTATCCATGACCTTGCCGGATGACCAGTGGGCTGCGCAGTGCACGCCCGATGACGAGGGCACGGTGAAGCCAGTGGATCAGCAGCCGGACCGCCCGCTGAAGATTGCGGTGCTGGGGTTGGAGAACAACCCGTTCTGGATCCCGGTAAAAGAGGGAGCACTGAAAGCCGGTGAAGAGCTGGCAGCCTACAACACGAAGGTTGACTGGATCGTGCCTGGTGACCAGCACACAGCGGAAGTGTTTGGGGCGGCGATCGAAGCAGCGATCGCGCAGAAGTACGATGCGATTGCGACGATTGCAGGCGATGCGGGAGTAGCGCCGTTCATTGACAAAGCTGTAGCGGCGGGCATCCCGGTGGCGACGTTCAACAGTGAGACAGCCACGCCGAACAAGCGCTTGTTCTTCGTAGGCGCCGACCTGTACAAGCAGGGCGAGGCGGCATGCGAGGCAATGGCGACAGCGATCGGTGGGAAGGGCAAAGTAGGGATCATCACGGGCTTCTTCGCCGTGGAAGCGCACGAGCTGCGCCGGAAGGGCTTTGAGGATTGCATGAAAGCCAAGTATCCGGAGGTGGAGATCGTGGGAGCGGTGGAGAACAGCGACAAGGGTGACGTAGCCTACACCCAGGCGAACGACTTCATGACAGCCAATCCTGACCTGGCAGGCATCTACGTGACCGCGGGTGGCCCGTTTGGTGCGGGGCAGGCGGTTGCAGATGCTGGCAAGACCGGGCAGGTGCAGGTGGTGTCGTTCGACTTCGTTGATGAGACGATGGCGTTGGTGAAAGATGGCGTGATCTACGGCACGATCGGTCAGGACCCGTTTGCCCAGGGGCATGACCCGGCGATCCGCCTGTATAACTTCCTGGTGGGCGGGGTGATGCCGGAATGTGGTGCGTTGATCACCCGCGCCGATGTGGTCACCAAGGATAACATCGACCAGTACTGGACAGCTCCACAATAACATCGGATGGCATTGCCTGGTCAACAGGCAGAGCCAATAACAGACCATGTGGGATTTTGCGGCTAATCCAGCCGCAAAATCCCACAGATAGGCAGGGAAATCGGTATGGATGCCAACGAAGAATTCATCTTACAGGTCGAGGGTGTCTCCAAGCGTTTTGGCGGCGTGCACGCCCTGGAAAACGTGGATTTCAATGTGCGTCCTGGCGAGGTGCACGCCCTGGTGGGCGAGAACGGCGCCGGAAAGACCACTTTGATCAACGTGCTGGGCGGTATCGTCGAGCGCGATAGCGGAAAGCTGGTCTTCAAAAGCCAGGAAGTCAACTTCGTTCGCCCAACCGATTCGATCAACGCCGGCATTGCGGTGATCCACCAGGAACTGTCGATGATGCCTGCCCTGAACGTGATCGAGAACGTGTATATGGGCAGGATGCCGGCAAAATATGGCCGCGTGCTTTGGAAAAAAGCCGAGCAGGATACCCTGATCCAGCTCAAGCAGGTTGGCTTGGATATCAATCCTCGGACGGAAGTAAGTAAGTTGAGCATCTCGCAGCGCCAGTTGATCGAGATCGCTAAAGCTCTCTCAATGAACGCCAGCCTGCTGATTATGGATGAGCCGAACTCATCGCTCGCCGAAGCGGAGACGGAACGCCTCTTCAGTGTGATCGATATGCTGAAAAAGCAAGGCGTTGCAATCATCTATGTTTCTCACAAGATCGAGGAAGTCCTGCGCATTGCTGACCGGATCAGCGTGCTGCGGGATGGCACTTATCGCGGCACGCTCAGCAGGGAGGAGGCCAGCGTCGACAAGGTCATCCAGATGATGGTGGGGCGCGAGCTCTCCCGTGAGCCGGCGTCAGATCAGCGCAAGATCGGTGATGTGCGCCTGTCCGTTCAGAATTTGACCGGCAAAAGGTTTAAAGACGTGAGCTTCAGCATCCGCCAGGGTGAGATTGTCGGTTTTGCCGGTCTGGTTGGAGCCGGGCGCAGTGAAACGGCGCGGGCGATCTTTGGCGCGGATCGCTTTAGCAGTGGGAAAATCATGCTGGACGGCAAAGTAGTGCTCTTCAAGTCGCCGGACGAGGCTATCCGCGGTGGTTTGGCGATGGTCCCCGAAGACCGTAAGCAGCTCTCGTTGTTTATAAACTTATCGATCCTTTTTAATATCTCGGTAGCCAAGCTGCCGGATTTCAGCCAGGCTGGCGTGATCAGCAATCGCCGCGTCGCCCAGACAGGGCGTGAATTTGCCGATTTGTTATCGCTCAGATACGGGTCATTTAATGATCCGGTGAGCAGCCTGAGCGGCGGCAACCAGCAAAAGACGATCCTGGCGCGCTGGCTGGCGGTGAACCCGAATCTGCTCATCCTGGACGAGCCGACGCATGGCGTCGACGTGGGCGCCAAAGCGGATATTTACCGCCTGGTGCGCAACCTGGCGGAGAAGGGCATCAGTATCATGCTGATCTCCTCCGAGCTGCCGGAGATCCTGGCGATGTCGGACCGCGTGGTGGTGATGCATGAGGGGCGGGTAACCGGCATTTTGGACCGCGCCGATTGTGATGAGCATACCGTCATGCGCTATGCGACCGGGATGATCGATGCCTGAATGAATCGATACCTTTGGTAAAGATGGTGGTAAAGCATAGGAGTCGTCTGAATTGGCAAACGATCACGCGCCTACCCTTGAGAATTCGGAATTTCGCGGTTGGAACGCCATCGTATTGAGCAATGGGTTGGTGCGCGCCGTGGCTGTACCCGATATCGGCGGGCGGGTGATGGCTTATGATCTTGGAGAGTACCCGTACCTGTTTGTGGATCCCCTGTTGGCAGGCAGGCTGTTTACCTCCGAAGAAAACCAGGGCGATGGCAGCCTGGCGGCGTGGAAGAATTACGGCGGGGATAAGACCTGGCCTTCACCGCAAGGCTGGGATACCGAGCAGCAGTGGCACGGTCCACCCGACCCGGTGTTGGACAGCGGGCGTTATACGCGTTTCGGGGCAGGGAGTGACCGATGGTGCAGCGTATGTGGAGATGGTCAGCCCGCCGGACTTGCGCACCGGCGTGCAGATCACGCGCAAGCTCAGCCTATATCCCCTGACGACACGCGCAACCCTGGAGCTATCCTTCCGCAATATCAGCGACAAGCCGATCCGTTGGAGCATTTGGGATGTGCTGCAGCTCAATTCTGGCAGGCAAATGGCGAATGGCAGCCTGAGCTATGAGCCAGGCTGCACGGTAACCGCCCCGCTCAATCCCAAGAGCAAATTCGCGCAGGGTTTCTACGTCATGTTTGGCGAGCCGAGCAACCCTCAGTGGCGCGTCGACCAGGAGCAGGAATTGGTGGTGGCGGATTACGCCTGGGAGATCGGCAAGATAGGGGCGGACGCCTGCACACCAGATGGAGAAAACGGCTGGATAGCCTTTTGCAACACTGCCAGGGGATACGCATTTGCCGAGCGCTTCCGGGTGTTCCCCGGAGAGGAATATCCGGATGGCGGGTCGACCGTCGAGTGCTGGACGGTTGGCAAGGGCAAAGTTGCCAACCTGGATTATGAGCACAGCGGCATTTACCTGATGGAAACCGAAGTGCTCAGCCCATTCTATACCTTCCAACCGGGCGAGTCGCGCTCCTTTCAGATCGAGTGGGGCGCCTGCCGGGCGGAGGGACGGATCGTGGATGTGCAAGCGGGCGGCTGCGCGAGCGATAAGCTCTCTGCACAGCTTACGGCAGGTGAAGCGCGCCTGACCGGCAGCTTTGGGGTATTCGATGTGGGGCGGCTTTGCCTGACCTGGCTGGACGCGGCTGGCGCCGAGAGAGGTTCCATCGTGTTAGGAGAAGCCAACCCCCACCAGCCCGTTGCCCTTCGCCTCGAATTAACACCACCTGTTGGAGCTAAAGCGGCTGTGTTGAGCGTGCTGGCTGAGGCGGATGGCGCCCCGCGTTCTCTGGGGAGATGCGAGCTGACCGGTTAGTAAGAGAGTGGAGGCACGCAATGAACGAGCAGACAACCCGCCCAATGTGTCCCCCTGCGAGGAAGATGTGGTAACCCGGCAGATCGCCCATCTGCGCCCCGAACAGGTGCTAGAGGAGATGCGGCGCTGCCCGCTTGCCTACCTGCCGATCGGACCACTGGAATGGCATGGACCGCATTTGCCGTTAGGCGTTGATGCGCTCAACGCCGAGAATGCCGCTTTGCTGGCTGCTGAACGCACCGGGGGGCTCGTTTTGCCTACGCTTTATTGGGGCACCGAGCGCGAGCGCGATGCGCAGATGCTGGACTGGCTGGGCTTGGATCCGCAGAGTTATGTTGTCGGGATGGATTTTCCCGCCAACAGCCTGGCGAGTATGTACTGCTCGGAAGAGGTGCTTGCCTTGCTGGTGCGAGAGCAGCTCCGCCTGGCGCTGCGGGTGGGCTTTCGCCTGGTGGTTTTGGTCACCGGGCACGGCGCTACCAATCAGCTTGAGGTGCTGCGCCGCCTGGCTGTGGAATTCAGCGCCGAAAGCCCGGCGCGGGTGAAGGTGTTGATGCCTTTTGTGACCAATGCGGAGGGCGTCATGGAAGTGGGTCATGCCTCGCTGATCGAAACGGCAGTGATGCAGGCGCTGGAGCCGGAAACGGTGCGCTTGGAGAACCTGCCGGCTTTACCCGAGCCGCTGCGCAACGCCGATTGGGCAGTAGTGGATTACTTGACTTTCATGGGCGAACCCACCCCCGCGCGCACAATCCACCCGCAAGACGATCCGCGCCGAGCAAACCCCGAGCATGGGCATAACATCATCGCCCAGGCAGTTGACCAGATTGTGAAACAGGTACAGGAATTATTGCAGAACTTACCAGATCGTTAATTCATCTTCAGGAGCAAAAAACATGGCGAATCCTTACGAACCGAAACCGGAGCATAAATTCACATTCGGCTTGTGGACGGTGGGCAGCACCGGCAGCGATCCATTCGGGACAACCGTGCGGGAAAAGCTCCCGCCCGTTGCGCTTGTAAATTTACTGGCGGAGGTCGGCGCATATGGCGTGAACTTCCACGACAATGACCTGGTGCCCTTTAATGCTACACCCGCCGAGCGTGAGCGCATTGTGCGCGAATTCAAGCAGGCGTTGAAGGAAACCGGGCTGGTTGTACCCATGGCGACCACCAACCTGTTCCACCACCCGGTTTTCAAGGACGGCGCTTTTACATCGAACGACCCCAAGGTGCGCAAGTATGCCTTGCAGAAGACCATGCATGCCATCGATCTGGGCGCCGAGCTGGGCGCCGGTGTGTATGTCTTCTGGGGCGGGCGTGAGGGCATCGAGACGGATGCTGCGAAGAACCCGGTGACCGGGCTGGAGCGCTTCCGCGAAGCGCTGAATTTCCTGTGCGAATACGCCCTCGACCAGGGCTATGATATGAAATTTGCCCTGGAAGCCAAGCCGAACGAGCCGCGCGGGGATCTCTACCTGCCCACCAGCGGCGCCATGTTAGGCTTCATCGCCACGTTGGAACACCCCGAGATGGTCGGCTTGAACCCGGAAATGGCGCATGAGCACATGGCTGGCCTCAATTTCCTGCACGCGGTGGCACAGGCATGGGATGCGGGAAAGCTCTTCCATATCGATCTCAATGATCAGAACTACGTGCGCTTTGACCAGGATTGGCGTTTCGGCACGCAAAGCCTCAAGCAGTCTTTCTTCCTGGTTAAATTCCTTGAAGATGTCGGCTATGCCGGCAGCCGCCACTTCGACGCGCATGCCTACCGCACCGAGGATTATGAGGGTGTGAAGGATTTTGCCCGGGGCTGCATGCGCTCTTACCTGATCTTCAAAGAAAAAGCCGCCCAATTCAACCGCGACGCCGAGATCCAGGCTTTGCTGGCGGAGATTCATGCCGGTGATCCAGCTATGGCAGCCTTCGACGGGAAGTACAGCCGCGAGAAGGCAAGCGCCCTCAAGGCGTATCCCTTTGATGTGCCCTCCCTGGCTGCGCGCGGGTACGGCTACGAGCGCCTGGACCAGCTCACGGTTGATCTGCTGATGGGTGTGCGATAGACCGACTTTGAGACGATGAGCAAGCCAACCTATCTTCTTGGAATCGATATCTCGACCACCGGCGCCAAGGCGTTGCTGGTGGATGAGCAAGGCAAGGTGAGAGCCAGTGCGACCACCGCGCTCAGCCTTTCTACACCCAAGCCGCTGTGGTCGGAGCAAGACCCGGCTGAGTGGTGGAGCGGCGCGGTAAGCAGCATCCGCCAGGTTTTGGCTGAGAATGGCGTGGGCGGCGAGCAGGTGCGCGCCGTTGGACTGACCGGTCAGATGCATGGCCTGGTGCTGCTCGATGCCCAGGATCACATCCTGCGCCCGGCAATCCTGTGGAACGACCAGCGTACGGGCGAGGAATGTGAGGAGATCACCCAGCGCGTGGGTTTCGAGCGCCTGCTGCAGATCACCGGCAACAAAGCTTTGACCGGCTTTACAGCCCCTAAAATCCTGTGGGTGCGCAAGCACGAGCCGTACATCTACGCACAGGTCGCCCATGTCCTGCTGCCGAAGGATTACGTGCGTTTACGGCTGACCGGCGAGTATGCGGTGGATAAAGCTGATGGGGCGGGTATGCTGCTCTTCGACCTGGAGAAGCGCGACTTTTCCGCTGAGCTCCTGTCTATCCTGGAAATTCCGCGGGAGTGGATGCCGCGCGCATACGAGGGACCGCAGGTTACCGGCGAGATCAGCGCATCTGCCGCTGCAGAGACCGGCTTGCGCGCCGGGACGCCGGTGATGGGCGGCGGCGGAGACCAGGCGGCTGGGGCGGTAGGAGTGGGCGCGGTAACCCCGGGTATCGTTTCTCTGGTGCTGGGCACATCCGGCGTGGTCTTTGCCACCACGCCGGGCGCTTTGATCGAGGCGCAGGGCAGGCTGCACGCCTTCTGCCACTCCGTACCCGGAGCGTGGCATTTTATGGGCGTAATGCTCTCGGCGGCAGGCTCTTTGCAATGGTATCGCGATGCTCTCGCCAAAGGCGTCGCCTACGACGAGCTGCTTGCGCCGGCAGCCGGCATCGCACCGGGCAGCGAAGGGTTGTTCTTCCTGCCTTACCTGACCGGCGAGCGGACTCCCTACCCTGACCCCTGGCGCGCGGCGCTTTTGTCGGTTTGACAGTGCGACACAGCCAGGCGCACCTGACGCGTGCGGTATTGGAAGGTGTGGCATTCGGGTTGCGCGACAGCATGGAGCTGATCAAGGGCGCCGGGTTGAGTGAAATCCGGCAGGTGCGCGTCTCAGGCGGCGGAGCGCGCAGCGCCCTATGGCGGCAGATTCTCTCTGACGTGATGAACATCGAGTTGGTCTCGGTGAACACAACGGAAGGAGCGGCGTTCGGCGCGGCGCTCCTGGCAGGCGTTGGCGCCGGTGTCTGGGGGAGTGTGGTGCAGGCGTGCGAGACGGTCATCCATATCGAGCAGCACACCCAGCCTGATCCGTCCCAGGCGAAGCGTTACGAGCAACTCTACCCGCTGTACCAGGGCTTATACGCAGCCCTTAAACCGACCTTTGACGCAATTGGGGCGGCTGGATAGAAAGAAGCCAGGTGAACGCGCTGGCAGATGAGCTCTTATAAATTCATTCATGAGGTGTATCGATGAACTCCAGGCAAAGATTGCAGCTTGCATTAAACCACCAGGAAGCGGACCGTGTGCCTTTCGATTTGGGCGCGACCGTGCTGACCAGCATCCATCACAAGTCCTACCGTCTCCTGCGCCAATACCTGGGCATGCCCGAGGTCGAGCCGCGCATTGTGGATATTTTTCAGCAAATTGTGGCGGTGGACGATGACATGCGCGAGCGCCTGAAAGTGGACGTGCGCGATGTAGCCCCGCGCTCTTCGGCGGCTTTCCGCATCGATATCCAGGAGATGCCCGGTTATACCTATTTCTATGATGAATGGGGGATCGGCTGGCGCATGCCTAAGGAGGGCGGCTGGTACTACGACATGTTCGACCATCCGCTGAAGGATGCTAAGACCATTGCTGAGATCGAGAACTACAACTGGCCTGATCCCGTGGATCCGGCGCGCTTTGCGGGCATGGCTGAGCGCGCCCGGCAGGCTGCCACTGAGGAACAGCACGGGGTATTCATCGGCGGTCTGTGCGCCGGGATCATGGAGATGGCTGCCTGGACGCGCGGCTTTGCCAACTATTTTTCCGATTTTGCCAACAACGAGGATCTGCTGGTCGCTCTGATGCGCAAGGTGATGGAGCTGAAGATGGCTTATTGGGAGATCGCGCTGCGCGAAGTGGGCGACTATGTGGACGCGGTCAACGAGGCAGATGACTTTGCCGGTCAATTCCGTATGTTGATCTCGCCAGCCATGTACCGCCGGATCGTTAAGCCCTTGCACAAGGAGCTGTTCGATTTCATCCATGCCCGCACCAAAGCCAAGCTCTTCTTCCACTCTTGCGGCGCGATCCGCCCGGTCATCGGCGACCTGATCGAGATCGGCGTGGATATTCTCAATCCGGTGCAGGTGAGTGCCACAGGTATGGATTCGGCGGAGCTGAAGCGCGAGTTCGGCAAAGATATCACCTTCTGGGGCGGCGGCGTGGATACCCAACGCGTGCTGGGCAGCGGCACACCGGATGAGGTTCGCGCCGATACCCGCAAGCGCATCGAAGACCTGGCTCCGGGCGGCGGATTTGTCTTCGCGACCGTGCATAATATCCAGGGCAACGTTCCACCGGAGAACATCATGGCGATGTGGGAGACGCTCCAGGAATACGGTATCTACTAATTGTTGGTATTTCTTGGAGCGGGGTAGATCTCCTCAGGGTTAGGGTTGGCGGTAGCAGTTAAGCGTTCTTTCGGGCTTAGGTCACTCATTTTGGAGGTAGCATGGGCAACGCAACGGTCGGTGAACTCCCGCGTACAGATTACAGCCTGGTCGGTGAGAACTCTATCCTGGCAGTGCAGAAGGGTCTTGCCGGCGCCCAATGGTATGCCTCGCCGGTGCCGAAGGAGAAGATGCGCGAGCTGCTCCGGCGCCGGGATGGACCTGCCATCCGCGATACCCTGCTCTGGTTTGCCCTGCTGTTATTCTTCGGCGGCTGCGGCTACCTGCTGTGGGGGAGCTGGTGGGCAATCTTCCCATTTGCTATTTACGGTGTGCTGTACGGTTCCGTCTCCGATTCGCGCTGGCACGAATCCAGCCACGGCACCGCCTTCAAGACGGATTGGATGAACAATGCCCTCTATGAGCTGGCATCTTTCATGGTGCTGCGCGAGTCGGTGCACTGGCGCTGGAGCCACACGCGCCATCACAGCGATACGATCGTCGTCGGGCGCGATCCGGAGATTGTGGTACAGCGCCCGCCGAGCCTCTTTAACCTCTTTGTCCTGAATGCCTTTGGCATCAATGCGCTGAAGATGTACGTCAACAACGTGGCGTTGCATGTGGTTGGCAAGTTAACCCCCGAAGAGCGCACCTACATCCCCGAATCCGAAACCCAAAAACTCTTTTTCAGAGCGCGCGTCTATGTCCTGATCTACGCGGGGGTCATCGCCCTCGCCATTTACACTCGCAGCATCCTCCCGCTCATGTTTATTGGGCTGCCCGCTTTTTACGGGTCCTGGCTGATGCTGATTTACGGGTACACGCAGCACGCCGCGCTGGCGGAAAACGTCCTGGATCACCGCCTGAACTGCCGCACCGTGTATATGAACTGGATTAACCGCTACCTGTACTGGAACATGGGCTACCACACGGAGCACCACATGTTCCCGTTGGTGCCCTACCATGCCTTGCCGAAGCTGCATGCCCTGGTGAAGGCAGATATGCCAGCGGCTTACAATGGTTTGCTGGAAGCCTACCGCGAGATCATCCCCGCCCTGGTACGCCAGTCCAAGGATCCCACGTACTTTGTAAAGCGCCAGCCTCCCACGCCCGGTATCGTGGCAGCGGAGCAGGAGCAAGCCGCGGCGAGCGGCGAGCGGCGCGTGGTCGACGGCTGGCTGGAGGTATGCGAGGTAACTGCCCTGGTAAACGAAGATGTCCTGCGCTTCGACCACGAGCAGAGGACCTACGCGCTTTATCGTGGGGGAGACGGCAAATACTACGCCACAGACGGGCTGTGCACGCACGGCAACGCCCACCTGGCTGATGGCATGGTCAAGGGCACCATCATCGAGTGCGCCAAGCACAACGGGCGCTTCGATTTCCGGGATGGCTCTCCGCAACGCCTGCCCGTGTGCGTGGGGTTGAAGACCTATCCCGTGCGCGAGAGAGATGGGAAGATAGAGGTGGATTTACGCGCCGCCGGCGGTTATGGCGTCACCCGCGCGGCTGTCACGCACACTTTTCGCGTGGTGAGCAACCGCAACCTTGCCACATTCGTCAAGGAGCTGGTGCTCGAGCCGCTTGCCGGAGAAACCTTGCCGGAATACCAGCCTGGCGACTACCTGCAGCTTGACATCCCCGCTTACGCCAGCCGGACGCTGGCGGGTGTGGAGGTCGGAGAGCCATTTTTGGCTGCCTGGCAGGCGCAGCGGATCTTCGACCTGGTTGCCGCCAATCCCACGCCAGCGCGCAGGAATTATTCGTTGGCGACTAACCCGGCAATGGATCAGTTTCTCAGCTTCAATGTACGCCTGGCGTTACCGCCGCGCGGCGTGGAGTGCAATGCCGGAACCGGCTCTGCGTATGTCTTTGGTCTCAAGCCCGGCGATGTGGTGACTGCCATCGGACCTTTTGGTGAGTTCCATCCCAAGGAGACCCCGCGTGAGATGGTTTACCTGGGTGGGGGTACAGGCATGGCGCCCATGCGCTCGCACCTCTCCTGGCTGTTAGAGACCCGCCGCAGGACGAATCGGGTAAGCTACTGGTACGGGGCGCGCTCGCTGCAGGAGCTCTTCTACCGGGATTATTTCGAGAAGCTGGCAAGCGAGCACGAGAATTTCAGCTTTCATGTCGCCCTATCCGATCCACAGCCGGAGGACAGGTGGGAATTCGTATACGGGTTTCATCCACGAAGTGCTCAAACGCGAGTATCTTGATGCGCACCCCGATCCGAAGAGCATCGATTATTTCCTGTGCGGTCCGCCCGCCATGATCCAGGCTGCCACGCAAATGCTGGCAGACCTGGGCGTCGATCCGGCGCAAGTTTCATTCGACGAATTTTAGCGGTAGCAAATCAGGAGACTCGGCTATGGCGCGCCCAACGATCAAAGACCTGCAAAACTTGAAAGGGAAACGAAAGCTCGTCCTGACCACGGCGTTCGATTACTACACCGCCCGGGCATGTGAGCTGGCGGGCATCGATGTCATTGTCACCTGGCCGCAGCATAACGAAACCATGGAAGAGCTGATGATGGTTTTAGAGCAAGTGCGCAAAGGCGCCCCAAATACCTTGATCGGGGCGGGCATCCCGCGCTACCAGGCATACATCAACGAGACCGAAGCCCTCAAATGCTCGTGGCAGGCGATCAAAGCCGGGGCAGACATGATCTACTCATCGGGTATGAGCCTGGATTTGTTCAGGGCGCTGGGGAAACAAAGGATCCCCTGCGTGGGGCATGTGGGTTTTATCCCGGCGCATGCCACCTGGTTCGGCGGACCCCGGGCGGTGGGGAAAACCAGCCGGGAGGCAAAGCAGGTTTACCAGGACTGCCTGGACTTCCAGGAATGCGGCGCGATCGCGGTTGAGATGGAATGCGTTCCCGCCAGGGTAGCGGCAGAGATCACTAAAAAGCTGGATATACTGGTCTTTTCGATGGGCAGCGGACCCGAATGTGATGGTCAATATCTCTTTAGCTGCGACCTGCTCGGCTTGAACGACGGTCGCTACCCGCGCCACTCCATGAAGTACGCCAGCTTTTTCGATGACTCGGTTGAGGTTTTTAAGAGATACAAAGAGGATGTTCTCAGCGGCGCATATCCCGCAAAAAAGCACCAGATCGAGATCAAGGATGAGGAATTCATTGATTTTACCGGCTTGGTTGAGTAGCCGATAATCCAAAGCGAATTTATCTTCCACCCCATACATGGCTACAACGATGTAGCTCTAGAAGAAAATCGCATTCAATTCATGGTATCTGGACGTTCTCTTCAAAGTCGTTCCTGTCTTGTTGCTGTTCCTGCTGGGTTATGCGCTTGGACGGCTCAATTTTTTAAGCCCGGCAACGCAGTCTGAGCTGAAAAAGCTGGTCGTCAATGTCACCCTGCCTGCGGTGCTCTTCCTGGCGTTCGCTGGCGTCAGCCTCCAGCTACGCCTGCTGATCATACCGGTAATGATCTTCAGCGCTTGCGTTATCGTGCTGCTCGTTAGCTATCGCTTCGCTCCAAAGACCTGGAGCGGAGGTCGTTATTTCCCGCACTTAATGGCTGGCTTCGAAGCCGGAATGCTCGGGTACGCTATTTTCGGCGCGGTCTACGGTCAGGAGAATATCTATAAATTCGGACTGGTCGATCTGGGACAGGTGACTTTCGTCTTTTTCGTCCTGGCGCCTGCGCTGCAGCGACAAGCCAGCGGGTCGCAGCGGTTTACCGACACCCTGCGATCTTTCATCAAGACACCCGTGATCCTGGCGATCCTGGCTGGTGTGCTCTTTAACCGGTCGGGCTTGTATCAGCGGGTAATAGACCAGGCATGGTACGGCAGCCTGGAGGCAACCCTGCAAATGCTGGGTGGGATGACGACGCCCCTGGTGGCATTGATCATCGGATCGGAGCTTAAATTCCAGCGCGCCGGCTTATCACAGCCGGCGCGCACTGTTCTATTGCGGTTATTCGTCTGGGTACCGGCTGGCTTGGCATTCAGCCTGCTGGTGATCAGCACGCTGCTTGGGCTGGACCGGATTTACCAGGCGGCGGTGATGACCATGGTGATCTTGCCGCCGCCGTTTGTGATACCGCTGTTCATGAAGAACGCCAGTGCAGAAGAAACTGCCTACGTGGTGAATACGCTGTCCCTGGCGACCCTGGTGACTTTGGTGGCGTTTGTGCTGATTGCCTTTGCCTTTCCGCCGCAGGTGTAACGTGGCGACCTTCATGGAGGGGAACCGGAGACCGGCTCCGGTCCGACCAGGTGAGTGTTGCGTTAGATTAAGCCGCTAGCTCTGCTTCAAGCACCATTGCCAGGGCGAGGTATTTCTCATGCACGCCTTCGCCGGTCTCGGCGTGCTCGACGTGTTCAAATACCCTCCCAGACCAAATCGTGCTATCATCGCCCTGGTAACGATCACCAGCGCCGGCAATTATGTGGTGACCGCCGAAGCAGCCGAGGATTGCCTGGCGCTTTACTGGACGCGAGTCGAATTGATGGGCTTTGTGACTCGGGTGCCTCAAATGGCGCAGAACGCGATGGGCATCATGGCGGAGCGCCTGCAGGAGATCCAGGAACGCTTTCGCCAGGTGACGACTGCGCGGGTTGAACAACGCCTGGCGCATACGCTGATTCGCCTGGCGGCTCAATCGGGCAGGAGGGTTGCTGAAGGCATCCTGATCGATCTGAGGCTGACGCGCCAGGACCTGGTGCAGATGTCTGGCACCACCCTGTATACCGCCAGCCGCACACTCAGCCAGTGGGAAGCAGATGGCTTGGTGATCGCCGGGCGCGAGCGAGTCACCATCCGTAATCCGCACGGACTGGCGAGGATTGTAGAAAACCAGTAGCCCGCCAGCCTGGCGCTGCTGGCTGAAAGGCGCCGTGTTATTCGGGCTACAATACGCCTCAGGTAAACAAAGGCTCCATTCGCAATCTAGAAACCATTTCGTTCATCTCATTTTCAGAGGTTCTTTCATGGAACCGGTGGGCAGCCTCCAGTACTTTTGGTAAGAGATGGATATCGCCGACGCTGTTCAAGAATACCTGCGGTTCCCCTAATACCCAATGGACTGCAAGATCAATATCTGCCTGGTCCTCCAGAGGCTCGTACCAGGTACTGCGCGTTTGCGGGCGGTTGCCCCACCCGGCGCGGGTGATTGATTTTATGGTCTGAATGGCGTATTCTTTGCCGTGCAAGCCTTCAACAGTTCAGCTACATCTGCGGCATACTGCGGATTTTGCATCATCGGGTAATTGTATGGGAACAGGACTGAATCAAATTCGAAACGCTCCAGGGCGCGGCTGTGCAGGCGGGCGATGTTCGTGCCGTGCCCCGTAATGCCGATAAAACGCACTAAACCCTGATCTCGAGCTTCGACGAATGCTTCCAGTGCTCCGCCGGGGCCTAGAGCGATTTCCCATTCATTGGGATCCGCCAGGTTATGAATTTGGAACAGATCTACGCGATCGGTTTGGAGTAAATCCAGAGATTGATGCAGCGAGTCTCGCGCTCCCAGGCGGGTGCGCTCCTCTGTCTTCGTCGCCAGAAAGAACTGGTCCCGGTAGCGCTTCATCCAGGGACCGATGCGCCGCTCTGACTCACCGTAGCTGGCAGCGGTGTCGATATGATTGATGCCATGCTCAAGCAGCAAATCAAGGGTCGCGTCCGCCTCGGCCTGGGTGACTGTCCATAGAGCTGCGCCCCCGAAGATGATGCGGGTGCTTTCATGTCCGGTCCTTCCGAATGGTTTTTTTGGGATCATGGCCTAAGTTCCTTTGTCGTCAGGGGTTGATCGGATATCCCATTTGCTCCAGGTATTCATCTATGTCTATCGTTTCAATTTTCCTTTGCCAGGTGAATGAACACGTCTTCCAGGCTTGTCTCTCCCAACCTGGATTGCCTGCACCTGCGCACCGCCGCCTTCCAGGATATGCCTCAACCCAGCCTCATCGACGCCATCGTTCACAACCACACGCAGGTGGTCGCCTGCCAGCCCGGCGCGCTGCACCAGGGGGCTGGATTCAAGGGCGGAAAGCCCGGTGAGCAGCGGGGAAACGTAAATTTCATAAACTGCGCCTGAAACAAATTGATTCTTGAGCGCCAGGGGGGTGTCCATTGCCAGCAGCCTGCCGGCGCGCATCATCCCTACCCGGTTGCAGTATTCGGCTTCGTCCATGTAATGGGTTGTGACGAGGATGGTCACGCCTTCTGCCGCCAGGTCGTAGATCAGGTCCCAGAAGGCGCGCCGGGCGTTGGGGTCTACGCCGGAGGTGGGCTCGTCCAGGAAGAGCAGGCGTGGGCTGTGCACCAGAGCGATGCCCAGCGCCAGGCGCTGCCGCCAGCCAGTGGAGAGCTCACGCGCCAGGTAGCCTTCGTGACCGGTCAATCCCACGTGCGCCAGCGTTTTTTGCAAGCTGACTTTGTCGTTGATGCCGTATACGCCGGCGTAGAAACGCACGTTTTCCCAGACGGTCAGGTCGTCGTAAAGGGCGAACTTTTGCGACATGTAGCCGCAGCAGGCGCGGATTTGCTCGGGTTGGCTGGCGATGTCGAAGCCGAGCACGCTTGCCTGCCCATCGCTGGGACGCAGCAAGCCCAGCAGCATGCGGATGGTGGTGGTCTTACCGCAGCCGTTGGGACCCAGGTATCCGGCGATCTCGCCGGGCAGCACGTGGAAAGAGACGCGGTCCACCGCCACGAATTCGCCAAAGCGGCGGGTGAGGTCCCGCGCCTGGATGGCAGGCTGTTGCATATCACTCTTCGGCATGGGTGAGGGCGATGAAGACATCTTCTAATCCAGGGGGGATGGGGCGGGCGCCGGCGAAATTGACCGCCGCCTTGCGGGATTGCCACTTGCAGCCGCTCGATAACTTCTTGCGCTTGAGGGTGCTTGAGCCGCAGGTGCAGGCGGTCGCCGAAGGTACGCACATCTTCCACCGCCGGGGTCATGGGCGGCGATCTCGCGCAGCAAGGGCAGTGGAGCGCCGCGAAGCTCCAGGATGCGATCGTTGAGCCTGGCGCGCAGCTCACCGGGGCTGCCCTCGGTGATGATCCTTCCCGTGGCGCATGAATCCGATACGCTGGCAGCGCTCGGCTTCGTCCATGTAAGGGGTCGAGATGAGCACGCAGACCCCGCCTGATCCATCGGAAGCAGCCAGCCGGATAATCAGCTGCCAGAAATCCTGGCGCGTCAAAGGATCGACGCCGGTCGTCGGCTCATCCAGCAACAGCACGCGCGGGCGCGCGACCAGCGCGGATGCGAGACCGAGCTTCTGCTTCATGCCGCCGGATAGCTGCCCGGCGCGGCGGTCCTTGAAATCGACCAAGCCGACGAACTCCAGGATTTCCAGGCAGCGCGGCTGCCACTCGGACGGGGGCAGGCCGCGCACCTCGGCAAAGAAGCGGATGTTCTCCAGGACGGTCAGGTCTTCGTACAGCGAGAAGCGCTGCGAAAGGTAGCCGATCTGCGCCCGGGCAAGCTCGACCTGCTTGCGGATATCGTAGCCGGCGATGGAGATCTCACCGGCGTCCAGCTTCAACGCTCCTACGAGCAGGCGCAGGGTGGTGGTCTTGCCGGCGCCATCCGAGCCGACCAGACCGTAAATCTCGCCGGCGTGGATGCGCAGGTCAACGCCATCTACAGCCGGCAGGCTGGCAGCCTGGCGGCGGTTGTGGAAAGATTTCTTTATCCCTGTGGCGTGGATCAGGAGCTCATCCATCTAGATCTGCGGTTACTCTAATTACGTTCCTGCGACTATTCGAAGGTCACGTCGGCCGGCATGCCCGGCTTTCAGCCGGTTCTCCGGGTCATCTACCTTGAGCTTGATGGCAAAGACGGTGTTCTTGCGCCCTTCCACGGTTTGCACGTTGCGCGGGGTGAACTCAGCCTGGTCGGCAATGTTGACCACCGATCGCAGCGAAGCTGACGCCCGGGAAGGAGTCTACGCTCACGGAAGCCGGCTGCCCGATCGAAAGTTGCCCGTAACGGTCCTCAGGGATGTAAACGGTGATGGTCTTGTCGTCCTCCCGCCCCAGGACCAGCAGGGTGGCGCCCGGCGTGGCAAACTCACCCGGCTCGGCGGAGCTGGACAGCACCACGCCAGCGGTGGGCGAGAGGATGACCAGCTTCTTGATCTGCACTTCGAGCGTCTCAACCGCCCGCCGGGCGCTATCCACCTGCGCCTGAGCCAGGGAGAGCTGCTCGGCGCTCGGACCGGCTTTGGCAGAAGCCAGGCGGGTCTCGGCGCTGGCTACTCGCTGCTGGGCAAGGGCCAGCGCGTCCGGGTCAGGCCCATCTTTCACCTTTTCCAGCTCGCGCTGGGCGTCCGCCAGGGCGGCTTCGGCGAGCTTAACATTGGCTTCAGCCAGGGTTACCTCGATCTGGTTGGCATGTCCCAGCAGGTTGTTCAGGCGGGTGACGGCCATATCGTACGCCGTCTGGGCATCCGAGACTTTGATCTGCATGATCGCCCTGGCGACGTTTTTATCCAGGTACTTCAAACCTTTTTTGTAGTCATCTCGCGCTTTCTTGAGCTTGTCCTCGGCGATGGTTACCTGAGCCTGTGCCCGCTCGATATCTTCAGGGTCGGCTTCGCCCAGCAGGCTGTCCAGCCGGTCCTGAACCTGATCGCGAGCTTTATCGGCAGCAGCTACTGCCTGCTCGGCCTGGGCGCGGGCGAGGCTCGGCTGTGTCGTACAGGGATTGCAGCGCCTGTTGGGCGCTGGTCAGCTCCAGCTCGGCGGCGGCAATGGCTGCCTGGCGCTGCTCGGCGGGCGCGCCGGCGGCGACCAGGTCGTAATTGGCTTGCGCCTGAGCCAGCGCGGCGCGCGCTTGCTCGAGCTGGGCGAGCAAGAGCGTCTGGGTCAAGGCGAACCAGTTCCTGACCGACCTGGATGTTATCACCCTCGCTCACCAGCACTTCGGTGATCTTGCCGCTCGCCTCGGAGCTGATCTGTACCTGGGAAGCCTCGATCGTCCCGGAGGCGGTCAGGGCGCCGTTGCTCTGCTGGGCGGGGCGCAGCGCCAGGTACCAGTAGGCAGCGGCAGCCAGCGCCAGCAGCAAGATGACTAATGGGGATGATGCGACGGGGATTTGGATGCATAGGAACCTCCACTGATTTACGAAAACAGCCCTGTCTCAAGTTGGCTCAATCCAGGCGCTTGCGGAAGCGCCGCGCCGCAGCGCCCATGATCAGGACGCCGAAAACAGCCAGTGCCAGGACATCGGTCTTGATGCTTTCGATGCCCACGCCTTTGAGCAGTAGACACACGGATGATCTTGAGAAAATAGCGCAACGGGATGAAGTAGGAAATGAACTGCAAGAACCTGGGCATGTTTTGGAGCGGGAAGAAGAAGCCCGAAAGGAAAATGGCCGGCAGCAGGGTCATGAAAACGGTCAGCATCGCCTCCTGCTGCGTATTGGCAATCGTGGAGGCAAACAGCCCGATGCCCAGACCCGATAGCAGGAACAGCGCCGAGAGCAGGGCGATGAGCAGCAGCGAGCCGCGCACCGGAACGCCGAACCAGAAATGCCCCACAGCGATCACGGTGAAGGTATCGAACAGGCTCAGGATGGCGTAAGGCAGGATCTTACCCACCATCAACTCCCACGGGTCGGATGGGGGTGACGATCAGCTGCTCGATTGTGCCGCGCTCGCGCTCGCGTACCACCGAAGTGGCGGTCAGGATGGCGGTGATGGCGAAGAGGATCATGCCGATCACGCCGGGGATCATGAAATAGGCCGAGACCATATCGGGGTTGTACCAGACCGTGGTGCGCAAATCCACCGGCGGCTGGAGTTTGAGGCTGACCCCGCTGCGAGCCAGCTTCTCCGCCAGCAGGCGGGTGGCATGACTTTGGGCGATGAGCTGCGCTGCCGATAAGGCGGTTGTTGCCATGGAAGGGTCGGAGCCATCCAGGATGAACGCCACCTGCGCTTTACCCTCCAGAAGCCGGGGTGCATAATCGGGGGGGATGATCAAGCCAACACCCGCCTGTCCCTTTTCGATCAGCTGGCGCAGCTCGGCGTCGGAATTGACCGAATAGGCCAGCATGAAATAGTCGGAGGCGCGGTACGCATCCAGCAAGGCGCGCCCCTCCGGGCTGTGGCTCTGGTCGAAGACCGCGACCGGTATGTTGCGCACCTCGTTTGTGGCGGCATAACCGAGCAGGAAGAGCTGCACCAGCGGCAAGATCAGGATCAACGCCAGCAGGCGCTTGTCGCGGAAACAGCTGGATGAATTCTTTGCGGATGATGGAGATCAGGCGTGAACTCATAGGCGCTCCGCCCCGGGTTTTCGGTTGGATGGTTGGAGAGGATGGGTTGTCCTGGATCTGATTTGACCACGCCATGCAAGAAGATATCGATAAAGTGCTCAAGCTCTGCGCCGTCCAGCTCGAACACGCCGGCGGGGGGAACGAAGTTCATCACCATGAAATAGGCGAAGAAGGTTCCCAGGAAGGAGAGCAGGATGACGTGCTCGGGCAGGTCGCGCAGCTCGTCGCGCTGCTCTTTGAAACGCTGCAACAGCGGGTAAACCTGGGGATAGATCGTTTGGATCAGGAGGGGGACGTGTTGCGCCTTGAACTCGTTGATTTCGATAAAGGCAAGCTTGAGGAAGTCGGGGCGTTTGCCCAGCTCAATGGAGATGGTGCGGGCAGCGTTTTGAGCAAACGCCTCCAGCGACTCGCCGGAGGTAGCCAGCAGGATGGATAAAACCTGCCGGTAGGGGTGTTTCTGAAGTAGCACGTTTTCAAAAATCTCTTCCTTGCCAGCGAAATGGTTGTATATGCCTCCCAGCGCAAGCCCCGACCTTTGCGCGATCTGTCGCATGGAAGTGGCGTGGTAGCCCTGCTCCAGGAACAGGGCATAGGCTGCTTCGAGGATTGCCTGGCTGGTGCGCTCGCCTTTGGAGAGGGAATCGTTCATGTTGGGACCTCGCGGTTGAATGTGAACGAACGTTCGCTTTTATTTTAGTCCGCGCTATTCTGCTTAGCGCGTCAAGGCTCGAATAAACGCTTGCTGCCTAGAGTGGGAATGGGGCCTGTAATGGCGTGGGCTTTTCACTCGGCAGTTTTCACTCTGTGAAACCTGCGGATTGCTCTGGACAGGATGGGCGAATGAAAATATACTTGAATGGTACAAATATACACCACCATGTCCTCCGATCTCCTCGAAATCATCCTGCTCACATTCAAGGTATCGGGCACAGCATTGCTGCTGAGCGCCTTGATTGGCATTCCCCTGGGGGCGGTGATGGGCTTGAGGCGCTTCATCGGGCGGCGCTGGGTGGTGGTCTTGCTCTATACCGGCATGGGCTTCCCGCCGGTGGTGATCGGTCTGTTTGTTTACCTGCTGCTATCCCGTGCCGGACCGCTGGGGCAGCTCAACCTGCCATTCATTCCCGAGCTGTTCACGCCCGGGGCGATGATCCTGGCGCAAACGATCATCGCCTTTCCCCTGGTGGCGGGCTTTACCATGGCGGCGGTGATGGGCGTCGACCCGCAGCTCCGCCAGCAGGTCATCTCCCTGGGCGCAACCCAGCGCCAGGCGGCGACGACAGTCCTGTGGGAGGCGCGCATCGGCGTTATTGTTGCCATTGTGGCCGGTTTTGGCAGCATTATCTCCGAGGTAGGGGCGGTGATGCTGGTGGGCGGCAATATCGAGGGACAGCACGCGGGTGATGACGACCGCCATCGTGCTCGAGACGCGCAAAGGCAATTTCGACCTGGCGCTGACGTTGGGCATTTTATTGTTGGGGATCACCTTCCTGGTAAACCTGGCGATGCTGCGCCTGCAAGGGAGAAGCATGAATGAGTGAGCTGGCAGCCTACCAGATCCAGGGATTGGTGAAAGCCTATGATACCCGCGAGGTGATCGCCATCGAGGCGATGGAAGTCCGGCGAGGGGAGATCCTGGCGCTGGTCGGACCCAGCGGGTCGGGAAAAAGCACCCTGCTGCGCTTGCTCAATTTCCTCGAGCCGCCTACTGCGGGGTGGATCGATTTCGCCGGTGTGCGCTACGAGGCGGGGAAGGAGATGCCGCTGGAGCTGCGGCGGCGGGTGACTACCGTCTTCCAGCGCCCGATGCTGCTCGACCGCACCGTCTGGGAGAACGTCGCCTATAGCTTGAGGCTGAGAGGGCAGCGCGACGCACAGGCGCCGGCGAAAGCCGTCCTGGAACAGGTGGGCTTGGTCGAGCTGGCGCAGCAGAACGCCCGCAGCCTCTCCGGGGGCGAGGCGCAACGCGTGGCGCTGGCGCGCGCCATGATCTTGCGCCCGGATGTCTTGCTGATGGATGAGCCGACAGCGAACCTGGACCCTTACAACGTGGGCTTGATCGAGAAGATCATCCACCAGGTGAACCGGGAGCAGCAGACAACCGTGGTGCTGGTGACGCATAACGTCTTCCAGGCGCGGCGCCTGGCAGACCGGGTTGCTTTTATGCTGGCAGGCAAACTGGTTGAAATGGCGGACGTGGGCAGCTTCTTCGATGCGCCGGTCGATGCGCGCACGCGTGCCTTCGTCAACGGTGAAATGGTGTACTAGGGATTGCGGCAGCGTGCTAACGCTTGCCTTAACCAATTATCATCAGGAACAGGAGGACGATATGCAACAAAGAAGGATCGCAAATATACTCGGGTTGCTCATGCTGGTTGTCATGCTGCTCAGCGCCTGCGCCAGCCCGGCCGCGGTAACCCAGGCGCCACAAGCCACGCAGCCGCCCGAAGCTACCCAACCTCCTCCACCGACGGCGACGACCAAGGTGGAGCCGACAGCCGCGCCGGCTGAAACCCAGCCGCCAGCCGCCTCAGGCGAGAAGAAGCTGATCCTGGCGACTACGACCTCAACCCAGGACTCGGGCTTGCTGGATTATCTGTTGCCCATGTTTGAAGACGAAACGGGTGTTAAGGTGGATGTGGTCGCCGTTGGCACGGGTCAGGCGATGCAGTTGGGGCAGGATGGCAATGCCGATGTGCTTTTGGTGCATCGCGCGTGCCAAGGAAGACGAGTTCATGGCAGGCCGACCATGGGGTACGCGTCGTGACGATGTAATGTATAACGACTTGTCATCCTTTGCCCAGCAGGCGACCCGGCCGGCATCAAGGGTATGACCAAAGCCGTGGACGCCTTCAAAAAGATCGCCGAAACCCAGTCGCCGTTTCATTTCCCGCGGCGACAATTCTGGGCACGCAACACCAAAGAGATGGCCATCTGGAAAGTCCGCCGAGCATCGAGCCTGCAGGGCGACTGGTACATCTCTGCCGGCGCGGGCATGGGCGAGGTGTTACCATGTCCCAGGAACAGCAAGCATACACGCTTAGCGATCGCGGCACCTACCTGGCGCGAACAAAGGAAGGTCTTGAACTTCCCATCATGGTCGAAGGGGATAAGACGCTTGTTCAACCCTTACGGTGTGATCGCGGTCGATCCGGATAAGAATCCCAAGATCCAGGGCGATCTGGCGAACCAATTCATGCTGGTTGGATCACCTCAGTGCCAGTGCAGGAGAAAATTGCCAAGTTCGGAGCGGCGGATTTCGGTCAGTCGCTGTTCATCGCCTGATTCCGACCTGGCTGGAGTCGCAGAGCAAGCCGACAGAAGTCCCCTGGAACGTCACTCCGGAAGCTCCGGCTGCCGCTGCGGCGTTGAAGGTGACCGGCAAGGTTGCCCAGGAAATGGCTTGGACGGAAGAAGAGGTCAAAGCCATGCCCACCCTGGACGTTGAGTTGACCAACAAGCAGGGTCAGAAGGAGACCTACACCGGCGTGCTCATTTCGGAGCTGCTGAATCTGGCTGGTCCGGCGGCAGACGCCACGACAGTTGTCTTCATCGCCGACGATGGTTACACGGCGGAGATCGCCCTGGCGGACGTGATGGCTTGCGCGGACTGCATCGTCTCATTCCGCAGCAACGGCGGCTTCAGCACTGTCCTGCCCGGTCAGTCGGGCAAGCTGCAGGTTAAGGGCGTGACTGAAATTCAGGTAAAATAGGCTAAATTTCCAATCAGGAGCTAGCGATGGGCTTAAAAAGAGACGCTACCGGTCGATTGCATATCGAATTCCAAGCTGATGGCTGAATCCTTAATGGACAAGGCTTTGCTGGCAAGCACAGAGACGGAGCAGGTTTTTCGCCCATTGCCGGACCTGAACGTGATCAAGCTGGGCGGGCAGAGCATCCTCGACCGCGGCCGGCAGGTGGTCCTGCCGCTGCTGGATGAGATCGTGGCTGCCCGCCCCGATTACCCGCTGCTGGTGATGACCGGCGGTGGGACGCGCAGCCGGCATGCTTACGCCATCGCCCTGGACCTGGGCATGCCCACCGGTGTGCTCGCCAAGCTGGGCGCCAGCATCAGTGAGCAGAACGCGCTGATGATCGCCCTGCTGCTCGCCCCGCACGGTGGGGTCAAGATCGGTCATGATGACCTGTTGAAGATGCCTTCCTACCTTGCTCTGGGCGCCATTCCGGTGATGCACGCCATGCCGCCGTATGGCTTGTGGGAAGAGCCAGCCGCGCAAGGGCGTATCCCGCCGCACCGCACCGATGTCGGCGCGTTCTTGACGGCTGAGGTCGTGGGCGCCAGGCGCTGTATCCTGGTTAAAGATGAGCAGGGTCTGCTAACCGCCGACCCCAAGAAGAGCGCCTCCGCCCAGTTCATCCCTGAGATCGAGGTCGGCGAGCTGCAGAAGATGGACCTGGACGACCTGCCCGTTGAGCGCGCCATGCTGGATAGCCTTGCCAGGGCGCGCAGCGTGCGCGAAGTGCTGCTGGTGAACGGGCGCCTGCCGGGCAGCCTGACCCGGGCGCTGCACGGGGAAAACCCCGGCACGCGCATCTACCGGGCGGATTGAGCTGCTCAGCCGCCGGTTTTCTGGCTGGCATTCCGTCTATGGAAACCGGCAGGGTGTGCTTCGATCACGCTCTCTTCCAACACCAGCGCCTGCCCTTCCGCCAGCGCCAGGGTTACCTGGCGGTGGGCGCGCTCCAGGATGCGCTGGAAAGTGGAGCGTGAAACGCCCATGCGCCCGGCGGCAGCACTTTGCGTGAGACCTTCCAGGTGCGCCAGGCGCAGCGCCTCCAGCTCATCCGGCAAGAGCAGTACCTGGCGCAGCCCTTCCAACGGCACGCCGGCGGGCTTGTACACCGCCGTGCGGGGTGGGCGGGAGAGATTGCGCCGCTTGCGGGGTCTGACCAATAGCGCTCACTCCTGTTGGGAGCGCCGGCGGCGGCGTTTGCCCTCACCGTGCTCTTGATCGCCGGCATTTTCTCCGCGGGGCAGGTAAACGACCTCGGCGCCGACAGCTTCGGCAAGCGTTTCAAGCTCGATCTTGCGAATATGTTGCGTATAGACTTTCAGGTCAATTCCTTCTACTGCCACCACTGCAAAACGCGGCCTGCCTGCGCCTTTGCCGACGTTTTGCCGCTCGCGTACGAATATTTTGCCCATCTCAACCTCCTGAGCTTTACGGCATTCTGTATCCTGTAGATGATTATGGGTATATGCCCATAATTATTATATTCCAAAATGAAAGAGGTGTCAAAGGGATGATTTATATTGGCATGGATGATACCGATAACCTCGAAGTCACGCGGCACGGGCAGGCTGGCGAGGGAGATCGCGCAAGACCTGAGCCGCGATTACACCGTGATGGGCGTGACGCGCCACCAGCTCTTGGTGGACCCGCGCATTCCTTACACCTCGCATAACAGCAGCGCCGCCATCGGGCTGGCTGATAAGCAACCGGTCGACCTCGGGGAGCTGTTCGAGCGGGTGAAAACGCTCATGCTGGCAGGCTTTGTCTACGGCAGCGACCCGGGTCTGTGCGTGGCAACGGCGCAGGCTGCGGAAGCCCTCTTCGAGTTCGGGCAGAGCGCGCAGAGAGATGTGCTCAGCCAGGCGGAGGGCGCGTGAGCTGGCGGCTGGACAAGGCGTATTGCTTTCCGGATTGGGCGGCAGCCAGGATGGCGTGATCGGCGCGCTGGCTGCTGTCGGGCTGGCAGCCAGCGGGGAGGATGGGCGCTACCTGCTGGTTGGGCGCACCCGCGATTTGAGCGGTCTGCAGGAGGTAGAGACGGTCTTGCAGGCGGGCATATCTGCCGTGTGCACCCTGGATGGCTTTCCTGTGACGCAAGGGCTGGTGCAGGCAGAGAAGCTGCGCCCGGCGCGGCGCGGCGGTCAGCCGGTGCTGGTGGTCGAATGGCAAGCGGATCACTGGCAGCCGCTCAAGCTGAACTAAGCGTCCGATCTGGCGGCGGGCTATTCCGATGACTGCCCTGTTGCGCGCTGAGCAAGTGGCTTTCGCCTACCCGCAGGATGGGCGCGGGCTGGCGCCTATCTCTCTGCAACTGGATGAAGGGCAGGCACTGTATATCGGCGGCGAGTCGGGGATGCGGTAAGAGCACGTTGGCGCGCTGCCTGACGGGCATGATCCCCCACCTTTACCATGGCAAAATGAGCGGCGCGGTCTGGTTGGCAGGAGAGCCTACGTCCCAGACGCCGCTGTGGATGTTATCCGAAGCGGCTGGGTTGGTATTCCAAAATCCTGCAGCGCAGATGCTCGCGTCGACCGTGGAGGAGGAGATCGTTTTTGGGCTGGAAAACCTGGGTCTGCCCGCAGCCGAGATCAGGCAGCAGGTGGATGAGACGCTGGCTGAGTTCGGGCTGGAGGCGCTGCGCCAGCGTGCGCCTCAAACCCTCTCGGGCGGTGAGCAGCAGAAACTCGCCCTGGCAGCAATTACTGCCCGGCGCCCCCCTGTGCTCGTCCTGGATGAGCCGCTTTCCATGCTGGATACCCGCGCTGCTTTTGACCTGGTTGACCTTCTGGAGAAGCGCACCGCGCAGGGAGGGGCGGCTGTGATCTGCGAGCATCGCCAGGAGTACCTGCGCGATTTTCCCGCTTTGCACGCGCTGCAATTGGGAGGTGTTCCCCGCCAGCCGCAGGATGATGATTGCGCGGAATGGCCGGTGGTAAAAAGACGGGAAATCAGGATTGACGCCAGCGACCTGGTTGTTGAGTTGGGAGGGCGTACTATTTTGAATGGCTGGGACTTGCACCTGCAGGGCGGGCAGGTCACTGCGCTGGTGGGACGGAACGGGGTGGGCAAGACCACCCTGCTACGCCTGCTGGCGGGTTTGCAGCCCTACAGCGGCGAGTTGGAAATATGCGCAGATGGCCAGTTAGAAAATCCCCAACTGGGTATTGTCTTTCAAAATCCCGATCTGCAGCTCTTCAATCCCAGCGTTCGCGATGAGATCCTGTACCACGTTCCCCAGCCAGACGTGAATTTGTACCATTTCTTGCTGGCTGCGCTGGACCTGGAACGTTACGAGCAGGCGCCTCCACTCCTGCTCAGCGAGGGTGAAAAGCGCCGCGTCGCCCTGGCGACGGTGTTGATGTTACGCCCCAGGCATGGGGTGTTGTTAGATGAGCCGGCGTTGGGTCTGGACACCTACCACAAATCCTTGCTGCTGCGCGTGCTGCGTGCTCTGGCTGCTACGGGTCAGGTGGTTGCCTTTTCTACCCACGATATCGAGCTGGCAGCCCAGGCAGACCGGCTGATCCTGCTCGGCGCGTCCGGGATCGCCGCTTCCGGCGCGCCGTCCGAGCTGCTGCGCCAGGCAGGCATATGGGAGGGGATTGGCTTGCGCGTTCCAGATTGGGTGGAAGTTCCATGCTGAACCGGGGGGCGCGCCGCCAGATGTATCGGCTGGTGCTGATCGAGGCCTCGCCTTTACGCCGGATTGACCCGCGCGTCAAGCTGGCAATGGGGTTGTGCGCCTCGCTGGCGGTTATGCTGCCCCTGGAGCGATTGGTGATCTTCCTGGCTTTGTATACCCTGTTCCTGGGCTGGGCGCGCCTGCTGCCTTCGGCGGCGCGCCAGGTCTGGCGCATGCGCTGGCTGCTGCTCATTCTCTTTATCCTGGATGTGTGGCTGATCAATCTCGAGCTGGCGGTGGCGGTCACGCTGCGCCTGGTATTGCTGGCGGGCGTGTTCTCGCTGCTGGTTGCCACTACCACCCCGCGCGAGCTTAGCCTTGCCCTGGAAAGCCTGCGCCTGCCCTACCGTTATGCCTTCAGCCTGGGGCTGGCTTTCCAGAGCCTGAGCCTGATGGATGAAGAGTGGCGCATGATCGAAGAGGCGCAGCGGGCGCGTGGCGTCTGGCCGTCGGGAAAGGATTGGCGGCAGTTGCTGCGCCAGACGCGCAACCTGGTGGCTTTCACGGTGCCGGCTATCGTACTGACCACCAAGCGCGCCTGGATGATCACCGAAGCGGCTTATGCACGCGGCTTTGATTCGCCCCACCGGCGCCCTCCCAGAGGCTATCTCTTCGGGACGCGCGATTGGCTCCTGCTGGGGGGAGTGATCCTGGTTCTAGGGCTTCTATTTGGAGTGAAGACTATGAAACGAGGCGCACGTATCCTTCTGGCAATTGTAGTGCTTCTGGTTTTAGTGGCCGTGGTCCTGGGAGTGGATTGGATGCGCCGCAGAGAAGCCCGAACACCCCCGCGGGGACAGCCACCCCGCTGCCAGCAGGAAGTGTTCCGATCTACTTGGACGGTGAGCTGGTAGCGGGCTTTACACCTGCCGATATGGAAAAGCTGGGGAAGGTGAGCTTTATCGAGGCAGTCGAGGGTAAGCTGCAGGAAGGCTGGTTGTTGCGAGATGTTCTCCTGATGCATCTACCTGCTGACCCTGATCAATTAGCTCCAGACACGGTTATCACTGTCGTCAGCACCAGCCGGGGAAAATCTGCTGTGCTTAACTGGGCGGAGGTTCAAGATCGGGCTAATATGGTGATGTTTGACCTATCTAACCGGGGTACATTGAAGCTGGTCTCCCTGTTGCCCAAGCTGGATACGCGCGACGAATGGATACAGGATGTAGACCGGATAGAGATCAACACGCCATGAAAGAACGATACTTTTCCACCTTCCAGTTGATCTTAATGGCGATGTTTGCGGCGCTGGTGGTTGTCGCCAAGATCGCACTCAAGCTGCCACTCCAATTGCCCGGTCACTCCGGGCTGTTCTGGATGGCGATCCTGGTGGTGGCTGCGAGAGTGATACCAAACGCGGGGCGGCCAGTCTCGTCGGCCTGACCTCCGGATTGCTGGCGGCTTTTCTGGGGCTGGGCGATTTCGGCGCGCTGGACACGCTCTTATCGTATACTCTGGCAGGCGTAGGCGTCGATCTGACACTCATGTTTCTGGGCAGCCCCGAGAATCTGGCGACAGCAACGCTGGCGGGGCTGTTTGGAAACATGGCAAAGTTCCTGGTCAAGTGGGGCATCGGGCTGGTGAGCGGCGCGCCGCTCGGTTTTGTAGCCCTGGGGCTGGCGCGCAGCCTGGTGAGCTATATCGTCTTCGGCGCGTTGGGCGGCTTGCTCGGCGGCTTGACCCTGATCGCCCTGCGCAAGGCAGGCTTTTTTGCTTATCTGGAGGAAAAGCGCTAGGGAAGCCGCTCGGGGATCAGGAAGAAACGCAAAAAACCAAAGATCAGCAGGACGAACAAGAGTAGTACAACCGTCACCGGAAGGGCGGCAGACAAGCCAAATCCCGCAAAGCGCTCGTAGAGCAGCACGGTGATCACACTCGGATGGTAGGCAAGGATGATGACCGCGCCGAACTCGCTGATGCCGCGCGCCCACATCATCAGCGCGCCGCCGGCGATCCCCCGCCAGGCGATAGGCAGCGTCACCAACCAGATAGCCTGCCAGGCGGAGGCGCCATCGACGGAGGCAGCCTGCTCCAGCTCGCTATCGATCAGGGCGAACGACTCTCGGCTCATGTTGACCAGGTAAGGCAGGCTGACGAAGAGCATGGCGACGACGATGCCTGCCAGGGTATCGACGAAGTAAAGCCCAAACGGCGCCAGCAGACGCCCGAAAACACCTTTGCTGCCAAATACCATCAGCAGGGCGATGCCCGCCGCGGTGTGGGGGATCACGATGGGCAGGTCCATCAGCCCCTCGACGATCCCCTTGCCGCGAAACCGGTAGCGGGCGAGCAGGTATGCCAGCGGAAGCCCCAGCAGAACGGCGATGCCGGTTGCCAGCGCCCCCGCCAGGAAGGTCAGCCCCAGGGATTGCAGCACCTGCGGGTCCAGCAGGGTCTGCCTCACCTCAGCCGGGGTGGTCGCCAGCAGCGTGGAGACGAGCGGCAGCGCCACGAACAGCACCAGGATGCCGCCCGCCAGGCTGAAGAGGCGCGTGAGCGGCGCGCGCCAGCGCTTCAAGGCGCTGGCTCCTCGGAGCAAAAGCTCCGCAGCTCAGCCGGGATGGATTGCGCCTGGTCGCACATCGGCTGCGGTAGCAAGGGATGGTAATTCGCCTCCATGATCCGCCGGCCGTCTGGACCCAGCATGAAAGCAATGAATTCAGCCGCCAGATCCGGCTGCGGCGCGTTGCTGGGGATGGTGATACCGTAACCGATCTGCTCGCCTTTGAACACCGGCTTAACCGAGGCAAAGCGCTGGAAATCCATCTCGACCTGCACCCGGTTGTATTGGGGGTTGTAGGCTGCATTTCCCAGGTTGACCTCATCCGGCAGCTCGACCCATTTCAATCCGTGCTGGCGGATGACGCTCTCGTATTCGAAGGCGTAATCCAGGTCTCCAAATTCGAGCAGGGCGATGAGCTGGATGCTGGCGCCGCGCACCAGGATGCCCGAATCGGACTTGGGCTCCACAATCTCGGGCACGCTGATCACGGTGAAGTCGTCGTCCTCGAAGTTCGTGATCGGGTATTTGAAACGACCTGCAATGACACGATCGAAAATGCCCGGCTGCTGATAAGCATCCTCAGCCAGGCGGAGCGCCATCAGGGCGCGGTAGCCAGCGGCGTCAAAGCGCGGGTCGGCAATGCCCAGGCGCGCGCCG
This sequence comes from uncultured Chloroflexia bacterium, assembly GCA_963702535.1. GTDB lineage: Bacteria > Chloroflexota > Anaerolineae > Anaerolineales > UBA4823 > CAVPDG01. The sequence continues at coordinate 3,814 of CAVPDG010000019.1, read as the reverse complement.
GGTTGGATAATGGCGTCATACCAGTTGCCGGCGCCGATTGAGCTGGCGCCCTGGCTTTGCGGAGTGTACGCCAGCGCCAGGCGATTGCTGGCAAAGCGGATATACCAGTCGGCGTAGGGTTTGCCCGTATCAGGATCAGTGGAGGCGTACATCAGCATGGGGATCAGGGCGTGATCCGCCGTCGCTACCACATCGATTTTCTCGTGCAGCTCGGTGACATGCCGGATGACCTGGATGCTGCCATGGCACTCCATCAGCACGTCCACCTGCGGGTGCAGCGCTTCGAAGGCTTTCTCAAGCTCGTCGAAGGGACGGATCAGGCTTCCTGCGCAGAAGACGCGTAAGGGGATCCTTTCCTGCGGGGCAGAAGTGGCCGCGGGCTCCAGCGTCAGCGGAGGCGGTGTAAGCCCGGTGGCGTCTTCACTTGCTGGAGCCCTGGCAAGGCAACCGCTGAGCAGGAAAACCAGTGTGAGGTAAAGGAATGCTCGCAATCTCATAGACCCGGACCGGCTACCTGGCTTCGATGGATGCGATGTCTTTCACCCACAACGAGCTTTCCATGCCCGGCATCACCAGCTTGAATTTACCGGGTGTGTTTGTGAAAGCCAGCAGGCAGTCAGTGCATGCCTGCAGGTCGCTCACACCCAGCTCGGCTGTGTAGCCATCGGCGGCGCTGAAGACCAGCTTGCTCGCCTCCGGCTTGAGCCCTGCCAGCTCCAGGAGCGCGCCCAGGCGAATGCCCTGGTAGGTCTCCTTCCCCTTCTTTGGGTGCTCGGCAGTCAGCTCAATCACCTCCATTTTCCTGAGGTTCGCTTCATCCAAACCCAGCGGGTTGTCCACCAGCCCGAAGATCACCAGGTCGCCCTGGACGGTGACCGGTGCGCTGGTTGCGGCTGCTGCCGGAGGGGAGGTCGGCGTGAGCGCCGGTGTCGCAGCGGCGGCGTCAAAGATCATTTTGATCTCAGCCACCTGCCCGATGAGCTGGTTTTTCTGCAGCTCATTGCCCACCAGGCGCAGCGGGAAGTATTTGTCGGGCAGTGGGTTTTCGTTTACCTGGTATGCCAGGACGAGATCGTTGTTGCGGGTAACCTGGGAGCTTTGCAGGGTGGTGGAGTAGCCATCGGTGGCGATCAGCTGGATAGCGTAGCCTGTATCGGCGAGCGCTTGGTTGAAGGCGGGTCCATCGTGCTTGATCTCGTCGTCCATGCGTCCCACCAAATACCAGGTGGCACGCCGACCCACTTTTGAGCTTTATCGTCCGTCCAGCTCCCCTGGTGGCAGAGGGAAGCCGCGGAGGATTGGAAGCTGTTGCGGTCGACCGTATCGCTGATGATGCCAGTCAATTGCAGGTCCCACTCGGCGCCGAGCGGCTTGATCTCCAGGCGGTTGACCCACTTGACCGACCAGTGCCCATCGGTAACCTGGTTGTTCTTTGGGCTGATGATCGCCAGGCGTAGTGTGCCGTCGCTATCCTTGTCTAGAGAATCTCCCTCACGGGCGTAGGCAAGGATCACCTTGAGCGGCTCGCTCATCTTTTTCTCGTCGCCGGTAGCGGGATCGTAGGCGATGAAATCTCCCTGGGTGATCTGGTCGTAGGAGAAGGTCATGGCATAGCCGTCTTCAGCCACCACGTTCACGCCCAGGGATGGGTCAAGCCCACCTGCCTGGCTCGCCAGCTCCATCAGCTCCACACCGGTGAACTGTGCCGGAATGGTGATCCTGCCGGTGCTGCTCTTGATGCCTGCCTGCCCCTCGGCGACCGGCAGTTCCTTTAAATCATCCATCGTGAAGGTTTTTTCCCCGTTGGGTCCGCTGATGGTGAGGACGATCTCGGCGCTTACCGGTTGTGGGGTCGCAGTGGGAGAGGGTGTAGCGCTGGGCGCTTCGGTCGGCTGGATGACCTCCGGTGTCGGTGGGGGATTCGTGGGGGTAGGGGTTGTGGATGCACACGCAGCACAGAAGAGCGCCAGCAGGATGAGCGGTGCCAGGGTCAGTAAGCTTTTTCTCATGATGTTTCTCCTCGATGGAATGCTTAGAGTTGCTGATGGGCGGTGAATTCGATCCTGAGTATATTTATACCATAACTACTATACAGTTACTCGGGGATTGCAGCCTTTTTCACAATCGAAATAAGCCAGGAATTCACCGGCGTGCTATACTATTCACTATGGAAGAGACCCATCTTTACCGTAAGATCGCTGAGGAGATCCGCCAGGAGATTTTACGCGGCAAGCTCAACCCAGGCGATCGCCTGCCCTCGGTGCGCCAGATGGCTGCGCAATGGGGCTGCACAGTAGGGACGGTGCAGCGCGCCTACCAGGAGCTGGCGTTGCTGGGGCTGGTGGTCAGCCGCGCCGGACAGGGGACGCGCGTGGTGAGCTCTGCCAGGCAGGTGGGCGATTCCGCCCTACGCTGGGCGAGCCTCGTCCACCGCTCCGAAGCCTTCTTGCTGGAGGTGCTGACCGCCGGTTACTCACCCCCGGAGATCGATGCTGCCATGCGCCAGGCGATGGAGCGCTGGCAGGTCATCGTCCAGCGGCGCCAGCCCAGGCGCACACGCTGCGCTTTGCCGGCAGCCATGACCCGGTGCTGGCATGGCTGGGGGCGCACTTCCCGGAGATCGTGCCCGCCTTCAGCCTGCAGCTCGGATTTACGGGCAGCCTGGGTGGTTTGATCGCCCTGGCAGAAGGCAAAGCCGACGTGGCAGGCTGCCACCTGTGGGACGCTGAGAGCGATAGCTACAATGCGCCATTTGTGCGCCGCTTGTTGCCCGGAAGGCAGGCGGCGCTGGTGATTTTGGCGCACCGCCGCCTCGGTTTGTTGGTTCCAGCCGGGAACCCCGCTGGCTTGCATAGCCTGGAAGACCTGGCTCGACCCGGCTTGCGCTTCGTCAATCGCCAGGCGGGCTCCGGGACGCGCGTCTGGCTGGACGCCGCCCTGCACCGCCTGGGTATCGATACCTCCCGGATCCAGGGCTATGGTGATGAGCGCATGACCCACTCCGACGTGGCAGCTGCCGTGGCAGGCGGGCAGGCGGACCTGGGTTTTGGCTTGCAGGCGGTGGCGTTGACCTATGGGTTGGATTTCATTTTCCTGGTGCAGGAGCGTTACGACCTGGTCATCCCGGCGGAGAGCCTCGAGCAAGCCTCCGTCGCCCGGCTGGTTGAATGGCTGCTGGCGGGCGAGCAAGCCAAAACGGTCATCGCCGGCTTTGGGGGCTACGACGCCGCTGATACCCGGTATGCTGGCGCTGGGTGGGGTGAATCGGTGTGAAGCTGGTCGCTTCCTTACTGTTGATGATCTTATGGGTACAGTTAGCCCCGATCAGTCAGGCGCAAGATTACTGCCCGGCGCTGCCGCCTCCGGGCGGGGCGACGATCCTGGTCGATAGCGTCCCGGAACTGGTGAGCTGCAGTCAATTCAGCCGCCTCTGGTACCGCCATCCTGGTTGCTGACGGGGTTTATCCCCTGAACGGGGCGTATTTGCTTCTCGATACCCCCGGAGTAAGCCTGCGCAGCGCTTCCGGAAACCGGGATGCGGTTGTGTTGGACGGAGATTATCTGACCACCGAGATCATCCAGGTGGCAGCCCTCGAATGTGACGGTGGCAGATCTAACCCTACGGGAAGCTTACGATCACCCCATTCATGTAATGTCCAGCGCTCACAGCAGATACCACTGGCGCCTTGATCTACAATGTACACATCATCGATCCTGGACAGCAGGCGATTAAGATCAATCCGGTTGATGCGGCTCACTTCCCCGACCAGGGCGTGGTCGCCTGCTCACAGATCGAGCTCGGCGACCAGGGACG
>CAVPDG010000018.1:0-193968 GCA_963702535.1 uncultured Chloroflexia bacterium | reverse complement strand
CCTTACACCTCGCATAACAGCAGCGCCGCCATCGGGCTGGCTGATAGCAGCCGGTCGACCTCGGGGAGCTTTGTTCGAGCGGGTGAAAACGCTCATGCTGGCAGGCTTCGTCTACGGCAGCGACCCGGGTCTGTGCGTGGCAACGGCGCAGGCTGCGGGTGCCCTCTCGAGTTCGGGCGGCGCGCGCAGAGAGATGTGCTCAGCCAGGCGGAGGGCGCGTGAGCTGGCGGCTGGACAAGGCGTATTGCTTTCCGGATTGGGCGGCAGCCAGGATGGCGTGATCGGCGCGCTGGCGGCTGTCGGGCTGGCAGCCAGCGGGGAGGATGGGCGCTACCTGCTGGTTGGGCGCACACGCGATTTGAGCGGTCTCCAGGAGGTAGAGACGGTCTTGCAGGCGGGTATATCTGCCGTGTGCACCCTGGATGGCTTTCCTGTGACGCAAGGGCTGGTGCAGGCAGAGAAGCTGCGCCCGGCGCGGCGGGGTGGTCAGCCGGTGCTGGTGGTCGAATGGCAATCGGATCACTGGCAGCCGCTCAAGCTGAACTAAGCGTCCGATCTGGCGGCGGGCTATTCCGATGACTGCCCTGTTGCACGCTAGCAAGTGGCTTTTGCCTACCCGCAGGATGGGCGCGGGCTGGCGCTTATCTCTCTGCAACTGGATGAAGGGCAGGCACTGTACATCGGCGGCGAGTCGGGGTGCGGTAAGAGCACATTGGCGCGCTGCCTGACGGGCATGATCCCCCACCTTTACCATGGCAAAATGAGCGGCGCGGTCTGGTTGGCAGGTGAGCCTACGTCCCAGACGCCGCTGTGGATGTTATCCGAAGCAGCTGGGTTGGTATTCCAGAATCCTCAGCGCAGATGCTGGCGTCACCGTGGAGGAGGAGATCGTTTTTGGGCCGGAAAACCTGGGTCTGCCCGCAGCCGAGATCAGGCAGCAGGTGGATGAGACGCTGGTTGAGTTCGGGCTGGAGGCGCTGCGCCAGTGTGCGCCTCAAACCCTCTCGGGCGGTGAGCAGCAGAAACTCGCCCTGGCAGCAATTACTGCCCGGCGCCCCCCTGTGCTCGTCCTGGATGAGCCGCTTTCCATGTTGGATACCCGCGCCGCCTTTGACCTGGTTGACCTTCTGGAGAAGCGCACCGCGCAGGGAGGGGCGGCTGTGATCGCGCATCGCCAGGATACCTGCGCGATTTTCCCGCTTTCACGCGCTGGAATTGGGAGGTGTCCCCCGCCAGCCGCAGGATGATGATTGCGCGGAATGGCCGGTGGTAAAAAAACGGGAAATCAGGATTGACGCCAGCGACCTGGTTGTTGAGTTGGGAGGGCGTACTATTTTGAATGGCTGGGACTTGCACCTGCAGGGCGGGCAGGTCACTGCGCTGGTAGGACGAACGGGGTGCGCAAGACCACCTGCTACGCCTGCTGGCGGGTTTGCAGCCCTACAGCGGCGAGTTGGAAATATGCGCACATGGCGAGTTAGAAAATCCCCAACTGGGTATTGTCTTTCAAAATCCCGATCTGCAGCTCTTCGATCCCAGCGTTCGCGATGAGATCCTGTACCACGTTCCCCAGCCAGACGTGAATTTGTACCATTTCTTGCTGGCTGCGTTGGACCTGGAACGTTACGAGCAGGCGCCTCCGCTCCTGCTCAGCGAGGGTGAAAAACGTCGTGTCGCCCTGGCGACGGTGTTGATGTTACGCCCCAGACATGGGGTGTTGTTAGATGAGCCGGCGTTGGGTCTGGACACCTACCACAAATCCTTGCTGCTCGTGCTGCGTGCTCTGGCTGCGACGGGTCAGGTGGTTGCCTTTTCTACCCACGATATCGAGCTGGCAGCCCAGGCGGACCGGCTGATCCTGCTCGGCGCGTCCGGGATCGCCGCTTCGGCGCGCCGTCCGAGCTGCTGCGCCAGGCAGGCATATGGGAGGAGATCGGCTTGCGTGTTCCAGATTGGGTGGAAGTTCCATGCTGAACCGGGGGGCGCGCCGCGAGATGTATCGGCTGGTGCTGATCGAGGCCTCGCCTTTACGCCGGATTGACCCGCGCGTCAAGCTGGCAATGGGTTGTGCGCCTCGCTGGCGGTCATGCTGCCCCTGGGGCGATTGGTGATCTCGGCTTTGTATACCGTGTTCCTGGGCTGGGCGCGGCTGCTGCCTTCGGCGGCGCGCCAGGTCTGGCGTTTGCGCTGGCTGCTGCTCATTCTCTTTATCCTGGATGTGTGGCTGATCAACCTCCAGCTAGCGGTGGCGGTCACGCTGCGCCTGGTATTGCTGGCGGGCGTGTTCTCGCTGCTGGTTGCCACTACCACCCCCCGCGGCTGAGCCTTGCGCTGGAAAGCCTGGCCTGCCCTACCGGTATGCCTTCAGCCTGGGGCTGGCTTTCCAGAGCCTGAGCCTGATGGATGAAGAATGGCGGATGATCGAAGAGGCGCAGCGGGCGCGTGGCGTCTGGCCGTCGGGAAAGGATTGGCGGCAGTTGCTGCGCCAGACGCGCAACCTGGTGGCTTTCACGGTGCCGGCTATTGTACTGACCACCAAGCGCGCCTGGATGATCACCGAAGCGGCTTATGCACGCGGCTTTGATTCACCCCACCGGCGCCCGTCTCAGAGGCTGTCCTTGGGATCCGATTGGTTGTTGCTGGGGGGAGTGATCCTGGTTTTAGGGCTTCTATTTGGAGTGAGGATATGAGACAAGGGAACAAAATCATTCTGGCAATTGTGATCCTGCTGGTTTTCGTGGCAGTCATCCTTGGCGTGGATTGGCTGCGCCGCAGGGATGTTAACACCCCAGGGGACGGCCACCCCTCTGCCAGCAGGAAGTGTTCCGATCTACTTCGACGGTGAGCTGGTAGCGGGATTTACACCTGCCGATATGGAAAAGCTGGGGAAGGTCAGCTTTATCGGATGCAGTCGAGGCAAACTGCAGGAAGGCTGGTTGTTGCGAGATGTTCTGCTGTGCATCTACCTGCTGACCCTGATCAATTAGCTCCAGACACGGTTATCACTGTCGTCAGCACCAGCCGGGGAAAATCTGCCGTGCTTAACTGGGCGGAGGTTCAAGATGGGCTAATATGGTGATGTTTGACCTATCTAACCGGGGTACATTGAAGCTGGTCTCCCTGTTGCCCAAGCTGGATACGCGTGACGAATGGATACAGGATGTAGACCGGATAGAGATCAACACGCCATGAAAGAACGATACTTTTCCACCTTCCAGTTGATCTTAATGGCGATGTTTGCGGCGCTGGTGGTGGTCGCCAAGATCGCCCTCAAGCTGCCCCTGCAGCTGCCAGGTCACTCCGGGCTGTTCTGGATGGCGATCCTGGTGGTGGCTGCGCGGGTGGTCCCCAACGGGGGCCGCCAGTCTCGTCGGTCTGACCTCCGGATTGCTGGCGGCTTTTCTGGGGCTGGGCGATTTCGGCGCGCTGGATACGCTCTTATCGTATACCCTGGCAGGCGTAGGCGTCGATCTGACACTCATGTTTCTGGGCAGCCCCGAGAACCTGGCGACAGCAACGCTGGCGGGGCTGTTTGGAAACATGGCAAAGTTCCTGGTCAAGTGGGGCATCGGGCTGGTGAGCGGCGCGCCGCTCGGTTTTGTAGCCCTGGGGCTGGCGCGCAGCCTGGTGAGCTATATCGTCTTCGGCGCGTTGGGCGGCTTGCTCGGCGGCTTGACCCTGATCGCCCTGCGCAAGGCAGGCTTTTTTGCTTATCTGGAGGAAAAACGCTAGGGAAGCCGCTCGGGGATCAGGAAGAAACGCAAAAAACCAAAGATCAGCAGGACGAACAAGAGTAGTACAACCGTCACCGGAAGGGCGGCAGACAAGCCAAATCCCGCAAAGCGCTCATAGAGCAGCACGGTGATCACACTCGGATGGTAGGCAAGTATGATGACCGCGCCGAACTCGCTGATGCCGCGCGCCCACATCATCAGCGCGCCGCCGGCAATTCCCCGCCAGGCGATAGGCAGCGTCACCAACCAGATAGCCTGCCAGGCGGAGGCGCCATCGACGGAGGCAGCCTGTTCCAGCTCGCTATCGATCAGGGCGAACGACTCTCGGCTCATGTTGACCAGGTAAGGCAGGCTGACGAAGAGCATGGCGACCACGATGCCTGCCAGGGTGTCGACGAAGTAAAGCCCGAACGGCGCCAGCAGACGTCCGAAAACACCTTTGCTGCCAAATACCATCAGCAAGGCGATGCCCGCCGCGGTATGGGGGATCACGATGGGCAGGTCCATCAGCCCCTCGACGATCCCCTTGCCGCGAAACCGGTAGCGGGCGAGCAGGTATGCCAGCGGAAGCCCCAGCAAAACGGCGATGCCGGTTGCCAGCGCCCCCGCCAGGAATGTCAGCCCCAGGGATTGCAGCACCTGTGGGTCCAGCAGGGTCTGTCTCACCTCCGCCGGGGTAGTCGCCAGCAGCGTGGCGATGAGCGGCAGCGCCACAAACAGCACCAGGATGCCGCCTGCCAGGCTGAAGAGGCGCGTGAGCGGCGCGCGCCAGCGCTTCAAGGCGCCGGTTCCCCGGAGCAAAGGCTCCGCAGCTCAGCCGGGATGGATTGCGCCTGGTCGCACACCGGCTGCGGTAGCAAGGGATGGTAATTCGCCTCCATGATCTGCCGACCCTCTGGACCCAGCATGAAAGCGATGAATTCGGCTGCCAGTTCAGGCTGGGGCGCGTTGCTGGGGATGGTGATGCCGTAGCCGATCTGCTCGCCCTTGAACACCGGCTTGACGGAGGCAAAGCGCTGGAAATCCATCTCGACCTGCACCCGGCCGTATTGAGGGTTGTAGGCTTCATTCCCCAGGTTGACCGCCTCCGGCAACTCGACCCAGTTCAAGCCGTGCTGGCGGATGACGCTCTCGTATTCGAAGGCGTAATCCAGGTCTCCAGATTCGAGCAGGGCGATGAGCTGGATGCTGGCGCCGCGCATCAGGATGCCCGAATCGGACTTAGGCTCCATAATCTCGGGCACGCTGATCACGGTGAAGTCGTCGTCCTCGAAGTTCGTGATCGGGTATTTGAAACGACCTGCAATGACACGATCGAAAATGCCCGGCTGTTGATAAGCATCCTCAGCCAGGCGGAGCGCCATCAGGGCGCGGTAGCCAGCGGCGTCGAAGCGCGGGTCGGCAATGCCCAGGCGCGCGCCGGGTTGGATAATGGCGTCATACCAGTTGCCGGCGCCGATTGAGCTGGCACCCTGGCTTTGCGGAGTGTACGCCAGCGCCAGGCGATTGCTGGCAAAGCGGATATACCAGTCGGCGTAGGGTTTTCCCGTATCAGGATCAGTGGAGGCGTACATCAGCATGGGGATCAGGGCGTGATCCGCTGTCGCTACCACATCGATTTTCTCGTGCAACTCGGTGACATGGCGGATGACCTGGATGCTGCCATGGCACTCCATCAGCACGTCCACCTGCGGGTGCAGCGCTTCGAAGGCTTTCTCCAGCTCATCGAAGGGACGGATCAGGCTTCCCGCGCAGAAGACGCGTAAAGGGATCCTTTCCTGCGGGGCAGAAGTGGCCGCGGGCTCCAGCGTCAGCGGAGGAGGTGTAAGCCCGGTGGCGTCTTCACTTGCTGGAGCCCTGGCAAGGCAACCGCTGAGCAGGAAAACCAGTGTGAGGTAAAGGAATGCTCGCAATCTCATAGACCCGGACCGGCTACCTGGCTTCGATGGATGCGATGTCTTTCACCCACAACGAGCTTTCCATGCCTGGCATCACCAGCTTGAATTTACCTGGCGTGTTTGTGAAAGCCAGCAGGCAGTCAGTGCATGCCTGCAGGTCGCTCACACCCAGCTCGGCTGTGTAGCCATCGGCGGCGCTGAAGACCAGCTTGCTCGCCTCCGGCTTGAGCCCAGCCAGCTCCAGGAGTGCGCCCAGGCGGATGCCCTGATAGGTCTCCTTCCCCTTTTTCGGGTGCTCGGCAGTCAGTTCAACCACCTCCATTTTCCGCAGGTCCGCCTCTTTCAACCCCAGCGGATTATCCACCAGCCCGAAGATCACCAGGTCGCCCTGGACGGTGACCGGTGCGCTGGTTGCGGCTGCTGCCGGAGGGGAGGTCGGCGTGAGCGCCGGTGTCGCAGCGGCGGCGTCAAAGATCATTTTGATCTCAGCCACCTGCCCGATGAGCTGGTTTTTCTGCAGCTCATTGCCCACCAGGCGCAGCGGGAAGTATTTGTCGGGCAGTGGGTTTTCGTTTACCTGGTATGCCAGGACGAGATCGTTGTTGCGGGTAACCTGGGAGCTTTGCAGGGTGGTGGAGTAGCCATCGGTGGCGATCAGCTGGATAGCGTAGCCTGTATCGGCGAGCGCTTGGTTGAAGGCGGGTCCATCGTGCTTGATCTCGTCGTCCATGCGTCCCACCAAATACCAGAGTGGCACGCCGACCCACTTTTGAGCTTTATCGTCCGTCCAGCTCCCCTGGTGGCAGAGGGAAGCCGCGCAGGATTGGAAGCTGTTGCGGTCGACCGTATCGCTGATGATGCCAGTCAATTGCAGGTCCCACTCGGCGCCGAGCGGCTTGATCTCCAGGCGGTTGACCCACTTGACCGACCAGTGCCCATCGGTAACCTGGTTGTTCTTTGGGCTGATGATCGCCAGGCGTAGTGTGCCGTCGCTATCCTTGTCTAGAGAATCTCCCTCACGGGCGTAGGCAAGGATCACCTTGAGCGGCTCGCTCATCTTTTTCTCGTCGCCGGTAGCGGGATCGTAGGCGATGAAATCTCCCTGGGTGATCTGGTCGTAGGAGAAGGTCATGGCATAGCCGTCTTCAGCCACCACGTTCACGCCCAGGGATGGGTCAAGCCCACCTGCCTGGCTCGCCAGCTCCATCAGCTCCACACCGGTGAACTGTGCCGGAATGGTGATCCTGCCGGTGCTGCTCTTGATGCCTGCCTGCCCCTCGGCGACCGGCAGTTCCTTTAAATCATCCATCGTGAAGGTTTTTTCCCCGTTGGGTCCGCTGATGGTGAGGACGATCTCGGCGCTTACCGGTTGTGGGGTCGCAGTGGGAGAGGGTGTAGCGCTGGGCGCTTCGGTCGGCTGGATGACCTCCGGTGTCGGTGGGGGATTCGTGGGGGTAGGGGTTGTGGATGCACACGCAGCACAGAAGAGCGCCAGCAGGATGAGCGGTGCCAGGGTCAGTAAGCTTTTTCTCATGATGTTTCTCCTCGATGGAATGCTTAGAGTTGCTGATGGGCGGTGAATTCGATCCTGAGTATATTTATACCATAACTACTATACAGTTACTCGGGGATTGCAGCCTTTTTCACAATCGAAATAAGCCAGGAATTCACCGGCGTGCTATACTATTCACTATGGAAGAGACCCATCTTTACCGTAAGATCGCTGAGGAGATCCGCCAGGAGATTTTACGCGGCAAGCTCAACCCAGGCGATCGCCTGCCCTCGGTGCGCCAGATGGCTGCGCAATGGGGCTGCACAGTAGGGACGGTGCAGCGCGCCTACCAGGAGCTGGCGTTGCTGGGGCTGGTGGTCAGCCGCGCCGGACAGGGCACTGCGTGGTGAGCTCTGCCAGGCAGGTGGGCGATTCCGCCCTGCGCTGGGCAAGCCTCGTCCACCGCTCCGAAGCCTTCTTGCTGGAGGTGCTGACTGCCGGTTACTCACCCCCGGAGATCGATGCTGCCATGCGCCAGGCGATGGAGCGCTGGCAGGTCATCGTCCAGCAGCCGGCGCCAGCCCAGGCGCACACGCTGCGCTTTGCCGGCAGCCATGACCCGGTGCTGGCATGGCTGGGGGCGCACTTCCCGGAGATCGTGCCCGCCTTCAGCCTGCAGCTCGGATTTACGGGCAGCCTGGGTGGTTTGATCGCCCTGGCAGAAGGCAAAGCCGACGTGGCAGGCTGCCACCTGTGGGACGCCGAGAGCGATAGCTACAATGCGCCATTTGTGCGCCGCTTGTTGCCCGGAAGGCAGGCGGCGCTGGCGACTCTGGCGCACCGCCGCCTCGGTTTGTTGGTTCCAGCCGGGAACCCCGCTGGCTTGCATAGCCTGGAAGACCTGGCTCGACCCGGCTTGCGCTTCGTCAATCGCCAGGCGGGCTCCGGGACGCGCGTCTGGCTGGACGCCGCCCTGCACCGCCTGGGTATCGATCCTCCCGGATCCAGGGCTATGGTGATGAGCGCATGACCCACTCCGATGTGGCAGCTGCCGTGGCAGCCGGGCAGGTGGACGTGGGTTTTGGCTTGCAGGCGGTGGCGTTGACCTATGGGTTGGATTTCATTTTCCTGGTGCAGGAGCGTTACGACCTGGTCATCCCGGCGGAGAGCCTCGAGCAAGCTTCCGTCGCCCGGCTGGTTGAATGGCTGGCGGGCGAGCAAGCCAAAACGGTCATCGCCGGCTTTGGGGGCTACGACGCCGCTGAGACCGGTATGCTGCGCTGGGTGGGCTGAATTGGTGTGAAGCTGGTCGCTTCCTTACTGTTGATGATCTTATGGGTAGAGTTATCCCCGATCAGTCAGGCGCAAGATTACTGCCCGGCGCTGCCTACTCCGGGCGGGGCGACGATCCTGGTCGATAGCGTCCCAGAACTGGTAGCAGCAGTCAATTCAGCCGCCTCTGGTACCGCCATCCTGGTTGCTGACGGGGTTTATCCCCTGAACGGGGCGTATTTGCTTCTCGATACCCCCGGAGTAAGCCTGCGCAGCGCTTCCGGAAACCGGGATGCGGTTGTGCTCGATGGAGATTACCTGACTACCGAGATCATCCAGGTGGCTGCCTCAAATGTCACAGTGGCAGATTTGACTCTGCGGGAAGCTTACGATCACCCGATTCATGTCATGTCCAGCGTCACAGCAGATACCACTGGCACCTTGATCTACAACGTGCATATCGTAGATCCGGGTCAGCAGGCGATTAAGATCAACCCGGTTGATGCGGCTCACTTCCCCGATCGAGGCGTAATAGCCTGCTCCCAGGTCGAGCTCACTGACCAGGGACGCTCTCACATCCGGGACAACTGCTATACCGGCGGCGTTGACGCCCACCAGGCACGCGGCTGGGTGATCAGGGATAACACGGTCAGCGGTTTTTGGTGCCCAAGCGGCCTCTCGGAGCACGCCATCCATTTCTGGCGCGGCTCGCGGATACGGTTGTCGAGCGCAACCGGCTGCACGATAACGCCCGGGGTGTGGGCTTCGGCTTGGCGACGAGCGGGCTAGGCCGTACCTACAACGACAATCCCTGCCCAGGCGCCCAGGGGAGCTATGTCGATCATTTTTCAGGGGTGATCCGCAACAACTTCATATCGGCTGCGGATAGCGATTTATTCGCCTCGCAATCCGGTTTCGATTGCGGCATCTGCTTGTGGAACGCCTGCCAGGTGCAGGCGATTTATAACAGCATCTTCTCAACGCAGCCGCCGTTCTCTTCGATCGAGTGGCGTTTCCCCAATACACAGGTGGAGATCACCAATAACCTGACCAGTTACTTGCTGCGCCAGCGTGATGGCGCATCTGCCGTGCTCGGCGGTAACGTGACCAACGCTGTCGCAGGCTGGTTCGTAAACGCTGCGGGAGGTGATTTGCACCTGGCTGCCAGCGCCAGCCAGGCGATCGATCGTGTGGCGCCGCTACCTGCCGTTCCATCGGATATTGATGGCGACTCTCGCCCCCTGGGCTTCAATGCAGACGTTGGCGCGGATGAGTACAACCCTCCTCCGCCCATCTCGCTATTCTTACCGATGGTCGCCCGCTGAAAGATGGCTCATTGGGATTTACCGTGATGATTTCCGGATTAGTGGTGTTAGGGCGGCATTGCCGCCTTAACACCACTAAATCCGGGTACTTCTACGGCTGTTCCCACTGAACCTGAAAGGTATCTCATGCTTGAAATCAGTAAAATCATTCGCAGCAAACGCCGCTCCATCGCCCTGATCGTTGAGCGGGATGGCAACCTGGTGGTGCGCGCCCCCTTGCAGGCGAGTGACGAGACCATCCGCCGTCTGGTGGAGAGCAAGGCGGATTGGATAAAGCCACCCAGGAGAAAGCCCGCAAGCTGGGACCCGCCCCGGTGCGTAAAAAGTTTGTCGCCGGCGAGGAGTTCTGGTACCTGGGTCAGAGATACCGGCTGGAATTCGTCAAGGGCAGGCAGACCGCCCTTTACCTGGATGGCAGCTTCAAGATGTCGCCGGCTACTCGCCCGAAGGCGCGGCTGGCTTTCGAAAGCTGGTATAAGAGACAGGCTAAAGCCCATATCCCCCAGCGTGTGAGTGAGCTGGCAGCGCAATATGGATATGAGTACCAGCAGATCAGGATCACCTCGGCGTGCACGTGCTGGGGTTCTTGCAGCACGCGCGGCACGCTCAGCTTCACCTGGCGGCTGGTGATGGCGCCTGAGGAGATGATCGACTACGTCATCGTACACGAGCTGGTGCATTTGCGCATCCACAATCATTCGAAAGAATTTTGGGCACAGGTCGGTCTGCTCATGCCGGATTACAAAGCGAGGCGCCTGTGGCTCCAGAAGAACGCCCCACTTTTGACGCTAGATTGACCTGGAATTTAGATGACCGGAGAAATGCCAAGCATGGGATTGCCTGAGATCGAGACCGAGCGCCTGCTGCTGCGGCAGTTTACCCTGCATGACCTCGATGTCTACGCTGAGCGTATCTTCGCCGACCCGGACGTGACGCGCTTCCTGCCCAAGCGCGATATCTCGCCCCAGGAGCGCGCCGGGCGGGTATTGAAGTATTTCGGCGAGCACTGGCAAAAGCATGGCTTCGGCGATTGGGCTGTTACCGCTAAGGCGGATGGGCAGTTGATCGGGCACTGCGGGTTAAATTTCGTGCCGGAGGCGGGCGAGGTGGAGGTGGAGTACGCCCTGGCGAAGGCTTATTGGGGGCGGGGCATCGCCACCGAAGCGGCGTGCGCCAGCGTGGAATTTGGCTTCGAAACCTTACGGCTGCCGCGCATCATCGCCCTGGCGGACCCGCAGAACATCGCCTCCTGGCGCGTGATGGAGAAGATCGGGTTGACCTACCAGAAGGAGGTCATCTTTTTCGGCATGCGGCTGGTGTATTACCAGATCGAGCGGGGGGAATATGAAGGCTTCGAAAACTAGTGTTTAGACAGGCGCCGCCTGTCTAAACACTAGTTAAGAAAAACAACTCGTACAAGTTTTGAAAGCGAAAAACTGGCCCATTTAACAGATGGTTTGTACGCTTTCAACGTCGGGGTACGAGTTGTGTTTTAATAAATCGAAGGCGCACAAGTCATAGAAGCTACTTTCTTTTCATTTGGTGGGGAAATTTGGCATCTGCCACCGATTCTGGTCGGCTGCAAGCTTCCCGGCTTGCGGTTTGTAAGCTTCTAAGGTCGGGGTACGCCTTTGATTGTCAAAGTGCAGTAGAACTAACCACGTGCAAGTCCGAAAAGCTATAAACTTTATCCAAGCGCGTCTACCAATTCCGCCACAAGCCAGTTACCCGG
This sequence comes from uncultured Chloroflexia bacterium, assembly GCA_963702535.1. Lineage (GTDB taxonomy): Bacteria > Chloroflexota > Anaerolineae > Anaerolineales > UBA4823 > CAVPDG01. The sequence continues at coordinate 182,515 of CAVPDG010000018.1, read as the reverse complement.
CTTGGTGGGATTCGAACCCACACAAACTTACGTCAACTTAGTCCCATTAGGTTTGTATGCTTCTCGTGTCAGGGCACGCAGTTTGTTCTAAGGTCGTATTATAAGCCGCGATTGATTTCCCATCAAGATACTTGTTGATTGAACTTACGCAGTTCGGTGATTTGAAAACCGAGAAATCAGGTGCAGTGCGGGCGCAGCCCGTACTGACCTGATTATTCGGGATCATCTCATGATTTATCAAGGCGCACAAGTCATAGAAGCTACTTTCTTTTCATTTGGTGAGAGATTTGGCTTTCACCACAGATTCTTGTCTGCTGCAAGCTCCCAGCTTGCGGTTTGTAAGCTTCTAAGGTCGGGGTACGCCTTTGATTGTCAAAGTTTGCTCGAGGGAACTACGTGCAAGTCCAAAAAGCAAGTTGTTTAGTGCTCTGCCGCTGAGCTACACGCCGGTGGTCGGCGTGGTGGGATTCGAACCCACGACCTCTCCATTAAGGGTGGTTGTATGCTTCTTGCGTTAGGGCACGCAGTTCACTATGACGAGCGTATTTTTAAGGTTCATCGAGCTGGATCTTCAGGTCCTGCAGTGTGATGGCGTAATTTTCTTTGCGCCCGTCGATCAGGTAGCGCAGCACTGCCTCGCTGCCGGCCGCCACAACCAGCAAGATCAGGTTGCGCGCCAGCGGCACCTCGCAGGCATCGCCCTCCGCCACGTCCGCCGGGACACGGTAGCCCTCATTCCAGCGAACCTCGCCGTAGCCACCGTTCATGCCCAGGTGCAGGCAGGCAGTCCCATTCTGGGCGCAAGCCTGGCTGACGGCCCGCCGCGAGGCGGAGTTGTCGAAGGTGTCGAGCACCAGGTCGGCCCCGCGCAGCAGCCTGATGGCGTTGCTCTCATCCAGGCGCTTGGCGACCGGCTCGATCTCGACGCCCACGGCGCGGAAGCAGTGCGTGCGCAGCGCTTCCACCTTGAGCGCCCCGGTGTCCTCCTTGCGGTAGAGCTGGGTGCCGGCGTTGCGCGCTTCCACCCGGTCGTTATCGATCACCTTGAGCTGGCGCACGCCCTGGCGCAGCAGGTTGTCGGCGATCAGGGAACCCAGGGCGCCCGCCCCGCACAGCACCAGCCGCGCAGCACCGAGCTTCTCCATGGCTGCCTGCCCGCGGTACATGGCTTCATGTTGGGTGAGATCGTTCATATCCTGCTTCCCTCATGTCTTTCTTACATCATCCTGGTCCGTTTGGACCTTCTATCTCAGCCAGAAACTCTCCAGGGCGTTCGTGGCGCACCCGCAGCAGGGTGTTCCCCAGGCTTTCATCATCTGTAAAGAGATAACCGCTCACCTGGCTTCCCTGGGCGATCAGGCACAGCAGCGGTTTGCCGAAGGCTGAGCACCAGGCTTGCATGGTGCGGATATCTCGCTGGCTGGGCGCTGTTCCATAGCCGCTCGGGTGGGTGTGGAAGAAGCCGAGCACATCGCCCGTTGTTTCTTCCCGCTTCAAAGCCCACTCCCACTGCGCCTCCACGCTGGCAGGGTCGCCTTCAACGCGCTGGCGGCGGCGCATGCGCCACATAGCATCCTGCAACTGCTCACCCACCAGCACCCAGCAGCGCTCTACCTGCATTTTCCTGCGGCGACTGCGTCCCGACATGCTACCAGTCCTCCTCACCGCCATACACCAGCCTGCCGCCTCGCCTGCCCTCACGCAGCACACCCACCAGGCTCGCCAGGTCGAAGCGCTGGTCTTCGCCTGCCAGGCAGATGCCGGCGCTGATCACTTGCAGGCTGTCCTTGTGGATGGTCGAGACGTGCTCCTGCCCGTCCACGAGGTAGCGAACCACGTATTCATCGCCGCGCTCGAAGTAAGCAGTGAGCTGTGCTCCGGCGTGCGCCAGGGCATCTGACAGGCGCTCCTCATGCATGTTTCTGGCGGCAGTCTCCAGTGCCGAGCGGATCAGGTCGTACGCCTGGCGCTCCTCCCGCGAGAGGCCGCGCTTATGCAGCGTTTCCACTTTGGGTGGCAAGCCTCTCTCGCTTTTTTCCAGCAGCTTCGCCTGCAGGTATGCGGCAATGGACGGGTCGCGTCGCGGGTCTTTCTTTTCGTACCAAAACTCCCGCCCGTCGAAGCGCGCTACAACCGTCTCAAAGCGGGTCAGGCCTGCTTCCGCCAGCCTGAAGGGCACCAGCCCGGGGATGTTGAAGCGTCGGTCGCCTTGCTGGGCTTGAATCGCCAGCCAGCCCTCGCTCTCTTTGGCGCTCTGGCGCTCCACCAGGATCAGGTCCAACTGGGGGAACAAGGCCAGGTAGCGGGCGATCTCGCTCAGGGTTGCCGGTCGGACGAAAGCTGCACGGCTGGTGGAGAGCGCCTGTAAGATCGCCCATCCGGAGAAAGTAGCCTCTCGGTGCGAGTCGTGACTTACCCGTAGCTTGCAGATGATGCCGGCGATGCGCACCATCACCTGGCTCGACCCTACGAGCGGGGCGATGAAGAGCGTCCCCGTGAAGCGCTTTTCGGCGTCTTCCAGCGAATCCAGCAGGTCGTCTAGCGGCATCTTGGCCTCGTCATCAGCTATTCTAGGCTATCTCAGAAGATCATGATTCCCCCGTGCAGGGGCGACACGCCTCATCCCGGTACTATGGGGGTGCGTCGCCCCTACTTTTTGGGGTTGATCAATCGGATTTTCCTTTGTTAAGGTTCCGAAGACATTTCTCATGCCGGCTTCCGCTTCGGCAGCGGGTAGTCCAGCACTTCCATCACCATCTCCGTCAAGGACGGGTAGGTGAGCAGTGGGATGACGTTGGGCAGGGCGTAGTAATCCCCGCGAAACTCGAAGACGTTAGGCGTCACGCCCAGCTCGGTGCAAGCCATCTCGATGTTACGGTGCGTATTACCGATCTTGATCAGGATGACCGCCGGGCGGACTTGCAACTCTGCCGCGTAAGCCGGATAGACATCCTTGAACAGAGGCGCCGTGTTCTCGTCTTCATCGGTCACCATCACGATCTGCTCGACCCGCTGTTTCTTCGCACGCATCCGCTCCAGCGCCACACCGCAGGATGTGCCGCCGCCCGCCTTGATACCTGCCAGAGCTTTTTCCCAATCTGTCAGGGAGGTGCCCCTGGACTCGACCTTGTAAGGGACGGTATCGAAGGCATAGGCGTGCAACTCTGCTTCGCAGATGGCGGAGGTCAGTGCACCCAGCTGGCGGCCGATTTCGATAGCCTGCTCCATACTGCCCGACTTGTCGATCAGCAGGGCGGTGGGGCGGGTGATCTTGCCCGCTGCCTTGACCTGCGCGTCGGTTACCGCTTCCAGCGCCTCAGCCAGCTCGCCTTCTGCTCCTGCCGCCTCGACTGCCACCTTGGCTTTGTAGGCGGATACCCGCTGATCGGTCTTAGCCGCTTCCAGCTTGGCGTCGATCAGAGCCTTGATCTCCGGGTTGTCGAAGGCGCCGCGCTTCTTCAGCGAGCCCACGTTGTTGATCACCTCCTGCGGCGTCATCACGTCGATCAGGGCTGCCAGCACCATCGGCGACATCTCCTTGATCAGCGAGGACGCCACCCGGTAAGGGATGCGGTACTGGGCGATAGCGCGCGCCTGCTCGGCAGGTGTTTGCGCCCGGCTGATCAGCTTCACCTGGAACGCCGGGCTGCCCTCAGGCGGCTCGTCGTCGAACAGCACCGCCTGCGCCCTGGGAGAAGGCGGGATGTGCAGCCCGGCGTACAGGCGCTTCATCGACTTGCGGGCGGTCAGTGCGGTACGGTCGAAGCGCTTCGGGTCGGCTTCGCGCTCGCGCAGGTAGCGCTCGATCTCGGTGCGCATGGAGCGCGGCACGTTGCGATTCAAGCCGACACGCAGGCTGACCGTCTCGAACTGCGCCTTCTGACCGGCGACACGGGGCACCTTCGGCTGGCGCCGCTTCACCTCGCCGCCCTTGATGAAATCGACGACACGCGCTACTTCATACGGAGGCAGCTCACGCAACAGCGCCAGCCCGGCATCGCGATGCCCTTCGAAATCCGACAGACACAGCATGGTGACGAACATCTCCTTGTGGTCGCGGATCGCGCCGTGATCGGCATACCAGGCTGCCAGGTGCACATAAAAGATCGGGTCCTGGTCGATCATGGCCTTGTGGACCGGGTGGAGCGCCGAGAGATCGCGGTGCGGTGTGATCAGGATCGTGTTGATCATCTCGGAGCGCAGGTCACGCTCGGGCCTGGAGCTGTCACGCCGGATGGGCTGGATCACCTGGGGGGTCCCAGCGCGGCGCCGGCGGAACAGCCCGAATACCGCTTCAGGGCGCACGGTCATGTTGCCGTTGGTGTGGCGCTCGACCACGTATACGCGCAGCTTGTAGACGGGTACGTCCAGGTAGCCTGCCACAGCCGCGCGCACCTCGTCGTCCGCTGAGAGCGGCCCGAGGTCGAGATCTGCCAGGGGCAGATCCCAGCTGCGGCCTTCGTAGCGTACGTGCAGCCAGGGTGCAGTTTGTGGGATGATCTCAGTCATGGTCCACCTCCATCAAAAGTAGAAAAAAAACAGGCAGAAAAGCCGCGCTTTTCTGCCTGTTAATCCACAACACGGACGTTAACGAACAGTCAGAGCGGCCTCCAACGCGAAACAGCCAGGAAACCATAAGGCGTTTCCTTGGAGAGCGGTTTTCGTATGTCATTACTCTGGTGTCTTAACATATGCTTTGCCTTTTCGCAGGAATTGATTATACAACTTTCATCCCAGCCGTCAAGGGTTAATCTGGTATTAATGTTTGAGCAATCCAAACAACAGGGTGCAGGCTGAGCAAAGCCCGATCTGCACCCTGATTGCGGTGTAACTGTCCTATTCGGTTGTTGTTTGCTCGGCTATTATGCTTTTTTTAGGAGGGGCAGCCCGCTAGAGGCTTCCGAGACCACGTAGCCCTTGGGTAGGGCATCTATGGCCTCTTCCTTGACAGTCTTGGAAAAGAAGTAGAGTACCTGCTGCTTTCCTGTGGAGGTGGTGCGCTTTTTGGCGTGCAGGTAGTAGGTGATACCTTTGGAATTCTTGTATTGGTAAGCCATGTGGGACTCCTTTTTTATACCCCTGGATTTGGAATCGTCCCGACAAGCTGCAAGGCAAGCTGCGTAGCACGTTCTGCATAAGGACGAAACAATGCCGATATCATATACCATTTTTAGCATATTCGCAATAGTTTTCGGACAATAGGGTGCGCTAACAACTTTTGGGTGCTCCCGGACAATCCAATCCGGTAACTTTTTGGGGACACGATCATCTAAAGTAAGCGGGCTTGAGCGATACTCAAGCATGAGCATCGTTATTCATGGGAGGTAGCATGGCAAAACCTACGTTTGCGCGGCGGCTTTATCACGGCTGGGACGAATTTTATGCTGACATGCGCTTTATGATGGATAACCGCCGCCTGATGCGGCGCGCGACGCGCGAGCTTGTGCCGCCGGACTTCAGGGAGCGCCTGATGCTGGTGGTGACCGAGGTCAATGGCTGTCGCTATTGCAGCTACGGGCACAGCCTCGCGGCGCTCAAGGCAGGCGTACCCCAAGAGCAGATCGATGAGCTTGCTGCCGGCTTGATCCCTGCTGGCGCCCCGCCCCAGGAGGTCCCCGCCCTGCTCTATGCCCGTAGCTGGGCGGAATGCGATGCACAGCCTGAGCCACAGGAGACCGCCCGCCTGGTTGAGATTTATGGCGCTGAGAAGGCGGAAGCGATCCAGGGTTTGCTGCGCATGATCCGACTCGGCAACCTGCTCGGCAACCAGGGGGATTATGTGTTGTATAAATTAACTTTCGGTCTGGTGGGATTGCGCAAGGATGAGGCGCGCTGGTCGAGCCTCTCCCATTAGCCTTGCCAGTGCGCTTCGAATTTGCGAATGCGCTTCTGAATATATCCGGCGTACGGGTCCGCAGCCTGGCGTTTTGAGCTGACCAGGTGCATTGCCTCGTCAGCCGACAGCCCGTTGCCGATCAATACCGCACACGCCATCGCCACGCTGCGGTGAATCCCGTAGCGGCAGTGGGATAGCACGGCTTTCCCCTCCCGGATCACCGGCAGGGCAGCCTCGACGCCGCGCCTCAGCGTGGAGATGGGAATGGGAGTCAGCGGGGTATCAAAGGTCGGCAACCAGAGCAGATCCAGGGGGGGCTGCCTCAAGGGGGCGGCAGGGCGCTGCCAGTGCATGGAAAGGATCAGGCGGATGTTCAGGCTGATGATCTCGTCCACATGCTGGCTCTCGGGCCAGGCGGAGATGAAAAGGTAATCGGTAATGCGGGAGATGTCGTGTCCCACAGGAGCGCTGTTCACCGGGCTTCGCCTTTCAGATAAAACAGATGTTGGGCGGGTATCACCCGCCCAACACTGATGATTCATTCCTATGCTGTCACTAATCCTGGTTGGCAGCCATTATCCTAAGAACCTGTCCGAAAATTTGAGGAGCTCCGATTTTGGGGTGTGTGCGGCGAAGCCGCACACACCCCAAAATCGGGTTTCACTTCTATTTTCGGATAGGTGCTAAGGTTATTCTGCTGCAAAAGCAGCTTTGAGCTGCTCTTCTTGTTCCTTGGTCAGGTTGGAGGCGATCAGCTCGAATTCCATACCCTTGAGCTGCTCGATCACCTTATCCTGGACGGCGTCGCTGGTCATCAGGAACAAAGCCGAAGTGCCCTCGGTGACCTTTTCGCGTGTGGTCTTGATGAACTCGTCGCTGATGCCGTAATCCGCCATCTTGCCGCTCAGCGCGCCCATGGCGGCGCCGACTGCCAGCCCGAAGAAGGGGACAAAAAAGATCAGTCCGAAGAGCATGCCCCAGAAGGCGCCCTGCATCGCTCCCATGCCAGCCATGTTGACCAGCTGCTTGGTCTTGGGGGCTTTCTGTCCTGCGGGCCAGGTGACGATTGCCGCGTCCTGAATCTTGATCAGCTCCATTTTTTGAATGGATTGAACTTTTTCAAGCATCTGCCCTGCGCCTTCCGGCGTCGCAAACTTGAATACGGTTAGTGTTGCCATAAATACACTCCTTTGGATTGTGTTGAGGTTATTAAATCGCACGAAAGCACGGACGGGCCTTGCCTTCGGTAGGATTTCTATCGTAAATTGCCCGGCTATAATTCCAATACGAACAGCGATGCATTATACTCGATTTCTTATCTTCGCGAGGCGCGCAGCAAGAGCAGGAACAGGTTGATGAAGTCGAGATAGAGCGCCAGGGCGCCCACCACGATCATGCCTCCCATGCCGCGCTGCCCCTCCATTTGCGCTGAAAGCATTTTGAGGCGCTGCGTGTCCCAGACCGTGAGACCTGCGAAGAGCAGGATGCCGGTGAAGTTCAGCGCCTGGTTTAAGCCCGGCGAGGGGAAGAACCAGACGAAGACCCAGGCGAACATCCAGCCCATCAGCGCCAGCAGCAGGAACATGCCGATCCCGCTCAAGTCGCGCTTGATGAATAACCCGACAACGCTGCTGAACAAGAACATGCCAGAAGCCACCCAAAAAGTGTAGGCGATGGTGCTCTGGCTGTAATAAATAAAGATGGATGAGATGGTGACGCCGGTCAGGGCAGCGTAACCCAGGAACAACAAAAGGGCGGCGGCTGGGGAGAGGCGCATCACCGCCGCGCTCAGCGTTACCACGATGCCGATTTGCAGCAGGAACAAGCCGAAGGCAAGCCAGGGGCTGGTGAAGATGCGGAGCAGCAGGTCTTCATTGGATGCTACCCAGGATGAGACCAGGGCTGTGATGGCTAAGCCCACCGCCATGACAAGATAAACCCCCGCCATGAAGCGGTTGAATTTAACCTCACTGGTGGCTTGTAGGGTTGTCGCGCGAGTCATAATGCCTCCATTAATTTCCGTTTGTCGATGCTATTCTTCGAATGCGAAAATTGCGCTCAGCTTCCCCTCGGCTGCCTGTGTGAGGGTGTAGGTAAACACCTGCGCATTGAAATCCTGCACTGCCTGGGTGATCACCTCAAAATCCGCCTCCGCGGCGATGAGCGCCAGGGTTGAATGCCCCTTTGTCATCTCCTGGCTGACATCCTTGATGAACTGGTCGTCGATGCCGTAATCATCCACAATGCTGCCGATGTTTAAACCCCAAAAGCGGGACCAGTAAATGAGGGCGAAGAGCACGCCCCAGAACATGCCCCCTAATCGCCCACTGCCGACCAGTTCTCGACACACCCACATCTGGTTGCTGCCGTCTGCCTGGCGGACGCTGATCGCCGCGTCCTGCAAGGATACAGCCTGCTGCGTCTGCAGTGCTTTCAGCGCTTCAGCCATCCGGCTGGCGGTGTGGATATCTGAGGACACAAGAATCATCAGGTTCATCGCATTATTCTCCCTCGTCCTTATTAATAAATTCTCGGAATATGTGGCGCAGACCAGGTGGAGCGCGCTTGCGCCGCATGAATCGGAGTTTTGTTCAGCGCATTATTTTATCAAGACTTCCCCTGCAATGGGAGACTGATTTACCGGCGCCTGGCTACGAACTTCCAACCTTCAATGACCAGCAGGACGCTCAAGCTCGTCAGGATCGTCACCAGCAGCTCCAGCCACGATAGAGGGCGCGTGTCGAATATCTTCTGCAGGAAAGGCAAGTAGATCACTGCCAGTTGCAAAGCGAAGGCGGAGAGCAGCGCCCAGACCATGGATTGATTTGTGAACAATCCCAGCCTGAAAATCGATTCCTGTTCCAGCGCGCTTCCAAAGCTACCGCCAGTTGCGAGAAGATAAGCGTGGTGAAGAGCAGGGTCTGCCAGGTCTCTACGCCCATACGATAGGCGATCAGGCCCACACCCAGCGCGATGATGCTCATTACGGCGCCCATGCCCAGGATGAAGCTGAGCATGCCGCGACCAAAAACGCTCTCGGTGGAGGAGTAGGGCGGGCGCTTCATCACATTCTTCTCGGCTGGCTCCACCCCCAGCGCCAGGGCGGGCAAGCCATCCGTCACCAGGTTCATCCACAAGATCTGCAGCGGCAGCAAGGGGATGGGCATGCCGAGCAGCGGTCCAAAGAGCATCACGACAATCTCACTGGCGTTGCAGCTAAACAGGTACTTGATAAAGCGGCGGATATTATCGTAAATGATGCGCCCTTCTTCCACCGCCGCCACGATGGTAGCGAAGTTGTCATCGATTAAAACCATGTCCGCCGCTTCTTTTGATACATCGGTGCCGGTAATCCCCATCGCCACGCCGATATCGGCTTTTTTCAGGGCGGGGGCGTCGTTTACCCCGTCGCCGGTCATGGCAACGATCGCGCCCTGGTCCTGGTAAGCCTGCACCAGCTTGAGCTTGTGCTCGGGAGAGACGCGGGCGAAGACCGAGATCTCTTTGGAGGCTTCCAGCACCTCGTCCTGGGAAAGCGCCTCCAGCTCCTGCCCGGTGAGAAAGCGGTCGTTCTCCAGCATGCCGAGCTGGCGGGCGATGTGGCGGGCGGTCAGCGGGTGATCGCCGGTGATCATCACCGGGCGGATGCCGGCAGTCTTGCAGATCTCGATAGCGTCTTTCACCTCGGGTCGTGGGGGATCGATCATGCCGAACAATCCCTACCAGGATCAAGTCCTGCTCCAGGTTTTCCAGCATTTCTCGGGTGGGCATCTCGTCGAAAATGCGGATGCCTATGCCCAGGACACGCATGCCGCTCTGCGCAAGCTGGTCATGTGCAGCCATCACTCGCTTTTCCCAATCCTCGTTGTAGGGCTTGATGACCCCGCCCTCCCATACATTGCAGGTCTTTGACAACATGCCGTCGATGGCGCCCTTGGTAAAGGCGATGTACGGCGGAGGCGTCTATGATCTGGCGCCTGTCCCAGATGTGCGCCAGGCTGTCCGGTATCTCCTGCCGGCTCTGGGGGATGCGGTGCACTGTGGTCATGCGCTTGCGCACCGAGTCGAAGGGGAGCTCGGCAACCCGGGGGAAAGCCGCTTCGAGATCATGTTTGTAAATGCCAAACTCGGCTGCTGCCAGCACCAGTGCGCCCTCGGTTGGGTCGCCGACGGCGTGATAGCTCCCACTGCCCTCCACTTCCTTGACCAGGATGGCGTCGTTGCACAGCGCCCCGCTGAGCAGGAGCAGGTCGATAGTCGGTAAGAGGGTTTGGCTTACCGGCTGCACAGGACGCAAGGCGGGACGTGGGTCATCCGTCCTTTGTTCCAGGTCGATGCGCTGGTTGGCGATATCGAGCACGGTGACGGTCATGCGGTTCTGGGTCAGCGTCCCGGTTTTATCGGAGCAGATCACGTTGACTGAGCCGAGCGTTTCGACTGCCGGTAGCTTGCGGATCAGCGCCTGGCGCTTCAGCATGCGCTGCGCGCCCAGGGAAAGCGCAATGGTCACCACTGCCGTCATCGCCTCGGGGATGGCAGCCACCGCCAGGCTGACCGCCGTCAGCAGCATGGTCTCGAAAGGATAGCCCTGTAGGATACCCAGCAGGAATACAACCGCCACGATCACCAGCGCGGCGACCGCCAGCCACTTACCCAGCCGATCCAGGCGTTGCTGCAGGGGGGTCTTTTCATCTTTCACCGACTGGATCAGGTCGGCGATGTTGCCCAGCTCGGTGCTCATACCGGTTTCGGTGACCACCATCTCGCCATGCCCGTAATTGATCACCGTGCCCATGAAGAGCATATTGCGCCGGTCGCCCAGAGCTCTCTCCGTCTCGAAAACCAGGCTGGCAACTTTCTCAACCGCTTCGGATTCGCCGGTGAGAGCTGCCTCCTGGGCGCGCAGGTTGACGCTTTCCAGCACACGCCCATCCGCTGGCACCATGTTGCCCGTCTCCAGGATCACGATATCCCCAGGCACCAGCTCCCTGGCAGAGATCTCCCGGGCGCTTCCTTGCCGGCGCACGCGCACGGTGGGTACTGCCATGCGCTTCAGCGCCGCCATCGACTGTTCTGCCCGGTATTCCTGGAAATAACCCAGAGCGGCATTGAGCACGACGATCGCCAGGATAACCACGGCGTCGATGTATTCTTGCAGAAAGAGCGAGACGACCGCCGCCCCGACCAGGATCAAGGTGAGGATGCCGGATAGCTGCTCGACCAGGATCTGCCAGCGGGTGCGCCCGCCGCGCTCGACGAGCTCGTTGGGTCCATATTTCTGCTGGCGGCTCTGCACTTCGTCCGCAGAGAGCCCGGTTTTTGCCTCGCAGCCGAGCTCCTGCAGAGTTGCTGTTGCGGACTTGCGGTACCATTCCGGTGGCATAGGATCGATTCTCCAGGAGATGGGTATTTTTTTGCGTGTTGCAGGTCTGGCAGCTAAATTGTATCGTAAAATAAGGTTCGGGAAAGATGTCCAGGGGATAACATCCGGAAACTCGTAAATCGTAGCGATCATGATCGGGGAGGAAATCCGGCATGGCGAAACAACTAGCTTTTGTCCTTGGCGGTGGGGGAGGGCGCGGCGCACTGCAAGCTGGCGCACTGCGCGCCTTATTGGAATCTGGCTACAAGCCGGCAATGCTGGTGGGCACTTCGGCGGGAGCGATCAATGCTGCCTATCTGGCACTCAGAGGCGTCAACATGCAGGGTGTTGCTGCATTGGAGTCGGCGTGGAAGGAAGCTGCAAAACTCAACCTGTATCCTTCGAATACCTTGTGGCTCAGCGTGCGGGCTGTTTTAACCGCCCCACGCCGGCTGTCCACCAGCGGGTGACCGAATTCTTTATCGCGCAAGGCGTGACCCCCGAGCTGCGCTTCAAGGATATCCGCGACGTGCGGTTGTTCCTTGTGGCTGCCGACTTGAATAACGGGTGCCCCGCGCTCTTCGGGCAGAACCCGGAAGATTCCATCCTGGAAGGTCTGCTTGCCTCCACTGCCCTGCCCCCCTGGGTCACTCCCATCCAGCGCCCGGGTCAGATCTTGATGGATGGCGGCGTGCTCAGCAACCTGCCGGTCGAGCCAGCGTTGTCACAGGGAGCCACCGAGATGATCGCCCTGGATATCCGCGATTTCCGCGATGTCCCTGCGGAGATGCAAGGGTTCGGCTCCTTCATGGCAAGGCTGATTGGCACGGTCGAAAACCGCCAGGTGGAGATGGAGCTGGCGCTGGCTGCTGCCAGGCGCGTGCACGTCCGGCATGTCCATCTACAGTGGAAAGACCCTGTGCCTGTCTGGGATTTTAGCCGCACGGATGAATTGATCCAGCACGGCTACGAGGTGATGAAGGCTGAAATCAATAACTGGCAGCCTGAGAAACGCCCCTGGTGGGCAATATGGAAGGGAAAATCATGATGGGTGTCGGGTCTAAGACCGTTCTAATCCTTGGGGGTAGCGGTAATACCGGCAGGCAGGTTGCCGGGTTGCTGCTGCAGGAGACGGGATGCCGCCTCGTTCTAGGGGGCAGGCAATTGGGCCGCGTGCGAACAGTTGCCGCAGGTCTGAATCAGCAATATCCAGGGGAGCGCGTTTCAGCAATATCGGTAGACGCAGCCGACTCTGAAAGCCTGCGTGGAGCTCTGAGCGGTGTCGACCTTGTGCTTGTCGCCTCCAGTACCAGCGCCTACACGGCGCAGGTCACCCAGGCTGTTCTTGCCTGTGGCGTCGATTACTTCGATGTGCAGTTTTCAACCTCCAAGTTGAACCACCTGAAAGCCAGGGAAGAGGAGATCAAAGCCGCCGGGAGTTGTTTTATCACCGAGGGTGGGTTCCACCCCGGCTTGCCGGCTGCCCTGGTGAGATACCATGCCATGCAGTACGACCGTCTGGAGCGGGCAAATGTTGGCAGCGTGATCAAGATCGATTGGAATGCTCTCGATATCGGGATCGAAACCGTGGATGAGATGCTGCTGGAATTCGACGACTTCCGGGCTGTGGCATATCAGGATGGGCAGTGGAAGCCGGTTAGCATGCTCAATCCCCTCATCATGGATTTCGGAGGCGAGTTTGGCCGGCAAGGCTGCATGGCAATGTACTTGGAGGAGATGGCTGGATTGCCTGGGCTGCTGCCTGCATTGCGGGAAACCGGGTTTTACGTTGGCGGCTTCAACTGGTTTGTGGATTGGCTGGTCATGCCACTGGCGATGGGCGCTTTACGCATCTGGCCGCGTGCAGCGCTGAGACCGATGGCGCGCCTGATGCTCTGGGGATTGAAAAAATTCTCAAAACCGCCTTATGCTACGATCTTAAAATGTGAATCATCTGGGTGGAAAGACGGCAAGCTCTTGAAGAAGGAGCTTTGCCTCTCGCACCCAGATGGCTACGCCTTAACCGCCATACCCGTGGTTGCCTGCCTGTTGCAATACCTGGATGGATCGATCCGCAAGCCGGGCTTATGGCTTCAGGCGCTCATCGTCCAACCGGAAAGGATGCTGGCTGACATGCAGCGCATGGGAGTGATCGTCGCCGACTCAGGATGAGGCGGCTAAACGTAACCGCTGGTTTGGCATGTACTTCAGGCTTCGTGATAAATTCGCAGGTCGAGCACCGGGAAGAATCTCCGGTTTTGACGCCCACCCTGCGGAGGGCGAGCCGCGCTGGCGATATCCAGGCAGTGATTGCGGTCCATGCGGATCTGTTGTAAGGCTCTGCGGGTCAGCGAATCAGCCAGGCGATTGTTGCGGCGCGGCGTCCATTCCCAGACCAGGTAATGGAAGCGCTCTGCCAGGCGTGCAGCCCGGCGGTAGAGCGGCTTGATGTTGGGCGAGTTGACAGACGCCAAGCCCTGCATCTGATCGATCACGGACTTGGCATCGCCCGTGATCTGGATGACTTCATTGGATATTCCCAGGGTTGTCAGCGCGTCAAGCCCCTCGATCAGCGCCAGGTATTCGGCAATATTGGAAGTGGCGTCGTTCCCGCGCGCGTACGCGCCATGCCCTCGGGCAATGATCGCCTCATTGCGCAGGATGATCCAGCCGTAACACAGAAAGCCAGCCTTCGTCAGGGTTTGTTCTTCCCCTGGAAATCCTCTGAATAATCCGTCAAATTGCAGGTTGTACATGCGATGGCTCCTGGATAAAAAAATCAGCGGTGATGAGTCACCGCTGATGCAGGCTTTTGGGGGCAGTTGTTCCGGCGCATCCGGCTGGCTAAAGACCGCAAGGCTGGGGAAGGACTGCTGTGTTGGCTGCTTGTTCTGCTCAAAGTCTGCTGCAAATATCCTGGCTGCAAGGATGGTCTTGATTGTTCAAATTATCGCGGAAGAATCGAGCCATGTCAACCGGTCTGTGTTAACAAATGTGCAAATCCCGGTAAACGTTTGGTAAACCAGGCGCCGCAGGATTCACGATAGCTCGCCGGCTCGCCAGCTGGCTTTGCGGAACTCAATCGCTTCGGTCAGATAAGCGCCGAAAAGGATGATCACGGCGCTCAGGTAAATCCAGGTGAGGAAAGCGATGATCGCCCCCAGCGAGCCGTAAATCAAATCATATCTTGCCAGCCCGCTGCTCAAATACCATGAGAACCCCGTCGTCGCCAGTCCCCAGGCGAGGCTGGCGAAGAGGGCGCCCCAGAAGGCTGACCAACCATCGACCCCGGCGGCGGGGATCAGCCGGTAAAGCAGCCAGACGAGGCTGAACCTCAGAATATAGGGCCAGACATGCGCATAGGCTCCTTGCAGCAAGGATTGGAGCCAGGGGATGTGATCGATAGGAAAGAGCCGGAAGAACAGGGAGAGATCGATCAGGGTTGTATAAATGATCGAGAAGAACATGAACATTGCCAGCAATACCACCATGAGGATGGCAATCAGGCGGTGCTGGAGCATGCTGCGTTGCCCCACCTTTTTCCAGGTGCGATCCAGGTTGGCTGCCAGCGAGTTGAACGCCCCGGATCCAGCCCATAGGAAGCCGACGAGACCGATCAGGTTGAAGGTAGCCCGCGCCCTGAGCACCTCTTCCACCTGCACGATGATCGCCTCGGGCGTGATCGGCAGGTTTTCCGTTAGCTCCGTCAGCCGTTGGATAACCACCTCTGGATCGATGAAATAGCTGAGAGCCGTGATGGTGAAGATCAGCAGAGGGAAAATCGAGAAAATGGTGTAATAAGAGATAGTGGCGGCGGCTTCCGGTCCCCGGTTGCGGTCGTAGCGCCGGATCGCGCGGGCGATGACGGCTAATCTCTTGCCGCTCAGCGCATCCAGCCTGTGATAAAGGTCCCGCACTGTATCGGTGAACATGCTGCTCGCCAGTCGTTGCCCTGGTTATTCTAGCTCAGAACCTTAAAACGTCTCGAAGCGCTCGACGGCAAAGGTGAAGATGGTCGCTCCGCCGACCGTCACCGGGATAGGCGCAGCAGCCGCTCCGGGCAGCCCTTCCGGCAGGGTAGACAGGTACTCCACCCGCTTGCGGCAGCTGCGCTTCAGGGCTTCGACCACATGCTGCGTCTGACCGTGCGTAAGCCCGATCAACAGGGTTGCATTGCGCCTGCCCAGGTAGCCTCCGGAGCTGGGCAGGCGCGTGAAAGGCACGCCGAGCTTGGACAGGCTGCTGAGCGCATTCTCGATATCCTGCTCCTGGATAACCACTGCCATCAGGCGATCGATGGCTGGGTTGTCACCGCCGAAGCTGCTCAGCAGGTTGCTCCACCCGCTTTGGGGAATGGTGATAGCGGTGTCGATCTCAGCGATCAAGCGTCCATAGGTTTCATCGTTGATCACCCCGTCTTTGAGCAGAGCAGATACCGCGCTGCGCTGGGCGCGGTAGTATTCGCGGCGGGCGGTGTCCAGCTCATCGGCTTCCACGCTGGGATCAACCGCCATCACTTCCCGCACCGTGCCTGCCAGGCTGCGGGCGCGCTCTTGCAGTAACGGGGCAATCCGCTGCCAGGTATGGTCGGAAAGCATACCGAGCTGGTGCCGGCGCTGCAGGTGCTCGTACCCGGCGCGGCTGGCTACGGCGCGGGCATGGCGCCGCTCGTACTCCTCCTTCTGCTCCGACCGGCGCTCGATGATCCCCAGCCGGCGCACCAGGGGCTTCATGGTGAGCCCCTGCACCAGCAGGGTGAACAAAACTACACCGAAGGTCATCACCTGGATCTGGTTGCTGGCAGAGCCGAGCTGAGCGGGCAGGCTTAATGCCAGCGCCAGGGAGATCGCGCCGCGCAGCCCTCCCCAGTAGAGCACGTGCTGCCACTTGAGCGGGATGTTGTGCCCGATGCGGGATAACCCGTAGATGCTGACAGCCCTGGCGATCGAGATGGCGATGATCGCCCAAAGGATCGGCTGCCAGGATTGGAAGAGGGCAGGCAAGTCGATTTGCAGACCGATGAGCAGGAAGACGAATGTGTTCGCCAGGAAAGCTGCGTACTCCCAGAAATTGAAGACCACGATGCGCGTGGTGGGCGACATGCCGCGCGGACCGATATTGCCGTTCACCAGCCCGGCAGCCACCACTGCCAGGACGCCGCTCACCCCCAGCAGCTCCGCCACGAGGAAAGAGCCGAAAGCCAGCACGCTGGTCAGCGTGGTTTCGATCAGGTAATCGTCGATGCGCTTGATCAGCTCGGAGACCAGCGTGCCCAGCAGCAGACCCACCACCAATCCGCCGCCGGCGATGACCAGGAAATCGATCAGCCCATTCGCCAGGTTGAAGGAGCCAGCCCCGGCAACGGCGATGGTCAACACCAATTGGAATACCACGATGGCAGTTCCATCGTTGAAGAGGCTCTCGCCTTCCAAGAGTACGCTCAAGCGTTTGGGGACGCCCAGCTTGCGGAACAGCGCCACCACAGAGACGGGGTCGGTTGCGGAGACGATGGCGCCGAACACCAGGGCGATCGGTAAGGCGATCCCGGCTCCCAGGGCGACGATGCCTCCAACCAGGAGGGTGGTCAGCAGCACGCCGGGGACAGCCAGGATGGTGATCGGCACCAGGTTCAGCCGCAGGTCGCGTAAGTTCAGGTGGAAGGCGGCTTCGAAGATGAGGGGTGGGACGAGCAAACCCAGTATCAACGTGGGCGAGATGGTGATCTCGACGGCTCCGCGCAGCGTCATCAGCAGCCCAACCAGCACCAGTCCGATGGTGTAGGGGATGCGCAAGCGGTGGGCAACCAGACCCACCAGGACAGCCACGAAGAGCATGATGATGACCAGCTCCTCGACCAGCAAGAACTGCTCGCTGCCGCTAGCCTCCTGGCCCTCCGCAGAAGCGGCTCCAGGATGAGCGTCTTGCGTTGGGTTCTTCGTGGTGATTGTGAACAGCGAGGTGCGCAGGTCGATCGATTGGGTGAATGAATCGATGCTGCCCGGCGTGCAGCCTGCCAGCAGGTTGGCGAGCAGCAGGCTGAGTAGAGCCAGCAGGGTGATGTTCCGCCGGCGCCGGTAGCTATTCCCCATCGGCAATTTCTCTACCTGCGCCAGCTACTGGCAGCGTGTAACCGCCATCGACCAGGATTGTCTGGCCGCGGATCATGCTGGCAGCCGGGGTACACAGGAAAGCGACCACGCTCGCCACATCTTCTGGAGTGACCAGGCGACCGGCTGGAGAGAGGGCGGTTGCCCGCTCGATGATGCGCTCATCTTTGCGGATGAGGTCGAAGTGGCGCAGGGCGTCGGTGAGCACCACTCCCGGTGAGACGGCGTTGACCACGATGTTCATAGGCGCAAGCTCCACCGCCAGATAGCGGGTGATGGCTTCCAGGGCAGCCTTGCTGGCGCCGACGACGACGTAATCGGGAAGCACGCGCCCGGCGCCGGGGCTGGAGATACTCACAATCGCCCCTCCGCCGCGCTTCTCCATCAGCGGCGCCGCCCGCTGAGCGGCAAACAGCAGCGAGCGGGCGTTGATATTCAGCGTCCATTCCCATCCCCTGGGCTTCTGCTGCATTGCGGGGCGGTTATAGCCGGAGGCGGCGTTGCAAACCAGCACATCCAAGCCGCCGAGCTGGCGGTCGACTTCTGCGAAAAGGCGGTCGATCTGCTCCAGGTCACCCACATTCGCCCGCACGGTGATCGCCCGGCGTCCCATCGAGCGGATCTCCTCTGCTGTGGTTTCAGCGCTCGAGCGGTTGCGGAAGAAATTGACGGCGATATCGGCGCCCTGGCGGGCCAAGTGCAGCGCGATGGCTCGCCCGATACCCCTTCCCGAGCCGGTGACCAGGGCGATCTTGTTCTCGAATGGCAGGCAACAGCTCATGGGGGTCCGTTATCCTGTTCTGATTAGTCTGGAGGGGTTAAGGGCAGCGCGGCAACTTGCGCCTGAGCGCCGCCGGTTTTTCCATCGCCTCCTATGATAACACTCGTTCCGGGTTGGTGATACGGTCGTTTGATGACTGCCAGAGCCAGCGGACCGAAGCGAGGGGATGTGGCAGCGCTGGTGAGCAGCCCAACCGGTTTGCCATCCACCCACAGGCGTTCGACAGCCTGTCCGGGCGCTTGCAGGCGTAAGAGCACCAGGTGCTGGGTCACTTTATCGAAGTTGAGCTGGCGGGCGATGACCTCCTGCCCGGTATAACAACCCTTGGTGGTGGAAACGGCTGCCTCGAGCCCCACTTCGAGCGGGGTGTACTCGCCGGTCAGCTCGCCTCAACCCCCGGCAGGCAATTTTCCACGCGCAGGATCTGGTAGCTGGCTTGCGTGAGCGGCATCACGCCCTGGCGGATGAGGGCAGCCTCTACCTGATCTACCTGCGCGGCGGGCACGAGCAGCCGGATTCCCGGCAGCGCATAGACCGGCGTACCCAGGGCGCGTATGACCCCGCCTTCGATCTCCCCGGATACCAGCATTTCCGCCCCGGCTGGCGGCTGGATACCCAGGCGGGCAAGCGCTTCCCTGGCAGAGGGTCCCACCAGGTCGATTTGCGCCAGCGTCGTGGCTGGCGTCGCTCAGGGATACCTGGTCCTTGAAGAAGATGCGGCTCTTCAGAAAGCGCGCCGTTTCGCCGGCGAGCCCGGGCAGCGTGAGCATCCCCATTACGTCATCCGGTTCAGGGAGCAGGAGCAGCACATCCAGGATACGCGCGGCGGGGTTGGTCAGAACGGTTAGGATCGTATGCCCTGGTGCAAGCCGGGTGACGTCATTCGTCGTCTGGCGTTGGAGAAAAGCCAGGCGGTCGGCGCCCTGCAGGCGCAGGTAGCCTGCCCTTGTAACCCGGTAGAAGGCGGCTGCGGAGAGTGCCGCCTGGTAGTCTTGAAGGCTGAACTCTGCGACCATATCAACCTCCTGGATTAAATCAAGAAACGTAAAATGGGTGTCGCTTTCCCATTTTACGTTTCAGGTTATTGTGTCTGGGGTTACGTCAGCTGGGGTACCGGTGTGCCGCTGCGCTTGGGGATTGGGGGCGGGAAGATGCTCTCGAACTCCTCACGTGTTACCGTCTCTACTTCCAGCAGACGGTTGGCAACCAGCGTCTAGTTTTTCACGGTACTTGACAAGAATATCCCTTGCCTGTTTGTATGCATCGCCTACGATGCGGCGCACTTCATCATCGATCTGTTTGGCAACTGCATCTGAATAGTCGCGTTGCTCGGAGATCTCGCGGCCCAGGAAGATCAGTTCTTCCTTCTGCCCGTACACCATGGGACCGAGAGCATCGCTCATGCCCAGGCGGGTGACCATGGCGCGCGCGATGCGCGTAACCCGTTCCAGGTCATTGGATGCGCCGGATGTAATGTCATCAAAAACCAGCTCTTCGGCGGCGCGCCCGCCCAGCAAACCAATCATGGCGGCGATGAGCTCCTTGCGCGATTCCAAAGTGCGATCTTCCTCGGGGAGCGACAGGGTGTAGCCGCCTGCCATGCCACGGGCGATGATGGAGACTTTGTGAACCGGATCGGCTTCCGGCAGGGTATTCATCACCACGGCATGCCCGGCTTCATGGTAAGCCACGATGCGCTTCTCTTCTTCGCTGATCAGGCGGCTCTTGCGTTCGGGTCCGGCGATCACGCGCTCGATGGCTTCTTCCAGCTCAGACTGACCGATGGTCTTCTTGTTGCGGCGGGCAGCCAGGATGGCGGCCTCGTTCACCAGGTTTTCCAGGTCGGCGCCGACAAAGCCGGGCGTAGAGCGAGCCAGCACGCCCAGGTCAACCTCGGGGGCGAGCGGCTTGCCTTTGATGTGCACCTGCAGGATAGCTTCCCGGCCGCGCATATCGGGCCGGTCGAGCACGACGCGCCGGTCGAAACGACCCGGGCGCAGCAGGGCGGGGTCCAGGATGTCCGGGCGGTTGGTGGCGGCGACGATGATCACGTTCGTATCCGTGTCGAAGCCGTCCATCTCGACCAGCATCTGGTTGAGGGTCTGCTCGCGCTCGTCGTGGCTGCCGCCCAGCCCGGCGCCGCGCTGCCGGCCCACGGCGTCGATCTCATCGACGAAGACGATGCAGGGCGAATGGCGCTTTGCCTGGTCGAACAGGTCGCGCACGCGGCTGGCGCCGACGCCTACGAACATCTCGACGAACTCGGAGCCAGAGATGGAGAAGAAGGGCACGCCGGCTTCACCGGAAACCGCTTTTGCCAGCAGGGTCTTTCCGGTGCCGGGAGGACCCACCAGCAGCACGCCCTTGGGAATGCGCGCCCCGAGCGAGATGAATTTTTCGGGCTCGCGCAGGAATTCAACCACTTCCTGTAGCTCCTCCTTGGCTTCTTCCACCCCAGCCACGTCCTGGAAAGTGACCGTGGGCTGGTCGCCGGTGAACATGCGCGCCCGCGATTTTCCAAAGGAGAGAGCGGCGTTATTGCTACCTTGCGCCTGGCGGAAAACAAACCAGAAGACGCCTGCCAGGATCACAAACGGCAAGAGATAGCCGAGGGCAGTGGCGATCCCCAGCCAGGCGCTGGGGGGCTTGATCTCGATATTGATCTTGTCTGGACTGAGCTCCTGGCTGGTCACACCCAGGGCAAGCAGCTGGTCAACCAGGGTGCTTGAGCTTTCGATATTCGATTTGCGCTCTGGACCATCCGCATAGATCAATGTGATCTCGTTGTCATTCTCTAAAATGCGTGAAATCAGCCCGCTCTTAACATCAGAGGCAACCTGGTTGATGGGCAATACTTCCTTGCTGGTAGCCGACTGCTGGAAGTTGTAAACTACCATGATGATAATGACAACAAACAACAGCAGGTAGATAATCGTAGATCGGTTGCGAGTTGGATTCACTTACGCCTCCAAAAATCACAAAAACAGAAATTCTAAGCTGATTATACCAACCTGTCGCCATGCCTGGTAGACGCGTTGCCAGAATCGGCGGTTTTCTAACGCCTTTCTAACATACAATTTGGGGTAAAAATAGCCGAATTGTACGACGTATCGCGGTAATACCCTGTGCGAGCGCTACGTATACCTGCCCCAGATCAGACCCTCGACATGCCGCACCAGGCGGCGCAGGAAGGAGCGTATTCTCGCCCAGATGCGGTAGCTCACCGGGCGGACTTTGCGCTTGCCGGCGAAGGGTCCGCTCCACAATGCAACCGCCGCACCCCAGGTCAGCCCGGCGCCAAAGCCTACAAAGACCACCCGGTCACCGGGATGCAGGCGACCTTCCTTAATGGCTTCTACGGTTGCGATGGGTATGGACGCTGTGGAGGTGTTGCCATAGCGGTCGACATTAACCACCACTCGCTCCATGGGGAAATTCAGGTTGCGGGCAGCCGCTTCGATGATGCGCTGGTTAGCTTGATGGGGAATGATCAGGTTGATATCTTCGATCTTGAGATTGGCTTTCTCAACGGCTTCCAGGGTGGCTTGCGACATCACCCGGGTGGCGAAGCGGTATACCTCACGCCCGTTCATATGAATATAGTGCTGCCCTTCTGCCACGGTAGCCATGCTGGCTGGCAGGCGGCTCCCTCCGGCGGGCAGCGAGAGGGCGTCGCCTCCCGAGCCATCGGAGCGCATGACGGCAGAAAGCACTCCACCCGGCTCCTCCCCCGCTTGCAAGACAAAGGCGCCCGCGCCATCACCGAACAAGATGCAGGTGCCCCGGTCTTTCCAATTGACCAGGCGCGACAGCGTTTCGGTGCCGATGACCAGCGCCGTCTTGATCGATTGGCTCTGGATGGCGGATGTGGCGAGATTAAGGGCGTAAATGAAGCCAGAGCAGGCTGCCGATAGGTCGAACGCCCCGGCTTTATTGGCGCCCAGGCGGTCTTGCACCAGGCAGGCGGTAGCGGGGAAGATGTGCTCTGGTGACGAGGTCGAGACGATGATCAGGTCGATCTCATTGGGCTTGATGTTAGCGACGTTCAAGGCTTGTAAGGCTGCCTCGGTTGCCAGGGAAGCGGATGTGTCTTGAGGCGAAGCGATCCGGCGCTCGCGGATGCCGGTGCGCTCGACGATCCAGGCATCGTCGGTATCGATCACTTTGGTCAGCTCTTCGTTGGTCAGGACTTTTTCCGGTACGCTCATCCCCCATCCGGTGATGTGGGCGTAAGGGCTCATACTTGCCCCTCCGGAGTGGTTTGTGTTCTGCCCGGAGCGTTGAGCTTGCTCAGGATGAGGGTGGCATTGTGACCGCCAAAACCGAACGAATTGGACATGGCGTGACGGACTGGAACAGCCCGGGCTGTATTCGGCACGTAATCCAGGTCGCAGTCAGGATCAGGGGTCTGATAATTGATCGTCGGTGGCAGGAGATGCTCTTGCAGCACCTTGACGCACACCAGCGCTTCCACCGCGCCCGACGCCCCCAGCAGGTGACCGGTCATCGACTTGGTGGAGGAGATCGGGATCTTGTACGCCTGCTCTGCGAACACGGCTTTAATGGCTGCGGTCTCACTTTTATCGTTCAGCGGCGTGCTGGTCCCGTGGGCGTTGATGTAGTCGATATCCTGATCATCCAGGCCGGCGTCATCCAGCGCCATGCGGATGCAGCGCATCGCTCCGGCGCCGTTTTCAGCTGGCGCGGAGATGTGGTAAGCGTCATTGGTGGAGCCGTACCCGCGGACCTCCGCCAGGACCTGAGCGTCCCGCGCCTGGGCGTGTTCCAGGGATTCTAGCACGAGGATTGCCGCGCCTTCTCCCATGACGAAGCCATCCCGCATCAGGTCGAAAGGACGTGATGCGCCCTGCGGATCGTCATTGCGAGATGAGAGGGCGGTCATGACGCTGAGTCCAGCCATGGCGATGGGGATGATGGCAGCCTCGCTTCCGCCTGCCAGGACTACATCTGCCTGGCCCCGCCGGATCACTTCTGCTGCTTCTCCGACGGCGTTGGTGCCTGTGGCGCAAGCCGTCACCACTGCCATATTGGGACCGCGCACCCCAAGCTGGATGGCTACCATTCCGGCGCTGGAATCCGGAAGCATCATCGGGACGAGGAACGGGCTCACCCGGCTAGGACCGCGCTCGCTAAAGACCAGCATCTGCTCGTAAAGCGTGCTCAAGCCCCCAATGCCCGAGCCGATCACAACGCCAATCCGGTCGCGGTTGGCATCGTTGATTTGCAGTCCAGACTGCTGTACGGCTTGCAGGGTAGCCACCAGGGCAAACTGGGTAACGCGATCCCATGCGCCGCGCCTCGCGGCTGCCGAACAGAGCGGCGGGGTCGAATCCCTTGACCTCGGCTGCTATTTTACATTTATGCTCGCTCGTATCGTAATGGGTGATCCGGTCAACGCCAGACTTTCCCTTGAGAAGGTTATCCCACAGTGTGGGCACATCGTTCCCCAATGGGCTGATACATCCCAAACCCGTGACAACAACTCGCTTCCTCACCGTTGCCTCCTGACCAGGGTGCTGCCACAATAAGCCCTGTTCGCAAACCTAAAATGCCGTTGATGGCAGTTATAACACTGCCACGCCGGCATAGATGCGCTGCATTGTACCAGAATAAGCGCCGAAATTAGATGTTTTATATCGGATAAACTATCTGGCGAGTCCTGTCAGGCTACCAGGCAGGCTGTAGAACGGGCTGGATCACTGCATGCGCCTGGCGCACATGTAGCCGGTCGTGCCCGACGATAAAGCCGACCAGCTCTTGCAGTGTGCTGGGACCGAAGATGGCGTGCCGCGCTGGACGATGCCAGTCTTCAGCGGATAGGTTTTCAAGCAGGCTGATGAGCCTGATCCGCTCCCCGATGAAGCTTTGCAGCGCGGCTTTTCCATCTTGTTGGATGTAGTTGCGTTCCTCTGCCCAGCGGTCGCTATCGACGCCGGGCAGGAAGGGATTGGTTTGCCGGGATACCTTCTCCAGGCGTGGCAGGTTCACCTCGGCGTCCACATCCCGTAAATGGCAGGTGATCTCCGCCAGGCTCCATTCGGTTGGGGCAGGTCTTTGAGTCCAGATGTCGCCAGAAAGCCCCCGGCTCAGGGTGCTTAACGCAGCCGGCGTCGAGCGCAGGATCGCCAGCAGCGCGCTCGGTTTGTGATACTCAATCTGCAGCTTCTCTGGCGGGGTGGAGTCCAGCCAGGGGAGCAGATCATCGTGTAAGCCAGCTCCGCTGGGTTGTTCACCCTCGCCCGGAGGCGGATAGCCATCTTTGCGCATCCAGTAACTGGGCAACCCCAGTCCGTATGCGGCGCGAAGGTCGTCCCTCGGGTCGTTGCCCACCATCAAGGCGCCATCTTCAGGCCAGCCCAGCATTGCCAGCAGCTCTGCCAGGTAAGCCGGATTCGGCTTGGCGAAGTGGAAATCATCGATTGATGGGATCAGGGCGAAAGGATGCCGCTCTGGATTGAAACCTGCCCAGCTCAGCCGTTGCAAGATCGCCTGGCGCGGGAACAGAGGCGCGGTGGCGATGGCAACCGTGTAGCCGCGGGCAAAGGCAGCCTCAACCATGCGCACAGCCTGGGGCATGGGGCGGCTAAGGCTTTTGAGCTGCGGAAAGATGTCGCGGTAAAAGCGCTCGATCGCCGGGTTGATCGCCTGTGGCTGCTGCCGGATCATCTGGTAGAAGATCGGGTAGAAGATGTCCGCCAGGGAGCAATCCGGATTCTGGTTGACCAGCATGGCGTTGGTGCCTGCCAGCAGGGCCTGGATCATGGTAGCGGGTTCTACCCTGTCAGCCAGGTAATCCGATATCTTCTGCAGGTAGGCGGGCAGGAACTCCGCCATCGAGTTTTCCAGCAGGGTATCATCCAGGTCGAAGAGCAGCGTCAGGCTCACGGGAGCGCCTCAATCCCCCAGCTTCGCGTTCAGGAACTCCGGCGGCAGGCTATGGCACTCGCCGCAGCCGACATGCGGGTCGAATCCCCCTCGCTGCGTCTTGGAGCAAAAAGATTTCACTTTAACCTGCTGCCGGGTGAAAGGGAAAGGGCGCGCCAGTTGGGGATTCAGCACCAGGTTCGAGCAGGCGTTCGCCATCAGGATCTCCGGCACGGGGCAGCTTTCACACAACTCGCGTTTCCAGGTGAGCGGGGGAGATTGCGCGCCGAGCAGGCGGCATTCCTCGTGTTCCCGCCCCCGGTAATAATCACCATAAAAGTAACGGCATTCCTTGCCAGCCGGGGTACGCATGGTACAGCTTTTCAGATAGACAGGATTATCTCGGCGGGAGTCAGGCGCGCGTGATGTATGCGCCGTTGCGGGTGTCAACCCGGATCGTATCGCCCTCTTCTACGAAGTTAGGCACGGAAACTTGCAAGCCGGTCTCGGTTGTCACTTTCTTGGTTACACCGGTTGCCGTGTCACCCCGTACCGCCACGCTGGACTGCACCACCAGTAAATCCACCGAAGTGGGTAGCTCGATATCCAGAGGCTCGTTGTTATAGAAGGTGAGCTTGACCTCCAGATTCTCCTTCAGGTAGTCTGATGCATCGCCCAAGATCTCTTGCGAGATGGCTGGTTGTTCGTAGGTGTCCAGGTCCATAAAATGGTAAACCTGACCGTCGTTGTACAGGTATTGCACGTTGTGATAATCCAGGCGAACATCTTGCACGCGGTCGCCGGAGATAAAGGATTTATCCAGAATGGTGCCTGTGCGCATATTGCGCGCTTTCACCCGGATGGTGGCTTTTCCGCGCCCTGGCTTGTGATGTTCGTATTCCAGCACTTTGTATAAGACGCCATCCAACTCAAAAGTCACGCCTTTTCTTAGATCATTTACATCTATCATAACCTTGCCTCAACTTGGGAGATCGAAATTCTCCCCGATTATAGCACACCCGCTTAGCTGCTCTTGGGAGCACTCAAAAGTTGTTAGGACACCCCAAAATTCGATAACAACCTTTTTGTGCACCCCTGCTCTTCATCAATCGCTTTCTCTCCTGTGGTACACTTAATGCCAGAGGATGGACGCGGTTTGGAAAATGGAACACCGGAAACCGGGGCGCAGGGCGGGAGAAGAGTTTTTATCCAGGGATAAAATTCCTCTGGGCCGGCGCGGAGGGTCACATGGCGGATAACCTGAAGAGAGTGGTTTACATCGAGGACGAGCAGGAAATGGTCGATCTGGTGCGCCTGATCCTCAGCCGGAAAGGTTATGAAGTTCTCGGAGCAAATGGCGGGCGCAAAGGCTTGCAGCTCGTGTATAGACCAGCTACCCGATCTGGTGCTCCTGGACTTGATGATGCCGGATATGGATGGCTGGGATGTTTACCAGCAGATGAAAGCGAATGACAAGACCCGCCAGATCCCGGTCATTGTGATCACCGCCAAGGCGCAGAGCATCGATAAAGTCCTCGGATTGCACATTGCCAAAGTAGACGACTACATCTCGAAGCCATTCAGCCCCCAGGACTTGCTGGATAGCGTGGAGAAGGTACTGGCCTGAGCTTTTCCTCCATGGCATCCCACCGCCGCATGATCGTGCGCAACCTGAGCAGGGAACTGTCTTTGCCTCTGCAGGCAGAATATTGTTCGTCTTTCCTCTGCCGCCTGCGCGGATTGACCTTCCGGCGCAGGCTGCCGCAGGGCGAATCGTTATTGCTGGTCTATGGCCGCGATAGTCGCCTGGATACCAGCATCCATATGCTGGGCGTCCCGATGGACCTGGCAGTCGCCTGGATTAATTCCAGGCAGGTCGTAGTGGACGTGCGCCTGGCGCGCCAGTGGCGTCTTGCATATCTACCCTCCCAGCCGGCATGCTATGTTCTTGAAATGTCGCCGGCGCGGTTGGGCGATTTTAAAGTTGGAGATCGAGTTCAGTTTTGAAGAAGTTAATACTGTTGCTTAGTATATGTATCATTTCTGGGTTGTTCTGGCATGCCCCTGCACGCGCACAGGGTCAAAGCGGGCCGGACAATCCGGTCTACGTGATCCAGGAGGGCGACTCGCTGTGGGATATCGCCCAGCGGTTCCACATCTCACTGGATAGGCTGGCGCAAGCCAACGGTATCAGCGATCCAGGTCAAATCTCGGCTGGCTCGCAGCTGATCATCCCGGGTCTGGAAGGGATCAGCGGCGTTCTGGTAACCGAGCGTGTGCCCTATGGCGAGAACCTGCGCAGCCTGAGCCGCCGCTACCGGACCTCCCAATCTGCCCTGGTGAAGCTCAACCACCTGGCCAGCCCCGCCCAACTTTACGCTGGTTATTCCCTGGTGATCCCGCAGCAAGACGGCGCTGATCTACCCAGCGAGCGGGCGATGCTCTCCCCGGGGCAGTCCCTGCTGGAGCTGGCGGTAGCGCAGGGCGTAAATCCCTGGCAGGTTGCTCTCTCGAACGGGTTGGCAAGTCCGCTGCAGGCGTTGCCGGGGGATGCTCTGCTCTTCCCCGGAGATGGCGCAGCCGGTCCTGGCGCGCTTCCCGGAGAAATCAGCGCTGTGGCGGTTGACCCGGCAGCGATGCTGCAGGGTAAAGTCACGGAGATCAAGCTGGCGACACCGGCGGAGATGGAGCTGTCTGGATCGTTGTTAGGACACGACCTGCATTTCTTCCGGGACGGGGAAAATGGCTACGTCGCACTGCAGGGCGTCAATGCCCTGGCTGAGCCGGGTCTGTACCCGTTGACCATTCGCGGTGTGATGAAAGACGGGGCAGCTTTCGCCTACTCCCAAGCGGTGCCGCTCTTCGCCGTAGATTACCCCTACGACAAGCCCTTGACCGTCGATCCTGCGACAGTGGATCCCGCCGTCACCAAGCCAGAGGATGAGCAGTGGGCTGCGCTCACCGCTCCGGTGACGCCGGAGCGTTATTGGCAGGGCGTATTCAAAATTCCCTCGCCGCTGGATGTCGATTATTGCTTGGAGACCGGAGAATGCTGGTCGTCGCGTTTTGGGAACCGTAGATCGTACAACGGCAGCCCGTACAATCGCTTCCATAGCGGGTTGGATGTTGTCGGCGGCGTGGGCACGGAGATCTATGCGCCTGCTGCCGGTACGGTAGTCTTTGCCGGTCCGTTGACCGTGCGCGGCAATGCCACCGTGATCGACCACGGCTGGGGCATATATTCAGCCTACATGCACCAGTCTGAGATCCTTGTGAACGTGGGGGATAAGGTAGAGCCCGGGCAACGGATTGGCTTGGTAGGAGGCACCGGACGCGTGCAAGGTCCTCACCTGCATTGGGAGATCTGGGCTGGAGGAGAGCAGGTCGATCCGTTGGATTGGCTGGAGCGCGCCTACCCTTAGCAGCGGGCGATTAAGGCTCGGCGTCAGGCTCGCTGCCGGATGCTCCCGAGTCCTCGGAGTCCTCGAATGCCCCAGCGTTGTAATCCCGGATAACCTGCAGCGCTTGCTCCCGGTAGCTGCTGGGCACCAGAACATCCACCTTGCCAAGCGCCCCAACCGTCACCGGGTAGAGCGAACGCCCGGCGCCTTCCTGGGAAAGCACCACCGGTATTCCCTGGGCTTCTAACAGGCCGCGCAGCAGCTCTGCCTGAAAGTCTCCAGCGATCGTCTCAACCACTTCCCATTTTTGATCTGCCATCCGTTTTGTCTCCTCGAAACACTTTTATTCTACAAGGAATCTCCGATTTAATCCACTTTCTCATAGAGTATAATATGAGACGATGGTTTGCGAACGGGTAATTATGATTCCCCGGCGTTTTATGCTGAATTAATGAGGGCAAGCATGGCTTTTACTTCTCTTAAGCTTCGAGAGGATTATTGGGATACTCTTAACCTGGAAGAAAGCGATATCGAGTTCTTGTATGGAACCTTGATGGAGGCGGAGACTCCGCTTACATCTCAGGAGCTCGTGGCGTTACTGGCAAAGGAACGTATTCGCCGGGAGAAATCTGATCTTGAGTTGCAGCGCAGTTCTGGGGGCGATATCTATTTTCCCAAGGAGCATCACAGCCAATCTCAGAGCCTGATCTTTCCTGCTTTGAACTGGCAGCGCGGTAAAGTGACCGGGGTCCGCCCCGGCTACAACCCGGATATCGGTGACTTCGAAGTGATCCAGGTTGCCTTTGAGGATGGCGCTAGCAGGGAATACGCCTCCAGCCTGGCAGAACATATTCTGAACGACCCTCCGGAAGTCACGGAGGAAGATGATGGGCTGGATCTGCAATCGGTTCTCGATGTATACCAGGAATCGCTCACTGAAGCATTGGAGGATGGGCTCGAGTCGCGTACCGATTTCGTCCGCATCGCCGGGCGCTGGTTCCCGCGTGCGTTGCTGGTCGATATCAGCATCGGTCATCTGAACCTCGCCGAAGCTGTCCTGGATATGGCTGGCGGCGGTCCCTTGTCCGACCTCCACGCTGCTGGAGCAAATTGAGCTCCCGGTGGACGTGAACTCCAAGCTGTTGGAGTTCTCGCTGGATCTTGCGCTCCAGGAAGATGAGCGCTTCGATGAAGTCGGTCCAGCGGGTAAAGTGCTCTGGTTCCTGAAGCGCCTGGAGCCGGCAGAAGTCCTGGAGCCGCCGCTGCAATTGCGCTATCCCGGCATCGAGTATGATCGCGCCGCGCTGAACGATGCCATGCTGGCGCTGGAGCGCGAGCTGGATGATGAGCTCTCCCCGCTGGAGGGCAAGCAGCAGCAGCTAAACGAAGCCGAGATTCGCTTGATCTTTCCCCACTGGCGCGCCGGGACGCTGCCGCTGGCAAGTCGCATCCGCCATCTTTTTCCCACGGCTTATGAGGCGCCGCGCATCCGCTTTACACTGGTGGATGGCGAGAGCGGCGAGAGCTTCCCTGCCTGGGTCGTGCGCAATAAGCGCTATGTATACGGGTTGAAGGATTGGTATGCCAAGCGAGGATTGCAGCCGGGGAGCATTATCCGGGTGCAGCACGGTCGCCAACCGGGCGAAGTGGTTCTGCACAGCGATATGCGCCGCTCGAGCCGGGAATGGGTGCGGACTGTTCTCGTGGGCTCAGACGGGGGCGTGGTTTTTGCCATGCTGAAGCAGACCGTCCAATCCCAATACGACGACCGCATGGTCATCGCCATACCCGACCTGGAAGCGCTGGATCAGATCTGGGAGCATCCGGGAAAAGATCACCAATCCTTCGAGCGTGTGGTGGTCAATATGGTGCGCGAGCTTTCGAAGCTTAACCCGCAGGGTCACGTGCACGCCACCGAGCTGTATGCGGCGCTCAATGTGGTCCGGCGCTGTCCACCTGGTCCGTTTCTCTCGCTGATGGCGTCGCGTTCATCGTTCATTCATGTCGGCGACCTGCACTTCCGCCTGGGCGAGCCGGATCGGAACTGAGGGGTGATTCAAGGAGGAGGGGCAAGTTGAGTGAAGTGAAGCGGTTCAGCCTGGTCAAGCCCACATTGCAGACGCGTTTCCACATTGACTTTGAATGGTGGAGCAAACACGATCAGGACTGGCGCGTCTACCTGCGCAGCAACTTGTGCCCTGAGCACCAGAAAGTTTTTGCTGCCAGGGGAGTTGAGGAGCTGGTAGATTGGGTGGATCCAGAAACTGCCGAAGTCCAGCGCGTGGATGGCATGCAACATGTGCTGATCACGCATTGCGCCAAGCAACCCGGTTTCATCGGCGAGCATACAGTCCTGGTGGATGCAGCTTTTCGCGTTTTCCTGGCGAATGGCAATACGCCGCTCTCTGCGCTGGAGCTGGCTGGACAGTTGAATAAATCGCCGGATACGATCTTGAAGACCTTCTCCGGCGTGAGAGTGTACAAGGGCATCCGCCCTTGTATGGAATAATGGATTGCCCCCGTAGCTCAATGGATAGAGCACCGGACTTCTAATCCGATGGTTGTGGGTTCGAGTCCCACCGGGGGCGCTGGCGAGCGTGGGAGGAGCGCCCCTTGTGAAGACCTTCACACGGTTTATCCGAGGCAAGGTTAATAGAATCTCCCAAATCAAAATGGACAGAAGCCACTAGGAGGTGACAATGGTAGAGCGTAAGGGTCTTGTTCAGTTTCACGGTCAGGATGTGACCATCGTAGGCGAGGATATTCGGGTAGGGCAACTGGCGCCCGAGTTCACCGCCTTGACAGCCGATTGGGAAGAGGTGAAAGCCCTTGAGAGTACACGTGGCAAGGTTCGCGTGATCGGTTCTATGCTTTCGTTCAGCACGTCTGTATGCGATCGCGAGACTCGCCGTTTCAACGAGGAAGCCGCTGCGCTCGGTCAAGAAGTAGCCATCTTGATGCTGACGATGGACCTGCCCTTTACTCTGAAAAATTGGTGTGCAGCCGCCGGAGTCGATCAGGTGACCACGCTTTCCGATCACAT
Organism: uncultured Chloroflexia bacterium; assembly: GCA_963702535.1. Lineage (GTDB taxonomy): Bacteria > Chloroflexota > Anaerolineae > Anaerolineales > UBA4823 > CAVPDG01. The sequence goes on along the minus strand of CAVPDG010000018.1, from coordinate 151,100 downwards.
GACCGGTGAGTTCGGTCAGAAATACGGCACGTTGATCAAGGAGTTCCGCTTCCTGCGCCGGGCGGTCTTTGTTGTGGACCGGGATGGCAAGGTGGTTTATGCTGCTTATATGCCGGTGCTGGGTGATGAGCCCGATTACGCCCAGGTGCTGGCGGCTGTTAAGAAAGTTCTCTAAGGGTGTCTCAATCGATCTTGTACTTGCTTACTGGTAAAAGAGGAGGCATGTGATGGATCAATCCTCTAGCAATGCTGGACCGTTCAAGCCGGGGTTCTATGTGGTGGATGATATCCGGCGCATGAGCCCTGAAGCGATCCACCTGCACCTGACGATGCGCTCGCCTGCCTGGCAACCTCCCACCGATGTGTATGAAACTGAAGAAACCGTGATTGTACGCGTGGAGATAGCCGGGATGAATGAGACGGATTTCTCGATCGTCCTCGACGGTCGTTATCTCTCCATTCGCGGCGTCCGGCAAGATATTCCCGAGAGGCGCGCTTATCATCAGATGGAGATCCGTTTTGGTGAGTTTAGTGCGGATATTGAGTTGCCCGCTGTAGTTGATGTCGAGAGCGTCCAGGCGATCTACCAGAACGGTTTCTTGAAGATCACACTGCCGAAAGTGCACATCCAGATTGAGTAATGCCATATGTCTGCCAACCGTTGGAACTCGAGCCTAAAGGATATCTTGAACTTGATTGACCAGGACGACAGTGTGCTGGACGATGTTGTCTTTAAGTCGATCATACCCAAGGTAGTCACGGGTGAAGAGCCGGTGCAAGGTGAAACGCCGGCGGGGGATGCTGAGCAGTTATCCCGCATCCCCTCCGAGCTGCCTATCCTCCCGCTGCGCGGTTTGGTGGTCTACCCCCAGACAGCCGTGCCATTGACCATCGGTCAGCCGCGCTCGATCCGCCTGGTGGATGAAGTGGTAGCCGGTGAAGATAAGTTGATCGGCTTGATCGCTTCGCGCGATCCCGACCTGGAGGCGCCGGAGCCTGACGACTTGTACACCATCGGGACGGTTGCCCTGGTGCACCGCCTCTTCCGGGCTCCGGATGGCACCATCCGCCTCGTCGTCCAGGGTCTGGCGCGTTTTCGGATTGGTGAGTTCATCCAGCTTGAGCCGTATTTGAAAGCCCGCATCGAGCTTGCTCCGGAGGTTGTCGAGAGCGGGGCGGAGATCGAAGCGCTGGCGCGTAGCGCCCGTGACCAATTTGAGCGTATCTCCGAGATGGTCGCCTCCATGCCGCGCGAGCTGGTCGTTTCTGTGCTCTCCCTGGAAGACCCGCTGCAAACGATTTACACCATCGCCAACTTCCAGCGTATGGAGCTGGGCGATGCCCAAAAGCTGCTTGAGATCGACTCGGTCTCGGAGAAACTGCATCGCCTGGTGAACCTCCTGGCTCGCGAGGTGGAAGTGCTCGAGATCGGGCAGAAGATCCAGAACGAAGCCCGTTCTGAGATTGAGAAGGTGCAGCGCGAGTATTTCCTGCGCGAGCAGCTCAAGGCGATCCAGAAGGAGCTCGGCGAGGGCGATGAGCAGGCGGCGGAGGTGGAGGAGTTCCGCCAGAAGATCCAATCTGCTGGCATGCCCGACGAAGCGGATAAACAGGCGCGGCGCGAGCTTGAACGCTTATCTCACCTGCCCACGGCTGCAGCGGAGTATGGCGTGATCCGCACTTACCTGGACTGGCTGGTATCCCTCCCCTGGGCTACCGAGACCCCGGATAACCTGGATATCTCTCACGCCCGTTCCGTCCTGGACCAGGATCACTACGGCTTGCAGGATATCAAGGAGCGCATTCTGGAGTTTCTGGCAGTGCGCAAGCTGCGCCTGGAGCGCGCAGGAGAGCTGGCGCAGCCTTCGGAGGATGAGATCCGCCGCGTACGCGAGGGCGTGATTCTGTGCTTCGTCGGTCCTCCTGGAGTGGGTAAGACCTCGCTGGGGCGCTCGATTGCGCGTGCTATGGGGCGCAAGTTTATCCGCATCTCCCTGGGCGGTATGCGTGATGAGGCGGAGATCCGCGGCCACCGCCGTACCTATATCGGCGCCATGCCGGGGCGCATTTTGCAGGCGATCCGCCGTGTGGAATCGCATAACCCTGTGTTCATGCTGGATGAGGTGGATAAGCTCGTCTTCGATTTTCACGGCGACCCCGCCTCAGCTTTGCTCGAGGTGCTCGATCCCGAGCAGAACGCAGAGTTCCGCGACCATTACCTCGAGGTCGCTTTCGACCTCTCCCAGGTCATGTTCATCACCACGGCGAACTCGCTGGAGCCCATTCCGGCTCCGCTGCGCGACCGCATGGAGATCATCCCCCTTGCCGGCTACACAGAAGGTGAGAAAATCGCCATTGCGCAGCAGTATCTCATCCCGCGCCAGATCCGGGAAAATGGCTTGCTCCCCGATGAAGTCACTTTTAGCATGCAAGCCCTGGAAAAGATCATCCGCTCCTATACGCGCGAAGCCGGCGTGCGCAGCCTGGAGCGCGAGATCGGGTCGATCTGCCGCAAAGTGGTCACGACGATCGCCGAGTCGAAAGCCAGCGCGGTGGAAATTTCTCCCGAGAAAGTGCAAGAATATCTCGGGCGCCAGCAGTTTTTTGCCACCGAGGAGATTGCCGAGCGCACTTCTTTGCCGGGGGTGGTCACCGGTCTTGCCTGGACGCCGGTGGGTGGAGATATCCTCTTCATCGAAGCCACCAGCATGCCGGGCAGCAAAGGCTTCCAGATCACCGGCTCGGTTGGCAATGTCATGCAGGAATCCGCCCGCGCTGCCCTGTCTTTCGTGCGCTCGCGCGCCGAAACCCTGGGGCTGGATCCGGAGTTCTTTGCGAAATCGGACATCCACATGCATATCCCGGCTGGAGCTCAGCCCAAGGATGGACCCTCTGCCGGTGTTGCCATGGCTACCGCCCTGGTCTCGCTGGTATTGGGCTCGCCAGTCCGTCCGGACGTGGGCATGACGGGCGAGATCACCTTGCGCGGCCAGGTGCTGCCCGTTGGAGGGATTAAGAAAAGGTCCTCGCCGCTCACCGCTCCGGACTGAAGACGGTTATCCTGCCGGTGCGTAATGAAGCCGATCTGGAGGATCTGCCGGAAGAGGTGCGGCAGGGGATGAAATTCGTTTTTGCCGAATCCGTCGATGACGTGCTGAAGGCATCGCTTGAATCACTTCCAAAGAAACATAAGCGAAAGGGGCGCAAGACCACAAAACCGGAGGACGGCAGAACGGATTATGCCGAAAGTGGCGCTAATTGAAGACGACGCCGTAATGCTTTCGCTCCTGCAAACATTGCTGGAGTATGAAGGTTATGAAACGGTGCAACTCGATGGGATGGGAAAAGTTAGCGAGATTGTCGCTACCTTGCGGCAAGCGCAGCCAGATGTCATCCTAATGGACGTCCACCTGCGCCAGGTCAACGGCTTGGATTTATTGCGCGAATTGCGCAAGGACGCCTCTTTGAATCACGTCCGGGTCTTGATCTCTTCGGGGATGGAGCTGAGCTCGGAAGCCTCGATAGAAGGCGCGGATGGGTTTATCCTGAAACCGTATATGCCCGATGATCTGGTTGCCAGAATTCGGGAAGCCTTGGGAGAAACCTGAGATGGCTGCAATCCGTCTCAGCCCGGGGTTGGGCAAGTATTGTCGATGGTCGATCGGGGGCGGATACCTCCGCCCGAACGGATCGGCCTATTAATGGATTGAATTGAGAGAAAACTGTGGGAAAGAAACGAACGCGCGCCCCGATGCAGTGGCGCAAAATGGATTTACATTTACACACACCGGCTTCTAGCGATTACCAGCAGCCCGAGGTCACCTACCTGGAGCTGCTGCAGCGAGCAGAAGCACGCGGTTTAGACATTATTGCCTTCACCGATCACAATACCGTCGCTGGCTACCGGCGCATGCGCGAGGAGATCCAGCAGCTTGAGATGCTGGAAAAGCTGAACCGCTTGCTGCCCGATGAGCAGGCGCTCTTGCGCGAATACCGGCGCTTGCTGGCTAAGATCCTGGTCCTTCCGGGAATCGAGTTCAGCGCTACATTCGGCTTTCACATCATGGGGATATTCTCGCCGGAGAAACCGGTGCGAGAGATCGAGCATCTCTTAATCGATCTGCATGTCCCTGCCGATCAAGTAGATGAAGGTTCGGCGACCATCGGTGCAGCCACAGACGTGTTGACCGCCTACCGCCTGATCAACGAGGCGGGCGGTCTGGTGATCGCTGCCCATGCTAATTCGAGCAATGGCGTTGCCATGCGCGGTTTTGCCTTTGGCGGGCAGACCAAGATTGCCTATACACAGGATCCCCACTTGCATGCTCTGGAGGTTACCGACCTGGAGCAGAAAGGGCGCCAGTCTACTGCCAACTTCTTCAACGGCACCAAGCCCGAGTACCCGCGGCGCATGCATTGCATCCAGGGCTCGGACGCTCACCGTCTCACTCAGGACCCTCAACGTAAGAAGAACCTGGGGCTAGGCGACCGCACAACAGATGTCTTGATTTCGGATGTCAGCTTTGAAGACTTGCTGGAGCTGTTTGCCGGTAACGATTTTTCCCGCACGCGCCCGCACCGCCAGATAGAAGAGCCTTCCTTCGATTTCATTCGCTCTGCCCGGGAAGAAGGCGCCAATATCGTACAGGATTTTCACGAGGGCTGGTCCAAGCGCGGCGGGCAGCGCTATGAGATCCTGGCGGATGTCTGCGCCTTTGCCAATGCCAATGGCGGGACGCTCTATATCGGTTTATCCGCCGATCTGAGCAAACCGGTGCTCGGCGTCACCGAGCCTGACCAGGCAATTGTTATTTTGGAGAAAGAGATCAGCAGCACCATCAGCCCGGCATTGCAGTGCAGCCTGGATGTCAAGGAGACGGGGGGCAAGAAGATCATTCGCATTCTCATCCCGCGCGGCGAAGACCCACCCTATGCCGTAGATGACAACAAGATCTACGTCCGGTCCGAAGGCGAGACCGGTCTGGCAGTGCGGGATGAGATCGTTGAGCTGGTCCTGCGCGGCCAGTCCCGTCGTCCGGCGGCGCCTGAGCAAGTCGAGCCGCAAATAGCAGAGCCAGTTGCCCAGGCGCAGGAGCCTGCGGTTGCTGCCGATGAGCTTACCCTGACGCCGCGCACCGGGGTTGAAGTGGCGGGCTATGAAGAGCGCAGCGGCACACGCTATTACACCATGCGCGATCTGCGCAATGGGAACATGGTGAAGAACGTCACCCGCACCTCAGCCCGGCGCTTGTGGCATTATGCCATTACCACCTTCGCCAAGTACCCGGCAGATATGTCTCAGGGCAGCGTGCAGTGGCAGGAAGATTTCGGATTAGTCAATCGCTACAAACAAGGGAAGAGCTGGCGCTATGACCTGGTTCAGCGCACGCCCCAGGGTTACCGCTATTATTTTGGCGTGACCGAAGATGGCATTCATGGATCCTGGGAGCTGCTGGTCGGTCAGGAAGATGAGTGAGCCAGCGCTCTCCATCCGTACATTCGAATATCCTGCGGATTACCCGGTGGTGTATCATTTGTGGAGCACTGCCGGACCGGGTATTCATGTGCGTCGCTCCGATGACCCCGCCGAAATTGCCAAAAAGCTGCAGCGCGACCCCGACCTCTTCTTGCTGGCTGAGCTGGATGGGCAAGTGGTTGGCACGGTGCTGGGCGGCTTCGACGGCCGGCGCGGCATGGTCTATCACCTGGCGGTAGCCGAAGCCTACCGCCAGCGTGGCATCGGCAAGGCTCTGATGGCTGAGCTGGAGAATCGCTTGCGCCAAAAGGGCTGTATTCGTTATTATCTGCTGGTCACCAACGACAATCTGGATGCCATGCGCTTCTACCAGGATCTCGGTTGGGACGAGATGGACCTGCACATCTATGCCAAGGACATCAGCTAGACTGGGATGAGATTCGGCATTTTGACGGTTTCAGACCGCTCTTCACGCGGCGAGCGCCCCGACGCTTCCGGTCCTGCTCTGCAGCAAGCGGTTATTACCCAGGGCTGGCAGGTGCTTCGCATGCAGATCGTCCCTGATGATTTTTCGGTGATCCGCCAGGCGCTGCTGGATTGGTCGGAGAGCGGCGACCTGGATGTGATCCTCACCACCGGCGGCACAGGGTTCAGCCCGCGCGATATCACCCCCGAAGCCACGCAGGCTGTGCTCGAGCGACCGACACCGGGGATCGCCGAAGCCATGCGGGCTGCCAGCCTGCAGGTGACGCCGCATGCCATGCTTTCACGCGCCACGGCGGGTATCCGCCGCCGCACGCTGATCGTCAACCTGCCGGGCAGCCCCAAGGGGGCATTGGAAAATCTGCAGGTTATCCTGCCGGTCTTGCCCCATGCGGTTGCCCTGCTGGCAGAAGATCCCGGCGCCGAAGCAGGTCACCAGGTTAAATGAGAGTTCGCTAAGACCGCTGGTTTTCCCGGTGTACAAGGCTTGCGCCTGGGGAGTATAATTTCTGCAATTGGAGCATGAATGGAAGGTTTTCATAGCCAGGCTTTACCCGACCCCGAAACCGACCTCAGCCGCCTGCCGGAAAGTCAGGCGGTTTTCGACGCTTCATTCTGGATGTCTTAGAGACGTTGCTGCTGGCGCTGGCGCTATTTTTGGGCATCAATGCCATTTCGGCGCGCATCCGCATCGAATCGATCAGCATGCAGCCCACCTTGTATGCCGGGAATTTCGTCATCGTCAACAAGATCGCCTATTTGTTCAACTCGCCGGGGCGGGGGGATGTTATCGTCTTCAAATATCCGCCCGATCCCAACCGCGAGCCGTACATCAAGCGCATCATCGGTCTGCCGGGCGATACGGTGCGCGTCACCAACGGGACCGTTTACGTCAACGATCAGCCGATGGATGAGCCCTATATCAGCGCCCCGCCCAATTATGAAGGTGCCTGGACGGTCCCGCCCGAATCGCTGTTCGTCCTGGGCGATAACCGCAACAGTTCTTCTGACTCGCACGCCTGGGGGATGGTGCCGCTTGAAGAACATCATTGGCAAGGCGGAGGTGGTGTACTGGCCCCCGTCCCGCTGGCAGCTACTCAACCAGGCAACCGCCGCCGCCGCCCAACCCTGATTATTCCAATACGTGGCGCGCGATCACCAGGCGCTGGATCTCGCTCGTGCCCTCGCCGATGGTCATCAGCCGCGCATCACGGTACATGCGCTCAACCGGGTACTCGCGGCTGTAGCCGTATCCCCCGTGCACCTGGATGGCATCCCGGCACACCTGCTCTGCCATCTCGGAGGCGAACATCTTCGCCATGGCGGCTGCCTTGGTGAAAGCCTGCCCCTGGCTTTTCAGCCAGGCTGCCTGGTACACCATCAGCCGCGCTGCCTGGATTTGGGTGGCGGCATCCGCCAGCTTACAGGCGATCGCCTGGTGCTCGGCGATGGCTTGCCCGAAGGTGCGGCGCTCTTTGGCGTAATTCACCGCTTCTTCGAATGCAGCCTGCGCCAGCCCTACCGAGAGTGCGCCAATCCCGATCCTTCCCCCATCCAGCACAGCCAGCGTCTGGTTCAGCCCGCTGCCTTCCTCCCCCAGCAGGTAGCCGGCGGGCACGCGCACGCCCTCGTAAGTGACCGCGTGGGTTGGGGAGCCTTTCAATCCCATCTTCTTCTCCGCTGGGGCGATGTGCAGCCCGGATGTCTGGGTTGGGACGACGATCAGGCTCAGAGAATGCGATCCTCCTTGCGGGTCGGTGCGCGCCAGCGTGACGATATAGTCGGCGATGCTGGCATTCGTGCACCACATCTTGGCGCCATCCAGCACCCACTCATCTGCCTCGCGGCGGGCGCGCAGGGTTACACCGCCTTTCAGGTCTGAGCCAGCCCCTGGCTCGGTCAGCGCCAGGGCAGCCAGCCCGCTCTTGCCGCTGACAACTGGCGGTAGAAACTGCTCTCTTCAGCTCCTCGCTGCCGAAGAGCACCAGCGGCGCGCATCCCAGCCCGTTGTGCGCCGCGATCGCCAGCGCCGTGCTGCCGCAGCCCCAGCCCAGCTCTTCGATGGCAATCGCCGCGCTGACCGGGTCTACGCCGCTGCCCCCGTATTCTTCGGGGACGCTCAAACCCAACAAGCCCAGCGCCCCCATCTTGCGCGTGGCGTCCCAGTTGAACTCCGCTTTTTCATCGACCTCCCGGGCTTTGGGTTTTACTTCGCGTGCCACAAAATCGTGCACAGCCTGGCGCCACATCTGTTGTTCTTCACTTAGTTGGAAGTCCATACGCCTCTCCTTGGTCTACTACGACTTTCACAAGGCTGAACGGGAATACAGGTTCTTTACCGGTTCAATAATGCGCAGGTCAATCCGATTCCGATAATCAAAAGGACAGGTATGAGAGCGATGCCCAGAAAATACAGGCTGAATGCCAGGATATCTTTATTGGAGAAGTTGGAGGGGTCGGTTTTTGGCAGGTGTGCCCCGCAGGCAGGGCATTTGTCCAGACCCGGAGCGAGCATGGCATGGCATTTCGGACACCATTCAGGCATGCGGCTCCTGTAATCCGGGGATCAGGTGTTCCGGCACCTGGACTGCGATGACTTCACCGTGGGCGGTTACTTGACTGTGTGCCGAGAGCGCCGCCTGAATGACCACTTTCCGCCCTTTGATCTCTTTTACCGTGGCGCGCACCTCCAGCGGGACGTTGATCGGCGTGGGTAGCAGGTAATCGACTTTGAGCGAGGCAGTCAGGTAGCGAAAAGACGGCTGGCTATCCATCTCTCTGCCTTCTGCCCGGTAAGCGGCTGCGGCTGCTGTGCCGGTGGCATGGCAATCGATGATGGATGCAATCAGCCCGCCGTATACGTAGCCTGGGATGGAGGTATGATAGGGCTGGGGTAAGAAGACGCACACGGCTTCATCGCCTTCCCAATAGCTTTTAATCTGGTAGCCATGTTGGTTCAGGCGACCGCACCCGTAGCAGTGGCTGAAATAATCCGGGTAATAGTCCTGGAATGCTCGTTTCTCCATCTTGCGCTCCTGCCCGGCTTCATTTCGAACCAGATTATAACCCCATTCCCTCCTGGCCGTGCGACCGGGGGATGCGCGGCGGGGATAAAAATGCCGTCCTCGGTTGAGGACGGCAGGCAGTGATCCTGATACAACCCGTTCGGATTGGGCGGGGATAAAAGCTCGGGAAAGCAATCAAACCGTCAGGCAAGCGCCGGGTTATTCGTTTTGCTGGTCTCCTTGCCCCTTCTCATCCTGCAATACGGTGATGCCGTTGCGCACCTGTGTCAGAAAACGCTCCAGTTCCATCTCCAGGCGCCTGAGCGTGTTCACCACGTATTCATCCGCTTCGTGCCGGGTGGCGTCGATATCGCCACGCGCCCCGTTAACGATCTGCTCCGCCCGCACGTGCGCAGCCTGGACGATGGCATCTCGTTCCACCATTTGCTCGCTCTTCTCGCGCGCAATCGCCAGGGTGCGGTTGGCTTCCTCCTGCGCCTGGGCGAGGATCCGGTCGCGTTGGGCGAGCACCTGCTGGGCTTTCTTGACCTCATCCGGGATCGCCATTCGCATCTGGTCTATCAGATCCAGCATGCGGTCTTCATCAACGATGACGCTGTGGGTGAACCATATCGGTCGGCTCTGGTTGAATAGTTCTTCTAAACGGTCTACAAGATGCAGGATGTCCATTTGATTATCACCTCGATGAAAGGCGCAAGAGTTGGGTGTGTGCCTGTTCCATCAATAGATTACACGCAAATCGCAATTTCGTCAATAAGGTTTGAATCCGATCCCCACCAGTAAGCCGATCTGGGGCTGGTAAGTCCTGTTCAATCCCGCAGCGATGTCGTAGGCACCAACTGCTGTCCGTCACCCAGCTCTTTGAAGCGCTTCTTGAGCGCCGTTTCGACATGCGCCGGCACCATGCTGCTCACGTCGCCGCCCAGGGAGGCGATCTCGCGCACCGTGGATGAGGACAAGAAAGTGTGCTCCTCTGCGGTGATCAGCGCCATCACCTCAATTTCCGGCGCCAGGCGGTGGTTTGCCAGAGCCATACGGAATTCGTATTCAAAGTCCGAAAATACACGGATGCCCCGTACGATCACCTTGGCGCCAATGGCTCTGCATAAGTCAACGGTCAGTCCACTGTAACCCATCACTTTGACCTTCGGATTGTTCTCAAAGGCTTTCCGTGCAAGTTCTATGCGAACTTCCGGAGGAAATAGCAGGGATTTCAAGGGTCGATCATAAACTGCTACCACCACTTGCTCGAACAAGCCGGCGGCGCGGTTGGAGATATCGATGTGTCCCAGGTGGATGGGATCGAAAGTTCCAGGGAATACGGCAGTTACCATGACTCCTCGTTAATTCGATTGAATCTAGCTGATGTCGCTTTTCTCTCGCCCCAGAAGCGCTCGAGAGCAACCGCCAGTGGCTGGTGTTCCGGATTTTCCAGGTTAGCGTCCTGCTCGAAAAGTGCCTGGGCGTGACGGCGCGCTTTTTCGATCAGCAAAACGTCCATCAGGCTGGCTAGCTTGATCTGCTCAGCATATCCCGATTGGCGCGTGCCGAGAAATTCACCCGGTCCGCGTTGCTCCAGGTCTTTTTCTGCCAGCACAAATCCATCGTTGGTTTGCGCCATCACCTGCAGCCGCTCGTTCTCGACCGCGTCGGAGGTATCCGGTATCAGCACGCAGAAAGATTGGTCTCCGCCGCGCCCGACCCGACCACGGAACTGGTGTAGCTGCGCCAGCCCAAAGCGATTAGCGCCTTCGATGATCATGACCGTGGCGTTGGGCACATCCACGCCAACCTCTACGACGGAAGTGGAAACCAGGATTTGGCTCTCTCCGCAGCGGAAACGCTCCATCACCTCATCCTTCTCTTCCGCTTTCATCCTGCCGTGCAGCAGCCCGAGCTTCAATTGCGGGAACACCTCGCTCTGCAGTCGGGTATATTCTTCTACAGCCGCTTTGCTCTCGCTTTTCTCGCTTTCCTCCACCAGTGGGTAGATGATGAAAGCCTGTCGACCCATTTCTACCTGACCGCGAATTAACCGGTAGGCGCGTTCCCGTTCGAGCGGCGTGATCACATAGGTGTTGACCGGCTGCCTACCCGGAGGCATCTCGTCGATCACCGAGAGGTCCAGGTCGCCGTACACCGTCAGAGCCAGCGAGCGCGGGATCGGGGTGGCGGTCATCACCAGCAGGTGAGGATTGGTCCCTTTGGAGCGCAAAGCGGCGCGCTGCTCGACTCCAAACCGGTGCTGCTCATCCACAATGGTCAGCTCCAGGTCGGCGAAGACAACCGGGTCTTCGATGAGTGCATGCGTACCCACCACCAGCTTGATGCTGCCATCCGCCAATCCTTCGCGGATCTCCCTCTTTTCGGCTTCCGGCGTGGCTCCCACCATCAGCCGGATTTCATTCCCCTTCAGCGGGCGCAAGTCTGGCGAAGCGCCATCTTCTCCGGATGCAAGCAGCCTGCGCAGGTTGTGATAGTGCTGTTCCGCCAGGATGCCGGTGGGCGCCATGATGGCTGCCTGGGCGCCATGCTGCGTCACCATGGCAATCGCCATGGCTGCCACGACAGTCTTGCCTGAGCCCACATCGCCCTGGAGCAAGCGGTTCATCGGCTTTCCGGATCCCAGGTCGCTGCAAATATCCTGGATGGAGCGCATCTGTGCGTCCGTCAGGGGGAAGGGCAGGTTTTCGATCTGGCTTGCCAGCCAGTCATCGGGTGTTGTAAAGACCCGCCCGAGGCGCTCCTGCCAATTGCGTTTCTGGCGCAGCACGCCTAGCTGGAGCAGAAAGATCTCATCGAATGCCAGGCGGTGCCGGGCGGCCTTCAGCCGCTCCGCGGAATCGGGGAAGTGGATCTGCAGCAAGGCTGTGGCCAGATCGAGCAGGCTTGCTGAGCGGCGGATGCTTTCCGGCAGTGGATCGCGGACGCGCGGCGCCCATTGGGTGACCACCTGGTTCATCAGGCGGCGTATCCAGCGTTGTGTGATTTGCGCCGTGAGCGGATAGACCGGCACAATCCGGCTGGTGCTGAGCTGCTGCTGTTCTAATGGCTCCAGCTCCGGGTTGTTGATCACCAGCCTGCCCAGGTATTGGTCGATCTTCCCCGATAGTGCAACCTGCATCCCGTGGTGCAGGCGTTTAGCCACCCAGGGTTGGTTGAACCAGGTGGCGCGCAAGGCGCCTGTCCCATCGCTGACCAGGGCTTCAACCACCTGGAATTGTCCGCCGCGTGCCTGGCGGGTGCTTACGCTCTGTACACTGCCGATGACGGTTACAACCTCGCCATACCACAGCCGGTTGATCGGCTTGAGCTGGCTGTAATCGTCATAGCGGCGTGGGAAGTAATACAGCATATCGCGCAGGGTGTACAGCCCCAGATGCCCAAGGGTATGGGCATGCTTGGGACCGACAGACGGCAGCACTTTAACGGATGCGTCCAGTGCTGCTGGTTCCTCTTGCGGCGCAGATCTGGCGGGGGGCGGAGGGGGAGTTTTGCGCTCCTCGCCCGGCATAGCCGCCAACTGCTCGGGCGGCAGTACGGATGGCGCCTCCGGCTTATCCTGTGGGCGCTCTTCAGCCTCTTTGCTGATCCTGCTGGGCTCGCCAGGCGGTGGGGCGAAAGGCGCCAATTCGCCGTCTGTTTCCTGCAGGCGCTTCCATAATCCGCTCAACGCTTCGGCTCGCGAGGTCTCGCTCAAGCGCGGGTAATCCCGCAAGCGGCTATCCACGAGCTGGATGGTCTCTTCAGGCAGGTTATCGGCGCGAGCGTCGATCTCCCAGTTATCCAGGATGCGGTCCAGTCCGCCCAATACGGCGCGGTTGTCGAAGCCGCGTTCGGCTTCGAGTTTAAAGAATTTCTGCAATTTTTGTAGGGATGGCTTCATCAAGGAGTATTTTACCAGGGGATGTTCAACCGTTCAGGATTTGACCACGGCTGCCACTCCCAACCCGTTGGGTCCTACATGTGTCCCGATGGCGGTGGTCACATTGACCAGTAAGGGTTCCGTGGGTAGCTGCGGATTTAGGTCGTTCAAGATATTTTTGGCGTCGCTTTCAGCGTTAGTGTGCAGGATCGCCAGCCTCTCCACCGGACCGAGCTTGTGGATCAGCTCTATCAAGCGCTCGATGCCTTTCTGGCGTGTACGAGCCTCGCCCAGGCTGAAGACGGTGCCATCTTTCACCTCGACAAAGGCTTTGATGCGCAGAATGCCGCTGATCCGCGCTCGCGCCCAGGATACTCGCCCGCTTCTGCGCACATATTCCAGCGTATCCAGCATGGCAATCACGCGCGCCCGTTTGCGCACCTCGGCGAGCAGATCGAGGACGGACTCCACCGGTTGGTAGAGCGCGGCTTCGGCAGCCATGATCACCTGGAATCCCAATCCGAGGGTGAGGAATTGGCTGTCGATGACGGTCACCTTGTCTCCAAATTTCTGGGCAGCCACCCGCGCCGCGTTGTAAATGCCGGAGAGAAGGCTCGAGCAGTGTATCGACAGGACATGGCTGGCATGTTTACGCAGCAATTCAGCATACATCTCCTCATATTCGCCGGATGAGGCTGCGGCTGTGGTCGGCAGCGGGTCCATGCCGGGCAGCATTTCGTAGAAATCCTTTCGCGAGATGTCCAGCCCATCTCTCAGTCCTTTGCCTGCGATGATGACATAATTGGGGACGACCCGGATTTGATATTTTGCGGTGATTGCTTCAGGGATATCTGCAGTGCTGTCGGTTACTATGGCTATGTCTGGCATGTTAATTCTTCCCTGATTTCTGGGCCGGCGACGCTGAATTTGCGCGATGCGCTGCTGAGAATTGCATCAAACAGGCTGCACAACGCACCCGGATTCAATTATACCCAGGAATGGATTCTTCACTTAACGATCGTGACCAGCCCCAGGCTCCGCGGTCCCAACATCGATGCTACCGCAGCCCCCATGTTGTGTTCACTGTACGGTGTATCCGGATACCTCTCGTAGATGCGCTCGCGCAGCGAGCGGATTTCTCCGGAAAATAACGGCGTCCCCTGGATCATGGCAATATGGTGCAGATCTCCAAACTCCAGGATGAATTCCTCGAAGATATCCACCATGTTCCGGGCGTTCCTGGCTTTCTGAACCGGGATCAGGCTGCCATGTTCCATCAGGAAAAACGCAGTCATCCCCATCATCTCACCTACCAACCCCTGGGCTCGGTCAAGCTGCCCTGAGTGGCTCAGGTAGGTCAGGCTTTGCGTACAATAGATGGTATACACCCGTGGGATCCATCCATTCAACAGGTGCTTGATCTCCGCGATGCCCATCCCTTCCCAGGCTGCTTCAGCTGCCGCCTGCACAATCCATCCCAACCCGACGGATGTCGTCTGCGAGTCGATGATATGCACGCTGGCAGAGCTGTGCAGATCCTTGCAGATCTCGTATGCGCTGGCGACCGATGGATTTAACTGGGCAGAGTGCAGGATGACCAGCACGTGGTCGTATGCTTTACTGAGCGTCTCCAGCGCCAGGCGGAGCTCATCTGGGTCGGGGGGCAGGACGCGCGGATTAACGCCGTTCTTTGCCGAAGCTGGCAGCATCTGCTGGGTCAGGTCGATCCCATCCAGGTACAGCTTTTGGTTGAGTTCGATCCTCAGGGGTAATACACTCACCAGCTCTTGCCCTGCGAAGCTGGCGCTGGTAAATTGGATCGAGCTATCGGTCACGATGCAGACTTGCATACAGTTATTTCACAGTGGGTGTATTCCGTCTGCCGGCTTACAGGATTATTCCACAGCGATGATGAAAAAGTAATGGGGTTGGCCCCCCTCCTGGACTTCGATTTCTTGCTCGGGGTAGCTCTGCCGGATGACATCGGCAATGCGATTGACCTCTTGTCGCTCCAGCGCCGCGCCGTAAAACAGCGTGATCAGCTCGTAATGATCGGCGTGCGCCTTTTCCAGGAATCCCAGGCAGGCTTGTTCCAGCGTAGCGGCAGAGAGCACCAGTTTCCCATTGTGGAGGACGATGATCTGGCCTTCCTTCGTTTCAACCCCGTCGATCTCAACTGTCCGTGTGGCGGAGGTGATCTCGCCTGTTTCTACATCGTCCAGCGCCCTGGTCATTTCTCCCACGACCTCGGAGAAATCACCCTCTGGCGCCAGGCGCATCATCGCTGCCAAGCCTTGAGGGATACTCCGGCTGGGTATCACGGCAACTTTCTTGACGGTGATCTCGGCTACAGCATTAGCGGTCAGGATGATATTCTTGTTGTTCGGCAATAGGATGATATGATCGGTGGGCAGGTTCTCAAAAGCCGCCAGGATCTCCTGCGTGCTGGGGTTCATCGTCTGCCCCCCCTCGACGATAGCCGCCACACCCAGGCTGGCAAACACACGCGAGATGCCGATCCCCGGCGATACTGCAACGACGGCGATCTGACCGGGCTCGACCGGCGCCAGGGAGAACTTGGCTTCCTTCCCCGCAGCGTTGATGCCATCCATCTGTGCGATCAAATTCTCAATCGCGACTTTGCTAATCGTTCCCAAATCTTTGGTGTAGTCAATCGGGTGGTAAAGCTTCTCGGTTGGCACATGGATATGCAGCCGGTAGAATCCATCCCCTTCTCCGAGCTGGATGGAGGTGCCCATCGCCTCCAGGTCTCCGTAGAATTTAATCAGGTCCAGGGGCAGATCGGGCTTGAAATCCACCACCACCTCGTAATCCTGCCCGGGCTCGATCATCTCCAATGTGTCTTCCAGTTGCATGGCTGAAAGCGGCTGCACCAGGGCGGAGGGGGTTTCCAGAGATTGTCCGTTAGCATAGCGTAGCATCCCATCCAAAATGATGAAATAGCCCTTGCCTCCCAAATCCACCACGCCGGCTTCTTTGAGCACCGGCAGCAGCTCGGGGGTGTGTTGTACCGAGCGATCTGCGGCTGCCACCACAGCATCCAGCACCTCGTAGGGATCGTCCGTGCGTCCCAGGGCTTCTTCAGCCGCGGCTGCTACGTCCTTCGCTACGGTCAGGATGGTGCCTTCTACCGGGCGTACCACCCCGCGGTAAGCGGTATCGCGCGCCAAGGCGAAGGCGTGCGCTAGCGCCTTGGCGTCCAGCACGTCCTGGCTGTCGACGCCGCGCGCAAAACCGCGCCAGAGCTGGGAGAGGATCACGCCCGAGTTCCCGCGCGCTCCCATCAGCGCGCCGTTGGCAACGGCATGCGCCATCTTCCCAAAATTGTGTTCCTGCAGATTGGCAATCTCATCATATGCCGATTGCATGGTAAGCACCATGTTCGTGCCCGTATCGCCATCGGGAACAGGAAAAACGTTGAGCGAGTTAACCAGTTGCTGGTTGGCGCGCAGCCAGGTAAGCCCGGCTTCCACCAGGTATTTTAGCGCTCGCCCGTCGATGGGCGCGTCCCGGAATGATCTGTTCGCTCGCTGCGGTGTCGCGGCTTCTTGAGAATCCATACTCGTATTTACTCCTGTAACAGTAAGTTTATTCAGCCTCGCTGACCCGCAAGCCGCGCACGTGAACGCTTACCCGGTTGACTGGCATACCCAGCGCCTTCTCAACATGATAGCGGATGGTGTTGGCAACGCTATTCGCGACTGACTTGATCCGTGTGCCGTATTCCACGATGATATAAATATCAATCTCGATGTTGGCGCCATCGTAATGGACTTCAACGCCATGGGCAGGGTCCTTGACCAGCGCCTGCGCCAGCCCATCGACCAGATTCTTGTGCGCCAGTCCTACTACTCCGTAAGACTCGAGTGCAGCATGGTATGCTATAGTCGCGATTGCCCGGGGGGACACGGTGATGCTGCCGATTGGATTGCTTTCTCCAGTCATGTTCAACCTCTATCTAGGGGTAAGGGAGTGAAATTCGCTTGGAATTTGCTTGTCGTCGGATCGTTTTTGTGGTAAACTTGCCCGGCTGATTTCCGGGCAGCGATTGGATTGCGGCGCTGTCTGCCCGGCTTCAAGTACGGATATCTGGCAAAGGAAGTGCTGTTATGGCTACATGTGCGCATTGTGGAAAAAAGACAACTTTTGGTCGCAACCGTCCCTGGTCGAAGAAGGCCACACCCCGGACCTTCCGCCCAAACTTGCAAACGATCAGCGTCTATGAAAACGGGCGCAAGGTTCGCAAGGTGTTGTGCGCCAAGTGCATCCGCACGCTGGTTAAGACGAGCTGATTGATCGCATCTACGTTTGGATAGAAATCGCGGCGCAAGCCGTGATTTTTTGTTTAACAACGAAACTGTCAACAAGGAGAGCCTTTGCACGCCAGGGAGGTAGGGGGAATGATACACGCCAGCCGGAGAGTTGACAAGGGTGAACTCGATCACTGGTAAAGGAAATAAACCCATAAAAAGAATGGCAGCAATCCTAATACAGCCAGCAGCGCCAGCAAGCTCAGCCCGATTGTGATCCAATCGATGTTGAGCGGGCTTTCATCGTGGCTTGCCAGCGCCTGTCCATGTTTTCTGCGAGTTAGCCGTTGGGTTTGCCATCGGGTAGCCTGCCGTGAGCTGCGGGGAGGCGGGTAACGCTGCACCGCTGGGTGTAAGCGCCGGTGCGCTCACTGTGGTGGTGGTCACCTCAGGGCTGGCTGGCAGCGGCGCCGGCTGGCTGCTGTAGGTCAGCAGGACTCTGCCTAGCTGGTCAGCCGTCCGGTAGCGCGCCGAAGGCTCCTTGGAGAGGACCTTGAGGATGATCTGCTCCAGCGCTGGCGGGATTTCTGCGTTATATTGGCGTGGGGATGCCGGCTGCGTCGAGCGATGCAGCCGGGCAAGCTCCGTAGCAGAGTCGGCGGAAAATGGCAATTGTCCTGTCAGCATTTCGTACAGGATGATGCCTAGTGAGTACACATCGGAAGCCGGCGAGGGCGGTCCACCAGCCGCCTGCTCCGGTGAAAAGTATTGCGGCGACCCCCAGACCACATCCACCTGCTCTTCAGGGTGGATGGAAGCCAGGGCACGCGCAATGCCAAAGTCTGTGACCTTCAACCGCTTGTCTGGGGTGATCAGGAAATTATGTGGCTTGATATCGCAATGCACCAGACCGGCGCGGTGCGCGTACCCCACTCCGGCGCAGGCTTGTACCATCAGTCCGATAGCTTCGTCCACCGCAAAACGGCCGCGCCTTTGTAAGATGTCTTTCAGATGCGTGCCCGGAACGTACTCCATAACGATGAACAATCTTCCCCGGTCGAATCCGAAATCGTGCACGGTGACGATGTTCGGGTGAGATAGAATTCGCCGCAGCTTTGGCTTCCTGCCGGAACCTCTCCTGAAAATCCGGATCGTCGCTGAAGTTTTCTCGCAGCACCTTGATGGCGACATAGCGCTCGAGCATCAGGTCTTGGGCGCGGTATACTACCGCCATCCCTCCGGAACCCAGGCGTTCTTCCAGCTGGTATCGCTCGTTCAGAATGATTTGATCTGCCATTTCCTTAGATGCTGCATCCCCGGTTTTTCAAAGGCTAGCCAGTAATCCGCTCATCATTGTAATACAATTCAACCGGCTTTTACGGATTAACATTATCTAGTACAATCGGTTTCTAGACAACCATGCCTACTGGAATGCTCGCCTACAATCCTGCTGCGGGGCGTTTTCCCTCGCGCTTGCTGGCTGAGCGCGCCGCTAACGTTTTGCGCGCTGGCGGATGGGATATCACCCTTAAACAATCGAGCAACGGGGATCACATCACCCGCCTGGCGAGCCAGGCTGCGCAAGATGGTCTGGATGCGCTCTTCATGGCGGGAGGGGATGGCTCGATCAATCGTGCAGTCGCCGGTCTGGCTGGCTCAGAAACTGCTCTTGGGGTCCTTCCCGCTGGCACATCGAACGTCTTTGCCCAGGAGCTGGGTCTGCCCGTCCTGACCTGGGCGCGCTGGATGGCGCTGGAGGAGAGCGCCCGGTTGCTGGTCCAAGCCCCGGTCCGCCAGGTCGACCTGGGTGTTTGCGCTGACCAGTCCTTCTTGCTCTGGGCGGGTGTGGGGCTCGACGCGTTCATTGTGCACCGCATCGAGCCGCGCAAGCGCTGGGAAAAGCACTTTGCCGTCGTCCATTACGGCACATCGGTCGTCTGGCATGCGGGATTTTGGCACGGTATGAACCTGAAAGTTGAGGTGGATGATCACCGGGTGGCAGGGCATTTCCTTCTCGGGTTGGTCAGCAATATCAACCTGTATGCGGGGGGAATTCTCCACCTCTCCCCACAAGCGCGCATGGATGATGGGCTGATGGACTTGTGGCTCTTTGAAGGGGAAACTCTCGGCGATACCGTCCAGCTTGCACTGGATTTATTATCGGGGCGCCATGTTCACTCTCCCCGGGTCTTCCATACCCCGTTTCGCCATCTCCGCCTGGAGACGGAATCCACGCTCTATTTGCAGGTGGATGGTGAGCCGGTGATCAGCAAAAGCCCGGCAACGATAAACGTTTTACCCAAATCTCTGCGCGTTCTGGTGCCCGAAGGAACTTCCAGCACCATTTTTAGCTCGGAGCAGGGTTAGAAGACCGTAGAAGCGAAGCGGTGCATTCGCCCGATAGGTAAAGCGTTTATTTAGCGGAGAAATTGAGTGGTATTGATGCGATGGAAAGCGTATTAACCTCATCAGAGAAGGAGTTCGAGAAATGCTATGAGATTAGTTAATTTTGTGCGGAAAGACCCGCTCTCCGTTCTCTTGCTGGTAGTGCCCCTGGCGATCATTGCCGGTTTCGCCGGCTGGAATTCGCTCCTGGTGTTTGTGCTCACTGCGCTTGGCGTCATCCCCCTGGCGCATTATATCGGCGAGTCCACCGATGCCCTGGCGCATTTCACCGGACCCAAGATAGGTGGATTGCTCAATGCCACCCTGGGTAATGCTGCTGAGCTGATCATCACCATCTTTGCCATCCGGGAAGGATTGCTTGACCTCGTCAAAGCCTCGATCACCGGGTCGATCATCGGGAACCTGCTCCTGGTAATGGGGATGTCTTTTTTGCTGGGCGGGCTGCGCAATGGCAGGCAAACTTTCAATCGCCAGCAGGCGACAAACCACGCGGTTTTGTTGTTTCTGGCTGTTGTCGCCCTGGTGATCCCATCCCTCTTCAGCCATACGATAGAAATTACCAATGAGGGTGGTTTGAAAGTGGAAGTGCTCAGTCTTGGCGTCGCTTTGATCATGATCGTTTTGTATGCATTAGGGCTGATCTTCAATTTCCGCTTTTCCAGGTCGCCGCTGGTTGCTGAGACGAGCCAGGCGAGCGAGGAGCTCGCCCGACCAGCCTGGTCGCTGCGTGTATCGCTGATCATCCTGGCTTTATCTACTGTGGGTGTCGCCTATCTCAGCGAGCTGTTGGTTGGCGCAGTCGAGCCGATCGTCATCAGCTACGGGATCTCTGAATTCTTCCTGGGTATCATCCTCATCCCTTTGATTGGCAATGTGGCTGAGCACCTGGTGGCTGTGCAGGTTGCCTTGAAAAACAAGATGGATCTGAGCGTTGAGATCTCCCTGGCATCCAGCCTGCAGATTGCGCTCTTCGTCGCGCCCGTGCTGGTCTTCATCAGCCTGCTGATGGGCAATCCGCTCACCTTGATCTTCAACCAGTTTGAGCTGCTGGCGCTGATCGCCGCGGTGTTGATCGCCGGGCTCGTTTCCATTGATGGCGAGTCGAACTGGCTGGAAGGGGCGGAGCTGATTGCCGTCTACCTGATCCTGGTCCTGGCGTTCTTCTTTATCCCGTAGTGCGGTGAGATGAAGTCGCGTTCCATTATTCGAGCAATTTTCAGCCCCTGGGTTCTGGCTGGCGCGGTAACGCTGGCTGTCCTGCTCATGTGCGCCACATTATCCCTGCTCTGGGTGACGAGACCGAATGAAGCGGCAACCGGACCATCCACTGCGGTTTTGAGCGTCATTCAGGCGCCCACTGCCACCCCGGTGGTCAACACACCTACTCCTCCGCTTGCCCAGCCGTCTGCCGAGGCGCTGCCCCCCTCCCCGTTCCCGGGCGCTTTCGGTGTTGGCGCTTATGTTCAGATATCCGGTACAGAAGGTGAAGGGTTGCGCTTGCGCTCCGCTCCCGGTTTGCAGGGAAATGTGGAATTCCTGGCGCTTGAATCCGAAGTATTCCAGATCCGTGATGGACCACGCGATGCCGATGGATATACCTGGTGGTTTGTCGTTGCGCCTTATGATGAAACCGTGCAGGGCTGGGCAGTCTCCAACTTCTTGATGGTTGTGCAAAATCCGTGAAGCCATCTTTTCCCTGTTTCACCAATCCCGGCAGGCAAACCAAATTTGTAAAGGTCCTCTCATCTTTGAGAGGTTTCGGCGTGTAATTGCATTTGGGGCAGTTTCGTTATATAGTTATAGCAGGTGGATGACTGAAGGGTTATGATGAGCCTGAGACCGACCGGTATTACTGCTAATCGACATACCAGCGAGCTGACCATTACCTGGGAAGATGGTCATACCAGCCTGATTCCATTCTCTCTACTGCGGCATGCCTGCCCCTGTGCAGCATGTCGAGGGGGTCATGAAAATATGCGTTCCGAGCCAGATCCTCTGATCTTCACCATGGAAATCGAAGATTCACCCCAGACGCGCATCCGCAACCTGGAAGCTGTGGGTACTTATGCCATCACGATCGAATGGGAAGATGGTCATCGCTATGGCATCTATCATTGGGGATATCTGCGTGCCCTATGTCCTTGCCTGCTATGCCAGGCAAAGAGGCAGAATGACTGAAGACTCGCTGCTCGCCGTCTATGAGTTTGTCGAGCGTGCTTACGTCCGTCTTCAAGCGGGTGAGGTGCTTAACCATTGCCTGGATAATGGCAATCCCCTCCCCATGCAAAACCTGGTCGAGGGGCTTGTATTGGTGGGTCCGCAGAGCTTATCCGTGATCCGGGAGATCATTGCCGAGGTTGGAGCGCGCAAGGCCCAGCTCTGCGATGATCGCAACCAGATTTATCATCGCCTCACGCGCAATCTGAGTGCCCATGGCGTTTACCTCCCCCGGCAGTGCACGCCAATCACGTTCGATCTCATCACCCCAGCTGCCTTCCTGGCGTTCCTGGATCAGCAGTGCGTCCAGGAAGGCGAGGCGCATGTCCAGTGCCTGCAGCTCTTCCAGGATAGCAGGGACCTGGTCGGCAGCCTGAATGAGAATTTTAAACTGCTCGACGATATTGAGCGCTACCTGGAGGATTGGTTATGGGGATTGATCTACCAGTCTTCTCGCCAGGATCGGTCGGGTAGTCGCTTGACCGCTGCAGACGCCAGGTGGATGATGTAGCTAGGAGGGTTAAAGAAAAAAGGCAGGCGAAGGAGCTTGTCCATCGCCTGCCTTTTTGGATCGCTTTGCTTACAGGTAATCGCGCAGGTTGTGCTCGACGGCGTAGGCTGCGGCTTCTGCCCGGTTGCTGACACCCAGCTTGGATAGGATGCTGCTCACGTAATTGCGCACCGTGCCCTCCCCAAGGAACAAAGCCTTGGCGATCTCACGGTTTGTTTTGCCTTCAGAGACCAGCAACAGCACGTGCCGTTCTTGCTGGGTGAGGGTGGCAAACGCCGATGCCTCTTCTTCCTTGGCAGCCTTGCGCACCTCTTGAAACACCCGCTGCGTTACTGCTGGGTCCAGGAGCGCTTCTCCTCGCCCTACCGCCTCGATGGCGTGCACCAGATCCTCCCCGCCGATCTGTTTCAATACGTAACCAGAAGCGCCTGCCCGGATGGCTGAGAAGAGCATCTCATCCTCGGCGTAGGATGTCAGCATGATCACCTTGGTATTAGGGTATTTTTCCACAATTTCTTCGCAGGCTTCGATTCCGGAGCCGCCCGGCAGCCGGATATCCATCACAACTACATCGGGCGAATGCGTCGCTACCCGCTCCACAGCCTCGCGCGCTGTGCTGGCTTCTGCCACCACCTCAAAGTTCGGATGGCGGTCCAGAAGCGATTTCAAGCCCAGCCTCACGACCTCATGATCATCTACCAGCAAGATCCGTTGTTTTCCTGGCATGCTTCGCACCTCACGCAGGGAGTATAGCCGAAACTACGATGACTGGCAAGCCTGATCGCCGGATTTACTGCTGGGCGGCGTTTGGCGCCTCGAATCAACCGGTTGGCTGGCGCCTGAAATCTACGAAACGGTATCCAACGCCGCGCTCGGTGAGGATATACTTCGGATTGGCAGGATCCGCCTCGATTTTTTTGCGCAGGTAGTTGATATACAGGCGCACGTAGTGCGGCTCATCGCGGTACTCGTAGCCCCACACCTTTGCCAGGATCTGGTCGTGGGTGAGCACCCACCCGGCGTTTTGTACCAGGTAATACAGCAAGCGGTATTCTGTGGGGCGGAGCTGTACCTGCTCGCCATCCAGCCATACCTCGCGGCGGTCGAAGTTGATTTTTAGATGTTCGTCTACCTCGATTAAGCCATGCGTGGCGCTGGTAGTCGTTTCCGTCCGTCGCAAAACGGCTCGCACCCGGCTGACCATCTCGCGCGGGCTGAAAGGTTTCGTAATGTAATCGTCTGCTCCAAGCTCCAAGCCTCGCACCCGGTCGTCTTCCTCGCCTTTGGCGGTGAGCATGATCACCGGCACCTGGCTGACCTCGCGGATTGTGCGCAGCACCTCGAAGCCGTCGATGTCTGGCATCATCACATCCAGCAGCACCAGGTCGGGCAGGTTGGTCCGCATCCGCTCCAGTGCTTGCATTCCATTGTATGCTTCGGTTACCTGGAAGCCATCGTGCTCCAGATTCAGGCGGATGAAGCGTACCATCCTCACTTCATCGTCCACAACCAGAATGCGCCTGTCTTGCAAGCGGGGTTCTGCCATAAATCACTCCCGGACGAAGCCGATGATCTCCTCTTCTTCCTTCGCCGTCATGACCTCGATGAAGTGAACTTTGTCAATGGGCCATAGAACGGTCATCACATTTTCGGCGATGTAGGGTAGGTCTTTCCCATCTCGCATGCGTGGATTGGAAAGCATGATTAGTGTATCGGTGCGAGCGGGTAGTTCATCCACCTCCCCGACGACCGGGTCGGTATTTGGGACGTGTATGATCAAGGTATAAGGCACTTAGACCTCCGTTTGTTTCAATTGCGTTGGATGATCACCTGCGCCTTGAATTTTCCAAGGCTGATGATATCTTCGTTGCTGATCGTATACGGCTGGTGGGCGGCGATTTTCTTGTTGTTGATGCGCGTGCCATTCGCTGATCCCAGATCGGTGATGGTGACTTTGTCCCGGTTAAGCTTGATGGTGGCGTGCAGGCGGGATACGCCGCCCTCGTAAGCCTTGTAGGGTGTCAGGTCGATATCCGGCAGGATGGGCTGGCTTCCGCTGATGCGACCCACGGTGAACTCTTCGCCGTCTTCCAGTGGGATTTCCTGCCCCGTATCCAATATTCTCAGATATCACCCTGGCTGGGGCTGCGGCTCTGAGAAAGGCGTCCCGCTCGATCTCTGCCTCAGGAACGGTCCTGGAAGCGGGCTGACTTTCTTTTCCATATAGAACCGTCTTCGGAGGGGATACATCCAGATGGAATAATTCAGCTCCGCATTCGCTGCAAAACAACGTCCCCACCAGCTCTTGTTGTCGGCACACCGGGCAAAGGATCATAACCGTCTCGCTTACCTTATCGCGCAAAACTGTCGGTAAAACCCGCCGGCAAGAGCAGGGCGCGTGTGCCGTATTTGATAATCTTCTTGCCTTCGTCGCTGATGTCCTGATCGCTCTGGATGCGGTCGATCTCGTTCAGCACGGTGCGAGCCAGCTCTTGTTTTCCCTTGCACGAAGAGTTGGGTGGCGAGGTGTTGCAGGTGGCGGGTGGCGCTCTCCGGCTGTCCATCTGCAATCTGTTGGTGGGCGCGTTCCTGCATCCGGTACAAATTCAAGCGGGACATCGCCTGCAGCAGCCGGGTGGGCGGTGGCTGGACCAGCGGAGCGGTGCTCACCGGCCTGGAAAGGCTGACCGGCAGCTTGAGCCCGGATTTGGATGCTCCGGGTACGTCCAGGGTGATCTTCCCTTCTGCCAGCGTTAGCTGTTCGATACTGTTGTACAGCGGCGGCGTCTTCAGCTCGAGCAGGACGGTCAGGTTGGATTTAAGCGGTATGTTCCCGATGGGGATCGGAGAAAAGTTCTGCAGCAGGCTCACCTCGGGTGACAGCCGGAAGGCATATGTGAGCTCGATGCCCGGGTTGAAGAACAACTCCAGGCTTACTCTTTCCGCATACACCCGCCCCAGCCCGCTGAATTTTTGCCACAGGAACTGCTTGATATCACCTGCATGGGAGACGTACACGCTGCTGCCGCCCGTCCGGGTAGCCAGGCTATCCAGGAACACATCGTTCCATTCGTTGCCAATACCCAGGCTGCTGATGCCGATCCCGTAGGTGGCTGCCTGCTGCGCGATCTGCAGGCACTTCTCTTCATCTCCGTAAGTCCTGCCATCGGTGATCAGGATAATATGGTTGACGCTGTTCCGGTTTGCCTTGCTGCGCACTTCCAAATAACCGGATTCCAGCCCGTGATAGATCTCCGTCCCGCCGCCGGTCGTAATGTGTTTGATCTGCTCTTCGATGGCGCTGCGGCTCAAGCGTTGCCCGGCGGATACCAGGGTCTCTGCCCTGTCGCTAAAAGCAACGATGGACAGGCTGTCATCGGGTCGGATCTGGCGTACCAGCTCGATCGCTGTGCTTTTGACCATATCCATGCGTTCGCCCTGCATGGAGGTGGAGCGATCGATCACCAGGCAGACGTTCAAAGGCAGGCTGGGTCCGGTTTGGGCGTTGTCCGGCGCCGCCAGCTCAATGAGCACGTAGACCAGTTGCGGCTCGCTCAACCGCATCAGGCTTGGACGGCTGTAGATCGTCGAAAGCTCTACCAGCGGCGCTGCGCTGGGCGGGGGTGGCAGGGTTTGGTCGTATGCCGCCCGCGTTGTCGGATCGGTGAGTACTTCGTACGCCTGTTGTATCTGCAGGAAGATCTCTGTCGCCCCGGTCTCCTGGTTGACATCCGGATGGAGCTTGCGCGCCTTGCGGTGGTAGGCGCGCCGGATGTCTTCGGGCGTCGCCTCCCGCTCCAGACCGAGGATGGCGTAATAATCCAGGGGATTTTCCATCAGGTTCGTCAGCCAGGCAGTCTCACCAGGATAGCTGTAATGTTATCCGGTCCCCCCGCCTCGTTTGCCGCCTCGACCAGCCGCATGCAGGCGACTTCTGGGGCTTCAGCCTCCAGCACCAGCCGGTGGATCTCTTCTTCTGGCACAACGCCCCACAATCCATCCGAGCAGATCAGCAGGTATCCGCCATCCGGGAGCTGCATGGTATTCAGATCGGGGTCAAAAGGCTCACCCTGTCCCAGGGCGCGGTAGAGCACGTTCTTCTGCGGATGCACCGCTGCCTCATCCGTTGTAATGCGCCCCAGCTCTACCAGTCGCTTGACCAGCGTATGATCGCGCGTCAGCGCCTCCATCGATCCATTCCCGCTGATCGAGTAGGCGCGGCTATCTCCGACATGCGCCAGCGTCATCTGGTTTCCCAGGATGAGAATCGCAGTCAAGGTCGTTCCGCTCCCCGGCGCCTGCCGCGTGATCGTCCGGTGCGCCTCCATCACCCCTTCTTGCATGATCTCCAGCAAGGATTGCTCGGGTGGGGAGTGCTTCAGGCTCAAGAGCGTGGTATATAGCTTGCGCACCACCAGCCCCGCAAGCACTCGGATGGCAATCCCGCTGGCTACCTCGCCGTGTTGGTGCCCACCCATGCCGTCGGCGACGATATACAGACCCGAACGGAACGTTTCCATAGTCGCTCGTCAGCGTTGTAGTCAACGTGAACAGGGCATCTTCATTGTGGTCGCGTTGCCGGCCCACGGATTGCGCACAACCCACGATCAGCTGTGGCGGCTCGAGATGTTCCTTCTTGGATGTCACCAGCGTAGGCTCCTGTGGCAGCGGTCTGGTGGGTATGTCTAATTCCTGTTGGTCAGTCTTCTGGCCGAAGAGCGTGTCCAAAAACTTCTTCACAAATGCTTCCTCCCCTTCCACGTGGGCGGGTGTCTGGTCAAGGTTTGCCTAAGAAGCCATCAAGGCATAAATCCGGTGATCTGTCGACCCGATGTAGATCAGGTCCTCGTGAGCCACAGGGGTGCTGGTGATCTTTCCTTCGGTGCGGAATTTCCAGCGCAGCCTACCTGTGCGGTATTCCAGGCAGTAAAGGTAGCCGTCCACCGAGCCACAGTACAGCGCGTCGTTGTGCAGGATCGGCGAGCCGGTCACCTGGTGTTCGGTGCTGAAGCGCCAGACTTCTTTGGATGTCTTGGAGTCGATGCAATAAATGATGCCGTCTGCGGCGCCGGTGAAGATCAGGTCGTCCACCAGGCAGGGTGTTGAGATGGAGGGTTTTCCCAGCCGGAAGCGCCAGATCACCCAACCGGTCTTGGCATCCAGGGCGTAGAGGGTCGAATCGATCGATCCGAAGTAAACGATCCCCTGAGAGATCACCGGTGAGGATGTGATCGCCCGCTTGGCTTTGAACCGCCATTTGATCGTACTGCGGAAATCCACGCAGTAGAGTTCCCCGCCCTCGGTGCCGAAGTAGACCAGGTCATGAGAGACGGTGGGTGTGGAGCGGATCGGTGCGCCGGTATCCATCGTCCAGGCGCGCCGCCCGCTCATCGTATTGACGGCGTGCAGCCGCGCATCGTCGGAGCCGATGAAAACATGACCCTCGGCGATGTGGGGTGATGAGCGCACCGGACCTCGGTGTAGTAAGACCAGGTGATCTTGCCATGCCGGGCGGAGATGACGTGCAGGCGCTTGTCTTCCGATCCGAAGTAAACGCAGTTTTCGTAAACCGCCGGCTTGCTGACGATTCCGCCGTCGGTGGGGTACTTCCAGATGAACTGCCCCGTATCGGCATCCAGGGCGTACAGGTTGTTGTCGTAGGAGCCCACAAACAGGGCGCCGTTGCAGTAAGTTGCCGGACCGCGGATCTCGTCCTCGCAGGCGAATTGCCATACCGGCTTGATCTCCTGGGGCGCTTGATCGCTATGTGGCTTGGCTGTCGGCGGCTCCACCAGCACGCCAGACTGTTTCGCGATTGCCATCAGGGCGTCTTTCATCTCTGCCGCGCTCTGGTAGCGGTCTGCCGGAGAGTACTGCAGTGCTTTGAATACCACCTGCTCCAGTTGCGCCGAGCAGTTGGGATTGATGGCGCGGATCGGGCGCTCAGAAAATGAGAACGGCGGCTCCAGCCGGGGATCGCGCCGCGTGAGCAAGTGGTGCAGCGTGGCGCCCAGGGCGTAGATGTCTGCCAGCGGCGTGGCTTCGCCCCGGTATTGTTCTGGCGGCGAGTACCCCTCGGTGCCGATCATCGTCCCCCGCTGTACTCCCTGGAAGGTCTTGGCAATGCCAAAATCGATCAGCACCACGTGGTTGAACTGGTCGATCATCACGTTGGAGGGTTTCATATCCCGGAAGATGATTGTCTCGGGTTTGTGGTTGTGCAAGTAGCTCAGCACGTCGCACAGCTCAACTGCCCAGCGGATGAGCTTTTCCTGCGGGAGCAGCTCCTCAGTCTCGCTCAGGATGGCTTCCAGGTCTTTCCCGTTGACGAATTCCAGGATCAGGTACGACCGTTCGTTATGCGTGAAATAATCATAGATGCGCGGGATGGCGGGGTGTTCCAGAGTTGCCAGCAGGTTTGCTTCTCGCTCGAAATTGCGCACAATGGTGCTGCGCACCAGCGCGTCGCGCGCCTGGTTGACCATTTCCTTCACGGCTACTAGCTTGACGACGTTCGGGAAATGCATGTCCCGGGCGCGGTAAACCGCGCCCATCCCTCCCACGCCGACAACGCTTTGGATCAGGTAGCGGTTTAGGAGAGTTACGCCCGGCTGGAGCTGCTGGTTGTTCAGCTGGCTCGTTTCGTCGTTCAGGTTCTGGGTGATTTGGTCTGTTTCCAGAGCTTGTTCTCCCTTACCTGTCTTGCTGGTCGTGTTGCCTGGTTAAAAAACACGCTTGCGTTTCATAATCCTGTTGGCTAGCGTCTGGCAACCACAATATCACTGGTAGGGCAGACGCTCTACAAGTTGTGCTGAATTATACTGTATAGCATGGAGCAGAAAACCGCCGGGAAGCCCTTAAGGGCAACTATTCAATTACAAGTCTGTTAAGTATAATACCTTTTGTCAGAGGACCGCCCACGATGGATTACGAAACATATCTCTCCCCCTTTACCTGGCGTTACGGAAGTGCAGAGATGCGTCGCTTGTGGAGCGAGGTGCAGAAACGCCGCTTGTGGCGTGAGATCTGGCTCGCCCTGGCTGAAGTGCAGTCGGAATTCGGGCTGCTTACGCCGGAGCAGGTCGAAGATGTGCGCCGCCATGTAGCCGACGTGGACATCTCCCGCTCCTTGCAGATCGAAGCTGAGATCCACCACGACTTGATGGCAGAGCTCAAGGCTTTTGCCGAGCAGTGCCCGTTGGGCGGCGGCGCCTTGCACCTCGGCGCGACCTCGATGGATATCGAAGATAATGCCGATGCGCTCCGCCTGCGCCAGTCGCTGGACCTGGTCATCTCAAGGCTGCGCCGCCTGCTGCTTATTCTGGTGGAGAAGGTCGAGCAAGAGGCAGATCTGCCCCTGATGGCTTTCACCCACCTCCAGCCGGCAGAGCCCTCTACCCTGGGCTACCGATTGGCGCAGTACGCCCAGGATTTGCTCACCGATTGGGAAAACCTCAGGCGGGCGCGCGCTCACCTGCGCGGCAAAGGTTTCAAAGGCGCTGTCGGCACGGGCGCTGCCTATGCCGAGCTGGTGGGCGTTGAGAACCTGGCGCAGTTCGAGACGCGCCTGTCTGCTGTGCTGGGGCTGCCGTTCTATCCCGTCACCACCCAAACCTATCCCCGCAAGCAGGATTACCAGGTGCTCTCCGCCCTGGCTGGGCTCGGCGCTTCCCTCTATAAATTTGCCTTCGACCTGCGTTTCCTCCAGTCGCCGCCGGTTGGCGAGTGGAGCGAGCCTTTCTCAGAGAAGCAGGTCGGCTCATCCGCCATGCCCTTCAAGCGTAACCCGATCCATGCGGAGAAGATCGATTCGCTGGCGCGTGCCCTGGCGCAGATGCCTCGCCTTGCCTGGGATAACGCCGCCCACTCCCTGCTGGAACGCACGCTCGATGATTCAGCCAACCGGCGCAGCCTGCTCCCAGAAGCCTTTTTAATCGCCGATGAGCTGTTGCTGGTGGCGAGCCGGGTGCTCGGCGGCTTGCAGGTCAACCGGGTTTCAGTCCAGCGTAACCTGCAAGCGTATGCCCCCTTCGCCGCCACCGAGCGTGTCCTCATGGCGCTCAGCCGCCTCGGCGCAGATCGCCAGGAGATGCACGAGCGCCTGCGGGGTCATTCTTTGGCGGCATGGAGCGCCGTACAGGCTGGAGAGCCAAATCCTCTCGTCGGAGCTGCTCTGCCGCGACGAGCAGATCTTGCGCTGGCTTTCCGTTGCCGCCCTGCGCGACCTGCTGGTTGCCGACCAGTACCTGGGAGATGCGCCGCAGCGCGCCCGCCAGCTCGCTCAGACCATCCGGCAGGCGCTCGGCGAGTAAGTTTGCACTCTACGCCCACCTGGCGCGTTTTGCGCCGGTTGGGTTTTGGGTAACCTCATCCTATCTGGGAGTACTCTATGTCTACAGCCTTACTTTCTGTATCGGACAAACGCGGCTTGTTGGATCTGGCTCGCCTCCTTCATCAGCTCGATTGGGATATGCTCGCCAGCGGCGGGACAGCTAAAGCGTTGCGCCAGGCTGACCTGCCGGTTACCGACGTGGCGGAATATACCGGCTCGCCTGAAGTGCTGGGTGGGCGGGTAAAAACCCTGCACCCGGCTGTGCATGGCGGCATCCTCTCCCGTTCTACCGACGCCGACTTTGCCGACCTGGAGCGCATTTCTGCCCGCCAGATTGACCTGGTGGCGGTCAACCTCTACCCCTTCCAGCAGACCGTTCTGCGCACGGATGTCTCCCTCGAAGAAGCCATCGAGAACATCGATATTGGCGGGGTAGCGCTCATCCGCGCCGCCGCCAAGAACTTTTCCCGTGTGGTCGTGCTCACCGACCCGGCGGATTATGATGCCGTGATGCACGAGCTGCAGGAGAAGGGCGCCGTCAGCCAGGCGACCCGCCACCACCTGGCGCGCAAGGCGTTCGAGCATACTTCTGCATACGATGCCGCCATTGCTGCTTACCTGGGTGGGCGTGGGGCGGCGCAGGCGGAGGAAATCAGCCTGCGCCTTTATCCGGTCAGCACGCTGCGCTATGGCGAGAACCCGCACCAGGACGCCACCCTGTACGCCTATAACCCCGACGCCGGTCCGCTGGGCGGGCTGGTATTGCAAGGCAAAGCTCTTTCATATAATAACCTTCTTGATTTGGATGCCGCCTGGCGTGCGGTTGTCTCCTTTGAGCAGCCTGCCATCTGCATCGTCAAGCACCTCTCCCCCTGCGGTATTGCCTGCGCCAACACGCTACAAGATGCTTTTAGCAAGGCGCTGGCTTGCGACCCGGTCTCGGCTTTTGGCGGCGTGGTGGCAGCCAACCGGCTCTACGATGAAGATGCCGCGCTTGCGCTGGGCGATTTGTTCCTCGAGTGTATTGCCGCTCCGGGTTTCTCGCGCCGCGCCCTGGAGATCCTGGGGCAGCGCAAGAATCTGCGCCTGGTCAGCATGCCGGATGTGAAAGTTGAGCCGCCTTTCGAGCTGCGCTCGGTCAACCAGGGCATCTTACGCCAGGCGCTGGACCTCGGCGATCCGGCGGGCGCCGAATGGCGCGTGGTTACCACGCGCCAGCCCTCTCCCGAAGAGTGGCAGTCGCTGCGTTTCGCCTGGAAAGCCTGCCAGCATGTCAAGTCTAACGCCATCGTCTTTGCCCAGGGTGAGGCGACGGTCGGCATCGGGGGTGGTCAGCCCAACCGGGTCGATTGTGTGCGCATCGCCGCCCAGCGCGCCGGCGAGCGCGCCCGGGCGCGGTGATGGCATCCGACGCATTCTTCCCCTTCCCGGATTCGGTGGAAGAGGCTGCCAAAGCCGGCATTACGGCGATCATCGCCCCTGGCGGCTCCGTGCGCGATGCCGAAGCCATTGCCGCCGCTGAAGCCAGCCAGATTGCCATGGTGTTTACCGGGGTCCGTCATTTCCGCCACTAGACCAAAGGAGCCAGGATGAATCAGGAATTGTTCACAGCCAATGACGCTTTGACCTTCGATGACCTGCTGGTCGTGCCGGGCTATACCGAGGTCCTGCCCGACCAGACGGATGTCAGCGCCCGGCTGACGCCGAGCATCAGCCTGAAGATCCCCATTCTCTCCGCTGCCATGGATACGGTTACCGAAGCGCGCCTGGCAATTGCCCTGGCGCGCGAGGGGGGGCTGGGGATCATCCACCGCAACCTACCGCCGCAAGACCAGGCAAACGAAGTCGATAAGGTCAAGCGTTCCCAGTCGGGCATGATCGTCGAGCCGATTACGCTGCCTCCCGAGGCGCCCTTGCGCCAGGCAGAGGCGATCATGTCCACCTATCACATCAGTGGCGTGCCCATCACCCACCCGGACGGGCGCCTGGTGGGCATCCTCACCAACCGGGACATCCGCTTCGTCGAGCCTGCGGATTACGAGCAGCCGGTGAGCAAGTTCATGACCGGCGAAGGGCTGGTCACCGCGCCGGTGGGCATCACCCTGGAGGACGCCAAGCGTTTGCTGCAGAAGCATCGCATCGAAAAGCTCCCCCTGGTAGACCACTCCGGCGTGATCAAAGGCTTGATCACGGTCAAGGACATCCAGAAGGCGCGCGAGTTTCCCAACGCCGCCAAAGACAGCCAGGGTCGCCTGCTGGTGGGCGCGGCATTGGGTGTGGGCGGCGATCTGGAAGAGCGGGCGCAGCTCCTCGTCCAGGAGGGGGTGGATGTGGTCGTGATCGATACGGCGCACGGGCACTCAGCCGGGGTGATCCAAGCCATCCAGCGCCTGCGCCGCTACTGGAGCGACCTGCCCGTCATCGCCGGGAATGTCGTCACGGCGCAGGGCACGCAGGCGTTGATCGACGCCGGGGCGAACGCCATCAAGGTCGGCGTCGGCGCCGGGTCGATCTGCACCACACGCGTCATCTCCGGCGCGGGCATGCCACAAATGTCCGCCATCTACGAATGCGCCAGCCTGGCGCGCAAGCTGGGCGTGCCCATCATCGCCGATGGCGGCATCAAGTACAGCGGTGACATCGTCAAAGCCATCGCCGCCGGCGCGGAGGTGGTCATGCTGGGCAGCTTGCTGGCGGGGCTGGACGAATCGCCCGGCGATATCGTCCTGTATGAGGGGCGGCGCTTTAAAGATTACCGCGGCATGGGCAGCATGAGCGCCATGCAGGGCTACGGGCGCGATCGCTACGCCAGCGGACAGGGCGGCAGCGGCAAGCTCGTGCCCGAAGGCATCGAAGGTCGCGTGCCGTACAAGGGACCGCTGCACGAATATGTCTACCAGTTGGTGGGCGGGCTACGCTCGGGCATGGGTTACGCCGGCGCCGCCTCCTTAGAAGACCTGCGCACGAAAGCGCGCCTGGTGCGCATCACCAATGCCGGGCTGATCGAGAGCCACCCGCACGATATCATCATCACGCGCGAAGCGCCCAACTACCAGGTCAATCCGGACTAGGGAGTTACTGCAGTAATAAAGGTGTGTGCGGCTGCGAAGCTGCACACACCTTGAATCGCACTTTTAGTACTTTCCGCTCAGCTTTACAAAGAAGCGGTGGAAGCTGTGGAATGAACTCACCGGCTCGGCGTACATCAAGATGCATTTCCCGTGCACCATGTTCAAGCCCAGGTCTTTCCCCAGCGCCAGCATCTCGGGCGAATCGCCTTGCTGCTGGATCCAGATGTTTTTCAGCCCTGCCTGTGAGGCTTGCTGCAGCACCTGCACGCCTTGCGCCGGCGGCACGCTGACGAACACGCCATCCACCTGGTCCTTCACCGCTTCCAGGCTGGGATAGCAGGGCTCGCCCTGGATCTCTTTCGCCTCCGGATGCACCAGGTATACCTGGTAACCGCGCTGTTTGAGCTCTTTATACGCGGCGTTGCCGAATTTATTCCCGCTGCGTGATGCGCCCACCACGGCGATCCGTTTATGGGCGACGAATTCTTTCGCTTGTGGGTCCATGAGTATACCTCCCGAGCCGCGCCATATGCCGGCTCTGTGTGAGGTTAGCACGCTCCAGGCGGGCTGTCAATTAATTAATACACCTTGCAGCGATTACATTATTCCTGTTTCCTGTTTTGCGCCTGACCCTTTTTCCAAATCCGTTCCTGAGCTGTACATTTGTTCTGATAAAATTGGTGCAGGAGGTAGCCATGGAAAAGCTCGATTTTAAGAAGACGCTCAAGCATTTGTATAACCCGCCCGCTGGCAGGTTCACGCTGGTGGATGTCCCACCCATGAATTACCTGATGATCGATGGGCATGGCGATCCCAACACAGCCCCCGAGTTTCAGGAGAACACCGAAGCCCTGTATACCCTCGCCTATACCATCAAGTTTGCCCTTAAACCTGCTGGTGTCGATTTTGTCGTCCCGCCGTCGGAGGGGCTGTGGTGGATGGACGATATGAGCGAGTTCAGCCTGGCAGTCAAAGATCGCTGGGATTGGACCTTGATGATGATGCAGCCCGATTTTGTCACGCCGGAGGTCTTTACCGGCGCCTTGCAGCAGGCATTGCGCAAGAAAACCCTGCCCGCCCTGCACAAGATCCGCCTGGAAGCCTACGCTGAAGGCTTATCCGTCCAGATCATGTATTCCGGCGCTTACGCCGATGAGGGTCCCACCATCGCTCGCATGCACGCCTATATCCGCGACGAGGGCTTTGTGCCCAACGGTAAGCATCACGAGATCTACCTGGGCGACCCGCGCCGCACCCCGCCGGAGAAGCTGAAAACGGTCATCCGCCAGCCGGTGCGCAAAGTGGGTTGAGCCCGCTTATTCGCGAAAATCTTCCTCAGCCTGCGGTTTGTTGCCCAGGATGGCTTCGATCCGCTCCATCACGCCATCCTCCAGCTTCTCCACCACCTCCAGCGCCCGCATGTTCTCTTTCACCTGCTCGGCTCTGGAAGCGCCGGTGATCACCGTGCTGACATTCGGGTTTTTCAGGCACCATGCCAGCCCAAGCTGCGCCAGGCTGCAGCCCAGCTCCTGCGCCAGCGGCGCCAGCAGCTTCACTTTCTCGATGCGCTGCTTCCCCTCTTCGCTCTCGAATTCATCCCGCAGCCAGCCATACCCTGAAAGGCTGACGCGCGTGCCTTGCGGGATGCCCTGGTTATATTTCCCGGTGAGCAACCCGCTTGCCAGGGGGCTCCAGATCGTCGTCCCCAGTCCGATCTCCTTGTAAAGTGGCTGGTATTCACGCTC
The DNA here is from genome assembly GCA_963702535.1 of uncultured Chloroflexia bacterium. GTDB lineage: Bacteria > Chloroflexota > Anaerolineae > Anaerolineales > UBA4823 > CAVPDG01. Next base: position 115,697 of record CAVPDG010000018.1, on the reverse strand, counting down.
TACCCGCTCGCGGTGGAACATGTTGTACTCCGGCTGTTCCATGAATGGCGGGATCAGGTGCTCGCGCCGGGCGACCCCGTATGCTTCCATGATGCGCTCGGCGCTCCATTCGCTCGTGCCCCAGTACAGCGCTTTACCTTGCTGGATGAGCAGGTTCATCGTCCACACCGTCTCTTCTACCGGCGTATGGATGTCGGGGCGGTGGCAAAAAAGCAGGTCGACATAATCCATTTGCAGCCGCTTGAGCGATGCATCCATGCCCTCGAAGAGATGCTTGCGCGACAAGCCGCTGTTATTGGGTCCTTTGCCGCCCCAGAAGATCTTGGTCGAGATCACCAGGTCAGAACGCTTCCAGCCTTTTTTGCGGACCACGTTCCCCATCACGGTTTCTGCATTGCCGCGTGCGTAGACCTCTGCATTGTCGAAGAAGTTCACGCCGGCATCGTATGCGGCTTGCATACAGGCGTCCGCCGTCTCCTCGCCGATCTGCTGCCCCATCGTCACCCACGCCCCCAGCGAGAGCGCCGAAACTTTCAATCCTGATTTGCCTAAAAAGCGGTATTCCATGATGGTTATTTCTCCTAGATTTACGAAGAATGGTGTAGCTGTTTACATCATTGCCTGTCATGCAGTCAACTCTCCATCACAGCCTGCGATGGTTTAAGGCGATGGTGTCGCTCCACTGGACGCTGATATTATAATTTCATCGCTTGCCGACCTGCCCCAGACCGATGGCAAATACATCGCCGAGAATTCTGCTGGCAGCGTGATGAACTCTCCGGGGAATCGCACCCGCGCCGTATAATAGAAAGTGTGTCTTCCCGCATCTCAGCCTCGTGAAGAAGAAGGATACTCTGCCATCCCGGATTTCTTTGTAGTTATATCCGAGATTTTGCCAGGATTCTTCTCCGAATAGATAATAGTCACCATATAATTCTTCTCTGTCCACATCATACGCTGTGTTGTTCAAAGATTCGTTGAGCGCTTCAAATCCAGCCGGCAGGCGATCCTCCAGGATCAGGTAGTAAGTTGTTTCGGGCACTTCTACGCTCAGCCTGACCTTGACCAGATCGCCCGGAGCGAAGCTCTGCATCTCATGTCTGCCACTGATGTCCAGGTAAGACGCGTGTCACCTTCAGACCGGCAGAGCTTACCTGATCCGATTGGAGCAGCATCTTGCTACTCACTGTGTAGTATAGTTTTCCGGTACTCTGGTTGATCAGCCAGATGGTGTTGTGACCGGATTGCAGCCGGCTTAATGGGATCTCCACACCTTCGATTTCATTCGGGTTTTCAGCCCGAATCCGTCGGTATATTTGCCCATTCAGCTCGATGATCAGATCCGTTGCCCGCTGTTTTTGTTGCTCAACCAGCAGGTAATCGGTTAAGGCAAGGACTGCATAGGCAGTCTCGTGCGTGTTTTGCCATGCCCCTCCTGATCGTTCCTTCAACAGATATTGAACGATGCCATCCACGTGATTGTTATCAGGGCTAAAGCGCACCAGCAACCGGAGCAAATTTGCAGTCCCGCGCAGAGATGTGTTCATCGTACGTTGCGTGGCGAGCGAATCGCCGCTCACCGCGGAGGACAAGGAATTCATCCCCGGCTTCATTCTGTTCCAGGCTATTCAATAAGCTCTCCAGGACTTTCCTCGCCTCATCTTGCCTGCCCATCTCTGTCAATGTCAATCCCAGGGTTGCCTGGTCGGCGCTATTCAACATTTCCAGCATGGCAAGCTGGTTGAGTGTTTCCTCAAGATCGCCGCTGCCGGCGATCGCCAGGCTGTACAGTGCGTAGGTGCGCAATGGTAGTTCTAGCCCATCCAAATTTGCTATCAGCCAATCTGCCCCTGTCTGTATGACTTTCTCTTCAACCTGGTAGCCTGCATCTCGTGTCAGCGCCAGCCCGAACAACACATACGCAGTCATATACGCATCACTAGCGTCGTCGAACCACCACCCCCAGCCGCCATCCATATGTTGGTAGGCGTACAAACGCTGCAGCCCTGCATTGATCTTGGTTTCAAGATCGGTGGTGGGCATGCGCTCGCCGCCGCCCAGTTCCCGGTATGCCCGGGCAACGATGGCATTCGGAAATACGGCGCTCATCGTTTGCTCAACGCAGCCATAAGGATACCCCGTAAGGTATTCTAGCCCGTCCAGTACACCCCCAACAGGACTGTTGCTCACCTCGATTTGCACAGTGCTCAGCGGGTGAGCATCTTCCGTGATGGTGATGGGAATACTGACCTCGTTCTGAAAGGCGCCGCTTGTAAAGCTGTAATCAGGGACAGCCAACGGCAGTACGTCTACCTTTCGCCTCCACTGCATCGGAGTAATTCGCGCTTTTTGCGGAAACCACCAAAACGATCTCCCCCGGTTCGTTTGCAATTGCTTCCCACCAAACCACTTTCAATTCGCCTGCCGCAAGCTTCAACTGTTGTGTCTCAGGGCCTCCAATTGCGAGACCTTTTGACCTTGCTGACACTTCTATTGTTTGAGTCTCCCCGGTGTAGTTCTGCACCCATGCGGTCAGGTTGAAATCGATCCCCGCTGACCAGGTTAGTTGGCAGGATCGGTCGGACGATCAATGGCTGGCGAGAGATCACCTTGATAATTCCCTCGCCCACCTGGGTTTGAGGCGTAACTGCTCGCACGGTCACCCGCCAGGTGGTCAGGTTATCCGGGATGGGTACCCGTACCACAGCTCTCCCCTGCTTGTCTGTCTTCAGCGCCGGCACCCAATAAGCAGTATCCGGGAAGTCGTGGCGAGGATTGGTCAAACCCTCGTCGCCTCCTCCTCCTCTGTCTCCTCTCCAGAGTAATACGCCAGGGAGCCATAGCTGTCGGAGGTAAGTACCCCCAGTGGCCGCATCCGGGTATAGAACGCCGAGTAGATCGGACCCGAAAGATCTTCACTCAATTGGTAGATCGCCTCATCGACCAATCCCAATGAGAGTTCGGCGATTACCGGCACGCTCATCCTGATCCGTGACGGTTACCGTAAATACCGCCGTATCCCGCGGGATATATTCCTCCTGGTCCGCCTCAATAGTCACCTTCAGCTCATCTCTTCCATCCGGCAATACTTCTAATCTCACGCGGTCCATGCGCAGCAGGCTGTCTGGGATGGTTTCATAGGCGTAATCCTGTGTGGTCAGGTCTGTGTTTTGCCATTCCCAGGCTTGTACCGTCACATAGATATTCGGTGCGTCGTCGGATGTGATGGGAAGTGTCACCAGAGTCGCGGGTGGGGTCAGGCTGATCAGCATATGCCGCCGGACACGCCCTCGCTCCACGGTCAGCAAAGCCCTGCCTCCTGAGATCGAATCGATCATCAAACGCGCTGTCTCGCCCGGCAGGTAAATCTCTTTCTCAGCCCGGATGCTGAGATCAGACGAATAATCGTTTCATCCAGGTCCCGGTGTAATCATTGATATAAAAACTCACCTCGTCGGCAATGAGATTGCCGCGCTCATCACTTACCTGTCACCTCCAGTGTGTAATACCCATCTTCGGCGATCTGAAGTGTGCTCGTTGCCACCCCGCTGGAGTCGGTGGTCATCTCCAATGAATCGAGCGGATCTCTAGTCAGCTCCCAATCGCTCCATCTTCTGCGAACGCTCTCCACTTGCAGGTTAATCCCCTCAGCCCACTGCACCGAGATGTGGGATGATAGTCGCGCTCAACGCAAATGGTTGTCCGGGCTTATGCAGAAAACCTCCTGCATCGAGCTTTAAGGAATACAAAGCTCGGTACACACGTATCGGTGGTATAAGCGCTTACAAGCTGCCCGCTTCCATCCGTGCCGATGACCTCAATCCCCCACAGATGATTGTCCGGTTCGTCAAAATAATACGGATAGCTGGCTTCGGTTAGGCTTACAGGTCTCTGCAATCTGGCATGTCCAGCACTATCCGTCACCAGCTTGGTTGGACGTTCATGAAGGAAACCATACGTACTCCATTCGTTCAAATACGATGTCAGATCTTCCATAGTAAAAGGGCTCTCCAAGGGTATACAAGGTCACGGTTATCGGGACGTTAGCGATCGGTTCTCCGAATAAGTAACGCACATCGATGTCAAGCTTCATCTCGTCTCCCGATATATATTCCTGCCGGTCGGTGGCAAGCTTGATTTCGAAATCAGCCTTGGTGTAATCCTGCACTTTGAAGATCTGGCTATGCGTCTCCCTATCGATACTGCGCCTCCAGAGAGTACTCGCCAAGCGTAACGCCTTGCGCCAACAAGAAATTTCCATGGAAAGTCCCAAATTCGTTGATCGACAGCGTCTCGCTGAATACGCGATTGCCAGCGTGGGTCAGAGATGTTTAGTGATCAGGCTCTGCCCGTCTGGAGGCAGGCTGTATTCGGCGTCGTCTTCCTTCCGCAGGATGCCTTTGAAATTCACCGTTTGCCCGGGGCGGTAGATGGGGCGATCGGTGTACAGGTATGCAAAGTACTCGGGCAGCTTCGATTTGAGGGCCGTAATCTCCACGAGTATTCCACATATCACCTGATGCCGCAGATGCTGATACTGCCTTCATTCCGCGCCACCACCAGCTTGGCGTCCTCACCGGCCGGAATGCGTCCCCGGTAGACGCCTTGCGCATCGGTCAACCCGGTCGTGATGATCCGTCCGAATAGATCGTATACGCTGATTTTAGCTCCAGCCACCGCAAAATCATTGAGGTCGCTAACCCAGGCCATAATCTCCCCGCCGCCTGTTAACTCGGGCGAATTCTTCACAACCAGGGCGTTACACGTGTAGACCACCAGGAGCTGGTCGTCCAGGTGGTCGCTCACAAGATTTAGAAGATAAAGCCCTTCAGGTACATCTTCTGGCAGGATGACCTCCGAGACGGCATTAAAGGAGCTCACTCCATAAATATCCGTTGGTTGCATATCCCACGCCGCTGCCAGGGCGGCTCCCTGTGTGCTGAATCCGTGCTTCCGATGTTGCTCCCAGGAGGATAGCGGCAGAGGAGTTATATAATCGGATGAATTGCTCGATACTGAGCCGGTAGAGATCGAAATGCAGCTCTTCGATACCTCGAGGACTCAATGGCTATTTGAATTGCCCGCCTGCCTTCTTTGTCCACTACCTGAACGTTAGAGCCATACTCCCCAAAGGAGGCGATATTTGGAAAGTTGCTGGTGGTAATCGCCCAGGTGATGGGCTTGGTTATTACCGGGGCATGCTCTGAGTCCCTGGCAGTTGGCGCCAACGATATGGCGTACTCTGTGAACTCCTCCAAATGACCTGCATTCGGATGAAAGACCAGATGCGCAGCACCCTCCCATTCAAAAGTTCCATCTGTTGGCGGTTGAATAGTCAGGGCAGCGACCGTGCTTTGTAGGTCCATATCCCGATCGAAAAACAGCTCGATATCGGCAAGGGGATTCCCATCATTTGGAAGGAATTCTGAAACGGCAGAAGGCGTGGTGTAATGAATAGGGTTCAATGCAGGCAGCGGGGATCCCCCAGTATCCACGAGATCTTCAGCAAACCAGATCGCGTAATCGGTCTGGCTGGGGAGTGGCTGGTTGGGAATTACCATGAAGCGGGAAGACCCTGCGCTGGCCTCAACGTGGTAATCGACCGCTGGAGAAATCCGCAGCGCCTGGGTAAAGCTTTTCGGATCGATTGCATAATTGAAGTTGAAAACCCAAGGCGCCTTTCGTGGCGCTTTTTGGCTCCTGGCTGGATTGCGCTCGAATGATTCCAACAGATCGGGCGGCTGGTATGTCCATTCCACTGCTCGCGAGGCTATCTTTTCTAAGCGGATCGTATAGGATGTGCCTGGGTTGAGTGGCTCGGTGGTTATCAGGGCGTCTCTTGTGCTGGTCGTCCCAGGCAACGGTGAAATCAACCGGCGGGATCGAATTTTAGGGCAGACTTGACCTTTCCGGGATCCATCGTGTAATTGAAGCCCAGCCGAAATGTAGTCATGCGGTTTTTTACGTCGGAAGGCTCGAATGTCGCTTGCACATCAGCGGTCTTGTAATGCCACGTCACCTTGTCTAAGGCCAGCCCATTTTCAGCTACGACCCCTTCATCGAGCGTCATCGTGATTTTCTGCCCGGGGTAAAAACTGTGTCGTACTGGATTGTGAGCTCCAATCCTCTCCAGGTGAGCCTGTAAGGGATCGGAGGCTCGATCTTCAAAGCCGCCTCTACGCTGGAGTGATCCATTGCCCGGGTGAACTTGATGCTTACCCGTGTATGGTCCTGGTCCAGAATTACTCCTCTTGGCAGAATCGACGCGTGGCTGGGTGAGGTATGTGGATCTCCCAGGAAGGCTGAGTCGTGAAAACCTGCCCGCTGGCGCTCGCCAGGTTTTCCTCTACTCCGATGGTAAATGTTGCACCTTCTTGAAAAGTCCGCGATGGCTCGAAGGTCAGCACAGTATGCTCAGGATTCCAGGAGTATTTTCCTGTTAGTTTCGGGTAGGTTTTTAGAGGGATCCGGCTGCTTGCGGGCAGCATCGGCTGGTTGAAAACCACCTGCACGGACTGTTCCTTTGGAAACAGTTCCAAATTTGTGCCCGGGTTGAGCTGGGCTTCCAGGTAGCTGGGCTTCGCTGTCGGAGTCTGGGTGGGCGTGGGTGTGGAGTGCTTGGGTGAGGGATTTCTTGCGTTGGCGTAGGCTGGCTGGTGCAGCCAACCAGGATCAAACCCCCAAGCACTGAAAAATAAAAGAACAGCCGAAGACGCAGCATGATACCCTCCAGGAACACTGATTATTCAACTGTATTAAAAGTGTAGCGGATTTCGAGAGGCAAAACAATATAACGTTTGTCACCCACAGTAAATGACGATTTGGGCTCTTTGCAGGTTCCGCACGGTCAACTGTTTGGCTTCGCCTGGATTTTCGCTTTCCCTTTTTCTATCAGCTCCGGCGTAGCCGCCGCCAGCGCGGGATAATCGGTCCCGCTGTAGTCCTTGCCGGGGCGGATCGGGAAAGGGCTGTCTGCCATCATCGTAAGCAGCCACGCAGCCGCCGGCTTCTTCCACCACCAGCCAGGCGGCAGCCAGGTCCCAGATTTTTGGTCGCGCTTCGAAGGCGATCAGCGCCATGCTGCGCGCCACCGTGCAGAAGTCATAGGCAGCCGAGCCCAGGATGCGCGTCTTGTAGCGGATGCCCACGTCATAGCTGCGCAAAGTCCGGCTGCAACAAACGAACAGTGTGCTCCTGTCCTGGGGGTCGGGCGTTCTGACCCGTAGCGCCTCACCGTTAAGCGTTGCACCGCTGCCGCGTTGCGCGGTGTAGGTCTCGCCCAGCAGCGGGAAGTGCAGCACGCCCAGGGTCGGGTAGCCATTCTCCAGCCTGGCGATGGACGTGCCCCAGTACGCCAGACCCAGGCTGAAATTCGTCGTCCCATCCAGCGGATCGATCACCCACACCGCCTCGGCTGGCTGAACCGGCGAGGTATGGTGCTGTTCTTCGCTCAACAGGCTGTCTTGTGGGTAGGCTGCCTGGATCTCGCGGCAAATCCATTGGTCAGCCTGCACGTCTGCCTCGGTGACCAGGGTGAAGTCCGGCTTGGTCTGCGTTTTTTTATCGTGGCGTTTGAACGGATCCAGTAAAAATTCTCCGACCCGTTCGGCGAGGTCGGTTGCAAAGGTCAGGGATGAGTCCATGCGGCAGAGTATAACACCGGATTGGAATGCCCGGCGGTGATAACCACCGGAGCGGTGAACATCTCGGCGACCCATCCTTGCCCCGCGGTTGTATTGTATAATCAAGCAACCCATGTTGGAAAAAACCGGCTCGGAACTCACTGCCTTAGGCGACGATGCCCTGGTGCGTCTGATCGCCCTGCGTCGCTCGGATGCATTGAGCGTCCTGTATGACCGCTATAACCGGCTCGTCTTCAGCCTGGCGCTGCATGTGGTGGGGGACCGTGAGACCGCCGAGGAGATCACCCAGGATGTCTTCTACCGGGTGTGGGAGAACGCGGCTACATACCGCGCAGACCAGGCGAAGCTCACCACGTGGATGACCAGCATCACCCGCAATCGCGCCATTGATATTCTCCGCAAGCGCCAGGTGCGTCCTGAGCGTGACAGCCTGGATTGGGAAGACGCCGGGTTGGATGGCAACCCCGCTCAATCGGAAAATCCGGAAGAGCTGACCGATCTGGCTTTGCAGCAGCAGCGCGTGCGCCTTGCCATCTCTGCTTTACCCGCAGACCAGCGCCAGGTTCTTTCGCTGGCGTACTTCCAGGGTCTCAGCCACAGCCAGATCGCCGAAAAGCTGGACCAGCCTTTAGGCACCGTGAAAACGCGCATCCGCCTGGCAATGCAGCGCCTGCGCGAGGTGTTGCAGGATGAGCATTAATCCTGTGAATAAATCCACTTTGTCTGCCGTTGCGTATATTCCAGTGGAATGATCCTTTAGAGGTAGATTAAAATGGCTTTGGATGGACATGTAATTGATTTAATCCCTGCCCTGGCTTTGAACTGCCTGGATGAGGCAGAAGTCGCCCTGGTTTCAGAGCATCTCAAGCGCTGCCAGGAGTGCCGGGAGGAGTTGCGCGCTTACCAGGCTGTCGTAGACCAGTTGCCCCTGGCGGTCCCGCAGGCTGATCCGTCTCCGCAGATTAAACAGGCGTTGCTTGAGCGTGTGGGGAAGGATCGCATCCACGCAGCCGCAGCCTTCCGTATGGGAGCGGCTGTCGAATGTTTTCAGAAGCGCCTCTCCCGCCTGGGGACTGGCAAGCCTGGCGGTTGTAGTAATCTTGCTCGTCAGCAACCTGGCGCTTTGGCGGCAGGTAAATCAGCTCCGCTCGAACCCGGCGGCAACTGCGTTGCGCGTGGTCAACCTGGATGGCACGCAGTTCTCACCGGGCGCCAGCGGCTTGATCATCATGAGCAAGAACGGCGAATACGGCACCCTGGTGGTCGACCACCTGGGGGCTCTCTCCCCTGAACAGCAGTACCAGCTCTGGCTGATCCAGGATGGCAAGCGCACCAGCGGCGGGGTCTTCTCGGTAAGCTCCGGAGGGCTATGCCTCCCTGGTGATCGCCTCGCCCCTGCCGCTGGATGATTACAGCGCCTTTGGGGTCACCATCGAGCCGCAAGGCGGCAGCCCCGGTCCCACCGGTGAGAAGGTGTTGGGCGGCAATCTCTAGCTCGCAGCGAACGGCTGCCACCCCGCGACCGGATTAGCCTGGGTCCGTTGGGTTCTCCACCAGCTCCACGTAATCTTCAGCGATATTCTCCTGGGGAGAAACCCCCAGGAATTTCAACAGGTCGGTAGCGAGGTTAGCCTTGTACTCGGCGTCGCGCCGGCTCCACGTGCGGCTTTTCACTTCCACGAAGTACCCCAGGTCAGGAACTTTCACCTTGTCCAGGTTGATGTAGAACTCCGTGCCGTGATACAGCACCCTCCAGCGCAGGCGGTCTTTCTCCACCACGGTCTCCTGGTTGGGATTGAAGTATTCGCGGTAGAAGCGCAGGCTGTGCGTAGCCGGGGCAATAAAGCGGCTGCGCGAGAGCAGCACGTCGCTGGGGAACTGGTACTCGCGCGCCGGACCGAGCATCGTCAGGCGGTAGCGCACTTTGCTCACCTCGCCCTTTTCGTCCAGGTACTCGTCCTCGCGGTAGCGCAGGTGCCCCTGCTCGGGATCGGAGAAGGAAAAATAGACATCGTACTCGCGGTAGTGGCGGTGGTGCAGGATCTCGACCTCTGCTTTTTCCACGGCGGCAAGGATCGGCGCAGGATCGTTGATGCGGGCTTTCGCCTGCACTTCGAAGGTTTCGGATTCGGTGGCGCCGCCGATGGCGACCAGCTTGGATAGCACAGACTTCTCGCGTGCGATCAGGAAGGTGTCGATGCGCTTGGCGTATTCCTGGGCATGGGCTGCCAGGGCGCTCTCATCCAGTGTCGTCAGTTGCTGCCCGCGCATCAGCCACTTGCCGTTGACCATCACGTCGGTGACGTCGCTGGATTTGGCTGCATACACCAGTTGGGCGTAGAGCCCGTTGTGGTCGCGGCGGAAGCGCGGCGAGTTGTGCAGGCGGGAGATATCCACCAGGATCAGGTCGGCGCGCTTGCCGCTCTCGAGCGTGCCTGTCATGTCGCCGATGTGCAGCGCCTTGGCTCCCAGGCGGGTTGCCATGCTCAGCGCAGTCTGGGCGGGCAGCGCCGTAGGGTCATTGGTCGTGACTTTGCCCAGGAACGCCGCCAGGCGCACTTCTTCGAACATGTCCAGGTCGTTATTGGATGCCGGTCCGTCGGTGCCGATGCCCACGTTCAAGCCCACCTCCAGCATCTTGGTCACCGGCGCGAAGCCCGATGCCAGCTTGAGGTTGGATGAGGGGTTGTGGGCGACGCCGGCTTTGTGGTGCTGCAGGGTGAAGATTTCCCCATCATCCACGTGAACGCAGTGCGCCGCCAGCACCTTGGCGTCGAACAGGTTCTGCTTCTTGACATACGGGATCACCGGCATGCCGTGCTCGTTACGCGAGTTTTCTGCTTCGGTTGCCGTCTCAGCCAGGTGGGTATGGAGCGGTACGTCGAACTCGATCGCCAGGGCGGCGGTGGCTCGCAGGATCTCTGCAGTGCACGTGTAAGGGGCGTGCGGGGCTACCGACGGCACGATCAGGGGGTGACCGCGCCAGCGCTGGATGTAATCGCGCGCCGCTGCCAGAGACTCCTCGAAGAAATCCGCGTCCGGCGCTGAGAATTTCATCACCGTTTGGGAGCATACGGCGCGCATGCCCGCCTCAGCCGTCGCCTGCGCCACCTGCTCCTCGAAGTAATACATATCTGCGAAGCAGGTAACTCCGGTGCGGATCAGCTCGACGCAGGCGATCTGCGTGCCAAGCCTGACGAAATCTTTGGAGACGAACTCCCTCTCCACCGGCATCATGTAACCCAGCAGCCACACGTCCAGGCGCAGGTCGTCTGCCAGGCCGCGCAGCAGCGTCATGGGGACGTGTGTGTGCGCGTTGACCAGCCCGGGCATCAGCACCTTTCCCCCGCAGTCCACTACTTCTTTGGCGCTGAATTCCTGGCGCAGGTCTGCCTCGGCGCCTACCTTCAAGATGCTGTCGCCGCGGATGGCGACCGCTCCCGGCTCGTAGGATGTCAGGTTCTCGTCCATCGTCAGGACGATGGCGTTGGTCAAGAGTAGGTCAGCAGTTTTTGTCACAAGCGCTCCTGGTCTGTTACAGGTTGCGGATCACGTCCAGGCTGTGGTGCAGCGCCCAGCGCGGCGCGTATTCGGGCGGTCCGCCGTAAGGTCGGGAAAATTGCCGCTCGCCTTCCGGCGTGATCAGCGCAAAATGGACATCTTGTTTCTCTGTCCTGGGGTAGATCGCCACCCCCAGCCCTACATCGGCATGGCGTCCCTCGCGCTGCGCATGGGTCGCCGCCTGCAGCGCTTCAGGCGCCGGCGTTTCCGTGAGCATCTCTCCCCCCAGGAATGGACCCGAGGCGCTGGCCAGCCGGCGCATCAGCAGCCCACCCAATCCTGCTTCGACGACCGCCAGCGTCCATCCTTTGTGAGACAGGGCGCGGAGCGCCACCTCTTCCAGCGTTTCCTGGTCTGCGCCGTACACCCAGTTCCCCAGGCGTTGGCGCAGGGCGGCTTCCACGGGTCGGATCATCTCATCTGCTTCTTCTTGCGACTCCCCTTTGCAGGTGATGCGCACGTCTACCTGCCCGGAATGCGCTGCCAGACCCACGGTAGGGTTCGCCAGCTCTTCCAGGTCGCTGATCCGATCGTCGATCTGCGATTCTCCCACTCCGGCAGTGTGCAGGACGCGGGTCTTGATCACGCCTTTCAGGTTGTAGCGCTGGCGCAGGTAGGGCAGCAGGGCGTTCTGTGTCAGGTATTCCATCTCACTGGGCACGCCCGGCAGGGATATGATCGCCCGCTCGCCGCGCTCGACGATGAATGCCGGCGCCGTGCCCACCGGGTTCTCCACTGCCAGGGCGCCGCGCGGTACAAATGCCTGGCGCTTGTTGTTTTCTGTGGGCTGCCGGTTGAAGCGTTGGAAGCGGTTCTCAATCTGTTCCCATAGCTCCGGGCGGAATTCCGTCTCGACCCCTGCCGCCAGCGCAACGGCGTCGCGTGTGGGATCGTCCACGGTTGGACCCAGCCCCCCCGTGGTGATCACGATCTCACAGCGCGCCAGCGCCTCCTGGATCACCTGGGCGATGCGCCGGGCGTTATCTCCAACGGTGGTTTTGCGGTATAGGTCAACGCCTGCATCCCGCAGGGCGCGGGCAAGGTATTGGGCATTGGTATCCAGGATCTCGCCCAGCAAGATCTCTGTTCCGATGGTGATGATCTCAGCAGTTGGCATGCCTGGCGCCTGGCAAGGTTATTCAACTCCCAGGTAGGCTTTTTGCACCAGCTCGTTGGCTTGCAGGTTTGCCGCGGTATCTTGCAGCACGATCTGTCCCGTTTGCAGGACGTAACCGCGTTGGGCAATGGAAAGCGCCATCAAAGCATTTTGTTCCACCAGTAAAACCGTCGTCCCTTCTTTGTTGATTTCCTTGACGGTATTGAAGATGCCTTCTACCAGGATCGGCGCCAGCCCCATGGACGGCTCGTCGAGCAGCAGCAGGCGCGGGTGCGCCATCAGCGCCCTGCCGATTGCCAGCATTTGTTGCTCGCCGCCGGAGAGCGTCCCCGCAACCTGTTTGCGGCGCTCTTTCAGGCGGGGGAACAGGCTGTAGACCTTCTCCAGGTCTGCGCCGATCTGGGCGCGGTCTTTGCGGGTATACGCGCCCAGATCCAGGTTTTCATCGACCGTGAGGCGGGCGAAGATTCCCCGCCCCTCAGGGATCATCGCCACGCCTTTGTATACAATATCATGCGCTTTATAAGGCGTCAGGTCTTCCCCGTTCAGCAAGACATGCCCCTGGCTGGGCTTGATCAGACCGGTGATGGTGCGCAGGGTGGTTGTTTTCCCCGCCCCATTTCCGCCGATCAGTGTGACGATCTCGCCCTGTTCAACGGTTAAAGAAATACCCTTCAGGGCATGGATATTCCCGTAGTAGGTATGTAGATCATTGACTTCCAGCATTGGCATGGGGGTCAGTCCCTTCTCTAATGTAAGCTGGTGCTCGTGTCGCGGCGAGATCGCTCTGGTTCAATTCTGCGTGGCAGGCTGGTTCAAACCGGATGCCGCGCCTCTGCCCAGGTAAGCTTCGATCACACGCGGGTTGCCCTGGATTTCCGCAGGCGTGCCTTCGGCGATCTTGCTGCCATAATCCAGCACAGTAATCTGCTCGCTGATGCCCATGACGACGCGCATATCGTGCTCAATGAGCAGGATGGTGATGCCCAAATCGTCGCGCAGCTTGCGGATGAAGCGCGTCATGTCAGCCGTCTCGTGCGGGTTCATACCGGCAGTCGGCTCATCCAGCAGCAGCATGCGCGGCTTGGAGCCCAGGGCGCGCGCGATCTCCAGCCGGCGCTGGGCTCCATATGGCATGTTGCGAGTCAGCTGGTCGCCAAAGCCGGCCAATCCCACGAAGCGCAGCAGGCGCATCGCTTCTTCCAGGGCTTGGGCTTCTTCCCGCTTCTGCCGTGGTGTGTGCACAATGGCTTCGAGCCACAGGGATTTCAGCTTGACGTGCTCGCCGACCATGATGTTTTCCAGCGCGCTCATGTTCTTGAACAGGCGGATATTCTGGTAAGTGCGGGCGATGCCCAGTTGTGTGATCTTGTCTGGTGCAAGTCCCAGGAGCGAGATCCCCTCGAACAAAATATCACCGCTGGTAGGTGCGTAAAATCCGGAGATGCAGTTGAAAAAAGTAGTCTTACCGGCCCCGTTCGGACCGATCACACTGGCGATGGCGTGTTCCGGGATGGTCAGGTCTACCTTATTGACGGCAACCAAACCGCCAAACTGCTTGGTTACCTGGCGAGTTTCGAGCGCCGCGGTCATGATTTCACCTCCTCGCCGCCCAATTGTATCCCGGGTCCTTCCTCGTCCTGTGGCGGTATATCCGGCTCGCTGTGCATCTCCAATCTGCGCCTTCTGGATGGTATCATTCCTTCCGGTCGCCAGATCATCATCACCACCAGCAGCGCTGCCGAAGAACAGGATGCGGTATACTCTCGAGCTGGCGCATCATTTCCGGCAGCCCTTTGAGCACGAAAGCCCCGGCGATCACGCCCGGGATGCTGCCCATGCCGCCTACGATCACCACCGCCAGGACGTTGATTGAAACCATTAAGATGTGGTCTTCGGGTCCGGTAAATGCGTTGCGGGAGGCGAAGATGGCGCCGCCCAACCCGGCAAATGCTGCCCCGATGCTGAATGCCAGCAGCTTGTGCACCATCGTATTGATGCCGGTTGCCTGCGCCACTGTCTCGTCCTCGCGCATGGCGATCCAGGCGCGCCCCACCCGCGAGTGCTGCAGGCGCGTGGTCACGAAGATCACCAGCAAGATGGCGAGCAGGATCAGGATGACGAAATCGACGTCGCTGTTAAAGGGCCTCCCGAAGAGCGTCGGTCCGGGAATTGCCATCACGCCGCGTGGTCCTCCGGTGAGGGGGGTGAGCACGTCCGACTTGCTCAGCCGGTTGATGATCTCGCCGAAGCCCAGTGTCACGATCGCCAGGTAATCACCGCGCATGCGCAGCACTGGGACGCCAAGCAGGATGCCAGTCAAAGCCGCCAGGCCTACGCCGATCAGTAAAGCTGGCCAGAATCCCCATTGCAGGTTGTGCGGTTCTGGGGCGGTCAATAATGCCATTGTATATGCACCAATGGCGAAGAATGCCACGTATCCCAGGTCGAGCAACCCTGCCAGCCCGACGACGATGTTCAGCCCCAATCCCAATAACACATAAATGCCAACCGTACCGACGGTATAGTTCCAGTATTGCCCGATGCGGAACGGCGCGGTGAATACACACTATAAAAGCACTGCATAGCCAACGTAGCGTGTCACCGGGCTCACCCGGATCTTCGATTACCGTCGGGTTCGCGCCGATCTTGCGGAAACCCCGCGTAGGCTGCCGGTGAGCGTTTCACGCCATGTGCCTTGCCTGAGCAGCCGCGCCAGCAACGCCCCTGCGATCCCGGTGATCAAAAACAACACAAAATAGGTCAGGGCAGCATCAAGGGGAGCGCGGTTGAGCATCAGCATATTGATGACTTCCGGCAAGAGGGATGCCAGGTACGTTCGTTAACTTTACGCCCGCTTCGTCGAGAATCCCGATGATGTAAATAGTGATTGCTGTGATCAATCCCGGTTACTCGTCCAGCCAGGGTTCCGCTGACCAGTGCCTTCCACCAGGAATCCGGCTTTTCTCGCCTTGGCGCTGCTCGCACCTGCCCACGCCCCGAGCACCCCCAGGAAGATCAACATATCCACCATGAGAGGCGTAAGCCCGCTTTGAGGTGGCGGGGTGATCTTGATTGCATCGAAGAGCAAGATGGCGACGATGTTGAGAAAACCGATCAACAGCAAAAAGACCACCACAACGCTGAAGATGATGCCAGTTTTTAGCCCGCGGATCGAGTGATGTTTTCATTACAGCTTCTCCTCGCTCAGGACCTCTCCCAGGATGCCGGTAGGTCGGAAGATCAGTACCAGTACCAGGATGCCGAAGGCGATCACGTCTTTTAGCTGGAAGTTCCATCCCAGGAATGCCGGGCCAACGAACTCGACCACCCCGAGGAATATCCCACCGAGCATGGCGCCGGGGATATTGCCGATGCCACCCAGTACGGCTGCAGTGAACGCTTTGATGCCCGGCAAAAAGCCCATGAGATAGTACACCAGGCCGAGATGGATACCCCACATCACCCCGGCGGCGCCCGCCAGTGCGCCGCTGATCAGGAAGGTGCGGCTGATGACCTTATCGACGTTGATACCCATCAAGGCTGCCACCGGCTTGTTCTCCGCTACGGCGCGCATTGATCTGCCTAACCTGGTGCGCCGCACCAGAGTGTAAAGTGCAATCATAATTAGAAGGGATAAAACCATCGTGAGCACACCGGTATACGTCAGGATTACCTCGCTGCCATTCACGGTTATAACAAAACCAGTGCCGCGCTCCAGGATATCAGGATTAATGTAATCGCGCCGCTGCGACCCAAAAAGCAGCTGTGCGGCGTTTTCCAGGAAGATAGAAGCGCCAATGGCGCTGATCAGAGGCACCAGCCGTGGTGCCCCGCGCAGAGGCCGGTAGGCGATGCGCTCCAGGAAAAAACCGCTGAACGATGCAACGCTCATACCTACGAGAAATGCCAGAAGCACTGCGATCCAGGGGTAGTGGTTTAGAAAATTGAGATCCGGATTGGTGGGAGTAGGAGATGGGATATAATTCAAAGCTTCGAATACGAAGTATCCGGCAAAAGCCCCGAGCATCATCACGTCGCCGTGGGCAAAGTTGATCATAAATAAGATACCATACACCAGCGTATACCCGATGGCGATCAAGGAATACACGCTGCCGATGATCAGCCCGGAAATGATAAATCTCAGCCAGGTGTCTGCTCCGTATTGTTGCTCTACAATGAAGACGACATAAAATCGGTAGACCATGTAGGCGGAGAATGCACGCCGATAATTATCTGGATGATCCTATAGTAGTCGAAACGGCGTTTTATTACGGGTGGTGCGACTTCCTGCTCCATAGTTGGATCCCTTTCTGCGGGTGGAATCGCTCGGCGACAAGTTGCTTAATTATAAAGGTATTCTTGTATTATCAGGTAATCCTTTGTTCGATGAGATTATCTGCCTTTCCATCCCGCCCAGGCCAGTCGTGAAGAGAAAAGCTGAGGCGGGGCAAGCATAAGCTTGCCCCGCCTCGGGTATGACTAAGCGTTCAACTCGGTCCGCCTGGACTTTGCTGGTTCAGCCTTTGAGAGAACGGTTGCCGCGGTTACTCGGCGGCGGGTACCCATGCGCCATCCTAGACGACGTAGAAGGTCGGACCGGAAGCCGAGCACTCGCCGGTGCTGTCGCAGGTCACGACGCCGCCGATACCCTGGTACTCTTTCAGGCTGCGGACAGCATTCACCAGGGCGCCGCGCGGGATGTACAGGTTGCCGTCATCGCCAACGAACGCCACGCTCTTGATCGCGTACGCCAGAGAAGCCGCCGAGTCGTAAGCGTTCCAGGTGAAGGGGGAGAGCTTGCCGGCTTCGGTGCCGAACTTGGCGAGGTAGGCCGCATCGAAGGCATCCTTGGCTTCGGAAGCCGCCGGGATCAGGGATGTCCCGTAGGAGCCTTCGCCGTTCTTGCCGGTGCGGTCGAGGAAGTCCTGCCCGAAGGTGCCGTCGCAGCCGAAGAAGACGGTGTCGGTCAAACCGGCGGATTTCATGCCGTTGACCAGCACGACTGCTTCCTGTACGTAGCCGCCGTAGTACAGCGCTTCGGGGCTGTTGGCTGCGATAGCCGCCAGCGGAGCGGAGTAGTCGGACTCACCGGGGGTGATGGCCTGGAAGTCGGTCACTTCGCCGCCCAGGGCGGTGAACTCATCGTTCACAACCTGAGCCAGACCCTGGCCGTAAGCCTGACCGTCGTGCATGACGGCGATCTTCTTCAGGCCGAGGGTGTTGTAGAGGTACTCAGCCGCGAACTTGCCCTGCGCTGCATCGGTGAAGACCAGGCGGTTGAAGACCTTGGAGCCGGTGGTGGTCAGGGCGGGGTTGGTGGCGGAAGGCGACATCATGGGGATGCCGACCTTTTCGTAGATCGGGATGGCAGCCTGGGTGGCGCCGGAGAAGATGTGGCCGGCAACGGCCACGACCTCGGGGTCGGAGACCAGCTTGTTGGCTACCGCCGCGCCGCCTTCAGGAGCGCCGCCGTCATCTTCGGAGACCAGCTCGAACTTGAAGCCTTCGAACTCGCCAGCGTCTTCCAGCGCAACGGTCGCGCCCTGTGAGATATCGATGCCGAAGGAGGCATTATCGCCGGTCAGCGGGGAGCCCATACCGATCTTGATGTTGTCGCCCTTCTGGATCACTGCGCAGCCGAACTCGTCGGTTTCGCAGGGATCGCCGGCGGGCATAGCCGCCGCTTCGGAAGCGGGTACCCATGCGCCATCCGAGACGACGTAGAAGGTCGGGCCGGAAGCCGAGCACTCGCCGGTGCTGTCGCAGGTCACGACGCCGCCGATGCCCTGGTACTCTTTCAGGCTGCGGACAGCATTCACCAGCGCGCCGCGCGGGATGTAAAGGTTGCCGTCATCGCCCTTGACCGCGACGGTCTTGATCACGCTCGCCAGCACTGCCGCCGAGTCGTAAGCGTTCCAGGTGAAGGGGGAGAGCTTGCCGGCTTCGGTGCCGAACTTGGCGAGGTAGGCCGCATCGAAGGCATCCTTGGCTTCGGAAGCAGCCGGGATCAGGGATGTTCCGTAGGAGCCGTTGCCGTTCGCACCGGTGCGGTCGAGGAAGTCCTGCCCGAAGGTGCCGTCGCAGCCGAAGAAGACGGTGTCGGTCAAACCGGCGGATTTCATGCCGTTGACCAGGACAACTGCTTCCTGTACGTAGCCGCCGTAGTACAGCGCTTCGGGGCTGTTGGCTGCAATAGCCGCCAGCGGAGCGGAGTAGTCGGACTCACCGGGGGTGATGGCCTGGAAGTCGGTCACTTCGCCGCCCAGGGCGGTGAACTCATCGTTCACAACCTGAGCCAGACCCTGACCGTAAGCCTGACCGTCGTGCATGACGGCGATCTTCTTCAGGCCGAGGGTGTTGTAGAGGTACTCAGCCGCGAACTTGCCCTGCGCAGCGTCGGTGAAGACCAGGCGGTTGAAGACCTTGGAGCCGGTGGTGGTCAGGGCGGGGTTGGTGGCGGAAGGCGACATCATGGGGATGCCGACCTTTTCGTAGATCGGGATGGCAGCCTGGGTGGCGCCGGAGAAGATGTGGCCGGCAACGGCAACGACTTCGGGGTCGGAGACCAGCTTGTTGGCTACTGCCGCGCCGCCTTCAGGGGCGCCGCCGTCATCTTCGGAGACCAGCTCGAACTTGAAGCCCTCGAAATCGCCGGCGTCTTCCAACGCAACGGCAGCACCTTGCGAGATGTCGATGCCGAAGGAGGCGTTATCGCCGGTCAGCGGGGAGCCCATGCCGATCTTGATCGGATCGCCGGCGCTGATCACTGCGCAGCCGAACTCATCGCTGGCGCAGGCTGCTGGCTCGCCGCCGCCGGCGGGAGCTTCGGTTGCTGCAGGCGCCTCGGTTGCTGCGGGCGCCTCGGTTGCTGCGGGCGTTTGTGGCGTCCCGCAGGCTGCCAGTACCATGGCGGCTACCAGCAGCAAGGCAAATATTGCAAAAAAGCGTTTAGACATTCTCTTCTCTCCTGTGATAATGCTGTTCCTCGCATTGAGCGAGTTTATGCCAATCGTTCGCCATTTAGGCGCAAAACACATGTTTTGTCGATATGCACCTCCTGCTAGGGGCTGGTAGTTGGTGATTTTTTTTGCGCAAATCCAGCTTACAGACCCTACTACTTAACCCGCAACTTGAAAAAAGGTTGCGGGTGACGCTTCACTTAATTGGTCGATTTTACCCGGAAAGCGACCGTAAGGTCAAGGATTGCAGACCCGGTTTCTAATGATTGAACTTTATCTTGCTTCTCTGCGTGGGACCCTTTCCTGGCGCTCAAATGGGCATACACAGTCTAGCATAAAAGTAACAAAAGTCAATTATTTAACGGGCTGTTTGTTGTTGTTCAGCGAATTTGACACCCCCTGACTGTTCAGCGAAAATGTCACCCTATGAACACACAGGTGACATTGACGATGAAAGAACAGCACAAATTGAAGATGGTGATTGACTACGAAGCTGGGAAAGTACTTGCCCAAAGAGCAGCTGAACTGCTAGGCATCTCGAAACGGCAGTTCCGCCGGTTGGTTGCGGCTTATCGCCAGCGAGGGTATCGCAGCCATGGCGCACGGCAATCGTGGCAGGATACCTGCTAACCGCATCTCAGAGCCGGTGCGGCAGGAGATCCTGCGGTTGGCCAAGGAGACCTACCAGGACTACAACGATTGCCACTTCACCGAAGAGCTGGCCGAACAGCCCGAGCCGATCGTGGTATCGCGGTCTACGCTGCGGCGCATCCGTCGGCCGCTGGGCAAGGCAGCCCCAGGAAGCGGCGCGCACCCCAGTATCGCAGCCGCCGGGAGCGTTATCCCCAGGCGGGATGCTCTTGCAAACCGATGGCAGCCGCCATGATTGGCTGGAAGGGCGCGGACCCTGGCTGACCCTGGTGGGCATGATCGATGACGCCAACAACGAGATCCCCGGAGCATTTTTCCGGGAAGAAGAAGATGCCGCTGGTTATTTCCTGGTGCTACAGCAAATTTGCATGACCAAAGGTCTCCCACAGGCCCTGTACGCCGACCAGCACACCATCTTTCAGAGCCCCAGCCAGCCGTCGGTGGATCAGGAGCTAAACGGTGAATTGCCACGCACCCAATTTGGCCGCCTGGTGGACGAGTTGGGCATCCAATTGATCGCCGCCCGCAGCCCACAGGCCAAAGGACGCATCGAACGGCTGTGGGGCACCTTACAAGACCGCCTGGTCAAGGAGTTGCGCAAGGCAGGAGCAACGACCTGCAGAGCGCCAACCGGGTCCTGGCGGCTTATCTGCCCAAGTTCAACACCCGCTTTCAGGTCGAAGCCGCCCAACCTGATCTCGCCTATGTCCCCTGGCCTCAAGAGCGAGATCCGGCCGACTACTTCTGCTTCAAGTACACTCGCACAGTGACCAACGACAACACCATCTCCTTCAACAATCATCGCCTGCAAATCCCTGCCGGACCCCAGCGCCAAAGCTACGCCAAAGCCAAGGTGGAGTTGCGCCACTACCTGGATGGCAGCCTGGCCATTTTCTACCAGGGACAATCCTTGGTCACCTTCCAGCCAGCCACAGCCCGCTCCCCCTCGGGTGGGTCATTTCCAACCGGCTGCTCCTGCCTCACCCCCATCTGAGCCGCATAAAGCCAAGCTGCCCAAATCGCCCCGCCAACCCTGGAAGCCCCCCGCCGATCACCCCTGGCGCAAACCGCTTGTGGCCAAGGAGACAAAATGAAAAGACGAGATGGCTTCGATAAAGCCGCTCTCGCCTTCTCGTTGGGGGGTGTGCCGATTATACTCGGCTCACACTCTTTGCCAAGGTGACATTTTCCCTTACCAGTTAGGGTGTCATTTTCCCTGAACAATGACATTATTTTAACGGGCTGGAAAACCGCTATGGTACAATTCCTAACGCCATGAAATCTACCGAAGTACAGGTAACGCCCGCTCCCCCCAATCTGCTCAAGGCAATCCTCTCGGGTTTTGATGTTATCGCCAACCATATCGGTCTGATCCTCTTTCCGGTGCTCCTGGATATTTTTCTCTGGCTGGGTCCGCACTTGCGCGTGAAAGGGATCATGGAGAATGCCGTGCAGCAGTTCACGTCATTTCCCGGGTTGGAGACACCAGAAACAGCAGAGATGCTCACGCTCACCCGCGAGGTTTGGCTGGCTGTAGCAGCCCGGGTCAACCTGTTTTTCGCTCTGCGCACGTACCCGGTAGGCATCCCCAGCCTGATGGTATCCCGCCAGCCTATCCTCACGCCCTACGGCGCGCCCCCGTTTTGGGAGGTTTCTTCCCCTGGCGTTGCCCTGCTGATCTGGATCGTGCTCAGCCTGGTGGGGCTGGTGTTGGGTGTTTTATACTTTATCTTGATTGGGCAGGTTACTCGCGGTGAGCGTTTCAACTGGCGCCAGACATTCTCTGCCTGGCCGCGGGCATCCCTGCATTTGATCTTGCTGGCGCTTTTCTGGCTGGCGGTGTTGCTCGCCATCACCATCCCGGCGAGCTGCGCCCTCACCTTGTCTGCCATCGGAGGTTTGAGCGGCATCACCATCGGCACAGTCTTGTACTTCGGGCTGCTCTTGTGGGTGATGTTCCCCCTCGTCTTCTCGCCCCTGGGGGTCATCGTAGACCAGCGCAAGGTATGGCAATCGGTCATCGAAAGTATCCGCCTCACCCGCTTCACCTTGCCGACCACGGGAGTTCTATTCATTGTTATGATTGTTATCAGTGAGGGCATGGATTTCCTGTGGAACGTGCCGCCGGAAACATCCTGGATAACCTTGCTGGCTATCGCCGGGCATGCCTTCATTGCTGCCAGCCTGCTTGCTACTTACTTCATTTACTATCGAGAAGCTTCCCACTGGATGCAGCGCGTTGTCCAGCAGGCAAAGCTTTCTTCCATTGCTTAGCTTTCTGCGCCGCAGGTTGCATTCTTCCCCACCTGCCTGACGCATCTTGGAGGGTTAATGGTAAAAGAGAATACCTATTCTTATGACGCCAAAGATATCCAGGTTTTGGAAGGCCTGGAAGCCGTCCGCCGCCGTCCTGGCATGTACGTTGGCGGTACGGACATTAAAGCCTTGCATCACCTGATCTACGAGGTGGTGGATAACTCCATCGACGAAGCCCTGGCAGGCGCCTGCGATCGTATCGATGTCATCATCCACCCGGATAGCAGCGTTACGGTTAAGGATAACGGTCGCGGCATCCCCGTAGACCTCCACCCCCAGATGAAGAAACCTGCTCTCGAAGTGGTGATGACCACTTTGCACGCCGGCGGAAAATTCGGCAGCGGCAGCTACAAGGTCTCCGGCGGTCTGCATGGCGTCGGCGTCTCCGCCGTCAATGCCCTCTCCGAATGGTGCGAGGTGCGCGTCTTCCGCGATGGGCATGCCCACCTGCAGCGCTACGAGCGCGGCTATCCCACCGGTCCTGTGCAAATTACCGGCAAAGTCGACCCAAAGGTGACCGGCACGCATACCACCTATAAATTCGACGCCGAGATCTTCAAAGGCGAGATGGATTATCGCTTCGACACCCTCTCCCAGCGCTTTCGCGAGATGGCTTTTGTCACCCGCGGCGTCACCCTCTACTTCCTGGATGAGCGCACAGACCGTGAGATGACCTTTTACTTCGAAGGCGGCATCACCTCCTTCGTCCGTTATCTCAACCGCAACCGTGAAGTGCTCCACCCCGTGGTGCACGTCGAGAAAGAGTCCGAGGGCATCACCGTCGACGCCGCCATCCAGTTCACCGACGCATACGCCGAGTCCGTTTACGCTTTTGCCAACACCATCAACACCGTCGATGGCGGCACCCACCTCACCGGTCTGCGCGCCGCCCTGACCCGCACCATCAACGATTACTCCCGCCGCGCCGGATTGCTGAAAGAATCAGACCCCAATTTCTCGGGTGATGATACCCGTGAGGGGCTTACCGCCATCATCAGCGTCAAGCATCCCGACCCGCAGTTCGAGAGCCAGACCAAGGTCAAGCTCATGAATCCCGAGGTGCAGACCATGGTACAGCAGGTAGTGGGGGAGGCGTTCAGCTCCTTCCTGGATGAGAGCCCCTCCGCGGCGCGAGCCATCGTGCAAAAGTGCCTCACTTCCGCCCGCGCCCGCGACGCTGCCAAAAAAGCGCGCGACCTGGTCATCCGCAAATCCGCCCTGGAGAGCCTCACCCTGCCCGGCAAGCTCGCCGATTGCTCCGAGCGCGACCCGCAAAAGACCGAGCTCTACATCGTTGAAGGCGACTCCGCCGGCGGCAGCGCCAAGCAGGGCCGCGACCGGCACTTCCAGGCTATCCTGCCCCTGCGCGGCAAGATCCTGAATACCGAGCGTGCCCGCCTGGACAAGATCCTCGCCAATAACGAGGTCAGAGCCCTCATCTCCGCCCTCGGCACCGGTATCGGCGATAACTTCGATCTTTCCGGCTTGCGCTATGGGCGTGTGATCGTCATGACAGACGCCGACGTCGATGGCAGCCACATCCGCACTCTCTTGCTCACCTTCTTCTTCCGTTATATGCAGTCTCTCATCGAAGAGGGGCATCTCTACATTGCCCAACCTCCGCTCTACCGCATTGCCCATCGCGACAAAGTGCGCTACGCTTACAATGACGCCGAGAAAGACCGGGTGCTATCCGAGCTGGGTTCTGTCGCCGAAAAAGCTGTTATCTCACGCTACAAAGGTCTAGGGGAGATGAATCCTCAGCAGCTCTGGGAGACCACCATGGATCCTGCCCGGCGCACCCTGCTCCTGGTGACGATCGAAGACGCGGCGGAAGCCGATCGCACCTTCGATATGCTCATGGGCTCTGCCGTCCCCCCCAGGAAGCGCTTCATCCACACCCACGCCCGGGAGGTGCGTAACCTGGATATTTGACCGCGGGCGTATCAGCTCTGAAATTCTCTCTAACAGTATTGCAAGTCTTTGGGATTCTGCGCGGTGTAGAATTGATGGTTAGCGGTTAGCTATTCGGCGCCTCAAACCGGGGATTATAATTAACGCCAACACGGATAACGGGATGAAAAAACGCTTGCCCGTTCTCGCGTTAATTAATCTACTGCCGGGCAATGTGGTTTTCGTTGAGTTACAGGAGCTATGGTTCTGGAACGCGGTACGCTGCTGAATAACCGTTATCGCATCATCGAAATCCTGGGCCAGGGGGGCATGGGTGCAGTTTACCGCGCTGTCGACGAGAACCTGGGCGTGGAAGTCGCCCTCAAGGAAAACCTCTTCACCACCGAGGAATACGCCCGCCAGTTCCGCCGCGAGGCGGTGATCCTCGCCTCGCTGCGCCACCCCAACATGACGCGCGTCACCGATCACTTCGAGATCGAGGGTCAGGGGCAGTACCTGGTGATGGACTTCGTCGAAGGCGAAGACCTGCGCCAGCGTATGGATCGCATCGGGCTGATCAACGAGGAAGAAGCCATCCTCATCGGCGCGGCGATCTGCGACGCCCTCACCTACCTCGATTCGCTCAACCCCCCCATCGTCCACCGCGACATCAAGCCCGGCAACGTGAAGATCACTCCCCAGGGGCAGATCTTCCTGGTCGATTTCGGTCTGGCGAAGATCATCCAGAGCGATCAGGCAACCACCACCGGCGCGCGTGCCATGACCCCAGGCTATTCCCCGCCGGAGCAGTATGGCACGGCGCGCACCGATCACCGCTCAGATATTTTCTCTCTTGGCGCTACCTTGTACGCCGCCCTCACCGGCGCCATTCCGGAAGACGCCCTGGCGCGCACGATGGGACAGGTCAGCCTTACCCCCATCCGCCGCCGCAGCCCGCGCATCTCGCGCCGCCTGGCAGCCATCATCGAAAAATCCCTCGAAGTCCGCCCGGATGATCGCTACCAGAGCGCCGAAGAGTTCAAGCAAGCTTTGCTCAGCGTGCGCGGCATCACCAGCCGCCGCCGCCAGGGCGATTTTGCCCTGCCGCCGGACGCCGAGCGCTCCAGCCCGCCCAACGGCTTGAACGGCTCAGCCGCCCTCACCGCAGACCCTGCCTCCCCTGGGGCACAGCCTGAAGTGCGCTCGCCCGCGCCGCTGCCCAGTAGCTATGTCATCTCCCCCGCCCCCAGCCGGCCGCGACCCCGCTCGCGCCGCAGGCGCAGCGCCTGGATGCTCCTGGCGCTGCTGGTGTTCACCCTGATCTTGCTGGGTCTGGTTTCCTATACCTTCTATCCCACCTGGCCCGCCATGGCGCTCTCGCTGCTCCTCCCCAGGACAGCGACTGTCGCCGAGATGGTTCCGCCTTCAACCACCAGCGCCCCGGTCGCGCAGCCCTCGATTGCCGCTCCCTCGCCCACCTCAACTTTGCCGGCGTCGCCAACGGCTGCCACACCAGCGCCGACGCAGCCCCTGCCAACGCCGACGAATCCCGCCATCGTCCCGCCTGCCACCCCGCAGCCCACCGCCACCCCGATGGGGGGCGGAGCCGGGCAGATCGCCTTCGCCTCCGACCGCTCCGGCACCACCCAGATCTGGGTTATGAATGTTGACGGAACTGATCCCGCGCCAGGTGACGGATATGCCTGAGGGCGCCTGCCAGCCCGCCTGGTCGCCGGATGGGGCGCGCCTGGTGTTCATCTCCCCCTGCATCCGCAACCAGGAAGCGTACCCCGGCGCCGGTATGTTCGTGGTCAATTTGGATGGCAGTGAGCTCACTCCCCTGCCCACCGTCCCTGGCGGCGATTATGATCCGAGCTGGTCGCCGGATGGCAAATACATCGCCTTCACCTCCTTGCGCAACAGTGGGCGCCCGCGCATCTATCGCCTCAACCTGGAGGATGGCACTGTCGAGCGCCTCTCCCAGCAGTACGACCGCGATTTGCAGCCTGCCTGGTCTCCCGATGGTCTGAAGATCGCCTTCGCCACCATTAATAAAGGCGTCCAGCAGATCTGGACGATGAACCCGGATGGCTCGGGGCGCGAAGCCTTCTCGCTCAGCGGTCCCAAGATCAATTCCAACCCGGTCTGGTCTCCGGATGGCGAGGTAATCCTCTTCAACCAGATGGATACGCCCGGCAGCGTCCCCCGGCTTGCCGCTGGCTCTTACAAAGAGGGCGAATATAACGAGTACCGCTACGACCTCGGTTCACTGCCGGTGCGCGAGCCGCGCTTTTCGCCCGATGCCCTGTGGCTGGTCTTTGAGAGCTGGCCCGAAGGCAGCAATCACGATATCTATCTGATGGCAGTCAACGGCGCCGGGCGTGCGCAGGTCACCGACTGGGCGCGCTTCGATTTCGATCCCTCCTGGCGCCCTGTCGTTCCTCAGCCCTAAACCTTGACCCTCGCGCTGCCTTTCCCCATAATTGCCATAATTTCCTGGTGAAGCAAGCCGTTGCTTGCCAGCACGCTGCGCCCGCCCAGGATGAAGGGCTCTCCATCCAGGTGCGTCACGCATCCCCCCGCTTCCTGCACCAGCAGCGTCCCGGCTGCCAGGGCGGCTTGGATGGCTGCGGTGAGTTGTTCTGACATAAGTTGTGATGTTGGGGGATGAGGGGTTAGCGCCAGCAGGGCTCAGTATCGGCTGCCGGGCTGTTGATGTAGTCCGTCAGGTTTGCCCCGTTGGGGGTCATGAAGAAAATATCCGGGTTGCCGGTGCGGTCGGAGCTGAAGGCTATCCAGCGGCTGTCTCCAGACCAGGTTGGGGATTGGTCCTGCGCCGGGTTGTTGGTCAGGTTGAGCTGGTTCCTGCCGCTGGTGCTCATCACGAACACATCCGGGTTGCCCTCGCGGTTGGATACAAAGGCGATGCGGTCCCCCGTTGACGCCGCCGCCGGGGAGTTGTCGTCCGCCGGGTGGTTCGTCAGGTTGATCTGGTTGAACCCATCCACGCTCATCGCGTAGATTTCCTGGTCGCCATCGCGGTCCGTGGTGAAGGCGATCTTCTGGTTGGTCGTAATCAGTTGCTTGTCGTTGAACCATACCGGTTGCGACTCGTTGGTCGGCGTGTTGGTCAGGTTGCGCAGTTGCGTGCCGTTGCTCAGCATCACCCAGATATCCCAATTGCCCGTGCGGTTGCTGGCGAAGACGATCCACAGCCCGTCCACCGACCAGGAGGGGTCGCGGTCGTCCGCCGGCGAGTTCGTCAGGTTGGTTTGTTCCGTGCCGTCGGGGCGCATGAGGTAGATTTCGTTGTTCCCGTCCCGGTTGCTGGTGAAGGTGATGCGGGTCTTATCCGGTGAGAGCTCCGGCTGGCTGTCGTTGGCGGGGTTGTCCGTCAGGCGCAAGGCGTTGGCGTTTCCCAGCGAGTTCATGTAGATATCTGGGCTGCCATCCCGGTTGGAGGTGAAGAGCAACGTGCCGGTCTGCGCCGGCAGGGTGGCGGTGGCGGCGGGTGGGAAGGTGGGGAAAAGCGTCGGTGTCAGGCTCGGCTGCAAGGTCGGAACGATCGACGTAGCTGTCGGTCGTCCGGCGACCGAGGTAGCGGTCAGGGAGGGGTTGGTTGGGTCGAGCGGATCGGGGTCCAGCCCGTCGATCAGCCCGTCGCCGTCGGTGTCCGGGTTCAGCGGGTTGGTCTGGATCAGCACCTCGTTGCCATCGTTCAGGCGGTCGTTGTCCGTATCCGGCATCAGCGGATTGGTGCTCCGCCGCACCTCTTCCCCGTCGTTCAATCCGTCGCCGTCCGTGTCTGCCAGCGCCGGGTTGGTGCCGCGCCTCAGTTCATCGCCGTCGGTCAGGCTATCACCATCGCTATCCGGGTTGCGCGGGTCGATGCCGCGCCGCACTTCCTCGCCGTCGTTCACCTCATCCATGTCCGTGTCCGGGTTGGTGGGGAAGGTGCTCAGGCGGATCTCGTCCCCGTCCGAGAGCCCGTCGCCGTCCGTGTCCGGGTTCAGCGGGTCGGTGCCGAAGCGCATCACCTCTGCCCCGTCCAGCAAGGCGTCGCCGTCGGTATCCGGCACGTTCGGGTTGGTGCCGAGCTGCGCTTCTTGCACGTTGCTCAGCCCGTCGCCGTCCGAGTCCTGCTGCCCGCCGATAGCTGCCGCCGTTTGCTGTGCGACGGCGGTCTGTGCGGCGGCTGCCGTCTGGGTAATCTGGGCGATGGGCAAGCCTGCCGCGCCCGGTAGCTGCCCCAGGAAGACCAGGAACAGCGGCGCCATCACCATCGCCAGGCAGATCAGCAGGATTGCCGGCAGGATCCATACCGGGATCAGCGCCCGCCCTGCCACGAAGCCGTTCAGCGTCTGCGTCTCGCCGCTGCTCAGGCGCACCTGCGCCTGGATGGGGACAGTCACCTGGTCGCCGAACCACGGTTTTTTCACCAGGCTGGCGCTGAAGGTTGCCGTTGCCACTTCGCCGGGGTCGGCGCGCAGCTCCTGCGCCTCTTGCGGTGAGAATTCCACTTCCCCCGCCTCGCTGCTCAGGCTGACCGTGGCGGAGAGCGGCAGGTTGCCCTGGTTGCTCACCAGCACCTCGCCAGGATGCCCGGCGAGCAGGCGCGGCGGCTTGAGCAAGCTGCGGAACTGGGTATATGCCGAGAGGGTCAGCACGCAGGAGAGCGAGATGCTCTGGCTGGGGTTCCTCTGGCTGGCAACTTTCAAGTGTGAAGGCATGTCGCCCGGCGCGGCTACGCGGCGAGCGCGGCGGGTGCAGGCTCAGCGTCAGGCTCTTCTGCTCTCCGGCTGCCAGCCCGAACTGCGGCGGTGAGACGCCATACCACTCCGCCGGCAAACCCTCCACGCTCACCTGGAAGACGTCGGCTGCCTGGCTCCGGTTGGCGAGCTGGAAGCTGACCTCCAGGCGCTCACCCGGCGTGATCGAGAACTGCGTCGAGCCTACCAGCATGCCCAGCGTCCCGCTGCTGGTATAGACACCCACCAGCAGGTTGACTTGCGCCTCCGCCGCCAGCGCCGGGTCTGTCTCGTCGCTCAGGGTGAGCGTCACCGGGTAGCGCCCCGAGCGCGTGCCCACGCGCGGCGGGTGGATCGCCAGTTGGGCGGTCTGCTTTTCGCCGGCTGCCAGGTGGAAGCTGGTAGAGGGCAGGGATACCCAGGCGGGCGGCACGCCACGCACCGCCAGCGCCAGCCGTATCTCGCTCGCCCCCGAGTTGCTCAGGTGCAGCGGGATGGTGGTCACCTGTCCCGGCGCAACAATGTAGCTCCGGTTCTCCAGGGTCAATCCCGGCGTGGGTTTGGGTGCGCTGCCCGCAGTTTTTGCCATGCGTTAATTTCCCTGCCTTATTTTAGCACGGCTTTTAGGAAGGATACCCCGAAAAACAGGGTGCAGACCGGGCGTAGCCCGGTCTGCACCCTGTTTTTCGGGTTTAATTTACTTCTTTTCTTCCGCCTCAGCTGGGGGCTTTGCCTCTTCCGGCGCCGCCTCGGGTTTCTCTTCAGCCTTGGGCTCCGACACCGCGCTGGCTACCACCGCCCCCTCGCTGCTGACGATGGCGGTGTATGCCACATCCCGCCCTTCCTCGAGCTGCGCGGCGATATCTGCCTTCAACGCCTCGGTCATCACCTGGGCGCCCGCCGCAGCCAGGTCTCTCTGGATATCTGCCACCCAGCGATGCTCAATCACTGCCACGATCGCCGACGTGCCCGGCTTGAGCGCCTCACCGATCTCCTTCAGGCGCGCATCCGGGATGCCCGCGTCGATGGCTTTCGCCGCTGCCCCGCCGGTGATGGCGCCTGTCGCCGCGCCTACGATCATGCCCGCCGGTCCGCCGATCAGCCCTAGCAGCGCCCCCAGCACCCCGCCTGCCAGCGCCCCCTTGCCCCCGCCCACATCGCCGGTCTCCTTCAGGTGCAGCTTGTTATTCTCATCGCGCCGGATCACCGCCGCGTCCAGGATGCCGATCAGCTTCTCTTTCTTCGCCTGCCGCAGCGCCTGCAGCGCCTCGTCCGCGGCTTTCTCCTCATTGAATGCTGCCACAATGAGCTGGATAGGTACGTCGGTCATTGGATTGTCTCCCTTCGAAATTTGGAATGGTCAGTTTCGGGCGCGGTAATTATACAAGACTCCTACCACACGGCTGTGCTGAACATTTCCCTCGGATTCTCGACCAGGCAGGCATGCAGGTCTGCTTCTGTGAACCCCCAGCTTTTCAATAGCGGGATGGTGTAGGTGAAACGTGTAGGCGAAATTCTTTTCCGGCAGCGTCGGGTGGTTGCGCTGTTCCTCCCACCAGAAGTTGCCCGCCTCGTCCCATTTGTAATTGGCGTCCGCGCTGAACAGCAGCCGGCGCCGGTATCCCGCCTCGCACAACCCCAGCACGAGGCGCTTCAAGTTCTCGCTCTGCGAAAGGAACTCCCAGCCGAAATTGCTGAAATACAGGCTGCCCCCTTCCTGGGCGATCGCCGCCAGGTAGTCGATTTGTTGGTTTACCGACCTGCCCTCCCATCCGCTCTCGGTCTCGGCGTGGCAGATGTAGATGCGTTGCAGGTCCGCCCCCGCCTTGCACAGCGCCTCGAACTGCTCCCGCCCGCCCTCGATGGCGTGGCAGCAAACCGGCGCGCCGGTCTCTCGCTGGGCGGCTCCGGCTGCCCGCAGCACAGCTCTCTCCCAGCTTGTCAGCTGCGCCTTTTCGCCCGCCGTTTTGATCACACCCGCCTTGAGCTTGCTGCCCTGGATGCCCTCCGTCAGCTCCTCCAAGAAGCGCTCGAGCATCTGGCTCTCGCTGTACGTGTGAAACTTGAGCGGCGTTCGCCTTTCCAGGTAAAACCCGCTGCTGACGATGATGTTTATATCCACCTGCGGCGCCAGCGCCAGGTACCATTCCGGGATGCGGTAGGGGTGCGGCGCCACGTCCACCACCGTCTCCCGCCCGCCTGGCTCAGCTTCTTGAGCTCCTGCCGTGAAAAATCGATGCATGCCTCCCGCCGGCGCGAATCGTAATCCCAGAAGACGTGCTCGTGCATGAGGGTGCAGCCGAGCTCCCCTACCGGCATATCGCCCAGCGCCGTGCGGGCGTATCTCCCTCCGCGCTCCAGAATCCGGCGGCACCCTCCCTGCCGAATCAGTAATGCTCCCCTCCTGGAGCTGGGATTTGCGCCGGATGGTGGCGCTGAAAAACCGGTTCCAAAGCTGCGTGCAGATCGACATAGGCTGCGTAACCGGCCTTGTATGCCGCTTGGTTATCCGGGTCAGGCTCAGTGATCGCCGCGGCTTTCAGCCACTCTTTCTGCAAAACATCGAAATCCTTGAACCAGTCCAGTGCCAGCCCCGCTAGGTAAGCATCCCCCAGGGCTTCATCTGCCTCGGGGATATATTCCTGGCACAGACCGGTGATATCGCTGACGATCTGTCGCCACAGCGGGCTGCGTGCGCCGCCGCCGGTCGCTGCCAGGCGCTTCAACGGGTGCCCGTTGGGATAAGCGCATTGCAGGCCATGCTTGATGGAGTAACCGAAGGATTCCAGCATAGCGCGGAACAGGCAGGCGCGGGTATGGAGGCTCTCAACCCGAAGAACACCCCCGTCGCCCGCGGATTGAATTCAGGGCTGCGTTGCCCCTGCAGGTAGGGCAGCATCACCAATCCATCCGATCCGGGTGGTACCTCCGCCGCCAGTTGGTGTAGCTGGGCATAGGCGCTGGCTGACCCCTGCTCTTCCAGGGCGGTTTCTAGCAGGGCAAATTGCTCCTTTAAACCAGCGCGCCACCTCGCCCACCGACAGGCTGTAGACGGGAAAATCGAATAGATATCCATCCAGCGGCGTCACGCCGCGCTCTTCGTGAGGGTACGGCTGCCAAACAGCCTGGATCAGGTCCTGTTTCATCACTGGCAGAAGGCCGGCGCTCCCGTAGTAGGCCACCATTCGAACATGTGCACCGCGCCTGCGCCGATCAAGGAGGCTACCAGATCTGGCATTCCAGTCAGCACAGGGGTGCCCGGCGTCAGTCCGCTTGCCTCAACCGCCTCCGCGTGCACGGTCCCAACGATCTGGGCTCGCGGCGCGACCTGTGGCAGGATCCCCATTGGGATGCCGAAGCGCTCGCAGGCATCGCTGCGCCAGGAGGCGCTGGGCTAGTGGTAGATGGCCCCGTAGCGTCCGGCCAGGATGGTATCGGTGACGTACGCCCCGCACAGCCGGTAGACCAGGTAGTGGGGCGCGTCGAAGAACATCTTCATTCTTGCCGCCAGCTCACGTCGGTTGCGGAGAAACCACAACAGGATGGACGTGAGCTCCTTTTGTGCTGTCTCAAGCCGAGGCATCGTTAATTTCTTCCACCTCTGCCAGGGCGCGATTGTCTTGCATCCCGGATCGCATTCGCCAGCGGCGCGCCGCTCTTATCTGTCGGACCCATGGCAGGGAAAAGGCCGCTGACGCTCACCGCCTTGATCTGCCCGGCTTGCAGCCCGGGTGTTTGCAGCATGGTGCGCACAACCTGCACCGGTTTTTGCCACCAGTATTGGGTCATATCCTGCTCGCACCAATCCGGACGAGGGTAGGTGCAGCTACTCTCCATTTGAGCCCGCGCCAGGACGGCCCCTCAGGAGTCACCAGCTCGCCCTTCACACCCTCTGTGCCGATATCGATGCCAAGCGCTAGGTCAGGCGACATGCGGTAAGTATATCAGCATCCCCTATTATGGTTTCAGGATGTCTATAGAGATTAAGCGGGCGTGTCTTGAGCAGGCGCTGTCGAAGGCAGAATTCCGAGCTGGTTACTTGCTGAGCTCATCGGTAGCTAACTCACACGCCCATGTGCGTGAATGGCCTCTTGATATATTACCAAGCGCCCAGGCTGCTTCAGAAATTCCAGTTCTAGCGAGTCTCTCTAGTCATTCCATCATGGTCATTCATTCGTGGACGGTAACGCCTCTCCTCCCTCAAAAAATCACCCCCTCGATTCCTTGTTTTTTCTTCTCGTCAGGTGTATAATTAGAACATATATGCTATTTTACCCCTTATTAACCGCATAGAATGATTAATCCCGGCAGGAACCCCGGAACTTGTCCAGAGCGAATTGTGGGATCGCAGAGTACCGCAGAGTGCAAGCTCCCGGCACAAGGACACTACCCCTCTACGCCTTAAGCTCCTCCGCTCCTCATCGCTCCCCCTGCTGGTAGAGAATCCCGAACGAAGTGAGGGGACGCTTCATCCGTTTTTCAAGATCAGGCGTACGCTTGTCCTTTTCGCGTCCTCCCGCGGGAAAGAATATTCGTTTGCAATCGTTTTTCCAATGCAATTCCCGCCAAAGGAATACCCTCCTGTCCACTCGTCGCTGGCCTCTAACCACTCATCATCCCTAATTCACAATTCCTAATTCTTTAGATAGGGTATCGTCATCGGTCCCTCCGGCAGACACGCATATCCTCGCCCCCGTCCCGACCTTCTCCACCAGCGCTTCCAGCCGCTCCGGATCTCCCCGCACGGCTCGAGCAGCGCCTCGCGCACCTGCGCCTCGCTCAGGTTGTGCGAGTACAGGTACACCTCCGCCTTGCTTTGCACCTGCGCCTGGATCTGCACCTGCCAGTGGTCCTGCGCCGGCGGGCTGCTCAGGATCATCTCCAGCAGCGCCTGCGGGCTGGACGCCTGGCGCAGCAGTTCGGCGTACTGCCCGTGCTCCGGGATGCCGTCCCAGCACTCCGCCGCCATCAGGATCGCCCCTCCCGGTCACGCACTACCTGCGCCGCGGCGCTCATCCCCTTCACCGCCTGGTATACGTTCAGGTCGAGCGGGTAGCCCGAGTTGCTCGTCAGCACGATATCGAAGGGCTCCGCCACCGCTACCATGGCGCTCTCCCGGGCGAAGCTACACCCTGCCGCGTGCGCCGCGTTCAGCTCCCCGGCGAAGACGCCCGTGATCTGCTTGTGCTTGTTCAGCGTCACGTTCACCAGGAAGGTCTCGCCCGCCATCCCTGCCGCCTCCTGGATCTCGGCGTAGATCGGGTTGCCCTGCGTCACCCCCCAGGTCGCCCGGGAGTCGGCGATCAGGCTGGCGCGGTGGTTGTTCAGCACGCTGGCTTGCCCCGCCATGCCCGGCAGCAGCGCCTTGCCCCCGCCCGAGAACCCGGCGAACATGTGCGGCTCGATGAAGCCGGTCAGCACCTTCAGGTCGCACTCCGCCAGCTCGCGGTTCAGCCACACCTCGTTGCCGGAGCTGGTCGTGCCCAGGCAGGTCTGCGTCCCCGGCTCGAAGGCGTCGTTCTGCACGATCCGGCAGCGCCCTGGCCAGCTCCTCGCCCAGCATCTCGCCCAGCTCCGCTGGCGTGTTGGGGCGGTGCGTACCCAGCGCGTTGAACAGCGTCAACTGCACGCCCGGTATGCTCTCCAGCTCCCGCGAGCACTGCCGGCAGGATCAGCTTGTGCGGCGCCGGGCGGGTGATGTCGCTGAACACGATCCCCACCCGCATCCCGGCCCTCACCCGCTCCTTCAAAGGTGGGCAGCCCCGCGGCGCCCGCAGCGCCTGCTGTAATGCGCCCTCCGGGTCGGGCAGCCCGGGCAGGTATTTCGGCTCGATGACCGAGATATCCCACGCCGCGGGCAGCTCCAGCCGCAATCCGCTCTTACCGTAAGCCAGCTCGATCTGCATGGCTTATTCCGCTCTTTCCAGGACGACTTTCTCCCCGCTCTTCACCTGGCGGAACAGCGTGGCGTCGCCTTTCACTTTCCCCAGGATGTTCACCGGGCTGTAGGCGCGTGGCTGTGCTACCGCTGCTTACCGGCGTCGGTCCGAAGAAGATGCAGAAGGCGCTGCCCACGGGCCAGTAGCCCAGCTCGCCCACTTCCACGTCCTCCCGGGCGTCGGCTTCCTGCCCGGCAGCCACCGGGATCTCGAAGTAGATCTCGTCCCCCCAGCGGCTGCCCCGCCCCTCGATCGGCAGGGCTTCCCACACTTTGACGGCGGTGGGCTTGTCGTTGAGCTCGGCGCTCATCGTAATGTTTCCGGCGCGGATGGTGATGGCTTTCATGGAGATCTCCTTAATGATTGTCCTATTGGCGATGGTCTCGAAAAATGGGCGGTCTCGTGCAGGGCGTGCCTGCCCGCAGAATTACGTCAATCGATTCCTCGGCATCGGGCGCTTGCCTGTGTCCTCCAGCAAGCCACCGTGCCCCAGACTGCCAGGTCGCCGAAGCTCAAGCGCTCGCCTGCCAGCAGGCGCGGCAGCACCCAATCGATGGCGTTGGTCTTCAGGCTGCGCGCGCAGCCCGGCGCCCCCAGCACCGGCATCTCGCCCAGGTACGCCAGCATCAGCAAATTTCCCGGGTCCACCGGCACGCCCACGCATTCCACGCTGCCCCCGGCCCGCAGGATGGCGCGCGGCGCCAGGTCGCAGCGGTCCTGGATGGCGGTCTCCCCCGCCAGCACCACCAGGTCGTAGCCATCCGCCGCGCACGATTGCAGCAGGCGGCTCAGGGCGATCTCATCGCCCTCGTCTTCCAGGCTGATGAAGCCCTTCAGCTCGGCGTTGGAGCCCAGCGCTTCTATCCGCGCTCGGAGCGGCGCCTCAAAGTCGTCTTGCAGCCGCTGGTGCACTCCGGCGGATCCGGAGAGCAGAATGCCCACCCGCTTCGGTGCGGCAGCTCCCGCAATGCGATCAGCGGCGCCGCCTCGGCGATGGCGGCTTCCACCAGCTGCCAGCAAGCTCTCCGGCACGGCATAGGGGATCACCTTGACCGTGGCGACGATCTGCCTGGGGCGCGCCACGGCGTGCGTTGGCAGCGTCGCCAGGGTGACGCCCTCGCAGGCGTTCGCCTGCCGCAGCGCCTGCGCCTGCACGTACAGTACGCCCAGCCGGGTTGCCAGCAGGTTCACCCGCCCGCCTGCCGGAGGCGAGAGCCGCAGCCCGTCCCCCACCAGCCCCGCAGCGATGCGTAGAGCTGCCTCGTTTTCGAGCACGTCGCCATCTTCCAGCTCGGCGGCGTACACCGAGAGCTTGCCCATCCGGCGCAGCGCCTCCACGTCCTCGGGCGTCAGTGCTTCTGCCCTTGCGCAACAGGCGCTTGCCGTCCGGACCCGCCAGGTTATGACCCAGCAGCTTGCCGGCAGCTTCTTCCAGGGGTACGGGTCCGAACTTCATCGCAGGCTTCTCTCATCTCCAGCCGGAGAGGCTGGCGCCGTTCAGGAATTCCCTCTCCAGGATGCGCAGCAGCTCTTCCGCCATCTGGCGGAAATCCTGCACCACGATGGCGTGCGGGTAGATCTGGCGCACGAAATCCGCCCCCACGCCGATGCCGATCACCTTCACGCCCTGGCGCTCGATGCGCTGCACCGTGCGGATCAGGTTGTCGGCGTCGCCGTTGGGCTGCCCGTCGCTGATCACCACCATCAGCTTGCGCGGCTCCTGGCGCTCCTGTAATCGCTGGAAGGCGAACGTCAGGTGCTCCTCATCCCAGTTGTTGCAGCGCGGCTGGATGCCCGTCAGGCGCAGGTGGGCGGTGGCGTACGGCTCGGAGAAGCGCTTGTAGATGCGGTGCTCCAGCTTGCTGCAGCGCATATGGCGGTACTCGTGGGCGGGGGTCAGCCCCAATTGCATCGCCGCCCGCGCCTCGAAATCGGCGGTGCTGTAGCCGATGATCTCCAGCGGCGCGTCCAGCAGCTCGAGCGTCTCGCCCAGCAGCACCGCGGCTTTGGTGGCCACCTTGAATTTTTCCTGCCCCTTCATGCTGGCGCTTTCGTCCACCAGCAGGCTGAAGGCTACCGCCCGGCTGCCGCCGGTCACCGGTCGCTGGAACAGGCGGTAGCTGCCGGTGCGCTGCTTCCATAATTTCGCCATGTTCAGCTTTCCGCTGCGGAAGTAGCCGCCATAGCGCAGGTAGACCTCTTCCCGGATCAGGTTGGTGAGGCGCTGCGCCAGAAAGCCCGCTTCGCGCTGGATCTCGGCGCGCAGCAGGCGGTAGGCTGCCGCTTCGCCGTTCGGCGCATCGACGATGGTCTCGCGGTTGCTGCGCAGCGCGGTGGGATGGATGGCTTTGCCGCCGGCGCCGCGCTCGAACCATGGCGCGCTGCCCGGGCGGAACCACTCCGGGAATTCCTGGCGGCGTCCCAGCACGCCCAGCTCGACCAGCTCGTCGCTCTCCATGGAAATCCGGCACACCCGGCGGGGGCGGCGTCCCGGGCGGCAGCTCGATGAATTCCGGCGAAGACCCTTCCTCTTCTGCTGGTCTCCGGCGGGCGTTCCTTGTTGTGCTGCCCCTGGTGGGGCTTGCCCGGCATCAGGTGCAGCAGGGGCGCGATCAGCGGGTAGATCAGCAGCATGGCGGCGTAGCTCTCGCGCGGCGTGGCGCTGCTGCGCGGCGCGCTGGATGTCTTCCTGCAGGTCTTCCAGCACCTCGCGCACCCGGGCGCGGAATTGCGCCCCGTGCAGGCCGCGCCCCGCGTAATAGATCCCCAGCTCGAGCTGGTCGGGGATGGACATGGTCTTCACCAGCCTGCCGCCCAGGTTGGGCAGCAGGTTGGCGTTCAGGGCGCGCTGCCGCGCCGGGCCAGCGGGCGATCAATCCGTTCTCCAGGCGGGCGTCTTCCAGGGCATGCCAGAAGAAGCTGAAACGTGGCTTGTCGCGGTCTGCGCGGCGGGCGGCTTCTACCCATTCCTGACCCTCCGCCAGGCAGTGTCCCAGCAGGTGCAGGGCGCGCCCTTTCAGCATGAGATAACGGGCAGCAGCCACCTCTCCGGCTTCTGCCCGCAGGATAATGGTGCTCTTGCCAACGCTGTCGCGCTGCCCGAACTCGAAGCGCAGGTCGTAATCGTGGGCAGCAGCCTGCAGCACTTTCTCCAGCCGCAGGCGGCGCGTCTCGGCAGCCAGGTTTACCGCTGAAGGCTCAGAAATAAAGCTCAATGATGTCCTCCACAACCTCAGCATCGTATTTGCTGAGCTTGCTCAGGACGGTGTAGCCGGCGCTCTCGCGCACGTCGAACAGGGATGCCATGCGCGCCCAATCGATCACCCGCCGCGTGCTGAAAGAGCCGAATACCTTCTCGTTGTGGACGGCTGCGCGCACGTCGCGCGCCACCTGCACCATGCGCTCTCACCGTCTCGCGGTCCGTGTTGCCGCTCTGGGCGATGACGGCTTCGATCTCGTCCGCCTCAACCAGGTAGTCCATGCGGATGCACCATCGGGAAGCGGTCCAGCAGGGCTTCGTTGAGCATCTTCGTGCCGCCGTAGCGCGCTTCCTCGCTGGGGTTCATGCTGGCAAACAGGCGGAAGTTGGGGTGCGGGCGCACGATGCGCCCGTCGTACTCCATCAGCACCACCATGCGGTCGTCGTCCAGCAGGGAGTGCAGGCTGAAGGCGATCTCCGGCAGGCAGGCGTTGATCTCGTCCAGCAGGACCCAGTCGCCGGAGAGCATGGCGTCTACCAGCACGCCGTTGACCCAGTACGTCCCCTGCTCGTTGATCAGCAGCTTGCCCAGGAACTCGTCCACGGTGGTGGCGCCGTTCAGGTTGACGCGCCGCAAGCCGTTGTTCGTCTTCCACGCCAGGTAGCGCACGGAGAGCGTCTTGCCCACGCCGGTCTCGCCGATCAGCAGCACGGGCAGGTTGTTTGCCACGCCGTAGGCGATCTTCTCCAGGTAGCCCTGGGAGGGGGTGACGTAGAACTGCTCCTGTGGGATGTATGCGCTGGTGTTCTCGCGGTTCACCGGCAGGTGCACCGCGCCGATGCTGATTTCATTTTCTCTTAGCTGGGTCGTTTACTGGCATAGGTTAGCTTGGTTATCGGTAATAGAGTGGGATTATTCCAGATGTGCATGAGCCGGAAATATTGTAATACGAATAGGGCAGATTCTGTCGGTTTATTCTCGTTGTTTGGGTTCGCCTGCCTGAAGTCTTCTCAAGAACTGGGGGTTGGCTGGCGGCTTGCCAACCAACCCCCAGCAGCCTTGGAACCTCCCGGAAGGTTGTCGACGATGAGACGAGCATGTTTCCGGGAAGGTTACCCTTCTTTAGCCTCCAGGGCGCGCAGGATCTTCTCCGGCGTGGCAGGCAGGTCGGTGATCCACACGCCGATGGCGTCGAAGATGGCGTTGATGATCGCCGGCGACTGCGAGTTCGCCGTCATCTCGCCGATGCCTTTCGCGCCGTACGGACCGGTCTTCGATGCCATCTCCACAACTACCGATTCGAGCTGCGGTACGTCCTTGGCAGTCGGCAGCATGTAGGAGAAGAAGCCCGTAGGGTAGTGGTCCAGCGTCGGGTAGTAGGGGTGCAGCTCCTCGAGCAGGGCTGCCCCCAGCCCGCCGGCTGCGCCGCCGTCGATTTGCCCTTCAACCAGCAGCGGGTTGATGGCTTTGCCGCAGTCGTAGGCGCTGACCAGCTTGGTCACCTTGACCACGCCCGTCTCCGTGTCCACCTCGATCTCGGCGACGGTAGCGCCGTATGCCATGTTGTGCAGCGGCTCGCCTTTGCCGGTCTCGGGGTCGATGGTTGCCACAGGCCAGCCGAAGGAGCCTCGCCCGGCGATCAGGCGGCGGTCTGTCCACACGGCGTGGCTGGCGACATCCGCGATCGGGATCGCCTGCTCGGGGAAGTCGCGCACCACCACCATGCCGTCACGCGCTTCCAGCGCTTCCACTGCCACGCCGAGCTGCGCCGCTGCCACTTCGAACAGCACCTGGCGCGCTTCACGCGCCGCCTGCACGACGGCGTTGCCCGTCTGGTGGGTCAGGCGGCTGGCGAAGGTGCCTGTGTCCAGCGGGCTGGTTTCGGTGTCCACCAGGGTGACAGATACTTTCTCGATCGGCACGCCCAGCTCTTCAGCCGCCATCTGGCGCATGATGCTGCGCGCCCCTTGACCGATGTCCACGCTGCCGATCAGCACGTCCACGCTGCCGTCGGTCTGCATTTTTACGATTGCCTGGCTGGGATCGCCTCCGCCGCTCAAGCCGGTGGGATACCAGATCGCTGCAATTCCAGTTCCGTGTTTGATAGCCATGTCTCCTCCTCTCAGCTCTTGGAAGACATCTTGAGCAGGTCTTCGCTCAGCTGGACGCCGGCTTTTTCGGCTGCCGCCTGCATCACTTCGATCAGGGCGCAGCTATGCAGCTCCGCCTGACCGGCGGTTGTGTCGCCATCCTGCACGGCGTTGATGAAGCGCAGCCGCCAGGAGTCGATGCCGACCGTCTTGGCGATGCGCTCCATCTGCACCTCGTGAGCAAAGGAAGCCTGGTGCAAGCCAAATCCACGCATAGAACTGGTGGGTCGTTTGTTGGTCAAGATGCCGTATGAATCGATCTTCACGTTAGGGATGTTATACGGACCGGCTACGCCGTAGGCGTGCTTGTTGACCACGTAGTCGTTGGTCAGGATGAAAGCCCCGCCATCGCGGATCGAGCGCACCGAGCGGGCGATGATCCTGCCATCTTTCATCACCCCATCCTTGAAGAACATGTGCGTTGCGGCGCGGTGGGTGGAGGCGACGAATTCTTCTTCGCGCGTCCACAGCCACTTTACCGGTCTGCCGTTGGTGTAGAGCGATGCCACCGCCGTGATGGGGTCGGCGTGCGGGTCATTCTTGGCGCCGAAGCCGCCGCCCAGGATGCCGCCGATCATGTGCACCTGGGATTGAGGCTTCTGCAGGATGCCTGCCAAGCCGCCCTGGTTGAAGAAGACCGCCTGCGATACGGTGTAGATGTGGGTGCGCCCCATGCCGTCCGTCTGTGCGACGCTGACCTGCGTCTCGATGGGGCACTGGTCCTGAGCCGCTGTGCGGTAGTAGCCTTCGACCACGTAATCTGCCTGTTCGATGGCCGCGTCGAAATCGCCTTTGCGAATTTGCCGGCAGGGTTTATCGCCGAAGTAGACGAAGTTGCCGTTGGGCGTCACCTTGGGCGAATCTGGCTCCATCGCCTTGAACGGGTCGAGGACCGGCGTCCGCTCTTCCAGGTCTACCTTCACCAGGTCTACCGCTTCCCGGGCGATATCCTCGTCGATGGCGATCACCGCCACCACTTCCTGCCCGAGGTAGCGCACTTCTTTCTCTGCCAGCACGGGGTAATCACCGGCGTATGCGTTATGGGGCACGTGCTTGTAAGTGAGCACGGCTTCCACACCCGGCACCTTCTCAGCCTGGCTTACATCGATGTTGAGGATGTTCGCCGAAGGCACCGGAGACCGCCAGACCTTGATGTGCAGCAGGTCAGTGAACTTGATATCGTTCACGTAACGCGTCTTCGCCAGGGCATGTTGCATGCCGTCATATCTTGGGAGTCGCTTGCCTACGTATCTGTGTTCAGTCATTTTAGCTGCCTCCGCCTAGCGCATGCTCTCAGCCGCGGCCTGGATCGACTCGATGATCTTGGTAAATCCGGTGCAGCGGCAGACATTCCCGACGATGCCTTCTACAATTTCTTCACG
Source organism: uncultured Chloroflexia bacterium (assembly GCA_963702535.1). GTDB lineage: Bacteria > Chloroflexota > Anaerolineae > Anaerolineales > UBA4823 > CAVPDG01. The sequence goes on along the minus strand of CAVPDG010000018.1, from coordinate 74,135 downwards.
CGTCGGGTTGGGATTTTTATCCAGCAAAGCCTTGGAAGACAGGATCATGCCCGGCGTGCAGAAACCGCATTGGGCGCCATAATGCTCTGTGAAAGCCACTTGGAGAGGGTGAGGCTTTTCCATTGTGCCAATTCCCTCCACGGTTGTGACTTCACGCCCTTCAACGGTCAGCGCCAGCACCAGGCAGGAGTTCACTGCCTCCCCGTCCAGGATCACCGTGCAGGCGCCACAGTTGCCCTGCTCGCAGCCGAACTTGGGGCTGGTGATGTTCAGGTAATCCCGCAGCAAGGTCAGCAGGTTGATGGTAGCTGGCGCTTCCACCGAAACGGTCTTCCCGTTCAATTTGAAAGTGATTGGATAATCGTTCATGGCAGTATTAACCTCCTCCGTTGAGCTGGCCGGCTTCGCGCAAGGTGCGAGCCACAAGCACCGGGGCAACTTTGCGCTTGTACCAGGCGGTGCCGTGCACATCGTCGATGGGCTTGATCTCCTGGGCGGCTATTGCGCCTGCCTCCTGGATGGCCTCTTCCGAGAGCACCTGCCCAAGCAGCATGGCTTCGGCGGGCTTGATCCTGAGCAGGGTAGGCGCAGCAGCGCCGACGGAGATCGAAACCGCCTCAACCTTTCCCTGTCCATCCAGCTTAACCCGGGATGCGGCATTCAGGACTGCCAGTGTGAGTGCCTGGCGGCGACCAATTTTCATGTAAGAGGAGCCTTCGCCAGCCTGGGTGGGCTTGACCAGAATCTCGGTCAGCAGCTCATCCGGGCGAATGACGGTGGTTTTTGGACCGGTGTAGAAGCTTTCCAGTGGCACGATGCGCTGACCTTTGGCGCTTGTTAGCACCACTTCGGCGCGCAAGCCTACCAGGGCGCAGCCGGGGTCGGCGGCGGGAGAGGCGGTAACCAGGTTGCCGCCCAGGGTTGCCAGGCTGCGTACGGGAGGGCTTGCCATCTTGCCTGCGGCGCGGGCTACGGCAGCCGCCTTCTCCTTGAGCACAGGTGAGCTGCCGGCTGTCTGCATGCGCGTGGCTCCCCCGATGCGGATCAGGTCGCCTTCATCCTTGATATATTCCATGCCCAGGCGACCGATCCACATAATGCCGTGCGGGACCTTGAACTCCAGGTTCATGTCGCGCACCAGGTCGGTGCCTCCGGCGAGGACGCTGAGCCCAGCCCCGTACTCTTCCAGGAGCTGAAGCGCTTCCTGCAGCGTTGCGGGTGCAAAGTACTTGACGTCTTTCACGTTGAAACCTCCTTGCCGAGATTCTGGCTGGGAAGCCTTCAGGCTTGCATCCAGCCGTCTCAGCCGAAAGAAAGATCAGGGCAGCCGGTGCCTTCCCGGCGCGGCAACCCGCTGAACGATCAATACGGGATGAAATCGCCCCGCTCTTCAGCCGCTTTGCGAGCCGGCTCGCCGTACTCCCAGGAGTATTCTGGGCGGTAGCGCTCACGCCAATCAGGGTACTTCATGCGCTTCAGGTCCGCCTGCAAGGGGTAGAGCCACTTGACGCCCCAGGCGGGCACGCACACCTTCACTTCTGGCAGGCGGCGCTCGGCGATCCAGCGCACCTCTTCCGGATCGATGGTCGTATTTCCCCAGTTGTCCCAGTGCATTGGCAGCAGCACCTTGGCGTTGAGTAGCTCACCCATGCGCACCGCATCGTAGGGGGTCATTTTATCGGTGGCGCCGGGAGCGTTGGAGCCGATATTGAAGGTGACCACATCGATATTGTATTTCTTAAAGAGCACATAGGCGTTCTGGTACAGCGTATCCGCCAGGTGGCACAGGTTCACGCCGCCCACTTTGAACAAGAATGTGACGGCTACGTCCTCGAACGGGCGGCGCATGCCGGGTTTCACCTCAACGCCCGGACCGCCGGTCATGGTTGCAATGCGGTCGAAGTTGGGCAGGATGTCGATGGTGATATCCTTGATCTGGTAGGACTGCCCCGGCTCACACACACGGATGCGCTCTTCCGGTACCTGGAAAGCGCGCATGCGCTCAACCGCGGAGAGCGACCCGTAGAAGGGGCAGTCGGAGGTCTGTGTGGCAGCCTTCAGGGTGTAGATGTCCGTGTGGTCGGCATGCTGGTGGCTGCAGAACACACCATCCAGCGTTTTGAACCCGAAGATATCGATCACCTGCGGGTTGAGGCGCATCCAGTCGATGGTGGGTGAGCCGCTGGTGCGGCATACCCCGCAGTACTCGTACTCGGTGTAATGAGCAGGTCCGGCATAGTTGTCTACCAATAATACTGCTCCACCCGGCGATTTCAGGACGAAGCCCATGCCTCCAGTCCACCACAGGGCATAGTTACCCTCCGGCACCTGGGTCTCTTCGATTTCCCGGTTGAGGAACTGCCCCCATTCGGGGAAACACTCCAGGATCCATTGCAGCCGGTCGATCTCCCGGTCCTGGTTGAGCAGGAATTTGCCTTGCATGGTGCCGCGACCATCGCCTACCATCTTGAATTCTCGATCTTTGGTCTTCTTTCCGTTTTCGCTCATCTCGATACTCTCCTTAACGTTATTGGAATAAGTGGGTGGTATTGAAGATGTCGTTTTCTCTGGCTTTAGCGCTGGAGCTCCTTTAGAACGGCTTCCGTACTGCTTACCCAATCGAAGCGCGGGTCGGTGACGATATTGTAGGCTTTGTTATCACCCGAGAGCACCCACAGGTATCCGAGGGTCACGCCCGGTGCGGCGACGGTGGGGTGGTAGCCATTTTGCATCAAGAAAACGTCATCGTTATGGATGATGTATGTCTCTTCCATGCCTTCTTTATAGCCTACCTGGACGCCATATCCGTTGCCCGGCTTGGCTTTGTACAGATAGAACTCCTCGAGGAAGTTTTCCTTCCCGCTGATTTCGTCATGTTTGTGGGGTGGAATTCCCGACCAGTTGCCTGGAGGGTTGATCGTCTCGCCGATGATCATGCGCTGGCTGATGGCTGAGCCGGGGGGGATGACCAGCCGCACGTCGCGCCGCCAACTGGCGGCGCCGGCGTTAACCAGCTTGTTATCTTCGGGTTTGACCAGGCTGGGGGGAAGGTCTTTGTCGCAGGGAGCCTTGGCGATTGCCAGCTCCAGTTTTGTTTCCGCAGTGACCTGGAACTGGCTTTTACGCGGCACGTATACCGCCCAGGCGGGGCTGCTGAAGATATCGGCGCGCCCCCCAACACCACTCCACTCGGCCGCTTTGTTGCCGCTGATGGCAACGGCGCAACGACCGGTCAGGGGCACCAGCGCGGCTTCCTCGTCTCCCAGCTTAGCCTGCCACGATTCCCCAGCCTCCAGGCGAAGAATTTCCAGACCTAACCAGTCGACGCCCTTTTTTCCAAGCTCGAACACCGTCTGGTGACCACTTTTGGGTTGAACTGTGAACTTCGTAATCATTCGAAAATACTCCTGATAAAGGTTTGAACTATCATTGCAGATCTTTTACCCAGTTCAGAGCTGCTGCTCCGTGGGCAAAGGGTTTGTATTCCAGACCGACATAGCCGGAATAATCGCTGTTTTGGATCGTCGTCAGCAGCAACCGGAAATCGATCCCTCCGCTGCCGGGCTCGTGGCGACCCGGGTAATCGGCAAACTGGATATGCCCGATCCAGGCGCTCTCTTCAGACAAGATGTGTAGCAGGTCTTGCTCCATCATCTGGAGATGGTAAGTGTCGAATTGAAACCTGACGTTGGGATGGTCCAGCTCTTTGACAATCTCCAGAGCTTCGCGTGCAGAGGTTAGGAAATAACCTGGATTATCCACCGGGTTGAGGACTTCGATTGTGAACAAAAGTCCTGCCTGGGCGGCGAGTGGCGCCGCCCAATTCAGGTTTTCGAGCATGCACAGGCGCTGCGCCTGGCGTGCGAGCCCCGGCACTTCGATGCCGGATGGGAGCATGATCTTGAGCACTTTGAGACGCCGGGCGATCTCCAGCGATTCTTCGAGCTTACGCTGAAATTCATCTTTGCGTTTGGGGTCAACCAGGTAGCCCCGGTTCTCCCGGTCCCATACCGGCACGTCCTGGTTGAATAAGACGATCTGCATCCCGAGCTCTTCGTGGGCGGCAAGCAATGCGGGCAGGTCCGCGTGGCTGGGGAATCCGAACTCGATGGCGGTAAATCCGAGACCGGCGACTACAGCAGGACGTTCTCTGAAGCTTAACTCTGGAAAAAGCCAGCTGATATTCGGGGCAAAGGTGAGCACGGGTTATCGCCTCGGTCGCGCGGGTACAGACTAGATCAGTTTGCTCAAATACTCGTAGCTGCGTATGGCGTCTGGGACGTTCCCGCACTCGACGCTGAACACGATATCGTTCGGGCATCTCTTTACACTTTCGATGACCCGTTTCCAGTCGACAACGCCATCGCCGCAGGCGCAGCCGGTGGGAGTTCCGGTTACTTTGCCACGCTCCTCGGCGCTATGAGTGAAGCTGATGTCCTTGGCGTGCAGATGGACCAGCCGGTCAACAACATGATCGAGCCAACCATAGGTATCATCCGTGCCCGCCAGGTAGCTGTTGCCGGTGTCGTAATTGATGCCGATTGCCGGGGATTTCACCAGCTCGTAAATGCTATCCAGCCCCTTGAGCGATTTGCTGTACTGCTGGTGCGGTTCCAAGCCGATCTTGATGCCATATCGCTCGGCTACCCGGGCTGCTTCGGTCAGCGTGTAGGTCATCAAGGTGTAGTCCATCTCTTTGCTCGTCCACTCAGGCTTGGGACCTTCATCTGTATTGACTACGGGAGCTCCGGCATCGGATGCCCAGCGGATAGCCATTTTCAAATACTCAACGCTGATTTCCGGTTTGCAAAGAGGGGTATGTGTGGAGAGCCCCGAGAGCTTGATGTTGTGTTTGTCACACAGCTCTTTCACCCACGCGCGGATCGTCGTACATCGATACACTATGGAAATAGCGCGCTTCACTGAGCAGCTCGCGCCCCAGGTGGACCATCGGTTCGATATACTCGTATCCGATCTCGGCTGCTTTTGCCACACCCCAGGCAAAGGGTTTGTCGTGGGTGCGGACGAATTCCATATTGACGCCCAGGTAAATATTGCCCATGTCATTCTCCTCGGTATTTACGAACAGACCACTCGCTTATTTCTTGGCTGCCATACGTTTGTTGGCGTCGTCCACGAGCCCGCGCACAAAGACCAGACTATCCTCGATCATCGGTCCGCCCTGACCTTCGCATTCCAGGCTGACGACACCATCGAAATTGATATCAACAAGAATATCGAAACACTTCTTGATATTGTCCCCATTAACGCCTTCGCCAATCGCGCACTGGCTGACGGCGATGCCGGTCAGCTCGCCGCGTAAGGATGCTGCCAGGGATTGGCTGACATCTTTAACATGCATGTGACTGACTTTGTGCTTGAACTTATTCAGAGAATGCCACCGGATCCTGTCCGGCAATGTAGGTATTGCCGGTATCCATATTCAAGCGTAGATACGGGCTGTCGACAAAGGCTAGCATTCGCTCCACGAACTCAGGCTTGGTGGTGTAATAACCATGCGGCTCGATATCAATGATCATTTTGTAGCGCTCGGCTACTTCGATGATCTGGGCATAGGAGCGCTTCATCATCTCCATCGCCTGGTCATGGGTAAGACCTTTCGGAGCAAAACGATCGTCGGTGGTATCGACGTGGTCGCAGCCGGCGATATATGCCCAGCGGATGGTCTTAAGCACATATTCCACTCCCAGAGACGAACCTTCTGGCAATGAAAGGGGGAACGCAGCATCGATCTGTGAGAAACGGAAACCATACTTGTCCATCTTTTCTCGCCACATGAGGGGATCTTCCCAAATGGCGAGGTGGGGTTGGTACCCAAGACCGTGGATCCAGCTTACGCCATCGATCATGCCGCACTCGATCCAGTGGAGTCCGTTCTTTTGACCCCATTGCAAGCATTGCTCAAAATTCCAATAACTGCTGTTAAATGCGTCTGTATGAAAACCGATCTCGATCATGGATATGCAACTCCTTTCGTACGTGGATGATCCGTTTATCAAAAGAGCCCGCCCGAAAGTCGAGCGGGCTCCCGTTTAGTACATTGCAGAACTAATGGTTAGGGAACATCAACGTATTTGTTGATGTCAGGATTCTTCCAGGAGTCTGGATAATTCGTCATATCCTCGCAGCCGCAAAGTGCGTAGTGCAGCGGCGGCATCTCGGGATTTTCGTATTGATCCAGGTTGGCTGCGGTGACATCCGGCTGGGGCAGGTACCAGTTGCGTTGGACGGTCTCGCCCTGCAGGAACTTGACCGCCGCAAGCAACGCCGTGCGCCACTGGAAGGTGGGGAAGGTCGGTGCGATGGCGGTCAGGTTGTTAGCTTTCCAGTAAGCCAGGTAGTCTTGCTGGTCTTCGCCCACCATAACCTTCGGGTAGGGCGCTCCGGCATCCTTGAAGGCTTCCAGGATGGTTACAGCGGTGCCGCCGGCGTCCATCCAGACGGCGTCGATGGTGCCGTATTTCGCCAGATAGTCGGACACGACGGTGTTGGCTTTGAAGGAGTCATAACCGACGAACTCCACACCGATGACGTTGAGCTGTGGGTTCTCCTCAAAGATCTTGCGGGCTGCACCCCAACGCTGCTCGAGCACGTCCACACCGGGGAGGATACGGAAGGCGAGCACGTTGCCGCCCTCAGGCAGGTTGTCGACGATGAATTCGGCGCCGGAAATGCCGAAGGCGTAACCACCGATGGTGCGCTCAGAGACAACCGGGCAGTCCGTCTGAGCGTAGCGGTCGAACTGCACTACGGGCATGACCTCGCAGGCTTTCTCAACGATGGGGGTCAGGGCTTCGCTGGTGTTCGAGGCAACGATCAGGATATCGCATTTTCCAGGGGTGTTGATGATGTCCTGGATATCGGCGATCTGCTTGGCATCGTCACCCTGGGCGTCTAGGTGATAGAAGTTCTGCACCAGACCCTGGGCGCGCAGCTCCTCGACCTGCTCGCGGATGTCGATGTACCCAACTACTCGCCAGGGATTGTTGACGCCGGCGTTGGAGAAGCAGACATTGTAAGGGGGTTCCTTTTCAGCAAATGCTGCATACTGGGGGAACTTACTGATGTCTGTCGGATCCTCTTCCAGGTATTGCAGGTAGATCGGGTCATCCGGATTCAAGGGCTTTGCACTCATCAGCTCTTTCTGCTTGTTGTACTCTTCTTCACTCCAGAACTGAGGGGCTACCGTTGCCAATTCCATTTGAAGCCCAGGATTTGCTGCTTCAGCAGCAGGGGCTTCAGTAGCGGCAGCGGGGGCTTCGGTAGCCGCAGCCGGTTCTTCCAGCGGCGGGGGCTTCAGTAGCCGCAGCCGGCTCTTCAGCGGCTGGGGCTTGTGTGGGGGTTGTTTGGCAGGCAGCCAGAATCATGCTGAGGGCAATCAACAGAGAGACAACCCAGTACAAACGCTTGTTCATATGTAAATCTCCTCCAGATTTGTTATGGTTTGGTATTTCGGATTTTGGTACTTCAACTGCTTACCTTTCGTATTATTTCATGCGCACCTCCTCGTTTCGTAGCTGTTCTCGCGATTCTATCAGAGTGCAAGGATTTGCGAGAAGCGGAGTGATTGTTACCTTCGCCGTTGCGAGCTCAGGCCTACATAGGCCACTGCTCCGATGATGATCAAGCCCTGCACCACATCCGTGTAAGGCTTGGGCAAACCCAGTAAATTCAGCAGATTGACGATCGCCTGCAATGTAAAAGCACCAAAAATCACGTTCAGCACCGACCCCTTGCCGCCGCCCAACAACACACCACCTACCACACATGCGGCGATTGCCTGCATTTCCAGCCCTTCGCCGATGGTGACGTTCACACCGCCGTACCCGCCGATCATGATCCCACCGATGATTGCAAACACGGCGCAAAGGATGAAAGTGATCACGCGGATCAGCTTAACCCTCACACCGGATAGCTGGCTTGCGCGCACATTATCGCCAATTGCCAGCACCTGCTTCCCGTAATTGGCGCGGTGGAAAATAATGACCGCTATGACCGCAATCACGATCAGAATGATCAGCGCGTACGGCACCCTGCCAAAGACCGGCACATTCTCGATATAGTTTCTTCCAAAAGCGCGCCAGTTGTCCGTCAGGTAGCCTTGTGGAGCTCCTCCGACAAAATAGAGTGCAGAGCCGCGTACAAGCAGCATCATGCCCAGTGTGGTAATAAAAGATGGCACCTTCAAGTAGCTCACGATCAGACCGTTCACCAGCCCGATCAGAACTCCAGACGCCAGCATGATCATGATAGTGGGGAGCGCATTAGCTGGGTCGTTCGCCAACAGCTTGGAGCTTACCAGCACGACAAATGTGACGATAGCCCCGATCGTAAGATCGAAACCGCCGATGGCGAGCACAAACATCTCGCCGATCGCAAGCACAGCCAGCGGCGAGGCTGTGCGCAGGAAGGTCATAATCCCGTTCATGGATTGGTATTTAACGGGATTGAGAAAGCCTAAAAAGATGAAAATGATCAAGAAGACGGGATACACGGGTGGGATCTTCTTGATCCACGCCCAGGTGTTGTGCAGGGCGTTTGATGTAGCACTCGGAGGTGTAGCGGTTGTCGTTGCCATTCAATCCACTCCTTAAGCCGCTTCTTTCTTCGATCGTATCGTGTAGCTGGCGACCGCCATAACAATAATCGCGCCGCGCAGGACCATCTTGAGGTATGGATTCACGCCCAATTGGTTGAAAGTCGTGTCCAAAATGCCGAAAATCAAAACCCCAGCCAGCGTACCCCACACGCCGCCTTTTCCTCCGGAGAGGGCAGTACCGCCGATTACCGTAGTCGCAATGGAGTTCAGGTCATATAAACCATTCGGACCGACCCAGGGAGCTCCAGATCGCATCTGGCTGACTAAGAAGATACCCGCAAGAACTGCGGTCATACTGCAAAGAACGTGTGCCCCGATCAAGACACGATCGGTCCTGACGCCGGAGAGGCGAGAAACTTCTGCGTTCCCGCCGACGCCATAAAGGTGCGCGCCAAATTTCGTTCTGGCGAGCAAGAACCAGCCAATTAGATAAACGAATAGAAGGATAATAATGGAGACAGGTACCGGCCCGATTGCGCCGTAGCCAAAGTATTCAAAGCTCTTGGGTACGCTGCCGGTATAGTTGGAGAATGTGGCGTTGATGATGCCCTTGATGATCAGGCTCATTCCAAGTGTGGCAATAAAGGGACTGACCTTCAGTTTTGTGATGATCAAACCGTTTGCCAGCCCGATGGCGATCCCGATCCCGAATACGGTCAGCAGCGCAAAGGGAACATTGGCGGTTTCCCCCTGCATGATATAGGAGGACATCACAGCCGTAATACTGATCGTATAGGCGACCGAAAGATCGATCGATGAGCCCAGGATCACCATCGTCTGCCCCACGGCGACAATACCCAGTGCAACCGACCGTACGATGATGTTCAGCATGATCGCCGGGTTAGAGAGGATCTGCCCGTCGGATAATATCTGGTCTAATAGACCGCTGATCAGAAAAATGATGATCAGGAATAAATAGACCGGAGGAATGTGGATGGCACGTGTGGTTCGTTTGAACCAGCTATCCGTTGCAGTGATCGTCGTCATCTCATCCCTCTCCTACGGCAGCAGTTGTTACCGGATTATTTCCACTGGCATGCCCAATAGCCATCAGCATAATCTCCTGTTCGGTTGATTTTGCGGGCAGTTCCCCGGCTATCTTGTGGTCTGCCATGACCAGCACCCGGTCGCTCATTCCAATGATTTCGGGTAGCTCGGATGAAATCATCATGACTGCTACGCCCTTTTTAGTCAGTCCCCGGATCATATCGTGGATGCCAGCCTTCAATTCTACATCAATCCCCCTGGTCGGCTCGTCAAAGATGAACACATCCGCGTCTGAAGCCAACCACTTGGCAAGCACCACTTTCTGTTGGTTTCCACCGCTGAGAAACTGCGCTTCACGATCAAAGGAGTCGGTCTTGATATCAACCTGCTCTCCTAGCGTAGGGACGAGTTTGCGCGACTCTCGGATGCCATCTTTGAAGATCAATCCAAACAAACCCTGGGCAGCTCTTACGGTTAAGAGCATATTGTCCCGGATCGGCTGTCTGGGGGCAAGCCCTTCTGACTTTCGGTCTTCGGTTACAAACCCCATCTTATTCTTGATTGCTTTGGCTGGGCTCTTTATTACGATTGCTTTGCCACGCAGCTCCATCTCGCCGGATTTGAAGGGCATGACCCCAAATATTGCCTGCGCTAATTCGGTTCGCCCAGAACCCTGTAGACCGGCGACTCCCAACACCTCTCCTTTGCGAAGCTCAAAGCTAATGCCTGATAAGATTTGATTCGATGCGTCTTTTACCTTTAAAACAACCTCGCCGAAGTCTTCGGCAACTCCCAACGGTGGGAAATAATGGTCCAGCGTGCGTCCTACCATCAAGAACACAACTTCTGCTGGCGAAACATCCTTCTTGTATACCGTCTTGATCAGCTTTCCATCTTTGAGCACCGTTATCTTGTCAGCGAGATCAAAGACCTCTTTCAAGCGATGGGAAATAAAGATAATGGACATGCCTTTTTGCTTTAACCGCCCAACCAGCTCATTGAGCATATCTACTTCAGTATAGGTGAGGGCAGCCGTGGGCTCGTCCATGATCAGCACCTTGGCTTTGAAGGCAATCGCTTTGGCAATTTCAACCAACTGTTGCTCGGCGACCGAAAGGCTGCTGACGAGAGCGGTCGGCGAGATCAACTTTTCTACGCCGAGCTCTTTCAAAACTTCGACAGCCTGTTTGTTCATCTTGCGAATGTCGAGGGTCCCCAGCCTTGAAGACTCACGGGCGAGAAAAATATTATGCGCCACGGTCCGCTCAGGGAGCAGGTTGAATTCCTGGTAGATAATGCTGACGCCTTTGTTCAGGGCTTGAAGAGGATGTGAGAAGGAAACTTTCTCCCCACCCAGATAAATCGTTCCAGAATCTGGAATATATGCGCCTGACATGATTTTCATCAGGGTTGACTTGCCTGCGCCGTTCTCTCCTACAACTGCATGGACTTCTCCCGGAAGAAACTGGAGGGAAACATCGTCCAGGGCGACAACGCCAGGGAACCGCTTGGAGATATTCTGAACTTCCATGAGCGGTTCTGTTTGCTCTCTGTTTTCATTGGCTGGTTGGCTGTTTTCGATAAGCATGAGGTCCTCGTTGCTTACAAACTATTTTTCATGCCAGCAGGGTTTTTAGGAATTTTAACCCGTGTAATGCAATTGCATCCTGGCTGGGGGCAATCTCCCGCCAGATACATACCGCTCGGGCGATCTCTTTCACCTGGGATGTGAATGACTCGATGACAACCGGACCATCATACCTGACGTCTCTCAAAGCTTTGGCAACCTGGTCCCAGTGCACCTGACCCGTGCCCGGTACGCCTCGATCGTTCTCGCAGGCATGGAAGTGATAGATCTTTTGATCCGCTAAACGGATGGCGTCGCCGCTGTTTTTCTCTTCGAGGTGCATGTGAAAGGTGTCGAGGTGTAAGCCTACATTGTCCATGCCCGTCTGCTCGATGAAATCGAGTCCTTGGGCGACAATGTTGAGCATGTCTGTTTCGAAACGGTTCAACGTCTCGAGAGCCAGCCTGATATTTTTTGTTTTGGCATATTGCGCCATCTCACGGACGCCGCTCACCGCCAGGTCCCATTCTGCTCTTCGGGCAGCCTCGTCTTCGAGGTGCGTCTTTGCCCACCGAAGAATACATAGGACCGCAGACAACCGGTGAGCCGAGCTCATCCGCCGCTTCGATGAGCCAGCGGATATAAATTTTGGCATTCTCCACGTACTTTTGATTGCTGCTGCAAAGATTCCGGTCCGGACCGAACGCGCCGCAGACAATGGCTTGAAGATTGCTCTTTTTCAGTTCAGCCCTGACTTGCTGCACGTCCAGCAACGCCGGATTTTCTACGGATATCTCGAAGACATCGAAGCCCAGACCTTTTACTTTAGGCGCCAGTTCTTTAACTGCAGCCGTTGTGCAGGGAGACACCCAGACAAATGTATTGACACCAAACTTCATACCGCGCTCCTTGATTCCCATTCCACTGATCGGTTAATGTGTTGAATTAACCGGCGCCAGCCGTCTATTGCTGGTCCCCTCATCTTCCGTCAAAGCTGCCCACCCCGCTGTTCCAGCAGCTTGAGGATGCGCGACCTGACGGTTTCCAGGTGAGTAGTAAGGGCAGATTTAAGTGCATTGATATCGCGGTTAGCAATGGCCTCCACCATGGCTTCATGGTCTTTCTGAGCCTCGAGGGCATTTTCAATCGTATCGAGGTAGTGGGCGCGCGTGACTTGCATGTGGATATTAAGATCACTATAGATATCTAACAGGCGCCGATTGTTCATCGCCCGGACGAGAGTCGTATGCAGGTCACGATCCTCGGCGATGAACGCGTCGTAGTCCGCATAATCTCCTTCTGAGATGTCGTTGCGCATCCGTTCCAGCAGTGCTTTGACTTGCTGCAGGATTTCCTCGTACTTGTCTGATTTGAAGAGCTGTTCTGCGGCGAATAGCTCGATCATCTCGCGGATCTCAAACAAATCAGCGACATCGCGTGCCGTAAGCTCTGTTATAAAGGTGCCCCGGCGGGGGTGAATTTCCACCAGCCCATCATTCTCGAGAAGCTTGAGGGCGTTGACTACCGGTGTCCGGCTCACGCCTAAGCCGCGCGCCACGGTATCCACAGACACCTTGTCGCCGGGCAGTAGATCTTGCTTCAGTATTTGCTCTCGCAGAATGCGATAGGTTTGTTCGGTTAAATCGAGGCGATTTAATGTTGGATAGTCCATAATCGTGTCGGTAATCCCATATCAGAGAAAACGATCCTATAGACTTATCAACGGACACCTTGGAGGAGAATGGATTACTAAAATGTAATATATTACATGTGAGATGTTACCAAGATTTGAAGGCGTTGTCAATAGGCGTCGCCTGAGATTAATCTAAGCGTAAGGTCAGCGAGAGTATGGTATCATGCTTTCATCTTCCTTGCTCACTTGATTAAAAAACTCATATGTACGAAGTTTTGTCCGATATCCAGCATTGGTTAAGTGCTAACGAAACCGTTGTATTGGCAACGGTTGTCAGCACGTGGGGTTCTGCACCGCGCGGTGTTGGGGCGAAAATGGCCCTGACTCCGGATGGTAAGCTCAGTGGCTCGGTCAGCGGCGGCTGTGTAGAAGGGGCGGTGTTTGATGCGGGTATCCAGGCCGTCAGGTCCGGCAAACCCCAGTTGCTGCATTTTGGGGTTTCGGATGAAACCGCTTTTACGGTTGGCTTGGCTTGCGGCGGCAATATCGAAGTGTTTGTCAAACCGCTGGACGTCGCGTTCTTTCGCTTTGTCCAGGCTGAAATCGAGAAAGGCGCCCCGTTGGCGGTCATCACAATCATCCAGGGTCCCTCGGATTATCTTGGCAGAGAGTTGCTGCTCTCGAGCTCGGGGACTGTGCAGGGTGAATTGGGATATGAGTTGGATGAGCCAGGGCGGCAGGCTGGTCAGATTGCTCTGGAGAAGGGGCAACCGGGTAGTGTGCCGGTGAGGTTGGCCTCCGGCGAGGAATTTCGCCTTTTTGTCGATGTGATCAGTCCGCCTCCAACATTGGTGATGGTGGGTGGTGTTCATATCGCGATTGCCCTGGCTTCCCTGGCAAAGACGCTGGGTTTCCACACGGTGGTGATCGACCCGCGCCGTGCTTTCGGCAATCAGGAGCGTTTCTCTCATGCAGACCGGTTGATCCAAGCCTGGCCCCAGGAAGCATTTGGCCGAATAACCCTGACGCGTAGCACAGCCGTGGCGATGCTCACCCATGATCCAAAGATTGATGATCCTGCTTTGATGATCGTCCTGGATAGTCCCGTGTTCTATGTCGGCGCTCTGGGCAGCCGCAATACTCACGCAAAAAGGCTGCGCCGTCTTGAGGAGCAGGGCGTCTCGGCAGAAAAGCTTGCTCGCCTGTACGCTCCGATTGGATTGGACCTTGGTGGGCGGACTCCGGAAGAGATCGCGCTATCGATCATGGCGGAGATCGTGGCGGTCAGTCATGGGCGTCGAAGCCAACGGATCTGATCTGCCTGGCGAGTATTGACAAATAGGTTTTGAGTCTTTATAATCGCTTGTAATATATTACATATTACATGTAACATTTTAGAGTAGAGATCGACTCTCCTCTTCAAATGTTACACCCCGCTATCATCCAGGTTTCTCATGAGCTGCTCTGAGCTTATGCATACGAGAGGCAAGGAGGCCGGAAAATGGCAAATGATCCTATCTCTTCCCCGCAGGCAGGATCTCTCCCCGATAGGCTAAACCTTTTCAATATAGAAGGTAAATCTGCCATTGTCACTGGCGCCGGGCGCGGTTTAGGGCAGGCGATGGCAAATTCCCTGGCTCAAGCTGGTGCAGCCGTTGCGATCTTTGACATTAACCGCGAAGATGCAGAATCTGCTGCAGCCGCGATTCGCGCCTTCGGCGGACAGGCTATGGCTATTGCTATCGACGTAACGGATAGCCAGCAGGTGCAGGAAGGCATTCAAAGTGTGGCAGATGCCTTCGGTGGGGTAGATATTTTGGTCAACAACGCTGGCGTCACCAGCCGCTCTCCATTTGAAGACCTGGAAGAGGATGATTGGGAGCGCATCCTGCATGTCAACCTGGGCGGAATCTACCAGTGTTCGCGTTGGGTAGCCAAGCGTTGGATTTCCGAGAAGAAACCTGGGGCAATGATCAATATTGCGTCCATCTCAGGGCTGGTTGGCAATCGGGGCGGATTGAACAGCCACTACTGCGCCACCAAGGGCGGTGTGATCGCACTGACCCGCTCCCTGGCTGTCGAGTGGGCGCCTTATCGCATCCGGGTCAACGCAATCGCTCCGGGGTATTTTGTTACTCCCATGACGGACCGCTTGAAAAATATCAATCGGGCATTTTACGATGAGCTGGTCGGGCGTGTCCCGTTGGGGCGTTTTGGCGAAGGGAGCGATCTGGCTGGCGCGGTGATCTATTTAGCCAGCCAGGCTTCGATATTTGTCACCGGGCATATCCTGGTGATTGATGGCGGTTATACCGCCTGGTAAGAGCCGCACTTCAAACTATTCATCCAACGGAGTACAACAAATCATGCTAAGACCCTATGGAATTATCCCTGCGATGGTCACCCCGCTGACCAAGGACGATGAGCTGAATGAGCCAGCTTTACGCCGTTTGACGAATTACCTGGTTGAGAACGGTGTACATGGTGTTTTTGCCACAGGCAGCCAGGGCGAATTTTGGGCATTTTCTGCGCAGGAAAAACAGCGCACCTGGGAGATCGTTGTTGAAGAAACCAATGGGCGGGTTCCTGTCTATGTGGGGACTGCGGCAGTTACGACACGTGAGGCGGTTGCGCTGACAAAGACAGCTGAGAAAGTTGGCGCCGACGCGGTATCTGTCCTGACCCCCTTCTTTGTCAATCCGAATGTAGATGAGCTATACGAACACTATCGCGCCATCGCTGCCAGCACCAGGCTGCCGGTTTTGTTGTATACGAACCCCGACCGCACCGGTGTGAAAATCTCGGCAGCGCTGCTTTCTCGACTGGCGCAGATCGACAATATTGTTGGGATGAAAAACTCAAGCGGCGACCTGACCCTGGCTCAGGAATATTTGAGCGCTGTGCCTCCAGATTTCTCGCTGGTGATGGGTCGTGATACCCTCATCTTCTCCGGCTTGCTGCACGGCGCGAAAGGAGCCATTGCTGCTACCGCGAATGTGGTGCCGGCGTTGGTGGTGAAGATCTATGATCGCTTGCAGCAGGGCGATATTGATGGCGCGCGCAAAGCCCAGGAAGATCTGGCGCCGCTACGGCTGGCTTTCACCTGGGGCACTTTCCCGGTGGTCATTAAAGAAGCCCTTGATTTGATTGGTATGGAAGGTGGACCTTGCCGCGCCCCGGTGGGTGCGATGACCGCCGCTCAGCGTGAGCGTCTCAGGAATTTATTGATAGAGCTCCAATTGATCTAACCGGAAAACCTTTGATTACCCGTATCGCGTGAAAGGAGAGGACAGCATGGCGGAGAAAATGAGAGCAGTGAGGAAGACCCGGCGCGAGCCAGGTCTGGAATTGGTTGAGACTGAAATCCCCCATATCAAACCCAACGAAGTTCTAATAAAAGTTGAAGCCACTGCCATTTGTGGCTCGGATATCCATTTTTACAACTGGGATGCTTATGCTCAAAGCCGGATCAAGCCTCCTTTGACCATCGGTCACGAATTTGCTGGTGAGATCGTCGAGGCAGGCAAGGCAGTCACGCATTACCGGGTAGGAGATTATGTTACCGGTGATAGCCATATCGCCTGTGGAAACTGCGACGTATGCAAGATCGGCTTACAACATATCTGCCAGAACCTTAAAATCTTTGGGAATGAGGTAGATGGCAGCTTTGCTGAGTACATGGCTGTGCCCGAAGGATCGCTCTGGCGGTTGGATCGCTCGGTGCCCTCCGAGGTAGGGGCGATCATGGAGCCTTTGGGCGGTGCTGTGCAGGCGGCTTTGATCGAGCCAGTGACGGCGCAATCAGTTGTTGTCTTCGGTGATGGTCCTATCGGTCTGTTCGCCGTCGGTGTAGCCGCTGTGGCAGGCGCGAGCAAGGTGAGTCTGGTCGGTATCGTACCTTCCCGCCTGGAGGTGGCGCGCAAGATGGGCGCCAGCTCAGTTTACAACGCGCTGGAGGACAAGCATATTGTCGAGCAGATCCTGGATGAGACCCATGGCTTGGGCGTCGATATCGTGTTGGAGATGTCTGGGGCGCATTCGGCATTAAAAGACGCCTTTGCCGTTGTTCGCAAAGGCGGGCGGGTGACCCTTTTTGGTCTGAGCGCTGGACCGGTGCAGGATTTCGATTTTAACTACAACATCATTTTGCGCCAGGTCAAGGTGCGCGGCGTCGCAGGCAGGCACATGTGGGATACGTGGCAGGTTTTGGATGGGCTGATGAAGACTGGCAAGCTGGATCCTCGTCCGGTGATCACCGGAGAGTTACCTCTGGCGGAGTTCGACGCCGGTTTCAAGCAGCTTACAACCGGAGCACGAGAAGGTCTAAAGATCATCTTGCGCCCGTGAGTTAATGAACGGTTACGATCGTGACCAGCAGGTGGCGATCATAGGAATTTAGTGTGCAATCTCAAGGAGATCATGTATGGTGACAACAAAAGTGGAAACCTACCCGATGGTGATCGGTAGCCAATCGGTGGCGGGCGCCTCCGGGAAATTTGTGGAGGTGTTCAACCCGTCTACGGAGGAGCTGGTTGCACGCGTGCCAGTTGCTACACCGGAGGAGATCGATCTGGCGGTTAAGACTGCGCAGAACGCCTTTAAGGTGTGGCGTGATACACCTGCAGCAGAGCGCGCGGCGATGATGATGAAATTCATCCAGGCGGTGCGGAATAACATCGATGAGATCGCTCGCATTCTGACTTTGGAACAGGGCAAGCCGCTCTGGCAAGCCAAGGGTGAGATCAACGGTTTTTGCGCAGTGATTGAGTATTACGCTCAGGAAGCCCGACGGATTACTGGCATGGTGCTGCAGTCCGACATGCGCGATAAATTTGTCTACGTGCTCAGGCACCCCATGGGCGTGATCGCTGCGATCCCACCCTGGAACGACCCGCTGCACTTGCTCAGCCGCATGATCGGTCCGGCAATGGCTGCCGGCTGTACCGTGGTTGCCAAGCCTTCGTCTGATACGCCGTTATCTGCCATCAAGGTGGCGCAGGTCGCCCTGGAAGCTGGTTTTCCTGCAGGCGTTTTCAACGTCATCACCGGTCCAGGCGGCAGCGTTGGCGATACCTTGATCCGCCACCCCCTGATCCGCAAAGTGGCGATCACCGGTAGCGTCGAAGGTGGCAAGCAGGTGATGAAAGCCGCCGCCGATGATATCAAGCGCGTTACCCTGGAGCTGGGCGGGCAATGCCCGTGCATTGTTTGGAACGATGCCGACCTGGAGAAAGCTGCCGACGCGCATCACCTTCCAGGCTTTCCGCAGCGCAGGTCAGGTTTGCAATCGGGTCAACCGGGTTTACGTGCATGAGGATGTTTACGAGGATCTGTTGAATTGTGTAGCGACTCTCGCTGCGCGTGTGGTTGCTGGCGACGGCTTCAAAGAAGGGATCGATATCGGTCCTCTGGTGAATGCCCGCCAGCTCGACGTGGGTGCATAGCCAGGTGGAAGACGCTGTCGCAAAAGGGGCGCGCCTGATGTGCGGCGGCAAGCGCCTGACCGAGAAGGGTTACTTTTATGCGCCCACCGTCATCGGCGATTGCAACCATGATATGGAAGTGATGCGCGAGGAAACGTTCGGTCCCGTGCTGGCTTTCATGAAAATCGGCGATGATTTTGACCAGGCTATCGAGTATGCTAACGACACGATCTTCGGGTTGAGCTCGTATTTCTTCAGCAATGACATGCGGCGCTGCTATTTAGCCGCGCAACGGCTGGAGGCGGGTTCGATCTGGATTAACGATATCCACGGCTCTTTCGTACAAGCGCCGTACGGCGGTATGAAAGCCAGCGGCATCGGGCGTGAACAGGGCTCGATCGCCATCGATGATTACCTGGAGTGGAAGACAGTCTACCAGGAGATGAGCTACGAATCGCGTGGCGCTCGCGCTTGTGTTCACCACTAGGAGTTCCATTTCATGACCAAACCAGTAGTTCTGCTGTATGAGTCGATCCATTCCAAGGCAGTAGAGCTCCTTGAGCAGCACGCGGTCGTGCGCATGGCGAACAATCTGGAGGAGGATGCCCTCCTCCAGATCGTTCCTGATGTAGAAGGCATCATCATCCGCGCCAATGGCAAAGTTACGCGGCGCCTGATGGAAGCCGCGCCGCGCTTGAAGGTGATTGCCCGGCATGGCACGGGCGTTGAAGCAATCGACCGCAAGGCTGCGGCGGATCTGGGGATTGTGGTTGTGAATACCCCAGAAGCCAATGTCGAATCGGTTGCTGAGCAGTGCGTGGCGATGATGATCAACCTTGCCAAACGGATCGTGCAAGCTGATAAAGTCTTCCGGGGTGGAGACTGGGGCGCGCGCTACCGCCTGACAGGCGTTGAGCTTTTTGGTAAGACCCTGGGCGTCGTTGGCATCGGTCGCATCGGTCAGCGTGTTGCCGAGATTTGTCACCTGGGCTTCAATATGCCCGTCCTCTATTACGATGTCATCGCAAATGCCAGGGCAGAGGCTAGCCTGGGAGCTGTGCGAGTAGAGCTCGATGAGCTTTTGACCCGTTCGGATTTTGTCTCTCTTCACCTGCCGCTGATCCCGGCCACCAAACACCTGATGGGTACGGTTGCGCTGAAAAAGATGAAGCCCGGCGCTTACCTGATCAATTCATCCCGCGGTCCGGTGGTCGACCAGGATGCGTTGATCCAGGCATTGCAGGAGGGGTGGATCGCTGGGGCGGGTCTGGATGTCTTCGATCCTGAACCCCTGCCAGCTGATAGCGCATTGCTCAAGCTGGAAAACGTTGTGGTTACACCCCACATGGCTGCGCACACGGATGAGGCGCTGCTGCGCATGGCGATGGTCGTAGAAGATGTGATTGCGGTGATCGAAGGGCGACTACCGAAAAACCCGGTGCTGCCTGATTAGTATGTTAGAATTCTTGTGTTTGTGCGCCGAGGCTGGGGCTTGCTCCGGCGCTCGTATTTCGTTTTAGAAAGGAGTTCATGGTCATGGATAAGCATTGGAGCAATTTTTGTACCCTGAGCATCGTCCATTTCATGGCGTTTCCTGAGACCATTCGCGGGGATGGGCCAATTGTTGAAACTGTGACGAAAATCGCGGAGGATCCTTTCTTCGGGGGCATTGAGATCGGGTGGATTAAAGATCCAGCCGTGCGCTCACAGGTTAAAAGGTTGTTGACACCGCGCACATCCAGGTTGGGCATGGAGGTCAGACTGCTCTATTACTGCAGAAGCTCAACCTCAACTCATTGGATGATGCAGAGCGTATGAAAGCCGTGGAGCAGGTGTGCCGCAGCATCGACGAAGCGGCAGAGATGGGCGCCAAGCGGGTCGCAGTACTTTCGGGGGTGGATCCTGGTGATGCTGACCGGCCCAAAGCCCTGGAAGCGCTGGTGAAGTCTATCAAGCAGGCTGCTGCTTATGGGCGTGAAAAAGGCGTGGCGCTGACGTTGGAAACTTTCGACCGGTCGATCGACAAGAAGTGCCTGATCGGACCGAGCGACCTTGCAGCTACTTTCTGCCGCGAGGTGCGCAAGGATTTTCCCGACTTTGGCTTAATGTACGACTTGAGCCATCAGCCATTGCTGCACGAGACCTCTGATTTTGCCCTCTCTGAGCTGGCGGACTATCTGGTGCACATCCACGTTGGAAATGGTGTGGTCGATCCGGGGACCCCGGGTTATGGCGATTTACACCCGCGCTTTGGCTGGCCCGGAGGTTGTAATGACGTGCCTGAATTGACAGTGTTTATCCGCACTTTATTCAAAGTCGGTTATCTGTCAGAGAGTAAATCTGTACGTCCGTGGGTTGGATTTGAAGTCAAGCCACAATCCGCGGATGAGCCTTCATCCCTGGTCATTGCCAATGCCAAACGCGTCTGGCAAGAAGCCTGGTCGCGCGCCTGATCATCACGGTTGAGGAGTCCAACATGGCAGCCAGTTCGCAAGCATTGGTAGAAGAAAAATATTCCCAGTTATCGCAGTTTTTCGGTTATTGGGAAAAGTCCAAAGATCTGATTGACAACCTGATCGATGTGATCCTGAACTACCGCCAGAGCGGGCATCCCGGCGGCTCACGATCCAAGGTCTACCCGATCCTCACGCTGTTATTGAGCGGGGCGATGCGCTGGGATATCCGCCAACCGGAGAAAAAGTTCGGCGACCGCTTTGTGCTCGCCGGTGGGCATACGATCCCCTTGATCTATTGTTCGCTGGCATTGATGAATGAAGCCATGCGTGTCAAGTATAACCAAACCGGCGATCCCCGCTATCGTATCGATAAGCAGGACGAACGCGCCCTTTTTTGGGAGGATCTTCTTCGTTTCCGCCGGCGCGGTGGTCTTTCCGGTCACGCAGAGATGGAAGGTAAAACCCTCTTTCTGAAGTTTAACACCGGTCCCTCCGGGCACGGTTCACCAGCAGCCGCGGGTGAAGCGATGGCGCTCAAGCGCGCCGGGGCTGCCGGAGTGCGCGTCTTCGCTGTAGAAGGCGAGGCCGGTCTCACACCCGGCGCCGTGCATGAGACGATGAATTCAGCCTGGGGTCTTGGACTGGATAATTTGAACATGCTCATCGATTGGAACGACTTCGGCATCGATCCGCACACGGTGAGCAGCGTTGTTTACGGGACACCCAATGAGTGGTTTGGCGCGCATGGCTGGCGCGTCCTGGGCACAGAAAACGGCAGCGAATGGGAACCGGTGGTTCGCACCATTCTCACGCTGGTTTACGGTGAGAATCCGGACAAGGCGCCGAATGCAGCCTGGTTCAAAACCCGTAAAGGACGCGGATACTACAAATACGATTACGCTTCGCATGGCGCGCCGCACAAAACCAATAGCGAGCTGTACTGGCAAACCAAGAAGGAATTCGCCGATAAGTATGGCGTAGAATTTGTGAATTTTGGCGGGGCGACGCCATCCGACCCCAAAGTGTATGAAGACGAATTTCGTTCAGCCTTACAAACGGTGATCTCCGCCTTGCACAAGGATCAGGCTCTGGTGGATTATCTGGCAGATACCCTGGTAGCCATCGGCGATAGCGTGCCGGATGAGATCCCAACTTTCCAGCTTGGGAAGAAGGGAATTCCCTTCGAGGATGAGCGCCTGTACGATTATCGTAACTATCCGGAAGATATCTATGTCAAGCCGGGGGCTTCTATCCCGAACCGCGCTGCTCTGGCAAAGTGGGGCGCCTGGGTAAATGCTTTTGGGGCTAAGTATTATGACCGCCCGCTCTTCCTGGCGGCCTCAGCAGACCTGGCAGAATCCACGAACATCGTTGGATTTGCCCAGGCGTATGGGGATTTCCCGGGTTACGGCTGGTATGACCGCAACCACAACCAGAACGGCGCCTTGCTGCCGCAGGAGATTACCGAGTTCACCAATGCCGGCATGCTCATCGGGGCGGCAACGGTCAACTTTGCCGAAAATCCCGAAGAACACTTTGATGGTTTTTGGGGTGCATGCTCTACTTATGGCTCATTTTCCTACTTGAAATATGGCATGTTCCGACTTTTTAGCCAGCTTGCCCAGGACTGCCAATTGAAAGTTGGCAAAGTGATCTGGGTCGCTGGACATTCAGGACCGGAGACAGCCGATGATAGTCGCACCCATTTTGGCATTTTCTCTCCTGGGGTAACCCAGCTCTTCCCGGATGGTCAGGTGATTAACATCCACCCGTGGGAATACAATGAAGTGCCTGTCTTACTGGGGGCTGCCTTGAGCCAGAAAGCGCCGATTGTCGCTTTGCACCTTACCCGTCCCCCGATTACCATACCGGATCGTGAGAGTTTGGGTATGCCCTCGCACTTTGATGCCGCGCGCGGCGCTTATATCGTGCGTGATTACAAGCCTGGCTTGCCCCAGGCTGGCACTTTCTTCATGCAAGGCACCAGCGCGATGACCTCCATCCTCAAAATCTTGCCGGAGCTTGAAGCGCGCGACATCAATGTTAAGATCGTTTGCGTCGCCAGTACCCAGCTTTTCAACCTGCAGCCGGCGAGCTACCGTGAGAAAGTGGTGACGCCTGCCGATCGGGCAAACTCGACCGTCATCACCACCCAGGCGCGCTGGTTGATGCATGACTGGCTGTTCAATCGTATCGCGGACGAGTACGCCCTCTCATCCGATTGGGATAACCGCTGGCGGACAGGCGGGGATGTGAGCGAGGTGATTGAAGAGGCGCGCCTCTCAGCCGATTGGGTGCTGAAAGGCGTTGAGCGCTTCGTAAATGACAAAGGCGATCGGATCAAACGCCTACAAGCGCAAATCGATGCTGTGCAGGAGTCACTACCCGTAGCATAGCCCGTGCAAATCACTCGCTTTAGTTCATCAGACTGACTTTGCTTCCGAAGCCGGATCCCGCGGGATCACTGGCTTCGGAAGCTTTTTTGGAGGCATTGGCGTGGAGATGAAAAACAATAACCAGATCACCTACACCTGTGGGGATAACGCCATCGAAGCGTTGCTAGAGTTCTGCCAGGCTAACCGGTTTAATCACTTTTTGCTGGTTTGTGATCGCAACACCCAGGCTGTGATGGGCAGGCGCGTCGAAGCAGCTTTGCTCGAGAATGGGGGGGATGTGCTCACGGTTGTCCTGGATGGCAAGGAAGTGATCGCTGATGAAGAGTATCTAATCCAGGTGTTATTCCACAGCGATGCCAGACCGCGACTTTACGTGGCTGTGGGTTCGGGCACGGTCACGGATATTGCCCGCTTTTGCAGCCATCGTACCGGGAATCCATTGGTTGTCGTACCTACTGCGCCGTCTGTGGATGGCTTCGCCTCGCTGATTGCACCGGTTGTCATCCGGCTGTTTAAGGATACGGCTTATTGCCATGCTCCGCTGGGGATTTTTGCCGATGTAGAGGTATTGCGCCAATCTCCACCGGCGATGATTGCTGCCGGATTTGGCGACATGCTGGGGAAGTTCACCGCCCTGGCGGACTGGAAGCTTGCCAACCTGATCTGGGATGAGCCATACCAGCCGGAGATCGCCGGACGGATGCGCAGCGCTCTGGAACACTGCGTGGAGTATGTGAGCAGCATCGGTCGGGCTGATCCGGTCGGTATCACAGCCTTGATGGATGGCTTGGTAGAATCCGGCGTGTGTATGTTGCTCAATGGCAATTCCAGACCCGCCTCAGGGGCGGAGCACCATCTCTCGCATTATTGGGAGATGAAGCTCTTGCAGCAGGGCAGGCCGGCTATTTTGCATGGAGCCAAAGTGGGTGTCGGCACGCTGCATATCGCCCGCCAGTACGAGCGCATTCGCGATCTGTCACAGGCGGAGCTGGACCAACTTCTTGTATCTATTGATTTCCCCGATTTCGATGCTGAGCTGCGAGAAATCAGGAGTGTCTATGGCGATATCTCCGCCCAGGTCGAGAGTGAGCAGCGCCGTTACTGGGATCTCGATCCGCTGCAGTTTGAGCAGCTCAAGGCGAAAATCTCCCGTCATTGGGACGACGTTTTGTCGGTGGCCGCTCAAGTGCCTGGCTCCGACAGGATCACTGAGCTACTCAATCAAGTAGCGGCGCCAGTCGATGTAAGTGCGCTGGGGCTCAGTGCTCAGGATGAGCATGAGGCGCTGCGCTATGCCTGTTACCTGCGCGGCGGGTTCACGGTTACCCGGTTGGGCAGGTTGCTGAGGCTCTGGTAGTTATTCCAGGCAAAAGGTTAAAAAAACCTCCGCGGCGAGGCGGAGGAGGTTCATCCTGAATGTAAGGAGTGGGGTTATTTAAATTCTTGCATTCGATCGCGTACCAGCCATGCCAGGATTGCCACAGGCAGGATTTCGTTGAAAGCAATCAGCATGGTTCCGGTCAGCAAGATACCGACGGCCACATCAACCAGCGTGGCGCCGAGAAATACATAGATTCCCCAGCGCTCCCACATCCATATACCTGCGGCTGCGACGAATTTGGCGACCGCTGCGAGGAATAACGCGGTTACCAGCCAGGGCGTGAAATTGCCGGAGGGGTCTTGTGTATAACGCAGGTAAACGAATGCGGTCAGGATGCTATGGACCATGACCAGGATCAGGACAATGGTCAGCCCGATGCCGCGTTCTTTTCTCTTGGGTGCTTGCTTTGCTTTGCTGGGGGGTGTCTTGCTCTTACTCACTGGTCGCTTGGACTTAGCCATGTCCCTTCTCCTCAAATTGCGTGAAATATAGCGAATGATTTGTCCCGCTCATAAGATCGCTCGCAGGATGTATTTTATCTCAGAATGGGCAGAAGGGATTTTCATTAATCTATTTTAGAAGGATCTGTATTGCTTTTTTCCCTCCGCACCCATACTTTAGACACATCCACCTTCGCCAATCGTTCATAGAAAGGTTTCGCGCTCGGGTATAGTTCTTTAAAGATGGGAAAGAGCTGGTCGTATTCGGCATGTGTGCCTGGATCAGGGGTGAAGGTGCGGCTAACCTGGACGAGCTTCTCCAGCCCGTCTGGGAACTGCGGATATACTCCATTGCCAATGCCGGCTAAAATTGCCGCCCCATGCACTTCAATGTGGGCGGATTCGACGCTGTGCACCGTTTTACCCAGGACATCGGCGATGATCTGGTTCCAAACAGTGCTCCTGGCAGCCGCCCCCCCGATACGCAGTTCGGTCACGGGGATGTTTCTCTCTTCCTCCATAATCTCAACAACCTGCCGGATCGCGTACGCGGCGCCTTCCAAGGTGGCGCGCAGGAAATCGCCGCGGTTATGTCCAAGGGTGATGCCAAAATAGACCGCTCTCGCGTACGGGTCCCACAGCGGAGTGCGTTCGCCGGAGATATAGGGGAGATAAATGAGCCCTTTGCTCCCGGGCGGCGAGGCGCCAGCCTGGGCGGTCAGCAGGTTGTAGACATCCTGGCCTGTTTGCTCGGCTGTTTGCTGTTCCATCTGCCCAAAATTATCCCGCAGCCAGCGCAGGCTCGATCCGACGCCGTTCATAGCCCCCAGAGTCAGCCAGGTTTTGGGCATGACGTGGGTGCAGTTCATGAATCTCGAGTTCGAAGCTAGGCTGGTCCAGCGGTGAAGCCAGGCGGGTAGCGGTGCCCATAATCAGGAAACACCCACCGGGTCGTACCACCCCTGAGCCGAGGGATGCGCCGATGGTATCCATGCACCCCGCGATCACCGGTGTGCCCGCTTTCAAGCCCGTCAGCTCTGCGGCTTCCCGGGTGATATTTCCGGCGATCTCTTGCGAGGCAAGTGATCTGGGAAGCAATTCCTGTGGGATTTGCAGCGCGTCCAGGAAGGGTGTGTGCCATTCCTGGCGGCGGATGTCGAAAAGCAGGGTGGTGCAGGCGCGTGAATGGTCGATGGTGTATTCGCCAGTCAATCTGCCGACGATATAGCCTCCAGGCACCATCAGCTTATGCGCTTTTCTGAATGTCTCTGGCTCCTGATTCATCAGCCAGAGAATGGTGGGCAGCGAATAGGCTCCGGGTGCAACGGGGTTGCCGGTGATGCGAAAGACCTCTTCGCTATCTAATTTCTGGCGGATGCGCTCCACCTCGGGCAGGGCGCGCTGGTCCCAAAGCATGATTGCCGGGCGGATCGGCTTGCCAGCCCGGTCGATAGCGATCAGACCATTGGTGCAGCCGACGCCGATGGCAAGTATGAGGCGGGTGTCTATCGCCTGTGTCGCCTGGCGGATGGCAGAGATGGTACACTGCCACCAATTTTCGGCGTCGTGCTCTGCCTGACCGGGTACATGGCTGATCATGCTGTACTCGGCATAGCCTTCACCAACGGCGCGACCTTCCAGTGTAAATACACCGGCTTTGGCTCCCGTACCGCCGATATCGATGCCGAGCAGGTATGGCTTAGCTTGCATGATTGGGTTTATGATGAATAAGGATGGATCATTATCCGGTGATCTCGAAGGTCTCGCCCGGGCGAAGAGCCAGTGGCTTGACCAGCGGACCCTCATCCGAGTGGCGGTTTTCCAGTATGCTGAAGAATTTCCGCACGTCTTCGTGACCTTCGGGGTGAAGATAGTGGCAGATGATGGCTGTTTCAACACCCAGCCAGATGGCAGCCAGGGCGCCTTCGTCGCCGCTCATCTCGTTACCGATGTGATCCTGCAAACCGAAGGATTTCAAAAAAGGTTCTTCCAGCTCGCAGGCGCACAGTAACCCGACCGTTGGCTTGTAGAGCTCGCCGATCAGTTTTAGGTCACTAAAGATGGCGCTGTCGCCGGAGTGGTAGATGCGTACTCCGGGCTCGGTGTAAAGGATGAATCCCAGCGGTTGCCCGCTCAGGTATTCTCCATTTGGGGCGCGGCGGAAAGAAGTGTGGTGGCATTCGACTGCCCGCACCCGGATGCCGCGCGGGTTGGACTGCCCTCCCCAGGGCAGGGTGCGCATCAGATAAGGATCTGCGCCTTGTTGTGCCAGGTAGACAGCCACTTCGGGTCCGCAAACCACCGGGCAGTTGAAGCGCAGCGAGATCGCCGCCGCGTCGCCCAGATGGTCGGCAGCCAGGTGTGTCACCAGAACCAGGTCGACGCGCTCAAGTTCGGCAAGCTGGATCGGACAAGCCGGGTTATCGCTCAGGCAGGGGTCGATCAGGATCACTTGACCTTGCGGGTTAGTAACCTCAAAAGCAGCCAGTCCCAGGAAGCGGATGCGAGTAGTCATACTTCCCTCTCAGTACGTAGCATCGAAGCGCGGTCGTTTTGGAGGCTCAGCCTTGCTGGCGTATTCTGCGGCTTGAGCCAGCAGAGCCGCCGGGTTCAGCCAATGACCGTGGCGGGCAACGGCGCGCACCTGGCTGATGGATTTGAAATCCTGCGTAGGATCGCCGGGCACTACCATCAAGTCGGCTTGCTTGCCGGCAGCCACAGCGCCCACCTGCTCGGAGATGCCCAAAGCCTGGGCGCCGGAAAGCGTGGCTGCCTGGAGGGCAGCCGCCTCGCTCAGCCCGCATTCCAGAAGCGCGTACATTTCATCGTGGAAGCTGAAGCCGGGCGCAAGGTGAGGGAAGGGGGCGTCGGTGCCGATCAGAATGCGCGCCCCACGCCGGAAGAGCTCTGCCGTGAAGATCGCCATGCCGGCAACCTGCTGGCAGCGGTCCTGTCGGCTGGGCGGCGGCATGCCGGTCGGCATTGCCCGTTTCTGTGCATTTTGTGGTGAGAACTTTTCCCAGAACTGGAGCAATGTTGGAGGTATGTATTTCATCTGTGGGTGGTCGGCGAGGCGAGTGTCCCAGGCGTACGCCAGGCGCAGCCATACCAGGCGGGTGATTGCCATCCAGGTGCCGCGTTCCAGGATCAGGTCGATCAGGCTGCTGCTGCGCTGCGCGTCCATCTGGGACCAGAGCTTGATCCAGATCCATTCCGGACTGGCTTGGGAGGCTTCCCACCACAGCGCTTCGCTCACACCGCTCAGGTGCTCGATCTCATCGGTACCCGCCTGGATCGCCTGCCGGGCGTCGACGAAGCGTCCCAGGTGCGACAAGACGAATTTGCCGCGCTTGATGCGCCTGGTCGACCACAGCCTGGTAGCAGGGCAGGTCGAGCATGGCGTAGGTCTTGATTTGGTCGACTCCGGCGGCTGCCAGCTCATCCACCAACAGGCGGGCGTCTTGCGGGGTTTGCACCCGGCGGGTGAGGGGATCCCAGGTGCTGCCGGGGCGGTCGATGACCGGACCGGTGCAGAGCAGCCGTGGGGCGAAGGTTGAATCATTCCATTGACTACGCCGCTCGAGCACATCCTCCAGGTCGCAGCCTACGTCGCGGACGGTGGTGATGCCGTGCGCCAGGTAGAGGGGGGCGTGCCAATCCTCGCTGTGGACGTGCACGTCGATCAATCCGGGTAGTACAGAGTGCCCGCGGATATCCACACAGGGCGTGTCCTGAGAAAGATCTGCAGGAGAACATAGCGCCAGAATTTGCTCCCCCTGGATCAGTAACGCCATGTTTTCGAGCATGGTCGCGGCGGTCGAGTCGAAAATTCGTCCGCCGGTCAAGGCATAAGGTTGGTCTGCCTGGAGCAGTTGATGGATGGCGATGAGGTTTTCAGCGAGGGTCATTTAATCTCCGAGGTTTATCGGATAGCGCCCGTAGCGCAGACCGGTTTCAATCATCGCCCGGTAATTCTCGATTTTAGCCCAATCGGGAACTGAATTGCCTGATCCGAGGCAGTATCCACCGCCGGGGGCAATGCTGCGCAGGCGTTGGCGGGTTAGCTCTGACACCTGCGCCGGTGTGCCGGTTTCGAGCAGCTCGGTGGAGATATTGCCCGACCAATGTGATCCGCTGCCCGTACTTCTCCTTGACTTCCTGGATATCCATGCAGGTGGGGTCGATGGGATGCAGGGCGTTCACGCCGACTGCGATCAGGTCATCGATCAAATCCCAGATCACGCCGTCGGTGTGGTAGAAGAAATACAGCCCGTGCTCGCGACAGATGCGCCCGAACTCTTCGTAGTATGGGTAGATGTAGCGACGCAGCATATCCGGCTTGAGGATCGGTCCGCTGCTGAAGGCAATGTCATCCACTGCCCAGATAGCTGCGACGTTCGGGATGCCCGCTACCTGGCGCAGCCCCTCGAGCTGGATCTGGGCGACCTTTTCGATGACCTTGCCGGCAAATTCCGGATTCAGCTTCAAGTTGACACACAGGTTCTCGAAGCCCATCAACATCCAACTCATGGTGAAGATCTTGCCGGATGCGGCGATGATCTTCATCCCGGTTGGCAGGTACTGCTGCGCCTGATAAAACTTGTTTAGGTCGAGTTGCGCCGCCAACTCCCAGGGAAACGTCTCGAAATCGGCTTCGGTGTGGATGCGTGGTTTCTTCCACAGGTTCCAGGCTTCGGGATCCTCATCCTCTTTCGCCAGGGTTTGCTGGAGCACCCTGGAGATGTGCGAATCCTGCGTTACGCCGCCGGGTCGCATCATGCCGATCGTGAACATCGCATAATCGTATCCGGCTTTGGTCCAGAATTCTACCTGGGCAGGGACATCTTCATCCACGACAGGACGCTCCAGGAAGCGGCTCATGATCTCATAGTGGATGGCTGCCTCGGCAAGGGGCACACGGTCCGGCTCGCTGTGGTGAAGGGTGGCCTCAACGCGTCGGAAATCCGGCTTGCGATCTACAAGAGGTCGCTCTCAGGGGACATAGAACACCTCATCCAGCTCAAAATAGCCGTGCGGATCGAGACACCCAGCCAACTGAGCGTGCCATTCCTGGTAAGCAGGGTCGGCTGCCAGGCTGGCGTGGGCAGCGCCGGGGTCGCCCGCCTGGAAATATGTAAACAACATCTGCCCAACCAGGTAGATGCAATCATTGCGGATGCCCGCCCGGCGGATCGCCGCGTAAACGGGCGGGGGGGCTGCCTGGCAGACCTGGCGCAGCGTTGCCTCCTGCCCGGCTTTTACCCGGTGCAGCCCGCCCGTGCGTTGCAGATCACCCTCGAGTGCTTCAGTGCCGGGGGCGTAGAAGACCTCTTCGGGGTAAACGGTTGCGCCATCTTGCATGCCCGGTCCCACATCGAAGAAATCTGCCATGTGCACCTGCCAACGTTGATTGTCTGGGTCGGCGCTCGCCATGGCTACGGTTTGCTGCAGGTCTTCCACCTCGAAATATGAGTACAATTCTCGCCCATGCATGAAGATGCTGTAGCTATGGATGCCGAAGCGCGTGATGCCCTCCAGCACTTCGGGCCAGATGTTGGCGTGCTCCTGGCGGTAGCGCCTCTCCATGCCGGGCTTGACTGCCATATAGGTTGCGATACGTTGCATCAACATCCTCTTCTGGTGGTTACGCAGTTGAAGTCAGGTGTTCCCTTCACCGACTGCGTAATCTGATGAAATACGACTCACCGGCAGTGGATAGCGCCCGCGCTCCGCCCAGAAACGGGCGATGCGTTTCACCCGCTCGAAATTTGCATCCGTGGGCACGTTGTCGCCAAAGCCGAGGATGAAACGGTCGCCGGGCGCCACATCTCGAAACAGTTCCTCTAAGAATGCCTCGAACTGCGCTTCGTTAAATTCCTGGGTAAGGATGACCGTCGACAGCCCACCCCACATGGCGACCTTATCTTTCCATAATCGGCGCGTGCTGGCGATATCGATGGAGGTCATCGGCTTAGGCGTGATCGCCTCAACCACCTGGATGCCGCACTCCATCAGGCTGGTGAGCAGCCTGCGCATCTCGCCATCTCCGTGGACGACCAGAGGTTTGCCGGCGGCTGTAAGAAGCTGGCTGGCATTGCGATAGAAGGGGGCGAAAAAGCGCTCGAACACCGGCGGCGGGGTCATCTGTTCGTCGTAATTGGCGCCCACTTCAACGGCGTCGGCTGGTGAGGCGGCTGCAAGCTCCAGCACCTGCTGCTGCTGGTGATCCAGCGCCTGGATCAGGGCTTCCAGGCGGGCAGGGCGGTCGTTGAGCTCGTAGTAGAAGCGCTGGTAGCCCATGAAGAAGATCATCAGCTGGTGAGCTGGCAGGTGACCGGAAAAGGGTAAGGCAAGTCCATCTCCGCCGATAGCGTGATGAATTGCGCATAGGTATCGTAATTCTCGACTACCTGCGTGTTCTCGACCAGGTACTGCAGGGCATCGTAATCGGCTTCGCTTTTGAAGGGATACTCGACGCGCGCACCGGTGCCGGCGGCTTCTTTCAGCTCCTCCGCCATGATATCCCGCGCCTTCAACGATCCGTAGGGTGTGCGGTACTCGGTGATGGTCTCCTGCCCCCGCACAGACTTGACCACCTCAACATCTTGGTGCACGAGCCGGTAGAACGAGATGTCCCAGGCGCCGAAACCGAAGATGCCGATGCCCAGGTCGCGCTGGATGTCCCACAGGCTGGCTTTTTCATAAGGGTGGGGCAGGCTATCCTGGTTCTTGTGGAAGGAATACCACAGGTCCATGCGGGCAATGAAAGGGATGTGATCTACCGGTTGCCCGCGGATGGCAGCCAGGGCGCGTTCACGTTGATTTATGCTCTGCTACCTCTACCAGAGTTTTCAGGTTCTCCAGTGGTGTGGTGAGCGGTACGGCGCATTCTGGCGCAAGGATCTGCACACCGCTATGGATGACCTCCCGGCTTGCCTGGGCAACTTCGCCCGGCGTGCCGGTGAGCAAAAGGTGGGGATTGTTGATATTACCCATCAGGGTCATCTTGCCCGCAGCCGCATGCTACAGCGTCAGGCAGCCGCACCTGAGATTCGAAGTGGTAGCAATCAAATCCAGCCTGGGCAAAGTAAACCAGGCGGTCGGTGGTATTCCCGCAGCAATGCAGCACGGTTGGGCAGCCGATCTCGGCTGTGATTTCCTGGTGAAGCGGGAGCAAGAAATCACGATATGCCAGGGGAGAGACCATCCCTCCGGTGGCGTGGTCTGCCAGGCAGATGATATCCGCCCCAGCCTGCACTTGCGCCCGGGCAAACTCGATGGTCACCGTTTTTAATGCCTCCATCGAACGCCGGGCGCGCTCGGGGTTCTGCAGCGTGCTGATGAGAAACTCCTCGATGCCCATCAACTGGTAGGAGAGCGACCAGGGTCCCATGACTTTGCCGACGATTACGATATTGTGCCCCAGGCGCTGGCGCAGCAGGCGTAAACCATGCAAAACAACCTGGATCGATGGGGCTTCGATCCAGCCTTCTGGGATATGGAAGTCATCCGTTTGAGCGAAGGGATGGGTGCGAGCGCCAGGCATCATCTCCGGTCCGCCCCAGTCGATGTGGCAGCCCAGGGCTGCCGCCTCCTGGATCACGCTGAAGACTGGCATGACCGTGTCGTAGCCCAGGTGTGTATGCCCGGCGGCTGCCAGGCGCGCCATGCTCTCCGCATCCAGGTGCGCATCGGGGAACCAGGCGCAAGCCAGCTCCATCAAGCCGGTTGTCGCCACCGAAACCACGTTGCCAACCGGCGTGCGGTCGGGTTTGCCGCCCAGCATGGCGGTGAGGAAGCGGCGCTTGGGCGACATTTTGACTTTTCATCGATTTCACACGTTAGCGGTAACCACCGCCTCTGCGGAAGCTATCCAGGGTCACAGCAATGATGAGCAAAATACCTCGAACGACCATCTGCCAGTAGATCTGCACCTGGGTCAGGATTAAGGCATTATTGATCATGCCGATGAGCAAGCCACCCAGGAAGGTGCCCAGCAGGCTGCCACGCCCGCCGGAGAGGGAAATGCCACCCAGCAGGACAGCCGCGATGATATCCAGCTCGGCGCCGCTCAAGGCGACGGGTGTCGCTGTGCCCGCCTGGGACATCAGGATCAAGCCGGCAACGCCGGAGAGCATGGCGGTGAAGATGTAGACGCCAAAACGCAGGCGGTCGACTTTGATGCCGGAGTTGCGGCAGGCTTCGGAGTTGCCTCCGATGGCATAGATATAGTTGCCGGTGATCGTATAGCGCAGAAACAGGTAAGCCAGCACCAGCAGGACGATATAGATGATCAGGGACACCGGGATGCCGAGGATGAAACCCCTGCCCAGATAGCTCCAGGTGTTGACACCGATGACAATATTCTTGCCTCCACTGACCACGTAAGCCAGGCCGCGAAAGAGCAACAGGGTGCCCAGTGTGGCGATGATCGGGTTGATGCGCAGCTTGACGATGATGGTGCCGTTGATCGCGCCTAAGGCACCCGCCAGGAGCAGCGCCAGAATTGCAGCCAGCCAGCCGGGCACCCCGGCATTGATCATCGCTGCGGCCGCCATCCCGGCCACGGCAGCTACCGCAGCAATTGAAAGGTCAAGGCCGCCGGTGATCAATACAATCGTCAAACCGATGGCGATAATGCCACGGATTGAGATTGCATAGCCGATGTTGAGAAAGTTTTTGACCGACAAAAAATACGGCGAAGCAATACTGGCGATCACCATGACGATGATGATGGTGATGAACAGGCCGATGATGTTCCAATTATCCTGGCGTTTCAGGAAGGTACGCAGGCAGCTTTCCTGCTTTGGCGCTGACTGTACCATGCTACTTGGCTTCTTCTTGGGTAATCGTCGATTTGATCATGCTGGCAGAGCCTCCTGCGGATTGGTTGCTTTGATAGCGCCGGTGATCCAGCCGATAATTTCATTCACATTGGTCTCTTTGGAATTCAGCAGGGCTACCAGTCTGCCATGGCGCAGGATGGCGATCTTGTCTGTGATGGAGAGGATATCGCTCAGGTCATGGGTGATCAAGATCATGGCGACGCCGTGCGAGCGCAGGTCTTTCATTAACTCACGCACCTGGTGGGTCTGCTCCACCCCCAGGGCAGCCCAGGGCTCGTCCAGCAGCAAGACGTTGCCGCCCTGAGCAATGGCGCGGGCGATAGCGACAGCCTGGCGCTGCCCGCCGGAGAGCACTTCCACATCCACGCTCACGGAAGGCAGGTGGATGCTTCAGTCGCTTCAGGAATTCCTCGGCATCTTTTTCCATCTTGCGCCGGTTGAGGATGAATCCCCAGTCGTCGGGCTCGCGCCCCAGGAATATGTTGTGGGCAACCGGGCGGGTATCGACCAGTGAGAGGTCCTGGTAAACCGTGGCGATACCCATCCTCTGCGCGTCGGATGGGGCTTGACAGGCTGACCTCTTCGCCCTTGTAGGTAAATTTGCCGTGATCGGCGCGGTAAACCCCGGAGATGATCTTGATCAGGGTCGATTTACCAGCGCCGTTATCACCGAGCAGACCCAGAATCTCCCCGGGATAGATATCCAGCGAGACATCTTTTAACGCCTCAACGTGCCCAAATGACTTTGTAACTTCTTGCATGGTCAGGATTGGCTGCATAGGCACCTTTCCAGGATTAAATCTGCCCATGATGGGCGAGTGATGAATGAACAGATAAGAACGGGTCGATCCTAGTGGGTCACTTGGCATGAGTGATGCCATTTCTGAAGCAGACTGGATCTAGGCCGAGAGGAACGGCGAACACAAGCACCCGAGCCGCCCAGAGCCAAACGACGAGTTCGACTTCGTTCCCTGCGTGCAGCTCTAGCACCACCCCATTCGAATGGGGTGGGATCTTGGTTCCAGGCCCTTGCCACTGCCTCTAACCAAGCAATGATTTGTTCAGGCGCTTGTGGGTTTTGCCCAGAATGGCTCTCCACCAAAATGCGTTGAATGGACTCGGCCATATTCAACCAGGAGCCGCCTAATGGGGTGTAGAGTAGCATTACGCCATGCGCGAACAGCCACAACACCAGTTCGGGCGTGTAATGACCTTGCAAGTTGTCCCAAATGAGTAGCATCCGTAACGGCGGCAGTTTCTCCGGCAGGGTAATCCGCACAGATAAACCGAGCTGCCAGTTTTCCACGCCTGACGGTTGGTTTCTTCATCCAGGATGGGCTGTTCAGGGAGTGTTTTCAGGATTTCCTCCACCTGCTGTTGGATCCATGGATGCAAAATGGCATTGGTCGATTGGGTGACCCCTTTGACCCGCACTTCGCCACTGGCAGGATGAAACAAAGTCAGCATCTTGGCCGTTCCATTTCGGATGTATTCATGCGGCTGATGCACTGGCTGGCTTTCCGGCTGCCAGCTTTCGCCCGGATAGGGGACCGTTTGATACGGTCCAGCTTCATCTTCTACCCACACCACCAATCCCATTTTTTCGCCTTCGCGATACGCCGTCTCAATCAATTCTTTTTTTGCGCCGCATTCGGATCCGTCACCATCACCATACCGCGTTTTCGTTTCCTGGCTACCTGTCCCGTTTCGCACCAAGTCCGTGATTTCTGCCAGCGAAAACCAGCTTCCTGTAAAATCACCCAGATCCGTTCAGTGCTGATCTCCGGCACTCCATCGTCTGCTTTCCACAGGGCTTTCTGTAACGTGGTCAATGACCAGGTGTTCGTCCCGTCCTGCTCCGCATCCGGCTGGCGTCGCGCTTCTTGCAGCACCCGCTCCCGCTCAACGGCTGTGTATTTGAGTTTTGGCCCGCCACCATGTTTAGGGTGGATGGCCGCCAGCCCTTCCCGGTTAAATCGCTCCACCAATTGAGCTACGGGATCTCCGCATTTTCGCCCAGCCTGTTGAGCTGCCTCCGTATAATTGTAGCCATCTGCTACAGCTAATATTTCTTTCGCTCGCACAACATGACTGGCCGGTTCACTCTGCGATCGACTGATTCGTTCCAGCCATTTCCGCTCTTCTTCTGTCAATGTACGCAGTGGGTCTTTCTTTCGTCCTGTCATCGCCTCGTTCCTGCCTTTTTTGAGTGGTTTCCTTTCCACTCATCATGGCAAGTTTCATGCCAACTGACCCACTAGTAGGGGCACGGCAGGTGATTAGGCTGCAGTGATGTTGGATTTCATAGCCATGCCCCTACAAATACCATGATCGTCATTCTTTTTATAGGGGCACGGCTGGCGATAAAGCCGCGATGTTGGCGAGTGCGTTCCGCCGTGCCCCTACGCTGGTTATTGTGCCGGATAGAGCTCGTTGACGTTTTCGCGGGTCACGGGCAGCAAAAGCGGAGATGATCTTCTCGGGGACCGTCTTACCTTCGAGCATGTCAACGATGGCGGGGATGAGTTGTTCGCCGTAGCGCTCAGGGAAGTACGAGATGGTGGCTTTGAAGATGGACTCGGCATCGGTGCGGGTGCGCAGATCGACGAGCGCTTCATCGGAAGCGCCGAGGGAGGCAGCAGCGGCATTGCCGAGGTAGCCAGCCTGCTCGAGAGCCAGGGCGCAGTTGACGCCGGGCAGGTCGGAGTGACCGAAGCACAGGACGTGCTTGGCATCCGGGTGAGCGGTGGTCCAGGTGGTGACGTTGGCGATCTCGTCGCCCATCTGCTCGGTGGGGATATCGTAGATGTTCTCTTCGGGGATATCGATGACTTCCTTCACGCCAGCGGTAGCGCCTTCGGCGCGCGCCTGGTGGACGGGTACGTTGGGGGTCCAGACCAGCAGGAGTTGGACATCCTTGGGGTCCCAGCCCTGGGCTTTGGCGTACTCGCCGAGGAACTTGCCGGCTTCCTTGGCGGAGTTAGAAGTTGTCGGGTCCGAAGGCGACGCAACCGGGGTGGGGTCCGTCGTAGGCGATGCAGGGGATACCGGCGTCCTTGAAGATGCCGGAGATCAGCTCTTCGGTGCCAGCGACCCAGTTGGCGAAGATAACGCCTTCAGCGCCCTGGGTGACCAGGTTGTTGGAGCACTCGACGGTCTTCTCCTGGTTGTAGGCGTTGTCGCAGTAGACGATCTCGACGCCCATCTCCTCGGCGACTTTGTTGATATTGTCGGTGACCGCTTGGGTGAAGGGGATACCTGCCAGACCGTCGCCGTAGCCGATCTTCCAGGCTTTGGTTGCAGGGCGAATCTCGGGCACGTAGGCTGCCGGGGCTTCCGTCGCAGCAGGCTCTTCGGTGGGTTTTGCCGGATAGAGCTCGTTGACGTTCTCGCGGGTCACGGCAGCAAAACGGCGGGGATGATCTTCTCGGGGACCGTCTTACCTTCGAGCATGTCAACGATGGCGGGGATGAGTTATTCGCCGTAGCGCTCGGGGAAGTACGAGATGGTGGCTTTGAAGATGGACTCTGGCATCGGTGCGGGTGCGCAGGTCGACGAGGGCTTCGTCGGAAGCGCCAAGGGAGGCGGCGGCGGCATTGCCCAGGAAGCCAGCCTGCTCGAGAGCCAGGGCGCAGTTGACGCCGGGCAGGTCGGAGTGACCGAAGCACAGGACGTGCTTGGCATCCGGGTGAGCGGTGGTCCAGGTGGTGACGTTGGCGATCTCGTCGCCCATCTGCTCGGTGGGGATATCGAAGATGTTCTCTTCGGGGATATCGATGACTTCCTTGACGCCAGCGGTGGCGCCTTCGGCGCGCGCCTGGTGGACGGGGACATTGGGGGTCCAGACCAGCAGGAGTTGGACATCCTTGGGGTCCCAGCCCTGGGCTTTGGCGTACTCGCCGAGGAACTTGCCGGCTTCCTTGGCGGAGGAGAAGTTGTCGGGTCCGAAGGCGACGCAGCCGGGGTGGGGTCCGTCGTAGGCGATGCAGGGGATACCGGCGTCCTTGAAGATGCCGGAGACCAGCTCTTCGGTGCCAGCCACCCAGTTGGCGAAGATGACGCCTTCAGCGCCCTGGGTGACCAGGTTGTTGGAGCACTCGACGGTCTTCTCCTGGTTATAGGCGTTGTCGCAGTAGACGATCTCGACGCCCATCTCCTCGGCGACTTTGTTGATATTGTCGGTGACCGCTTGGGTGAAGGGGATACCCGCCAGACCGTCGCCGTAGCCGATCTTCCAGGCTTTGGTTGCCTTGCGGATCACGGGCTTGTATTCAGTCGGGGCTTCCGTGGCGGCTGGGGCTTCGGTCTCAGCCGGAGCAGCAACTTCCGTCTCGGCTGGAGGCGGTTCCGTTGGGGCGGGTGTGGCCGGCGCTTGCTGGCAGGCTGCCAACGCCAGGATGACCAATGCCACCAGGGCGATTAGAACAAGGAACGTTTTCTTCGATAACATACATCCTCCTGAATTTGACTTATGCTAAGGTTGAGTGAGAACGGTTGAGGCAAGGGCTTCGTTTAGCTATTTGGTGCATCACCTCCTTGGAAAATATCTCAAGTTCGAACCGGTTTTCAGGTCACGCAAGCATGTTCAATCCAGCGTTACGTACCTTCGGATCAGGTTGCGCATCTTGACCAACTCGGTGACGATATCCACGTTATCGGCGCCGATATAAGCCTGGTGAACGTATTCAACGCACAGGTAGCCATTGTAGCCGGCCTCCCTGAGCGTATCGAAGAGGCGCGGGAAGTTGATCACACCATCTTCCAGCTTGGTTTGCATTAAACCCGGCTTAGCCTGGCGCAAATGAACGTGACAAGTCTGCCCGGCGAGCCTGTCAACCTGGTCCTGGGTGTACCCCTGGCAGACGAAGTGGGCGTAATCCAGCACAATCCCAGCCTCTGGAACCTGCTCCGCCAGCCAGGCCGCGCTTTCGGGGGATTTGAAAGATGAGCCGACGTGAGCCTCAAAGCCCATCACCAGATCCTGCAGCATGGGCGATCTCAACATAATCCTGCAGCGCCTCAGCGGAAAGCTTGCGCCCCTCCGCAAGGCTCTGTCCAGGGAGGATGACCCCCGGTAGAACCAGGATCGAGGCGATGCCGGCTGCCTGGCAAAAATCTGCCAGGCGCTTGATCTGTTCTTTATTGTCCTGGCGCACCCCGGGGTCCGGATCATTGATGGCTGGCAGGAGGCTGCCCGGTGCAAATGTCCAGTGGATGTTGGGCGTTTTCAATCCCAGATCTTTGACACGCTGCACCTCTGAACGGTCCAGCTTGAAGATCTTCTCGCGCTGCAGGGTGGTGTCCATGACTCCATCCAGGTCGAGGGCGTCGAAACCCAGGGCGCGGGCGATGCCAGCCGCTTCTTCCATTGTGCAGCTGCGCAGGGATTGGATGGCAAGGCTCATTTTCATCGGACGATTTCTTTATAGCCGCTTATTGGCAAGCCGGCAGGCTACTGTGAAATATCCGGGTACATCTGGCAAATGTTTTGCACCGAGCGGCGCACCCAATCATCTGGATTTTCTATTTTGTCAGTGGGGACGCCAAGCTCCAGGCTGATGACCAGCTCGTCACAGCCGAAACGCTTAACCTTCCTATCAATATCCAGCTTTGAAAGGGACTTCAAGATACTCTACTGTGGGCGTGATCCCCGTTCCGACGATTTGATTGGTATGAACGAATGGCTGGTGATCGCTGAAATGGCCGTGGATGATCCAATCGATGATTTTAGCTAGCTCATCGGGACCTTCGCGCGCGAGAGCCATATGCCCAATATCCATCAAAACCATAAAATTCTGGCGGTCCACATCGGCGATCATCTTGAGCGTTGAGGGCACATCGTTAACCATGAACCAGACATACGGCTCGGCTTCCTGGCAGATGTAGATGCCCCTGGGCGCGGCATAATCGCACAGCCGCTGGAGGAAGCGGACGGATTTCGTCCATGCCTCGTCCCGCGGCATGCCGTACGCCCACTGCCCGGCATTCAATTGCAGGTTGTTGGTGCCCCATGCAAGCGCCAGGTCCACACCTTCACAAAGATAGCAGAAACACTCTTCCAGCTCTTTCGGCTTGGCGGAAGGGACGCTGATGGGCGAATGCAGGATATAGCTGCTGGGGACGAGACCGAGGGCGTCCATCTCGGTTTTGACTTCTTTGCGCTGCTTTGTCGTCAGGTGGGTGGGTCCGGCATGGAATAAGCCATGCAGGTCGATATACCGGAAACCGAGAGCAGCAGCCCTTTGCAGGCTGGCAAAGATCGTTGCTTGCTCCGCTACATACCAGATCCCGGTCAGCATCCCAATTTTCATCTAGGTAATTTCCTGCATTTGCTGTTTGATCCGGTTGAAGCCAGAGTTTAGGCGATTACTTGCTCAGGTTTTCCGCTGGCGAAGGAGCGATAAGCTGCCTCGACGAGCTCGATTGTTTTAGCGGCGATATCGCCAGGGGAAGGATTATCTTTCTCCCTGCCCTGGATCAGGTCGATGAAGCGGTTCAGCGGTCCGTCGCAGGTATAGTCGCCGTCGCCGGGCTGGACCTCCAGCTTGAAGTTGTTGTTATCGTCCCGGTGAACCTCCAGCCACTCGCGGTACAGGTCCAGGCGCAGCTCGCCCTGGCTGCCGAAGATGCGGATGTCCAGCTCGTGTTTGGTATCGTTGGGCGGCTGGGTTCCGGCGCCGGAGATGGTGGCGATTGAGCCGTTATCGAACTTGGCGACAACGGCGTCGTACATCTCCACCCGGGCGTTGGGTGCGGTCATATAAGCAAACACCTCGGTGGCGCGCAAACCGGTGAGCCAGAGCAAGAGCATCACGCTGTGCGAAAGCTGGGAATAGCCCTGCCCACCGCCGGACACCTTGGGATCGCTGTAATAAGCCTTGGGGTCCGGAATTTTCTCCATGCCGTAGGGCCAGGGGGTGCCAGCATACAGCGAGCGCAGCGCCGAGCCCATGTGGCAGAGCATGTACTCAACCTCCCCCACCATACCCTCTTCCATCTTTTTCTTTGCCTGCATGACCATAGGGCGGTAATGGTAACCGGTTGGAACGATCAGCACCACGCCCTTGCGCTCTGCAGTGTGCACCAGGTCCCAGGCTTCGCTGGCAAACAGCGTCATGGGTTTCTCAACCAGGGCATGCACGCCGGCTTCCATAGAGGCTTTTGCCTGCTCGTAGTGATAACCATGCGGCGAAGAAATTACAACCGCATCCAGCCCTTGTTGGAGCAGCTCGCGGTAATCTGGGGTTGCGTAGGGCATGCCGAAGCGCGCTTGCACACGGTCGCGTGAAGCCTGCGTCGGCGTGGCAATCCCTACCAGCTCGACATCAGGTCGCTCCTGGAGCAGCGGCATGTGGTTATACTCCGTCCAGTTGCCTGCGCCGATGAAGCCGACGCGGAGTTTGGCTTGGTTATTGGGGGTAGACGGCATCGCGCATCTCGCTTTCTGATGAGGTTTGGTCCAGCAGCATACGGATTTTTTACCCCTGCCAGATCGCTATTGGGGATGATTGCTCGATACTGAAATTGTTAACAATATATTCAGAGCCGTCCAGTTTACCGGTCAAATCTAGGACTTGTTAACAATGATTTAGTATTATACCTGATTTACCGCTAATTATACCCGGTATTGTTGACAAGATATCATAAAAAACCGCTGGCGTCAAGCCTTGACGGGTGGTAAACCACGATATAGAATACAACTGTTAACAATCCGGACTTTTGGAGTAGTGAAAGGACACCTTTGCACTCATTGGTTGGCAGTCTCAATCCCTGGGACCTCTTGCTGGTCCTCGCCATTTCCATCCAGGCAACGATCCTGGCGTATTTGCGGCAGCCGCGCTGGAAAGCGTTCATGCTTTCGCTGCCGGTGCCGTTCACGCTGATGGCGCTGGCAGCCGCCCGCCCGGTGGATGTCACCAATGCGCTGGGCTTGATTTTACTGCTCCTGTTTACCCATGGAGTGCGCTGGCTGAATTCTGGGTTACGTGTGCCGATCATCCCGGCGATCTTCCTTGCCGCCTTAGGGTATTGCGTGCTGGGCTCGCTGGCGGTTCCACTCTTACCCAGAACGGACGCTGCGTTTTGGATGACCTGGGGTTTTGTTATTGCGCTTGGAGTTTATCTCTTGCTGCGCCTGCCAGACCGGACAGAGCCAGATTACCGGACGCAACTGCCGGTGTGGATCAAGTTGCCGGTGATCGCTGTGGTGGTCCTTTTCTTGATTTTGCTGCGCAATAACCTGCAGGGGTTTGCTACGGTATTCCCGATGGTCGGTGTGATCGCCGCTTACGAAGCGCGCTACTCATTATGGACCATGGGGCGCCAGATCCCGGTGATCATGGTTTCCCTGGGGGTGTTGATTGCTACCGTCTATGTGCTCCAGGGTCAGTGGGGACTTCCACCGGCTCTCCTGGCCGGATGGATGGTATTTATCCTGGTATTCGGCTTCATCACCGTTCGCATGTGGTCCCGGGCGCCTCATCCAGGTTGATTCTCGGTGCAAGGGAATCTGGCGGATGTGGTTGTTAACAATCTTATGGGTATTTGATATCGCCCGACGATATTTGGTTGCTGTTGTTAACAATATATCAATATAGCGGTTGTGTACCGCCGAATAATTCGAGTTATTGTTGACAAATAGGCTATACATGCGTTGGAATCAAGGCTTGACGACCGGGAAAG
This sequence comes from uncultured Chloroflexia bacterium, assembly GCA_963702535.1. Lineage (GTDB taxonomy): Bacteria > Chloroflexota > Anaerolineae > Anaerolineales > UBA4823 > CAVPDG01. Next base: position 31,704 of record CAVPDG010000018.1, on the reverse strand, counting down.
TCGGGTATAAAATAAAATTGTTAACAATCAGGGAGACCAGAGATGATTGCACCCTTCACAATTGATGAGCAGAGTGAAGAGCAGCAAAGCCTGGCGGAACGCGTCGCTTTCAGCTTGCGCGAGATGTTCCTGAACGGTGATCTGATCCCCGGACAGCGCCTGATTGAGACCGAAATCGCGGAGCAATTGGATGTCAGTCGGGTCCGGTGCGCGATGCCATGAAAATGCTTCAAGATGAAGGCGTTGTCCGGATCGAACCGCGGAAAGGCACCTTTGTAACCAAGCTGTGTTACGAAGATCTTTACGATCTCTATCTGCTGCGTGGCGTCATCGAGGGATTGGGAGCGCGCCTGCTGGCTGAAAAAGGCTCTCCGGAACAAATCCAAAAGCTAGAAACCTGCCTGGATGAGCTGATGGCTTCCAAGAACGATCTGAAAAAGTTCGGCCAACTCGATCTGCAAGTTCCACGAGATGTTGTGCAGCCTGACCGGGCATAAATGGCTGTACCGGCAGTGGATCGAGCATGAAAACATATATCTGGTTGTTCATCCAGGCTTCCCAGGCTCTGGATTGGCCCGGCAGCCAGGAAATGGTTGATTTGCACACCGAGATCTTCCAGGCAATCCGCTGTGGGCTGCCACTGCTGGCGGAGCAGGCTGTCAAACGCCATAGCAGCATGTCCGGCGAAGAGATCAGGCTGATCTGGGAGCGCAACCCGGAGGGAACGAACATCCCTCCATTTTTCCAGCACCATATGCAGGGCTGATTCAGCGCGAAGATTGTTCATGAGATAGATCAGGAACTATTCGCCTTGCGGTTTTTATCGGCCATTTGATTTGAATTAGTTCGGCCAGGATAGCGGTTGACCCATTCTGGAGGAATGAATGTCTGACAGGCTGTATGCGGGAGCTGCTCGCCGGACCATTAATCCTCACCCCTCGCTACGCGCCAGTACCGGCTTTCGTCTGTTATGGCAATCCTGTGCAGGCGTATCGAGAGCGACTTAACCGCTACAGCTCATCGTGCTTAGCGATGGACAAACAAAAGTCGTAATCTTCGGGATCGATTTGTCCATCGTTGGCATCGATATATCTCTTTATGGGCAGCGTCCTGCGCAAGAAATGCGTCTCACAGGTTGCCCAGGCGCTGGACATTCCCGTCTCACATGTCTTGCTCAACACAAGCCACACGCACTACCGGCGTGGCCATTGCCTGATTACATGCCGGATTCCGAAGAACAGATGGCTCTCAAAGAACAATACCGGCGCTCTCTCATCTCGCTGGCTCGTCGAAGCTGCGCCGAGGCTAGACCAAAAGCTCCAGCCTGCCCGCATCGGAGCCGGTTGGGGGAGTGCCATATTGGCGCCTACCGTCGTGAGATACCGCGCCGGTTATGACGTTCTCGGTGTAGAGCCTGAACACCCGATATCGATCCTTCTGTCGGTATCATCCGTGTGGATGATCTGGATGGCAGACCGATCGCCGTTCTCTTTCGCTATTCCTGCCATCCGGTGACAATGGGTCCGCGTTCTGCTGTGGCCTCGTCTGATTTTCCCGGAGCAGCGCGCCAGGTGCTTGAAAAAAACCTGGGTGGTTTAGCGATCTTCCTACAAGGCTGCGGCGGGAACATTAATCCTGCAGTCGGCATGGGTTATGAGCTCGATTGTCGTGAGACCAAGAACCGGGTTGGCATGACCCTGGGGGCAGAGGCGCTGAAGGTTGCTGCCAACATACGCACCAATCTGCGACCAGGGGAGCGCAGACCCTTGGGTAATGTTCCCAATATCCTATTTACACCCTGGGTTCCGGAGAGAAGAGGTTCCGCGTCCATACCTGGGTGTAGTTGAGCAGAGCCGATTTCTCTGGAGTATGTTGAATTGCCCTCGCTGGCGGAGGCCGAAGCCATTGCATGTTCAATGGCAGAATATCGTGGCCGAACGCAGGCGGAGTGATGCTCAAGAATGGGAAGTGCGGGTTGCTGAAAAGTACGAGGATTGGGCTCGGGTGCTGGTTGACGCCGTCCGGCACGGTCATCCGACATGCGATCTGTTTGTCCAGGTGATACGGTTTAACGATATCGTGATTGCCGGCATGAACGCCGAGCTGTTTTTCGAAACGGGTCTGGCGATCCGGGAGCAATCACCCTATCTCAACACCTTTGTGCTGGGATATTCGAACGGTACGATCGGTTATCTCCCGCGTGCAGACGACTATCCACCCGGTGGGTGGAAGCTGCAGGAAAAATACGCTGTCCCAGACCTGATCTTTCAAGTCCATCCCCAGCCTGTTGCATTGCGAGAGGATTTCAGAGCAGCGGGCAGTTACTGGAGCCATGCGCTTGATTGAGCACCTGGATTCAGTAGAACAAGATGCGTAATATCCGATGATTTCCATCCAGAGGAGTATCTAATGTCATCAGGGCTCTTTGCAGGCGTCTCGCGCCGGATCATCAATGCGCAGCCGGGCTCTCCCAAATTCGGCTTGCGACTGTTTGGCGAGCCAATCCAGGGCTATGAAAGCGATTTAACCGCTACGGCTCTCGTCCTGGCAAACTCGCAAACCAAGCTGGCTATCATCGCCCTGGATTTGATCGTGTTTTTCAACCCGCTTGCCAACCAGGTGCGGCAGGAAGTGGCGGAGATGCTAGGAATCCCCCGCTCGCACGTCATGATCAACATCAGCCATGATCACTCCACTCCGGTCCAGTTGAGCTACCGGGCAGTCAGCCCTGAGAGCAAATATTATGCGGAAATCTATGAGAATGAGCTGCGCCGCCATATCCTCGCCGCGGTGGAAGAAGCCAGCCAGAACTTGCACCCCGCACGGGTCGGCGCCGGCAGGGGTGAGGCCAGAATTGGCATCTACCGCCGTGAGACGGGTCCCGATGGGCGTGACGTGCTCGGTGAAGTGCCTGACCGGGATATCGATCACAGCGTAGGAGTTGTACGCATCGACGACCTGGAAGGTCAGCCCGTCGCCATCCTTTTCAGCTATGGCTGCCATCCTGTAACTGTAGGTCCGCGCTGCCACCTTGGTTCAGCAGACTTCCCAGGGGCTGCGCGTGAGATCATCGAGCAGGCGCTGGGCGGCAAAGCCCTCTTCTTGCAGGGTTGCGGCGGGAACGTCAACCCGAAGTGGGGCATCGGGTATGAAGTCGACTGTCGTTACCCCAAAAACCGGCTGGGGATGCTCCTGGCGGGCGAGGTGCTTAAAGTGGCAGCCGAGATTCACACCCACGTCCGCCTGGGCGAGCGTGTTCCGCTAGGCAATATCCCCAACATCCTCTTCCATCCCTGGGTTCCTGTGGAGGAGTTCTGGACGAATCGCTCCTGGCTGCAGAGGAAGAGCTGGTCAAGCTGCACTTTGTCCCGCTGCCGCCTCTCGAAGAAGCCCAGGCTTTGTACGATCACTGGTCGCAGGTGAAACAGCAGAAGCAAGCCAGCGGCGCGCAGGATTGGGAGATCCGCCTGGCGAGCGAATACGAAGAAGCTTACCGGCGCACGCTGCAAGCCATCCGCGATGGAGACCCTACCGTCGACCTGGACGTGCAGGTCTTCCGCATCGGCGATGCCATCCTCGCCGGCTTGAATGTTGAAACTTTTACCGAAACCGGCCTCAAGATCAAAGCCCTGCTCGCCGTTTAAGGAGACGATCCCCTTAGGATGGACGAATACGAATATCGCTTATCTGCCCCGCGCTGAGGATTACCCTGAAGGCGGCTTCAAGCTGGGCGAGGTGTACCATGTTCCTGACCTGCTGGTTCAGGCGTATCAGCTCCCGACCGCATTGCAGCCGGAAGCTGAACAAATTGCTATAGACAAAACCATTGAGCTGATCCATCGACTTGCGAAAGAAGGAGAATAATCATGTCCAGCTACTCTTTATGCAGGTGTTTCCCGCCGGATTATCAATGCTCGCCTCGGATCGCCGAAATTTGGCATCCGCTTGTTCGCCGATCCAATCCAGGGCTACGAAAGCGATCTGACTGCTACGGCGCTCGTGCTGGCAGATTCTGCATACCAAGCTTGCCATCATCGCTTTGGATATCTGCGAATTGTTCAACCCGCTCTCGGACCAGATCCGCCAGGAGGTGGCAGATCTGCTCGGCGTGCCTCGCTCGCACGTGATGATTAACCTGAGTCACGATCATAGCACCCCTTCGCCGCCGCAACAGTACACGGGATAGCGCAGAACGCAAACGCTTTGCCGATATTTATGGTAAGGAGCTCAAGGAGCATATCCTCGCAGCCGTGGCTGAGGCTGACCAGGCGAAGCAGCCGGTGCGCATCGGCGCCGGCGCTGGTGAAGCCCAGGTCGGGATTTACCGGCGTGAGACCGGTCCGGACGGGCATGATGTACTGGGCGAGGTGCCTGAGCAACCCATCGATCATAGTGTGGGCGTTGTGCGCATCGACGATCTGGAAGGAAATCCCGTCGCGGTCCTGTTCAGCTATGGCTGCCATCCCGGTCTCCGTTGGTCCCCGTTGCCATATGGGATCATCTGATTTCCCCGGCAGCGGCGCGGCAGATCATCGAGAAAGTCCTGGGGGGTAAAGCCCTCTTCCTGCAGGGCTGCGGCGGCAACGTCAATCCCAAATGGGGGATCGGGTATGAGATCGATTGCCGGGATTCCAAAAACCGCCTGGGCGCGATCCTGGCAGGCGAAGTGCTCAAAGTGCCAGCCGAGATCCATACCCATGTCAAATTGGGCGAGCGTGTACCCCTGGGCAATATCCCCAACATCCTGTTTCATCCCTGGGTGCCGGTGGAGGACGGAGAGCCAGTCTGGCCCTGGGAGCCGCCGAAGAGCTGGTCAAGCTGCACTTCATCGAGCTCCCACCCTGGAGAAGGCACAGGCGCTCTACGAAAAATGGTCCAGCCAGCGACAGGAGAAGGAAGCCAGCGGCGCCCAGGATTGGGAGATCCGCCTGGCTAGCATGTATGAAGAGGCTTACCGGCGGACGGTTGAAGCGGTCAAGCAAAAGGATCCGACCATTGATCTGGATGTCCAGGTATTCAGGATTGGCGATGTGATCCTGGCAGGCTTGAGCGTGGAAGCATTCACCGAGACCGGGCTGAAGATCAAGTCTCGCTCGCCGTTCCAGCATACCATTCCCCTGGGGTGGACGAATACCTCCATTGCTTATTTGCCACAGCTAGAAGATTATCCTGAAGGCGGCTACAAGCTGGGAGAGGTCTATCATGTCCCCGATCTGTTTGTGCAGGCTTATCTGTTGCCCACTGCCCTGCAACCGGATGCGGAACAGATTGCGGTTGACAAGGTTATCGAGCTGATCAAACAGCTTGCCTAGACGGATAGCGGAGAAAACCAGATTGGCGCCAGACAAGCAAACAACGCCTGATATGTTCAGCCGGGTAAGCGCCGTCCTGCGCGGTGAGAAGCCTGACCGGCTGCCGTTCATAGACCGCATGGAGCTGTGGTATTCCTCGCACAGCCGTCTCGGAACGCTGCCGGAGGAGTTCAAGCATAACGGCAACGATCGCTCTCCGAGCATTATGTCGACCTTTGCCGTCCCTGTGCCCCCACAGCTGGATGTGATGCGCCTGACCGATATCCACCGGGCGATCGGTTTTGGGCAGCAGTACCAGACCATCGCTCATGCCCGCCGCCTGCGGGGGGTTGAGCTGGTGCTCAAATTGGACGGCGAAGTTTATCTCCATGAGCAAGATCCCGTGGTGGATTACTTCCCGCTCCTTTTAATATGTTGCAGTTGGATCGTCCTGGTGAGACGCAGGCGGAGTTCATCACACCGCTGGGAACGCTGACCACACGCAGCAAGCTGGCTCCGGAGATGATCGATACCGGCGCCATTCCGATCATGTACGAGTATCCGCTCAAGACGCCCTCGGATTTTGCTGCGTTGGAATACATCTATGAGCATGCCGAGTTTGTCCCGCGCTTTGCCGAAATCCAGGATATCCAATCGCGTTTGGGTGAGATCGGCTTTGTGGTTCCTATGCTGGATCGTATCCCATTCCAGAAGATCTGCCTGGACCTGTTCGGCGAGGTGGATTTTTTTTACATGCTCAATGACGAGCCGGAGATGGTTGCGCGTATCTTCAGCCTGCTAGACCAGGTCATGCAGGCGGACATTCGCCAGATGCAGGCATTCGATTGGCCATATATCCAGTTTGACGACAACCTGGATGGCATGATCACAAATCCGCGCCTGTTCCAGAAATATTGCCTGGGCGCTTACCAGGCTTACGTCGAGCCGTTACATACGCAGGGGAAGAAAGTTGGCAGCCATACGGACGGTAATCTGAAACGGCTGGCGAGCTTGCTGCCTGAGACCGGACTGGATGTGTTCGAGTTTTCTCTCCGCAGCCGCTCACTGACCTGGGCTTCGAAGAGGGTTGGAACGCCTGGCTGGACAAGGGTCCGATCCTCTGGGGCGGCATCCCTTCATCGCTATTACAGCCGGAAATGCCCGTCGAGGACTTACACTGCTTCCTCGAGAAAATGTTTGAGCTCATTGGCGACCAGCCGATCATCCTGGGAATCGGGGATATGGTCATGAGTAATAACTTGATCGATCGTGTGCGTATGATTGCCGGGCGGGTAGAGGCTTATGCCATCCCGAAATGAGCGCTTGTTGTCCGGCTCTGGCTGGAGACGAGGAGAACCGAATGACTGATTTAAACGTCAAATTTACCCCAGATGATTACCTTTCTGAGAAGCACTTGCGCCACATGGTGCTCGACTTTGTGCAAATGTACGATTTCATGCAGCAGCCGCTGGTGTTTGAGCGCGGCGAGGGCATCTGGGTATGGGATGTGAAGGGCGAGAAATACCTGGATGGCATCTCAGGTGTGTGGGTTACCAACCTGGGTCATAGCAACCAGCGAGTTAAAGATGCCATCAAGGAACAGCTTGACCGGTTGATTTTTGCCTCTCCCATTTATTCGACCAATGCGCGCGCCATGGAATATGTGGAGATGCTGGGTTGCGTGACGCCTCCGGGCTTGACGACGATCAAGCTGCTCAGCGGCGGGTCTGAGGCGACAGAGACAGCCATCAAGCTGGTTCGCCAATACTATCAAAACATCGGCAAGCCCAATAAGAAGAAGATCATCGCGCGTTACTTTAATTTTCATGGCGTCACGCTCGGCGCACTGGCTGCTACCGGCATGCCTGAGCGTAAAACGCCCTTCGAGCCGCTTGCGGGTGGTTTTCTGCACATTGCCCCGCCGTATTGCCTGCGCTGTCCTTACCAGCTCAAATACCCTGAGTGCAATATACTTTGCGCGCGGATGTTGGAGCAGATCATCCAGTATGAAGGTCCGGATACGGTGGCGGCTTTTATGGCTGAGCCCATCCAGCTCTCCACCGGAAACATCGTGCCGCCGCCCGAATACTGGCCCATCATCCGCGAGATTTGCGACCGCTATGGTGTATTGATCATCCTGGATGAGATCGCTACGGGCATGGGGCGCACCGGGAAGATGTGGGGGGCGGAGACCTTCAATTTCGTGCCAGATATCCTGTGCGCCGGCAAAGGGCTGGCTGCCGGGCATGCCCCGCTCGCGGCGGTGGCATTCAAGGATGAGGTAGCCGATGCCTTCATCTCGCCGGTTCACGATAAAACCTTCGCCGATGGGCATACCTATGGCGGGAACCCGCTGGCTGCCGTGGCAGGCATTGCTGTGTTGCATGAGATGCAAGAGCGGAACCTGGTGCAGCACTGCGCGGAGATGGGAGAGTACCTGGTGCAGCGCCTGGAAGAGCTAAAAGAGCTGGGCGTGATCGCTGAGATCCGCGGCAAGGGCTTGATGATTGGGATTGAATTTGTTCGTAATCCGGAGACGCTCGAGCCGTTCCCGAAAGAAGTCGAGTTCGGGATGCGGGTGGGGCGAAATTGCATGCACCAGAAAAAGATGATCGTGCGCATGTCGCCGAAATGGGTGGCGGTCGCACCGCCGTACATTATCGAGCCCGAGGAGATTGACGAGATGGTGAAGCGCCTGGGCCAGGCGATCGTCGAAGAGCTCGGCAATGTGCGGAATTAGGTTAGGTGTTACGCAGTTGATAATGGAGGAATTGTATCTATGGTTACCGGTACAGTGGAAGCTTCACAAGGTCGCAGGGAGAGCCTGGAAGACCTGGTGGTGGTAGATGTGGATGTGCACTTGCACGAGGTACCTGCGGAGATGGCAAAGTATTGCGACATGCCCTGGCGCAAATCTCTGGAATTCCAGGCGACCATTCCCGAGCGCTACCTGGACTCCCCGGGCTTATCGCCCGGGCAAGATGGTCAGTGGGCGCCTTTCCCTGGGGGTCACGACGCCACCCGCACGGTGCTCACGGCGCAGCAGATGGTCCAGGAGCTGCAGTCGATTTCGGTAGATATTGGCATCCTTTTCCCGGACCACTTGCTAAAAATGGCTATCCTGCCCCAGGTGGATTATGCGGTTGCCTTGATGCGCGCTTACAACGCCTGGATGGTTGACCAGTGGTGCAGCCGTGAGCGCACGCTGAAGGGCTGTATTGTCGCCTGCCCGCAGGATCCGCTCGCCGCGGCCAGGGAGATCGAGCGTTATGCCAAAGACCCCGGCATTGTGGGTGTTTACCTGCCCACGGCGGCAGTTGCGCCTTTATGGGGGCACCGCGTCTACGATCCCATCTACCAGGCAGCGCAGGATGCCGACCTGCCGGTGCTATTCCACAGCGTAGCAACCATCCACCCCAATTTTCCGCATAACACGCATGGCTTCGAGACGGAGATGGGGCAACACACCATCGGGCATTCCTTCTCGATTATTGCCAACCTGGTGGACGTGGTCACCGCCGGCGTGGTGGTCCGCTTCCCGAAGCTGCGCATTGCCTTCACCGAGGCAGGGCTGTCCTGGGTGCCGTTTATCATGCACCGCCTGGACAAGGAATACCTGGAGCGGCGGCGGGAAGTGCCTTACCTGACCCAGCGCCCGAGCCGCTATGTGCGCCAGTTCTATTTTGCTACCCAGCCGGTTGAAGAACCCGAGGATCCCCAGGACCTGGTGGATATCATCCGCCTGTACGGAGGCGAGGACACGACGCTATTTGCATCCGACTGGCCGCACCATGATTTCGACCACCCGCGCAAGGTGTACCAGCTCCCCTTCAGTGCTGAAGTGCGGCGCAAGGTGATGGGTGAAAACGCCTTGCGCTTCTTCAAGATCGATTCGAGCGGCGCGCGCCTGGTACTCTGAGAGAGCAACATGGCTGACGGAACACGGGAATATATCATCGCCAAGGCGGCAGATTTCCCTGCTAACAGCCACCGGGTGGTGGAGGTGGGGAGGCGTAAGATTGGGGTTTTCAACCTGGATGGGCAGTTCTACGCCCTGCCGAACTTGTGCCCGCACCAGCTCGGTCCGCTGGCGACCGGCAAAGTCTCGGGCACGCTGACGGCCCGGCAGGAGAACGATTATCGCCTGGAGTGGACGATGGAGGGAGAGGTGGTCACCTGCCCCTGGCATGGCTTGGAGTACCACATCCCCAGCGGGCAGTGCCTGGCTTATTCCGAGATCAAGCTCGGACATACCCGGTTTGGGTTGAGGACGGGCTGGTCAAGATCCGGTTGTAGGCTTCATTCATGCCTGAGTGGTTGATGGTGGTTAGGCAACCAGGCTGTTACCTCGTCGCCTATGACGAGACCGGCGAGGATTGGGTGGCGCGCTTTGAGCTGGATGGTGCCTTCCCCGCCGAAGATTGGGCAAAGCGCATGGCCTTCCTGTACAACAGCCAGAATGCAGACCCAAGCAGGGCGGATGCGGAAGACCCTACGGGCTTGCCACCGGCATAAAAACAATCTTTGCGCTCAGTTGAGGCGTCTTCTGAGATCAAGATCAGTGATATCCAGGCTTGGAATGGTGTAACCCAGAGGTGGATATCCAGGCAAGGGATCGCTCACCATGGATTCTTTCTCCCGGGCGCAAATTGCGCACTTCCAGAGAAGGGTAGCGATGGGTAAATCCCTAGATGATGATCAGCACAATTGCTGCCAGGCAGATCACTACGCCGACCTTTTGAATAGTTAGAACGCGTTGTTTGGCAACGAGTGAAGCCAGGAGTACCGTGATTGCCGGAGACATGGAGGAGAGCACAGCGGCGAATTCCAGGCGCGTGAGCTGGGTGGCTAGCAAGAAGAAAACATTGCCGGTGGCGTCGAAAAGACCAGCGGTCAAAGCCAGCCAGTTATTCTGCAGGGAGGGTAGCCTGGCGCGTTGTAGCCTGAGGATGATCAGGGCAAAGATCAGGGAGGTGAGCTTGGAGACCACCAGGGGGGAGAAGATGCTTCCGGGTGTCACCTGCGCGATCAGGATGAAGAAACCGCCAAACCCTAATCCTGCCAGCAGCGCCAGCAGCAAGGCGCGCCGGTTATCGCCGCCAGCTCTATGCGAGCTGCTTGAGACGAGCCAGATGCCTAACGCGCCGGCGGCGATGCCTGCCCATTTTTCTGCAGAAGGTGGTCCGCTGATTATGGTGCTGAGGATCACGGGCAGCGCCACGCCCACGACGGAGGCGGTTGGCGCCACCAAAGCTGCCTGGGCGGAAGCCAGCCCCTGGTAGAGGGCGGCGATGCCGATCGTCCCGGATATGGATGCCGTGATCGCCCACAGGGTGTCCTGGGGTGTGGGAAAGCCCTCGCCGCGCAGGAGCATCGCCCCGACCAGGATGAGCAGCCCTGAGATGGAGACCAGCGCCACGACCTGGTAGGGGCTGTTCTTGCGGGCGGCAAGACCGCCCATAAAGTCGCCGGCGCCCCATGCCGATGCCGCAAGGATGGCAACCAGGCTGCCCAGGGGATTTGCTTCGAGCAAGGGGGGGTCCTGTCGGGCGGCTCAGCGGTCGAAGTAGATGCTCTTGCCCGTGACGCTGAGGGGGATGCCCATGACAAAGTCCCAGTCCACCAAACCGCTGCGGCGCGCCGCTGCGCCAATGCGATACATGATGCGGTTATCCACGTTGAGCAGGCTGGCGACCTTGACTGCGGAACCCAGGGCGATGCCCATATCCAACAGCCGGTAGGCGCAGACCGGACCGCGAAACTCGACATCCACCGGGGGTTGGCCGGTGAGCTCATCGCACAGGGAGAATCCGCATGCCCCGCAGTTCAAGCCACAGGTTGCGGCGTCCTTCAAGCCAATGAGCACGACTGCCTCTGAATTGGCAACGTTCTGCCCATCCCGGTCGAAATTCTTCTTCTGGGATTCGACGCCATAGTCAACCATTGCCTTTGCCAATGTCTGCACGGATTCTCCCTGCAGGATTTTTACCTGTACGAAGTTCTCCCCCTTCGTCTTTGGCGCGGTAATCGCAGCCACTGCCATCAATTGTGCAACGATCTCTGTGCTGTCCACTTTGTGATCATCCTTTGATTTGTCTCAGCGCTGGTCTTTTACGATCTGCGGGCTGTAAATTCATTCACCTTCGCGACGATCTGCTCCAGGTCGGATTGGGACAGGGCGGGGTGGACGGGGAGGGAGAGCACCTCCGCCGCCGCCCGCTCGGCTTCTGGCAGGGTGAGATCGTAGCCCAGTTCCTGAGTGTAGAATGCCTGCCTGTGCACCGGCACGGGGTAGTAGATCTCGCAGCCGACGCCGTTTTCCTGGAGGAAGGAGCGCAAGGCGTCCCGCCTGCCGCCTGATACGCGCACGGTGTACTGGTGGTAGACGTGGGTGCAGCCTTCTGGCTCGTATGGCAGGCTCACGCCCTGGAGATGGTCGCTCAGGTAGCGGGCGTTTCGGCGGCGCTGGGCGTTGCGGCTCTCCAGCTTCTTGAGCTGCTCCAGGCCGATGGCAGCATGCACGTCCGTCATGCGGAAGTTGAAGCCCAGCTCGTCGTGATAGTAGCGCCGGCGCATGCCGTGCTGGCGGATGACGCGACACTCTTCGGCGATGAGGTCGTCACCGGTGGTGATCATGCCGCCCTCGGCGGAGGTCATGTTCTTGGTGGGATAGAAGGAGAAGGCGCCGATGCCGAAAGAGCCAACCCGCCTACCACGGTAGGCGGCGCCGTGGCTCTGGCAGGCGTCCTCGATGACCCGCAGATGGTGTTTCTCGGCGATCGCCATAATCGCTTGCATGTCGCAGCTCAGACCGAAGAGGTGCACGGGCAGGATGGCTTTGCTGCGCGGGGTGATGGCGGCTTCGATCAGGGCGGGGTTGAGGTTGAAGGTGAGCGGGTCGATGTCGACAAATACCGGTCGGGCGCCGGTGTAGAGAATGCTGTTGGCGGAGGCGATGAAGGTGAATGGCGAGGTGATGACCTCGTCGCCGGGTCCGACGCCGGCTGCCAGGAGGGCGACGTGCAGGGCGGTGGTGCCGGATGTTGTGGCGATGGCGTGCTGGACGCCGCACAACTCGGCAAAAGCCTCTTCGAAGGCTTTGACGCGCGGACCCTGGGCGATCATGCCCGAGTTCGAGCACCTCCAGGACGGCTTGCTTCTCTTCTTCGCCGATCTGGGGTTTGGCGATGCTGATCATGAAATACCCTCCCATACCTGCAATGGAATGTCGACCACCTGCCCGCATTGGGGGCACTTCGCCGCCACGACCTGCGCTTGCTGGCTTTCTTTGACCAGGCGCTGCCCGCAGGGGCAGACGAAGCCGTTCAAGCGGGCGGGATTGCCCCAGGCGAGGCCGTAATCGGGGATGTCGCGAGTGACCACGCTGCCGGCGCCGACCATAGCCCACTGACCGACGGTCACGCCGCAGCGGATGGTCGAATTGGCGCCGAGGGAAGCGCCGCGGCGGATGAGCGTGCGGCTGAGTTGCCAGTCGTCGGCAGCCTTGAGCGACATATCCGGGTTGACGGCGCGCGGCTGCAGGTCGTTGGTGAAGCAGACGTGAGGTCCGATGAAGACGCCATCTTCGACGGTGACGCCGTGGTAGACGGAGACGTAATTCTGGATCTTGACACAATCGCCGATGACTACCCCGGCGTCGATGTACACCCCTTTGCTGAGGATGCAGCTCTTGCCGATTTTGCTGCCTTCGCGGATCTGGACTTGATGCCAGATGCTGGTGCCGTCGCCGATCTCAGCCTGTGGGGATACTTCAGCGGTAGGATGGATGCGGATGGTCATGATCCTGTTCCCTTGTGTGTGATGGATGCAAGGATAACATAACCTGATCGATAGGATGGGGAAATCATGGGCTCCAGGACTTTCAAAAATGGAATGCCGAGAGGGGGGCGGATAGGGTTCGGACAGGCGCCCCCGGCCGGATTCGAACCGACAACCGTCTGATCCGAAGGCGAACCTGGGGCGAGTCTAGACGATCTATCCCGTACAGGTGGGGGTTGGAAGGGGCATTGGGAGCAGATCTGGGGGTAGTCAGAGTCCATTTTGTGCGTTTTGTCTGATCTGTCTGTGCGAATTGCACCCCAATTGCACCCGGTAAATTATCAAGCCTTCGCTGCGCTCAGGGCAAGCTCTGAGCCGCCGACGCACTTTCAGGCGGCGAAGGATCCAGGATTTTTACATAAACATGGAAGCGGTGACCGGCGAGTCCAATCCAGATAATACCCGAAGAAGGTGCCCCCGACTGGTGTATTCCCCCTCTTAGGCTGGTGTGATCCCTTGGTGCAAACCCTGATTTGGCTGGTGTGAACCCTGATTTTGAGGGGTTTACACCTGGTGTAAACCGGGGTAACGGCTTAAGGGGGGTATGCACCATTGGTGTGAAAGTGCGACATTGTCATGAGGTCTTAACCAAATATTCGCTCAGCCTGTGGAGTAATCGTTTAAGTCTTTCGGATGATATCGATCCTATGCTGCCAATAACATTACGACGCGGCAATACCGCCAGAAATCCCAACCGGATGAGCGAGTTGCTGACCAATCCACTGGTGGAAAAGTCAATGTCCTGATTGGTGATCAACTCGTCAAAATCAGGCGCAAGCTGGTGAGTTTGGGTACTAATGCCGCAAACTAACACATCCCGGAATGGTGGCATCTCGCGTAAATAGATGGCTGGGCGGTTTTTAACCTTGCCGTCGGCCTGCGGCATCGGCGTCAGGATGATATCCCCCTCTTTCATGGCTGATATTCCGGATTGGGGATCTTGATCCTTTCCAGGGAATAATCAGGCTCGTTCTCGCTATAAGCTTCTTCTAAGCCATGAGAAGAAAGCAAATACCATTCGAGGTCATCGGCAACGCCTTCGGCAGGCTCGATGGTGATCATTACAGTTGACCCTGGCGCGATCTTTATCGGCTTCTTCAACTTAAAGGTGACGCGAGTTTATGACCTGAGCTTCCACGATGTGCTCCATACAACCTCCATATCTACTTTCTATGAACCAATTTTACTCTAATTTGAATGCAACCAAAACTTATGATGCGGGTGCCTAGTGCATTCCCTCCTTTTGGCTGGTGTGAACCACTAGTGTAAACCCTGATTTGACTGGTGTGAACCCCGGTTTTGAGGGGTTTGCACCAGGTGTAAACCGGGGTAACGGCTTAAGGGGGTATGCACCACGGCAGTTCATCAATCGATTGGCGGGTGCCATCCTCCCCACACCCAACGCGCCCTAGTCGCAAGAATGGCTTCCCGGTTCATGCGCAAGGCAATGATTGTCGCTCGCCCAATAGCTGTATGACCTTCGACACGGGTGGCATCGGCGCTCCAGCGGAAGTGCTCCGACCATGATTGTGCACGGAGGTTGAAAAGAGGGACAGTCTCACCCGTAAGTGGATCCTCGGCTTCAGTCAGAGTGGCTTTGAACTCGTTACACGGCCGACAAGCCAGACATAGATTCTCGAATGAAGTCTCTCCATCCTTGGAAATCGGCTGAATATGGTCAATCGTCAGGGGAATGCCGCAGTTGGCTTCGCTTGTCTGGCAGTAGGCGCAGCGATTGTGGTCAGCCAGGCTGACTTGCTCTCGTAGACGTTCAGAGATCCCGATAGGCACGCGCCCTCACGGATTGGGTACTGGATGTCCCCGCCAGCGTAGTAGGGCTGCAGCATGCGCTTTACGCAGCATAAACCGGTCGACTTCGCTTCGCAGCCTGTTTAAATCTGAGCGCTCTGCCTCGCTCATTTTATCTTGCTTGTTTTTCTCCAGCAACTCATCGTAACGAGCCATCTCGGCCACGGTTTTATGGCCCGTCACGATTCTCCATAGGGCGTCATCATCCAGGCGATCCATCTCCGCCAGTGTCGCCTGGTACTCTGCCGGGACATCCTCCCAAATAGGGGGGCTGCCGACCGTCAGGGCGTGCAGGATGACATCTTCCAAAGGGCGGCTGGTTGCGTCAGCGTGACTGACCAGACGCCGATATAGATTTTCGGGGAGTTTGAGTGTAACCGTTTCGACTACCATAATGCGCCTACTTCCCAACCTGCGTCATATACAGGTGATATAGACCACTCCACATCATCAAGTCGTCGTCATCTCCTAAATCCCCATTTTGGAAACGGCGATAAAACTCGATAGTCGAATAGCCGTACTTGCGTTCGTACTGTCGCAGCCGCTCACTCAGACCTTCAAAAGAGAGACGCTTAGATTTGAATTCCATGTTTTACATCCGATCAGATTACCAGCAAGCAACTCTGACGTTCACGACTGGTATTCCGGATTAAGTATCTTAATCCATTTCAGGGAATAATCAGGCTCATTCTCGCTATAAGCTTCTTCAAGACCCTGAGAAGAACGCGAGCACCAATCTTGTGTTTCGGCAACGACTTCGGCAGGCTCGATGGTGATCATTACAATTGACCTTGGTGCGATCTTTATCGGCTTCTTCAACTTAAAGGTGACGCGAGTCTATGACCTGAGCTTCCACGATGTGCTCCATACGAACTCCATTCAACTTACCTCGAACCTATTTTACTCTAATTCGACTGTAACCAATACTACGATGCGACCGCCTGGTTTATTCCCCTGCTTGGCTGGTGTGATCCCCTGGTACAAACCCTGATTTGGCTGGTGTAAACCTCAAATTTGACGGGTTTGCACCAAGGCTAAACTAGGCTGGAGCAGTATTGTTGGATGAGAGAAAGCTCACCATCGGCTAATGATCAACCAATTCCGATGACCCAGAATCAGCCAGATCAAATCCACCAGGCGTATGGGTGAGATTGAATATATTCTATTCAATTTGCTCGTCTGGCGGTTTGATTACCATTATTTTCTCTACTCGTTGACGACAGGGTAAGTTTTTCGGTACAAACACGACTGTATTTTTGTGGATACTGTATATAGCGGGGGTGTAGGAGCATGAAAAATCGCAGGTCTGTTGCCCTGCGATTCCGTTCAGGTAGCGGGGCCTGGATTCTAAACAACGATCTTCGGGTTATGAGAGAGAATGCTGAAACCGCACTATTTCACGAATAGGATAGCAGATAGTTGACTCACTATCAAATGAATTTAGCGGGGCGAACAGCCCAGCAGTTTCTCGAAATTCTCCTGAGTTAACAAATCTACCTCATCCGATCTCTCAAGAAACGGTTTTACATCGCTGGCGCTTTTCTTCCAATCGATTGCACCTAGTCGTCCGCACAGGGTGTCCCGCCAGTTATTCTCGTTTAGGATAGGGCCGCTCCAGCCAGTCTGCTGTAAGGCATTCTGAAGGAGCGTAAGGTTTGGATTTGGCCAGTCTGGATCGGTGAGATACCAGATCAGATCATAGAGGTCGCGCCCTTTAATATATCGGCGTTGGAAGATAGCATGCAGCTTGCCCGCCAAGAGCGAAGAACGGTCATGATGGCGCAATCTTAAGGTTACATGGCGCCTGATGAGGGTGGTTTCCAACCCTGCCCCTGCCGGCGGATTGGTGTCTACCTCAATTTTCACGGCCAGGACCTCATCTCTTTGCATAGACAACCCAAACTCATAGAGAAGATAGTTGAATCTCACAAAGGCGGCGTTCACCGTCTTTTTGTCGTTTAGCTTGATCGCGACCTGATAACCCTCTTTTACGAATTCATTCTGAACAGCTTGCAAGTAAGCACGAAAATCGTAGCTGGCTCCTAGTCCCTCCAGGGCAAAGTCGAGGTCTTCAGAATAGCGAGGGATTGCATATAAGAAACGCAACGCTGTGCCGCCGTGAAACGCCAGGGGAACCATCGCCCCGGCGCGCTGCAGGCATTCCAAGATCCTAGCCTGTAAGTATTCCCGCACCAGATTGCGGCCAGCAATTGGATCGGTGATATCTCTCAATAACTGCTCAATGTACGCTTTCACAAGCTCACAAATTCTCCTTCTTCGCCCGCCAACTCCTGGATCGTTGCGAGAGCGCGCATGAGTTTGGGTTTCTTTAATCCTCCCGGCAAGGCGACTGATGAGCTGCCAGTCCAGCCGGTCCAGATTATTCAGCCTCAACTCGGCGAGATAATCGAGTGTATCCCCTCCCAATTCGAGGTAAACCAGGTCAAGCAAAGCTTTCTCAGGAGTGGCGATGAACGCTTGCTGTTTCACCCCCAAATCCACCCGATGATAGCCATAAAAAAAGTCCACCTGAATATGGCGGAAGTCATAAATTCCCAATGGCGTCTCCCAGTGCGCTGGTCGGCTGGTGGTGATGCTGGTAGTCACCGGCACATACTCGGGGATCATGCCATAGTACGCCAGAGCTGACTGCATGCTGACATAAGAGGCCGGAAGCATGCGGTTGGCGACCAGGAAAGGATGGGGATTTACCTTCTGAAAGGGATGCGCCAGGCAGTACAGACCGCGGCGGAGCTGGTAGATTTTGCCGGCTTGCCTCCAGCGCGAGAGCTGGCGGCGGATCTCGCGCGGCTTGGCATCACCAGCAAGCAGTAACCCGGTTTCGAATACTGGCTCATCTTTGATGATTTCCACCAGTTCGGCAAATTCCATGCGGATAAGATACCACAATTGGCACCTTATTGCAATGAAATTCTGCATCCAATTTAATACGCTGTCTCTGCTGGAGTTTCGTAACCGCAAATGCCCCTCAAACCGTGAGCCAGGTGATAGGTTGTGCAGAAGAGGTGTTTCATGTTTTTACTGTTCAGGCATCAACAGTGAAAAGATACGAATTACGTCTAATGTGAAAGCGAACCTGGGGCAAATCTATACGGTTTATTCCGTACAGGTGGGGGTTGGAAGGGGCATTGGGGGGCATATCTGGGGGTAAGCAGAGTCCATTTGGTGTGCTTTGTATAGTCCGTCTGTGCAAATTGCACACCAATTGCACCCGGTTCGATGTCATTCTGAACAAGTGCAACGAGAGAAGAATCTAGAATTCACATGAACATGGAAGTGGTGATCGGCGAGTCCAATCCAGATAATACCCGAATAAGGTGCTCCCGACTGGTGTGTTCCCCCTCTTAGGCTGGTGTGATCCCCTGGTGCAAACCCTGATTTGGCTGGTGTAAACCGGGGTAACGGCTTAAGGGGGGTATGCACCATTGGTGTGTACAATAGCCGATACTTATAGTATCTGCGAATATTTACGAACAGAGATATCACCGTCTTTATCAGGGATTGTGTTTACGCTTGAGAACGCGCTGGACAGCCTGCTGGATATCCTCTACCGAGAGTCCCACGGCGTCCATCAGCGTTTCAGGATCGGGACCGGTTTGTGCAAAGTTATCCCATACGCCTACTGGCTCGAGCGGCACAGGGCAGCTAAGCGCTAATGCCTCGGCTACAGCACCTGCCAAACCTCCGATAATGGAATGATCTTCAGCGGTCACGATGGCACCAGTCTCGCGTGCTGCCTGGCAGAGCAGGTCCTGGTCAATGGGCTTAATGCTGGACATGGCGATCAGGCGCACATCGATCCCCTGCGTCGATAACATCTCCGCTGCGACCCTGCAACGGGCCACCATACTACCCGTTCCGACCAGGGTAACATCCGATCCAGGCCTGAGGATGCTCCCCTTGCCAATCTCAGGGTGGTAGTTGTCATTGAAAACATCGCCAACATTGGCGCGGCTGACGCGCATATACACCGGCCCTGGATACTCGGCGATCACTGGTACCATCCGGGCAGCTTCCAAGTTATCGGCTGGGGAGATTACCACCATCTTTGGGATACTGCGCATAACGGCTATATCATTTACCGAAAAATGGGTGGGTCCATCTTTGTAGTCCGATACCCCGGCAAATCCTCCTACCAGCTTTACGTTTGCACTGGCATATGCCACGCACGTGCGGATCTGTTCGCAGGCGCGCAGGGTCAGCAAAGCTGCGAAGGTGTTTACAAAGGGGATCATTCCACCTAAAGCAAGACCGACTCCCACATCCACCATCGATGCCTCAGTCACTCCCATGTTGAAAAATCGCTTTGGATGGCGCCTGGCAAAATAATTGGTCAAGGTTGACGATGAGACATCTGCGTCTAATACTACGACTGATTCGTCCACATCCCCATATTCAGCCAGAGCGACTCCGTAAGCCTGTCGCTGAGGAATATCAGCCAACTTAAGAGTGCGGGGCGATCATGCTTCACCTCCCAGCTCAAGCCGGGCGGCTTGATATTGTGCCGGGCTGGGCACACCGCCATGCCATGCAGCGTTGTTTTCCATGAAAGAGACGCCCTTTCCTTTTGTTGTATGTGCCAGAATGACGGTCGGCTGGCTGTGTATCTCCAGGGCTGTATCCAGCGCATCCAGGATGTGGAGCACGTTATGACCGTTGATCTCGATGACTGCAAAGCCGAAAGCACGCCATTTGTCGACGATGGGCTCTAATGGCATGATGTCGTGGCCAGCACCGTCCAGCTGGACATCGTTGTAGTCCATGATCACGGTCATCTCTGAAGTACGGTACTTGGCAGCCGTCATAGCACCTTCCCAGGCGACCCCTGATTGCATATCCCCCTCACCCACCAGGACGTAGACGTGATAGCTGAGACCTGCCAGGCGTTGGGCCAGGACTAGACCCACACCAACAGATGGTCCATGGCCTAAGATCCCGGTGGACATATCAACACCCGGGGTTTTCACACGATCGGGGTGGCCTTGCAGGTGAGCACCGATATGCCCCCACTGTTCCAAATCAAACAATGGGAAAAAACCTCGGTGCGCAAGCGCTGAATAGAGCGCGGCAGCGGCATGCCCTTTGCTCAAAATAAAGCGGTCGCGTCCGACCCAATTCGGTTGAGCTGGATCGATTTTTAACTGGTGGAAGTACAGGCAGGCAAGGATTTCTGCCGCAGAGAAGGAGCCACCAGGATGACCAGCTTGACGACGGTAGATCATATCCAGAACATCCAGCCGGATATTGCTGTGCCTGATGCTCGATTTCATTGATCAATTCTATGCCATGATGATGCATGCGTAATGCTCCTGTGTCAGCTCGATCAATGTGCAAAGCGGCGTACAAACGCACCGCGGAGTGTATCATCCTGGATCGAATCCAGGTCAATCAGCCTTTCTATACCCGGGTAGGTCAAAACGGGGTTGAGCACCTCACCTGGAAGACGCGGCGATAATTTCTGCGAATGGGCGGTGGGTAACAGCGGAGACCGCCTGGAGGGTTAGTCGGGATTGGGCTTGTGGTTCGCGCCGGTGTGCTGGATAGCCCTGCCCCGCATCAACGCTAAAGAAACGGTCGAAGATGAATTTTAGATTGATGTTTGCAGCCCAGCCATAACCCTGGTTCAAAGCCAATGAAATACAATTGCCGGCGTTGATTTGAGCAAATAACCAGGCATCCAGGTCGTTTAAGATGTGTCCGCAGAAGATACCAGGATATTGCACAACGGCATTGAGAAAGCCCTGTCCCGTACCACAGCCCCCAACCACCAGGTCAACTCGCCCGAGGTTCAAGAAGATCGCAGCCAGAAGGCCCGTGTGGATGTATTGCAGCTCGGGCGTAGCTCCGTTTTTGGTCATACCTGCGTTGATGATCTCGTGTCCCCTCCCCTCCAACGCAGCCAGGATATCGGCATTGCGATCAGCAGCGCTGGTCTCGTTGATAACGGCAATCTTCATGCTTGGTTATCTCCTTTTGATTGCATGGCTAAAATTTGCCGGGCAGCCTTGCGTGCTCCCAGCATAACGTTCATCACCCCGCCTCCACTTTCGCTCTGGGCGCCCACAAACCATAGACCCTGTACAGGCGTGCGATGGGCAGGCGATTGGTTGCCGATGATGGGTGGAGTTCCCCCGAAGGAATGGTGCTTGTTGGCCAGTGCGATCTCGAAAATCCTGCGGGGTAAGGATGACGCGGATCAGGGTATGTTCCATCAAGCCCGGGACGATCCGTTCAGCTTCTGCCACCAGTTTATCCGCCAGTTCTTCCCGTCGCTCCTGCCAGTTTCCTTCAATCAATTGATTAGGCGCTATCGTGTAAATTGTGACAGCATGACAGCCGGGCGGGGCTAGCGCCGGTGAGTGCAAGGAGGGTACGTAGATCAGGAATCCTTCTTTGCCTTCGTGGTAGATACCGGTGCGTAGCCGGTCAATGCTGCCTTCTAGATCATGGGTGCCGTAGTAATAACATAAGGCGGCTGGCTGGTAGGGAGTGGGATCAAAATCAATTCCCAGGTGCACCATCATCACCGACTCCATGTAGATGTTGCGCTCCAGCATCTCGAATAACTCCTGTGGCAAGTGCTCTTTGCCCACCAGCCCATAAAAAGTTTCTTTTGCCCCTCCGCTGGCTACTACCAGATCAGCTTGTTCGAACTGGCCTCCGCTCAGTTCCACTCCCTTTACCTTGCCGTTCTCGACGATAATTTTCTGCACGCCTTTGTTTGTCAGTACCTTACCGCCGCAGCCGTTGAGAGCGCTCATCACAGCTCCCACCAGGGATTGACAGCCATCCAGAATATAAAAATAGCCTGTTCGGGCGCTGCGCGTGCCAGGCAGAGCTGGGATGCGCTTATCGAAAGCAGTCTCCAGGTGGATGGAAGGAACGCCAAGCGCTGGGAATTCGCTGGGCTTGGTGACAAAATCGGCCACAATGCCCGTGAAGAGCGTTTTTATAGCGTCATGGTGGAAGTAATAGTCCATGAGCTGCCTGGCATTCCAATCTACCATCCCCTTAACCCGGTTATACTTCAGCGCCATCCGGCTTTTTAACCACAATGCAGCCGGTCCGCTTACCTCTTCAGCCTGTCGCGCCAGCGACATCAGGTCCAGCATCTGGTCATAGAAGCGGTAATAACGTACCAGGTCTTCGCGTTCATCTGGGAAGAGCTCGATGAGCCGCTCCCTGCGCCAGTAAGGCCCGACATATTTCTCGGGCTTCCACATACTGAAATCTGGCAGTACCAGGCCGCGATCTTCCCGCACGGTCTTCACCTGCTCTGCGACGCCGAGCTCTTCCAATATCCGGCGCCCTCGATCGCCGGGACCAAAGCCTTCCAGGATCAGCGGGCCAAGATCCCATCCGAAGCCATTGCTTTTAAGGGTGGCGGTCACACCTCCGGGCTCGGAAAACTGTTCGTAAACCGTAACAGCATGACCCGCCTGTGCCAGGTAAGCGCCTGCGGTCAGCCCAGACATTCCCGAGCCAATGACAATGGCATTCATGGCTTTAACTCCACAGCTGCCTGTTCTCGCCGTTGAAGCTCTTTAACGACCTCGGCATGACTCTGTTGTGTGATTGGATAACGGATAAGGATTGGCAGGCTGATCATCAGCGCCAGGGCGGGGATCAGGGAGAAGAAAAGGCGGATACCCAGCAAAGCAAAGTCGGTTTGTGGTACGTTTGGCACATAGCCAAACCAGTAGAGAGCTAATCCGCTAACCCAGATGCCAAGGGCGTTGGTTAACTTTTGCAAAAACGCCCAGATTCCGAAATAGATACCCTCGCGGCGCTCGCCAGTGACAAGCTGGTCGTACTCCACAACATCTGGCACCATGCTCCAGGGGAAGACCCACTGACCTGAGAAACCTATACCAGCGATGAAGGCAATCACAAAAATCAGCGGTGTAGGACCTTGGGGCAAGAAAAATGAGCTGATGATCGCAAGCGAAGCGATTAAAAGCCCTAGCGCGTAGGCAGGCCCTTTATTAATGCGTGTAGAGATACGCTGCATCGGGATCAGGAAGATCATGATCGCTAGCAGCATCACCAACAAGACGATCGGCACAGCATCTTCCATGCCTAACTGGTAGATAATAAAATACGGCACCAGAGAGGTGAGCATGGTGAAACTAAAGCTGCTGATGAAGAAAGCTACCAGCATGATCACGAAAGGCCGGTTTTTGAAAACTGTCAGCACGGCTTTGACTGGCGGCATCTTGGAGACCTTCGAGTCAATTGCAGGCTTTTCTTTGACTGTCAGGGCAGTGGAGAGTATAGACCCGACGGCCACGAATTCAAAGATGAGCCCCGTGCTACTCCAGGCTGCCTGGACGGTCAGGCCCAGCGCCGAGGCCAGTACGCCAGCCAGCACGGTCGTGACTGCCGCTCCCAGGATATAACCGATTACACTGAAGATCATGCGAATAGCTGTCAAACTGGAGCGTTCGTTGTAATCATAGGTCAATTCCGGCGTCATCGCATAATAGGGTACGCTAACCATCGTGTGGAACGTGTCGAAGAGCAAGAATGTTGCCAGGACGACCAGGAAAGCCAGACCTCCACTCAATCCTTTAGGCACTGAGTAGAGGAGCCAGATGGCGATCCCCAGGGGGATAGCGCCGGCCAGCATGTAAATTCTCCGTCTCCCAAAGCGGGATTTTGTCCTGTCGGAAATATATCCGAATATCGGATCGTTGAATGCATCCCAGGTTAATTTACCCACAAGCAGGGCGCTGCCGGCAATAGCCGGGTTGATTTCGGCTACATCCGTATAATAATAGAGCAGGAAGAATTGTATAGAAGAGGTCAGAAGGGCGATGCCTAGATCAGCGATCCCATAGCGGATTTTGAGGCCCAGCGAAAGCTTGTCCAATGCATTCTCCTCCTATAGCCCAATCTGGTGGCGTAAATTTTGTGTTTCCTCAGACCAGTTACCCACGTTCCACCTCCCAAACACTCCCATCCCGCCCAATTCATCCAATCCGTAATATACCGGCAAGTGGATCAGGGAAAGACCGGGATAAGACCTGGCTTGATCTAGTGCACTTACCAATGAAGCGGTGCTATAGCCACCATGCATAGCGTTGATGCCTTTTATTGCCTTAGCCCAGGCCACGTAATCTACCTCGATCGAATCATTTGTAGCGAAATCATGACCATATTGTGCATTTTGCAACCCGGAGATGGCTGCCATACGGCGGTTATCGAATAGCAAGATACAACCTTTTGCGCCGTGCTGGACACCATCCAGCAGGATTTGGGGAGACATGGTGAACGAGCCATCCCCGCTGAAAGCCAGCCCGTAATACGGCTTGGCGGCCAGGGCAGTCGAGAGCAAAGCTGAGGCAGCGAACCCCATATAACTTGCACCGCCGTCGGTGAATACCTGCCCGATTGTTTCGGGTTCGAAAATCTGAAAGCCATTTGCCTGCACATCACCGGCATCGAAGAACGAAACAACCTTATTGGCGATAGCCCAGCTTGAAGCTGTGTAGATAGCGGCTGGCTGAGTCAGTACTTCCTGTCCCCAGACCGGGTCGTAGAGTGTCGGGTGGTTGTAACGCTGGCGCTTGAAATCAATCCACATCTGTCGATTCCGGGCACATTCAGCTACCCATGGTGAGGGGGATGTTTGTGGTTTGATACCGCGGTCTTTCAACTTTTTGACCAGCTTGCCCAAAGTAGGGCCAGCGTCACCAACCAAGGCGATGGTTTTTCCGTAATGGGTAGCGGCTTCCAAATCTGCATTGATATTGATGACGTGTTTCACATTTGGGTAACCGGTACGCGAGCAGTCGGACTGGCATACCCCGCGTGAGCCAACTACCATAAGTAAGTCGGCGTTCTCCATGGCGAAGTTGCCGCTGATGGAGCCTTTTGAGCCGCCGACAGTCATGTTGCGTGGGTGGTGGTAGGGAATTAAACCTAAGACAACCGGAGCCATGATTGCGACAGCATCGACGTGCTCCAGGAATTCCAGGATCTCGGGACCAGCATGCCTGGCCCCGCCTCCCAGTCGTAAGATGATTCGTCTTGAATTCAGGATGTGATCCACAGCCTGGTCGTATGCACCGTTGTCGGCAGCGGCTCCCAATCTGGGCGGAGAGCCACTGGGCAGCTCATCCAGGTTGAATCGCTGGAGGGCCTGTGGCTGGACATTCATTGGGATGAGCAGGTAGAATGGACCTGGACGGTGGGGGTGATCAACCGTGTTTAGTCCACGACGTAAGGCGGTAGGCAAAGCCAGAGGTGTATGCAGGCTATAAGCCCGGCCCATCTGAGAAAAGAGCTTTAGAAAAATGGCCTGCTCGTCGAGGGGAATTTGTTGCATGTTTGGCCCCTCATCTTCCGTTGTCTCGTCGCCCAATAAATACCACACCCCGATCCCATCCGAAGCAGGCATGATGGAGGCAGCCAGGGCTTGTAATGCGCCAGGGCCAATAGATGTAACAACTGCAGCCTTCTCTCCGGTTACCCAGCGCAAGGCTGAGGCGGCATGCGAGGCCTCGATCTCACTGCGAACACTATAAACACTTACCAACCCGGCTTGTTGGTAGATGCGCAACACCTCCCCAATTTCCGTAGAGCCATGTCCAAACACAGTCACGAACTTCCGGACGCCTTGTAGAAAAAGCCCTAAGAGCAGGGCTTCAGAGAGAGTCGTGTTGATGAATTGAGGTAGGGTGCCCGTAGAACGGGCTTCCAGGATTCCTCCTGCTTCGACGATGACCTGGGCGCGATCAGCCCGCGCCCGGGCCATTTCATCATTCTGAGAGATAGCCAAGGAATTGTCCGTAGTCACTGGAAATACCCCTCCTTTTACGTTGTGATCCAAATAAGCTGTATTAGAGGACGGGAGCGAAAAGTTAATGATTATACAACTCCATGATAACTATGTCAACAAACGGTGCCTCTCGAGGGGAAATACCCATGAAAATATTGTTAAATCAACTGAGTTGTTGCGATAATTACATTTATATTGTAAAATAGTTGCTAGAAGATGTTCTTCGGAAATCAATGCTCGAATTAGCATTGTGAAGCTTGTTAATTGAAAAAGTTCATTTAGAAAGTGAGTGATTGGCGTATGTCAGAGATCCAAACCTTGGCGCGGGGACTGGTAGTTTTAGAAAAATTGGCAGAAGCCCCAGATGGCCTGGGGATCACGGAGCTAGCAGAAGAATTCGGTGTAGATAAAGGAAATATGTCGCGCTTGCTTAAAACATTAGCAAGTTATGGGTTTGCTGATAAGGTTGAAGAAAGCCGGAAATATACCCTCGGACCGCAGATCTTCCGGTTGAGCCGGATCGTATTGACTCGCATGCCACTAAGGGAGACAGCCAAGCCTTTTCTCAAGGAGCTGGTGGCTGCCACTGGTGAGTGTGCTCATCTGGCAATTGCTACGCAGGGACAGGCATTGTATATCGACCAGGAGGAGTCGCCATCCTCTTTGCGAGTTACGACAGGCGTGGGTACACTCGCGCCGTTATATTGTACGGCGCTGGGGAAGGTGTTACTGTCTTTTGCTCAAATCCCCCTGCCGGATAGGCTGCAGGACTACACGGTTCGCACGATTACAGATCCTATCATGTTACAACACCACCTGGAGATGGTACGAAATCAAGGTTATGCCGTAGATGACGAGGAGTATGAAGTTGGCGTACGCTGTATTGCTGTGCCGGTTTTCGATTATCGCGATAAGTGTGTGGCTGCGGTTGGCATTTCGGGTCCTACCAGCCGCTTAACCCTGGATGTTCTTCCCAGGATAACACAGACTGTTCAGGATATCGGCAAGGCTCTTTCCTCACGTTTGAGTTTTAAGCCGGATCAAGTTTGACATAATACATTTGTTTTCGGCAGCTTTTCAGGAGGTGGTTCTATGGAAAAACTACGCGTCGGCTTTATCGGCACAGGACGGATTTCAGATTTGCATGCTATTGAATACCTGCAGAACGAGCGTGCTGAGCTTGTGGCAGTTTGTGATGCGGATGCTGATATTGCTCGTTCGCGTGCAGCCGTGTGGGGCGTGTCAGAAAAAATGGTATTCACGGATTATCATGATATGTTGAATTTAAAGATCTCGACCTTGTGGAGATTTTACTGCCGCATTATCTTCATTACCAGGCTACCCTGGATGCTGCCGAGTTTGGCAAACACATTTCACTGCAGAAGCCGATGGCTCTTTCAGTGGAGGAGGCAGATAAGATGATCGCTGCTGCCGAGAGAGCCGGGGTCATTTTGAAAGTGTTTGAGAACTTTATTTTTTACCCGCCGGTCGTCCGCGCCAAGGCATTAATAGATGCCGGGGAGATCGGCGAGCCTCTCACCATCCGTATTAAAAGCAATGCTGCCACCAGCCCGAATGCCTGGGAAGTGCCATTATCAGCCTGGGCCTGGCGTTTCGATCCACAGACTTGCGGTGGAGGCCCTCTGGTCTTCGACGATGGTCACCATAAGTTTTCATTGGGCTGGTTCTTTATGGGCATGGCAGAAGAAGTGCATGCCTGGATCGGCGCGACACCCATCATTCCTGGCGACATGACCTTTTGTACCGATTTGCCAGCCATTATCTCCTGGAAATTCCCCAATAATCGGTTTGGTAGCCTTGAAGTGGTTTACACACCGGAAATGATCGTTGATTTGATCTATTACGCCCAGGACGACCGTATCGAGATCACCGGTACCAAAGGAGTGATCTGGGTCACGCGTGGCCATGGCAAAATGATGGATGTTCCTCCAGTGATGATGTACAAAGACCAAAAGGTCTCCACTTTCTCAGATATGGAAGTCGACTGGAAATATAGCTTTATAAATTCTACTCGTCATTTTATCGATGCGTACTTCAAGGGCGAGGCGCCCAGCCTTACCGGCATACAGGGTCGTGAAATCCTGCGTTTCGCCCTGGCAGCCCAGGAATTGGCTTGTAGTGGACGATCGGTCAGGTTGTAAGCATACGTTTCTGATGATTGCTCGGTGTTCGAAAGCGATAAGCACACGCTCTCATTTCTTTATCTGGTTGATACCGATTTCCTCCAAAGCCAACTCGCTCTTTGTTCGTGTAGATCCATCTGATCGACAATTCCATCCAGACTAAAGCCGGGTTGGGAGCAATAGTCGATAACGGACTTCTCCGAAGCCAGGAATTCCTTGATTTTAGCGACAAGCTCTTCGAGCGGGATCTCCTTTGGGATAATCACAATCCCGTGCTCGTCTCCATGGATCAGATCACCCGGGTTAATGACGAGGGAGCTAATCTTTACCGGTGTATCGATCTCGATATAACGGTTGTAGGCGTGTCCGACTACGGTTGATGAGGCAAATAGCTGGAAATCCAGGGCTTCCACTTCCCGGATATCACGTACACCCCCGTTGGTTATAGCACCCACACAACCGAGTCTCAGGAAGATGCTGGCAGCGACATCGCCCCATACGCACCCCTTTGCAGGGGGTTGATCCATATCCTGGACTACCATAACGCTCGGCAAGCGGGATTGGCTGGCATATTTCCAGACTTCCACCCATGCCACTTTGGTTTCACCTGAACCAGCAGGAATCTCTGCAGCGATCTTCCCGGTGCAGGCATAACCTACCATCGCTCCTAAGGAAGGCAAGATACACCTCAGGCTTGGATCTGTATACCCTTCACTTCGTGACCTCACCCCTAGCCTTTCAATGGTGTCGTAGATAATTGGTGTTCTAATCTTCCGCAATTCATTAAATATCGGATCCATGTCATCCTCCATCCCAGGCTCGGTTTATGAAAGCCAACTATCTGGTGAGTTCATTTCCAGGATATCTTCTTCGGTATACATCTCGTGCGGTCTAAGGTGTACTCCGCCATCTACTACCAAGACGCCGCCGGTGGTATAGCTGCTCAGCCGGTCGGAGAGTAATAATACTGATGCCGGGCCACATTCATCTGGATGACCGATCCGCTTCATAGGGATATCTTTCTTTAATACCTCGCTTTTTTCGCCGGAAAAGAACGCCTCAGTGATGCGCGTCACGAAAGCGCCGGGAATGATCACATTGACGCGGATATTGTAAGGCGCCAATTCGATGGCCAGCACTTCTGAGTAGGCGATCAAACCGGTCTTGCTAACGCGGTAGGAGCTTTCTTTATAGAGAGGGTGAAGCGAGGCGGTGGATCCGACGATCAAGATGCTCCCTTGTCTACGCTGGACCATGTGACGGGCAACCTCGCGACAAGCCCATACACAGGCTGAAAGGTTGGTATGAATTGTGTTCAACCAAGCTTCAGTGGTTAATTGGGTGACCGGCTCGTGCCACTCCCAGGCGGCATTATTGATGTAGTAATCTAATGTGCCAAAATGACTTATCGTCTCGGCTACCATATTCACAACCTGCTCCTCTTTGGACACATCAGCCCTGACAGGAAACACATCAACTCCGTAAGTCCTCAGCTCTTCAATTGCATCTGGGGTGGGGTTACGGCTGGCAACTGCCAGATTTACTCCCTCTTGGGCGAGCGCTTTGGCGATTCCAAGGCCGATTCCCGAAGACCCCCCAGTAATTAAAGCGGTATGTCCTTTCATTCCAGTGTCCATGCTTTAGCTCCAATCTAAATGATTTTCCCACTTTCTGAGACACGACTGCAGTCTATTCGTTTGTCCTGACCTTAATCCGCAAGGAGAATAGGGCGGTTAAGCAGAGCAGCAAGAACAAGGTGAGGTACATTGCTAGTGGAATTCCAGTTCGAGTTGCAGTAGCCCCGATAATGGCGGGACCCATCAGCTTACCGAGTCCAACTCCAGTCACAAATATCCCCGATACCAGGCTAGCATCTCCCGGATAATATTCACTGCCAAAAGCTAAGAGGTTTGGGTATAAGCCGGCCATAAACAGCCCAAAACATGCCACCGTGCCCAGGCTTATCAAGATATTGCGAGATATCAAAATCACCAGCACCGCGATGGCAGCTCCTGATATCTCGGTTAGGATAATTGCCCTTTGATTTATCGTGCTCGGTAAGCGGGTGTTGATGTATCTACCGAATAAAATCGACAGCCAAAACATGGCCAGCCCCAAGCTTGCCAGCTCCATCGGCAATATTTCGATATCTTGAAGATAAGCAGTCACCCACCCCGTAAACCCCTGTTCCGTAGCCAGTAGAAGGATCGCTCCAATCCATACCTGCAGGATGACCGGCTGCAGGAACATAGTCCGCATTTTATTGAAATCCAACTTCCTTAACTGGGGTTTGAGGCAGCGCTGGTTGGGTTAGCACGATCAAGCAGAGGCTGATCAGTAATAAAGCGACCAGCCAATACGACACCATCCAGGGCATTCCCCGACTTGAAAAAAGGGCAACCATTAGCGGGCTGATAAAGGCACCAATCCCATAAATGAGGTGCAGGCGATTGAGCTCTCTTGCGGTGCGACCTTGGAATATTTCGGCGATGATCGAGTTGCCGCCAGTCTCGATCATTCCATTTGCCAGGCCAAAGACAAGAGCGCCAAGCAGCAAAACAGATAATACCGGTGCAAGGGAAATCGTCAGAAGGCATCCCGCCATTAAAAGCAGGCTGAAGATCATTAAGCGCTTGGCGCCAAATACGCTGGTCAGCAGCCCTCCAGCCAATCCCGCCAGGATAATCCCAATGGCAGGCAGGGCAATAAATAAGCCCCCAAGGAAGGGGTTGAGCTGGAAGTCCTTGATCACCTGGGGTAAGACTGCCCCTCCCAGGACGGCCGCGAAACCGTTCAGTAGATAACTGGCCCAGGACAGGCGTGTCCAAATGGTTTGCCTTTGTTTTGATGCGCCCACCAGCGACAGGGTCATGGTGTTACGATTCCGATTGCTTTATCTGCCTTTTAATTCAGCCTTTATCCTATACTGCTTTAATATAAACAATGGCGAGTAGAAATAAGAGGAGCACCGTGATATACATGGCTATCATCAAATTAGTTGCGTCATAGATCAATCCAATTATTCCAGGACCCAACAACATACCAGCTCCGATCCCGATCTGGATAAACCCAGATATCAAGCCACTATAGCCCGGATTATGTCTGTTGGCGTAAGCCAGCACCCAAGGCAAGATACCGGCCATGAAAAGCCCAACCAGTGCAATCCCAAGGAAGATAATGGAAACCCGTTGCGCAAATAAGACTACCACTAAAGAAGCCGCACCACATGCTGCCTGTATGGAGATCACTTTCTTTTCTTTCAACCCCACTGGTAAAAATGTGTTTAGATACCTTCCTGCCAAAATCGATAACCAGAATACAGAAAGACCATACGACGCCATTTGTGGGGTGAAGCCGGCCTCCACCCTCAGGTAGGTAGCGACCCAGTTGGAAAAACCTAACTCCGATGCGACGAATAGGAACGCCCCTACCCAGGAAAAAATGAGGGTCGGCCGGCGCACCAAGCCCAATAATTCAGAAATTGAGACAAAGACAACCCTGAATTTTGAGGTCTTTAGTTGAGATAGGAGGAGGATTGAGAGCATCAACACCAGAAAAGCCGAAACTGCATAATTGGCTTGCCAGGGAACTCCTTTAGTTAGTAAGCCCGCGACCACAAGCGGGCTGAGGAATGCTCCAATCCCAAAGGCGATATGCAAACGGTTGAGTTCGGCGCAGCGGCTTGTGGATAAAGACCCGCAATTAACCCATTGCTTCCGACCTCAAACATACCTCCTGCAAGCCCGATAGAGAGCAAGGCTACTCCAAAAATCGATGCGGAAGGGGCAACCGCCGCCAACCCAAGCCCGATAGCCAA
>CAVPDG010000017.1:0-26638 GCA_963702535.1 uncultured Chloroflexia bacterium | reverse complement strand
CGAGATGCTGGTGGAGGGGAAGCGAGAGGCTTGAAGATCGGATTGGCTTCCAGCGCAGGATGTCCCTGGGTTGTGGGGCACCTGCGGCGGCTGGATTTGCTGGAGCACTTCGACAGCGTCTAGGGATGACGTGGAGCGGGTCAAGCCCGATCCGGAGCTATTCCTGACCGTCCTGGCGGACCTGGATGCTCAACCGCGGGAAGCGGTGGTGTTCGGAATTTCGCCCAACGGCATCCGGGCCGCCAAAGCCGCCGGGCTGCTGTGCGTGGCGGTGCCAAACCCGGTTACACGGCAATACTCCCTCGCGCAACAAGTGTATGCCTCAAATCGCTGGCTCAGATGCCGCTGCTCTCCTTGATCGAGAGAATAGAGAATTTCTAAAATAACGTAGTACACCGTAAACTAAATTTCCTTGAACTTTTCGTTGTCTGACTGAACCTTAACATAGTGCGAATTGAGTTTGGAACGAGCCGATTGCACAGAGAACTGCCAAGTGATCTTGATTTTATCAGCCTTGCGTTGAGCCACCAGAGAAAGAACTTCCCGTTCAAGTTGCTCCAGAGTTGGTATTCGGCGATCTAAACACAAGCGGGTCAGTGCAGAAAATTCGATCTCAATCATGTTGAGCCAACTGGCAGACTTGGGTGTGAAGTAGAACTCAAAACGCTCTGCTAAAGCCTGGGCTTCATCGGCTGGAAGGTTCTCGTAGAAAGCGCTGGCATCGTGCGTGTTGAGATTGTCTTGCACCAGCCGGATTTTGATGGCCTGCGGAAATTCAGCCGCCAAAGCCTGGCAAAACAAGGTGTATTCTTTCTTGGTGCGGTGCGGATGAACTTGCGCCAACCGATTTCCGGTGAGAGGCTCGATGGCAGCCAGCAAAGCACAGGAACCATGCTTTTCGTAAGCGTAGTGTTCTTTGCGCACTTGCCCGGTTTGCATCGCCACGGGTTCGATCTGGTCGCCAATCAGAAAACAGGGACGTTCATCGTAGCACACCACCGGATAAGCCGGATCATAGGGCAAAGCATAGAGCGCCAAAATCTGTTCCATCCGTGCCAAAAAACGACTGTCCAGTTTCCCAATACACCAGGTTCGTTTGAGATGTGGTTTTAGTTCGTTTTTTTGAGAATGTCTGCCACCTCCGTGTGGGAAATGTGTTCACAATACCCAAGCTCGACCACTTTATCCGCCAAAAGCCGCAAGCTCCAGCGAGCATATCCTTCGGGTGGTTCACTACAAGCCAATGCCGTAATCTTTGCCCGTTGTTCTCCATCGATCTGGATGGGCGCCCTGGGCGAGGTTCATCTTGCAAGACTTTCAGGCCTTTCTCTTTGTACAGGGCCGCCCAGGTGGATGAGTGTCGGAATACTTACTTGCAGCGTTTTTGAGACAGCTGTATAGGTTTGTCCTCGATCCAGTTCCAATAAAGCCATCGCTCGGCGATAGGCTTTGGCGGTTTGTTGTCCTTTGCGGATCAGAGTTTCGAGGTATTCCCGATCCGCTTGTGTGAGTTGTACATGTTGTTTTTTCATTCCTGCCATTTTCAACCATTTGGCGGGTTTTGTCAAAATATTTCAATACTTGGTTTACAATCTAGTAGTTCGAAGTCAGCGGAAAAGTACTGCTTTTTTGGGGTTATCGTGCGACGCAGCCGCACGATAACCCCAAAAAGCCACTTATCCCGAACTCACGATAAAATAAAGGTGCTCGGGCGTTCGATGCCCGAGCACCTTTATTTTTGGGATTTTGCCGGTCTCAGCGCTAGTGTGTTTCCGTGACTTTGAGCAAGGCGCGCGGGCGGTCGGGGTCGTAATTGCGGATGGAAGCCAGGTGCAGCGAGAGCAGCTGTCCCGGGACGACGGCAGGGATGGGCGAGAGCCATTCGGGTACGCTGACCGGCAGGCGCAGGGGGATATCCGCCATCTCTAAGGTGAATGGATCATCGCTGATCGCCAGGATCTCGGCGTCGCGCTGCTTGAGGGTCTGCATGAAGCGCTGCATCTCGGGTAGCATGGCGCCTGTGGGGGCGATGGTGATAGCCGGGAAGCCGTACTCGATGACCGCCAGGGGACCATGCAGGAAGTCGGCGCTGCTGTAAGCCTCGATGAACGTATAGGTCAATTCCTTCATCTTGAGGGCGATCTCGAAGGCGGTGGCATAGTTGTAGCCGCGTCCGATGACCACACACTCGCGCATATAGCGGTAGCGCTGCACGATCTGGGCGATAAGAGCTTCAACGCCCAGGGTCTGGGCGACAATCCCGGGGATGCGCTCCAGGCTCTCCAGGCGTTCCGGCTCGCCGCTCAAAACGGCGCTGAACAACGCAATAGCCGCCAGCTCGCAGATGTAGGTCTTGCTGGCAGCGACCGCCCGCTCCGGTCCGGCATGTAGCTGGATGACATGCTCCACTTCTTGCGCCAGGTCTGAGCCGGGGGTATTGGTGAAGGCGGCTGTGAGGGCGCCCTGGCGACGGGCTTCGGAGAGGACGGCGACGATATCCGGGCTCTTGCCGCTCTGGCTGATGCCCACGACCAGGGCGTTCCCCAGGCGGGGTGGCTGGTTGTAGATAGAGAACAGGCTGGGGGTTGCCAGAGCGACGACCAGGCGGTTGTTGGCGCCGAGAATATACTGGGCATAACGAGCGGCGTTATCGCTGGTGCCGCGGGCGGCGATGAGCACGTAGTCTACCTGGCGTCGTCTGACCTCCTCCACCAGGCGCTGGACGGCGGGGCGCTCTTGATTGAGAAGCTGTTCCAGAACAAGCGGTTGTTCGTGGATCTCGCGGGAGAGATGGGTTTTATTTACATCAATATTCATCAGAGTGTCCTCAAGAGGATTTCTCGTACACGATCTTGCCTGCAACTACAGTCAATGCAACATTGAAGCTGCCATCCAGCAGAACCAGGTCTGCGTCTTTGCCCGGCTCCAGGCTGCCTTTACTGGCGGAAAGCCCTATAGCCCTGGCTGCGTTGAGGCTGGACATGCGCCAGGCTTCCTGCAGCGACCTGCCGGTGTTGCGGATAACGTTCCCCAGGCCTCTTTCGAGGGTGAGCA
This sequence comes from uncultured Chloroflexia bacterium, assembly GCA_963702535.1. Classification (GTDB taxonomy): domain Bacteria; phylum Chloroflexota; class Anaerolineae; order Anaerolineales; family UBA4823; genus CAVPDG01. The sequence continues at coordinate 23,584 of CAVPDG010000017.1, read as the reverse complement.
CGCTGCCCGCCAGGGCGCCGCTGGGCAGGCGCACCTGTCCGTCGCGGATGGTGACCGTGCGGTCGTCCATGGGATATTCGCCATCTGGCATGCCGGTGCCGCGAATGGCGTCGGTGATCAGGATCACGCCATCACAGCCTTTCACGTCCACCAGGATCTTCTGCGCGGCAGGGTGGACGTGGATGTTATCGGCGATCAGTTCGCAGCTCACCTCGGGGAGCGCCATTGCGGCGCCTACCGTACCGAGGTCGCGGTGCCCCAAACCCTGCATACCGTTGAAGCAGTGCGTCACCTGGCTCAGCCCGTGGGATACGGCAAGCTGCATCTCGGGCAAGCCGGCGGTGGTGTGGCCTGCGGCGACGGCGATGCCACGCCGCACGCATTCGTCGATCAGCCAGAGGTTCTCCGGGAATTCAGGCGCCAGCGCCAGCAGGCGCACGGGACCGGCATCCAGAAAGCTCAGCGCTTCATTGCGATCGGCGCGGCGAATGCTGCGCGTGTCCTCCGCGCCGCACTTCTCCGGGTTAAGGTAGGGACCTTCCAGGTGGACGCCGAGCAGGGCGGCGCCGCCCGGGATCTCTCCATAGACCTGGGCGGCGGCTTGAACAGCAGCCAGGATGCGCTCGCCGGAGGCGGTCCAGGTGGTGGCGAGGAAGCCGGTTACGCCGTGGCTGGCGTAGTAGCGCGCCATCTCTCGCAAGCCATCCGGGGAGGCGTCCATCGCCTCGTGACCGATAGCGCCGTGAACATGCAGGTCGATCAAGCCCGGCAGCAGGCGGCGCCCGGCAGCGTCGATGCGGCGGGTGATACGCCCGGCTTCGAAATCGGGCGGCTGTCCTGGTCGCATGGCGTAGATCTTGCCAGCTTCGACGAGCAGCCAGCCGGGTTGCCAGTCGCCATTGGGCGTGGTTATTTGAGCGTTGTGGAAGAGTATGGGATCAGTCATGGGTTCGTTGGTGGTTGGCAGTTGTGGGTGGGTGGTTGACGGTGCGAAGGTGTTGATAGGTAGTGTTTCAGATTATGCTTTCGCCGGAGGTCAAGAGAGCCCGGCAAAGCGCCAGGCTCCATTCTACCTTAAAGTACTTGCTGAATTCAGTGGATTGCCAGGGTATTAACTGGATTTGAGGCTGACAGGCACCTGCTGTCGGGCAGCTGCGAAGCCGGGCAAGGAGCGCTCGATCATAGCATCGTTGGCGGTGAGGGAGATACGGAAGTAACCGGGCATCTCGAAGGCTGTGCCCGGCAGGCAGTAGATCTTGTGCGCCATCAGCAGGCGGGTAAAAGCCAGGTCATCTTCCAGTGGGGAGCGCGGCATCAGGTAGAAGGTGCCTTCGGGCGAGTGCAGCTCGTAGCCCATCTCGCCCAGGGCTGCGACCAGGCGGTCGCGCTTTCGCTGTAGGTGCTGGACGTCTATCGACAACTTTTCCAGCTCCGGCAAAGCGTACTGCAGGATGGCATTGGGGAAGGCATAGCCCAGGAGGAAGTGAGAGGTCAGCAGAGCCTCGCGCACCTGGGGGCGGTCCGGCATATCGGGAGGCAACGCAATGTAGCCGATGCGCTGACCAGGCGCCAGCAAGGTCTTGCCATAGGTGTAGATCAAGAACGAATAAGGGTAGAATGCTGTCGGGCTCGGGTAGCGGCGCCCATCGTAGACGATGCGATTGTAGGATTCGTCGGAAAGCAGGTAGATGGGGCGCTGCGTGCGCTTTTGAGCGGAGGTGAGCAGGCTGGCGAGATCGGATAAAACCTGGGGCGAATAGATCTTGCCGGTAGGGTTGTTGGGGCTGTTGACGATGATGGCGCACGTCCGAGGCGTGATGGCAGCCTCCAGCGCAGCGAGGTCCGGCTCGAAGGTGCCGGCGTCCACCTTGACGCGTACCGGCTTGCAGCCGGCGCCCAGGATGAGGGTTTCATAAAAAAACCAGGGCGGGCTGAGGAAGATGACCTCGTCGCCGGGGTCGACGACCGCTGTCAGCGATAATGCTAATGCAGCGAAGGCGCCGGTGGTCATGGTGATATCTTCTGGATGGTAGGTGATCGCCTGCATCTGCCTGAGGCTTGCAGCGATCACTTCTTGAGCTTTCGGCTCGCTCATTTTGTAGGCAAACCAGTCTTTATTTTGCGGCTCGACCTGGCGTTTCAGGGCGGCGGAATAACCCGGTAGGGGCATCTCCTGCGGATTGCCGAGCAGGAAGTCGCAGCTTTCTGGATCGTCGTTGCGGCTGCTGATTTGTGGGTCGGTGAGCACAAGCATGACAGCGCCCAGGTGCTGTTGGACTTCGATTACCTTTTGCGAGATGGTGGAATTGGGCATGAATAAGCTCCTTGCAGGCTATATGCAGATATGGGTAGGTTGAGGAAGTGATAATCGGATAATTAAGGTGTATTATATCATTATCGATCTCGACAGACCTTGGCTAGCAAAAGGACCGTTCGGAATCGTGAGGCGATTTTGTCACTTCGGGACTAAAATAAACCACAATATGACCTACAAGATCACTATCTACCTGGAAATCGGCAGCCGCCGCACTTTCGCGGCAGCGCTCGATTGGCCTGGCTGGTGCCGCATGGGTCGCGATGAACCCTCCGCGCGGCAGGCATTGTACGATTACGCCCCGCGCTATTTGAGCGTCGTGCGCCCGGCGGGGCTGGATTTCCAAATACCTGGCAGTGTCTCAGATCTCGTTGTCGTTGAGCGATTGAGCGGCAATGCGACCACTGATTTCGGCGCGCCGGACATGGCGCCATCGAGCGATGAAGCACCGGTTGATGATACGGAGCTGCAACGCCTGCAATCCTTGCTGATTGCCTGCTGGCGTGCTTTGGATGTCACTGTCGAGGCGGCGAATGGGAAAGCCTTGCGCAGCGGTCCCCGCGGTGGGGGTCGCAACCTGGAAGGGATCGTCCAACATGTGCTCGGAGCCGAGGGCGGTTATCTCTCAGCGCTGGGCGGCAAGCTGGCGCAGTTTGATCCTGATCTATCGCCTGCAGAGCAAATTCGCCGGTCCATCCTGGGGAACTTAGCGGCTTCGGCACACGGCGAGATTCCCGCGTTTGGGCCGCGCGGCGGTAAACGCTGGTCGCCACGATACTTCGTGCGGCGGGAGGCGTGGCATGTCCTGGATCACCTTTGGGAGATCGAAGACAGGTTGGCGGCGTGATTACCCTGTTGACACAACGGGCTTCGCCGCGATAGACTATGCACGCCTGTACACTGCACTGGGTGAGTTATTTCTCGGAAGATCGCCCTGAAGGGGAGGTAGGATATGTTACGCACAGTTTGCTATCGAAAAGACGGGACGCTGCGCACCGACATCCCGCTGGAGGATGTCAAGGCGCTGCTGGAAGATAGCGAGGCGGTCCTGTGGATGGATTTTGAAGACACACTCCCGGAGCAGGACGAGCCGATCTTGCGCCAGGTGTTCAATTTCCATCCCCTGGCAATTGAGGACGCACTGCAGCAGTCCAACGTCCCCAAGCTGGATGATTGGGATGACTACCTGTACATCGTGCTGCATTCCGTCGTATTTGGGAAGGATGTCGATGGAACCATAGATGCGCCTGAGCTGGATATTTTCCTGGGGAAGAACTATATGGTCACCCACCATGACGATAAGATCCCGGCGCTGGATCGGGTTTGGGAGAATATCGTGCGCGACAAGCGCCATATCAAAAACGGGGCTGACCGGGTGCTGTGGCGGCTGATGGATGAGGTGGTTACCAGTTATCTGCCGGTGATCGAGGAAATGGATGTGGCGATCGACAAGACCGAAGATGAGGTCTTCGATAAACCCACGCCAAAGACCCTGGAACGCATCTTCACCCTGAAGCGCGCCGCTCTGCACCTGCGGCGAGTGGTTGGTCCACAACGCGAGGTGCTCAACCGGCTGGCGCGGGATGATTTTGCCGTCGTCGACCCGCGCACGCGTGTACTTCAGGGATGTCTACGATCACCTGGTGCGCATGCACGACATCACCGAAACCATCCGTGACCTGGTGAGCGGCGCGCTGGATACTTACCTCTCGGTGATCAACAACCGTATGAACGACATCATGAAGACGTTGACGGTGATCACCACGATGTTCATGCCGATTTCTTTCATTGTCGGTTTCTTCGGCATGAATTTCTTTGTCGCTGTTCCTCCGTACTCCCAATGGACGGAGCAGCCTGTTTTTATTTTGATGCTATTCCTGATGGTGGCGATCCCCTTCAGTATGCTCATGTGGATTCGTCGAAAGGGATGGTTGTGAGCAGATTATTGAATACAAGGGATACAGTAAACAATGGACACAAATTTGAGCACCAGCGCTCAGAAAGTGCAAGATGCGCTGAACAGGCTGGGGTTTCCCATGCAGGTGGTGGAGCTGCCCGCCTCGACGCGTACGGCAGTCGAAGCAGCCCAGGCAGTGGGGTGCAGTGTGGGGCAGATCGTCAAATCGTTGATCTTTAAGGGCAGGGAGAGCGGACGCCCGCTCTTGCTCCTGGTGAGCGGGTCTAACCGGGTGGACATGGAGAAAGCCGCAGCGGCGATCAGGGAGGCGCTGGATAAAGCAGACGCTGATTTCGTACGCCAGCATAGCGGTTTTGCTATCGGCGGTGTGCCGCCCGTGGGGCATGCTGAAGCGTTGGACACGTTGATCGATGTCGATCTGCTGCAATACAGCGAGGTTTGGGCAGCCGCAGGCACGCCGAATGCAGTCTTCCGCATCTCGCCGGGGGACCTGGTGCGCGTGACCGGGGGGCGCGTGGTGAGCATCGCTTAAGCCCTTTGGCGGCAACACGGCGGGACAAGATTGATCCCCAGCCCGGTTTTTCGTGTATAATTATGAAATAAATTATCAATATTCGAGAGTGAAGGCGCCGCGAACCTTTTTTGGTTCGGCTGTGCCGTATCTCTATGGTATTTAATGGTAGATCATTATGGCAATCGATCGTTTCGGACGAGACATTCATTACCTACGTATCAGCCTGACCGATCACTGCAACTTGCGCTGTGTGTACTGCATGCCCGAGGACATGACCTTCCGTCCGAATGCGGAGCTGATGCAGGACGATGAAGTGATCGAGTTGGTGCGCCTGTTCGCCAGCCTGGGATTCGATAAATACCGCCTGACCGGAGGAGAGCCGACGGTCCGGGCGCATATCGTGGAGCTGGTGGGCGAGATCGCCCGCGTGCCGGGCGTGCGCTCGCTCTCGATGACGACCAATGGGGTTTTGCTCTCCCGCCTGGCGCAGCCACTGGCGCGAGCAGGGTTGCAGCGCGTCAATATCAGCATCGATACGCTGGACGCCGGTAAATTCAAGCGCCTGACACGCTGGGGCTCCCTCGATGACGTCTGGCAGGGCATCCTGGCGGCAGAAGAGGCGGGACTAGCGCCGATCAAACTCAATGCGGTGGTGGTGCGCGGTTACAACGAGGCGGATGTCGTCGATCTGGCGCGGCTGACTCTGGAGCATCCCTGGCAGGTGCGCTTTATCGAGATGATGCCCTTTGCCGGCGCAACGGACCTGCAGCTCAACCAGGTGGTGACGGCGGCGGATATCATGACGCGCATCGAAGCGCAGCTTGGGCCGCTGGAAATTGCCAACGGCGGCGAGCTGGATGGAGAGGCGCGGCTGTATCAGTTGCATGGGGCGGCAGGTACCGTGGGCTTTATCTCTTCGGTGACTGTGCCCTTCTGCGCGGCGTGCACACGGGCGCGGCTCACCGCTGACGGGCGCCTGCGCTTGTGCCTGCTGCGGGAAGGCGAGGTCGACCTGCTGACTCCGCTGCGCCTCGGCGCCAGTCCGGATGAGCTGCGCAGCATCATCCAGGACGGCATCTGGCACAAGCCGTGGGGGCATGGGCTGGCGGAGGGTATAATTCCGTTGAACCGGGTGATGAGCGAGATCGGGGGGTAAAATTCCGGCTGGTAAATTGACCACCAAGGGATCTGTTTCAAGTGGTCTAAAATTTTGGAGGGTTTCTTGACAAGTGAGCTTAACGCCTGGAAGGGCAATTTCCGGGCGGTTTTATTTGACCTGGATGGCACCCTGCGACACAGCCATCCGACCTTCATGCAGACATTCCTGCAGGCTGCAAGCAACTTGCAGGTAGCGACGACTGTGCAAAACAGCCGCCGGGCGAATCGCTGGCTGCACTATTACTGGGCGCAATCGCCCGAGCTGCTGGCAGATTGGTCTACCTACCTGGAGCACCCCGAGTTGTTCTGGTCCAACCACGCTCGCCTGCTCCTGCTTTCCATGGGCTGCGGCGAGGCTGAAGCCGGTGCGACCGGCGCTGAGATCGCAAAGCATATGCAGGAGAGCTTCAAGCCGGAGGACCGCGTGTTCCCCGACGTACCCGCGACGCTGGCTATCTTGAAAGACGCTGGCTTTCGCCTGGGAGTGGTTTCGAACCGCAGGAAGCCGTACGAAGAGCAACTGGCCACGTTGGGCTTGCTGGATTATTTTGAGTTGTGCCTGTACGCGGGAGAGTTGGAGCGATGGAAGCCCAACCCGGAGATGTTTACTATTGCCCTGCAGCAGCTTGCGCTACCGGCAGATGCGGTGATCTACGTGGGGGATAATTACTATGCGGATGTCGCCGGCGCACTACGGGCAGGGCTGCATCCCGTTCTGCTGGACGAGGATGGTCTTTTCCCGGAAGCCAATTGCCTGGTGATCCCTCGGATGGCTGACCTGCCGGGACTATTGCAGCAGCCGGTAGTACAGACCAGCCGCCAATAAAGCGCCGGTCAGCGAGCAGAGGAAATTCACCCAGTCGTTCTGCAGCCAGCGCCAGCCGCGCCTCTGGATGGTTTGAGCGCCGCAGGTGTGGGTGGGGTGGCGCTCGGTCTCCTTCTGGCAGGTGGGACAGAAATAAATGGCTTGCACGGTAGCGCCCAGCAGGGAATCGAACGTGGCGCCGCCGACGCCCGCCAGGGTGATGATGGCGGCGAGGGTCAGGGGATTTCTGGAGGGGGTGAAGAGGGCAGCGATCACGGCAATCAAAGCGCTGCCGCCCAGGGCTGCCAGGTAGCCGAGGGGGTGACGCCGCCGGATGTGCCGGATTCCACTTTGCGACCATTTGTGATCAGGCGAGGCTGGACGGAGCTGAAAAAGCCAATCTCGGTAGCCCAGGTATCGGCGTTGACAGCCGCCATGGCGCCGGCAAAGGCGATCCAAAGCCAGCCATACTGCGGGAAGATCCCATAAAGCACGGCAAGCGCCGCGCCAAGACCTCCGTTCGCCAGCACCTGACCCCAATCACGCTGCGAGCCTTTTGAATACTTTGCACCCAGCGCTGCTTTTCTGCGAGAGAAGACCTGCGATAGGGCGCTGGAGGAGATGAAGAACGCCAGCAAGAGGGCTGCCCAGGGCAATCCGCCCAAGCCGAAGACCAGCCCGCCGGATATGGCTGCTGCAAGCGCGCCGCTTGGCTTGAGCGAGCGCGCTCGCCAGGCGACAAAGGCAATCAAGGCGCCCAAAAGCATGCCGAGAAGAAGCTGGAGTGCATTTTCCATTAGCCCGCCTGTAAATTTAATACCACTGCCAGCAGGAAGAGCGCCGAAGTTACAGCGGCGCTGCTCCAGAGTATGTAAGCGATGGTGCGTCCCGGGATCAGCCAGATGGCGCCGGTAAGCGGATGGTCGGTGGTCTGGCTTTCTGTGCGGCGGAACAGGAATAACCCAAGAAAGAAGTTTATAAGGAAGAAGAAGCTACTGATCACCGGCAGCAATAACAGGCGGATGGCGGGCACCGGCTCACGACCGGCGCCGAAGCCGAGGGTGACCTGCCCACGCGAGGGGGCGACCAGGATGACGATGCTGAGGGTGACCAGGTTGAGCAACAAGCCGCCCAACAGCAGGTAACGCGCCGGTGGGGTCTGCCAGAGGCGGGCAAGCAGGAAGCCAGGGTAAACTGAGCGCGGCGGGAGGGGGAAAGGCTGCCCATCTCCATAAAACCCTGATAGGCTTGTAAGAAAGCCTGGGGGTCCTCAGGGGATATGGCAAAGATATGGTCGGCGGCAGCGATGAGTACCAGGCGATTGGCGCGCGAGGCTAAAAATTCCACCCGCTTCCCGCCGGGTGCATTGCGTGCGCCTATCACGGCGCCTGGCCAGTACAGCCAGGGTAATTTAAGCCTGTAGCTCAGCTCATTGGAAGGGAGCACCCATTCGATGGTGTTCATGGGGATATCCTCTGCGCGCAGACCCCAGAGCAATTGTATTCCATCGCGCTGCATGATATATCTGGCGCCTCGCAGGGCGTACACACGGTATGCCAGTAAAGGCGCCAGCCCGATTGAAATCAGGGCTGGTGTGAGGTAGAAGAGAAATACAGGTCCTACGCTGGCTTCGGAAGCTCTTAGCAGTCCCCAGGCGCTCAATCCCAGCAATGCCAAGATGGCGATGGACTGAAAGACCAGCCCTGTGGTACGCGGCGGGAGGAAGACGTAGTGCTCATTCACCAGCGTATTTATACCATATCGGAGTCAGGCAATTGCAGGGAAGTCATCCCGAGAAACCAGAATGCAGGATAGGCCGCGCCCATCCTGCATTCTGGTTTCTCAGTGCAAAATCTTGTTTTACTGGATTTCGTAGCTCATATAGACATCCAGCGTTATGATCAGCTGCCCGGTCGAGACAGGCACGGCTGCCTCGGCTGCCGCTGCGCCGCCCATACCCAGCTTATAGTCGTACATCGGTACTGGCGCCGACGGGCTGGAGGAATTGATCAAGAGCACCTGTCCCAGCTGGACGCCGGCTGCAGTAGCGAGCTCTTCAGCCTGCTTTTCACCGTTAGCTACCGCCAGTTTGCGAGCTTCGGAGAACGCAGCTTCGCGGTCTGCGACGTCGAACTGGATGCTGTTGATGGAATTGGAGCCAGCCTTGACCACCGCGTCGAGCAGCTCACCAAGCTTATCGATATCCCGCAGGGTAACGTAAACGGTGTTATCTACCACGTACGTGATGCCCTGGGGTTTCCCTTCGTTGTCGTATTGTTGTTGAGGGTAGATGCTGAAATTGATGGTTTGGATGTCCTTGGGGTCGATCTTAAAGGTATTCAGGGCGCCTACTACCTTTTGCGCCTGGCTGGTGTTGGTCGCCACCGCCTCGGCGGCATCTTTGCCCTCGGTGTGCACCCCAATCGAGACGTAGGCGATATCAGGGGTGAGGGTGACCTTACCTGTACCAGTAACATTGATGGTGCGCTTCGCGGGCTCAGTGGCTTGCGCCAGGGCAGGCTGTGCCCCCAATGTGTTCTTGCCGGCGCTCAAAAAGAGGGAGGCGACCAGCAGGACGAGAATGGTAAGCAGAGTTTTGTTGCGCATAGGATACTCCTTGTTTGATTTGTGTGGTTTGTGAACATGCCGGTTTACCCGTTCGGCATTCCACGTTCGGATTACTCTGTTAGACGTCCAACCTGTGCGGCTGGTTCCCGGAAAACGCTATCTTTCTGACATATTTCTAATACGCAACCGGCTCATCCTTAATCTGCAGGATGTTATAATCTTAGAAATCAGGAAATTCATTGAAGGGCGCACCGAAGACAAGGGGTGTAGGTCGCCCAACTCCCCTTGTTGTGGGTAATTAGCCTTTCAATTGTCGCTGTAAAGGAAAAAATCCTATGATGAGATTTGATCGTTTTACCGAGCGGGCTCAAGAAGCCGCTCAACGAGCGGCTGAGATCATCCAACGCTACGGTCACAACCAGATCGATACGGAACATATCCTGTTGGCTTTGATCGAACAGCCGCAAGGTGTGGTTCCGCAAATATTAGATGTGTTAAAGGTGGATAGCGCGGCGCTCACCGAGCGATTGGATTACATCCTGCGCACCAGCCCGAAGGCGAATATCTTCGGCGGAGGAGCAGGGCAGATATTTATCACGCCGCGTGTTAAGCGCATTATTGATCTTGCAAATGAAGAAGCCAACCGCATGAAAGATGAGTACATCTCCACGGAGCACATTTTTCTTGCCATCTTAAGCGAGCGCAGCACGCCTGCCGCGCGCCTGCTGGAAGGCGCGGGCGTGACCCGTGATCGTGTATATGAAGCAGTGCAACAGATCCGCGGCGGGCAGCGGGTGACTGATCCCCAGGCTGAAACGCGTTACCGCACCCTGGAGAAGTACTCGCGCGACCTGACCCAGGCTTCGCGTGAAGGCAAGCTGGACCCGGTTATCGGGCGAGACACGGAGATTCTGCGCGTGATCCAGATCCTCTCTCGCCGCACCAAGAACAACCCGGTGCTGATCGGCGAAGCCGGTGTGGGCAAAACTGCCATCGTGGAAGGGCTGGCGCAGAAGATCGCCAGCAACGATGTGCCGGAGATTCTGGCGGGCAAGCGAGTGATTGCTCTGGATCTGGGAGCGATGATCGCCGGCTCGCGTTTCCGTGGCGAGTTCGAAGAGCGCCTGAAAGCTGCCATAGAAGAAGTCCAGCGGGCTGAGGGAGAGGTGATCCTCTTCATCGACGAGCTGCACACGGTGGTGGGCGCCGGCGCGGCGCAAGGCGCCATGGATGCTTCGAATATGCTCAAACCGGCGCTGGCGCGTGGTGAGCTGCAGTGTGTCGGGGCAACCACCCTGGATGAATATCACAAGCATATCGAGAAAGATGCCGCCCTGGAGCGCCGCTTTGCGCCAGTTTATGTAGAAGAGCCAAGCGTTGAGGATACGATCAAGATGCTGCACGGTTTGCGCGACCGTTACGAAGCGCATCACAAGGTGCATTTCTCCGATGAGGCGCTGGTGGCGGCTGCCCGGCTATCCTCGCGCTATGTTACCGACCGGCATCTTCCAGACAAAGCCATTGACCTGATGGATGAGGCCGCCGCCAAGCTGCGCGTGGCACTTTACTCTCTGCCGCCCGAGTTGAAGCTGACGAAAAGCGAGATCGACCGCCTGGCAGCAGAAGAAGAGCAAGCGGGGCTGGAACGTGATTACGAGCGCGCCGCTCAGAAGAAAGCTGAACGCTTGCGCATCGAGACGGAGTTCAATGAACGGCGCGACGCCTGGGAATCCGAGCACGAGCTGGACGAGATCGTCGATGTAAATGATATCGCCGAGGTGGTGGCACAGTGGACAGGTATCCCGATCAACCAGATGATGGAGACTGAGTCTGGAGAGACTGCTGCAGATGGAGGAACGGTTGCACGAGCGCATTAAGGGGCAAGACGAGGCAATCGGCGCCATCTCGGATGCCATCCGGCGGGCGCGTTCCGGTATGAAGGATCCCCGCCGCCCAATCGGCTCTTTTATCTTCATCGGACCTTCTGGCGTGGGTAAAACCGAGTTGGCTAAAGCCCTGGCTGGGTTCATGTTCGATGACGAGGATGCCCTGGTGCGCATCGATATGAGCGAGTATCGCGAGCAACACACCGTATCGCGCCTGTTCGGCGCCCCGCCAGGCTATGTGGGTTACGAAGAGGGTGGGCAGCTCACCGAAGCTGTGCGCCGCCGCCCGTACCGGGTCATCCTGTTCGACGAGATCGAAAAGGCGCATCCTGAGGTGTGGAACTCTTTATTGCAGATCATGGATGATGGGCGCTTGACCGATGGGCAAGGGCATATCGTCGATTTCCGAAATACCGTTTTAATCATGACCAGCAACCTGGGTACCGAGTTCGTGCGTAAGTCCGGCAGCCTGGGTTTCTTGCAGCGGACGGGTGATGGTGAGGAACGAGCTGCGCAGGAGAAAATCGAGAAGGCGCTGAAGAGCACCTTTAGACCCGAATTCCTGAACCGGATCGATGAGATTATCACCTTCTCGGGGCTGACGCGTGAGCAAATGCGCGAGATCGTGGATCTGCAGATGAGCGAGGTACAAGAGCGCTTGAGCGAGCACGGCCTGAACGTGCAGCTCACCGACGCGGCGCGTAACTGGCTGGCTGAGGTGGGCTATGATGCGGATTTTGGCGCCCGCCCCCTGCGGCGCGCTCTGCAGAAGCACGTGGAAAGCCCGCTCTCCGTCAGCGTATTGAGCGGTGAGTTCAGCGATGGGGATACTATCCTGGTGGACGTGGACCTGGATAAAAACCAGCTTGTGTTCCGCTCCATCCGCCAGGAGATCCCGGCTGAAAAGGCAACGCCGGTGGAAGCATAAGTCCGGTTAACCGGCAGTGTGAATCGGAGAGGGCGCAGCCAGGCGCCCTCTTTTCGTTGCTGCGATTGCCTGGATAAATATCCTGATTCCGAGATGATTTGTACCGGTGGTTTGATGATTTTTGCCACTAGAAATTTTGCCACGATATAGATAAATTCTATAATGAAAGATAGCAACGAGAATGCCAAAGGACGTTTTCGATCGACTCCCACTATTTATGGATTTAAGCCCGGCTCAGCGCGAGGCGCTGCGCCCGCTATTCATCGTGTGCGATTGCTACGGCGGTACAGAGCTCTTCCGGCAAGGAGAGGCTGCTGAATACCTGTATCTGGTGGTGGGGGGGGAGGTGCTGATCTCCTATAAACCCGAAGATGGACCACCTATTACCATCGCCAGGGTGGGATCGGGGGGTGTGGTGGGCTGGTCTGCGGCGTTGGGCAACCGGTTGTACACATCATCTGCTGTCTGCACAATTTACACTCAGATGTTGCGCGTATGTGGCGAGGAATTGCGCGACCTTTGCCGGCAGGACCCTGATACCGGCGTCATCGTCCTGGATCACCTGGCGACGATCATTGCCGAGCGATTGCGCCATACCCATGACCAGGTGATCTCGCTGCTCAAGCAGGGATTGATCAGCAACGTTTAGTTACCAGGAGGAAAGAGTATGATCCAAGCCAGCTATGAAGAAAGCGTGCGCGCCTTGATCGAGCAGATCAGCGCATACATCGAGCAGTTCCACGGCGGCAAGGTCGAAATGGTCGCTTTGGAGGAAAACGTCCTAAAAGTGCGCCTGGGAGGCGCCTGCCTGGGCTGCCCGCTCCTGCCAGCCACGCTTCACGGCTGGGTAGAAGGAACCGTGCGCCAGTTTTTCCCGGAGATTGAACAAGTGGTGGATGTGAGCTGATATAAATGCCCGAGAAAATAGGGCTCAATCGGCGCGTCTACGCCGATTGAGCCCTATTTTTTTAAGCAAGGGGTGGCTATTTTTATATAACTTGAACGCTGGCTGCCGCGTTCGGTCTTTTCTACCTCGATACGGTTGGGGAAATGGTCTTTGAGCTCGTCAATATGAGTGATAACCAGGATCTTGGCGAAATCCTGACGCACCAGGTTGATGGCTTCCACCAGGCGTTGGCGACCTTGAGCATCCTGGCTGCCGAAACCCTCGTCGATCACCAGGGTCTGCAACCTGGCGCCGGCGCGCTGGGCGAGCACCTCGGATAGCGCCAGGCGGATGGCAAAATTGACGCGGAAAGCTTCGCCGCCTGAGAACATTTCGTAGTCGCGCAAACCTGCGCCGTCGCTGATCTGTATGTCGAGCGTTTCGCGCCGGTCTTCTCGCCGGGGATCTTTATATGCTGCCTGGGTGATGAATCGCACGGACATGCTTCCGGCGCTGAGGCGGTCCAGGATCTCGTTAGCCTTGGATTCTATCTGAGGCAAGGCTTGCTCGATCAGCAGAGCAGGGACGCCATCCTTGCCGAAAGCCCTCTCCAATTGCCTGTACTGACCTGCCAGGCGGGCGCGCTCTTCGCGCTGCGTTTCCCAATTCTTGCGACGCAGCTTCAAATCGCCTAATACATCTACCTTTTGCTTGGCTGCGCCTACTTCCAGGCGCAGGCGGTTTTCTAGCTCTTTTATAGCGATCAATTCGCGCTCGATGGCGTCCACATCCGGCGCCTGAGCCTGGGCGGTCTCGAACGCCTGGCGCGCCTGCCCGGCGGAATTCTGCTGCGCAGCGACTTCTGACTTGAGCTGCGTGATGTTGGTTTCCATCTCGGCAATCTCTCGCTCCAGGGGCTCCAGCGCGGCGCGGGCTCTTTCCAGGTTGCGGAGCGCCGTTTCAGCGGAACGACCCTGCGTCTCGGCGCGCCGGGCAGCATCGTGCGCCGCGGCATCGTAGCCGATCGCTTTCAGCTCGAGGTCGATCTCTGCCAGGCGCGTCCGCGCTTCCTCGGCGAACAAACCCTGCTCAAGCAAGGCGTTAATCTCCTGCAGGCGCGGGGCGCCCTCACGCTGCCAGACGCCTTGAATCTGGGCAAACTGTTCCAGGCGAGTCGAGCAGCGGGTTACAAGCTGCGAATGTTCCAGGTATCGGGCATCCGCCTCAGATAATTCCTTGATTTGAGCGGTAAGCTTGTTGGTGAGCTGCTCCGCTTCTCGCAGGACACTCTGGTTTGCGCGGTAGCGATCACCCATTTCTCTGCCTTGCGCCTCGAGATCCTGGATCAAGCGCTGGCGATCTTGCGGGCTCAAGGGCTGCCCACACAGTGGACAGAGCGCGCCCTCGATATCTGTAATCTTGTCGATGCGCTCTTTAAGCTCATCCATCTGAGCTTTAAGACGCGGATTCTCCGCCCGCGCCTCAGCCTGTTTTTGAACGGCGGTATCGAGCTCGGATTTCAAAGCGCCTGCTGCCGCGCGTTCCTCCGCTGCTTTTTGTACGGCTGCCTGGGAGGCTTCCAGGTTGAGCTGGATGGCGGCTGTTTCGAGCAGCTGGGCGTTGATAGCAGTTTCCTGTTCCAACAATCCCTTGCGCTCCTGCTCCAGGCGGGCGCGGGCTGCGTTGATCTCATCCAGCGGCGCCTGGCGACGTTTTTCGCCATCCCGGAAGCGGACCGCGATCTCATCCCAATATTCCACGTCATGGCGAGCCTGCTGCCATGCCTGGTAGGCTGCTTCGATCTCCCCCGCGTGGATCAGCGTCTCCCGGAACTGCGCTTGTTCCTGGTGGCGAGCCGTCAGGCGCGCCTGGCTTTCAGCCACCTGGCGATGAGCGTTTTCGAGCTGTTTATCGATGACTAAGACCAGCTTGCGCTGCTCCTCGAGCTGGGCAACGCTCCGCCGCGCCTGCTCCAGAACGGCTTCCTGGGCGAGGCGTGAAGTGGAGAGGCGCTCTAGCTCGCCGCGCAGCTCCTTCAGGCGCGCTTTGCGAGCTGCTTCTTCTCCCAGCTCGCTATTAATCTCTTCCAGACGCCCGTCCAGGGAGGTGATCTCGGCTTCGACAAGCTTGCGCCGATCGGCAGCAGATTGGCGGTAATCCTCCCAGATCTCCAATCCCAGGATGCTGCCCAGGATGCGCTTGCGGTCGCCTGGGCGCTGCTGGGTGAACTGGTCGGCTTTTCCCTGCAGAAAGAACGATGCGTTGATAAATGTCTCGTAGTTCATGCGCAGGGTACTTTCGATGCGCTCCTGTGTTTCGCGCAGCGTGCTCCCGGTGAGGGGTTTCCAAGCTCCCGCGAGGGGCCAGTGCAGGCGTCCTTTGCCATCCGTGGTAGCAATCGAAGAATCGGATTGGAAGATCTGCAGCTCCAGCTGGGTGGTCTTGCCGCGCTGGCAGCGTGCGCTGGACGCGGTAGATATTGCCCTCGTAGGCGAAGGTCAGGCTCACCTCTGCGGCGCTGGACTGGGCGTTGACCAGCGAATCATCGCGCTTGCGCGCCTGACCGAAGAGCGCCCAGGTAATGGCATCCAGGAGAGAAGATTTTCCCGCGCCGTTTGCCCCGGCAATGCAAGCCAGCTCGAATCCGGTGAAATCCAGCTCGGCGCGCTCACGGTAGGATAGGAACCCGGACAAGGAAAGGCGAAGCGGGATCATAAGGATTTATTTACGATTGATGGGCAGGTAGGTCAGATCGGTTGCCCCGAGGGTGTCGAAGCGCAGTACCCGGCTATTGTTCGAGTCGCTCAGGTAAAGATTGCGCTGGCTGTCTACAAACAGGGCGTTTGGATAATCCAGCCCGTAAGAGAAGGGCGGTTTTGGGGTGAGCTCGCTGGTGAAGTCGGTCTGCCCGATGACCTCATCTGCGCTGACGGGCGCGCTGCCAGTTAGGGGAGTATAGAAGAGCAGGACGCGGTCAAATTCCGTATCTGCGATGTACAGGACACCCTGGCTATCCACGGCGACGGCTGCGGGCAGACACAGGTTGCTGGGAGATGGGACGCTGACGCAATTCTCAAATGCAGAACCAAAGTCCACCTGCCCGTAAACATGATCTGCTGTTGTATTGGAAAGAGGGGCGTTATATGCCAGGGCGCGATAATTGGCTGTGTCAGCCACGTACAGGTTTCCAGAAAGATCTAAGGCGACCCCTTGTGGCTGGTTCAAGCTGCTGGCTGAGGGCGTTGCGGGGGGGAGAGATGTATCGAAACTCGGCTGCCCGAATACCTGGTCGGCTACTGCGTCCACCAGGGGGGTTGTGTACTTAAGGACGCGGTTGTTATTCGTGTCAGCCACGAAGATGTTGTCACTGCTGTCTAGCGCCACTCCAGCGGGCAGGCTCAAGCTGGTCGCTGATGGGCAAGGCTGGCGTGTTGGTTGTAAAGTTCGGCTGCCCGAAGACGCGATCTGCAGCCGTGTCGTTGGCGGCGGGTGCATTGAACTCCAGGAGGCGATTATTCATCGTATCCGCCACGTACAGGTTGCCCTGGCTATCAACCGCCAGACCAGCCGGCTGGTTCAAGCTATTCGCGCTGATACCGCCTTTGTTGGCTGTGTTGGTTGTGAAGTCATTCCCCTGACCAAAGACCAAATCGGCTGCCTCGTGGGTGAGGAAACTTGCGGCGTTGGGCCAGCTCAATACGCGGTTGTTGCGGGTATCGGCAACGTACAGTCGCCCGCTGGCAGCATGCACGGCAACGCCGCCCGGTTTGTTGAGGCTTTGGGCGCTGATCCCGCCGTTATTGGCAAGCACAGATCTAAAATCGGGTTGCCCGAGCACAGCATCGGCGTAGCGGTCGAAGATGGCTGCCAGTGCAGCTCCCGGAAAAACCGCGGAAAGGGTAAATAACAGCAATACCAGACTCAATATCCAAAACTTGCGTGACGACAGCATAAGACAGCCTCCGAGATCAACCTGAAAACCCTGTTTTTGTTGGTAGAATCCCCTGCCACACGGGAACTTTTTAACCGGGCAAGGCGTCTAAGACCTGAGCCTGGATCCCGATGGGGCATGGATGGTATGATGCGAGTATAAACAGCGTCAATCAATCCGTAAAGGCTAAGGTGCAACTATTTATAAAAGCGGGAAATGTTCACAGAGATAAACACTTATCCAAGGAGGTTTGACGATGAAATGGACCGGTTACTATCTTCTACTGTGCCTGGCGGTCGGTTTGCTGGCGGCGTGTTCTCCCTCGTCCTCGGCTGGGGAAGTTGAGCAACCAGCAATGACTGAAGAGATTGGCGCGGCGCCCACGCCGCGACAGGGCGTGGTGGCAGTTCCCACCGGAGAAAGCGCTGGCAGCCAGCCGGTTGAAGCGGCGCCACTCCAGCCCGGGGACTATGATGCAGCGGCAGAGCCGCTCGTCCAGCAAGCGCTGGATGACCTGGAACAGCGCCTTGGCGTTCCCCTGGACCAGATCAGCATCGTGTCGGTCAGCGCTGTAGTCTGGCCGGATGGCAGCCTGGGTTGTGCGCAGCCAGGTCAGGCTTATATGCAGGCAACCGTACCCGGCTACCAGATCGTGTTAAGTTACCAGGGGCAGGTCTATAACTACCATGCAGACGCCAAGCACGCTTTCTTGTGTGAAAGCACCATCCAGTCGGCTGGCGTGGTGAAGAATATTGCGCCGGAAGTCAAGCTGGTCAACCTGGCGATCGTCGACCTGGCGCAGCGGCTTGGCATCCCCCGCGAGAAGATCATCCCTGATCCGATTGACGCCAAGAAATGGACCGATACCAGCCTGGGTTGCCCGCAAGCGGGGCAGACGTATAACCCGGGCGATATCACCGGTTATGCGATCACACTGAAAGTCAAGGATCAGAACGATCAGGAGGTAAAGTACATCTACCATACTGATCTGGAACGGGTCGTATTTTGCGAGACGCCCTGACCCATCGTTGGGATGAGATGACGGTCAGCCGAAGAGGCTGACCGTCATCATTAACACTTAGAGAGTATTATCGGTTAAGGGAGAGAGAAGACCTGAACCGATTCTGATTCGCTCTCGATCTCAGCCTGGCGATACATGACCAACAAGCCGATCTGAGAGGGTGAGGCTGTATCTCCGCCCGGCACTTTGGTGACGGTCAGTTCCACGGCATCCTGTGCGGGGATCGTCGGGAAGATGTTATCGACGGCGTACTTGGGCATGCCCATGGTATAGGTATGGTAGGTAGCGCAGTCACCCGGCGAGCAGTCGGTAAAGTTGCCGGTGAACCAGGAGTCGCGAGCCAGAACCTGGAAGTTGAACGCCGTCCCGGGGGTCACGCCGATGGCACTGGCGGGGATGGTCAGGATCCAGTTCTGGGTGTTGAAGCCCGAGTTGGTGTAGAAGTAGGCGCTGCAGCGACCTGTGGTGAGGTTGCATACGTAGACCACATTCTGCCCCGAAGCTCCGAAGCCACTCAACTCCGTGTTGTAGACGTAGTAGTCGTCCGTCCCGTTGCGGTCTTTGTCGATGAAGACATAGAACTGAGCGGGGTACTGGCTGGCGCGGTATGGGCTATCCCAGAGGGTGATGCCGAACTCGATGTAGGCATTGTCGAAGTCACGAACGCCGACCTGCTTCAGGTCGATCATCGTCTGGTTGCAGCCCACGCCGGGAGCGCCGCCGGGGAACATACCACCGGTGCAGAAGTTGATGAAGCTCAGATCGTCGAACACCTCATAGTTGTAGATGTTCGGGCTGTTATCTACCAGGGCGAAGACATCCGCGTCGGCATCCTGGTATTGAGCGCGGTTGTGGAGCTTCAGCAGGGTGGTGTCATCGAACTTGAGGTCGAGGAAGCGCGGTGAGTAGGCTACACTGGTGGCTTTCTTGGGCAGGACCTGCCACGCCAGGTGAACGGTGTTGTTCTCGCCGCCATCGATGTTGATGTAGCCATCGTATTCCTGGTTGGTCAGCAGGGTGCCGCTGTTGCCGGTTGCGCCCTTATTCAAAGCGCTGTTGCCGAAGACCGGCCACTCTTTCAAGGTCTCAGCTTTGATGGTGATCTTGACCTTGAAATTGCGCGTCTCTCCCGCGGGGACGTAGAGCCGGCGTGGGGTGACCTTGAGGGTTACGCCTGCCGATTCGTCATTGGCATAGCGGAAAGCAGCCGAGAGGTCATAGGTATGGCCTTCGCTGTCCATGTTGGCGATAGTGCCCAAGCGCAGCGTGGTATAGACGCCGGTGACCGGCTGGTAGCCAAAGGACATACTGCCGGTGTTGTAGCGCGGGTCTTTCCAGCCATCCGTGCTGTCCCAGGCGATGGTCTTGGAGTTGAAGGCGCTCAACACGTCAACCCGACCGCCACCGATGCGCGTGATCGGCGCCAGGGTGCCGCCGTAGTAGTCCTGGTAGACCGTCGTGTTGGCGGTGTTCATCATCAGGACCTTGTAGAACAGCGGACCGAGCTCTTGCTGGATGGATTCCGGCATGGTCATGTACTTCTGAACCAGCAAAGCCGCCGAGCCAGTGACCATGGGGGCTGCACCAGAGGTGCCGCCGAATGGTGTGGTTTCGGTGCCTGTGCCGAACTCAGCCGAGGTGGATGCACCCGGTGCGCCGATATCCGGTTTGATGCGGTTATCGTGGTTGCGCGGTCCGCGCGAGGATGTGCCGACCATGGTGTCGAGCAGCACCAGGAACAGGTCGGGGTCGTTAGGATCCAAGGTTACATTGGTTCCAGGGGTCTTGAGCAGGGTGCCATCCGCCTGGGTGACGGAGAAGGCCGGGGTGGTGACCTCGCCGCCGCCATAGGCGAACGGATAAGGTGCGCCGGCGGCGATCATGGCAATCAATACCATGCTGGCGCCTGCGGCATCCGCGTTCGCCACTTTCAAGCTGGCAGCGCACGCGCCGCGGTCGACCAGGACTACCTGGCCCGTGAAGGGTGTGCCTGTCCATGGGCTGCTGCCGTCTGGATTGCAACCCAAGCGTGTGTTAGCGTTGGTGGTGTCGTAGGCGATATTGCCGGTGATGGCGCCACTCACAAGGGGATTGACAGACCAGTTCAACCAGGCAGTGTTGGTCACGATGCTGGGTGTGGGGGCGTTGATGCCGATGAAGAACAGCTTGTCCGAAGGCACGCTGGTCTGCGCCACGCTGATGGCAGCCGTGGCGGTAGATGCCGAGCCAACGATGAACGGGAAGTCCGAGTTGTTGCCGGCGGAGATAACGTAGACGCTACCATAGGCAACGGCCTCGTTGACGAAAGCCGTCCAGTCGTCTTCCGGCTGTCCATAGCCGGAGCCGATGGAAGCGTTGATCACGTCGGCGGGGTCATAGGTCGCCGGATCGCCATCCAGGTCGGCTGCCGCATCGGTACCCTGGAGCAGTGCGATACCGGAGCATGCCGAGCTGACCTCGGAGCAGACCTTGAAGGCATACAGGTCTGCGCCGGGGGCTACACCAGGACCCACACGATTGGGGGTGTCATCCGTAAGGACAGCGCCCAGGGTGTTATTTGCCACCAGGCCAACTGCAAAGGCCGTATAGATCTTGCCAGCTGCCAATGCAATGCCTGGCAGAGGCAGAACGACTGTGTTGGTTCCAGCCAGGCGGACTTCCAGATCATATGTACCGGCTGGAACAGGCAGATAGTCGCCAACGCCCTTGAAGGCTACGTTGGGGAAGAGCACTGCGCCGCCTGCCAAGGCAATGTCCACTGCTGGCGCATCCGGCGAAGCGTGCACAAAGCGCACGTGAGCGTTACCAACTGCCGGAGCGGCATTGTTATCCACCAGGACAAGTGGTTCAATACTGGCCAGGACATTCACGGCAGCAACGGTGTAGTCTGTGCCAGCAGCGAGTGTCAGATTTGCCTCGATAACGACAGGGGTGGTGGCTCCAGTTGGAACAACCTTGACGTTATAGGTCCCAGGCATGAGGGCCGTGTAGTCACTCACCTCTTTGAAGGCTACATTTGAAAATGCAACCATATCATTGACGAGAATGTCCACTGCAGGGGCATCCGGAGAGAGATGCGCCACGCGGACGCGAGCCTTTGTGCTATCTGGAGTGGGGAGACCGCCGATGATATCAGCCACGTGCGTGCCGTGGAAGCTCAAGGCGATCGGGTCGGGATCAGGGGTCTCAGGGATGGTGGAGCCATCCCAGGCGCCGGTGAAGTCGTAACCGCCCACGATCTTATCATTTGGGAAGAAGGGGCAGTTGGCTTCGCCGATGACGGTAGGATCGTCAGCGCAGGCTTCGTAAGCATCCACGTTTCCGGGGCCACCTAGCTTGGCATGGGTGTAGTCGGCGCCATCATCCAGCACCGCTACTTTGATACCCGTGCCATCGAAGCCCAGGTCCTGAACATCCGCCGCACCGATGAACGGCACGGTGTCGTTGAGGTCGAGCTCATAGGTGCCGATGCGGCGTACGGCTGCGACATTTGCCAGGGCGCGCAAATCTTGCACGCGGGAGGCATCGATGCGCACCGCCAGACCGCTGGACAGGGTTTTAAACCGGCCGAGCACCGTGCCGCCCAACGCCTCGACCTGGGCTGCTACCTGGTCTTGCAGGGCAGCAACTTCGGCAGCATATTGGACGCGCTCAGCGGCGCTCATGAATTTTCCGACGCTGGCGAGGGATGCCTTGTCCAGGTGGACGACCACCGAAACCGGACCGCTTACCGCAGCCTGGCTGGCAACGTCCGTCGAGGCGTCCCCTTGCACCGGGACTGCTCCGTGCGGATTACCGCCGGTTTGGGCGAGAGCCGTGGTTGATGCCAACAGGCTCAAGATCACGACAATCGCCATCAACAAGTATGTCTTTTTTTGCATTCCAATCCTCCTCAACAAATGGTCATTTGGGTAATACAACGATTAAGTTTGGACCTGACACAGGTTGAACTGGTCACTTGATCACATCTTGTACGATTTCACCACCTCCTCTCATTGTTAAGCCGGTATAACCCCTAAAAAAAATGATCATCCTATCCACCGGACAGCTATTCACCAAGGATGCTGACTGCGATGGTCCCACCGCCGCAAGGGTTATCTTCTAAGTAGAGTTGGCGGAAGCTATGCTGCCCGGGGGGCAGCCGTGGGTCGATAATTGATGCATTTGTGTAGTGCTGGTACTGCAGGTTGGTGAGCCTGCCCTGCGCGTCGCGGACTGTGGCAATGATCCAGACGATATCTGGCGGATTTGCCACGTCAGTATGCGCATATTTGCCGGTTACCTCGGTAAAACCCGCGTCACGGGTGGAGGTAAACTCAACGATGCTTAGATCGGTGCGCGGCGTATGTGGACCGGCGGCGTAATCCAAAGAAATGTCGTAGTCGGTGAAAGTAGACCGGTCCAGAGTGGTGAGCAATGCAAACGGGATCGAGCCGTTCGCAAAAACAGCATAGTTATTGGGGATATCGAGGAAGACGTCGTCGGTCTGGATCTCACGGGCGCCATCGTAGATCTTGACATCCCAGTTCAAAATATCGACCGGGATCGCGCCGTTGTTGACGATCTCGCCGAAGATATATAAATCGTTGTTGCGCGTGTCCACGCAACCCTGGTCGTTGCGGATGAAAAGGGTGCCAACCTCGCCGGTGGTGATTGGGGAAGGCGTCTGGTTGGTTGGGGTAGCTGTGATCGTCTGGGCAGTACCCAGGGTCGGAGAGGGTGTGGCAGTGCGGGTGACTCCAGAGCCTGAAGGGGTGCGGTCCGATTGGCTTGTGGAGGCTGGAACGCCAGATTGTATTGGGGCGGAGGCTGTTGCCGATTGGGAGTCCTGACCCTCTGAAGCGCCGGTTGGGGCTGGCGCCATAGTAGGCGGAGCTTGGGTGGGCACCAGTGGAATCTCTGTCTGGGGCTCGGTGGTGGATTGACCGCTGACAATGGGCAAGAGGACAACCCCTTCCTGCTCTCCTGGAAGAGGGGAGGAGGTGGGCAGCGCGGCGACCGGCGCTGGATTCTCCCGAGATGCTACCCAGAACAAGACGGCTATCATTGAGATGAACGCCAATACAGCAATAACCCCTATGAAGTACAGCCCCGCATCAGGACCACGAGTAAACCGATCTGCTTGCGGGTTTGTGGTAGACTGACCGGATGGTGGTTGAACATCCGTGCCCATTATTGAGTGCGTTACCTAACCTGTATAAAGACTCGCCTGATTTCGCCCAATCTTGTTACGGTATTAAGCCCATTTAACCAAAGCGCCGAAGGCGAACTTCGGCAGCCTGGCGGTCTGCACACCTGCAGACCCATGACTTTGCGCCCCCACCTCACGATGGGTTTACCTTTTCGGGATGCTCAACCTATCGGATTTGGATTGTATATACCGCCAGCCCTGGTGCCTTGTGCAATGCAAGAATACCCACGTTGTCTCTGCAATCAATACAGGCGCTGCTCGGTAGCCTTACTGTTTGTTGCTACCTCTATTTTACGCTGGCTCGCCGATAAATTTCCTTACAGAATTCTGACAGGTGTTATCGATACCACTAAGACCATGTAAGAAGATTATAACAAGGAAATCCCTCGATTTCAACCAGCCTTAGTACTAATTACCTAAGCTTAACAACAGCTTAACCGCAGCCGGTCCAATTTAATGCTCCT
>CAVPDG010000016.1:0-447699 GCA_963702535.1 uncultured Chloroflexia bacterium | reverse complement strand
ATCGAACCGCCGCGACCCTTACAGTAGCCGGTCTCCTTACCCAGAATCTCAGCCATCATGCGGCGGGTATCTGCGCCCTTGGCGATGTTATGCCCGTGGCTGCGGTGGGTGCCGGCGATCAGGTCAGCAGTGCGCAGCGCCATGCACACGCCTACTCCCGAAGCCTCCTGCCCGATATAGGTATGGATAGCGCCCTTGACCATGCCGCGCTTGAACAGGTCCATGGCTGCCAGCTCGAACTGGCGGATGCGCACCATGCGGCGGTACATCTCGAAGAGGGTTTCTTGCTCTATTTCCACGATTGCTGTCAACCTCCGCATTGAAGTAGACTAACGGGTGAATTTGTAGCGCAGAGTGGCTTGTACGTCCAACTGCGCCTGCTGCATATGCTCGTTCATGGCGTTGCAGGCCTCGTCGGCATCACGGGCAATGATTGCCTCCAGGATACGGCGATGGTATACGCTGGAGCGCTCGCCGGCTCCGGGAAAGTCGATCGCCAGGCGCATCACCTCCTGCAGCAGATCGACGATGGAATTGACGAAGATAACGAAGATGCTGTTGTGTGTAGCTTCAGCCAGGGCGAGGTGGAAGGCTTTATCTGCCTCGACGTAGCGGTAGCCGTTGAGCATGTTGCGCTCCATGGTCAGGATCGCCTGCTCGATTTGCTCGATGTCCGTGGATGTGGCGTTCTGAGCCGCCAGGGCTGCCGCGGCTGGCTCGAGCACCTCGCGCACCTGCTGCAGGTCGCAGATCTTGCGCGCTTCCTGGTCATCGGCGTAGTTCAGGGTGCCTCCAGGACGTTGGCTGGCTCCTCGGCGATGAAGGTGCCCACGCCCAACCGCACTTTCACCAGACCGGAGGCGCGCAGCATCTTGATTGCCTCGCGCACTACGGTGCGGCTGACGCCGAGCCGCTCGCAAAGCTCGCGTTCGGAGGGCAGTCGCTCGCCGCGGTGCAGCTCGCCGGATTGGACCAGCTCGCGGATCTGCCGGGAAGCTTGCACCGAGAGCAAGCCTTCATCTAGCCGGATCGTACGGAAGACATCGTTGGCGAGCAGCTCATCAGGGGCAGAATTGGGCATGGGGTTCCTTAGCGGAGGATGTGTGCAGATCAGTCCGGTGGTCATACCACTAATACCAGTGATACCACGTTCCCGGCAGTCTGTCAAGAGAATTGAAGAGGGGGGTTAGGGTTAAATAAAAGAGTGACCCCGCTGGGGGTCGAACCCAGAACCTAACGCTTAAGAGGCGCTTGCTCTGCCAGTTGAGCTACGGGGCCAAAATTCCACAAACGATCTTTAGGTTTTTCTCTGCGCCAGATCTTCCAGGCGCGCGTGCCAAGCATTCAGCGCCGTAATTATACATTAAATCAATTCCCTGTCCACTGCAGCCGGGCAATTCGTGTCGATTTTCCCTATTGACAAGCGTAAATTTAGCGTGAAAATATGTGCATTAGCCACATTATTTGTGCAATACATTTCCTATGGAACCCATCCCTGCCGATCGCACAGCGATCCTATTTGACTTTGGCGGCGTCCTGTTCGACTGGAATCCGCATTATCTATACCTCAAACACTTCAACGGCGACCGGAAAGCCGTCGATGACTTTTTAGCGGAAATCCGTTTTGCGGAGTGGAATCTGTACCAGGATCAAGGACGACCATTCTCGATAGCGGTAGAGGAGCACTGCGCTCGCTACCCGCAGTACTGCGAGCTGATCCGCCTCTACGACCGCGATTGGGAGCAATCGCTCGGCGGTCCGATCTGGGAAACGGTCGATATCCTGAAAGCGCTGCGCGTGGCGGGGTATCCACTCTACGCACTGAGCAACTGGTCTGAGGAAAAGTTCCTCCTGATCCGCCCTCGCTATGAGTTCCTCAGCTGGTTTGACGACATTATCCTCTCCGGCAGCGTCGGTATGGTGAAGCCCGACCCGCGCATCTTCGCGCTCACTTTCCAGCAGATCGGGCATCCCGCCGGCGAGTGCCTGCTGATCGACAATTCTGCGCCCAATATCCGCGTGGCGCAAGAGCTGGGCTGCCGGACGATCCACTTCCAATCGCCGCTGCAACTCAAGGTGGAGCTGGAGCAATCCGGCATCCGCTGCTGAGGGTGTTAACAAAAGCGTAATCTGCCCGCTTTTCATTCCTGGTTATAATGACATCACCCTGACCGCCGCAAGGCGGAGGAGTATTTTCCCATGCCTGTCCATCACACCTACACCATCAGCGACGTGCCCGGCATCCGCGTGGGGCACGCCCAGGATAACGAAGCCATCACCGGCTGTACGGTCGTCTTGTGCGAGGGCGGCGCGGTGGGCGGTGTGGACCAGCGCGGCGGGGCGCCCGGCACGCGCGAGACCGACGCCCTGCACCCCATGCATCTGGTCGAGCACGTGCACGCCGTGTTACTCTCGGGCGGCTCGGCTTTTGGGTTGGACGCTGCCGGGGGCGTGGTGCGCTACCTTGAGGAGCGCGGCGTGGGCTTCAACGTGCGCGTGGCGCGCGTGCCCATCGTCCCGGCAGCCATCCTCTTCGACCTGGGCATCGGACGGGCGGATGTGCGACCGGGGATGGAAATGGGCTACCAGGCGTGCCTGAACGCCAGCACAGATCCACCGGCGGAGGGCAGCGTGGGCGCGGGGACAGGCTGCACGGTGGGCAAGATCCTGGGCATGGGGCAAGCGGTTAAGGGCGGCATTGGCAGCGCCGCGGTACGCCTGGGGCGCGGCGTCTTCGTCGGCGCCATGGCGGCAGTCAACGTCTTCGGCGATGTGATCGACCCGGCGAGCGGGAAGATCATCGCCGGGGCGCGCTCGCTGCAAAAAGGTCCGCTGCAAGTGGGCGCTCCAGGGCTGTTTGCAGACAGCCTGCAGGTGATGGGCACCCTGATCGGGCGCACTGCCATGGGCTTCGCCAGCCGCGAGAATACGGTCATCGGTGTGGTCGCCACCAACGCCGCGCTGAGCAAGGAAGGCGCCAATAAGGTCGCCCAGATGGCGCAGGACGGTGTGGCGCGCGCCATCCGCCCGGCGCACACCATGCTGGACGGCGACACCATCTTCGCCCTTTCGACCGGCAGGCGGCGAGCAGACGTCAACATCATCGGAGCCTACGCGGCGGAGGTGTTCGCCCAGGCGATTGTGCGCGGCGTGCGTGCGGCTACCTCAGCCGGAGGCATACCATCGCTGGCGGAACTGGGTTCCGAGTAGCTGTAGCGCAGCGGGTCTGGATAGCAGCGAGGCTTCATGGAAAAACAAGCAGACACCCTACTGGTCGTGGAAGACAATCACCCCTTGCGCGAAGGTATGCGTGAGATCTTGATCGGCGCCGGCTATACCGTGCTGACTGCCGCCAACGGGCAAGAGGCGCTGGATACGATGAAGATGGTCAGCCCGGACATGATCATCTCGGATATCAGCATGCCCGCCATGGACGGGTACACGTTCTTCAACCGCGTGCGCGCCCGCCCAGACTGGGTGACTATCCCCTTCATCTTTCTGACCGCGCACGGCGAGCAGGCGGAGGTGATTGCTGGCAAGACCCTGGGCGTGGAAGATTACCTGGTGAAGCCCCTGTCGCGCGACGAGCTGCTGACCACGGTGCGCGCCCGCCTGGAACGCTCCCAACAACTACAGGTGGTGCAGCTCCGCCGGGCTTACGAAACCAGCCTGACCATGCTGGCAAACGCCATCGACGAGCGCAATGCGGCGACGCGCGGGCACGTGGAGCGTGTCACCGGCTACGCCACGGCGATCGCCGAGCAGATCGGCTGGCAAGGGCGCCAGCTCGAGCAGCTGCGCCTGGGCGCCATCCTGCACGATATCGGCAAGATCATCATCCGCGAGAGCTTGCTGTTCAAGCCGGGGGCGTTAAACTCGCAGGAATGGCTGCTGATCAAAAAGCACCCCATCACCGGGGCTGAGATGGTGAAAGAGATCCCCTTCCTGCTGCCGGCGGTGCCGGTGATCCGCCACCACCACGAGCGCTGGGACGGCAACGGCTACCCCGACCGGCTGAATGAGCACCGCATCCCGCCCGGGGCGCGCATCGTCGCCGTGGCGGATAGTTTTGACGCTATGACCAGCGACCTGCCCTACCACCGCGCTCGCAGCCTGGAAGACGGGCTGGCGGAGGTGCTGCGCTGCGCCCGGACGAGCTTCGACCCGGACGTGACGGCGGCGTTCCAGCGCGCCTGGGAAGCGGGCAGCATCCAGCGCATCCACGCAACCTGGAAGCCAGGCGAGGCGGGTCGCCCCTGAGCCGGTGAGTTAGCTGCCGCTTTTTTGCATGGCTTGACCGGAATTACGCCCTGCGACTAACCTTCCTCGTCGACAACCGGGGCTTGTACAGGCAGGGATGCTTTTCGGGCTGACCGGGCGTGGCTGCTGTTGATGATGATCACAGCGGCAACGATCACCAGCGCAGCGAGCAGGATACGCGGGGTGAGGCTCTCCTGCCCCAGCCAGGTTCCCAGGAAGATGGCGATCAGCGGGTTGACATAGGCGTAGGTGGAGACCAGCGGCGTGGGAGCGGAGCGCAGCAGCCAGGTGTAAGCCACGAAGCCGACCAGGGCGCCGAAGATGATCAGGTACACCAGCCCGAACCAAGAGCGCAGCGAGATTGCCGCCAGGTCGAGCTGGCGCCATTCCCCGGTAAAGGTAGCAATGCTCAGCAAGACCACGCCGCCGACCAGCATCTCCATGCCGGTGCCGAGCAAGGGCGATGAAGGCAGCTTCGCCTTGCGGCTGTAGAGCGAGCCGAGCGCCCAGAAGAAGGTCGCCAGGAAGAGCACAGCCAATCCGATAACGAAGAAGCGGTCGGGGTTGGCGGAGAGGCTTGCCGGGTTGATGAGGATGGCGATGCCGCCGAAGCCGAGCAGGACGCCGGATGTAGTGCGCGCGTCCGGCAATCCGCCGCCCGGGCGCAGGGCGTCGATGAGCACCATGAAGAGCGGGGCGGTGCCGACGATGAGGGCGGTGACGCCGGAGGGCACGTACTGCTCAGCCCACACCACGCTGCCGTTGCCCAACACCAGGAGCAAGACGCCGACGATAGCTGCGGAAAGCCACTGGCGCGGCGTGGGGGACGGGTCGTGGCGCAGGCGCCGCCAGGCGAAGAGGATCGCCCCGGCGACCAGGAAGCGCGTGGCTACCATGAGGAAGGGGGGGATGGTCTGCACCGCAAAGCGGATCGCCAGGTAAGTGGAGCCCCAGACGATATAGACCGCCAGCAAAGCGACCCAGATCTTCAGGCGCTGGTCCATTCCACCACCTGGCTCGTGCGCGCCATCTCCCAGCCGAGGATGGCTTTCTTGCGCGGCAGCCCCCAGCGGTAGCCGCCGAAATCGCCGCTCTTGCGCACCACGCGGTGGCAGGGGATGAGCAGCGGGATGGGGTTGCACCCCACGGCGTTGCCCACGGCGCGGGCTGCGCCCGGCTCGCCGATCCAGGCGGCCAGCTCGTCATAGGAGACCAGCGCCCCCTCGGGGATGCGCAGCAGCGCTTCCCACACCTTGAGCTGGAAGTTGGTGCCGCGCAGGTGCAGGGCAAGCGGCAGCTCCGCCTCACCCAGGAGAGCCTGGT
This sequence comes from uncultured Chloroflexia bacterium, assembly GCA_963702535.1. Lineage (GTDB taxonomy): Bacteria > Chloroflexota > Anaerolineae > Anaerolineales > UBA4823 > CAVPDG01. The sequence continues at coordinate 442,116 of CAVPDG010000016.1, read as the reverse complement.
TGACCTGCTCTGCGGCGGCTTGCGTGCGTGAAGCGTCCTCTTGCAGGCTGGCGTTGCCCCAGCGGCGGCGCAGCTCGGCGATGGCGCCCTGCGGGGAGCCATCCGCCAGGAAGATCAGGTTGCTGACGCCCCGCCCGGTGACCGCCAGGAGGCACTCGCCGAAGGGCGTGGGGTGGATGCCGTAGGTGATCTCCAGCCCCTTGCCGCGGTTCTTGTACTCGCCGGGCGTGACCGCCTCGGCGTTGACGAACAGGTCGTGCAGCCTGCCCGGGCTGGACAATCCCGCCTGGTAGGTGACTGCCAGCAGGTCGCTGGACTGCGCCAGGAGGGCTTTGACGTGCTCCTTGGTGAGGTACTGCAGGAAGCGCTTGGGGCTGATGCCTACCCAGCGGGTGAAGAGGCGCTGGAAGTGGTACTCGCTGAGGGATACGCTCTCGGCGACCTCACGCAGGGAGGGCTGGCTGGCATGCTGCGCCTCCAGGTAGCGGATAGCCTGCTCGATGCGCTGGTAATCTTCCGCCATCTGGCGGGTATCGACGGTGAGTGTGTCCATGGTGTAAAAACTCCTCCATTTTACCGGGTTCTGCGTAAATTGGATATATTAACTGCAGATTGTTGGTATTTTACGAGCGGAGGAGGAGAAAAGACACCCGATTCTTGCGGAGATGGGGGAAAGAGTGCCACAGGCGATGCGCCTGTGGCAGGTCAAACCGGGGAGATTCAGCGAGTCAGCAAGTTAGTGAAAAGAGGCGGCGCGGGGTTATTCGTTTGATGGAAATTGCTTTAGAGAAAACTATGCTGCAAAAACCAAGGATTTATGAGCATAAGAACGATCACGAAAGCGAAAAACACTTCCAGAGATAGCAGAAAAAAGAATGCTTGACAACGCCCCAACCTGTTTCTTCAAATATCAATGGATTTGGCGGACATTGTTGACAGCTGCTGACCCGATCATCAAGTAGCAAACTCGGAATCTGCCTTCGAACCGGCACTTTTCCCCTTGGAAAGGGATGCTTTACCGCCCGCACCGTCGCTTCACTGTGCTGCCCGTGGGTTCTGTTTCATTTCCTGGAAAAACCGGCTACGCTGTCGGCGCAAGAAGCGCAGCTTGTCTTTAGGCATGAAGTACAAACCGTAGAACTGTTTCCGCTTTCGGAAGCGGGTAGGGCATTGTTGAGCCCGGTGGAATGGACAGGCTTCACAAATGCTGACTGCAAACCTGGCCACATAACCTTTCTTCTGAGCTACCCAACTCAACCGGAGTTGTCTGGGCATGAGGGCAGGTAACCTGCACCGGCTGCCCCGTTTCATCCAGTTGAAGGTCGAAATCATAGAAACTCAGCTGTTCCTGCGAAAGTTTTGGCTCACGGATCCCCGTCTGGAACAGGGAAATGCCTTTATCCGTCAAAGCTCGATCGACCTCTGGACCACCGTAACCGCCATCGGTATAGAGAGTGTCCAGATCGGTGCGCTGAGCCAGGTCAGGTAAAGCCTGCAGCAAGAGCTTGGTATCATCCACACTGTTCGGCGCGACCTGCACCTTCGTGATCAGCTGAAATGGGTTCTCAGGGTCACAGGTTTCGGCGAGATTCGCCACGTATCCTTGCTTCAAGCCGCTGCCACTTTCCCGGATGGTGGCTTCCCAATCGTCCGGAGATTGCAGGCTGCATGCTCCCAGCTCTTTCTGGGCTTTGTGTCAAGCGGAACATAAGGTGTCCACAAATCAGGAACTTAAAAAGTCCACTTTTCAGGATGTGAATTTGTCCGCTCACCTCCTATCTAAATTTTTAACATTCCAAGAATACGTAGAACCTTAAGAATTTCATATTGACTGGCATCGACATAATGTACAATTGCGGTACTGGCACAGAGAGTCGAGCTCTGCAGGAGTGCAACTCGAGCACTGCAACCGTACCGTTGCCAGGGCAGCGAACCGCCAGCTTTGTCTTCGACGGCGATGGCAATCGGGTAAAAAGCTTAGTGGGCGGCGTGACCACGGTGCATATCGGGGCGTATTTCGAGTGGACGGGCAGCACGAGCACAATGAAGAAATACTACAATGCAGGTGGGGCGCGGGTGGCGATGCGCACCGGGTCCAGCACCCTGAACTTCATCCTGAGCGACCATCCCTCGCTTCGCTCAGGACATGTCTATGGCTCCACCAGCGTGACGACGGACAGCAACGGAGCGTAGCCTACCGACAACCGGTACAAGGCATCGGGGGAGTTAAGATTTGCCAGCGGGACGCTGCCGACGAAGTTCATGTACACCGGGTCACCCTTGGGGCAAGGCGAAGTATCCAGGGTAGGGGTCCCCGGATGGGTCCCCAGGGGGCAGTACAGCAACGTGGCGGATTTCGGGCTGATGTATTCGAGAGCCAGATGGTACGAATATATGTAGAAGGGATATAATCCAGGCGGAGAATCCTCATTACCATGACAATAGAATCCTATTCTGAACCGGTGCAAGGACTGCTGCGCATCGGAGAGCCCACAGAGAATGAGTGGCCCGATTATCTCGAATTGGGTCTCTCTGAGGAGAACATCCCCGATCTGATCCGCCTGGTGAAGGATGTCGATCTGCGCTGGGCGGCGGTCGAGCCGGACGGGGAAGACCATCCCGAATGCTTCGCTCAGATCCATGCCTGGCGTGCTCTGGGGCAGTTAAAGGCTAAGGAAGCTATCCCAGCTCTGCTGGGCATCCTGCAGCAGGTGGACGATGTCGACGACGAATGGGCGGGTGAAGAGCTTGCCGATGTTTTTGCGTTGATTGGACCGGCGGCTATCCAGCCGCTTGCAGGCTATCTGGCAGATCGGGGGAATAAAACTTACGCCCGGGCTACGGCGGCGGATTCACTCGAGGTGATTGGCAGACGCTTGCCGGAAAGCCGCGACGAGTGTGTGGCAGGGCTTGCCGGCGCTCTGGAATCCTATCAAGAAAATGATGAGAGCATAAACGGGTTTATCGTCTTTGCCCTGGTCAACCTGAAGGCTATTGAACGGTTGGGGTTGATCGAGCAGGCATTTCAAGCTGACAAAGTCGATGAATTTATCATGGGTGATTTTGAGGATGTCCAGGTCGAACTGGGTATCCTGCCAGGGCGGATAACCCCATCACGCTCTTATTCGCCTTCACTGAATTATCCCTACTCGCAGAGTAGGAGCCTGGAAAGCGGGCAGCAACCCACCCCAAAAAGCTCCAAGAAGGAAAAAGCCGAAGCGCAAGCAAGAGAAGCTCTCGCGCAAGAAAAATCGAAAGAAGAAAAAGTGAGCGATATCCAATCTATACCATCAAATATCGTGGTTCTCATCCGGTAAGCGAGCAAGATGAATGCATCCTAGGGGCGGGGCAAAGAGATACGATTCTTTCTGGGGAGTTGACTCCTGCCCCGCCCCTACGGAGGATGGCAGGGTTTTCTGAAGGGTTGCCCGATTAATTTAACTCTATAATTTGGTCTCATAAAAAGGTACAATTTGTCCATGGACCAAACTACACTTGAAAAATTACTCTCCGACCTGCCGCTGGGGTCGGTGCGCTACTACCCGACGATCGGCTCGACCAACGACCTGGCGGCGCGATGGGCGGAGGCGGGGGCGAGGGACCTTTCGCTGGTGGTAGCCGATGAGCAGACGGCGGGGCGCGGGCGGATGCAGCGCCGCTGGCTGACGCCGGCGGGCTCGGCGCTGGCGTTTACGCTGGTGCTGCGCCAGGATAAGGAAGCACTGGCGGGACGCGTGGCGCAGGTGACGGCGCTGGGGGCGCTGGCGGTTTGCGATACGATCAACGCCGCGCTGCCGGCGGTGACGCCGGCGCAGGTGAAGTGGCCCAACGACGTGGTGGCTTCGCGGCGCAAGCTGGCGGGCGTGCTGGCGGAGGCGCACTGGAAGGGGGATGAGCTGATGGCGCTGATCCTGGGCATCGGCATCAATGTTGCACCTGCTTCAGTGCCCCCGGCGGAGGCGCTGGATTTCCCGGCGACCTGCGTGGAGACGGAGCTGGGAGCCAGCGTGGATCGCTGGGAGCTGCTGCACGCGGTGCTGAAAAACCTGCTGGATGGCGCGAGCACCTGGATGCCCCGGGGTTCATCCAGGCATGGGAGCGGCGGCTGGCTTTCCGCGGCGAGTGGGTGCGATTGCTGGCTGAGGGACAGGAGCCGCTGGAGGGGCAGATCCAGGGCCTCAACCCAGATGGGGGGCTGCGGCTGCGGCTGCGCTCGGGAGAGGTGCAGGGCTTTCAATTCGGTGAGATTTGCCTGCGCCCGCCCGCGCAAGCATTATAATGACAGGGCTGGTTTTTCGGGGTATCTTTCATCCCGTGGGAAGAACCACACTGAGGAGGTAGAGAATGTTTGACGACTTACGCCAGGAAGCAGAAGCCAATCCGTTTGAAGAAGAGACGCCCATTTTCGTGGAGCACCGCCCTGCACCGAAGCCCTTCCTCGGGATGAAGCCCTGGCAGCGGTTTATCATCGCCTTGATCTTGCTGATGATGGTGTGCATCCTGGGCTCGTTCACCCTGCTGGTGACCGAGGCGATCTACCTGCCTTTTCTCTAATCTGGATCTTTCCTGAACCTATCAGGGTACCGCTTTGGATCTGCGTGCGGATTCGCTGCACGCAGATCCAAAGCGGTTTTATTAAGAAGCTGCTTTATCCGGCTGGCTCGGCTCGTAGACGGCGATGCGCGCCAACGAGGCGACTTTATCCCCTTCTGCCAGGTTAATAAAGAGCACGCCGCGCGATGGGCGCCCCGAGCGGCTGATGTCGGCGACGCGCGTGCGCAGGATCACTCCGCCGGCGGAGATGATGGTCAGGTCGTCGCCTTCCTGCACTACGCGGCTGGCGGTGATGGTGCCGATCTTGGGCAGGCTGTTCTTGTCGATGGTTTGCACGCCGCCGGTGGCGCGGCCCTTGACCGGGTACTCGCTCAAAGGGGTGCGCTTGCCATAGCCGCGCGTCGTCACCAGGAGCAGGTCGCCGCCCGGCTCGACCACCTCCATGCTGGTGACGTAATCGCCGTCTTCCAGGCGGATGCCGGTTACGCCGGCGGCGGTGCGCCCCATGGGGCGCACTTCGTCTTCGCTGAAGCGCAGCGCCTGCCCTAATTCGGTGACCAGGATGATCTCGTCGGCGCCGCGGGTCAGGCGCACCCAGCCCAGCTCATCGCCTTCGTCGATGCTGATGGCGATCAGACCCGAAGGGCGGACGGAGGCGAACTCGGAGAGCGCCATGCGCTTGAGACGCCCGCCGCGCGTGGCAAGCATGCAGTACTGGGCGGCGGAAAAATCGGGCACGGTGACCAGGGCGGTGATGGTCTCGCCGGCATCCAGGGATAAGACGTTGACCATGGGGATGCCACGCCCGGTCCGGTCGGCGTCGGGGATCTGGTAGGCTTTTTCGGAGTAGACCTTGCCGCGGTCGGAGAAGAAGAGGACGGTATCCAGGGTGCGGGCGGGGACGAGGAGCAGGATCTCGTCTTCATCCTTGGTGGTATGCCCGGTGACGCCGCGCCCGCCGCGGCTTTGCAGGCGGAAGGATTTCGCCATCACGCGCTTGATGTAGCCGCGCTGGGTGACGCTGATGAGGATGGACTCATCCGGCACCAGGTCTTCCTCTTGCAGGTCTTCGCTGGCTTCGTGAGCGATGTGGGTGCGGCGCTCGTCGCCGAATTTCTCCACCAGCTCGGTCAGGTCTGCCTGGATGACATCCAGGATCTTCTGCGGGTTGGCAAGCAGGTCCTCCAGGTAGGCGATGCGCTCTAAAGTCTGGCGCTGCTCGTCTTCGATCTTCTGGCGCTCGAGGGCAGCCAGGCGGCGCAGTTGCATATCCAGGATCGCCTGCGCCTGGCGCTCGCTCAAATTGAAACGCCCCATCAGGCGCTCTTTGGCGACCTCGGCGTCGGGCGACTGGCGGATGGTCTGGATGACGGCGTCCAGGTTCGCCAGAGCGATGAGCAGCCCTTCCAGGATGTGGGCGCGGGAGCGCGCTTTCTCCAGCTCGTAGGTCGAGCGGCGGGTGATGATCTCGCGGCGGTGCTCCAGGAAGATCTGCAACAGGCGGCGCAGGGAAAGCAGGCGCGGCTCGCCTTCGACCAGCGCCAGGAGCTGCACGCCGAAGGTGGACTGCAGGGGCGTATATTTGTAGAGCTGGTTGAGCACCTTGCGCGGCTGGGCGCTGCGGCGCAGCTCGATGACGATGCTCATGCCGCGCCGGTTGGATTCATCGCGCAGGTCGGAGACGTCGTCCAGCTTGCCCTCGCGCGCCAGTTCGGCGATGCGCTCGATCAGGGTGGTCTTGTTGATCTGGAAGGGGATCTCGGTGATGACAATGCGATAGCGGCTGGAGCCCATCTCTTCGATGTGCGCCAAGCCGCGCAGGATGATGCGCCCGTGTCCGGTGCTGTACGCCTGGCGGATGCCTTCCGCGCCGACGATGACGCCGCCGGTGGGGAAGTCGGGTCCGGGGATGAAGGGCAGCAGGTCTTCGACGGTGATCTCGTCGAGGCGCTCGTAGTTCTGGATCAGGTAGGTTAGCCCGGCTACCAGCTCGCGCAGGTTGTGGGGAGGGATGTTGGTAGCCATACCGACGGCGATGCCGGAGGAGCCGTTGAGCAGCAGGTTGGGCAGGCGGGCGGGCAGCACGGTTGGCTCGCTGAGCGACTCATCGAAGTTGGGGATGAAGTCCACCGTCTCTTTATCGATATCGGCGAGCAGCTCTTCCGCCATGGGCGCCAGGCGGGCTTCGGTGTAGCGCATGGCTGCCGGGGCGTCGCCGTCGATCGAGCCGAAGTTGCCCTGACCATCTACGAGCAGGTAGCGCATGGAGAAATCCTGCGCGAGGCGCGCCATGGCGTCATAAACGGCGGAATCGCCGTGGGGATGGTACTTACCGAGCACCTCACCGACGATACGGGCGGATTTCTTATAAGGTGAGCCGGTGCGGATGCCCATATCGTGCATGGCGTAGAGGATGCGCCGGTGGACGGGCTTCAAGCCATCGCGCGCATCGGGCAGGGCGCGCGAGACGATGACGCTCATGGCGTAATCCAGGTAGGCAGAGCGCATCTGCTGGTCGATATCGACCGATTGAACGGTACCGATGTCCATAGATCAGGTGAGTCCTTCCAGGGTGTGTGAAAAGAGCCGGCGCTCCCCCGTCGTGCGACGTTCAATTATACCCTCAGGATTTACGCAATTGGAAAGGGATAATCCCGAAAAAGGGATATTATGCGGGTGCAACCCGCATAATATCCCTTTTTCGGGGATTCCTATTGCTATGAGCCATTAACGCCAGTGGGCGACCCCGGTATCGGGATCGCCCACAGCCGCGAAAGGAGGAAGGAGAGATAATAAAGGCGCTCAGCTCGCCTTTGCAGTTCCACTACGGATGTAGGCGTCGATGCCTGCGGCGGCATTGCGACCGGCAACCATGGCGGTGACGACCAGGTCCGGACCGGTGACATCGTCGCCGCCGGCGAAGACGCCGGGGCGAGAGGTGGCGCCGCTGGCTTTATCGGCAACGATCAACCCGTATTTTTGGGTCTTGAGGTCGGGCGTGGTCTCGCCGATGATGGGATCGGGCCAGTAGCCGAGGGCGAGGATGGCGGTATCGGCATCGACGATGAAATTAGAGCCCTCGATGGGCACGGGCTTGCGGCGACCTTTGGCGTCGGGCTCGCCGAGCTGCATGCGGATGCACTCGATCTGTTGCAGCGCGCCGTCTTCGCCGGCGATGAAGCGCACGGGCTGGGTGAGGAACTGGTACTGGGCGCCTTCTTCGCGGGCAAGCTGGCGGTCTTTGCGCCCGCCGGGCATCTCTTTCTCGGTGCGGCGGTAGAGGCAGGTGACTTCATCGGCGCCCATGCGCAGGGCGGTGCGCAGGCAGTCGGAGGCGGTGTCGCCGCCGCCGATGACGGCGACCTTGCGCCCGATGGGCGGGCGGGTGTTCATGTCTGCGGGGAGCATATCCAGGGCGACGTTGGCGCGGATGAGGAACTCGGTGGCTTTGTAAACGCCGGGCAGGTCTTCGCCGGGGACTTCCATGGGGGCGTCGATCTCAGAGCCTACGCCGACAAATACAGCCTCATAGCCTTCTTTGAACAAATCGTCGATGGTTTTATCTTTACCGATATAGGTGTTGCCGACGAACTCCACGCCTGCGTCAGCCAGGTCCTGCCAGCGGGCGAAGACCACGTCTTTGGGCAGCTTGAAATTGGGAATGCCGTAGACCAGCAAGCCGCCCGGCTCGGGCTTGGCTTCGAAGATGGTTACCTGGTAACCCTTCTGGACGAGCTGCTCGGCGCAAGCCAGACCAGCAGGACCGGCGCCGACGATGGCGACTTTCTTGCCGTTGGGCGCCTGGGTTGGAATGCTGGCGCCAACGACCCGGCGAGCATAATCGACGGCGAAGGCTTCAAGGGCGCCGGTGAGCACGTGGGCTTGGCGCTTGCTGCGCACGCAAGAACCCTGGCAGAGCTGCTCGTGGGGGCAGACGCGCCCGCAGATCTCAGGCAGGGAGCTGGTCTGGCGGTAAAGTTCCGCCGCTTCAACGAACTGCCCCTGCTCGATCAGCCACATGGCAGAGGGGATGTCATTGTGAGTGGGGCAGGCGGTGACGCAGGCAGCCGGGTCGGGGCAGTGCACGCAGCGCGAGGCTTCGAGCATGGCGCGCTCGGGGTCCAGGGAAATGACGACATCCTCGAAATCGCAAATGCGCTCCTGGGGGTCGCGCAGATCGACATCTGAAAAGGGGATGCGGGCGCGTGACTTGCGATCGATGGCGAGAAATTCACTTTGAACGGCTTGCATCTCTCAAATCTCCTTTGGATAGATTTTCGCTTGTGCAAATCATAACGAATTGGAGAATAAAACTTCAGTTTCAGATGTCATGAGAAATTGTGACGGTTGTCACGTAGAGGCGGGCTGATAACCGCCAAATATGTAAGTTATTCGTTAGAAATGCATGAATGTGGCGAGGCGCGGGACGCTATGAGCGGCATTGGGGGTAAAATTCTACAGATACTTACACGGCGCAATGGTAAAAAGCCGGAAAGAGCAAAAGGGAACGGGCTAAGACCCATGAAGACGGGCAAAGGCAAGAAAATTGCGATCATTGCAGGCGCATTGGCGCTGGTCGTCCTGGCAGCCGGCTTGCTGGCGCTGGGGCGCTGGCGCCAGAGCCGCACGATGTTGGCGAGCCTGGAGACGGCGGCGGTGACGCGCGGCGACCTCCAGATAAAGGTAGATGCGGACGGAGCCGTGCGCTCGAACCAGACAGCGTTGATGATGTGGAAGACGAGCGGCACGGTCGACCAGGTGTTTTTCCAACTGGGCGACGCGGTGAATACCGGGGCAGAGCTTGCTTCGCTGGAGGAAACTTCCCTGCCGCAGGCGATCATCCTGGCGCGGGTGGAACTGATCAACGCGCAAAGGCAGTTGGACAACCTGCTGCAATCCTCGATGCGCCAGGCGCAGGCGTTGAAAGCCGTAGAAGACGCCCAGCACGCCCTGGAGGACGCCCGCGACCCGGCAAAAGCCCAGGCAGCCGCCAAGGAGGAGCTGGCAGCGGCGCAAAAAGACCTGGAGGAAGCCGATCGGCAGCTACGCATCCTGACCAAGCCGCCAGCCCAGGAAGCCATCGACCAGGCTTACGCCAACCTGCTGATGGCGGAAAAGAAGCTCAATGATACGCTCAAAACCTACCGCAGCATTGAGCATAACGTCAATCGCAATCCGAAGACTTACTGGTTCTTCGAGAGCCGCCACCTTTACCAGAGGATACTGAACTCCCTGGAGCTGAAGAAGGCGCAAGACCAGCGAGCATACGATGAATCGCTGAAGCGCTACAACAATCTGCAAAAGCCAGCTGACCCACAGGATATTGCGATTGCGCATGCAGCCGTGGAGCTGGCGAAAGCGCAAGCGGCGCAAGCCGAGCGGCATTGGGAGCGGGTGAAGGACGGCGCCAGCCCGGCAGACCTGGCGGTGCTGGAAGCCAGCCTGGCGGACGCGCAGCGGGAGCTGGAGCGCTGGAAAAACGGACCGAACCCGGACGAAGTGGCGGCAGCCAGGGCGCGCGTAGAAGCGGTGCAGGCAACCCTCAGTCTTCCCTCCCTGGAAGCACCCTTTGCGGGGCAGATCACCGATCTCTCGGTCAAGCCGGGCGATAAGGTGGCTCCGGGCAGCCTGGCGTTTCGCCTGGATGACACGGCGCACCTGCAGGTGGATGTATTGGTCTCCGAGGTGGACGTCAACCGCATCCATGAAGGTCAGGCGGTAGAGCTGACCCTGGACGGCGCGCCGGGGCGCACCTACCACGGCGTGGTGACAGATGTCCCAGCGGTGGGCGAGGACGTGCTGGGGGTGACGAGCTTCCCGGTGCAGGTCGAGATCAGCGATGCGGACGAAGCCATCCGACCGGGGATGACGGCAGCCGTAACCCTGGTGGTGGATGAGATCAAGGACGCCCTGCTGGTTCCCAACCAGGCGCTGCGCTTCGAGAACGGGCAGCGCGTGGTGTACGTACAACGAGACGGACAGTTCGTCCCGGTGCAGGTCAAGCTGGGCTCGACCAGCAAGGAGCTCTCCCAGGTGCTGGAAGGGGAGCTGCAGCCAGGCGACATGGTGCTGTTAAATCCTTCTGAAGCGCTGAGCGGGGGCGGCGGGATTATAAGGCCGCGCATGCTCGTGCGCATGATGCGCTAACGAGAGAGACAAGAACAATCCCGCCGGTACGTCTTGCAGGACGCTCCTGTAAGGTTGACAACGGCGGATCAAGCTGGAGGGATCTATGAAGAAGTGGGTCATTATCGTCATCGTTATTGCAGTTCTGGCAGGGGCGCTTTTCTTTTTTTGGCGCTGGCGTAGCTCGCGCAACGCCGCGGCGCAGGGCGCGTACCAAACCGAAGCGCTGCAGCGCGGAGACCTGACCGCAACCGTCGGCGCGACCGGCGAGGTGCACGCCAACCAGACGGCGAGCCTCGCCTGGGAGACCTCGGGCACGGTCGGGCAGATCGGCGTCTCAGAGGGTGAGACGGTCAGCGCCGGGCAGGAGCTCGCCTCGCTGCAACAGACCTCGCTGCCGCAGACCGTCATCCTGGCGCAGGCTGACCTGGTGAACGCCAAGAAGGCGCTGGACGACCTGCGGAACTCGAACTTGCAGCAGGCGATGGCGCAGCAGGCAGTGGAGCAGGCGCAGCAGGCGCTGGAAGACGCGCGCGATCCCGAGCAGGCAAGAGCAGCAGCAGCAAATGCCCTGGCAAGCGCGCAGAAGGTGCTGGAGAACACCCAGCGGGCGGTTCGCAACAGCCAATCTCCGGCGGGGCAGAGCTACATCGATGAAGCTAAGGCGCAAGTCACTCTGCTGAAAGACCAGCTCGACAAGGCGAAGGAGCGTTACGAGCCGTATGCCAACAGGCCGGAGAGCAACCTGACGCGGGCAAAGCTGCTGAGCGATATGGCAGCAGCCCAACAACGCTACGACGCAGCCGTGCGCAACCTGAACGGGCTGACAGGCACCTCCAGCGCCACAGACCAGGCGGTGGCGGATGCCAACCTGGCTTCGGCGCAGGCGCAATTGGCGCAGGCGCAGCGCGAGTGGGAGCGGGTGAAAGACGGTCTCAGCGAGGCGGATATCGCCCTGCTGGAGGCGCAACTGGCAGACGCGCAGCGGGAGTGGGAGCGCCTGAAAGACGGGGCTGACCCGGATGACATCGCCGCGGCAGAGGCACGCGTGGCAGCCACCCAGGCTGCCATCGACCAGGCGCACCTGACGGCGCCGTTCGCCGGGGTGATCACACAGGTGCAGAGCAAGGTCGGGGACCAGGTTGCCCCGGGAACGCCAGGCTTCCGCCTGGACGACCTTACCAAGCTGCTGGTGGACGTGCAGGTCTCCGAAGTGGATATCAACCGCATCAAGCCGGGGCAGGACGTTAGCCTGAACTTCGACGCGATCCTTGACCGCGACTACAAGGGCAAGGTTAATGAAGTGGCGCTGGTAGGCACGTCGGAGCAGGGCGTGGTGGAGTTCGTGGTGACGGTGGAGCTGACCGACGCCGACCCAGCCGTCAAGCCAGGGATGACCGCGGCGGTGAATATCGTGATAGACCAGATCGCGGACACCCCGCTGATACCGAACCGCGCGGTGCGCGTGCAGGAGGGGCAGCGGGTGGTGTACGTGCTCAAGGACGGCAAGCTTGTGCCGGTGGAGATCACGCTGGGGGCTTCGTCGGATACGATGAGCCAGCTCCTGGAAGGGGATATCCAGCCGGGCGACCTGATCGTGCTCAACCCGCCAGCCGTCTTCGACCAGAACGGGCCGCCGCCGTTTGTTCAACAGTAGTGCAGGAGGCGAGTATGGAGATGCCAACAGAGGATTGGGTGATCAAGACCAAGGATATGACCAAGGTCTATAAAATGGGCGAGGTGGAGGTGCACGCCTTGCGCGGGGTGACACTAAACATCGCCCGCGGCGAGGTGGTAGCGATCATGGGACCTTCCGGCTCGGGCAAATCGACGCTGATGAACATGATCGGCTGCCTGGACCACCCCACGAGCGGCGAGTACCTGCTGGACGGGGAGAACGTCTCTGATTTGCGGGATGACCAGCTGGCAGACATCCGCAACCGCAAGGTGGGCTTCGTCTTCCAGAGCTTCAACCTGCTGTCGCGGACTTCGGCGCTGGCGAACGTGGAGCTGCCCATGCGCTATGCCGTGAAGAACAAGGGGCGCAAAGACCGAGCCCGGGCGGCTTTGGAGCTGGTGGGGCTGGGCGACCGCATCCACCACCGGCCCAACGAGCTCTCCGGCGGGCAGCAGCAGCGGGTGGCGATCGCCCGCGCGTTGGTCAATGAGCCGGCGATCATCCTGGCGGATGAGCCAACCGGCAACCTGGACACCCATTCGGGGGAGGAGATCATGAAGTTGCTGCTCTCCTTGAACCAGGAGCGCGGTACGACGCTGATCATCGTGACACACGACTCGGATGTAGCCGCCCAGACGCAGCGCGCGATCCACATCCGCGACGGCGTGGTGGTGGAGGGTTAGAGGATGAAATTCTGGCAATCTTTCATAGAGGCTCTGGAGAGCCTCTCGGCGAACAAGCTGCGCTCGGGTTTGACGATCCTGGGGATTGTGATCGGCGTGGGGGCGGTGATCGCCATGATCTCGATCGGGCGCGGGGCGCAAAATACGATCACTGGCTCGATCCAGGGCATCGGCACCAACCTGCTGTTCGTGATCCGCGGCGGCTCGGAAGACGTGCGCAACCCCAAGCCGGTCACGCTGGGCGACGCGGCGGCTATCGGTGACCCCTTCCAGGCGCCTTCAGTGGCGGCTGTGGCGCCGATGCTGCAGGGCAGCGCTAAGATCACCTATGGCGGCGAGAGCGCAGTGACGCAAATCGCGGGGGTGACGCCCGGTTACGGGCCGATGCGCAACGACACGGTGAGCGAGGGCGAGTTCATCCAGGAGCAGCACCTGCTGGGCGAGGCGTCCGTGATGCTAATCGCCCCGGATACCGCCGATAAGCTGTTCGGGCGCAAAGAAGGTATCGTGGGCGAGACGGTGCGCGTCGAAGGGCAACCCTTCCGCATCATCGGGGTGCTGACATCCAAGGGCGGCTCGGGATTTGCGAACGAGGACGACCGGGCGTTGATCCCGCTGACGACGGCCCAGACGCGCCTGCTGCACCGCGCCTCGCCGGACCGGGTGGACATGATCCTGGTGGAGGCGGTGAGCGCCCAGGCTGTGCCGCTGGCCTCGGAGGAGATCGCGCAGATCCTGCGCCAGCGCCACCGCACGCAGGTGGGGGCGGACGACTTCACGGTCTTCACACAGCAGAGCTTCCTGGATATTGCGAGCACAATCACCGGGGTGCTGACGATCTTCCTGGGGGGCATCGCGGCGATCTCGCTGCTGGTGGGCGGGATCGGGATCATGAATATCATGCTGGTGTCGGTGACGGAGCGCACGCGCGAGATCGGCCTGCGCAAGGCGCTGGGGGCGCGCAAGGCGGACATCCTGATCCAGTTCCTGACCGAGTCTTCGGTGCTGAGCCTGATCGGGGGGATCATCGGGATCATGCTGGGATGGCTGATCTCCTTCGCGGTGGGGCAGATCGCGGCGGCGAACGACGCGCAGATCAACCCGGCGATCGGGATCGATACGATCTTGATCGCGACGCTGTTCTCGACGGCGGTGGGGCTGTTCTTCGGGCTGTACCCGGCGAACCGGGCGGCGAATTTGGAGCCGGTGGAGGCGCTGAGGTACGAGTAGAGGTAGGAATGAGGGACAGGGGGTAGGAATTAGGGGATTAGGAGAGAGTTCATCCGCAGATTGCACCGATTAACGCAGATTTTAATGATCTGGGAAAATCAGTGGAGTCTGCGGATCGTTTTTTGGTCAAAACAGAATGCCCTGGCATCGGGCAAGGGGGTAAGGACCAAACTTTTGACGACGCTCAGTTGCGTCAAAAGACCAATTGACACACTCGGATCCTGCTGTATGATAGGTATGCATACATAAAAGCCAGACTTGATGAACACCCGGCGTTTTCTATTGCCACGGGGAAGGTGAAGCCTATGATGAAGCAATGGATCTGGAAGGGGATGGCGGCGGCGCTGGCGTGCTTGCTGGCGCTCGGCGGGCTGTGGGTTGCACCCGGTCGGGCGGACGTGGGGGTGCGACCGCTCCTGCCGGGGGGCAGTAGCATCCAGCCGGAGCAGGAGACGCCGGTGCAGATGCTGAACGAGCTGGTAGAGATGACCGTGCGCCCGGCGACGGCGGCGGATAACGCGGCTATCCAATTGAACCCGCAGGCGTACGGGCTGCAAACCATGCCGGTGTGGTTCTCGATGGTGGCGGATGTGCAGGCGGATTTCATCATGAAGAATCCGACGGATGAGGTGGTGCGGATGACCGCCTGGTTTCCGCTGGCATCGGCGCTGGAGAACGTGGATTGGGAGCTCAATCCGGAGGAGATCCCCCGCGTATCGAGCGTTTTCGAGTGAGCGTGGCTGAGAAACCGGTGGAGTTTACGGTGAGCGAGCTGCCTAACCCGAAGGGCGCCGATAAGCCGCCCCTGCCGTGGGCGAGTTTTCCGGTGACTTTTCCGGCGGGGAAGAAGACGCTGATCCGGGTGCGCTATACGGTGCCGCTGCAGACGGCGGTGAAGGGCAAGGAGCTGGCGCTGTACTATATCTTCCAGACTGGGGCGGGCTGGGCGGGTCCGATCGGCGATGCGGAGCTGGTGGTGAACCTGCCGTACCCGGCTTCGGAGGCGACGCTGGCAGTGGCCTCCCCCGGCAGTCTCAGGTTGCCGTACGGGGGGGCGAATGCGCTGCCCGCCATCCCTGCAGGGGTGATCCTGGAGGGGAACCAGGCGCGCTGGACATGGAAGAATTTCGAGCCGGGGGCGCAGGATGATTTCGCCGCCTGGCTGATGGATATCAACGAGTGGCAGAAGCTTGAAGCGGCGAAGGTGAGGGTCCAGGCGCAGCCGGAGGACGGGCAGGCGTGGCTGGAGCTGGCGGGCATCTACCGCTCGCTGGCGACCGGCGGGTGGAATTCGCCGTCAATCTTCAGCCAGAGCTACCTGCAGCCCGGTCTGGGGGCATACCGGAAGGCGGCTGAGCTGCTGCCGGAGCATCCCGCGCCGCACGCCGGGCTGGCGCTGCTGACGCTGGCGCCGTTTATGAAGGATAAGAACGCTCCGCCGCAGGTGATGCAGACGGTGCAGGATGAGCTGAGCATCGCCAGGGAGCTGGAGGCGAAGAACCCGGCGCTGGCGGAGGGGACGGGCATCTCCAGCCTGATGGTGGAGGATGTGCTCGACATTTATGCCTATAACTCAGCGACAGCTACGGCGGAGGCGGCGCCGTTTGTCACGCCAATGGCGAGCGAGACGGCAACGCCCAGCGCGCTGCTGACGCCGCCTCCCTCGGCGACGGCGACTGCGCTCTGCCACGCAGGCTCCGCTGCCCACTGCGACGGAAAAGGCGACAGATACACCCGCGCCTACTGGGACGCCGACTACGGAGGCACGGGGGGGCTTGCCGATTATCGGGATCGGGATAGTGGTTGCCGGGTTGTTGGTGATTGCAGTGGTGGTTTTTCTGGTTTCGAGGCGGAGATAAGGCTATTCAATGAAAGGATTTAAAAATCTATCCGCAGATTACGCAGATTTCACAGATTTTAAATAATCTGCGATCATCGGCGAAATCTGTGGACTGGCTTTGATTGAGCACTTTATCAGCAAGGAGCGGTTGCCGGGGTTGATCAGGTGGGTTTAAATACATCTATCCGCAGATTACGCAGATTACGTTAATGATTTGCGATCATCGGTGAAATCTGTGGACTGGCTTTGATTGAGCACTTTATCGGCAAGGAGGGGTTGCCGGGGTTGATCAGGTGGGTTTAAATACATCTATCCGCAGATTACGCAGATTTCACAGATTTTAAATAATCTGCGATCATCGGCGAAATCTGCGGATTATTTCTTGTAATTGTGTACGAGGCGCTTGGTTTGCAGGGATGGCGCTCCAAAATTGATGAGCAAAGCGCGTTGATAATCGGTGGCTTTGAGATAATTCAAGACCTGGGCTTCCTCAACGCTGGTTAAGGCGCTCAGCGCTTTCAGCTCGACAATCACATCTCCAAAACAGACAAAGTCTGCCCGGTATCTGCACGCAAGCAGCGCGCCCTTATAGCTGACGGTGATATCGAATTCACGCTGGAAGGGGATACCACGCTGGGAAAATTCAAGGGCTAAGGCTTCCTGATATACACCTTCCAGGAAGCCATGACCGAGGTGTTTGTGGACTTCCATGGCAGCGCCGATGATGGCGTAGGTTTGTGGGTCTTTGGGTTCTATCATCTCGTATGTCCTTGGAGGACTGACGGTTATTATCGTCAGCCGGGTAATGCCTGTTTCATTCGCTCCAGAGCTTCCACGAGCACGCTGCGCGGGCAGGCGAAGTTGAGGCGGACGAAGCCCTCGCCGCCGGGACCGAATTTGCGCCCGTCGTTGAGGGCAACACGCGCTTTCTCCAGGAAGAAGTCATAGGGGGCGGTGGGGAGACCCGCCTGGCGGCAATCCAGCCAGGCGAGGTAGGTGCCCTCGGGCTTTGCCATGCTGAGCTGGGGCATCTCGCCGCGGACGTAATCGAAGAGGAAGTCGCGGTTGCCTTGCAGGTAGAGCAGGAGCTGGTCCAGCCACTCGCTGCCGTGACGGTAGGCTGCAATGGCGGCAGCACGACCGAGCAGGTTGACCCAGCTCACCAGCCCCTGCCCGGAGGCGATGAAGCGGCGGCGCAGGCTCGGGTTGGGGATGACGGCAAAGGAGCATTGCAGCCCCGCCAGGTTGAAGGTCTTGCTGGGCGCCATGAGGGTGATGGATTGCCTGGCGATCTCGGGGTCGAGCGAGGCAATGGGGATGTGCCGCTGACCCGGATAGACGAGGTCGGCGTGGATCTCGTCGGAGCAGAGCAGGACGCCGTGACGGAGGCAGATCTCAGCCATGCGCTGCAGCTCGTCCTGGCGGAAGACGCGCCCGGTGGGGTTGTGGGGGTTGCACAGGATGAAGAGACCGGTCTTAGCGGTGATGGCGGACTCGAAGGCGTCCCAATCGACGGCGTAAGAGCCATCTGCCAGGCGGGCGAGCTGCGCCTCCTGGGGCAGGCGGTGGGTGTTCTTTGCTGCGCCCAGCATGGGGGGGTAGACGGGGGTTTGGACGAGCACGCCGCGGCGCGGGGGCTTGAGGGTGTGGCAAGCCAGGTCGAAGCCGGTGATCACGCCGGGCAGGAAGACCAGGTCTTCGGGCTGCACACGCCAGTTGTGGCGCGCCGCCAGCCAATCTCGGACGGCGGCGCTGAGGTCTGTGGCGTGCTTGTAATCATCTGGGTAGCCGAAGAAGCCGTGCTCGATACGATCAGTGAGGGCGCGGATGACCGGCTCGGGGGAGCGGAAGTCCATGTCTGCCACCCACAGGGGCAGCACGTCTTCGTCGTACAGATCCCATTTTTCGCAGTCGGTGCCACGACGGGAGGGGATGGCGTCGAAATCGGATTGCATCAACAATCTCCAAAAGTGATATGGTGAGGCATCCATTGTAATGGAGATGGAGGCAAACGAGCCAGGGAATCCGCGCGCAGGGGGGAGAGTGCAGGGCTTATCGCAGCCGGCTGGCGACTCCCAGCCAGAGCAGGACGATGGCGGGCATCGCCATGCGCTCCAAGCCGGTGGAGACCCACCAGCTAATATCCCGCCCAGGGGAGTAAGAGACCAACCAATAAATAGCCAGAACGAGGAGGAGGCAGCACAGACCGGCAGCCAGGGTGAGTAGCGCTGGTCTGCCTGTCTCGCCGGGCGGGCGGCGCCCGAGCCAGGGCAGGAGCAGCAACCCAAAGCCGACCAACCCCCAGACGCCCAGTCTGAGCAAGCTGCGCAAGAACTCACGCAGGATATACCCGGTTTCGGCAAGGTGCAGGTTGCCGCCGGCGAGCTGGGTGATGGCTCCCTGAAGCATGCCGCTGTTGCGCTCGGTGGGCGGGTAGACCAGCCGGGAAGCGACGAGCCAGAAGAGCGTGTACAGGCACAGCGGCGCCAGCAGGTACGCCAGGGGTTTCAAGCTCCCGGTTTTTCTAGCTGCAGGGAGATCCCAGGCGACGGCTAGGGCGGCGACGATCCAGCTCAGCAGCAAGCCTTCCGGGCGTGTCCAGGCGCCGAGCGCCAGGAAGACGCCGGCGAACAGGAAAGAGGCGTTTTGCGCTGCGCCCGGTGCGGCGGCGAGGGCGCGCTGGAGCAGGATGATAGCGGCTGCTAGGGCATACACCAGGGGCAGGTTGGCGTAGCCGATGGAGGCATGTTGGAAGAGGATGGGCGCGGTGGCAAGCAGCAGGGTCGCCAGACCGGCTGTTGTGCGTTGCAGTTTTAATGAAAGAAAGTCATAGATGAGGAAGAGCAAGCTCAGGTAGAAGAGCGGAAAGAGCAACTTGGAGGCGGGCAGGGTCTCATTGAACAGGACCTTAAACGCGGCGATCAGAAGGGGGATATTTAGCGGATACGGCAGCGTACGCGTGCCCCACTGCGAGGCTCCGGCGGCGATGCCCTGGGCGGCGATGCCATAGCCCTTGGCGCCCCAAAGGACGAGCTCGTCGGTGACGTGGTAGCCCTTGCCGACGGAGAGGAGGGCAGCCAGCGCCCAGAGCAGCAGCAAGAGCAGATGCCAGTGGTCAATGCCGCCCTGCGCCGGGGTGGCGGATTGCGGTCGCCGGTAAAACAGGGCGACCGCGGCGAGGGCTGCCAGGCACAGGGTGAGCGCCAGGACAGTGATGCGATCCGCCGGGGCGCCGAGCAGGGAAGCGAGCGTCATGAGCAGGGTCCAGGCGCCGGTCCCCAGCCCGAAGCCCAGAGCGAGGGCGGAGGTGAGGGGCAGGGCAGGCAGCCAGCGCCGGACGGGCGCGTACCCGCTGAAGATGAGCAGCGCCAGCCAGAGGGCGGGCAGGAATGCTTGCCTGCCGACTGCCCCCAGGCTCGAGAACACCGGCAGAGGAACGCCAGCGCCTGCGCTGTGCGGCAGGTAGACGCCCCAGGAGGCGTTGAACATGCGTAATCTCTCGGGCTGCTGGGCGAGTTCTGCGCCGGGAACCCCATCCTTGCCGACGACCAGGATGTAAGCGCCGGCGTTGCTCAGGTCTACGGCGCATTGCGGATCAGCGCCCGGGCAATTGAGCACCTGGCGCGGCGCCAGGAAGAACTGCATCGCCGGGGTGCTGGTCAGTAGCCACGGTCCGCCCGACTCGGCGGGCAGGACGACCCGGGCATCCGCGGGGATGGTTTCGACCAGGAAGCGGACATAGTTAGCGAAATTCAATCCGCCGGAAAAGTTGGCGCTGCGCCACAGTCCGGGCTGCCCGACCGTCTTCCAGATTGCCAGCAGGTCGGAACGGGCCGGGCTGACCAGGCTGAACGCCTGAAATAGCACCCCGGCTGCCAGGAGCAGGAGGGCAAGGGTCCTTTTCGTGTGGTCGGAGGTCAGGCGGCTTTTCATCATTGAGCGGGGGAACTGCTGGCGAGTTGTCCAGTCTGGCAATAATTGTAACGGTGTTGGAGTAAAATGGGTGAGACCCGAAAGGAAATTGCCATGAAACCGAGTGAACCGAAAGAAGTGCTGGCATCCCTGCAGGCGGAGCGGGATGGTGTCTATTTGTACCAGGCGCTGGCTGAGAGCGAAAAAGATGAGCATATCGCTGAGGTATTCCGGCGCATGGCGGCGACCGAGAAACGGCATGCCGACGCCTGGGTCGCCCGATTGGAGAAATCCGGCATGCAGGTTCCGGCATACCGTCCGTCGTGGCGCACCCGGCTGCTGAGCTGGCTGGCGCGGCGTTTCGGAGCGAGCCTGGTGCTGCCGACGATCCAGGGGGCGGAAAAAGCGGATACGCATGGCTACAGCCAGCGATCGGACGCCCAGGGGATGGCGGCCGATGAGAGCTCGCACGCCCGCCTGCTGCGCAACATCTCAGGCGGTATGGAGGGCGGGCGGCTGGCGCAATTGGAAGGGCGGCACCGGGCGGCGGGCGGCAACGCCTTGCGCGCGGCGGTGCTGGGCGCTAACGACGGGCTGGTCTCCAACCTGAGCCTGGTGATGGGCGTGGCAGGGGCGGCGCTTTCCAACACCACTATCCTGATCACGGGTTTTGCCGGGCTGCTGGCGGGGGCGATCTCGATGGCGCTGGGCGAGTGGCTGAGTGTGCAGAGCTCACGCGAGCTGTACGAGCACCAGATCGGCATCGAGCGGGCGGAGATCGCCAGCGCGCCGGAGGAGGAGGCGGAGGAGCTGGCGCTGATCTACCAATCGCGCGGCATCGAAGCGGAGCAAGCGCGCTCGATGGCGCACCAGGTCATGCAGGACCCGGTGAGCGCCCTGGACACGCTGGCGCGCGAGGAGCTGAGCGTCAACCCGGAGGAGCTGGGCGGCTCGGCGTGGGAAGCCGCCATCACCTCGTTCATCCTGTTTGCCATTGGGGCGATCATACCGGTGTTCCCATATATCTTCTTGAGCGGGATGACGGCGGTGGCGGTGAGCGTGGCGTGCAGCATGGTGGGGCTGTTCATCATCGGGGCGGGGATCACCCTGTTCACGGGCAAGGGTGTGCTCTACTCCGGCGCGCGGCAGATGGGATTTGGGCTGGCGGCGGCGGCGGTCACCTACCTGATCGGGCGGCTGATCGGGGTGAACCTGGGCGGGTAAGCGAAGGTCCGGGGATTTTCAGGTACAATCAAGCCTGTTGTGGAGAAAACCCGGATTGGATGATTGGACGGTGCTGATCAGCGACGGCTTAGACGAGAGCGGCAAGAAGCTGCTGCGTGAGGCGGCGCGGGTGGAGGATAGACCCGGGATCAGCCCGGCTGAGTTGCTGGAAGCCGTGGCGGGCTGCGAGGCGCTGATTGTGCGCAGCCGCAGCAAGGTGACGAGGGAGGTGCTCGCGGCAGGGCAGCGCTTGAAGGTGGTAGGGCGGGCCGGCGTGGGTGTGGACAACATCGACCTGGATGCGGCGAGGGAGCTGGGTGTGCGCGTGGTCAACTCGCCGCAAGCGACCACGCTAGCGGTAGCCGAGCACGCGCTGGGGCTGATGCTGGCGCTGGCGCGCGGCATCCCGCGTGCGGATGCGTCTATGAAAGCGGGCGAGTGGATCAAGAAGGAGCTGGAAGGCGTTGAGCTATCCGGCAAGACGTTGGGGATCGTGGGCGTGGGCAACATCGGGGCGGCGCTGGCTTCACGGGCGGTTGCCCTGGGCATGCGCGTGACCGGCTACGACCCGTTCCTGTCGCAGGATGCCATCCGGCGCAGGGGCGCTGAGGCGGTCACGCTGGACGAGCTGTACGCAGGCGCCGATTTCATCAGCTTGCACGTGCCGCTGACGGGCGAGACGCGCGGCATGCTGGGCGAGCAGGCGCTGGCGAAGATGAAGCCGGGCGTGCGGATCGTGTGCACGGCGCGCGGCGGACTGATCGATGAAGCGGCGCTGTTGCAGGCGCTGGAGACAGGGCAGGTGGCGGGCGCGGCGCTGGATGTGTTTGCCGAGGAGCCGCCCGGCGCGACGCGGTTGGTGAGACACCCGCGGGTGATCGCCACGCCGCACGTGGCAGCGCAGACCGTGGAGGCGCAGCAGCGGGCGGCGGTGGATATTGCGATGGAAGTGCTGAGGGCGCGCTGCGCGGCGAGTGATTTAGGAAAAGAGGACATCTACTCATGGAAGAAAAACTAAAACAGTTGAAGGCATTGCTGAACGAAGCTTCTGACCTGGAACACGTGGTGGAGCTGCTGGAATGGGACGCGGAGACCTACATGCCGCCAGCAGGCGCGCAGGACCGCGCCTACCACCGGGCGACGGTGAAATCGCTGATGCACCGCAAGTACACCTCCGAAGAAGCGGGCAGGCTGCTCGAAGAGCTGAAGCCGTGGGCGGCGCAGCTCGATCCCGATTCGGACGATGCGCGCCTGGTGCGGATCAGTGAACGGGAGTACCTGCGCCGGGTGAAGGTGCCGGCGGAGATGGTGGCGGAGATGGCGCAGATCCGCACCATCGCTACAGCCGTGTGGCAGGAGGCGCGCCTCGAGAACGATTTCGCCCGCTTCCAGCCGCACCTGGAGAAGATCGTGGACTGGCGGCGACGCTACGCCGACCTGTTCGCGCCGTACACGCATATCTATGATCCGTTGCTGGCGGAGTTCGAGCCGGGGATGAAGACGGCGGAGGTGCAGGCGGTTTTCAACACGCTGCGCCCGAAGCAGGTGGCGTTGGTGCGCGAGATCACCTCCCGCTCGCAGGTGGAGGCGGACTTCCTCTACCAGCCGTTCGACGAGGCGAAACAAGAGGCTTTCGGCGTGGAGGTGATCACGCGCTTTGGCTACGACTGGAACCGCGGCCGCCAGGACCGCGCCGCCCATCCCTTTACCATCCATTTCGGCATCGACGATGTGCGCATCACGACGCGCTTCATGCCGGACTATTTCTCCTCGGCGTTCTTCAGCACGACACACGAGTTCGGGCACGCGCTGTACGAGCTGGGCGTGGACCGCGCCCTGGCGCGCACGCCGCTGGCGCGCGGCACAACAATGGCAATGCACGAATCGCAGTCGCGGCTGTGGGAAAACCTGGTGGGGCGCTCGCTCCCGTTCTGGCAGGGATTCTACCCGCGCTTGCAGGAGATCTTCCCCACGCAGCTTGGGAATGTGCCGCTGGAGAAGTTCTACAAGGGCATCAACAAGGTCGAGCCATCCCTGATCCGTGTGGAGGCAGACGAAGCCACGTATAACCTGCACATCATGCTGCGCCTGGAGCTGGAGATCGCTCTGATGGAGGGCAGCCTGGAGGTGAAAGACCTGCCCGAAGCCTGGAACGCGCGCATGCAGGAATACCTAGGCTTGACCCCGCCCAACGATACGCTGGGTGTGCTGCAAGATATCCACTGGTCGGCGGGCTACTTCGGCTACTTCGCCACGTACGCCATGGGGAACGTGATCGCGGCGCAGCTCTGGCAGAGCATCCAGGCGGACATCCCCGACCTGACCGGGCAGATCCGCAAGGGCGAGTTTGCCGCGCTGCGCAGCTGGCTGGGCGAGAAGGTGCACCGCCACGGGCGCAAGTTCGAGTCGCAGGATCTGGTGCAGCGCATCACCGGGTCGAAGATCGACCCGGCGCCATACCTGACGTACCTGCAAAGCAAGTACAGCGAGATATACGGTTTTTAGAAGGTTAAGGTAGAATTATTCTCAGTGAATTGTCCGGAACAGGGTGTGCGGGGGGGGCGGACGTCCACCCGGCACGCCCTGTTGCGGTAATTTGAGACTGCATCCAAAAAGAGCCATCCGACTATGGCGCTGATCCTGTTCGTCGACGACGATCCCTATACCCTGGAGACACTGACCAAGGCAGCCGAGGTGCTGGGGCACCGGGCGGTAGTGGCGGATTCCTACCAGGCTGCCCTGGCTGTGCTGGGGACAACCACGCCCGACCTGATCTTCACCGATATGAACCTGACCGGGAAGAACGGCATCAGCCTGGTGCAGGAGATCAAGGGGCAGAGCAGCACGGCGGGCATACCGGTGATCATCCTGTCCGCCAGCCCGGAGGTGGCGACGGCGGAGGAAGCGCAGGCGGCGGGGGCGCTGGCTTACCTCAACAAGCCGGTGCGCCTGACCAGGCTGCAGGAAGTCATCGAGATCTACACCGCCCAGCTGACCGACCGCCCATCCCATGCGGCTTGACCGTTCTCATCCCCTGATGTGTTGCTCAAGGTACGCTATTTGCCTGGCGCTGGCGCTGCTGGCGGGGCTGGCATTGGGCGCCTGCGCGGGCATCTCGGGGGGGGCGCTGCCGACGCTGATGCCGGCGGATTACCTGCCGACCGCCATCGCCCTGACCGCCCAGGCTAGTGCCGCGTGAGGGCGCAAGTGCTGGGGAGAGCACCCCGGCGAAGAGCAACCAGCCGGCGGCACCCAGCCAGACGCCCCTGCCGCCTACGAAGACGCCCTCACGCCTACGGCGACGATGACCGGCACACCGGACGGACCGACCGCCACGCCTTACACGCTGCCGCCCTCGGCGACGCCGACAAAGATCAGCGAGCTGCCCGAAAGCGAGATCCAGATCCTCAACCTGGGAGCGCTGTCGCGCGTCACCTCGCCCATCATGCTCTCGGCGTACCTGAAGACCGGCGGCGACGGGAAAGTGGTGGTGGAGTTGCTGGGCGAGGACCGGCGCGTCCTGTTCCGCGAGGTGAAGAGCGTGCGCACCGTACCGGCGGGGGCGTGGGTGCCGCTAAAGATGGCGCTGGAATACGAGATCTCCGCCGCGGCGGAAGCCGGGCGGCTGCAAATCTACGTGGCGGATGCGAACAAGCACACCAGCGCGCTGAGCTCCATCCCGCTGATCCTGCTCTCGATCGGGCAGGATGACATCTACCCGCCGCAGAACCGGCTGGCGCCGATCGTCATCCAGAGCCCGCACAAGAAGGCGCTGATCCAGGGCGGCAAGGTGCAGGTCTCCGGGCTGGTGCGCGGCGACCCCGACCAGCCGCTGATGGTGCGGCTGATCCTGCCGGACGGCAGCGAGGCGGGGGCGCGCCTGGCGAGCGTGACGCCGCCGGAGCAGGGGGATTACGCCAGCTTCCAGGTGGAGGTGCCGTACACAGTGGCAAAGCGACGCGCGCCCTGCTGACGGTGTCGCAGGGGGAGGCGGGCATCAACGACGTGGTGCAGCTGACCAGTGTGGAAGTGATGCTAAGCCCATAATTTGTTGGAACCCCAACAAGATTATGATCCGGCTTCTAGTAAAATATTGGAATGGAATGATTCTGAAAAATGGGGTGTGCAGCCCGCCCTGCACCCCATTTTCCGGTGTTCCCTATATAATAACGGTGGTTCATTAAGGAGGACTGCGATGGCATACCGACCCTTTACTTCCAAGCGCGCCCCCATCTACGCCGAGGTGCCCGACGAGCAGTGGAACAACTGGCGCTGGCAGCTCAGCAACCGCATCAACTCGGTGGAGGAGTTCGAGCGGGTGATCCCGCTGACCGAGGGCGAGCGCAAGGCGCTCTCGGCGCCGGGGCTGTTCCGCGTGGACATCACGCCCTACTTCATCTCGCTGATCGATCCGGATGACCCGAACGACCCGATCCGCAAGCAGGTTGTGCCGACGCGACGCCGAGCTGGTGCCGTTCACGTCGATGATGGAGGAACTCGCTGGCGGAGGACCGCCACTCGCCGGTGCCGGGGCTGGTGCACCGCTACCCGGACCGGGTGCTGATGCTGGTGACCACGCAGTGCGCCTCCTACTGCCGCTACTGCACGCGCTCGCGCATCGTGGGCGACCCCACGGCGACGTTCTCGCGGGCGGAGTTCGAGATGCAGATCGAGTACCTGAAGCGCACGCCGCAGGTGCGCGACGTGCTGCTCTCCGGCGGCGACCCGCTGGTGCTGGCGCCCAAGATCCTGGAAGAGATCCTGCGCCGCCTGCGCGAGATCCCGCACATCGAGATCGTGCGCATCGGCTCGCGCGTGCCGGTCTTCCTGCCGATGCGCGTCACCGCCGAGCTGACCGACATGCTGCAGAAGTACCACCCGCTGTGGCTGAACATCCACGTCAACCACCCCAACGAGATCAGCCTCGAGCTGGACCAGGCGTGCGACCGGCTGACCCGGGCGGGCATCCCGCTGGGCAACCAGTCGGTGCTGCTGGCGGGCGTGAACGACAACGTGCACATCCAGCGCCAATTGGTGCAGGAGCTGGTGCGCATGCGCGTGCGCCCGTATTACCTGTACCAGTGCGACCTGGTGGAAGGGGCGGGGCACTTCCGCACGCCGGTGGCGAAGGGCATCGAGATCATGGAAGGGCTGCGCGGGCACACCTCGGGGTACGCCGTGCCGCAGTACATCGTGGACGCGCCGGGCGGCGGGGGCAAGATCCCCGTCTCGCCCAATTACCTGCTGAGCATGTCGGACCACAAGATCATCCTGCGCAACTACGAGGGCTACGTCACCACCTACGAGGAGCCGACCGACTACACGCCGGCGATGAGCGCCCGCTTCACGGGCGAGAAGCGCCCGGAGCCGGGGCAGGCGGGCGTGCACGGCTTGCTGCAGGGCGAGGAGATGTTCATCAAGCCGCAGGGCTTCGACGAGGTGCACGACCGCAGCGGCATCCAGCACCGGCTGAAGGACGAGCGCAAGTGGGTGCCGCTGGGCATCGGCGAGGGCAAGAAGGAAGAAGAAAGCAACAGCGAATAAGCGAGGGGAAAAACCGCTATGACACAAAAGACGCTGGGTTATACCGAGCTGGAATGGACCTGCCCGAAGTGTAAGACGCGCAACCCCGGCACAGTACGCGCCTGTACGGGCTGCGGCGCGCCCCAGCCGGAGGACGTGCAGTTCGAGCAAGCCGGGCGGCAGGAGATGGTGACCGACGAGGCGAAGATCGAGGCAGCCAAGAAGGGGGCGGACATCCACTGCCCGTACTGCAAGGCGCGCAACCCGGCAGGCGCGGAGGTCTGCATCCAGTGCGGCGGCGACCTGAAGGAGGGCTTGCGGC
Source organism: uncultured Chloroflexia bacterium (assembly GCA_963702535.1). Lineage (GTDB taxonomy): Bacteria > Chloroflexota > Anaerolineae > Anaerolineales > UBA4823 > CAVPDG01. Next base: position 415,024 of record CAVPDG010000016.1, on the reverse strand, counting down.
GGGAGAGCGGGAAGGTGGTGGGGGCTTACCAGGCGCCCAGCGCGGCGGTGAAGGAGATCGCCTGCCCGAGCTGCGCGAGCGCCCAACCCGGAGACGGGCAAGGTATGCATTAAGTGCGGGGCGCGGCTGGATAAGCCGGCGGAAGCTGCAGCGCCTGCCGCACCGGCGAGAGCGCAAGCCCAACCGCACGCTGATCATCCTGGCGGCGACCGGGGCGGTGATCCTGGTGTTCGCCTGCCTGCATTTCCTGATCGCCAAGCTGACCCAGCGGCAGGATCTCACCGCCAGCGTGGAGAGCGTGCACTGGATGCGCCTGGTCCCCATTATGGCGCTGGTGGACGTGCAGCGGCAGGCTTTCATCGACGAGATCCCGGCGGATGCGGATGTGGGGCAGTGCGAGCAGCGCTACCACCACACGCAGGACACGCCGGCGGAGAACTCGAAGGAGGTGTGCGGCACGCCCTACACCAAGGACACGGGCAGCGGGCTGGGGGAGGTGGTGCAAGACTGCCAGTACGAGGTGTACGTGGATTACTGCGAGTACACCGCCGAGGAGATGCAGGCGGTAGACCAGGCGGTACAGCAGGGCGAGAACCTGAGCCCGGTTTGGCCCCAGGTGAGCCTGGGGCAGGGGCAGCAGGAGGGGCAGCGCCAGCAGGAATTCACGGTGGTGTTCCTGACGGATAAAGGCGAGGTCACCTACCACCCGGCGGACGAGGCGACATTCCAGCAGTTCACGCCGGGGAGCGAGTGGGTGCTGGTGCTGAACGGGTTTGGGGATGTGGTGAGCGTGGAGGGGAAGTAAGTGCCAGCGCCACATGTACTGAGGAGTCAGCGCAGTGTCACGTGTCAGGCTGTGTCATGAGCGGCATGAACGTAAAGCAAGCGGGGGAGCTTTTCGTTAAGGTGTCTAATGGACTTTTTACTTTGTAAACCTCGTCGATGATTAAGCCCAGGGTGCCGGCCTGGAAGGAGCGCTCATCCACCGGGGTGAGGGCGAGGATGCTTTGCGAGGTTAACAGGGGGATGACCTTGAGGCTGTACAACCGCTGCGCCACACGCTCCACGCCAGCCTCGCTGGTCAACCAGGCGTAGCGGTCGAAAGGGCGCAGGTCGAGCAGGCGGGTGTAGCCGCGCAGGGTGCGCTGGCGCTCGATGTTGAAGAAATCGTCGAAATAGGACATCACCAGCTCGCGCAGGCTGGAAACACCGGCTCGCGGTAGCGCAGACCGGCGTAATTGGATTTCGCCAGCGCGCCCCAGGCGCCGGGTCCCCCGAAGACCGCCAGCACGTGGTCGTCATCCGTGCCCGGCTCGGGGACCAGGTCGAGGATGCGCGGCGGGAAGCCCAGGTGCGCCAGGGCGGCTGCCGCCAGCAGACCGCCGTCCAGGCAGTGCGCCTGGCGGTCGCGCGCCACGCGCAGGGGGGAGCGGTTCAGCTCTTCGCCGATGTAGGGGATGCTATCCAGGTAGAGCTGGATATCGTAGGGCTGGTGAAATGCGGCAAACAGGGCGGCTAATTCAGGGGGCAGGTGCATGAGGTTCTCTCTGGGTAGGATAAGATTTGCAGGATTATACTGCATGGCGAAGGCGACGGAGGCTTTTTGAAGGCCGGATTCTCGGGAGGGAGGAGGACCGTCAACGAATAGCAACACGAATAAACGAATGGCACGAGTTTATCGCTGCTCGAAGGGGAGGAGGGCGAAGAAGAATATGCCGCCTGGGGCATGGATGCGGCGGGATTTCATGGGGGATAAGAAGGTTGTGTTGGGTTTCGTTGCCCTCAACCCAACCTCGACTCATTTTATCGAGTGTGCTGGAAGAAGTCCCACATCGTCGCGGGATGCATCGACATCTTGCGTGGTGTTGCCGACGATGAATTTGGGGAGGTAGCCGCCGCCGGGCCAGGAATGACCGCCGCCGAGGATGGTGTAGAAGACCACGTCGGCGAGGCAGTTTTTGTACTGCACGCCGCTGACATCGCCGCTGGCGGGGAGGTCCTGCGGGGAAGCGTCGCAGCCGTTGCGTTGGGAGAATTCTGCCACCCAGGCGGGGATGGAGGGGAAGTTGAAGCCGGACGGTCCGGCGGGTCCGCCCTGGTAGGGGACGATGGGGTCGCCTGTGCCGTGGAAGAAGATGGCGGGGACGGGGCGGGAGGGGTTGCAGGCAGCCCAGGGGGTATTGTACGCTCCAGCGACCGAGCCGAAGGCGGCGATGCGCTCGGAAAGCCGGCAGGAGAGCAGGAAAGACATGCCACCGCCGTTGGAGATGCCGTTGGCGTAGATGCGGGCGGGGTCGATGTTGTATTCGGCGGAGAGCTGATCGATCAGGTCGGAGATGAAGGTGACGTCCTTCGCCGCCTCGGAGTCATCCCCGGTGCGCCAGCGCATGGGGAAGCCGGTCCCGGCGGGGTAAACGACGATGAAGCCGTATTCGTCGGCGAGGCGGTTCCAGCGGCTGACGGCGGCCTGGTTGGCGGGCCACTGGGCGAAGCCGTGCAGGGTGATGACCAGCGGCGTGGGGACCGCGGGATCGTAGCTCTCCGGGCACGTAGAGCAGGTAGCGGCGCGTCTCGCCGGAGGAGACCAGCTTGCCGTTGGTGGGGTTGAGGAGGCGGAAGGCGCCGAAGGCGAGCAGGAGCAAGCCCAGCAGCAAGCCGAGGAGGATGAGGGGGATGAGCATGAGCCACTTTTTCATGGGTAAAAGATTTTTAGCCACAGATTAACACAGATTATCACAGATTTTGGCGTAAACGGGAGAGATTTGGATAAACAAAACCATGAAACACAAAGGGCACGAAGGGAGCACAAAGGACACAAAGAGATTGGGAGACTCAAGAAAAAACGCTTTAATCCAGTATCACCTTTGGCCCTTTGTTTTAACCTTTGTGTCCTTTGTGGTTTAATGTTTAAGCTTCTGCTGCATTGGAGTTGGCGGTCTCTCCGGTTTTTTGCTAGACTGATTTCTGTGTTATCATTTATTCCACTGATTGCAGTCCCATACCCCAATATATTGGATTAGGGGACTGACTGAATATCGCCTGTAGCCATTGTCCCGCCAAATGGCGGCTGAACAAAAAGTTGGGCGATTCTACCCCTTAATTTTCATGTAAATTCAATATTAGGAGAAACAGAAATGAACGGCCGTTTTTCTATAGGCAGTTTGTTATGTGTGATTCTGCTGGCGACTATGTTGTCGTCAGCCTGTGCCACAACCCTAACCTCAACTCCTACGCTTGAACCCACAGCAACGCAAGTTCCGCCCCCAACATCAACTCCTACGCTCGAACCCACAGCAACGCAAGTTCCGCCCCCGACTGCAATACCCTCTCCGACAGCTATTTCCGTCCACTTGCTGTCAAAATCGCCCGAATTGATCCTGGTAACTAACAAGCCATATAGGTACTCATCTGTTCCCGATAACCTCGTTTATGCGATGCCGGGGATGGATAAAGTCCTCCTTGCTAATGAGCTGCAATATTACGATGACCTCATTGTGGATATTTATTACCCACCGGGTTACAAATTTGAAACAAAATTACCTGTTGTCATCCTATCTCATGGTTTGACAGATGTGGCGCCAAACGATTTAGACAAAGACATGGGGTCACACATGGATTGGGCGAAGCTAATTGCTGTTTCAGGGATGATCGCCGTATCGGCTCAAGCCGGATACAAACCTGTAGAAAACTCGTATCATGTCTTTGACTTCTTGGCTGCGAATGCAGATCTTCTCGGACTCGATCTCAGCCGTATAGGATTCTGGGCCGGCTCAGGCCAGGGTATTCCAGTATTCTGGGCTCTTCAAGACAAAGATAATCCCAATCGAGACGCCTTCAAGGCAGCTGTGTTCCCCTATTTAAATTTTGATTTCGCTGATCCGAGCGCCTGGCCAAAGAATATTTCACTATTTGTTGTGAAGGCAGGGCAGGATAAGAATATCAGTGGGATCAGATATGGACAATTTTGTAGCCGAGGCCCGCTCCAACAATATACCAACGGAATATATCGAATTGGCAGACGCCATTCATGGCTTCGACACTTTTCAAGACACACAAGCCAGCAAGGATACCGTCCAACAGGCGCTAGAATTCTTCAAGAGCAAGCTGCTCCAATGAAACCGAGCTAAAGTTGAAGCGAATTCCAGCAGGGTTTTGTATCGCTATTCGCTGAAACATACGGTTGCTTAATAGCTCGGCTGGTTATTTAATGTGTAAATGACTGACTGGCTCCAAGCCTGGTAATTAAGCTTGGAGCTAGCTTATATCCGCTAGTTAAGGGGTCTCGCATGCCACATATTAAGCAAGAATGCAAGCTGCTTTCTCCAGGAATTTAAGATCACAAGTTAGAATCCGACAGGAGACCCGAGTTTATGAGTACCCTGATCACAGGACACTTCACCCAGACCTTATGCGACCTGCTTGACGAGGTCTTCGATGACCTGCCAATGGGCATATTACCTTTGCACGCTTGTTTTAAATCTTTGTGTTCTTTGCGGTTTAATGTTTAAACCGCATTTGCCTCTTGACAGTTTGGGCTAAACGCCTATAATTATTACTAATTAACTCATAATAATCCTGTTATTGGAGAATCATTTTGATGACCCAGTGCATGTGTATGGGGCGGGGATCTTAACCGCCTCGGCACACGATAGCCTTTGAAGCAGCTCCACCTGCTTCAAGCGACCAGCAGACAGAGGCGGTTACGACCCCGCATGCGAATAAAGAATTTCGCGTGGGTGCGAGTCCGCCGCCGGGAAGGCGTCTGTTGGTCGTTTACTTTTAATGGGTTGGCATCCCTCAGGTGCAGTCGGGAATCAGTTGATGGTTGATGGTGGGGAACATTGAGGAGTAAGGAATGGTAAGGATGAGCGATCGGGAAGTGCAACAAGCAACCGAAATGGGAATGCAGATTGCCCCGCTGCAGGTGGGACTGGCGGCGGTGGAGCGGACCAGCCTTGAAACGGCGGTGGGCAATACGCCGCTGCTGCCGCTGCGCCGGGTGACCGCCGGACTCTCGCCGCGCGTGCAGGTGCTGGCGAAGGCGGAGTGGTTCAACCCCGGCGGCTCGATCAAGGACCGCCCGGCGCTCAACATCCTGCGCACGGCGCTGGCGGACGGCAGCCTGTCCGAGGGCAAGCGCCTGCTGGATTCGACCTCGGGCAACATGGGCATCTCCTACGCCACCTTCGGGGCGGCGCTGGGAATTCCGGTGACGCTGACCCTGCCGGCGAACGCCAGCCGGGAGCGCATCGCCATCCTGCGGGCGCTGGGGGTCGAGCTGGTGCTGACCGACCCGCTGGAAGGCTCGGATGGGGCGATCCGCGTGGCGCGCCAGATGGCAGCCCAGATGCCGGAGCGTTTCTTCTACGCCAACCAGTACGACAACCCGGCTAACTGGCAGGCGCATGCCCTGAGCACGGGCCCCGAGATTTTGCAGCAAACAGGCGGGTGCGTGACGCATTTCGTCGCCGGGCTGGGGACTTCCGGCACGCTGACGGGCGTGGCGCGCTGCCTGCGCGCCTACAATGCACAGGTGGAGATCGTCGCCGTGCAGCCCGACGCGGCTTTCCACGGGTTGGAAGGGCTGAAGCACATGGCGACCGCCATCCAGCCGGGCATTTACGACCCGGGCTTACCCGACCGCACGCTGGAGGTCTCGACCGAGGCGGCGCACGCGATGGTGCGGCGGCTGGGGCGCGAGGAGGGGCTGTTCGTGGGCGTCTCTTCGGGGGCGGCGGCTGTTGCGGCTCTGCGCCTGGCGCAGGAGCTGGAGGAGGGGGTGGTGGTGACGGTCTTCCCGGACGCGGGGTATAAGTATTTGAGCGATAAGACTTTGTGGGAGTAATGTATAAAAACCGCAAAATAAATAGACATGAGGTTTAAGCGAGTTAAAAAAACATGAGTCTTGAGATTACGAATGAGCTATTAGAGGGCATACACAGGCACGGGGAGGGGGCATATCCGGATGAAGGGGCGGGGTTCCTGCTGGGGGCGGCGCAGGGCGAGCGCCGGCAGGTGAAAGCCATCCTGCCGCTGGATAACTCGGGCGTGGACGGCGCCCGCCATAACCGCTACCTGCTCACGCCGCATGACTTCCTGCGCGGCGAGCAGGAAGCCGCTCGCCAGGGGCTGGACCTGCTGGGGGTGTTCCACTCGCACCCGGACCACCCGAACCAGCCATCCGAGTTCGACCGCGAGTGGGCGATGCCCTGGTTTTCCTACATCATCACCAGCGTGCAGGCGGGCAAGGCGGCGGGCAGCCGCTCCTGGCGGCTGGAAGAGGACCGCTCGCGCTTCTTCGAAGAAGCGATCGAGGTCCATTAAAGCTTGAGTGCGAATTCTGCCGGCGCAGCCGGCGGAATTCGCACTCAAGCTTTATACTTTACTGGTATTGGAGGTAGAAATGTCACTGTATTTTGTCCGTCACCAACACACTGCGGAGACCTGCCCGGCGAAAGACCCGGCGATGGGCGCCATGCTGTTGAGCCATCTCAGCCCGGCGAACGCGCGCAAGTTCGGCGTGCGCATCCAGGGCGACGCGGTGCTGGATAACCAGCACACCTTTGTCTTGATCCTGGAAGCCGGCGAGAAGAGCCAGATCGACCAGTTTATGCAGCCGTTCAGCATGGCGGGACCGGTAGAAGTGTGGCCGGCGTCGCAGTGCGAGACGGTTGTCGAGCGCCTCGGCTGTTGAGCGGGGCGAATCCCATCTATTTAGAACGAGGAAAGCATGCCAAGTATCCGTATCCCCACCCCCCTGCGCACCTATACCGAGGGTCAAAGCGAAGTCGCCGTGCAAGGCGGCTCGGTCGCCGAGGCTTTGGGCGACCTGGTGAGCCAATATCCGAGCCTCAAACCCCACCTGTTCAACGGCAGCGACGGGCTGCGCCCCTTTGTCAACCTGTTCCTGAATGAGGAGAACGTGCGCGAGCTGCAAGGGCTGGAAACGCCCTTACAGCCCGGCGACAGGCTGATGCTGATCCCCAGTATTGCGGGGGGTGGAGAGTAGCGAAATGTTACCGACACTATCTCACGAAGAAATTCTGCGCTACTCGCGCCACCTGCTGATGCCGGAAGTGGGGCTGGAAGGGCAGCGCAAGCTGCTGGCGTCGTCGGTGCTGGTGATCGGCACGGGCGGGCTGGGCTCGCCGGTAGCCCTTTACCTGGCGGCAGCCGGGGTGGGGCGCATCGGGCTGGTGGACTACGACGTGGTGGATTACTCCAACCTGCAGCGCCAGGTGATCCACGGCATGGAGACGCTGGACATGCTGAAGGTCGAGTCGGCGCGCCGGCGCATGCTGGACCTGAACCCCGACATCCAGGTGGACACTTATAACGAGCCGTTCACTTCGGCGAACGCCATGCGCATCGCCGCCGATTATGACGTGATCATCGACGGCACGGATAACTTCCCGACGCGCTACCTGACCAACGATGTGTGCGTGCTGCTGGGCAAGCCCAACGTGTACGGCTCGATCTTCCGCTTCGACGGGCAGGTGAGCGTGTTCGACGCGCGACGGGGACCGTGCTACCGCTGCCTGTTCCCCGAGCCGCCGCCCCCCGGGCTGGTGCCTTCCTGCGCCGAGGGCGGGGTGCTGGGCGTGCTGCCGGGCACCATCGGCACGCTGCAGGCGACCGAGGCGCTCAAGCTGATCCTGGGCGCGGGGACGCCGCTGATCGGGCGCCTGCTGCTCTACAACGCCCTGGACATGTCCTTCGAGTTCGTCAAGCTGCGCAAGAACCCGAAGTGCAAGATCTGCGGACCGGAGCCGGAGGTGACCGAGCTGATCGACTACGAGGCTTTCTGCGGCGTGCCGGGTCACGACCACGAGGAAGGCTCGGCGGGAGTGGATTGGGATATCAGCGCCACGCAGCTCGCCGAGCGTCTGCAGCAGGGGAATGCCATCCGCCTGGTGGACGTGCGCGAGCCGCACGAGCTGGAGATCTCGCACCTGGAGGGCGCCACGCTCATCCCGCTGGGGCAGATGGCGGCGCGCCTCTCCGAGCTGGACAGCGCCGAGGAGATCGTGCTGTTTTGCAAAGCAGGCACGCGCTCGGCGCGCGCCCTGGAGCTGCTGCTGAGCGCCGGTTTCCGCAAGGTGAAGAACCTCAAAGGGGGGATCAACGCCTGGGCGAGGGAAGTGGATCCCAGCCTGCCGGTCTATTGAGAGAGGTTTTATTGAAACGATTGCGCCCCGGCGATGACCGGGGCGCAATTGTTATGGAGGAGAAACACCGGAGCTAGAGACATTCGCCGAGATCGCAGCGGTTGTTATTGTTCGAGTCGGTGTAGCGACCGCAATGCCCGGGATAGGAGCAGCCCCGACCGCAGCGCACGACGCATGCGCTGCTCGCCGAGGATGCAGCGGATGACGTCCCCGAGCTTTGTTGGCTGGCGGCGGATGCGCTGCTGATGGATGGGCTCACGGCAGAGGAGCTGCTGTCCGCTGAGCTGCTCGCAGGAACGTCTGGGGAGACGCTTGCCTCTGCCCCCTGAAGGCTGCCCAGGCTACCCGTAGCGTTGGTGAGCGCCAGGAAAGAAGCCAGGCCGACCACGCCCATGACCTTGATGAACTCCTGGCGGCTCATGGCGCCCGCGAGATGGCAGGCTGCTGGCCGGGAGTGCGCGATCCGCAGCAACTGGGAGGGCAAAGATCTTGCGCGACGTGCTTGCGATCCAGCGCCAGTGCAAGGCGAGCTTGAGCAGCAGGGCAACCAGTGTGAGAATGGAAACAGTGATGTGAACCGCCAGCCAGGCGCTATAGTTTGCCAGCGCGAGGTTCAGCCAGGTGGAGATGACCAGCCCCGTGGCGGCGATGAGCGCCAGACCGGCAAACACGGCGGCGTCGAGCACGTCAGTACAGGCGCGCCTTGCCGGAAGCGCCGTTTAAGAAGCGCTGGGTGATCGAGCTGACCCAGCCCCAGTGCGCCAGCAGGTGGTAAACTGCCAGCGCGGCGATGAAGACGCCGATCCACTGGTGCAGAGTTACGCCGGTAAAATCCAGGAAGAAAGCGATGATCAGGCAGGTGAACAAGATGACGTCTACCCACCACTTGGTTCTTTGTTTGGCGTTCATAGATACCTCGTTGTAAGTGAAGTTATCCAATTCTCGGTGGAGCTTATGATGAAACGGTTTGAGATCTGAGCGGAGAGGGACTCGATCACAGCGCTGACGAGGCGGGGATCGATCTGCTGCAGGCGGGCGCTGGCGGAGGACTGGCTGGCAGCCTGGGGCAACCCCTGGTCGCCGGACTGCATGGCGGTCGCGTCCATGGGCATGCTTGATCCATCTGCACTGGGGGGAGTCCCGGGGTTTGGCTGCCCGGCTGGAGCAGACTGGGAGGCGCTTTGAGAGCTGGCTGAGACGACTTGCGCCCCCAGGGATTGGATGATCTCAGCCTGCGACTGGCTGTCGAGCTGCATGGCGGCGATTGCCTGGGTCTGCTCAGCGGTCAGGTTTTCCTGGATCTGGTCGACAAGCCCATCCAGCTCCGCCTGGGCGGTTGAAATCGCTGCTCGCCAGGGATTGGTAGGCTGTCCATAAGATGAGAAGCTGGCTGGCTTTCTCGCTGGTCGAGCGCGTGGGCGCTGTCTTCCAGCCTGAGGGTGCCGATGGCGAGCTCAGCCGCCTGAGAAAGGTCGGCGGTGGATGCAGCGCTGGGGAGGCTGGCAGTCGAGCTGCAAGCGGCGAAGAGGAGAGAGATGGCGATCAGGGTACTGAAGAGTGTGAAGAGACGGGTTTTCATGGTGGCTCCTTGATTGGCTGTTTTTTAGGGGATCTGAGCAGATGATCATAGGCGCATGATAGCGGGCTAGCCTGTGAGTAAGCCAAGAGCAGGCTGTGAAATCGCTGAGATTCCCCTCGCGCGCCCGCTTTCACAGCGTTTTCACAGCAAAATGGCGTATCGTTGGGGTTATGGTAAGATAAAAAGGTCTCATTGGGATTTACCGTGATGATTTCCGGATTTTGGGGGTGTGAAGGCGGTGTAGCCGCCTTCACACCCCCAAATCCGGGTGCTTCCACGGCGATTCCCCACTGAACCTAAAAAAGTGAGAACCCAAATGCCGCTGATCCTTGTGGTCGATGACGACCCAAAACTGCTCAAAATGCTCCAACGCACGCTGGTTTACGAAAACCTGAACGTGCTGACCGCGACCAATGGCTTGGAAGCCTTACCGCTGATCGAGGCGCACAAATCCCGACCTGCTGATCGTGGACTCGATGATGCCCAAGATGGACGGGCTCGACGTTGATCCGCCGCCTGCGCGACGAAGAGGACAAGACCCTGGCGCTGATGCTCACGGCGCGGGATGCGATCGAGAACCGGGTGGACGGGCTGGAGAGCGGGGCAGACGATTACCTGGTCAAGCCGTTCGCGCCGGCTGAGCTGGTGGCGCGTGCACGCCCTGCTGCGGCGCATCGAAGCCAAGCCGGAAAGCCAGGTGGTGGCTTATGCGGATGTGACCCTGGACCCGCTCTGCCGCGAGGCGCGCGCGCGGCGACATGAGCCTGACCCTGACCGTCACCGAGTTCAATTTGCTGCACCTGCTGCTGCGCCACCCGCGCCAGGTGCTGGAGCGCTGCCAGATCCTGAACGAGGTGTGGGGTTACGATTTCGGCGGCGACGATAACGTGCTTGAAATCTACATCGGCTACCTGCGCAAGAAGCTGGAGGCAGGCGGAGACCGCGGCTGATCCAGACCGTGCGGGGTGTAGGTTACGTGCTACGCGAGGCATGATGTCGATCCGCTTGCGCTTCACCTTGCTTTATAACCTCATCCTGGCAGCCACGTTGCTGATCTTTGGGGTAGCGCTGTATTCGATCCTGGCGCAATCCACGCTGGATGCGCTGAAGAAGGACCTGGTGCACAGCAGCGCCGGGCTGGCGGATTCGCTGGTGCGCTCGGCGGGCAGCGCGAGAAAACCCCATCCCAGCCGCACGATGGCGATCGGTCTCCACCAAAGCCGTTCGAGAATTTCTCCGGCGACCCCTCGTTTCAATCGCTGCCCGAGCGTGAGGTGGTGCGCGTGCTCGACGCGACGGGAAGCCTGGTCGCCAGCCCGCTGGACGCAGCGAGGACGCCCTGCCGCTGAGCGCGGCGGGGTTAAATGCGCTGCAAGGCGGCAAAGAATGGTGGGAAAGCTCAGAACGTGCAGGAGCAGCCCATGCTGGTGTACAATCGCCCGGTCGAGGCTGATGGCGAGCTGGTCTTACATCCTGCAGATCGCCCGCCCGCTCAGCGAGCGCAACCGCGCCCTGCAAGCGTTGGGCAGGACGCTATCCTGGCGAGCATCGTCATTCTGCTGGCAGCCTTCGGCATCGGCTGGCTGCTCTCCGGCATCACCCTGCGCCCGATCCAGCGCCTAACTCAGACAGCGCAAGCCATCGGCGAGGAGCGAGATTTCGCCCGGCGCGTCGATTACCGCGGCCGCACGAGAGGTGGGGCAGCTGGCAGGACGTTCAACGCCATGCTGGAACAGTTACAGAGGCTTACCAGCGCTTGGAAGGCTCGCTCGAGATGCAACGCAACTTTGTAGCGATGTCTCGCAGAGCTGCGCACTCCGCTGACCACGCTACGCGGCACCTGGCCTGCTGCGCCGCACCCCGCCCATCCCGGCGGAGGCAAGCCGATGTCCTGAGCGATATCGTTGAGGAGAGCGACCGGCTGATCCGCCTGGTGAACGATCTGCTCATGCTAGCGCGTACCCGACGCCGGGTCTCCCTGACCCTGCAGTCGGTGGATGTCTCTCCGCTGCTGGAGGACCTACCGCCAGTGGAGCAGCTCGATCCCGAGCGGCAGATCGACCTGGCGATTGACCCCGATTTGAGGGTCGTGGCGACCGGGACGCGCTCAAGCAGGTGGCGTTGATCGCACTGGATAACGCCCTGAAGCATTCCGAGGGTCAGATCTCGCTCAGCGCCAGGCGCCACGGGGCGCTGGTGGAGATACTCATGCAGATCCGCGGCGAGGACATCCCACCTGAGCAATCTCGAGCATATCTTCGACCGTTTCTACCGCGGATGACCGCTGCCATCCCCGGAACGGGCCTGGGGCTGGCGATCGCCCGCTCGCTGGTGACCAGCCAGAACGGACGATCCGCATGGAGAGCGATGTGGGCAAGGAGCACCCTCGTTTTGCGCTTCCCGGTAGCGGATGCGAACGAAGTGAACCCTACTGACACGAAGACGAATGGCGCATCACGTACCCTGCTGGCGGTGCTGGCGCACCCGGACGACGAGTCGTTCGGGCTGGGAGGCACGCTGGCGCTGTATGCCGCCCGGGGTGTGGAGACGCACCTGGTGTGCGCCACGCGCGGCGAGGCGGGCACGGTGGACGCCGAGCACCTGGAGGGCTACACCTCGATCGCCGAGCGGCGGGTGGACGAGCTGCGCTGCGCAGCCGGCATCCTGGGCTTGAGCGGGGTGCACTTCCTGGATTACCGCGATTCGGGCATGCCCGGCTCGCCGGACAACCAGCACCCGCAGGCGCTGGCGGCTGCCCCGCTGGACGAAGTAGCGGGCAAGATCGTGGATGCTATCCGCCGCTTGCGACCGCAGGTGGTGCTGACCTTCGACCCGATCGGCGGCTACAAGCATCCCGACCACATCGCCATCCACCAGGCGACGCTGCGCGCCTTCCACCTGGCGGGAGAAGCGGGCTACGTCACGGACGACCCGCCCTACCAGCCGCAGAAGCTGTACTACCAGGTGATCCCCAAGGGTTTCCTGCGTGTTGCGGTGCGCCTGCTGCCCCTTTTCGGGCGCGACCCGCGCCGTTTTGGGCGCAACGCGGATATCGACCTGCTGGCGCTGGTGGAGGAGGGGGATTTCCCCGTGCACGCGGTCATCGATTACGGACCGGTCTTCGAGCGCAAGCAGGAGGCTTCCGCCTGCCACGCCAGCCAGGCAGACGGGGCAGCTTTGCGCCGGGGACCGCTGCGCTGGCTGCAATACCTGGCGGGGCGCAAAGAATACTACATGCGCGCTTACCCGCCGGCGACGGATGGGCTGAAGGAGAAGGATCTGTTCGATGGTGTTGTCTGATGTGGGAAGATTGGGGATGGGAAAGAGGGAAAAACTGCGAAAGGCGCGTCAGAGGCAGCAAGAGTTGGGTGGCTAAGCTGGCTTTTTATATTCCTCATACAATCCTCCAACTTTCTTCTTATACACTCCGGCTAAGATTTGGTTTGTAATTCAACGAGGTAACTTAACCGTATCCAAAACCTGATTGAGCTGGAGGTATAAGATGAACTACATAATCCGAAGAGACCCATTCCGTGAGATGATGACCCTGCGCAGCGCCATGGATCGCCTGTTCGACACGGCGTTCCTGGGCGAGGCAGGCGAGGGACCGAACTTTGTCGATACGCTGCCCCTGGACGTGACGGAGAGCGAGGACGAGTATGTCGTCAAGGCGTCGATCCCCGGCATCCAGCCCGAAGACATGGAGATCACCTACAGCGGCAAAACGCTGACCATCAAGGGCGAGTACAAAGCCGAAGAAGAGAAAGACGACGTGCACTACCACCTGCGCGAGCGGCGCTACGGGGCATTTGCCCGCAGCCTGACCCTGCCGGCGGCGCTGAGATCTGAGGCGATCGAAGCCAAATACGAGTCCGGCGTGCTGACTCTCAAGCTGCCTAAGAGCGAGGAAGTGAAGCCGAAGAAGATCGCGGTGCACAGCGTCGAGGCGCCCATGATCGAGGGCAAAGTCAAAGAAGTTACCAGCAAGAATTAAGGTAAATCGCTTAGAAAAAAAGCTCTGGAGGGTTCTCCAGAGCTTTTTTTGTCACTTGATCTTAATCTACATCCAACACAATTCTTACAATTAAGATGCAAAATATAGTTAATAGATTGTGCAGGTTTTCACAAAATCATAGGTGCGTTGTGTGACAGGTATACATGGTAGAAGTAGTGTTGCCTTGGTCATATTGACAGCACAATCGATATAGGAGTTGAGATGAACACTTTTACTGGTAAAGTAGCACTGGTAACCGGAGCGGCCTCCGGTATTGGCCGAGCAGTTGCCCTGGTTTACGCCCGGGAAGGTGCACAGGTTGTTGTCTCAGATGTGGATGATCGCAACGGGCAGGAGACTGTCCAGTTGATCCGCAAGTCCGGCGGCGAGGCGGCTTACTTCAACGCCGATGTGTCCGATCCGGCTGCCTGCCAGGCGCTGGTCGATTTCACTCTGAGCACCTTTGGTCGACTGGATATCGCCTGCAACAACGCCGGCATCGGCGGAGAATTGAATCCAACAGGCGCCTACAGCGTAGAAGGCTGGAACAAAGTGATCGGGATCAACCTGTCTGGCGTGTTTTACTGCATGCGCTACGAGATTCCCGCCATGTTGCAGAACGGCGGCGGCGCCATCGTTAACATGGCTTCCATACTGGGACAGGCAGCCTTTGCCGGCGCGCCGGCCTACGTGGCAGCCAAGCACGGTGTGATTGGACTGACCAAAACTGCTGCCCTGGAATACAGCTCGCAGGGTATCCGGGTAAATGCCATTGGTCCGGCTTTCATTCGCACCCCCATGATCGCCGCCCTGGAGAATGATCCCGGACTGAATGCCATGCTGGTGGGGCTGCACCCCATTGGCCGCCTGGGCCAGCCCGAGGAAGTGGCTGAGCTGGCGCTGTGGCTCAGCTCGGATAAAGCCTCCTTCGTCACCGGTTCCTATTACCCGGTCGACGGCGGGTATCTGGCGCAGTAAGAGAAAGACCCATTCGCGTGACTTAGAGCACAATCAGCCCCAGCCGCACCCCCAGGCGCACAGCTTCGGTGCGGCTGGAGGCGCCCAGCTTGCTGTAGATGGCGGAGACGTGGAACTTGACGGTGTGCTCGCTGATGCCCAGGCGGGCGGCGATCTGCTTGTTCGCCAGCCCCTGCGCCAGGAGGGCAAGCACCTCGCTCTCGCGCCCGGTCAGCTCACCGCCGGGAGATTTTTCCAGTTGCCCTGACAGGGGTTGGACAGCCGGCGCCTGGTTGGAGAGCAGGCGCGGCAGCAAGGCGGGTGGGCTGACAAACAGCCCTTCGCGCAGGGCGCTGAGCGTGGCGGAGAGCTCCTCGGGGCTGGATTCGAGCGGCAGCAGCCCCCAGGGACGCTCCAAGTGATGCAAGCCAGGCAGGTCCGGCGGGTCGCCGCTGTACAGCAGCAGGATAGGCAGGGGATCGCTCTCCGGCAAGGTGGTGGGGCAGTGGAATCCGCCACCAGGATGAGCACGTCGACCTCGGTCGCCAGTGCGTCGACCTCGTCCCGCAAGGGGAAGAGCTCCGCCAGGGTGGCAGCCTCAGCCACTACTTCCACGGAATTGTCCGCGGAGAGCAGGAGGCGCAAACCCAGGCGCAGCGCTAAAGCCGGGGCGACCAGCGCCAGGCGGATCACGCCAGCACTCCTCCCGCTCGCCGAGAGCCTGAGCCACGAAGGCTTCAACCAGGTGGCTGGGGATAGCGACGCCCAGGTCGCCGCCCACCACCAGGGTATTGATGCCGATCACGCCGCCGGTGGCGTTTGCCAGCGGACCGCCCGAATTGCCCGGCGCCAGGGTCACATCCGAGCGGATGATGGGCACGCTGCGGCGCGATCCGTGCGTGGCAGGCTTCTCCAAGAGAGGAGATGATGCCGCTGGTGACGAAGCCGCGCTGTCCCCAGGGATGCCCACTGCAAGGACAACCTGCCCGACCCGCAGGCGGCGCGAATCGGCCACCGGGACGGGGGGCAGATCGGACTTGTCAACCTGGAGCAGGGCGAGGTCGATCTCGGGGTCCTGCGCCACGAGGCGGGCGGGGAGCTGGCTGCCATCTGGCAAGGATACGTGCGGCTTGCCGCCGGCGACGACGTGGTGATTGGTGACGATGTAACCGCCTTTGCGCCAAACCACGCCCGCGCCGGCGCCCCGTTGCCCGTCTTGCACCACCACGACGGAGCGCTGCAGGCGGCTGTTGACGCCGGAAAGCTGGTGGGTGAGCGCATCCGAGAAGGCTTGCAGGGCGGTCACGACTTGCGCTCCCCAACCGTGACGGACAGGGTGATGGGCTGACCGCCACGCAAGATCTCGAAAGCGGTGGGCTTGCCCACCACGTCGCCGACGAGGGCTGCCAGCAGCTCATCCGGATCGACGACCGGCTTACCCCCCAGGGCGACGATGATATCGCCGACCAGGAGACCGCCCTTCTCAGCCGGGCTGTGATCCTCCACACCCACCAGGAGCAAGCCGGAAGCCTGTTCGCGCCCCAGGGCTTTCTGCTGGGCGGGGGTGATGGGCGCCGGCTGGCTGCGCACACCGATGAAGCCACGCCGTACATGCCCGTGTTGCGCCAGGGTGGAGGCGATCTCCCAGGCGAGCGCAGCGGGGATGGTGATGGCGGCGCCGCGCCCCAGACCGGAGGTGTTCAGACCGAGCACGCGCCCGGCGGTATCCACCAGCGGACCGCCGGAGAAGCCGGGGTAGGGAGTGGCGTCGGTGCGCAGGTAGCGCTCCAGCAAGCCGCCGTGAGCGGTGCGCACGGGTCCGCCGATGGCGCTGACCACGCCCAGGCTTGCCTGGATGCCCTCCGGAGAGGGACGCCCCAGCGCCAGGACGAGCTGCCCGACGCGCGCCTCCTGCGGGGCAATCTCGGCAGGGGAGGCCACCGGGCGCTCCAGGCGCAGGAGCGGCCAGGTCGCTGCCGGGATCGCGGCCGGCGAGCCGGGCTGAGAGCTGCGCGCCGTCGGGGAGTATGACGTGGATATCTTCATCGCGCTCGACGACGTGATCGGCGGTGAGCACCAGGTCGGGGGAGATGGCAATACCGCTGGCGGGGAAGCGCTTGCGGGCATCGACCAGCAGGGTGGCAGCGCCGGCTTTTTCGACGGCGGCGACCATGGCTTCGGAAAGCTCATGCAAAGGGTTATCTTTTGTGGTCATGTACGTTTCCTCCAGAAAATACAGGTAAGCAAGATGCTACCAGTATATCCGGCGGCGCATCCCGGCGCATCGCCCATTCGACCAGGTTGGCGCCTGGACATTTGGGCAGGGATGGAATTGTAAAAAACCACTAGCTCAAGCGAATTGCTACCATCTGGATATTGGTCATCTCTTCGATGGCGAAGCGCACCCCTTCGCGACCCAGACCGCTGATGCGGTTGCCGCCATAGGGCATGTGGTCGACGCGGAAGTTCGGGGTATCGTTGATAATCACCCCGCCGAAGTTCAAATTTTGGATGGCTTTGAAAACGCGGTTGATATCGCGGTGAAGACGGCGGCTTGCAAGCCGAAACTCGTGTCGTCTGCCTGGCGTAAAGCCTCTTCAAAATCGTCAATGGCGATCACCGCTGCCACCGGAGCAAAGGCTTCCTCAGCAATGACCTTCATCTCAGGCGTGACTTGCGTCAGCACCGTAGGATAATAGACCGCGCCTTCGCGCTTGCCTCCGGTCAGGACCTTTGCGCCGCCGGCGGATGCTTCGTTCACCCAGCTCTCGATGCGCTCGGCTTCGCGGATGTCGATCATCGGTCCTACATCCACGCGCTCATCCAGCGGATCGCCGACCACCATCTGCTCGCTGGCGCGCACGAATTTTTCAGTGAACGGCTCATAGACCTCCGTCTGGCTGTAGATGCGCTGGACGGAGATGCAAACCTGACCCGAATTGGCATAGGCGCCAACGGCGCAGCGGCGAGCGACGAAATCCAGGTCGGCGTCGGGGGCGATGATCACCGGCGATGTGTTGCCCAGCTCCAGGGTGACCTTTTTGATGCCGGCGACCGAGAGGATGTGCTCGCCGACCGGCGGGCTGCCGGTGAAGGTGATCTTGTCGATGCGCGGGTCGGTGATCAGCCATTCTCCAACCGTGCTGCCCGGACCGACGACGAGGTTCAGCGCTCCGGCGGGCAAGCCAGCTTGCGACAAAATCTCGCACAGCTTTACGGCGGTCAACGGGGTCGTGCTGGCGGGTTTCAACACCAGGGTATTTCCAGCCGCCAGGGCAGGCGCAACTTTGTGGGCAACCAGGTTCAGAGGGAAATTAAAGGGGCTGATGGCGGCGATCACGCCGACCGGTCTGCGCGTCCAAAAGCCGAAATAGCCTTCGCCGGCAGGCGCGGCGTCCAAGGGGATGGTTTCACCGTGAATGCGCTTGGCTTCTTCGGCAGCAAATGTGAAGGTGCTGATCGCCCGGTCCACTTCGGCGAGGGCGAATTTGAGGGCTTTCCCCGCTTCGGCTGCGATCGTGCGCGCCAGGTCCTGGCGGTTCTCGCGCATCAGAGCGGCGGCGCGGCTCAATATCTCGCTGCGGCGGTGGGCGGGCATCTCTGCCATCAGCCGGGTAGCTGCCTGAGCGGCGCTGATTGCCGCATCCATATCCTCGCGCCGCGCCGTGGGCAAAGCTCCGATGACGGCGCCCGTATATTTGTTGGTTACTTCCAGCAATGGTCCGCCGTCGACCCACTGACCATTGATGAATAACTTGGATTCCATATAGCTTTTCTCCTTGGTAGAAGGTGTGCTGCTGGCTGGTCACAGGCCGGCACGATGGCCTGTTTTGGTGTTCATTCCACTTGTGTTGGATTATAACGGTAGTGGAGGATAATTTCTACATTTTTTCACGATAACCCGCCATATTACCGAGTTTGTTCGTCATGAACCGCAGTACAGGGAAAAGGGTGCGCCTATTCTTGTCGAGTCCTCACGTTCTAAACCGTTTGTGTTTATTTATTATATATTCGTAAAATGATTATAATTGAACCCGGGTATGAGTGAGAATTTAAAAAGCCACCGCTATCACGTTATTTCGTTCTATTTGCCCTGACATTTGTTGGTTGTGTCCAGCAATCAACAGTGGCCCGACCCCCCCTCGCCGGGCCCGTCCACCTGGTATCTTCGCCGTGGCGTCGCTGACCGAGCCGTTTGGGGAAATCGGGAAGACGTTCGAGGCTGCTCACCCAGGAGTGACGGTGGTGTATAACTTCGCCGGCTCGCAACAGCTAGCGCAGCAGATCAACGAAGGTGCGCCGGCGGATGTGTTCGCCAGCGCGAAAGAAGCAGATGGGTGTGACGATCGATGCCGGGAGTGTTATCAGCGGGCAGAGCAGAACTTCGCCAGGAACCGCCTGGTGGTGATCTACCCGAAAGATAATTCGGCAGGTTTGAAGGATTTGAATGACCTGGCAAACCTGGGCTTGAAGTTGGTGTTGGCAGCCAAAGAAGTCCCGGTGGGGCAGTATACGCTCGATTTCCTGGAGAATGTGGCTGCCGACCCGGCTTTAGGAACGGCTTTGAAAGTTGACGTGATGAGAAACGTGGTTTATGAGAGCAATGTCTAAGATAGTGCTGACCAAAGTTGCATTGGATGAGGCCGATGCTGGGATTGTATACCTTAGCGACATTCGGCAGCGTATGTAGCCGAAGTGGAGCAGATCGAAATCCCGGATGCGCTGAATGTGATCGCGACCTACCCGATCGCGCCGGTTAAGGAGAGCAAGCATGCGGAGCTGGCGCAGGCGTTCATCGACCTGGTGCTCTCTCAGGAGGGGCAGGAGGTTCTGGCGAGGTACAACTTCATCCCGGTAAAGTAGCTCAGGCGAGCGGGTTTCGATGATAGAATGTGCCTCACGGCAGCAAGCACACCGCAACCGGGAGGCAGCCTTGCGAACCATCGATCTGCAAATCTGGCCGCGCCGCCAGCAGTATGAGATTTACCGGCGCTTCGACCACCCGCACTTCAGCCTGTGCGCCAACGTTGAGTTGGGCGCTTTCATCTCCAGGGTCAAGGCGGGCGGCTTTCCGGTGAGCGCGGCGATCGTCTACCTGATCTCCGCGCCGCGACGAGATCCCGGAGTTCCGCTACCGTATGCGCGGCGAGGAGGTGGTGGAGCATGCCGCCGTCCACCCGTCGATGACGGTGCTGACCGCCAACGACCTGTTCAGCTTCTGCACCATCCCCTACAGTCCGGATTTCCCCGAATTTGTCCGGGAAGCGGCGCGACGCATGGCATACGTGCGCGAGCACCCGACCCTCTCCGACGAGCCAGGGCGCGACGACTTCCTGTTCATGACTGCCATCCCGTGGGTGTCGTTCACCAGCTTCACGCATCCTACTCACCTAAACCCGGGCGACTGGTGCCGCGCTTCGCCTGGGGCAAGTTCTTCGAAGAGGGTGGGGCGTTGAAGATGCCGCTGGCGGTGCAGGCGCACCACGCTCTGATGGATGGGTTGCACGTGGGCAGGTACTACGAGCGTGTGCAGGATATCTGGATGATCCAGCTTTCGTCTCGGGGTGAGAGGGGGGAGCAGGCGAATTGGGGTGAAATGGTGGGCCGGCGGAAAAGAAGGATTGTTGGGGGTGCAGGATAATCGCGGCATGAAGGATGCCGGAGATGATATGGATGAATGAGTACAAACGTGCCTTGCGAGTGGCGCTTCTGATCTTACTTTTGGTGGCAATCGCCGGTCCCTGGGCTTATGACCGGGTTAATGTGCCAGCGGAATACCCGTGTACGGCTCCCTTCGTCAGGCTGGAAGGTGATTTTTGCGGGTCGCCGCTATCGGGCGCCTGGGTGCTTTTTACGATAACGGGAGCACTCGCCAACATTGTCGTGGGAGTGGTCACGGGACCACAGTGATTACAGGTCGCGCTCGCGAGATCTTCATCGCTTTGTTTGGACTCCTGATCGTATTGCCCTTTTTCAGCACACTGTTGCTGATCATACGTGGGGACAGCCGGAGGCGGTTGGTATTTCATATCGTAGCCCTCGGGGTTGCGGTTGGCTTGGGCTTGCTGCTGGTGTCCTCTTACCCTGCGGGACCCTTATGGAGGTTGTGGGGTCCATGGCTGTACGTGGGATTGACAGCCACTGCGCTGATATTGGAGGCGGCGCTCCTGGCGGCGCGGAGACGACTCGCATAAGGGGAAAAATACCAGCAATCAGCTTGGCTGTGTGAAGGGGGGATCGCCCATTATTTTTGGGAAGCAATAATCCAGTATAATAATCTTCCTAAGTTTATCGTAAATATCTTGTAGTGGCGCACAACCGTTTACCGGGTGTGTTACGGCTTGCATTTAAATCTCAGGAGGAGCGCTATGGCTAAATTCCGGGCGAGCGTGAGCAACTACCAGGGTGTGAATGAAGTCAACCTGCAGGTGAACGATAAACAGCAGGCGATCAACATCCCTGCCTGGGCAGAGGGCTATGGCTCGAGCGTCAGCGGCGGGGAGCTGCTCTTCCTGGCGCTGGCGACGTGCTACTGCAACGATATTTACCGTGAAGCGGGGAAGCGCGGCATCCAGGTCGAGCGGGTCGAGGTCGAAGTGCAGGGGAATTTCGAGCACGAGGGCGGAGCGGCGAGCAATGTGAGCTACCGGGCGCGAGTTAAGGCAGACGCCAGCCGGCAGGCGGTCCTGGACCTGATGCGGCATACAGATCGGGTGGCGGAAATCCAGAACACGCTACGGGCGGCGACGCCGGTGACGCTGGGCGCATGTGATGTGATCGAATGATTCCCAGAGTAGGAACGTATTCAAAACGAGCAGATTTCCGGCCTTGAGCGTTGGGCTGGCTTAGCTTTCATCGCGGGCGGCTTGCTGATGGCCGGGCTGTGGGTCATCTATACATCCGTGCATGGACCGACTTCTTACGACGAAACCCAGGCGGTATTGGGTCGCAGCACGTTGTTTTGGGGTATGCTGCTCAGCGCTCCGCCCAGCCTGCTGGTTGCTCTGGGGCTGGCATTGCTTTACCCTCTCCTGGCGCGAGGCGCCCGGCGAATGGCAAAAATCGGTTACATCCTCAGCCTGGCAGCTCTCATTATCCCGGCGCTGATCGACCTGATCATCCGGGCATTGGGTCCGCCCTTCTTTGTGCCGGTCCTGGGCGTGGGGCTGATCCTGCTGGCGCTGGGAAGCCGGAGCAACACGCGCCTCTGCCACTGAGCGTTACCCTGATCCTGCTGATCGGGGTATTGCAGATCGTTGCCTTTGGTTGGCGCTGATCCCTATGGAGATATCCGATCCGATTGGCGGGTACAGGATCTACGGGATCGTTGCCCACTTATTAAGCGGGTTGGGCTGGGCAGCCCTGGGCTGGACCTTGTGGAAGGAGAAGGCGGTTATCCCAGCCGCAGCGGGGTAAGAGGCTCTATCCTACAGCGCTTCAGGCTTGTGAAAGCGTTTGCCTCAGGAAGGAAACGGTGCGCTCCCATGCCAGGCGGGCGGCGGCTGCGTTGTAGGCGTCCGGGCGGTCAGGCTCAAAGAACCAGTGTCCCATGCCGGGGTAGCGGTAGAATTTCGCCGGGCGACCGGCAGCCTGGAGCGTGCTTTCCAACCAGTCCACCTGTTCCGGCGGCTCGTAGGGATCCGTCCCGGCGAAGTGCCCCAGGTAGCTCGCTTTTGCGCGGCTGAAATCTCCATCTCCCGTGCCGTAGAAGAGCGCCACAGCCTTGACGCGCTCGGGGGCGGCGGCTGAGAGGTGAAGGGCAAAGTAGGCGCCCAGCGAGAAACCGACCACGCCCAGCCCGCCCTGCGGAGCCCGCAGGCGCTCCCAGAGAGCATC
Organism: uncultured Chloroflexia bacterium; assembly: GCA_963702535.1. GTDB lineage: Bacteria > Chloroflexota > Anaerolineae > Anaerolineales > UBA4823 > CAVPDG01. Next base: position 392,490 of record CAVPDG010000016.1, on the reverse strand, counting down.
CAGCGCGGCGGCGGCATCGGCTTTGGCGCCTGCGTCGTCCAACTGGTCGCTCAAAGCTGCGGCTTCTTCGATGGTGGCGGCGTGCTTGCCGTGGTAAAGGTCGGGGGCGTAGGCGACGAAACCTTCTTCAGCGAGCCGGTTGCAAACGTCTTGGATCACCTCGCTTAAGCCCCACCAGGCGTGGAGCACGAGGACGCCGGGACCTTGCCCGAGGCGGGCAGGGCAAGATATGACTCGAGGTGGGAAGGCGGCATGGGGGCTGCTCCTTTCTTGAAGTTATTTCGCAATTTACTACTTGCTTAAGATCCAGATCATGAACGGGCTCGTCTGCGGCTGGAAAGCGCAGCGCTCGTAATCGCCGTATAACGCCTGAACCCGAAAGCCTTGCGTGAAGGCAAGCGATCTCCAAAGTCTCCTTCGAATGCAGGTAAAACTCCAGCTCCTGGATAAAGAAGGGGATATCCACCTCGGTCTGGGCGTAAAGGTCGTAGAGGTCGGCTATTTTCGAGTAGTCCATGGCGGGCATGGCACGAGGACTCCTTGTGGCATTCTTGCTGCATTTTACTACACCTTTTTCCCGGATTGGTTGTGCTCGCTCCCGGTATAATCCCCAGACTTTCGCAGAGCACTCGGGACCAGCCTCTCTCGGGTGGGACAGGGAGGTTTTTTAGAAGCTGGGTTTCTGATCTGCTTGTGCTGAACTTGATTTTTTTGTACAATGATCACCGTAGGGCTGGATTCCATCGTTGATAAAGTTTGATCGTACCATCAGAGCCGACACCGGTTGATGCTGTCTCAAGCACGAGAGGAGGAGAACCATGAGAAGACCTGTTCTGCTTATCCTCAGCGGATCCCTGGCTCTGAGCCTGGCAGCATGTGCTATATCGCCTCAAGCGCCATCGGGGACTCAGCCCCCTCAAGTACAGTCGGGGACACAGCCCCCTCAAATACAGTCGGGCGACTGAGGCGCCACAAGCCACCGCAACGGATATAGGGATGGTCAAGCCGGGGGGCAAGATTGGCGCTATGACGCTGGAGCAGGGCGCGCCGACACTGGTCTACCCCTATCTCTGGCAATTTTGCGAAAATATGCCCGATAACCACGCGCCGGCGCAGACAACCAGCGAGTGCAAGGCGCCGCGCCTGTCGGGGATGACGGTCAACCTGGGGTGGCTGGCGCGCGAGTCGAAGCTGGAGGACTAACTGGGAAAATATCACCTGGGAGCTGACCATCGACGGGGAGAAGATCGACCTGGAAGCTTTCGAGCCGTACGAGCTCGATTATTCTGCGCACGGGGAGGACAACAAGTCGCGGCAGTGGCTGCTCAATCTGCGCAACCTGACGCCCGGAGCGCACACGCTGCGGCTGAAGCAGACGATGAAAACGGCGGTGGACGACGGCATGAACGTCTACCAGCCCGGCGAGTACCAGCACGATGTGCGCTTCACCGTCCTGGAAAAAGAAACGTATCCGGCGCTCTCGTCCGGGGTCAAGGCGGGGCAGCACGGTTACACCTCGGACAAGACGGGGCTGGATTTCCTGCTTTACCTGCCGGAGGACTACGGCAAGGAGGCGCAGCAAGCGTGGCCCCTGGTCGTTTACCTGCACGGGGCGCCGTGCGCGGCGCCACGCTCGATCTGCTGCGGCAGGAGCCTTTCCCCAAGCAGCTTGAAGGTGAAGCGGATTATCCCTTCATTGCCATCTCCCCGCTCGGCGACGGGGATTACGATTTTTGGAGCAGGGGCGAGATGCCCGAGGTGGTTTTCCAGTTATTGGACGAGCTCAAGGCGAACCTGCCCATTGACGAAAAGCGCGTTTACCTGACCGGAAATGACATGGGCGGCAACGGGGTATGGGCGCTCGGCTTGCGCCATCCCGAGACTTTTGCGGCGCTGGCGCCGGTGGCGGGCTACGCCGCTTACCCGTTTGCTGTGCCGGATAACATCTGCGACCTGAAGGATGTGCCGGTGTGGGCTTTTCACGGCAAGCGCGATCCCTACGTGCCGGTCGAGGTGGAGCAGGCGCTGGTGGATGCGTTGAACGCCTGCGGAGGGGAAGCGAAGATCACGGTCAGCGCGGATATGAAGCAAGACGTGCCGGTGAAGGTGTATGCGGACCCGGTGTTGTATGAGTGGATGTTGGGGCAGGAAAAATAGGGTTGGGCGAATTCGCCTATTTATCGTGAAACAGGAGGATAGCTCCTCCTGTTTCACGATAACAATTATCTGCAAACGTGCACTTCCAGCTTTCTAGAAAACAAGCAATGAAGCCACCTTCTCATCTCGATTTTGCAAAAGTATTGTACTTGGGCCTGGTCTGGCGATAAGCCATACGGGAATATGAAGTACACAGATGGAAGGATTGCTGCCGAGATATACGGCTTTGCCATCTGTTTATTGGCCGGTACCCTTTATCGATTTAGCTGTGATCGCCAATGGGAAGTACAAAATGATATGGATTTTCCGTCAATTCAAGCGGCGATGAATGCTATCTACCCGCAGTACCAAGAATCAACCAATTCGTTGGAACAAATTTGATGACACTGACGTAGACACCTTGTTACATGAAAACCAGAGTGTAAGATTTTATCAAGAAGTCGGAGGAAGGCGGGTTATTCAAAAGATTGTCACGCATTTAAATAAGCATAATTGTAATGGGATGGGCGTTTATTCTACAGCGGAAGGCGTTTGGGAATTATCGATATTGAGAAAGGATATTCCGATCGCTAGCGAAATAGCCGAACAAAACATTGACTGAAACGGCTGCCTGAAGGACGGTTTAAAGCGATATAGTGAGGCAAGAATTGTAGATAAAATCGCCATTTCAAAGAGCGAAACCGACGACGCAGAGGTAGGGTGCATTCGTCAGGACGCACCATTTTTGGTCTACGGTATAATCTTTACATACCTGAAGTGTTATCTTTCCAGGGTACTGGCTAAAGAATACGATACGCCACAGATGCATCCTACTGGCTCAAGGTTGGCGGGGAAAGGTAGGTAAATAAAAGTTGATCGTGGCACAGGAGGGTGGCCACCCCAAAAATGGTGCATCAGCGATGCACTATCCCTGCAGGCCGAACTGTCTCAGTCTTAATATATATGGAGGCAAGCATACCTATGACCACCCTCTTCACCATCGAGCTGACCATCAACATGCCTGACGGCGGCCGGCACGCCAAGCAGCTGCTTAACCTGTACATCCCCGACATGCATGCGGACATCCAAGAGACCGCTTACAATCTGTGCGACGCCAACGAAGCTGTACAGGCACGCAAATTCGCCAAACTGGCACTGAAGCGCTTCAACGTATGGTCCAGCGAGGAGCACACTTTGAAGATTTTCGCATTGCTCTCTGTCTCCGGCGAAGACGCTACCTTCATAAAGCAGGTTATCGCCCAATATATGGACGGCTTCCCTGACTACCTGAAGAAAGCAAGCGGCGTATATTTCACCCACAGCGCTTTCCCGCCCGGCATCTCCTTGCAGCCCACGGATTGGAACGCAGAGGTTCGTTAGGCTTAGCCGTAATGTGTATCCGCCACACCATCTTTGGTTAAACAACCGGAGCGGCTCATCGCCGCTCCGTCGTTTTTACTCTTCTACCACTTCCGCCTGGATCACTGGCGTCAGCTCCAGCCCTCGGCGCCGCGCTCGACGCGCACGATATCGCCTTCGTGGAACTCGCCGGAGAGGATCTTGAGCGCCAGCGGGTCTTCCAGCTCGCGCTGGATGGCGCGCTTGAGCGGGCGGGCGCCGAAATCGGGGTCGTAGCCGGCCTCGGCGATAAATTCGCGCGCTGCCTCGCTGACCTCCAGAGTGTAGCCGCGCTCCGCCAGGCGGGCTGCCACGTGGCGCAGCTGGATAGCGACGATCTCCGCCAGGTGCTCGCGGCTGAGCGGGATGGAAGACGACGATCTCGTCGATGCGGTTGAGGAACTCCGGGCGGAAGTGCGTCTGTAGCAGACGGTCACGTGTCACGTGATCTCGTGTCACGTGTCAGGTCGGCACCTGGCACGCCCGACCTTTTCCCACAGCTATTGCCCAGGTTGCTGGTCATGATGACGACCGTGTTGCGGAAATCGACCGTGCGCCCGTGACCGTCGGTCAGGCGACCGTCGTCCAGGAGCTGGAGCAGGACGTTGAAGACCTCGCTGTGGGCTTTCTCGATCTCGTCGAAGAGCACCACGCTGTAGGGGCGGCGGCGCACCGCCTCGGTGAGCTGCCCGCCCTCCTCGTAGCCCACGTAGCCGGGAGGCGCGCCGACCAGGCGCGAGACGGTGTGCTTCTCCTGGTACTCGCTCATGTCGATGCGCACCATGGCGCGCTCGTCATCGAAGAGAAACTCCGCCAGGGCGCGCGCCAGCTCGGTCTTGCCCACGCCGGTGGGACCCAGGAAGATGAACGAGCCGATGGGGCGGCTGGGGTCCTGCAAGCCGGCGCGCGAGCGGCGTACGGCGTTGGAGACGGCGCGCAGGGCGTCTTCCTGCCCCACCACGCGCTGGTGCAGGCGCTCTTCCATGCGCACCAGCTTCTCCATCTCGCCCTCCAGCAGGCGCGAGACGGGGATGCCGGTCCAGCGCGAGACGACTTGCCCGATCTCCTCGGGGTCGACCTCCTCTTTGAGCAGGGCGCCTTCGTGCTGCAGGTCCTTGAGGCGCTTCTCGCTCTCCGCCAGCTTTGCTTCCAGCTCGCGCAGCGTGCCGTAGCGCAGGCGGGCGGCGGCTTCGAGCTGGTTCTGGCGCTCGGCGCGCTCCAGCTCCAGGCGCGCCTGGTCGATCTGCTCCTTGACCTGGCGCAGCCCGGAGATGGCGTCCTTCTCCGTCTGCCAGCGGGTGTGAAGCTGGCGGGATTGCTCCTGCAGGTCTGCCAGCTCCTTCTCAATGCGCTCCAGGCGCTCGCGCGAGGCTTTGTCCTTCTCTTTCTTGAGCGCTTCGCGCTCGATCTCGAGCTGCATGACCCTGGCGGTCGACCTCGTCCAGCGCCTGCGGCTTGGAATCGATCTCGGTGCGCAGGCGTGCGCCGGCTTCATCGATCAGGTCGATGGCTTTGTCCGGCAGGTGGCGGTCGGCGATGTAGCGGTGCGAGAGGGTGGCGGCGGCGATGACCGCCGGATCGGTGATGCGCACGCCGTGATGCACCTCGTAGCGCTCCTTGAGGCCGCGCAGGATGCTGATGGTCTCTTCCACGCTGGGCTCGTCGACCAGCACGGGCTGGAAGCGGCGCTCCAGGGCGGCGTCTTTCTCCACGTATTTGCGGTACTCGTCCAGGGTGGTGGCGCCGATCATGTGCAGCTCGCCGCGCGCCAGGAGCGGCTTGAGCATGTTGCCGGCGTCCATGGCGCCCTCGGCGGCGCCGGCGCCGACCACGGTGTGCATCTCATCCACGAAGAGGATGATCTCGCCGGCGGCGTCGGTGACCTCCTTGAGGGAGGCCTTGAGGCGCTCCTCGAACTCGCCGCGGTACTTGGCGCCGGCGACCATGGCGCTCAGGTCGAGCTGCACCAGGCGCTTGCGCTTCAGCCCTTCGGGCACGTCGCCGTTGACGATGCGCTGCGCCAGCCCCTCGACCACGGCGGTCTTGCCCACGCCAGGCTCGCCGATGAGGGCAGGGTTGTTCTTGGTGCGGCGGGAAAGGATCTGCACCACGCGGCGGATCTCCTCGTCGCGCCCGATGACCGGGTCGAGCTTGCCCTGGCGCGCCAGGGCGGTCATGTCGCGCCCGTATTTCTCGAGCGCCTGGTAGGTCTCTTCGGGGGTCTGGGAGGTGACGCGCTGCGAGCCGCGCACGCCCACCAGGGCTTTGAGGATGGCATCCTTGGTCAAGCCGTAGCCCGCCAGGCGCTTGCCCTCCGAGCTCTCGGTGAGTCCCAGCAGCAGGTGCTCGGCGGAGACGTACTCGTCCTGCATGCCCTTGGCATAGCGCTCGGCGGCGGAGAGCACGTCGGCTGCCGGGCGGGAGAGACCGGCTTCGCCGGCGGCGCCGTAGACCTTGGGGCGCTTTTCGAGCTCCTGCGCCACCTCTTCGCGCAGCGCCAGCGGGCTGCCGGCGACGCGCGTGACGATGGCAGGCGCCACGCCGTCCTCCTGGCGCAGCAGGGCGAGCAGCAGGTGCGCCGGCTCGATGGTCTGGTGGTTGAGCTCCTGCGCCAGGCGCTGGGCGCTGAGGATCGCCTCTTGTGATTTTTGGGTGTATTTGTCTAAGTTCATCGCTCAACTCCTTTCAAACGATAATTTCTTGATCACCGCCAAGGCGCAAAGGACGCGAAGAAGTGCAATTGGGGTGAGAAATAAGAGAAAGGTATGGAAACCGCAAAGCAACTGTCCTATCTGTCAAGGTAAATTCTTCACGCAAAGGCGCAATGAACGCAAAGGTTTTAGAATACGCAACAATAATCTGGCGCCAATTATGCTTCGATGATCTGAATCGCCAGGGTGGCGTAGTCGCTCTTGTTGAAGCGCCCGAGCAGATCGAACATGCTCTTCTGAACGCCATACTTGCGTTTCATTAACTTGTTGACCTGCTCGGCGCGGCTCGCGTCTGCCAGGGCGGCGCGCGCCTGCACCCACTCGCCACGCGGCTCGCCGCGCCCGCCGGAGGGCACGACGCGCACCTGGCTGTTGTTGCGGATGCGCTTGACCTTGCCCGAATTGGCGATGGTGCGCACGTAGAGCACGCCGCCATCTTCCACGAACCACACGGGCGTCTGCACGCCCACGCCGCTCTTGCGGAAGGTCTCGAGGTTGAGGTAGCTCTGGTTTTCGAACTGTGACAGGCGAGAATCGCTCATGGTGCAAGGCTCCGGTTGTCGATGAGATACAGGAGGCAGGTTAAGCAAACCGCCCCTGTTCGTATAGGCAATTATAGGGAAGAAGCGTTGGAATTATGTTAGCGAAATATTAATGAGATGTTGGAATCGGTCAGAGGTCTTCTTTTAGCTTGCTGATGATGCCGCCGGGGTGCCCCTGGATGAAAGCCTGGCGCGAGGCGCCCTTGAGCTCCAGGACGGCGTAGACCAGGGCGTCGCAGTAAGCCGCGGCAGCCAGGGAGCTGCCCACCGACATCAGCCCGCCGTAGGGATCGATCTCGTCCGGCAGTTCCATGAGCAGGACCAGGGTGCTCAGGCGTGCCAGAGTTGATTCACGGCGGGCGGTGAGGGTGATGATGGGGCAGCCGCGCCCGGCGACGATGCGCGCCAGGTCGCAGGTCTCCTGGGTCTCGCCGCTCTTGGAGAGCAGGAAGAGCAGGTCATCTTTTTTGACGGCGCCCGAGGAGCCGTGCAGGCTATCGCCGGAGTGCAGGAAGAGCGCCGGGCAGCCGACATTGCACAGCAGGTGGGCGAAGCGCTGGGCGACCATGCCCGTGGTGCCCACGCCGGAGGTGATGACGTGCCCCTGGCAGGCGGCGAGCATGCCGGCAGCCTGGGTGAAACCCTCACCGAGCTGACCGGCAAGGCTGTTAATCACACCGGCTTCGGCGCGCAGGGCTTGCTTGGCGATTTCGAGCGGTTCCATCTAGTAATCCAACCTTGACCGGTCTGGCGAGCTTATGCGGCGACCTCGCACCAGTCGAGAATGAAGCGCCCGAGCACCTGGGCAACCTGCATCACCGAGGCGATCTCGACGTACTCGTCGGTGCTGTGGATGGAGGCGCCGCTGGGACCGAAGTGGGCGGTGTGGCTGTTTGCATACAGGATGGGCAGGCGCAGGTCGCTGCCGCCGCCGCCCAGCACCACCGGCTGCTTGCCCATCACATCCTGGTAGGAGGCGGAGAACCGGCTGATGAGCGGCGAATCCTGGGGCGTCTCGGCGGCTTCGTACCACAAGCCAAACCACTCCACCTGCGGCAGGTGGTCCTTGAGCCAGGCATCCTGCCCGGCAACCTGCAGCAGGTATGTCCGGAAGGCTTCGCGGACCTGGCGGATATCCTCGCCGGGCAGGCACTCCAGGCTGCCCTCCATGACGCACTGCGCGGCAAAAGTGGAGGGCCACGAGCCTGCCTGGATCTTGCACACCGCCACGGGGATCTTGGTGGGGTCCCAATCGTAGAGTGGATGGTCTGCATTGGAGACGCGCCAGCAGGCGTAATCTTGCACGGCTTTGAAGAGCACGAAAGCCTTCTCGATCACATTGACGGTGGTCATGGTGTGCTCGATGGGCGCTTCCAAGCCGGGGACGGTGATGCGGAAGAACTGCGCCCCGCGCGACGAGATGACCAGGTAATCGGGACCGGTGGGCTCGGGGATGAGGGTGGCGTCGGCGCGGTAGCCGCGCTGGATGGCAGCGAGGGTGCCGTTGCCGCCATTCTCCTCGTCGGCGACGCACTGCAGGTGAAGGTCGCCGCGCAGCTGGATGCCCGCCTCCAGCAGGGCGTCCATGACGATCATGCAGGCGGCGACGCCGGCTTTCATGTCCACGGAGCCGCGCCCATAGACGCGGCCATCTTCATAGGCGCCGCTGAAGGGGTCGCCATGCTTCCAGGGCGCAGGATCGACCGGGACGACATCCACATGCCCGTTGAGCGCCAGGGAGCGCCCGCCGCCCTGCCCCTTGAAATAGATCACCTGGTTCGGGCGACCTTTGTAGTCGTACTCAACCGGGGTGAAGGCGCGGTGGCTGCGCAGCTCAGCGATATCCGGCTCCCACACGTCGGTCTCGACGCCGCGCTGGCGCCAGAAATCCTGGATGAACGCCTGGACGGCGGTCTCGCTATCGATGGAGGGGCGGCGCACCATTTCCTGGATGAGCTGGACCACCAGCTCGCTTCGGGCGGCGATGGCAGCCGACAGCCGCGTCCATGGATCGTTGTTGGGCATAAGAAGCTCCTCAGCTCAGCACTTTCAAGATGTCTTCGAAGACGTCGAGCACTTTTTCAGCCTGGCTCTGGCTGATCACCAGCGGCGGCTTGATCTTGACGATGTTGCCCAGACCGAGGTACTTGGATTCGCCGAAGATCACGCCGCGTTTCAGACCTTCTTCGATGAACTGCGTGGCTTCTTCGCGGGCAGGCTCCTTGGTGGCGCGATCCTTGACCAGCTCCACGCCGATAAACAAGCCGGGACCGCGCACATCGCCGATCAGCTCGTAGTGCTTCGCCAGCTCCCACAGCCCGTCGGTGACGATCTTGCCCATCTGCACAGCGCGCTCGAGCAGCTTCTCTTCCTCGATGACCTGGATGGTGGCGAGACCCGCCGCCAGGGAGAGCGGAAAGTGGGCGAAGGTGAAGGAGTGGTCGCCGGGCTCGTAGCCCTTCAGGTTGTGGTTGTAGAGCAGCCCAAACAAGGGGAAGCCGCCGCCCACGGCTTTGCCGATAGACCAGGATATCGGGTACGGTGTGGTACAGCTCTGCGCCGAACCAGGCGCCCAGGCGACCGAAGCCGGTCTGGATCTCGTCGAAGATGAGCAGCATGCCCAGCTCGTCGCACATCTTGCGGATGGCGGGCAGGTAATCGGGCGGGTAGGCGACCATGCCGCCGTTGCCCTGCACTGGCTCCATAATCAGGGCGACGGGCGTCTCTGAAGCGCCGCGCTGCAGGATGGACTTCGCCAGGTCGACGCACGCCAGCTTGCATTGCGGGTAGGCGAGCTGGAGGGGGCAGCGGTAGCAATACGCCTGGGGGATGCGCACGATAGGGGCGCTCCAGGCGATGAAACGGTTCTTGGGGTGGGGCCAGCTCAGGTTGAGGGTTGCCAGGGTGCGCCCGTGATAGCCGTCGAACATGCTGGCGAAGGTGTTCCCGGGGCGGTTGCGCATGGCGAGCTTGATGGCGCCTTCGTTGGCATCCGAGCCGGTGAGCGAGAAGATGACCTGGTCCAGGTCTCCCGGGGCGAGCTCGGCGAGGCGCTTGGCAAGCAAGAGCTTGGGCACCGTCTCGAAGCTGGTGCGGATATGGGTGTACTTGCCCATCACCTCCCGGACGGCGTCCAGTATCTTGGGGTGCGAGTAGCCGGTGTTCAGGCTCCAAGCCTGGGCGGTGCAGTCGATATAGACGTTGCCGGCGCTATCGTACAGCTCGGCGCCGATGCCGTGGTCGACCAGGATGGGGACTTTGTTGCCTACCCCGCCGCCGCCTAAAGCGCGGCGCCCGGCTTCAAGATCTGCTGCGGTGTAATCGTCAAACATAAGCGGTTTACTCCATTGCGCTTTTGAGAAAGATGGGTTTCAATGCCGTGTGCAGCTCGGCGTAGATGCGGTAAGCATGCTCGTACGGATCGCGGGTTTCCGGGTTTGGCTCGGTAACGCTGCTGACTTTGACCCACTCGGATTTCAGAATCTCGAAATCTTTGAACCAGCCCAGCGCCAGACCGCCCATGTAGGCGCAGCCCAGGGGACCATCGGAGTCAGGGATGTATTCCTGGCGCAGACCGGAGATATCGCTGACGATCTGCCGCCAGAGCGGGCTGCGCGCCCCGCCGCCGGTAGCGACCAGGCGGGTGAGCGAGTGCCCGTGCGGATAAAAACTTTCCAGCCCGTGGCGGATGCTGAAGCCGAAAGACTCGAGGATGGCGCGGAACAGGTGGCCGCGCGTGTGCGCCTTCTTGACGCCAAAGAACACCCCGCTGGCGTACGGGTCGAAGACCGGCGAGCGCTGCCCGAGCAAGTAGGGCAGCAGGATGATGCCCTCCGAGCCAGGCGGCACCCGGGCTGCCAGCTTATCGAGCTGGGCGTAAGCGCTGGGCGCGCCGCTTTGCGTCTGGAGCGCCAGCTCCGCCTGGGCGAACTCGTCGCGGAACCAGCGCACGGCGTCGCCAACGGTGAGGCAGTACGCAGGGTAATTGAAGATATAGCCATCCTGCGGGGCGGCGCCACGCTCTTCGATGGGGTACGGCTTGAAAGCGGCGTTGAGCAGGTCGTCTTTCATCACGGGCACCAGACCGGCAGTGCCATAATAGGCGGCTGTCTCATAGGTGTGGACTGTGCCCACGCTGATCAGGGAAGCCAGCAAGTCGGGCATGCCGGTGAGCACCGGGGTGCCCAGGGCGAGACCGGTGGCTCCGGCGGCAGCCGGGTGCACCTCGCCGACGATCGTGGCGGGTGGGTAAACGCGTGGCAGGATCTCCTGCGGTATGTCAAAGCGGGCGCAAACCGCCTCGCGCCAGGAAGCGCTGGGCGACTGGTAGATCGCGCCGTACAGCCCGGTGGTAACGGTATCGGCGACGTACTCGCCGCACAGGCGGTAGACCAGGTAATGCGCAGCATCGAAGAACATCTTCATCTGCCGCGCCAGCTCGGGCTGGTTGCGCAGGAACCAGACCAGCTTGGGGGTCAGCTCCTCGCCGGAGAGCTGCAACCCGAGCGCCTGGTTGATCTCGTAGACCTCAGCGGTGGAGCGGTTATCGGAGTACAGGATAGCCGGGGCGAGTGGGTTGCCGCCGCCATCTGTGGCGCCCATGGCAGGGTAGAGACCGCTGACCGAGACGACTTTGATCTGTGCGGGAGATACGCCGGGGGTCTGCACCAACTGGCGCAGGACGATGACCGGATTCTCCCACCAGCAGGTGAGCATGTCTTGCTCGCACCAATCGGGATGGAGGAGAAAGATCCGTGCTCCACTTGAGCCTGGGCGATGATTTTTCCGGAGGGCTCGACCAGCATCCCCTTGACCCCCTGGGTGCCGATATCGATCCCTAAGAGCAGGTCGTTGGACATAGGATTAGATGTTGCCAGCGTTAAAGAAGATCAAGCCCAGAACGGCGGCAACCAGCATCAAAAGCATCAGAAGGATGATGATCTTATCCAGCCAGGCCAAGGTCAGATCGCGTAAGGGGGTTACTTTGCCTGATCCAAAGCCGCGGATCTGCGTGGCGGTTGTGACCTGGTCGACCAGCATGGCGGTGCGGCGCATTAGCGGGTTGGTCAGCGGCATCGATCTACGGAAGAGCTTGACCGGGTTGAGCGTTCTCATGTTCCAGCCGCGCAGCCTTTGAGCGGACTGGATCTGGCTGATGAGGCCAGCCATATACGGGATGAACTTGTAGGTGATCTGAACAACGAAGACGATCGAGGGGGGCACGTTGGCGGCGTACAGTGTGTTAGCAATCTCGCTGATGGGCGTGGTAAAGAGGAAGACGATCGCCCAGGTAACCACGGTGGCAAAGCGAATCTCTCTCCCAGCCAGCCAGTACAGGCTGCCATAGGTCAGTCCCAGGGTGCCCAGGTTGAGAAACTCAACGTCGATTGTGGCGATCGGTGTGGCTACCCACGCTGGGTCCAGCACCTTGAAGTACTCCGGCTGCGCCTGGGAGATGGTGCTGCGCAGGGTGGGGAACCAGGTGAGCCCCAGGGCAATCACTATGAAGAGGAAATACTTGGCTGGAACCTTGGCGACCCACGCCATGGCGATGCCAAAGATGAACAACGGGAGCAGAAAGCGAACATCCAGCCATAAGCCAGAAATGATCACGATCACCAGGAAGGAGACCATCTTGGTGAGGGGATGCAAACGTGTGTGCAGGAAAGTGGTGCCTTCCCGGTAAGAGAATACGTTATCCATTCGTCACCGCCGGAGCTGATTTTTTGAGATTATATTCGAGGAAATCTGCCATCTCTTCTACCGTCAAAATGTTCTTCGGACAACCAAACTCCTGCGCCAGGCTCTGCCCGAGGCGGGTGATCTGGGGCGGGAGGACATCCGCCTTGAGCAGGGTTTCAGTCTGGTCAAAGACATCGCGCGGCGTGCCTTCGAGGATCAGGTCGCCACGCGCCATGACCAATACCCGATCGCAGTTATTGGCGATGGTTTTCATGTTGTGGGTGATGATGATGATGGTTTTATTCTTCTCATTGCGTAACCGGTGCAGGGTGTTCATCATGCGGATCTCGCCGTTGGTGTCCAGGCCGGTGGTGGGCTCATCGATGAGAAGCACATCCGGCTGCAAGGGCAGGATGCTGGCGATTGCCAGATAGGTTTTCAGGTCTTCATCAAGACCATAGATATAGCGGTTCTTGTACTGCAGGAGGTCGAAGTATTCCAAAGCTTCTTCGGTGAGCTCTTTGGTCTTCTGCTCATCGAACTCCAGCATTTTGGGTGCAAAGGCGACTTCGTCCCAGATGCTTTCGGCGAAGAGCTGGTCATCCGGGTTCTGGAAGACGTAGTTGATCATGGGGATGATCTTATCGATGCGCAGCTTGCGGATATCTTGATCCTTGACCTTAAGCACGGCATCTTTATTGGTGGGCTTCAAAAGCCCTACGAGATGGCGGGCAAGGGTGGATTTGCCGGAGCCATTCTGCCCGATGATGCCGACAATCTGGCGCTCTTGAATAGCAACCGAAATCCCTTTCAGCGCATGGACCTCAGGGTTGTAGTAATGGTGCAGGTTCTCAATCTCAATGATATTCTGACCAAAATCGCCATTTATAATTTCTGCGTGGGCAGGCGGTTTCTCCAGGCGCTGGATACCGCGCTGCCTGAGCTCTTGAGTGAGGATCTCGGTTGCACGGTTGAGGGTGATGGGGATGCTGTTCAGATGTATCCCCCGCTCACGCAAGGCAAGGAAAAGATCGGTCACCTGGGGGGCTCCAACCCCGATCTCCGTGATGAGGGGATTGGAAAGCACTTCCTCTGGCGTGCCATCGAGGAGCACTTTGCCAGCGTCGATGGCGACCATGCGGTCGACAACGTCGGCGACGGATTCGATGTCAGCACCGGATTCGCTGATGATGCCGGTGGTGCCGTCGCGGCGGGTCGCCTGGCGCAGAATGTCCATCACGCGCTGCTTGCCCAGCGGGTCGAGCATCGAGATGGGCTCGTCGAAGGCGAGCAGGCTGGGATGCATCGCCAGGGCGCCGGCGATCGCCAGGGACTGCTGCTCACCGCCCGAGATGTCGTTGGGGTTGCGGTTGGCAAGCGGGACCATTTCGGTGTCGATGAGGGCTTGCTCAACGCGCTGGAAGATCTCATCACGAGGGACGCCGAGGTTGGCGGGACCGAAGGCGATGTCGTCACGCACGGTCAGGGAAAAGATCTGCACTTCGGGGTTCTGCATGACGATGGCAACGTGGCGAGCCATCTGATTCACGGGCACTTCACGGGTGTTCAAGCCGCCCACAACGACATCGCCATCCTGGTAGCCCAACTCAACATAGGGCACCAGCCCATCGAGCGACTTGATCAGGGTGCTCTTGCCAGCGCCAGCCTTACCGATCAAACCTACCACACTACCTGCGTCGATATCGAAGGTTATACCTGCAAGCGCTTTTTCATCTTCCGGTTGGTGCAGGTAGCGGAACGAGAGGTCCTTGAATTCAACAGCTTTCATCAGTAATTCCTTAAAAACGGAGAATAAGTCGGGCAGAGCCGGAAAGCTCTGCGCCAGCTCAAAGAAAAAGGTGGACTATAACCTGTTGGAGCGCAGGTGTAGCGGGCGGTTATAGTCCACCCCGGTAGTGAAAATCCAGGCTGATGTGCTAGCCAGCCTTGGTCTGTCCGCGACCGCCCTTGAGGGCGCCGTAAGCCGCAGAACCGGCGATCAAGCCAACGGGCACGAAGATAAAGCCGCTCAGCCACCAGTACGGGATGCCGAAGAAGGTGCCGGCGCCGGGAATCACCCAGTCGTTGAGCACGGCCAGGATGGCATCGGCGCGCGTCTTCATAATCCAGTAGGTCATCAGCCAGAAGAGCTGGTGGATGGGCTCGGCGAGGATCCAGGCGACAAAGAAGCGTTTCACCTTGCCGCCCTTGCCCTCATGGTAGAAGTGGAAGTAGATGTAGCCGGCATAAGCCCAGATCGAGGCATCGATCAGGGTGTAGGGCAGCAAGGAGAGGGCGCCAGCCGAGACGCCACCGACCCACACCGGATTGATCAGAATGCGGGCGATGATCTGCCCGACGAACAGGCCGAAGAAGGAGACGATGCCGCCAAAGAGGGAGGCGGAGGCAGCGATGATCATAGCTTGCAAGTCGATGCCGCCCAGATCGCCCAGACCCGCGGCGGCGAAGAGAGCGCCGACGATGCCGATGGCAACCAACGAATAGGGCGAGAAGACGGGCACCTTCATGCCAGCGATATAACGACCGGGCATCGCCAGCCACTCCGGCTTCTGGGCAAACTTCCACATCCAGAAGATTGCCCAGGGCAGGCAGAATGCAAAAGCGAAGATGTACAGCAAAACAATACGGGCGGGGGATTCAGAAACGCCGAGGGTTGTGCCCAGCGGGTTCATGAAGATGAACGCAAGGATGAAGATTGCCAGGCCGACGAGCATGATAATCAGCCCGGTTTTTTGGTTGTAGAAGCCTTTTTTCTCATTCATTTCAGTTTCTCCATGATAGTTGGTTCTCCAGAAGGAGATCGATCGAACGGCTAATGACGGGAAGTTAGCGGGTAGGTTCCTTCGATACAGCCTCCTTTGTCTAACAATCCAATCGCGGCGAATTCCTCTTTAGATGCAAGCCCTTGCAGTATCTAAAACACCGAAATAATGCAAAAGATGTACAGGTGAGCCATTGTTATCTCGGTGTGGGCGCGGGTCGTTATGAACTCCTGTAACGCAGCACGTGAAAGGTGATGTATTCGCTGTGGTGATAGTCTTTTGAATAGATCACAGCCCGACCTTGCTGGTCGTAGTTGACCTGCTCGAGCAAGATCCAGGGCACCAGGTCTTTATCCAGACCGGCGCTCTTGAGGAAGGGGTCGCTGAAGATGGCGTTGACCGTCGAGAGGGCATGGTCGAGCTGGATATCACAGTTTTCAGAGAGGAACCGGGTCAGTGAGCCTTGCATCGCGACGAAGTCACAATCCTGTTTCAAGTAAGCGCGGGGGACATAGTCGATCGAGCAGATCACAGGGATATCGCCAACATACCAGATGCGCTCCAGGTCCAGGACCAAAGCTCCCGGCTCAATATCGAGCCGGGAGGCAATTTGCGCATCTGCAGGAATTTCGGCGATCTCCATAATTTGGGAGTTGGGATGCAGACCGTATTCAGCCAGCATCTCGCTGGCGCTTTGTAAACGGGTGATATCGTATTTGTAGTCGATCGGGTTAGCGACGAGATAGCGACCGATGCCATGCCGGGTGCGGATGAGATGCTCCTCTTCCAGGAGCTGCAAGCCTTCGCGTAAAGTGGAGCGGCTGACCTGCAGGGTCTCCATCAAGGCGCTCTCGGGCGGGATTTTATCCCCCGGCTTGAATTGCTGCTGGTTAAATAGATCAAGGAGCTCGTTTTTGATCTGGTAGCGCAGCGGTTGGGGGCGGCGGCGAGTGGTCAAGGCTACCTTGAGGTGGAGAATCGTGCGAACTGTTGTCTGTTGTCGGTCGTCTGATCTCTAACCAGTATTATACAGACAATTTTCTGAAAGTCAATAAATTAAGCGCGGATTAATGGCAGCACACAGCAAGAGGCGGGTGGGAGGCGCCCTGTACCCTAGCCGCCTCGGGCGGAAAGCCGGTGCAGGATGGGGCGGATGCCCGGATAGAGTTCGCGGTAATCGCGGTAGGAGGCAAGGTAGGCGGCGTGCCGGGACGGGTCGGGCTCAAAACGCCGGACGGTGCTCACCATCTGCGCCGCTGCCTGGGGGATGTCCGGATAAACGCCGGCGCACACCGCCCCGGCGATGGCGCTGCCGACCAGCATGGCATCCGCGCTGGAAGCCAGGAGAATGGGGCAGTTGCAGACATCGGCATGCATCTGGATCCAGACCTCGCTGCGGGCGCCGCCGCCGGAGGCGACGATCTCGCTCACCTCAACGCCCGCTTCGCGGTAGGTTTCGACGATGTGGTAATTGCCGTAGGCAGCGGCTTCCAGGAAGGCGCGGTAGATATGGGCAGGGGTGTGGTACAAGGTCAGACCGACCAGCGCGCCGCGGGCGAGCGGGTCGCGGATCGGCGTCCGGTTGCCCAGCCAGTAATCCAGGGCGATCAAGCCGCCGGCGCCCGGCTCCAGGGAATCGGCCAGCGCATCCAGGTAGGCATAGGGAGAAACGCCCTGGGCTTGCGCGGCATCCAGTACCTTGCCAGGCGCCATGTTCTGGACGTACCAGTGCAGGATAGAGCCGGTTGAAACCTGACCGCATTCCAGCAGCCAGGTTCCGGGGAGGATCGAATCCTGGAAGGGTCCCCAGAAGCCGGGGTGAAAAACCGGCAGCCGGCGAAAGAGCCATCTGGACGGTGGACGACCCGATGACCAGCCCCATTTGCCCGGGATTGATGGCGTTCAGCCCCAGCAGCCCCACGTGGGCGTCAACGCCGCCGCAGGCGACCGGTATGCCCGGCTCCAGCCCGAGATGCGCGGCTGCCGGCGCGGTCAATTCTCCGACCCCATCGCCGATGGCGTAGATGCGCTCGGGAAATTTGGGGAGCGAGTTTTCCAAGCCAATCGTTCTCAGCAGGCTGAGAGGCCAGCCGCCCCGCAAGGGCACGTAATGCCATAAGTCGGTGACCTGGTTGATGGAGAGGGTCCAGCGCTCTGTCAGGCGATACGTGAACCAGTCCAGAGCCTCTACGATGCGCTCGGCGCGGGCATAGACATCCGGCTGGTTGCGTTTCAACCAGAGTAAACGGGGGAGCATCCACTCGACCGATTCGTGACCGCCGCCGTATTTGAGCACGGCGTCGCCCGTGCGCTCGATTTCCTCGGCTTCCAGGCTGGCGCGGCCGTCCATCCACAGGATGGCTGGTCTCAACGGCTGACCTTTCCGGTCGCAGACGACCATGGTGGAGGCGAAGGCATCCAGACCGATCGCCCGGATCTCAGCCGGCGCGACGCGGCTGTTGGCAAGGCAGGCTCTCGTCGCCTGGGCGGCAGCCTGCCACCAATCCTCAGGCGCCTGCTCTGCCCAGGAAGGGTGGGGGTAATCCGTCTTGTAACCGGAGCTGGCGCTGCCGACCACCTTCCCGTGGGCGTCGACCAACCCGACTCTGATTCCTTCTGTGCCGATATCGATAGCGAGGATGTACACGGTGACGTTTCCCTTCAATAAGCGGCTTGAACTTGACACCGGAGCCAATGATCGTTACAATTCAATTATCAGATATCTGATGTCTTAAGTCTAAGGTCAATTATACCCTATGTCCAGGTCTCGCTATGCCAAACCCCTTCGCTACCAGATCCGCAGAGATATCCTGGATTTTATTGCCGAGCAAGGCTACCAACCCGGCGACCAGCTCCCCTCCGAGCTTGAGCTGAGCAACCGGCTGGAAGTCAGCCGGTTCTCGCTGCGCGAGGCAATCCACCTCCTGGAAGAGGAGCGCATCATTTCCACCAGGCACGGCACAGGGCGTTTCCTGCTCTCCAAACCGAGCGACCTGAGCATCGATCTGACCAACCTGCAGAGCGTTACGGAGCTGCTGACGGCGTATTCAATCCCTTCCGTGAACGAGGCTGCTGAAAGTGGAGCGCCAGCCAGCCAACCCGGAGTACGCCGGGGCGCTGAGCCTGGAGCTGGGCCAACCTGTGGTGGTGATCAGCCGCTTGCGCTATGCCGAGAAGATCCCGGTGATCTATTCGCTGGATATCCTGGCGGAAAACATCCTGCCGGAGGCATGGAGCGAGGCGGATTTCTCCGGTTCGCTGTTCGATTACCTGCGGGAGAATTGCAGCATTCGCCTGGATCACTCGCAAACGACGGTGCGAGCGGTGATGCTGGATCCCGAGGATACACCGTTCGCCAATGAGCTCGACGCCCCGTGGATCCTGCTGGAGCAGGTGATCTTCAGCCAGCTGGACATTCCGGCGGTTTATTCCAAGGATTTCCACCGCGGAGACTATATCTCTTTCAATGTGCGCCGCATCCGCCGTTGAGCGGGCGATGACTCTGCTGCGAGGCGACGCCGAAACTCTATTAGCTATCAAAAGATTGTCTAATTTCGAAAAGGAGTCACTCATGTCAAAACTTGCATTATTTGGTGGAACACCGGTCTTCACAGGAAAGGATAGACCGCTGGCTGACCCATGGCCCGAGACGATGCCGGAAGATATGGAAGCGGTACAAAAGGTGTTCAACAGCGGCGAATTCCTGGGGATCAACCACCCCGAGATCGAAGCCCTGGAGAAAGAGCTGGCGGAATACTTCGACGTGGATTACATCCTGGCGATGGGAAGCGGCACCGCCTCCCTGCACGCGGCCGTGGCGGCTTCGGGCGTCAAGCCAGGGGATGAGGTGATCGTCCCAGCGCTGACCTTCCTGGCATCCGCTTCGGCGATCCTGCACCACGTCTGCATCCCGGTGTTTGCGGATATCGACCCGTATACCTTCAATATCGACCCGGTCTCGGTGGAGAGCAAGATCACCAATCGCACGCGGGCGATCATGGCAGTGGACCTGCACGGGCTGCCGGCGGATTACGACGCCCTGCGCAAGATTGCCGATAAGCACAACCTGGTGATCATTGAAGACGCGGCGCATGCCACGGGCGCGACCTACAAAGGCAAGAAAGCCGGCGCCCTGGCGGATGTGGCAGGCACCAGCCTGATGCCCGTCAAGCAGCTGGCGACTTGTGGTGAAGGCGGCATCTTCTTCACGGACAACCCGGATTATTACAACCGGGCGAGCATGGTGCGTTCCTTTGGCGAGGTAATCCAAAAGGATAAGCCGCGCGCTTACAACGCTTACACCCTGGGATGGAATTACCGCATCAATCCCATTCAAGCGGCTTACGTGCGCGGGCAATTGCGGCGCCTGGATCGCTACGTCGCAGAGTTCATCTCCAACGGCACGTATCTGAGCGATGGGCTGCGCAAGCTCCCCGGCATCATCCCGCCCTACGTACCCGAAGGCAGCACTCACGTCTATCATATGTACCGCATGCGCTTCGATCCCAAAGCCGCCGGGCTGGATATCAGCGCCGGAAGGTTTGCCAGGGCAGTGGAAGACGCCATGGCAGCCGAGGGCATGCCGCTGCGGCTGT
The DNA here is from genome assembly GCA_963702535.1 of uncultured Chloroflexia bacterium. Lineage (GTDB taxonomy): Bacteria > Chloroflexota > Anaerolineae > Anaerolineales > UBA4823 > CAVPDG01. The sequence goes on along the minus strand of CAVPDG010000016.1, from coordinate 372,643 downwards.
ATCAAAATGCGCCAATCCCGGGGCAGGCGATGTTCCGGCTCAAGGAAGGTTTTGGCGATGGTGTGCCGTGGTCTTTGCCGGGGACCAATCCGATCAACTACGATGTAGAGGATTACCCGGCGACATTGGAGGTATTGGAAACGACGCGCTGCATCGGCAAGAACGGCAGCGCCGGACCGTGGTACTTCCGCAACCGTAACACGATGGACCTCTACCTGGAAGCATTCAATAAGATCTGGGGCAGCCTCGAACCAGCTGGCGGGCTATGCTAAGGGCATGGACTACTCCCCACCCTGGACGACGCTGGCGCCCTCGACGCGCGGTAACTGGGTGGTGGTGAGCCCGGCGGGGCAGGTGGATGTAGAATAACCTGAACGAGTCAATGATGAAAACTGCGTGCGGCGATTCGCCGCACGCAGTTTTCATAATTCTTGTCCTCCCGAATTGGCGTCCGGTCAGAATTCCAGGCGGTCAGCCATCTGGTCGATGAAAGCTGCATCCATTGTTTTCGTATTCAAGATGGAATAGCGCCGCCCAAAGTTCTTCTGGTACCAGTTCAACGTGGTAAGGGTGCGCACGAACTCATCCCGTGTCATGCCGATCTGCCCCGGCTGCCAGAGGATGCCGGTGCGGGCGTAGATGTCGGTCAAGTAGTCCGAGTCATTCCCCTGGAACGTCGCCATCACATACGCACCCAGGGCAACCAGCTCACCGTGGAGGAAGCTTTTGCCGGTCTGGAACTCGGCGTTATAGGCAAAGGTGTGATCTGAGGCTTCCTGGGGACGGCTGCTGCCGAAGCGGCGGCAGATGATGCTGATATCGGCGAAGGCGTCCATGATCAAGCGGATGCCCTGTTGGGTCACCTGGCGGATCTCGCCAGCGCCCTGCGAGATTTTTTGCAGCCAGACCTGCATGGCAGCCACGGCTTCTTCGTCGTAACGCTCGCCGGTTTTTTCGTGCGAGAGCTTCCAATCCCACAGGGCGGTATAGGCGCACAGGATGTCGCCCACGCCGGAGATATTCAGCCGGGGCGGAGCGCCCTGGACGAGGCGGTAGTCGATGTACACATCGCGCGGCACAATGTAGCCGATATAGGTGACGTGACCGCCGGCGCGGGCAGCGATGCTCTTGGTCACCGCTGCATCCACCGAAGTGATCGAGGGGATGGCGTCCACCGGCACGCGCCGCCGCCATGCCAGGTACTTCGCCGCGTCCGTGGCTGTGCCGCCGCCCAGCCCGACGAAGGCGTCCACCTCGGGCACGGCGCGCTCCAGGGCTTCCAGCCGGTACCAGTCCAGCTCGCGCACGAAGATCACTGCCTTGGGCGGGACCTGCAGGCGGTCCTTCGCCAGCTCCCAGGGCTCCTCCATGGTGACCACGGCGTAATCCCGCTCGGGCAGCTTGAGCGACTCGAGCAATGCCTCGCCGTAGTACAGGGTGGGCACTTTGAGCCCGCCGCCGGCTTGCTGCCGGTCGGCAGCGACCTCCATCTTGGGCGTATATTTAGCCTCCCCGGGCCACACCAGTTGCAGGATGCCGCGCGCCTGGTTGAAATTGTCCACCAGCAGGTTGGAGAGCAGGGCGCGGAGAGCCTTGTCGCGGTCTCGCTCCACGATGGCTTCGGCAGCCAGCATCTCGTAAGCGCAGTTGCGCGCCATGAGCGCCTGGATATCCTGCGGCAGGCGCATGCCTCGGGCAGGCTGGGGAACGCCGGCGACGATGGGCACACGCGCCCTCGACGATGGCATCCGGCGGGAGCCAGGGCAGGGCGCCGTTGTTATCCACACTCAGAACCAGCTCGGTGGTGCGCTTCTCAGCCAGCGCCAGCAGGGTGGGGACGACGATCTTCTCATACCAGGCTGCGCCGCGCTGGTCGACGAACTCGTGGGTGTGCCCGGCTTCCAGCGCAGGTAAGCCTCCAGGATCACGTCGGAGAGCTCCATCAGCTCTTGGGCGCGGATCTTGCGCCCTACGGTGGCTGCCAGGATGCGGTCTGGGTGGAAATAGTATTTGCCGTAGAAAGATGGCACCACGCCGATGGTGCGGATGAGCTCGGGATCGACGCCGAGCTTTGGCATCTCATCGGCGCGCCGGATGACTTCATCCAGCCGTTCCAGCCCGTCCTGGCGCACGCCGGACACCCAGCCGAAGTGGTGCATGCCGCCGATCTCGAATTCCAGCCCGCTTACTGGCGCTTTGAGCAATGCGGCGATCATCTCCATGAGGGCTACCGGCGAGTCGCAGGTGCCGATCACGTTCACTTTGCTGTAGCGGCGGATGGCAGATTGGACGATGCTGCTGGGGTTGGTGAGGTTGAGCATCAACGCCTGCGGGGCGACTTTCTCAACCAGGCGGCAGACTTCCATGACCAGCGGGATGCCGCGCAGCGAGTTGGTGAAGCCTCCGGGACCCACCGTCTCCTCGCCGGGGATGCCAAACTGGCGCGGGAAGGATTCGTCAAAAGCGCGCCCCTCCAACCCGCCGGCGCGCATCTGGTTGATGCAGTAATCGGCGCCATCCAGGCACTGCTCCAGGCTGGTGGTGGCGCTGATGCGCACATCCAGCCCGGGGTAAGCGGCGACGAGCTGCTCGGAGACGGCTCGCACCAGCCCCAGGCGCCTCTCATCCCGCCCGGCGAGGACGAAGTCGTAGCTCGCCCGGGCGCCGAGCTTACCCAGCACATCGAAAAGCCTGGGAGTTCCAAGGGCGCTGCCGCCCAATATGCTGACTTTGATTCGTTGGCTCATCATCATTTCTCGAAGAATTCTCTGATCCTGGCGGCGATGGTCTGCACTTCTGCGTCGGTGAGCTCAGGGAAGACCGGCAGGCAGAGCAGCTCGTCGGCGTAACGCGAAGCCACCGGGATATCCTCGCGCACGTATTCCAGGTAGTGGTAGCAGGGCTGCATGGGCACCGGCGTGGCGTAGATCTTTTGAGAGCCGATGCCGCTCTCGGTGAGATAGGCTTCGAGCGCATCCCGCTGGGATGTGCGCACGGTATACATGTAGTAAACGTGCCTGCCCCATTCAGCCTCATCGGGCAGCTCGAGAGGCAATCCAGCGAGAAGCTCTTTGTAAAGGCTGGCGACCCGCCGGCGCTCATCGATCCAGCGGTCGACATGGCGCAGCTTCACGCTCAGGATGGCTGCCTGGATGGGGTCCAGGCGCTGCTGGAAGCCGATGACCTGGTGGGTGTGCTTCACTTCCTGACCCATGTAACGCAGCACGCGCAGCCGGTTATACAGCTCGTCGTCGCTCGTCACCACGGCGCCGGCGTCGCCGTAAGCGCCTAATACTTTGGATGGGTAGAAGCTGAAAGCGGCGGCGTGACCCAGCGAGCCGGCGCGCCGGCCTTTATACAACGCGCCATGGGCATGCGAGGCGTCTTCCAGGACTTTCAAGCCGTATTTTTCAGCCAGCGCCATCAGCGGTCCATATCCACCGGGTGACCGTACATGTGCACGGGGATGATGGCTTTGGTGCGGGCGGTGATTTTCTTCTCTACCAGGCGCACATCCATATTGGAGTACGCCGGCTCGATATCCACAAACACGGGTGTGGCGCCCACGTAGTTGACGGCAAAGCTGGTGGCTACGTAGGTGTTCGCCTGGGTAATGACCTCATCACCCGGACCCACGCCCATGGCGGCCAGCGCCAGGTGCAATGCTTCGGTGCCGTTGCTGATGCCCAGGCAGTGCTTTACGCCGCAGTAAGCCGCGAACTCAGCCTCGAATTTCTCTAATACGGGACCCAGGGTGTACTTGCCGCTGGGCAGGACGCTGTCGATGGCGGCGGCGATCTCCCAGCGAATTTGCTGGTACTGCCGCGTTAGATCTTCTGCTGGTATGGATTGGATTTTGGGTGCGACCATGGTTTCCTTTCTATGGGTTGTCTTTCTGGCGGGATGGGCTCTCACGCGCGGAGTCGGCGGACGTGGAAAGAGATGTAATCGCTGCGGTGGTAATCGCGCGAGTAGATGATGGGCTCTCCGTAGGGATCATAGTTGGTCTGGATAAGCAATATCCAGGGGATCTCGGGATCGATGGCGAACTCCAGACCCATGCGCAACAACTCGCTGCCCGGGACGGCTTTGATGATGGTATGCGAGTAATCCAGCAGGATGTCACAGCGCACTTTCAGGTAGTCCAGCAAGGAGCCCTGAAAATCCGCAGGCTCAAAGGGGGCGCACAGGCGCTTTTTTTCGATGATGTCGATGGAGTAGATCACCGGGACGTCGCCTACCGAGCGGGTGCGCTCGATGCGCACCACCGCAGCGCCTTCTTCGATGGCTAAATGAACAGCGATCTCCGCGCTGGCGGGCTCTTCGCGTATGTTGAGGACTTTGACGCCTTTTCCGATATCGTAATCCGCCAGCATCTCAGTGACGCTTTGCAGGCGAGCCATATCGAAATCCAGCTCGGAAGGGTAGGAGAGCAAGTAGCGCCCGGAGCCGTGGCGAGAGCGGATGATGCGCTCTTCCTCGAGCAGGTGCAGCCCTTCGCGTAAAGTCGAGCGACCGACCTGGAGCATCTCGCTCAGCTCGGACTCGGTGGGGATCTTATCGCCGGGCTTGTACTGGTTGGCTCTAAACAGGTCGAGCAGGTAATTGCGGACCTGGTAGCGCAAGGGCTCGAGGCGCGGTCGTGGGGTCATCGAATTCCTGTGTGAAAATCCAGTAAGTTATCTACTCATCAGACAACTATTGTATTTTACAGAAGGTTGAGAAATTTGTCAACCTGTTGGGCACGAAAAAAGCAAGCGGGGGCAAGGTGGGGTGGCCCTACCCTGCCCCCGCCTGGAGATAGCCCTTCATCACCTAGCGGTAGTGACCGGCGACCTTGGCGATGCCGGCGGCGATATCCTGGATGTCTTCCGCGGTATAAGACGGGCGCATGGTGACCATCACCAGCGCCTCAGGCAACTGCTCCGCCTCGGGGCAGCCGCTGCCGTAGGTGGTTTTACCCCTGTACCAGGGCGCCTCGAATGGCGCAGCCGTACGCCCGAAGCCGCGATGCTCGACGAAGACGGGCTGCTGGTGCAGGGGCGTGGGGTAGCGCCGCGAGCAGTGGATGCCTTCGGCGCGCAGCGCAGCCACGAAATCTTTGGCAGTGGTTTGGATCACCTGGCGGTCCAGGCGGAGGACGTACTTGTAGAAGACGTGCAGCGCTTCGGGCGGCTCGTAAGGCGGGATGATCCCCTCGATCTGCCCGAGCAGCGCGGTGAGCTGGTGGGCGCGCTCGCGGCGCAGGGCGATGTAATCGTCCAGGCGGCGCAGCTGGACCAGCCCGATCGCGCCCTGGATCTCGGTCATGCGGTAATTGTAGCCCAGCGAGTCGTGCAGGTAGAGGCGCTCGACCTGGTAGTAATCGCCATCGCGGCGCTCCTCTCCGTGATGGTGGAATTTGCGCGCCCGGCGCGCCAGCTCGTCGTCGTCCGTGACCACCATGCCGCCCTCGCCGGCGGTGGTGATCAGCTTATCTTCCCAGAAGCTGAAGCAGCCGATGTCCCCCATGGCGCCGGCAATGCGCCCCTGATACACGGCGCCGTGCGCCTGGGCGGCATCCTCGATCACGGAGAGCTGGCGGCGGCGGGCGATTTCGAGGATAGCATCCATATCGGCTGGCAGACCGTTGAGATGCACCGGGATGATGGCTTTGGTATAGGGCGTGATGCGGCTCTCGATGGTAGCCGGGTCCATGTTAAAGGTGCGCGGGTCGATATCGGCAAACACCGGCACCGCGCCGGCGTGCACCACGGGTGTGGCGGTGCCGATGAAACAGTGCGGGGTGTTGATGACATCGTCGCCGGGTCCGATGCCCAACGCGCCCAGGGCGACATGAATGGCAGCCGTGCCCGAGTTGACGGCGATGGCGTGCTTCACCTGGAAGCGCTCGGCGAACGCCTGCTCGAACTGGCTGACCTTGGAGCCGCTCTGGCGGGCGAGCTTGCCCGAGCGCAGCACGGCGACGGCTGCCTGGATCTCTTCTTCCCCATAGCTGGGCCAGGGAGGCAGGGGTGTGGAGCGGACAGGCTCGCCGCCGTGGATGGCGAGAGTAGCGGTGTTTTTCTGCATGGGTATCCCTGTATTCGGAAGTGTATGATTCGTTGCAATTATAAGGCGAATGATCCCACTCCTTCACCCTTTCTGCGAATGGATTGGATTAAGGCGTGCTATAATCCCGGCATGTTGAAGAAGCTGATTCCAGTCGCCGTGGTCATTTGGGTCCTGGCGTTGATCACCACGATGATCTTTCGAGGCCAGGATTGGGCGAACATCGTCCTGCTGGTGGTATCGATTGGCATGATCGTCCTGGGGATCGTGGCTGCCCGGCAGGAGAAGAAAGGCTCATCCTGACCCGAGCGTGCCATCCAGCATTCCCCTTGCGGCGGCGGGATCACAGCACCGGCTTGCCCGGATGCGTTGACGTGCTACTGCCTCTCTGGTAAAATCCCCTAGCTTTTCCCCGAAAAGCGGGTGAGCCGGGCGTTGTACCCTTCGCCCGAAAAAAATGGCTTATTGGGATTTACCGTGACGATGTCCGGATTTTGGGGTGTGAAGGCGGCGTAGCCGCCTTCACACCCCAAAATCCGGGTACTTCCACGGAGATTCCCAATGAACCAAAATAATCTCAGCAATCGAAAGGGCTTGAGAAATGAAAGTGTTGTTGTTGGAAGATGTGTATAAGCTCGGGCGTGCCGGCGATGTCAAGAAAGTTGCCGACGGTTACGGGCGCAACTACCTGCTGCCCCACGGGCTGGCTGTTTTGGCTACACCCGGGGCGCTCAAGCAGGTAGAAGAGATCCGCAGCCGGGCGAACTCCCGGCGCTCTGCCCTCAACCAGGAGATGGGCAGCGTGGCAGACAAGCTTGCCAACCTGGCGCTGGCATACCCCGCCCGCGCCGGTGAGACGGGCAAGCTCTACGGCTCGATCACGACGCAGATGATCGCAGACAGCATCCAGGCAAAGACCGGCGTAACGGTGGACCGCCGCCAGGTCGATGTCCAGCCGATCCGCACGCTGGGTGAGCACAAGGTGCACATCCGCCTGACCATGGACCTGGTGCCCGAGATCCGGGTGATCGTCCATCGTGAGGGCGAGACGCCCAACCTGGGCGAGCCGGTTGTCGCAGCGGCAGCCGAAGCGGAGGTCGAGGCGCCTGCAGAAGGATAACGCCTGCAGGATAGCGGGCGGGATCAACCTCGCTCCCCAATCGATCCATTCCAGCCCGGTTCAGGGGCGGGGTATCCTGTCGATGAGAGGTAACCCCGCCCCTTTTCCTGCCATAGGTGTGCGCTCTCATGAGTGAAGCAATCGGTCAGCAGCTACGCCAGAGGCGAGAAGAGCGCCAGATCTCGCTGGAGCAGGCAGCCCAGGTGACGCATATCCGCCTGCGCTACTTGCAGGCGTTGGAGTCCGGGGACTTTGCCGCCCTGTCTTCGGAAGTGCAGGCGCGCGGCTTTCTGAGGTCCTACGCCAGTTACCTTGATCTGGATGTGAGCGCCCTGCTGGCTGGCGGGCAGGAGCAAGCGCCGGATGAAACCTCCCAGCCGGAGACCAGTCCAGCCCAATCTCGGGCTATCCCGGAAAGCCCCGCCAGCCAGGCTTTTAGCGAGGTCGGGCAGAAGCTAAAAAGCCAGCGCGAGCTGCTGGGCTTCTCATTGGAGGACGTAGAGCGGCATACGCACTTGCGCATCCACTACCTCACATCCCTGGAAACCGGAGATCTGGATGGGCTGCCCTCGCCGGTTCAGGGACGGGGCATGTTGAACAATTATGCCGTCTTCCTGGGGCTCGACCCGGAGCCGCTCTTATTGCGCTTTGCGGACGGGCTGCAAGCGCGCCTGGCTGCGAAGCAGGCCGCGCGGGCAGAGAAACAACCCCCGCCCAGCCGTCCCGAATTGCGCACGCCCACGCGCCTGCAGCGGGCGTTCTCGAGCGAGCTGATCATTGCCGTGGTTTTGGTGGTATTCCTGGCAGCCTCCGGCGTTTGGCTGGCGATCCGCATCTTTTCCATCCGCTCCGGGCAACAGGCGGCACCCACGGCGCCATCCATTGCAGCAGTCCTGCTGGCGACGGCAACCGAAACGCTCACACCTACACCTATTCCGCCAACGCTGACCCTCCCTGCGGCGGTCATCCCGGAGAACGTGCAACCCACGGGCACCGGGGCGCCGGTCGCGGCGGCGGGCACACCGGGCAGCGGCGTGCAGGTGTATGTAACAGCGCGCTATCGCGCCTGGATGCGCGTGCTCGTGGATGGCGAGGTGGAGTTCGAGGGGCGCATACTGCCGGGCAGCGCCTACGCCTATAGCGGAAATGAACGCGTGGAGCTGCTTACCGGCGACGGCGACGCGCTGCAGGTGTTCTTCAACCAGCAAGACCTGGGGGCGCTGGGGCAGCCGGGCGAGGTGGTGAACCTGGTCTTTACGCTGGACGGCATGCAAACGCCAACCCCCACGGTTACGCCTTCACCCACGAACACACCGCGTTTCCAGGAGACGCCGGGCGTGACCCCCACTCCTTGATGACCTTAGCGGTAGGATGATGAAGCCAAAAACATTTCACTTAGTTTCGTTAGGTTGCGCCAAGAATAGCGTCAATTCGGATTCGATGGCGCAGTTATTAGCCCGCTCTGGATTCCGGTCTCTTGAAACAGCAGAGAGGGCGGAAGTGCTGATCGTCAACACCTGCGGGTTTATCGGTCCGGCAAAAGAGGAATCGCTGCGTGTGCTGGCGGAGCTGGCAGCTCACAAGCGCAAGGGGCAAACCCTGATCGCCGCCGGCTGCCTGACGCAGCGTTACGGGGCAGAGGTGTGCCGCCAGGTGCCGGGCATCGATGGCATCTTGGGCACGCGCCGCTGGATGGATATTGTCGAGGTGGTGCAGGGTCTGCGCCAGGGCGCCCATCCGCAGCCGCTTTACCACCTGCCCGTCGCCGAGACGGTGGGCAGCGATGAGCGCCAGACCTTGCGGGCGACGGTGCAGGGCGCCAGCGCCTACCTCAAGATTGCCGATGGCTGCCGCCATCCCTGCGCCTTCTGCGCCATCCCCTTGATCAAAGGCACTGCGGTGAGCCGCCCGCTAGCGGTGATCCTGGACGAGGCGCGGGCGTTGCAGGAAATGGGCGTGCGCGAGATCGTGCTCATCGCCCAGGATACCACCGACTACGGTCACGACCTGGGGATGAAGGATGGGCTGGCGCAGTTATTGGCCGCGCTGGTGCAGGCCGCGCCGGATGTGGATTGGCTACGCATCATGTACGCTTTCCCCGGGCTGGTGAGCGACCGCCTGATCGAGGTGATGGCAACCCAGCGGCAGGTCTTGCCCTACCTGGACATGCCCCTGCAGCATGCCCATCCCGCGGCGCTGCGCCGCATGCGCCGCCCGGCAAATATGGAATGGGTGCATAAGACGCTGGCAAAGATGCGCTCCGCCATGCCGGAGCTGGCTCTGCGCTCTACTTTTATCGTCGGCTACCCGGGCGAGACCGAGGAAGAGTTCCAGACCCTGCTGGATTTCATCCAGGAGGCGCGCTTTGACCGGGTGGGGGCTTTCCAGTTCTCATTCGAGCCGGGCACTGCCAGCGAGGCGCTTGGCGATCCAGTGCCGGCGGAGGTGAAGCAGGAGCGCTGGGAGAAGCTGATGGAGCTGCAGCAGGGCATCTCGCTACAGAAGAACCAGGCGCTGGTGGGCTCGCGGCTCGACGTGCTGGTTGAAGGGCAAGGCGAGGTGGAGGACCAGGCGGGCAGGCGAGGCGCAGGGGAGAAGATCAGCCTGGGGCGCAGCTACCGTGACGCTCCGGAAATCGATGGCATGGTGATCGTCGAAGGCGATCTGCCGCTCGGCGAGATCGTCCCGGTGCGCGTCAGCGGGGCAATGCCCTATGATCTGAGCGCTTCACCGGAGAACCGGCGCCCCGCGGCGCTTTGACCGGCGGGCAGGGGATGATGGAGACGTTGCTTCTACCCTCGAACGATCCGCAAGCGTTGCAGGTTGCCCTGCAGACGCTGAAAGGCGGCAGATTGGTGGCTTTTCCCACCGATACGGTCTACGGGCTGGGGGCTTTGGTGCAGATCCCGCGCAGTATCCAGGCGCTGTACACCGTCAAGGGACGGGAGGCTGCCAAGGCGATCCCGCTCCTGCTCAGTAGTCCGCAGGAGCTGGACCAGGTTGCTCTGGCGGTAAGCCGCATGGCGAGGCGCCTGGCGGAGAGGTTCTGGCCCGGTCCCCTGACGCTGGTGGTGCCCAAGCATCCGAGCCTGCCCGAGGAGCTTTCCTCCCAGGCGACGGTCGGCGTGCGCATGCCCGATCACCCGGTTACCCTGGCGCTTTTACGCTTGACTGGTCCGCTGGCGGTCACTTCTGCCAACCGCTCGGGAGAGGAGAGCGCGGTAACCGCCCAGGAGGTGGTCAAGGCGCTTGGTGGGCGGATTGACCTGGTACTGGATGGCGGGAAAACGCCAGGGGGGGTGTCTTCAACGGTTGTGGATTGCAGCGGTGATGCTCCCCTTATTCTCCGCCAGGGACCGATCTCCCTCGAAGCATTGCAGCGAGCGCTCTCGGAGGGCTGACACTCGGAAAATCTCTCACAGAGCTTTTATCTAGGCTTCATGCTCCCTTCAGCTAGGTGCGTATAATGATAGTTGCATTCTCCTCACTCAAATCTGCGCTCGGGTAAAGTTGCCAGGACTTTCACCGAGCGCAGTTTGATTCATAGGGGCAGTCCCGAAAAACAGAGTGCGGGTTGGGCTTCGCCCAACCCGCACTCTGTTTTTCGGGAGCGGGTTTGCGGTTTTTAGGGTAGAAAATCGAAGCGATAAGCCGCGGGTTGGCGGGTGTAGCGAGTGGCGCCGGAGACCACTAGCGTGACGTCATCGACGCCATTGCCGAACTCGAGCGGGATCTCCGCCGTATTATCTGGCGAGAGCAGCACATCTTCCACGGTTGTCGTATCGCCATGTTTGATCAGGCTCAGGCGGAAGGTTTGCGGCAGCACGTTTTGAATCCGTACCCAGCCATCTGCCTGCCAGCCGCCGTCATCGGTCTCGAAATCGCTGAAGTAGCCGATCTGGGGGATGGAGACATCGTCCAGCAGGAATCCCTCCCCGTTCACCGCGCCGTCGGTGATGTACTCGAAGCGAAGCTGCACTTCCTTGCCGGCGTACGCGGAGAGATCCACCTCGTCCTGGATCCACTGCGGACCGCCGCCGCTCACGCCATTGTAGCCCCAGCCGTAGTTGTTGCCTGTGGGGTCTTCCGGCGTACCGGAAGGAGTGCTGATGATCTGCCAGCTCTCTCCGTCGGTGGATGCTTCCAGGTAGACGTAGTCGAAATCTTCCTCAATATCGTACCACATGCGATAAGAGAGGCTGATCGGACCGGACTGCCCGGTGAAGTCAAAGGTTTGCGTCAGGGTTATATCCAACTCGTCGCCCTTGTTGGACCAAAAAGCGTAGCTGCCCGAGTACGGGTCCGCAGGCACGACCGGCACCTGGGTGGAGCCCTCGAACTTGAGGGTTGTGTTGCCGCGACACTTGAGATGGATGTAATCGATCCCGTACTGGCGGACGTCGCGCGTTTGCAACCCGGGCCCGCAGTCGCGCAGGGACTCTGTATCGGAGAAGGACGGAGCCCCGGGGTAATCGTTGTAAGCATAGCGCCCGTCGGATACGCCCGCATCGTTCAAGTAATTGGTGACAGCCCAATCAGCGAACACATCGTCTGCCTGGATTGTCTTGCCGCTGAGCGGGTCGGTGACGTTGAGCTGATTAAGTACCTCGTCGATGCTGTCCATGCCGTTTTCCTGATCGGCTACCAGCGCTTTTGTGGCTTCTTCTCCAAAACGGTCCAGGAAGTAGTTCAGGAACAGGAAAGAAGCCCCGTAATGCGGCGAGGTCTGGCTTTGATCGTTAGGCCAATCGTTGAGCTGCAGGTCGGGATCCATGGCGTACAGGTAATCGTGACCGCCGATATCGTAATTGTTGAGGAACATGGCAAGATCGGAAAAACCCTCGTTGAGCCAGGAGTTTTCATTGCGGTCGCGGTACCAGTGGATCATATGCTGGAATTCATGCGCCAGCACGCCATAGGTGAACTCTTCACGCAGGTCGACATTATCGGCATTGAAGACGAACATCTCGTGACCGTTGGAATACTCCTGCGCCAGCGGGTTGATGCTATCCAGGGAGGAGAAGTAACCGGCGATGTTCCCACCCAAGCCCCTGGCGTAGAGGATGTAAATGTGCGGGTCGCCATCCACGCCGGGCGTCCATTCGCTGCCGAAGAACTCGCGGTTGGTGGGATAGATCTGCTGCTCAAAGGCTTCCGCCAGGTCGCGCAGGTCTTTCTGGTTGTAAGAGAGACCATCTTCGACCCAAAAATAAGAATGATCGGTGGCATAGCGTAAAGTTGCCGGCACCTGGAAGTTCTCATTAGTATCCGTATTGGATGCCCAAAACGTCTTCTCTGCGCCCACCTGGAACGGCGCGGCAGGCGGTTCGAGGGTGGGGGGGATGTCCTGCTTGCCTTCCAGGCGCCTGGCGAGGCTGTAAAGATCGTTCATGGGGATGTTTGTGTTCGTCAGCGTGTTGAAAGTCTCCTGGGCGGCTTCCGGCGCAGTTGTGGGCATGGCGTCGATGCTTTGGCTCTCCGTCCCGCCCTCCTGTGTGAGATCGACCGGGGAGGTTGCCTGAGGCGAGGGGCGCACCACAACCGGTGTGGCGGTGGGCGCGGCATCCCAGCTAAACTCCGTCTGAGCGGGCAGGCTGATGTTCCTGGAGTAGAAAGCGCCGCCGACCAGCAAGACGCCCAGGCACAGGCAGCACAACAGTAAAAATCCTACAGCGACAATAGAGATGGTGATCAGGGTAGAACGCTTCATTTTTTACCTTTAATTGAGAATAGGATCTGAGGGGAGATCTTTCGCCGGCTCTTCCTGCCGGGCGTAAACCCAGGCTGCGGCAGTGGTCAAGCCAAAGACGACCCACATGTTGGGAATGGCGAGAGAATCGAATGAGAATCCGGCTGCCAGGAAGGCGCATAACCCCAGCAGGCTGGCGACGCCCCAAAAGCGCGGCTGCTGCTGATGCGATAGCCAGAGAAAGAGGGCGCAGCCCAGCACAGCAACCAAAAATGCGGTGAAGGTTGCCATACCGAGCAAACCCGTCTCAGCCAGGATGCGGAAATACAGGTTCTTGGGGGTGATCAGGCGGCTGCGCCCGACTTCGGGCGTGAGGATGCGCAGCACTTCCGGGGTGCGCGCCAGGAACTCATCCGGAAGCATCTCTTCAAAGTAGAAGGCATAATTGCCCAGCCCAACACCTAATACCGGATTGGCGGCGTAGGTGTTGTAGGCAGCCTCGGCGTACATGAAGCGCGCCCCAAAGCCGATGTAATCGAAGTAATCTGAAACCGTGCGTTGCTCAACTTCGTTCCAATATTTCCAGATGCGGGCGAAGAACTCGTTGCGCGTGCTGGCAGCAAACACCAACCCGGCGAAGATCGTAACTACCAGGGCAGCTTCCAGCAGGCGTTTTGCCCAGGAAGCCAGGCGGGTATGGGATTTTTCAGCTTTGTGTGGTTTGCGCACGCGGAAAAATATCACACCCACGAAGAGCAGCAGCACCAGGTTGATCAACCCGGCGCGTGAGAAAGTGAAGATCAGCACGAAGATCGACCATGCCAGCAGGATCCACTCCACCGTCAGCCGGCGCCAGCGCCAGCGGAATGCGCTGTACCCCGATAACACCGATGCCAGCAACCAGGGGATCAACAAGAAGCTGATTTGCTCTGCGAACCAGTTGGGTTCGTAGGTCATGCCGGAAACGCGGTAGGGAAAGATCTTGCGGGTGGAGATAAAAGCCTGCAGTTTCAGTAAAAATTGATAGTATTCCGGAGTGAAGTGGATCACATACACAACCTGGAGCGTGCCCCAGGTCAAAGCGGCGATAAAGCCCACGTACAACCAGCGCAGTGAGCGGCGCAGCTCCTCCGGCGTGCGCGGCAGGACGGTTACGGTCAGGTAGATGGCGCTGCCGATGCCCAGAGTCAGGAGGGCGCGCAGGATGCGGTCGGAAACGGTCACCCCCAGCATGGGCTCGATGCCCTTGAGCAGCGAGAGCAGGGAGGCGATCAGGGCGATCAAAACGAACGGCAGGAAGGTGTAGATCGTGCGCGGCACCGGACCGGTGAACAAGCGCGGCAGGGTGGCGATGATGAGCAACACGATCAACGGGTAGATCGATAAGGGGCGCACCAACGCCGTGCCGCCGATCACGTGGGGCAGGTAGGGGAAGCTGGTCACCGGTAAAGTGACCAGAAAGAGCGCCCAGGCAATCTGTTGGCTGATGTTGAGCAGGCGCTTCCAGGAGAACCGGCTTGCTGCGGCGCCGGTCACGCGCGTGCCCTTCGTAACGGGCGCACCAACCAGAACAACACCCAAACCAGCACACCGACGCTCCCGCCGATCAGGGCAGCCGCGGCAGCGGTATGCAGGCGTTTGGGGGGCTGGTCTGCCCCTGGCAAGGCGGTAATGGTCAGGTGGGCAGAGAGCCCGCCAGAGTTGCTCAATGCTTCGTTCCACTTGCGGCTGATCGCCTCGCGCTGGCTGATCAGGTCAGCCTCCTGGGCATGCAGGGTCGCCAGGCTGAGATCCAGGGAAGCTAAAACTTGGGCAGCCCAGGCAGCGTATGCGCTGGCGGGGGCTTCTGTGGGCGGCGCCTGCTCCAGCAGGCCCTGCTCGGCGGCATTCAGACCGATGGCGCGGCCGGCTGCGCTGAGAAGCTGCCAGCGCTGGAGCGTGTCCAGCGGCGCTTGCGAGCCAGATTGCTCCTGGGCGGTGAGCCAGGACTGTAATACCAGGCGAGCCTGGTTGAGCTCCTGGGTGTGCGTGCGGGCACCCTGCTCCAGCACGACCACGTGGTTATATTGGCTGGTGAGGTCTTGCATCAGAGAAGCGTGGGCGATGGCGTCAGCCGCGCTGGAGAGCACGGCATCCTCCCAGGCTTTGACCATGGCGGCAGCCCGGGCTGCATCCGGCGCTTCAGCAACCAGTCGCCATTTACCCGCGCTGCGCCAGTAAGAATGTAGAGAAGCGCGCAGCTCATCCAGGGTCACGTCTTCCCAGCTCGCATCCTGGGCGCGCAACGTGGCAAGTGCCTTCTCGATCACCGGATCAGAGTAAATGAAAACGTCGAGCTGCTCGACGAACCAGTTCTTGAAGTCGTCGGGGTTGCGCGGCGAGATATCCAGGTTGAAGGAGATCGACAAGCCCGCCTCAGCCCGGTAGGGGACAGGGACGAGATACGAGAGCCCCACGCCGATCAGGCTGCCCAGCAAAAAAGCCACGACGGTGATAGGCCAGTAGTGAGAGAATTGGAGGATGTCGCGGCGGAGGTCCCAGTCCATTTGATCCATCAGAGCAGTGCGGTCTTTTTGAGTGAGCTTACCCCTCAACAGACCTTTATTTTAATGGTTCCTTGCCCGCATGGGGGGAGGATTTGATGAATAGTGGATTAACATTGGTGATAGATCGACCGTAAGAAGGGTTTTGCAGGTCTTCCGACCCGCAAAATAGCCCATCACCTGGGTCGCTGGCGCCCGGCGGTCTTCACCGGGCGGAGCAGGTTGACCAGCAGGGCAAGGAGCAGCTTTACCAGCATAAGCAGGTAAAAAGCCCAATTGAAGAGGAAGAAGTAGTCTGATGCCAGGTTCTTGCGGTAATACAGCCAGTAGGATTTGTGCCAGGCGAAGATCGAGCGATATGGCTGGACGCGCGAGCCTCCCTCGCCGCCAAAATGGGTGACGCGCGCAACCGGAACGTAATAGACCTGCCAGCCCGCCCGGCGCGCCTGGAAGCAGTAGTCGGCATCCTCCTGGTAGGCGAAGAAGCGCTCATCCAGGTAGCCGATCTGGTCGATGACCTGGCGGCGGATGAGCATGCACGAGCCGGCAACGCCGGCTACGGCGTGGGTGGCGTCCTCGTCCATGTAGTTCATCAGGTAGCCGCCAAAGTGCTTGCTGTGCGGGAATAAGCGGTTCAGCCGCAGGAAGTAGGAGATCACCGCCCAGGGGCGGGACTCGCCCCTGCGGCAGGGCGCCTGCAGGCTGCCATCTGTGTTCAGCACCTTCGGTCCGCAGATGCCCACCTGCGGGTGTTCCAGCATGAAGGCGATCAAGATATCGAAAGCCTGGGGGTGGACGAGCGTATCCGGGTTGAGCAGCAGCAGGAACTGCCCCCCGGCGTAGCGCAGAGCCTGGTTGGTGGGGGCAGTGAAGCCCAGGTTGCTGGGGTTCTGGATCAAGATCACGCCGGGGAACTCGCTTTTCAGCATCTCGCATGACCCATCGGTGGAGCCGTTGTCGACGACGATGATCTCGTAATCCCCCTGCGGGGGACTTGCCAGGATGGAGTTTAAACAATTACGCAGGTAATTCGCCGCCTGGTAATTGACGATGCAAATGGAGAGGCTGGGGGAATCCATCGCTGGTCTAATCCCTGGCGGGCTTGAACGGGAAGATGGGCGCAAGCAAGCGCCGGAAATAAACCCAGACCTGGATGAATAAGGTGCGCGCCCCCCGATAGCGGATAGAGTAGAGCGCTCTCCTCGCCAGGGTCGGGTTGCGCTCGAGCTCGGGGTCGATGGAGAAATCGCCAGGGAGAGCGGGGCTGCTCCCGGCGGGGGGCGACCCAAAAGGCGCTCCCCCGAGCTGGCGGCAGATTTGTTCCAGTGTGGCTACCAGCTCTGCGGCGCGCACCCGGGGATGGTAGCTTTCCAATACCCTGTGGTAAGCCTCTTCAGCGATGAGGCGGCGGTGGTCAGGTTCTTCGATCAGCAGGGCAAGCGCCTGCTCCCACTCGTCGTCGCCGGCTGGCAGATAGCCGTTTTCGCCGGGACGGATCGCATAGCGGTAGGCGTCGGTCGGGCTGGCGACGGTCGGCGCCCTCACCAGGGCGGCTTCCATATACTTGATCTCGCTCTTGGATTGGGCAAAGGGGTTATCCATCACCAGGGGCGCCAGGTTGATATCGAACTCGACGAGGTGCTCCGGCAGCTCGCGCCAGGGGACGAGAGGCAGGCGGCGAATGCGCGGTGTTAGCTCGCCCCAATCGTTTCCGGGGTCGAGCGGACCGATGATCCTCAGCTCCACATGAGTAAAGCGCTGCATGAGGCGCTTGAGCGCCGGTTTGACCAGGGCGAAATCCTGGTCGTGGGTGGGTGTGCCGCTGGCGTACCCGATGACGAGACGGTCGCTGCCGCTCTGGCGCCGGTCGAAGGCAGCCTGGGAGCGGCGGAGCATCTCGAGGCTGAAGGCGTTGCGCTGCACCCAAACCGGCTTATCCTGCTGGCGGGCGAACATAGCCAGAAAGTCTGTAGAAGCGGTGACCGCCTGGCAGGCGGCGAAGACATTCTGCTGCCGCTGCATCTCTTCCTGGTAGAGCGCAGCGCGGCAGGGGATCGGCAAAATCCGGGCTGTTGATCCACTGGAAGGCATGCGGCGCGAAGACCAGGTCATCCACGTCCAGGATAACCGGGGCGCCTTGCTGCTGCCATCCCGCCAGCAAGCGATCAACGTAACGGTCCATGGCAAGACGGTGTAGGATCACCAGCCTTGCCCGGCTCGCCTTCTCCGGCAGGCGCGGGTCGGTGATATGCGAGAGCTGGCAATTTACGCCTGCCAGGCGCAATTGCTCGTAGGGGTGAAATGTGCGATAGCGGCGGGTGTCGCCCTTGACGCCGCTTAGAATGAGTACCGGTGCTTCCGGCATGCTATGATCCCGTCCCAGCTTTGAGCGCGCGTGGCAATTGACGCTCCATTTATATCATATTCTCCAGGGGCGTGAGAATTGGCGGCTCATTGGGATTTACCGTGACGAACCCTTGACGCCGGAAAGGATGAGAATAGAGCGGGGGAGAACTCGTCCCTTTTTTTTATACCACAAAGGGAAAAAACATGATAAAGAACAGGGCAACCCCAACCACCCGGACCACTTCCTTATGGAATAGTGATTGCCAGTTACTGATGCTACTTGTGCGTGAGAGGTAGATAATAGTAATGAAGTTTGCGACCGGCGGTCAGTCTCATTCATCGGCGCCGAGATCCGGCGCATTCCCAAGAGGACGGTTGTCACCATCGATATCCTTCGTCTGGCTACTACCAATTGCCTGGTCAATAGCCGGTGAGTTGGATGATAGATGATAGTCATATGATGGAGCGCCAGGGGCAACAAACCGGACTGTGTTGGCGTTGAGCACCGTATTCATGCCGGTAAAGGTACCACGCGGTTATTGGCTGGTTATTAAGGTTTGTGTCATTCGTGTTGCCGGCAAATAATACCCGGTTCAGATTTGCCGAGTTGCCCTGCGCTACGGTCAAGGCAGAGGTGTTGTTGGTCACTGGATTGACATGATCCGCAATAATACAATATCGGAGATTTGCAGTTGCAGCTACGCCATTGGGTCCCTGAACCATAACAGCCTGTCCAGATCTCACATCTCCGACGAAGCTGTTGTGGGCAATCGTCGTGTGGATCACATCCGCTCTGATCGATTGGATCACCATACCCGCGCCTCCGCCTCCGCCGCTAGCGCCTGGGCTTCCCACCTCGATGCGGTTATCGGAGACGATGCTGTTGACAAGTTGTACGGTATAGCCGGTACCATTGAAGGCAGTGAGATAAGCGCCACCGCCGCCTGGCACACCGGCGCTACCCCCGTTCAGGGAGGAGCCAGATATTGCCGCGTTCTTAATTTCCTTGGTGGAACTAATCGTTCCATTACAGGCATCCAACAATAAACCGCCTCCGAATGCAAAGCCCCCCGTAGCCGCCCTGCCTCCTATAGCTGTATTGCCACTGATGAAAGCATTTGCGATACTTGCGGTAGACTGTTCCGCGTTCAGAGCAGCTCCATAACCACCCCCACCCTGTGAACTAGAGGCAGTACCCGCATTGCCGCCAATTGCCTGGTTCCCAGACAGATACACCTGGTCAATATTCGCAGTGCTTCCAATTTGAAAGCTCACGCCGCCGCCAATGGCATCTGCGCGCAGCCCGACGATCGAGTCTATCCCGCTTCCCGAGGAGCTGCCTGCCTGCGCCAGGTTACTGATGAAATCAAGGTCTGTCCCCAGTCAGGGCGGCCTGATAAGTGTACAGCCCGCCACCAACGGCCAGACCACCGCGCCTGACGCCGGCGCCCCCAAACGCCTGGTTGCTATCGAAAACGACGTGTTCCAGGGTGGAGGTCACGCCGTTCTTGGTGGATTGAATGGCCAGCCCGCCCCCGGAACCAGCGCCGCCATATTGTCCGCTGGTATTACCACCCACGGCGCGGTTGCCCCGGAAAGTCACATTCCGCAGGGTGACGGAGCTCTTCTGCGCCCACATACCCCCGCCGAAAGCGAAGGTGTAGAAATCATCCCCGCTTGTTGTCCCTTGAGCCAACCCGTTCTGGATGGTAAACCCCTCCATACGCAGGCTGGCTGTCGTATTGTAGGCGATAATGGCAACGCCGCGGCGGCTGTTGCCGCCATCGATGACGGTGGGATTTGATACCGGATCGGGGGATGACCAGTTGCTGGGGTGTATCCCCCCAGGATGGTGAGGTGCTTATCAACAAAGCATACCACCGCCCGAGTTGTCAGGAACGAGCAATTGTCAGCGCTGGCTTTGTAGGTATATGTCCCACCGGCGACCAGCAGTGTGTCGCCGGATGCCGCTTTGTTGGCTGCATATTGGATCGATTGGCAAGGCGTTGTCTCGGAACCGCAGCTACTAATATCACTCCCCCCAAGAGCGACCCGATGGGTTTGGGCTTCAGGAGAGACAAGCGCCTCCCCGGCAGCCTGGCGTACAGCACCTATGCCGGTGGTGAATACCACAGCCAGGATTATTTTAACCATCCTGAGAATGAGAAACCGGATTAGCTTCATCTACCAGCCTGTAAATACACATGGCGGACCTGCCAAGCCAGGCCCGCCATGTGAAAAATAAATAACTTGCACATCCCACTTCGGCGACCTGGCAGCCTTGGCCATCGTGAAGACGACTTTAGGCCCATAGCTTTGCGCCCCCGGTTTTCACCGGGTTTGCCATTATCTGTGTATTCTTATTGTAGCAAAGCAACAAACGAAGTCAATAACTTGGGCGGGTGACTCAACTTACAAATTGTTAGCTGCTATCGTTCTATCCATTCTAACACCGCCACTGCGCTCTAGCAATGTAAAATCAGTGAAGAGAATGTTAAGAACCTGTAAAATTAGGGGAAAGCGTGGATTGCCAGGCTAGATTGCACTTGTTATTTTCTGGCAATAAAGGCATCGCATAGGTCCGGATTGCCCAGACCCTGGTAGGCGAGGGCTATCTTCACCAATGATTAGGCAACGTTCCCTTATGCCTTTCAAGAGCTCATATTTATCCGGTTTGATCTCCGGGATGTGATGCCAAAATCGAGCAAGCCCACGACGGGTTGGACCGAGGGGAAGTACTGGTCTAGCTCGAAGAGGAGGTCGAAACCAAAGCGATGGTAAGTTCGGGTATTGTCCCCGTGAAACTCATCCCAGGTGACCTTTGTATACTGGCTTTCCAAGAGAGGCACTTGTAAGACAAGGAATCCATCTGGCGAGAGCATTTTATATAGATTGTTCAACGCGTGTGGTAATCAGGGATATGCTCAAGAACATGGGACAAATCAGAATGTCCACCTGGTTTTCAAGCGGGAGGATATCCTGGGCGTCTGTCAGATCGATCTTCAGGTTTGTACTATGCAACGACATATCGAAATGAGAGGCAAGATACTTTCCCAAGATTCCTTCATACATGGCGCGCCTGGCAGTATTGGGTCGGGGTGAACATTCTAGCAGGGTCAGAGTGCGTAACGGAGCAGCCTGACGAAGAAAAAGTAAGTCTTACCGGTACGCTTGCCAAGTTCATGGAGAATACAATGATAGATTACTCGCTCACGGGCTATCGCGCCGTACACCTGGCAAGCGAGGGATTCTGAGTGGTTTGGATCAGTTCTTATGAAAACCGTACCACAAAAATTACAGGTAATCCATCCTTCATCAACAATATTTCCCACAAGTAATGGGTTACGGTCTCTGACATAGACTAATTCGTAACCATAATCCGGAAGGTTTAGCAAGTTTTTTAATTTTGTGCCTGATAAATGCAGGTGGTTTCATTTTGAGGCAAAACCTATTTGTTCTAAAAGGGTATTTAGACGAGTGTGGAAGTGCTCTTTATCGTATTTTTGGCTATCTGCCAGGGCATGCTGCGACATCTGCTCGCGCACAGCGGGATTTTCGAATTAGGCGCTAGGTCAGCGATTTCAGCTCATCCAGGCTGCGCCACAGGTAGCCGCTGACGCCGTGCCGGACGATCTCAGGCTGCCCGCCGTTGCCGATCACCACCGGGACGCAGCCGGAAGCCATCGCCTCCACCGTGGTGATGCCGAAATGCTCGAACTTGACCGGCTCTTTCTTCTCATCCTCGCCGAAACCGCTGGCGTGCCAGTAGATCGCGCTTTGGGCATAGAGCTGCACCAGGTCGCCGAAGGCGATATCGGGGTGGATGCTGATCGGGTAGCCCTGTGCAGCCTGGAGGACACCTTTCAAATAGGCGACATGCTCGTCGCCCGGCGTTGTGCCGCCTGCCAGGTGCAGCTCCCAGCCCTGCAAGACCCTGGTCGACCATCTGCTTGAACGCTTGGATCATCTCCAGGTGCTTCTTATTATGCTGCCCGGCGAAAAAGCGCCCCACATTCAGGATCTGGTTGCGCTTTGGCTCGCACCTGAAATCTTCAACGTTCACCGGCGGGTAGAGCACCTCGCTGCTGCGCTTCCAGTAGATCTTGATCCACTTGCGGGTGAACTCCGAGATCGCCCAGATCTTGCTGTAGGTGTCCATATAATCCAGCATGGACGCTCCGGGCGGATAATATTGCAGGCGGATGGCTACGCCCACCAGCCTGCGCTCGAAAAGCGAGCGGTATAAGCGGTATTGTGGCAGGCTGAGATCGAGCTGGCTGATCTCCATCTTGGAGATACCGTCCGGCTGCAGGTCGCCGTCAATGCTGATCGTCAGCTCGTGGTGGCGCCGGTCTTTTGTGCCGGGGATGTCCAGCGAGAACGGGACCGGCTGGCGGGGGGTTGGAAGATTAAGCCTGCCGACCGGGGCTTTATCCAGCTCGATGACGGCGGATTTCACCTTCTCATCCAGCAGCGCTGAGGTCGAACGAGAAGGTATACGGAGCAGAGCGGTAGGGCAGGCGCACTTTGAGCACGGTATCCGTAGACCACTTGAAGACGCCCTGCTCCACGTGAAATGAATGGATGCCGGTGAGCACGGCTGGCAGCTTCAGCCACCGGCGCGTGGCGAGCTTGAGCTGGCGCGCCAGCGATTTTTTGCGGTCGACCTGAGCCGGGAAGTAAATGAGTGCTGCGCTGCGCTTTGCATAAGACGGCATGAACTCCATATAGGAGGAATTGATGAAGAAATCGTAATCCGAGGTGATCAGCGCCACCTCACTGGCAGCGCGGTCCGGGATGGCGACGAATTCAACCCGGGAGAGATCGAGGCTCAGGCGCTCCTCGGCGAGCTCTTTAGCCACCGGCTTGTGGGTGATGACTTCCACGTGGTAGCGGTCGCTCAAGCACTCGGCAATGGTGAGGTTGAGCTTCTCGCCGCCGCCCAGGGTAGCCAACCAGCGATTGTAGATGCCGACGCGCAGGCTCATGGCTTGACAAACCAGGATTCGAGCTGTTTCTTGGGGATGCGCGCGCTGCGCTGGATGCGATAGCGCTTGACCAGCAAGGAGGGCAGCCACAGGATCAGCCTGCCGGCGATGCGGCTGTGTACCTGCAGGTGAGGTCCGTACTGGCGCCAATCGGGTCTGCGCCGCAGCCACATGAGCAGCGTGCGCCATGCCATGCGCAGAACGCTCAAATAGTATTCGCCCCATACCCGCAAGACCTGTCCCCAGGTGCCGTTCTTCATCACCATCGCCAGGCGGTTACGACCGGTCAGGTAAATGAAGAAAGGTGACCACTCCGTGTTCGTCCCGCAGTGGATGTGGCGCACATACGCCTCAGGAGAATAAATCACTTTCCAGCCATGCAGCCAGGCGCGCCACGAAAGGTCTGTATCCTCGTAGTAAATGAAGAAGTCCTCGTCGAGCAGCCCGATTTCTTCAACCATCTCGCGGCGCATCAGCAAGCTGGCGCCGCAGGCGGCGAAGACTTCTTCCACCCGGTTATATTGCCCCTCATCCGTCTCGTAAAAGACCTCGTCGTTGCGCACATAGGTGCCGCGGTCCCGGCTGGCGCAGTTGCGGAAGAGGATACTACCGGTATTTTGCTCGACCGGCTTGGCGAGGAGGCGGGCTGTGGCAGGCAGCTCGAGCTGGTAAGCGTGCGGACCGCCGGGCGGGATCACCCATTCGGCAACCTGTTCGTCCCCCAGGTAGATGCGCAGGGGGACAGGGCGGTTATCCGGGCGGTAGGCTGAGAGCTGGAAGTTGATCTGGATGTCGTCCGCGCCGGCAGGCAGCGGCAGACCCAGGCGGGCTTTCCCTTGCGTCCAGCGCCAGGTGGGTCCGGGAGCTTGCCCTTCCCGCCAGTAAAAGCCCTCCAGGTATTGGACCACGCCGCGGAACACGCCCGTGCTGGCTTCATGCACCATTACGCCCAACTGGCGCGGGTCGCTTTCGGGGGTAAAGGTCTCCGATTCGAGCCTGAGCTCGAGCTGGTCGTAGTACAGGCGCAGGTGACCGGTGACGATGCCGATGCTGGGATCGGATTGCGCCGCGGCAGCCATCTTCTCCACCCACATCGGCTCGGGAGCAGTGTCGTTGTTGAGCAGGATCATGAACTCGCCGCGGGCGATGCGGGCGGCGGCGTTGTTGGCGAGGGAGAAGCCGAGGTTACGACCGTTCTCCAGGATGCGCACCCAGGGATAATCGCGCTTGAGTAGCGGGAGCGAATCGTCGGTCGAGCCGTTATCGGTGACGATCACCTCGAAGCGATCCGCCGGATAGGTTTGCTGGCGGAGCGCTCCCAGGCAGGTGGGGAGAAAATGCGCCCCGTTATAGTTGAGGACAATTACCGATACGAAGGGTGCTTCCATTACTTCCTTCCAAACAAGCGCCTGGCGGCGCGATATGCCCTGAAGGGGAACAAATTGCGGTATTTCTGGAGCTGGCTGAGGGCGGTCTCGTAGGCAGCCTGGGTCTCCTGCTGCTGCTGGCGGAGCTGCTCGAGCTGGCTGGTTGTGGCGCGGTACACTTCCTGGGTCTCCTGTTGTTGTTTTTGCGCTTGCTCGAGCCTTTTCTCGGAGTCCGCGAGCTGGCGCCGGGAGTCTTCAAGCTGGCTGGCTGTGTCAAGCAAAGCTTGCTCTTTCTCCTGCAGCAGCGCTTCCCGATCCTGGACGACCCGCTCCAGGTGCGCCTGCCAGTCTCGGTTGGATTGCTCCAAAAAAGCCTCCCAGTCATGGATCACCTGGCTGAGATGGGCGTCATTGTCCTGGACGATTTGATCGATATAGGCATCTTTATCGTGGATGATTTGCGCGATGTAGGCGTCCTTATCCTGGATGATGCGCTCGATGTAAGCATCCTTGCCGCGGGAAATGCGCTCCGTTTCGGTCAGGTAGAGACCAGAGTCAGGGGCTTTCTGCGGAGATTCGCAAAACTGGAGCAGCGGGGCAACAACTTTTTGCCAGCGCAGGCGCTCGCGCACCTGGTCGAACGCCGTGGCGTATGCCTGGCGCCCATCTCCTCCGAGCAAGAGATTCGATCGCTGTTGCCATCGCCTCAGAATCACCCTGCGGGACGACGAGACCCAGGTTTTGTTCCTTAACCCAGTCTGCCATGGCATCGCCAGCAGTGACCACCATGGGCAGACCCGCCCAGATACAATCCAGCAGACGAGTACGGAACGAAAAATGCGTCTCGATGTGACCCAGGTGCGCCAGGATGGCGAGATCTGCCTCCGCCAGGTAATTCTCCCGCTCCTGGTACGGAACCCAGCTACCGAAGAAGACGGATTTCTGGTACAGACCCAGCTCCTGGCTCAGGGCAATTGCCCGATCGACCATACTCATTTCCGGCACTACCGGGTTGGGGTGGCGGGTGCCCATGAAGTAGAGCTTGAGATCGGGGCGGCGCGGCGCCAGGAGCGCCATGGCGCGGATGGGGGTGAGCGGATCGAGCCAGTTCCAGATGCCACCGGACCACAGGATCAACCGGTCGCCGGGCGCAATACCCGGTAAGACGCCCTTTAAGACCGGCTGCCTGAGGCGGGGCGTGCCCTCCTGCAAGCCGGAGGGCAGCACATCGATCAGCTTGCGGAAGGATGGGTCTGAGCGGTAGGTATGCGGGTTGAGACGTTTTTGGGCATGCAGCCAGCCCAGCCAGTAATCGCGCTGCCGCTCGGTGGCGCAGGTGAAGAAGTCGCCGAAACGCAGCATTTCGAGCTGGACGCGCAGGTATTCCTCGTAAGCCGGGATCCACTGCTCGAACTCACCTTCGGAGTACATGACCAGGTTTTCCAGCAGGTAAGGGTTGAACAGGTCCATTGCAATTGGGATGCCCATCTCCCGCAGGTAGGGGTGGAAGTGGACCACGAAGCCGTGGGTGAAGATCACATCCGCCTGTTCAGCCAACCCGCGAATATCCCCGTGCTGCAAATCGAAGGGAACCAGCCGCACCCGTTGCGATTGGATATCTGGCTGGTTGGGGACAGCCAGCGTCACCTCGCAGCTCCCGGCGAGGGCGTGGGCGACCTCCCAGTAGCGCATCCCCATGCCGCCCATGTTGGTGTCAACGTAGTCTTCTGTAATGATCAATACCCTGGTCATAATCTGTGCTGGTCCGTTGTCTGTGTCCTGAGTAGAAGAATGCCTGGGCTTGGATTAAGAGTAATCGACGATTTTACCCAACCGGTCGATGGGAGCTTCTTCCCTCCGGCGTTTCAACGCCGGGACCTGGATGGCGTAGGACAGGTTTGGATTGTAATATGGGTCGCCTTGTTTGACAACTTGGAAGAAATGCTCGGCGCCGCGGTGGATATCCTCGACGGGGATAAACTGCCGGCGGGTGCGACCCTCCCTGTGTACCAGGCGGGCGAAGGGTGTATAAACGACCCGGTAGCCCTGCTGGATGATGCGCTGACAGTACTCTACATCGCTGAAGACAAGCGTGTAATTTTCGTCGAAACCGCCGGCTTTATCAAATACCTCGCGCCGCGTAGCCAGGCAGGCGCCGGTCACGGCAGAGGTGTTCCGGTACCAGGTAGAGCTGCCAAATGGGCTACGACGGCTTTCAGCCCCGCCGGCGAAGACATGGCTGGCGTGTCCCTCCATCCCGATCACAATCCCGGCGTGCTGGATGGACGCCGTCCGGGTAGAGCAGCCGGGCGCCCACCACGCCGATCTCGGGCAGGCTGAGCCAGCGGGCGATCTCATCCAGCCAATCCGGTTCGATGATCTCGATGTCGTTATTCAGGAACAGCAGCCAATCGCCGCTCGCCTGGCTGGCGCCCAGGTTGTTGGCGGCGGAATAATTGAACGGGCGCTGGTCTTCGATGATGCGCACTTGCGGGAGCGCCCGGAGCTCGGCGTAATACGCCAGGGTTTCCGCTTCCTGGCTGTGGTTTTCCACCAGGATGATCTCGAGCCGCGGGTAGCGCGTCAGGCTGAGCAGCGAGCCGATACAGCGCTTCAGGTCCTGAGCCCGATCGCGCGTGGGGATGATGATGGAGATGAGCTTTTCTTCAAACGCCCAGGTGAGGCCGATTGTCACCTGCACTCGAGACTTGCAGGGTGACGTCCGCACGCCCGAGGCGCTGAAGGTGGGCTACCACCCGCGCGCTTGCCAGGTTCGAGCCGCTCTCCCCATGGCGGAGATGGATTAATACCCGGGGGATATGGACGATGGCTCGCGCTCGCTCGGCGCAGCGATAGACGATGTCATCGAAATCCTCCCCCTCCCGGGCGCAAGGGATAAAAATCTCCCGCCGGAAGAGGGCGCCTCGCAGGTAATTGACCGATAGCAGCAGCTCGGGGGACCAATCGGGCTTGAAAAAGGGCTCGCCACGCGTCTTGCCGTCCGGCTCCAGGCGGTCCTCATCCGTATAGAGGATATCAGCTCCGCTATGGTGTGTGAGGGAATCCAGGCAGGTGGCGAGAGCAGCCGGTGCAAGCTGGTCGCCGCTTTCCAGCCAGCCGATCCAATTGCCCTGCAAGTTGTCGGCGGCGCGGCGCAGCCCATCGAACGGGCTCTCGCCCGGCATGAGTACGACGATCTGGCTCCGGGTGCTCTTGCTGCCTGCCAGCCGCGCCTGAGCCTGCGCAGCGCAATCCCCTGGGACGATCAGGCAGGCATCCCAGGCCGCGACGGTCTGCGCCTGGAGCGAGTCCAGCGTAGCGGAGAGGTCGGGCAGCGAGCCGGCGCTGACCGGGATCAGGAAGCTGGCTGAAAAATCAGGATCGGTCAGGGATGGCGGACGAGCTGGCGGCTCATTTTCCCGTATCCAGCGGGCATAGCTATACCAGGAGTAACGCTCCTGGACCAGCATCCAGCGCTTGGAGGCGGCTGTCTTCAGTTTCCATAAGACGGCTCGCGAAGCCTTAGCGAAACCCAGCCGCCTGACCCAATCGAGCCGGCTTTGCTCCGCTGGCGCCCGAAGTTCTTTGCCCATCTGTCTTCGCCGGAATCACTTTCTGCGCCACATGCCGCGCATGGTCATCAACCCGTAACGCTCGCGGATATCGTGCCCTCGATTATCCACGCGGAAGGGGTATAACCGGTCGTGGTAATCGTACATACGCGTGTCTTCCTCATCGTGAGCCGATACGGAAAAATTGTATAAGCCCTCCAGCAGCGGCAGGTAGGGGATGGTGTAGTTGAGCGAGCCCGCTCCCACCACTTTGCCCAGTTGCAAGCCAGCAAAATTTGTGTTCGGTCCGGTGATGTGGAATCCGTCCTGGCGATGGATGGCAATGCCGAAGGTGGGGTTTTCCAGGGGCTCGTGTGCGTAGAAGTCGATCTGCAGCACCAGCGTTTCACCGGTGTGGAAGATGTGCTGTTCGAGGTTATGCTTGTTGAGGATGCGCACCTGCCGGATCTCAACGCCGCCCTCCCCCCAGCGCTGGACGGGCGCCTGCTCGCTTTCCTGGGCGAGCCGTTTGGCTTCGTTGTCGCGCACCCTTCCCAGGTAGCTGTCTACAACCGAGCCGGCTGAGCCGTAAGCGATGACCTGCCCATGATCCAGCCAGGCGACCTGCTGGCACATCTTCTCGATCGTCTCCATGGTGTGCGAGACGAGCAGGATGGTAGCGCCTTGCGCCTGGAAGGACTGGATGCGCTCCAGGCTCTTGCGCTGGAAGGCTTCGTCGCCGACGGACAGGATCTCATCCACGATGAGCACTTCGGGCTGCGAGTCGGTCGCTACGGCGAAGCCGAGGCGCGCCCACATGCCGGAAGAGTAAGTGCGCAGCGGCGCGTCGATAAAATCGCCCAGCTCGGCAAAATCGACGATGCGCTGGAATTTTTCTTCCATCTCCTTGCGGCTGAATCCCAGCATGGCGCCGTTGAGGAAGATGTTCTCGCGCCCGGTCAATTCCGGATGAAAACCGGCGCCGATCTCCAGGAGCGGCGCCACGCGCCCCTGGACGACAACCCGCCCGCTGCTGGGTCTCAGCACGCGCGCCACCAGCTTGAGCAGGGTGCTTTTACCCGCCCCGTTGGGTCCGATGAGCCCCAGGACCTCACCGCGGCGCACGCTCAGGCTGACATTCTGCAGGGCGAGGAACTTGCGGTGCTTGATTTTGCCCTGCATCCAGCGGATCATGTACTCCTTGAACGTGTCTATCCGTTCCTGGGGCACGCGATACGCCACCGTGACGTTCTCCAGGCGGATGACCTCCTCCTGCTCGCCGGTGGAAGCCGGAGCGCCGTACGAAGCTTCAGATACGGTAACCGAACTCATTGGATTTCCTGGAGAATATCACCCAACCCAGCACCAGCGTCACGCTGGCGATGAGCAGGGATGGCCATAGTTGCTCCCAGGTCGGGAAGCGCCCGTAGTACACTGCCAGCCGGAACAGCTCCAGCAACTGGTACATTGGGTTGAACCTGACCCAAAACTGCAAGGGCTCCGGCAGGGCTTCGATGGGGTAGATGATGGGCGTCAGGTAAAACCAGGCAGACAGGACGATCTGGTACATCTCGGCGACATCCGGGAAATAGACAGCCGATGTGGAAAGCAGCAAGCCCAAGCCCAGCGAGAAACACGCCAGGAGCAACAGCGGGACGGGCACAAACAGGAAGGCGGGCGTGATGGGCACCCCTGTGATCAGGTTCACCACCAGCAGGGGGATGAGCGCCAGCAGGATGTTCACCATGGCGGTCCCGATGGCTGCCAGGGCAAAGGAAGCGCGCGGGATGTAGATGCGGCTGAGCAGCCCGCCGCCCCAGACCAGGTTGACCATGGCGGCGGTTGTGCTTTGACCGAAGAAATTCCAGGCGATCAGCCCGCTCAATACGAAGGCTGCGTAGCCGTAAACCGTGTTGAAGCGCAGGATTTGCGAGAACGCCAGCGTCAACACCAGCATCATGCCCAGCGGGTTGAGCAAGGTCCAGGCGATGCCCAGCACGGAGCGCTTGTAGCGGGTGAGCACATCGCGGCGCACCAGTTGCAGTACCAGGTCGCGGTAGTTGATGATCTCGCGCAGCTCTTCTAAAGCCGGGTGGATGCGCCGGGCGCTGTCGTACACGGCGTTCTCAGCCATTGCCGTCCTCCATTGCCAGGCGCAGGGCTTCCTGCCACGGCGGCAGGCTCAGCCCGAAGGTATGGGCGAACAGGTCGCAGCTCAGGGCGGAAAACAGCGGGCGCTGCGCCGGGGTGGGGAAATCTGCCGTCACGGCGGGCAGGATCTCTTTCGTCACCTGTTCATCCTTTTTGGGGTCCAACTTCAATATTTCCTGCCCCCACTCCAGGCGGCTGGCATAGCCGCTGCCGGCAAGGTGGTAGATGCCCCGCCGCTCGCCAAGCCAATTCCGCCAATGCTCACCGCCTTTTACCAGCAGCATGGCGGTGGCTTCTGCCAGCATGCGCGCCCAGGTGGGGTTGCTCACCTGGTCGCAAACGAGGTGCAGCTTCAACTGCTGGCGTGACCACTGCAGGACCTTGGTGACAAAGCTGTCGCGGCGCAGGCTGTAGACCCAGCTCGTGCGCAGGATCAGGGTATCCCCTCCCACCGCCTGGATGAGGCGCTCGCCCTCCAGCTTGCTTTGACCGTACACGCCGACAGGGTTTGGAGGATCGCTTTCCAGGTATGGGCTGCCTTTGCTGCCATCGAAGACATAATCGGTGGAGTAGTGGATGAGGGGTACACCCAGGCGCAGGGCTTCTTCCGCCAGCAGAGCGGGGGCGCGGGCATTGATCGCCAGGGCGAGCTCCGGCTCGCTCTCTGCCCGATCCACGGCGGTATAGGCGGTGGCGTTGACGATTACCTCCGGCTGGTGCGCGCGCACCGCCTCTCGCACCAGGCTTAAATTGACCAGGTCGATCTCAGGGTAATCCAGCGCGGTCACGCTGCCTGCCGGGGCGAGGGCGCGGCGCAACTCCCAGCCTAATTGTCCGTATTTTCCGAGTAGCAGGATTTTCATCGGTCTGTTTGCTTATACGCCGGGCAGGATGTTTTCGCTCACCAGGCGCAGCAGGTATTTGCCATACTCGTTGCCTTCCATCTGGCGCGCCTGGCGCTGCACCTCGGCTTTGTCGATATAGCCCAGGCGGTAGGCGATCTCCTCGGGCAGGAGATCATCATGCCCTGCCGGTCTTCGACCGCCTGGACGAAATTCGCCGCCTGCAAGAGCGATTCATGCGTGCCGGCGTCCAGCCAGGCGACGCCACGTCCCATCACTTCCACGCGCAGCTCGCCGCGGCTCAGGTAGACCTGGTTGAGGTCGGTGATCTCCAGCTCGCCGCGCGGCGAAGGTTTCAGATTGGAGGCGATCTCCACAACCTGGCTGTCGTAAAAATACAGACCTGGCACAGCATAGCTGGAGCGCGGCCTGGCAGGCTTTTCTTCGATGCTCAGTGCGTTGCCGGTCTCGTCGAACTCGACGACGCCGTAGCGCTGCGGGTCGCGCACCGGGTAAGCAAAGATCAGGGCGCCCTGCGTCAGGCTGGCGGCTGTCCTGAGCTTCTCGGGCAGACCGGTGCCAAAGAAGATGTTATCGCCCAGGATCAGGCAGACAGGCTCGTTTTGAATGAGCTCTGGCTTGACGAGAAAAGCATCTGCCAGGCCGCGCGGCTCGGGCTGCTCTGCGTAGGAAAAATCCAAGCCCCATTGCGAGCCGCTCCCGAGCAGGGTGCGGAACGCCGGCAAGGCTTCGGGCGTGCTGATGACCAGGATCTCGCGGATGCCTGCCAGCATCAGCATGGAGAGCGGGTAATAAACCATCGGTTTATCGTAGACCGGCAGGAGCTGCTTGCTGGTGCTGATCGTCAGGGGAAAGAGGCGGGTGCCGCGCCCGCCAGCCAGGATGATGCCTTTCATTCGCTTTTTCCTCGTTTGCCGTAATTGTTCTCCAACCAGCCCTGGTAATTTTGCTGCTGCCGGATGGCTTCGATCCATTCGGGATGGCTCAAGTACCAGGCGATGGTCTTCTCCAGCCCGTCGTCCAGGGAGTGGCGCGGTTGCCAGCCCAGCTCGGAAGCGATTTTGGTGATGTCCATGGCATAGCGCCGGTCATGCCCGGGACGGTCAACCACGTGCTGGATGAGGGATGCGTGCGGTGCGTGAGGCGACTCTGGACGCTGCCGGTCCAGTATCTCGCAAATACTGCGGATCACAGACAGGTTAGCGGGTTGGTTGTCGCCGCCGATGTTATAGGTCTCGCCTGGCCTGCCCTTTTGCAGGATGGTCAGGATCGCCTCGCAGTGGTCCTCAACATACAGCCAGTCGCGCACCTGCTGCCCGTCCCCGTAAACCGGCAGCGGGGCGCCGCGCAGGGCGTTCAGGATCATCAAGGGGATCATCTTTTCCGGGAACTGGTAAGGACCGTAATTGTTGGAGCAGTTCGAGATGGTGGTTGGCAGCCCGTAGGTGTGGTGGTAGGCGCGCACCAGGTGGTCGCTGGATGCTTTGCTGGCGGCGTAGGGAGAGTTCGGCGCGTAGCCGGTGGTCTCTGAAAATGCGGGCTCGCCCGGGCGCAGGGAACCGAAGACCTCATCGGTGGAGATGTGGTGAAAGCGAACCGCCTCAGCTCCCAGGGCGCCCTCTCCCAGCCAGTAGCGCCGGGCCGACTCCAGCAGGGTGTAAGTGCCGATCACATTCGTCTGGATGAACGGGGATGGGTCGAGGATGGAGCGATCGACGTGCGACTCGGCAGCAAAATGGACGACGGTGTCGATGCGGTAGCGTGCGGAAGAGCTCGTTGACCAGGCGCTCATCGCAAATATTCCCTTGCACAAAGATATGCCGCTGGTCATCCGGGATGCCTTCCAGGTTCAACAGGCTGCCGGCGTAGGTCAACGCATCCAGGTTGACGATGGTAACCGCCGCATCGGCATTGAGCAGGTAATGGACGAAATTCGAGCCGATGAAGCCGGCGCCGCCGGTGATCAATACATTGCGCATTTGCTCTCCCATGCCGTCAACTGCTCTCACTCGAAGAGATCAGCCTCACCCAGGCGCTTTCCTTGAATATCTTTGGCAGAGAGCGTGGGCTGCTCGTCGCCCGTGAGCGGCCAGGCAATGCCCACGTCTGGGTCGTTCCACAGCAAGGTCCGCTCCCATTGCGGGGCATAGTAATCGGTTGCTTTGTAAACGATCTCCGCCCAATCGCTGGTCACGTAGAATCCGTGAGCAAAACCGGTCGGGATCCACATCTGCAGCCGGTTCTGCGCAGAAAGGTTCGCGCCCACCCATTTGCCGAAGGTGGGGGACGAGCGGCGGATATCCACGACGACATCAAAAACCTCTCCGGCAATCACGCGCACCAGCTTGCCCTGCGCCTGGCGGATCTGGTAGTGCAAGCCGCGCAACGCGCCGTGCCGGGAGCCGGAGTGATTATCCTGGACAAACTTGTGGGGTATCCCAGCCGCCTCGAAGAGGTTGAGGCGGTAGGTCTCCATAAAGAAACCGCGCTCATCGCCAAAGACCTGCGGCTCAAGCAAGATAACATCGGGGATATCGGTTGGTATGAAATTCATCGCAGTATTCGTTCTCTGATTGTAATGGATTATTTACAGGAGTAAACCTGCAAGTTGGCTGGATAGTGATATTCAGCTCCGGCGAAGGCGGTGATCGGCTGGCAGTTCCCGGCGATGTAGCCTTGCTCAAGCTTTGCGAAATGCCCTTCGTGGACCACGAGGATCTGCGGCCGGTACCTTTGGGCTGCCCACAGTGCGGAATCGTCGTAGGTTGTGTTCTGGCGCAGCTGCCGGGCAACCTCCGGCTGGATCAGTCCGGCAAAATCGACCATCGGGCGTTGCGAATAATAGCCGATGATCCCTACCTCCAGTGTGCCCACCCTGGCGTCGGTGGGAGTGTTCTCCTTGAGCCAATCCCCTACGGCGCGATACAGCTCCAGCCTGGAGGGCTGTTGCAGCAAGCGCATGGCGCCGTGCGCCTGTCCCAGGAAGAGGGGCAGGACCAGGATCACTGCCAGCAGGGTGCTCCAGGCGGGGTTCCATTTGCCGGACCGGCGCTGCTCAAGCGCGCTGACCAGCCGCGCCATCCCCAGACCGACCAGGGCTACAAATCCCGGCACCAGCGGCGCGTAATACCAGAAGTAGCGGCTGACTCCCAGGAGGGTATAGGCGAGGAAGTAGATCACCCCCCAAGACACGAAGAGCAGCCAGGAGCGAGCGCGCCGGAACATCCACCAGGCGCCCAGGAGGGCGAACCCTGCTTCGAGCCAGTAAACCCACTGCCGGCTGTATGCCTGGATGGTGGTCAGCAATCCCTGTGCGAAGCTCTGGCTGAT
Organism: uncultured Chloroflexia bacterium; assembly: GCA_963702535.1. GTDB lineage: Bacteria > Chloroflexota > Anaerolineae > Anaerolineales > UBA4823 > CAVPDG01. The sequence continues at coordinate 338,644 of CAVPDG010000016.1, read as the reverse complement.
CAGCATCGAGCCCTGGTGCTGTTTGGCAGCCAGGGTGGTGGGCAACGGCGAGCCGAAGTAGAGCCAGCCGGCGAGCAAGAAAGGCAAGGTCAAGGTTAAAAACACGAACACCGCTCGCCAGGGGATGGGGCGAACTTTGTGGATAGCAAAATCGGCTGCCAGCAGCAGGGGCACCAGCAGGGCGTCTGGGCGGGTCAGCACCGCCAGCGCCGCCGCAGCGGCACACCAGGAATAGCGCCGGCGGGCGTAGAATGCAAAGCTGCCCAGGCAGAGCGCCAGATAAAGGGGCATCTCGGAACCCAGCGTGGAGAGCAGCAATGGGAACGAAGGGTACAGCCACAAGGCGCTCCACCCAACCTGTGGGGTCTTCCAGGATTTGCCCAGGTCCAGGAGGATGAGCGCCCCCAGCGCCAGGAAAAAAGCGCCCAGCAGATTTGCCAGGCGCGGCAGATCAGACCAGACCAGCCCACCCGCCGCCAGGATAGCGGCGAAAAGCGGAGAGGTAATGCTCAATACCCGCTCGGCAGGGTTGTAGACAAACCCCTGACCGTGGATCAAATTGGCGGCGTAGCGGTAGGTGATATAGGGGTCGTCGTAAGACCAGTTGTAAAAGAGCCCGAAGATCAGGGTGGTGACCGCCAGGAGGTAAGCCAGCGCCAGGATCCGGCTCTTGTGAGAAAGGATCTTCTCGGAGAAGGGGGGCATGAGCGGTCAGTCTGTACAGTTTTCCAGGAGTATCACCTGGAAGGGGGGGAACTGCCACGCGCCGGTTTGCTCGCAGCCGGCGGAAATTCGCCCGACCAGGCTCGCATCGCTACTGGCAGCGGGTAAGCAGCCACAGGCGCGGGCGCGCCCGGATGTCCTCCAGGTCGAAGCGAGGTGGGATTGACGGCAGAGCGCCGGGAGCAGTCGTCTCAAGGGTGATATCGGAGAAGATCACCCGGTCGTCCGACTGGCGCGGCTTGATGTAGACGTTTTCTGCGGGGTTGTAAAAACTCAACGCCACATCGAGGGAGTAGTGCAGGCTCAGGATCGCATCTTCCGGGCGGCTTTGTCCCTTTACGAAAAGCACCGCCAGCCCTTCGGGGCTTTTAGGAACGCTCCAATAGCGCCGGATGCTCACGATGCTGCCGGCGGCAATACCCCCCACCAGCAGTCCGGCGACGATAACATATGCCACGCGGGGTAGCCTTTGCTGGAAGAAATAGAGCCCGGCGGACAGGATGATCAACAGGGCAGGCAGCAAGCCGATGAACTGCTTGGATTCGGTGAAGGGCAGCCGGGCGTCCATAAGACCCGCGAGCAGGAAATAGAGCAGCAGCGGCAGGGTTAATTGGGCGACGTAATACGCTCCGGCGGAGTCTTTGCCGGGCGCCTTGAAACAGACCCACATCCCCGGCAGGACGCAGACGCCCACCAGGAGAGGCGTCCAGGCGTGCTGCCAGCCGAACCCGTAGCGCGCTGGGTCGCCAGCCAGCAGGGATTGGGCAAGCCCGGCAAAGGTCAGACCCGGTGCAGCGGCGTTCTTATCTAACGTGCTGTCCAGGCTGCTCGCTGCAGGCGCCAGCAGCGGCAGGATCGAGATTGCCAGGATGCCAAGGTACAACCAGAAAAGCCTGTGCCTGGGAAATATAGCCGCCAGATAAATTACCTGCACAAAGGCGATCAAGCCATAGCTGTAGCTGGAGTACAGCCCCAGCGCGGTCAGGAACGCCAGACCGATCCAGCCGCCTTTTTCCTGGGGTTTTTGCCGGATCCGCCCAATCAGGAGCGGCGATAGCGCTGCCAGGAAGACGGTGAAGGCAAAGGCGCGCGCCTCCTGGCTGAAGAAGAGGTAAGCCGGCGCGATCGCCAGCAGCAGCGCGCCGAGGAAAGCATTCAGGCGGTTGGCTAGCCGGCTGGCGTTCCAATAGACGAGCGGCACCGCCAGTGAGCTGAAGAGGACAGAAGGCCAGCGCCAAGCCCACTCATTGTGAAAGCTGCCAAAACCGGATGCTGTCCACTGGAACAGATAGTAGAGCGGGGGGTGGGGATCATGCAGGCTATTCTGAAGGAGGGCTGCCAGCCCGCGTTCCCCTAGCAGGTAGCCGTAGATCTCATCCAACCATAGGGGGCTGGATGAGAGACGGTAGATGCGCAGTCCCAGGGCGAGGAGAAGTAGCACGGCTGGCGGCAGCCAGGGGTTTCTCCAAAGCTTTGCCAGGACGCTCTCAGATGTCAGTTGATCTGCTCCTATCTACTGGCTAGCGAAAGGCGGCGGGCAGAAAGATGTGATAGATGCTCTCGCCGACCACCGGCAAGGGCGGGTGGAATAAGCCATCCCAGGATAGCGGCGCAATATGGACGGAGTAATCCAGCAGGAATGAGGTGTATTCCAGTTCATTCTGCCCTTGCCAGACCTCGTGCGCCCAACCGGGTCTGAAGCCATAGGCGTTTGTCCAGGGTCCGGCAGGGCTAGCGCCAATGCGAACCTCCTCCCCGGTCTGGACGTTGTTGTAGAACAAGTAATAAAGCCCCGCATGCTTATACAGGGTGGGGCTTTCGGCAACTGCGGAGAACTCGCCGGGGAAGGAGAGCACCGCTCCCCAGTCCTGCCAGGGACCGCCTGGCGTGGGCGCCGTCGCCAGACCGATCATGCTGCCGTTTTGATCCATGCCGGTGTAGACCAGGTAGTAAAGGTCGTCCACCTTGATCACAGTTGCGTCGCGACAATCGGACCAGAAGCCGGCCTGCCAGGCCATGCCGGGATGATTGGGCTGGAAGACCACACCCTGCGGCTGCCAGGCGGCAGGGTTGGATGGGTCGCTGGAGGTGGCGAGCAAGATGCTCTGCGTATACTGGTACGTCGCGCCAGTATAGTAAAGGTAGTAGACGCCCGTTTCCTCGTAAACGAAAGGCGCCCAGATCGCATTCTCATCCCAGGTTCCGGGCAGGCGCTCCGCCAGGATCGGTGTGAGGGCTTCCCAATCGCACAGGTCTGCCGAGCGGGCGTAAGCGAATTGCGTCTCGCCGGGCAGGTAAATAGAGGCGATGTAATAGCTGCCCGCGTACCAAAAAACGGTATGATCCTTGAGATCGAAAGCGGAGGGAAACCAGCCCGGCTCCGGGCAGGGAAGCTCGGCGGGTTCGGCATTGCGGCGTGCTCGCCTGCCCCGGCAGGCGAGTTGCAACAGCAGCCACGGAGAGGAGGCAAGCCAGCCCCAGCAGGGCCAGCGCTTTAGCGGGCGGCACAGTCTGAGGATACCTCCAGGACGTAGGTGCCTGCTTCCAGGGTCAGGTGGACGCCCTGATCAAGCCAGGTGATCGATGTCTGCATCGATGAGTCCTCGCGGCGGATGCTGCGACCGTTTAGGGTCAGAGAGGCCGTTGGAGAAGGCAAGGGGAGGCTCACTTCTCCCCGCGAGCCGGGCGGGGCGACGATGGTAATCTGGCTGGATTTGCACTCTCCGGTCTGCCACTCGACGCTCAATTCTCCGTCCTGGAGAGGCAGACGGCTGCTGACCTGCGCGACGCCTGCCAGCGCCGGTTGGAGGCGCCAGGTATTGGCGCCGGTGCGCTGCGCTCCCGCCAGGTAGCTGGTCAGGAACCAGGTCGGCGAGCTCCCCCAGCCGTGGGAAAGGGAGCCGCCATAATTGCGGTAACCGTTGAAGCCCTCCCACCAGGTGGTTGCGCCCAGGGAGAGCATCCGCCCGTAATAGCTTTCGATGATTTGGAGCGCCTCGGGCACACGCCCGGCTTTTCCCAGGGCGTCCAGCACCCAGCGCATGCCATAAACGCCGATATTGGGCTGGGCGGGGTCCGGTGACAGCAATGCCAGCATGGAATCGACCACCTGCTGCGTATCGCTGATCGGGACGATCCCGTAGCTCAATGCCCACGCCTGGGCGTGCAGGGTCGACGTGTACGCCAGCCCCTGGTAGATATTGGTCAGGTAGCGGTGCTGCTCCGGCAGGTAGAGCAGTGCGTTGACCTGCGCCTTCACCGCTTCTGCAGCCTGCTCCCATGCTTCCGCCCGGGCAGGGTCACCGAGCCGGTGGGCGATCGCGGCTGCCTGTTTCAGGGTGCTGTAATACAAGGCGTTCACGGCAGTCGATTGCCCGTAGCGGCTGGAAAAACCGGCGGAGTTGATGTACGCCGTCAGCCACCAGTTCATGCGTGGCAGATCGATCAAGCCTGTGCCCGGATTGCGGTATGTTTCCAGGAGAGCGATGAAATCCACCAGGACCGGGTAGGTCTCCTCGAGCAGCGCGATATCTCCGGTTTGCTGCGCATATTCGCTCAAGCCCTGCACCCATAACATGCCGTAGTCAAGCATGTTAATGCCGTTATTGTTGGGCGCCAGACCGGGAGCGGTGCCGCCGCCGAAGGCATCTGCCATAAAGAGCAGACCGCGGCGGAAGAGCAGCTCATCACCAAAGGCGACCCGGTTCACCTCTTCTTCGATGATGGCATCACCCCACCACTGGCCGCGCTCACGCCAGGGGGTGTCCGTGTAGGCGTCGTTCATGTTGGGGTAAAGGGTGTCCACGCCGGTTTGCCAGACCTGGTTGAGCAACGGATTGGTGGAAGAGAACACGCCGCGCTGGGTCAGCGGGTAGTGTTCCTCGTAAACGCGTAGCTGTTGCAGGTAAACGGGACCGTTCCCCCAGGCGACCAGCAGCACATAACGCCCCGCCCGCGCGTCCAGGGTGGTAATCTGGCGGCTGGTTCCATCCAGGATATAGGAATCAGCCTGGTTCCAGGGCAGGTAAAGCGAGCCGGGGTAAGGCAGCGCTCGCTGCGTACCGGAAAGCAGGCGCTCGTCCCACCCGATGTCGAGCACAGCGCCGGCAGGTCCGCTGACCTGCGCCGTAATCCTGCCCAGGACCGTACGACCCAGGTCGAGCAGGATGAACCCGGGTAAAGTGTTCAGCGTGATGGAGATGCCGTCCTGCGTGGTCGAGATAGCCACCTGCTGCGGCGCGTCTGACCGGGTCTGCCAGGAGCAAGCGCCGCCCGGCATGGGCGCCTTGCTCGAAGGGGATCGCCCCAACCTCCAGGTTGGCGGCGGCAATATTGAAGGTGACGCCTTCCTGCGGGATTTGGGAGAACGTGAGCTGGTGGGTGCCCGTGCTCACCAGCCTGGTAGACACAGAAACATCCGGACGGTGGGCGCCAGCCATGCGCCAGATCAGAGGAACGCCATCCAGCCGGATCAGGACAGGGAACTGGAAGTCGGCGTTGGAGATGGTTTCCAGGTTGAGCGAGCTCGAGATCAAGGTATTTAGCGTCAGCGTATATGGTCCAGATGTGGCGCGGGTCAGCTCCCCAAATGCGAATCCCGGGGAAACGAGCCCAGCGTCTACCACTGCCGGTGAGACCGGCGTGTTCACCAGGAAGGGGATTGAGCGCGGCAGGTAGATCGCTTGCCCCGCCGTAGCCAGCCGGTCCGAGGGCGCCAGGGGGACCGCATCGGTCGGTAAGTCGGGGTTGTAGGGGATGTTGCGCTGAGCGGCGAGGGTTGCGGGGAAGCGCGTGGCTGAGAGCGTTTGGATTGCGGCTGCAGGCCAGCTCTCGTCGTTGAAGCCGGGCTGGTTCCAACCCTCGGGTAGACGGGAGAGGTCGACCAATTCGGTGGCCCCGATCAGGTCCCAGGAATGAACAGGAGCCGAGTTTGAGCGCCAGGCGTCGCTGAGCAGGGCTTTCCAGCCGGTCCCGCTGGCGTCGTAATAGGGGGAAGCCCCGGCGTAACTGCCGGAGATGTACGCCTGCAGGTGCGGGAGGGTCGATTCGGAACGGCGCAGGTTAGGCGACCATTGCACCAGGATGGCGATCAGGTGCTTGCCGGGCGGCAGCGGATCGAGAGAGTAAACATCGTATTCCCGCAAGGTCTGGGAGAAGCGCGCCGGTCCGCGTCCCAGCCAGGCGCCGTCCAGCCAGACCTCGTAGCGGGTATCGGCGAAGATCGTCAGCTCAGGGTCGCCGAGCGTCTGTGTCAGGGTGAAACTGTGGCGGAACAAAACAACTTCGTGAGGGGCGGGCGGGTTGTTGTGCGCCCAGATCGGCGCAGCCAGGTGGAAATTATCCTGGTAAACCAGGAGGGGCAAGAAAACCGTCGCGGAGATGGGTTCTGGATCGAGGCGTTGCCTCTCATCTTGTGGATTTGGGCTGCCGGTCACCTGGCTGCGAGCTGCTGCTGCGCTCAGTGTAAGGGCGACAAAAAGTCCGGCGATCGAGCATGCCAGACCCAGGTAGAGAGAGCGGTGCCACACTGTACCCCGCCGCACCGGAAATCCTCTTATCACCCGCAGCTCATGATCATGGGCTGAAAACGACGAAAATGGGGCTGAAGCCGGCGGTAAACTGGTAATCCGGTCCAACCACGGTTGGCGTCAGCACCTCTCCGTCGCGCGTGTAAGCCGCCAGGTATTTCTCGCCGGGCACCAGCACGGGCAGCGCCTGGTCGGTTCGTGTCCAGATCACCTGTACCTGTTCGGGACGTGTATCGAAGGCATAAGCCTCGATCTCCGCGCCGTAATTCACCGGCGCGAGAAAGCGGGAGTAACGCAGGCGCTCCGTTAGTTGCTGGTAAGCGTTGTAGACCGGCTTCGGACCTCCGTAGCTCAACAAGCCGCTATCGTACCAGCCGGGTCCTTCCAGGGTGTACCACATCATGCCCGTAATTTTGTTCGCCAGGGCGCGCACATAGCTGCGCGCCAGGAAATCCGCTTGCCGTTGGAAGAAGACTTCTCCAGCGGGGATGCACCCGTACTTGCAAATCAGGCTTGTCTCATTGATCACCAGCGGCTTATCGATCCCGTAAGCCTGCAGCGTTTGGCGGAGGAAATTGGCTTTGCCGACAAAGACACCGCCCCAGGGGTACCAGGCGTTTGTGGTAATCCCATTATCTTGATCCAGCCCGGGAGAGCGCTGGTCAAAGTAGGGGTAAGCGTGATACGCCAGCACATCGAAGCTCGCGGCGGCGCCGGACACGAGGATGCCCTCCAGGAATAATTCAGGGCGGCAGTAGCTGGGTTGGCTGCAATTGGCGCTGGGCGTGGCGGGGCTGTTCAGGAGAAGCCCGCCGTTCCAGATGCGGGCTCGGGTATCCGCGGCGCGGATGACTGGCGCAACTGCTTTCAGCATCTCGCCGTAGTGCCGCCCGCCATAGTAGGGGTCATCCAGATCGCCCCAGCACCCAAACGGGCTGGCTGGGTCCAGGATGAGCTCGGGAGCTACATCGGGCTCGTTGCCAAGCTCCCAGTCGTGCACGTTGAATTCGGGCTCTTTATAGCGCAGGACGAGCTGGCGCATAAACTCGGCAAACTCGTCAAAACGGTCAGCGCGAATGGCTGAGCACGGTTTCTCGGCGTCGATCCTCGCCCAGGCGGGCGAGTCCGTCACCGTCACCAAGGGCTTGATGCCTGCTGCGTTGAGATTGCGCAGCTCATTCTCGAAAGTAGCCAGCAACTCCCATTGGATGGGACCGTTCTCATCGGGTTGCAAGACCATCCAGGATACCCGCTTTTCCAAACGTGTCCAGCCAACGTCCAGCTCCACCGCCGCGTGTAATACAGGCGCCCGAACACCATGGGACTGTAAGGCTCCACACCGAAAGGGGAAGACCAGGGAGGCGCTCCGGAAACCACAGGTAGGTACAGGTAGGTATCATCGGTAACCTGGGATGGGCTGGATGGCTCGCGCTCCGCCGTCGCTGGGGCGGGTGGGCTGACACGAAAAGAAGCAGCTTGCGTCCAGCCGACCATGCACGCCAGCAGCAGCCCGCTCAAGCTAACAACCAGGATAAGTAAGCCGATCCGTTTGATTTTTGGAGCCATAATCCTCAACAATTTTGGTTAACCCGCCTGTGACCAGTATGCGCTTCGGAGTTGCCCCATTTCAACTTTGTAAAGTCGCTGCATGTTATTTTAACAGCAAATCGATGGAGGTGTTCAATCCGTGCAAATCTGTTAACCCATTCAACGGATTAAAAGCGCAGGTGTTCCCTGAACCACAAACGCCAGCGCAGCGGCAACCTGCCATAAAACAAGGGGCGCAGCCTGGCTTTGAAGTACAACCAGGAAAAACGCCCGCCGCCCTCACGTTGGTGGACGCGCAACATCTCGGGCCAGCAGCGATCATCCGCTGTAACAGATTTCCCGCCGCCGTGCAGGCGGAAGTTCGCCCAGGTCTGGGGCAGGTAATGCAGTGGACTGAGGCGCGCCAGGCGCACCCACAGGTCATAATCCATGGCGAAATAGAAGGTCGGGTCGAGGGGACCCACCTGGCGCCATAGCTCTGCTCGGAAGAAAGCCGCTTGCTGGGGGATGTGGACGTAACCCCGGCGCAAGCGGCGGTAATCTGTCTGTGCGGCGGGGAATTTCCCAATAACCTGACCGTGTTCATCTACCAGATTGGCGTCGCCGTAAACCATGCCCGCCTGCGGGTGCTGCTGCAGATAGGCTACCGCGCTGGCAACTGCGCCGGGCAGGTACGTGTCGTCCGAGTTCAGCCAGGCGAGGATCTCCCCCTGCGCCCGGGCGAAACCCTTGTTGATGGCGTCCGTCTGCCCGGCGTCCGGCTCGGATACCCACCAAGTGAGCCGGTACGCATAGCGCTGGATGATCTCCCGGCTGCCGTCTGTAGAGCCGCCATCCACGATGATATATTCAAGCGGCGCATAATCCTGGGCGAGCACGGACTGGATCGTCTCTTCCAGGTATGGTGCCTGGTTGTAAGATGGCGTGACGATGGAAACCAGGGGGGGCAAGGACTATTCCCAGCTCTCGGGCGAATAATACTGGTCGGCGACTTCGGCGGTGATGAGGCGCACCCGCTCGATCTCATCCGGCTGCAAGCGGCGCTTCCAGTTGTCGATGTTGACGCGACTGTTGACCCGCGTGGAATGCGCCGTGCGGCTGGAGACTTCATTGGGATTGTCTGCGCCGCTGCTCTCGAGGACCGCTTTCTGAGCGTGGCGGTTGAAGCTCAAGCCCAGGGATTGGTAAAGGTGTTCGAACCTTCTAACGGCTCCAGCGAAAGATCTTCGTGGCGCACCAGCCGGAGCTTGATACCCTTCTGGCGGTCTTCTGCCACGCTGCGGTAGATCAGCTTCCACAGGTGGCTGCCTTGGGCGATGATGTCGCCGGCAGGAATGGACTCCATCTCCTGGCGATACGGCTCCAGGCGGTCGCGCATCAGCAGGGGCTGGCAGAGCAGATCACTGAAATCGAAGCTCCAGTTCAGGCGTTTGAGACTGCTGACGAAGGCTGCAGGGTGGCGCACGGTGATGACGAGCTGGCATTTCAGCCGGCGAGCGAACCAGCCAATTGAGAAGATGGCAAACGGGTCTTTGATCAGCGGGCGTTTGGCAAGCAGCTTGCCCTGCAGGAAAGTATTCGAATCGCGCCCCATGCGCAGGAAATCCTTGCGCGAGCGCAGGGAGCGCAGCTCGGCAAGGGCGTGGTAATTGAACGCCAGGGTCTCCCTGAGCGCCGGCAGGTACTCGGCTTCGTTCTCAGGGCATATGTAGGTGTACCAGTAGCGCGTGGGTGTGCGCATCACGCCCGGACGGTGCAGGATATTCAGCGGCTCGCTGATGTAAGCCGCCTCGCCTCCGGCAGCCAGCATTTTGCCTACCCAGGTAGTGCCGGTGCGGTGCCCGCCGGTGACGAGGATGGGGCGCTTAGAATGAGCCAATGGCCAGGTTACCTCCGGGAAGAGAATCGATCTGCCAGCGACCCGGCTCCCGCCAGGCTGGCGGCTGCGTAAGTCATGCGGCGCCAGTGCTGCAAGGTAAAGCGCGGGCTGCGCCAGAGCGCCTGCAGGTATGAGCGCAGGGCAGGCCCGGGCTGCCCCCCATCCAGCAGGTAGCGTGCATTCAGCCGGTATGCGCCGGCTTCGATGCGCCGCCGGTCCGCCTGCAACCGGGGCTGCAGGTCCGGCTGGTCTTCCATCCAGTGCAGGATGCGAAACGCTTCCTGCCCGAATCCGGCTGCCTGGCTGACATTCTTCGCCGCGGGGTGGTGGCGGGCTGCCGCCCAGGCTGCCGGCGTGTGCCGCAACGGCGCCCGCTGCGCCAGGCGGATCCACAGGTGGTGGTCGAGCAGGAAATGGTAGGACGGGTCCAGCCCGCCCGCCTGCTCCAGAACGGCGCGGCGCATGAAGACCGCCGGCTGGCAGATAATGCGGAACCGCATCAGCTCCTGCAGCCCCCAATCGCCAAACCTTAAGGGATTCAGCTCGGAACCGTGCTCGTCGATCGTGATGGCGTCGCCGAAGACCATCCCCACGGTTGGATTGGCTTCCAGCGCCTGTACCGCTGCGCTCACCGCCCCGGGCAGGTAAAGATCATCCGAGTTCAGCCAGGCGACGACCTCCCCGCTGGCGCGGCGCAAGGCTTTGTTGATGGCGTCTGCCTGTCCCTCGTCTGGTTCGGAAACCCACCAGGCGAGCCGGGGGGAGTATTTTTCAATGATCTCCTGGCTGCCATCCGTGGAGGCGCCATCGACGATGATGTACTCCAGGGAAGGGTATTCCTGCGCCAGGACGGATTGGATTGTCTGCTCCAGGTAGCGCACCTGGTTATAGGAAGGTGTGATGATGGAGACAGAAAGCATGGGAGACCAGGCTCGTCATTCAGGGGGCTGGGGGTAGATGGGCAGCTCGGAATTACTGCCGAGGATGCAGCAGATCGTAAATCAGGTAGCCCTCGCCCTGGGCAGCCACGGGGTAAATCTCTTCCAGGTACTGCTTCAGATCCGGCTGGTCGTCCAGTTGTGAGAAAGCGGTGATGAGGAAATAGCTCCTGCCTTCGGTGCGCTTTGCGAAAAAGTCCTGAAACTCCTTGCTGATGCCGCGCAGGTCGGAAAGCTGGCGCTCGCCGCGGATGGGCCAGAGCTGTACCTTGCGCCAGCCATAGTAAGCCAGGGGATAGCCATAATCCTGCGTCAAACCGATGATCTTGCCGTCCGTTGGCAGCAGGGCGGCGATTTCCTCCCAGTGCGCCGGCTCGCCGCGGTAATTTTTCTGATTCAAGGTGGTGATCGAGATGCCTGCCAGGAAGATCACGCCCAGCAAAGCAGCCGCGGCGGCAAGCGCCTGCCAGGTCTTCGGCTGTTTGCTGACGCGTTCTATGATGAGCTGCCCAATGGGCGCCAGGGACAGGGCGATGATCGGGACAAGCTGCAAATGGTAATAATTGTGAGTGTACATCTGGTACGGCAGGAAGAACCCGTACAGCCCATAACCCACCCACAATCCCAGCAGCAGGAGACGTTCTCGCTTTTTGGAGATCGCCACACCTACCAACGCCAGCAGCAGCACCCAAAGTCCCATCAAGTCCTGGACGAGGTTCAACCAGCGGGCGTAAAAAGATGGCTCCAGCAGCAGGTGAGACAGGGAAAGCGTCCAACCGGAGAAGTAATCGGAGGCGCGACCGCTCCGCCCCAGGTAGTAAATTGCCGATGGAGCGACCATCAGGACAGCCATGCTCCATACCTGCGGGTTGCGCCAGAAGCGCCGCAAGCCGAGCGTGCTCAGCACCACTGCCACAGCCGCTCCGCCCACGATGTAGCCCGCTACCACCTTGGTCAAGATTGCCATTCCCCCCAGGGCGCCCGCCAGGATTGCCCACTTCCAGGAGGGCTTTTCACCCCAGCGGTACAGAGCGTAGACCGTGAGGATGATCCACATCACCATACCCGGGTCGGGTTGGAAAGAGCGGCTGGCTTGCACTGCAAACGGCAGGATGAGGTAGTATGCCAGGGCAACCAGCGCTCCGCTGTATGAGGTCATGCGCCGCGCCAGGTCGTAGAGCGCCACGCCGCCGATCAGCCAGAACAGGGAGGTGTAGATGCGCGAGACCCACAGAACCTCGCGACCCAACGCCAGGTATGTCATCGCCACGAGCTTCTCGACGATGGACGGCTCGTATTGACCGGTGGTGTTGGCGATGCCGACCGCAATCTGGCGCGCCTGGGGATCGGCGTTGGGCAGCATCTGGTAGTACATGCTGCGGGCGATCAGCGCCCCGCGCAATTGGCGGGTGGGGTGGAAGTCGAGGGGCTGGTCGGTCAGGTCGTACAGGCGCAGACCCAATCCCAGGGCGAGCAACAAAACAACGGCGGTAATCTTCAAGATGCGCTTCATCGGTTATTCAAAGAGGGAGCTGTAATCGCATTTCTGGAATACGGTCAATTTGCCATCCACGGTGGCGTCCAATACCTGGCGCCCGGCTTTCTCGTAAGCCTGGCGCGCCATGCGGTAGGCGCGCTCCGATGTTTCCAGGTCGGGAAGCTGCCAGCGAAAACCCTTGCCGAAGTAGCCGGCGCTGAAATGGTTGGGATCATCGCCTTGCGAGACGACCGTGGTATTGGGCTTGCCCTGCGTGACGAAGCTGTGATCCACGCCGATCAAGATCACCTGCTCGAAGCCCATGTGGTAGGCGAGCTGCAGGGCGACGTAGGTCACAGTGGCGCCTTCCCACAGGCGACCGCGCGCATCCCGGGCGAACCGGGGTCCGGTATAGGTGGTGTGCAGGAACGCCAGCCCTTCCGCCGGTTGGATCAGGTTGCGCGAGCGCCAGGAGACGAATCGGGGCATCGGTAAGCCGCGGATGTCCTCGGCGCACTGCTCGATGACCAGGCTATTGACCGACAGGAAGTAGCTGGTATGAAAGCCCAGCTCCTCGAAGAGCAGGTAGAAGCGGTTCATGCCGAAGGTAAATTCGCCCTTGAGGAGGGAGAGATCAGTCTTTTTCAGGCTGGGACCGTTGCCGATGATGAAGCAGCGCTGGCCGCGGTGGATGTCTTTCAGCGCCGCAAGCTGGTGGATGCTTGCGCGGCGCAGCGGGTTGAAGCGGGCGGCGGGCCATTGCGCCGCTCGCCCGAAGGCATAGCGCACCTCGCTGGCAAAGCGCCATACGGGTTGCGGTGTCACTTGCTTGATCTGCTGGCGCAGCGCGCTCAAGCTGCCCTACTCCGTGCTCAACCGGGCGGTAGCGCCGCCATCCACGATCAGCGCCTGACCGGTCATGAACGAGGATTGGCTCCCATCCGCCAGGAAGTAGATGGCGTGGGCGATCTCCTGCGGGCGCCCGATGCGCCCGTTGACGGTCTTGCGAGCCAGGTTATCCAGCCGCTCGCTGACGTCCATCCCCTGCAGGTGACCGCGGGTCAAGCCGGCGCGCAGCATGGGCGTATCGACCGCGCCGGGCAGTATGGCGTTGACGCGGATATTGTCCGGGGCGAATTCGATCGCCATGACGCGCGTCAGCGCCAGCAGCCCGCCCTTGCTGGTGGCGTAAGCGGCGATGTTGGCAGATGTCGCCACGGCGTGCACCGATGACACGTTGACAATGGCGCCGCCTCCGGCAGCCTTGAAGAGCGGGTGGGCGAGCTTGACGCTCAGAAAGACCGAGCGCAGGTTGGATGCCATGACCGCGTCCCACTCCTCCACGCTGGTCGCCAGGATGGGCTTGGCGATCTGCAAGGCGGCGTTGTTGACCAGGGCGTCCAGACGCCCGGTATAGGCGTGCGCCTGGCTGAAAATGCTCTCCAGGTTTTCGCTGATGGAGATATCCGATTGGATGAAGAGCCCGCCTGAGGGGAACCCTTCCCCGAAGGGGAGGCGGTCCACGCCGATGACGCGCCAGCCGCTCTCGGCAAAGAGCTGCACGGTAGCGCGCCCGATCCCGCCTGCCGCGCCGGTGACCAGCGCCACGCGTCTCTGCTGCTTGCTCGGATCTGCACTGTCCTGGTTCCGCTCATAGATCTCCTGTGGGCAAGCCCAGCCCTGCCAGCAGGTTGCGGATCGTGTTCCAGTGCACGCGATTCCAGGCAAAGGGGCTTGAATTGGCGTTGTGCGGCGCCAGCATGACGTTGTCCATGCGCCGCAGGGGGCTTTCGGCGGGCAACGGCTCGGATTCGAAGACATCCAGGGCGGCGCCGGCGATGACCCCTTCCTGCAGGGCTTTCACCAGGGCTGGTTCATCGACCACCTGCCCGCGTGACAGGTTGATCAGCACGGCGCCCGGTTTCATCTGCGCCAGCCGCTGAGCATCGATGAGATGGTAGCTGGTAGGGTTCAGGTCGCAATTGAGGCTGACGAAATCGGAGCGCCGGAGCAGCTCATCGAGGGGGACCATCTCCACGCGCTGCTCACGGATGAAATCCGGGGCGATCTCCACAATGTCGTTGCCCAGCAACTGCATGCCGAAAGCCTGCGCCCGGCGCAGCACCGCCTTACCGCAGTTGCCCACCCCCACCACTCCCAGGGTGCATTCACTCAGCGTGCGCCCCGGGATCTTCTCCCACGTGCCCGCTTTGACGGCGCGGTCCAGCCACGGCAGGCGGCGGGCAAAGGAAAGGATGTATCCTAGCACGGAATCTGCCACGGGCAGGGTAAAGGCGTTGGGCGTGCGGCAGACCTGGATGCCCAGTCGGGCTGCGGCTTCGGCGTCGATCGAGTCGATGCCGGTGCCCCACTTCGAGATGACCTTGAGGCGCGGGGCGCAGGCTTGCAGCACGCGCGCGCGTGTAGCGGTCGTCGCCGCAGATCGTGCCGTCATACTGCCCGGCGTACGCCAGGAGCTGAGTTTCCTCCAGGCGCTCCTGCACTTGCGGGACGATGAGCTCCAGGTTATAGCGCTCGAACACATGCCTGAATTGCTCCAGGACGGGGATCATGTAAGGCGCAGTAAAAAGAATGGTAGCCATTGAGCCTTTCAAAGTCTAGCGGGATTGCACCTTATCGGTGACATCGATGAATTCGTAGGGGTGTTTCCAGGTGGTGAAGTAGTTCTTATCCGGCAGCAGCTCGAGCCCGGCGTTGAAAAGCTGGTTGAGCACGATGCGGAAGCTGTTGACCGGTGTGATGCTGGGGTACAGAGCCGCCTCGCCGCCGTCCGGCAGGTAATAGGCGTTCAGAATGCTGAAGCGCTCTTGCAGGTTGGTCTGTTCCGGCAATTCCCAGATCAGGTACGCGCCGGGACCGTGGTCAGCCTGGATGATGATGACCGGCGGCGTCTTGGATTTGGCGAGGATGCTCTCGATGACCGGTTGGATCTGGGAATCGATGTAGCTCGCCTGGTCGCGATAGCCCTGGATATACTCCTCGCGCCGCCCGCGATACTCATCGCCGTCGCCGAGCAGGTGAGTGGTATTCGGCGTGCGCTGCTCGCCGTTCGGTCCAAACACGAACGGCGGGTGGGGGATGATGATGTGGGCGAAGACGAAGTAATCTCCGGGCATGCTGGCGGGGTCATCCAGGCGCTGCAGCTCGTAGAGTACCATCTCGCGGTGCGCCTGGAACTCCGGCGCGTTGGTGATCTTGCGCAGGTTCTTCTGTGAGAATAGGCGCGTTTCGAAGGCGGCGCGCAAAGCCGTGGTTTCCAGGAACAGCGACTCGAATGAATTGACCTTCCACAAGGAGCTAACCTGGGGCACCACTTCCTTGTCCACGCTCCAGAAGATATCCGCCGAGCGGATGGATGACCTGCCGTAGCCGGTCTGGAAAGCCACCAGCTTATACCCTTGCCCTGCCAGGTACTCGCGCAGCTTGCTGTTGAAGATCATCTCTGCCAGAGGGGAGCGGTCGTTGTTATCCTGCCCCTGCGAGGAGGCGAGCAGCGTCCAGGTATTCCATGTTCAGCGAGGAGGCCAGGGATAAGGCGGTCTGGATGTAATTCGATGTGCTCTGGCTGGCGACGTAGAAACCTTGATCGGTCAGGTAGCTTAATAAATTCGGAGTTGTCGTAATCGTACAGCTCTTTCAGGATGTCCGACCGGGCATGACCATCCAGGATGATGTAATAAATATCCGGTCTTTCCCCAGCGTTGGCTGCCTGGACGACATCCGGCCCCGAGCGCTGGCTCGCCTGGTAGCGCAGCTCACGCACCTCATAGCTCACAATGGTAAACAGAGGCAGCAGCACAAGAACTCCCCCGAGGATATTCAGGAAGCGCACCGCTTCCTGCCTCTTCTTCAGCCGCGCGACGACCCACCAGGACCATAAGCCAAACAGGATGAGCCAGACCGGCAGCAGGACTTTGTGCTTCCCCAACAACGCGTCTGCCAGGTTGTACTCGCGCACCAGCTCATAGACATGCCCGTAGGAGAAGAAAAGCACCAGTGCACCGGTGCTGACCAGGCTGGCTTTGACCCAATCCCGCAGGATCAAGCGCATCACGAGCAGCAGCAGTAAGGCAGCCGCCAGAGACACCAGCAGCGCCCGCAAGGCATCGGAAGCGGGCATCTCGCCGATGTTGTAAGCCAGCATGGCTAATACGGGGTATGCGGCGAAAAGCAGGGTGTGGGCGCAGGCGCCGATCCAGCGCCTGAGCCGGTTGGGGGATTTTGGAGGTGTGTTGGCGCTCACGGGGCAACCGCCTCCGACTGGCGCTTGAGCAGGTCTACGATCAGGAAGTCGATCTCATCATCGATATCCCACGCTTCAGCCGGATCGAGCTCGAACATGAGCGGGCGCTCGCCCAGGCGGTTGCGCCGCTCCAGCAGCTTCTGGCGCGTGAAGATGTACAGGCAGGAGTTTTCCTCGTACACCGGCGGCAGGTCTTGGGTTTGCAGCAGGATAGCCGGGTTGTGGTTGATCGCCCGCCCAAGCTGGTCCCACAGGCGGGTCTGCAGGCGGGTGACCGAGAAGAGCGAATCGTACGCCGGGTAGGCGGCAAGCAGCGCCTGCAGGGCTTTCGAAACCGTCTCGGGATGGAGCAGGGGGTTGGTGCTATGGGTCTGGAGGTAAAAATCTGCTTCCACCTGCGCTGTATCGTAAGCCAGGATCTCATTCATCGGGATGGCGTCGGCGCGCAGGTGCTCCGGGCGTTCCAGCACGCGCACCTGGGGAAAAGACCGCGCAAGCCATCCATCACGACCGGGCTGTCGGTATCTACAACAATCTCGGCGATCTCCGGGCACTGCAGCAGCGTGGAGATAATGTGCTGGTACAGCGGGCGCCCCGCCAGGGGACGGTAGTTCTTACCGGGCACGCGCTGGGATCTGTGACGCATGGGAACAAGGGCAACGATTCGGTTCATCTGTCTAATCACCGCATTGATGTATCAGTCTTCGGTCGCATCATTATACCGGATTGGCTCGACCTGCCGGGAAGAGGGCGCGGGCGGGCGCCGATACCGTGCGGGTAGTAAAATGTCTGGCGTAGCTGCCAGGTAAGCGGACCGGCGCGGCGATAGCCCTGGTACGTGCCCCAGAACTGCATCCAGCGGAACCAGAAAATGCTCGTCCAGCTGGAGGAGAGCTGCTTTTGCCGGGCAGCATGCCAGATGTCGCTGGCGATATTGCCGCTTGTCAGGCGCAAAAAGTCTCTCATGCCGAAGCGCTCTTCAGGGTAGATGCGCTTGAACGCCATGGCTTCCCGCCGGTAGCGGTTATAGACCTGGCGCGGCGTTTCATCGTGAACATGAACGACCTCGGCTTCGGCGCTGTAGGCGATGACGTGACCCGCCTCGATTGCCCAACGCGCCCAGGCGATATCTTCCAACCCGGTGAGCGTCTCATCGTATGGGTTTATCTCCCACAGGCTGCGCCGGATGGCGGCGTTGGCATTGTTGCAGAACGGGTGCGCCTGGCGCGGCGTGGATTCGTCCGGGAACCAGCGGGCGAACACCTGGTGCTCGGAGTAGCGCGATGTCGAGCTCCCGCGTTGTTTCCCGTAAGCCAGGGCGACTTGCGGGTCGTTGAACTGGCGCAGCAAGGATTCCAGCCAATCCGGGTAAACCGGGTAGACATGCGCGCTGGCAATGACGATTTGACGCGCTGTGCGCGGCGGCAATCCCCAGGTTAAGCGAGCGCCCAAAGGTGAATTCGTCTGGGTCGATATGGATGACCCTGACCGGGTACTGCGCGGCGATTGCCACCGTGGCGTCGGTTGAGCCGGAGTCGACCAGAATGATCTCGGGTTCCTGTATTGTCTGCTGCAGTATCCCGGTCAGGAGACGCCCGATGTGCTTCTCTTCGTTGTTGGCGCGGATCACGATTGAACATCGCGGTCCGGCGACCGGCAATTCACCAGCCATGATCGCGTTCGTAGCCGAGCTGGATGAGCAGATCCCCGGCGACTTCTTTGAAGAGCTGCTTGTTCTCCGGGCTGAACTGCTTGCGCCAACCGCCGGCTTTACCGCTGCGGAAGGTGGGCGAGCGCTGGGGATCGATGCTGGCTTCCAACAGCCGGATGGCTTCGTCACGATCGGAGCGCGCCGGCAAGCCGCGCTGGACGGCGTGGTCGTAAACCTGCCCCAGCGCCGCCGGGCGGTCTGCCAGGAAGTCTTCGTAGCGCAGGGTCAGCACTTCTGGGTGCGCGAGCCAGCCCAGGTAGGGCAGGAAGCGCTGGCGGATATCCGGGAAGGGGATGGCGGGGTCGGGGATGCCCAGGATGCTGGTGCGCAGGCGCTCGTCGAAGGTGTGCAACTCCTGGGTGTAATGGCGATGGTGGATATGATTGGGCTCCATCTCGGTCACGTAATGCACGTGCGAGATGACCACATCGCGCGGATCGCGCAAGATGAAGTAAGCCGCCATGCCCGGGCGCGACAGGAAGGCGACTACCTCGGGCAAAGCGTGCAGGTGCCCGTAAGCGATGTCGCCGGGCAGCAGCCGCTGCAGGTCGTCGACGATCTCGCCGGCGCTGCGCGGGCGACCGGTGTCTCCCTGGAAGGTGACGATGGCAGGCAGCCCGCTATCGACGGTTGGGCTGAACTGGGGAAAGCCTTGCAGTACCTGGGTGAGCAGGTGCGTGCCGCTCTTGGGGAACGAGTTGGCGAAGAGCACGGGGGCGCCGCGCAGCGAAAGGCGCCCGTAGCGGGCAGACTGCCTCAGCCGCCTCAGCCAGCGCCGCGCCAGTTTTGCTCTAAAACGCAGGTATGTTTTCACGGGTCGGAAGGCTCGCCCGGCTTACCAGGAGTTATCCTGCTCGTAGCCGAGGTGGATGAGCAGGTCGCCAGCCTGCTCCTTGAATAGCGCCTTATTGGCGGGGGTGAAGTGCTCGCGCCAGTTGCCCGGCTGCCCCTTGCGGTAGGTGCCGGATTTCTTGGGCTTGATCGCTTCCGCCAGGACGGCGACCGCCGCGGGGCGGGAGACCTGGGGGGTGAAGCCGCGCGCTTCCAGGTAATCCAGGATGCGCCCCAGGGCGGCTTCGCGCTCCAGGATCAGGTCCTCGAAGCGCATGCACAAAACCTGCGCCTGCTCCCGCCAATCCATGTACGCCAGGTACTTGGTGCGGATATCGCTCAGCTCGCTGCCATCCTCGTCCACGCCCTGGATAGCGGCGTTGATGCGCTGCTCCATGGTGTTGAGCGTCTCGGTGTAGTAGCGGTGCATCCAGTGACCTTTGTGCATCTGCGTGGCGTAGAAGACGTGCGACACGATCATATCGCGGGTCACGGTAGACGAAAATGCTGGCGTGCCCCGGCGCGGTCAAGGCGGAGATGAAAGGCTCCTGCGCCTTGATGTAGCCATAGGCGATATCTCCGGGTCGCAGGCGCTGGATGTTTGCCAGGATGGCTTTATCGGGCAGCTTGCTGTTGTCTTCCCCGCGGTTGACGGGCGGGAAACCGCCGTTGACGAACGGTCCCAAGCCGGTTAACCCCTGCAGCACCTGGATGATCAGGTGCGAGCCGGATTTGGGCATGGCGTTGCCCAGCACCGCCGGCAGGCTGCTCTGGCTGGCGGGTCGCCAACGCCATGCGCAGGCGACCCGCCGCGCCTGCCAGCGCCCCAGCTTGAGCGTGTGCTTGAGGTGGTAATAGAGGTTCATAGAAAAAGACTAATCCTTGGGGGAGATCAGGCGCGTGGATCTGTGGGATGGGGCGCCCGGCTGAGCCAGACCAGCTCTTTGGACTCCAGCAGAGAGACCACCTCCCAGACCGCCTGGAAGGATACGCCCAGCTCGGCGGCGATATCGGCGACGGTATGCTCGCCATCACAGCGCTCCATGATCTCGAACAGGCGCCGGTGCCCCTGCGGATTGAGGCGGTAGTCGATCCAGATGCCGTAGCCCGAGCAGAAGATCTCACCTTTGAAGTTATTGACCACGTAGGCGTTGCGCTCCCAGGCGTCCAGCAGCCCTAAGACGACCCGGCTCGAGGCTTCCAGCCGCTCCGCCGAGACGATAGCAGGCGTATCCAGGCTGGAATGGTATTCTGGATAGGGCGGTCTGCCGGCGGCTTTGGGGGCTTCGACGCGCGAGAGGGAGAGCATGGGCACGCGCACACCCGGCGCGTTGAACTGCCGCTCGTCGTTGTCGATGATCGTGCGGTAAGCGCCCTGGTATCCGTGCGGATCCAGTTCCTGCAGGCTGGCGGTGAGGCAGCGGTCTGCCTGGCTGCCGGGCTGGAAGGAGCCTTGCAGGGCGTGCGGCGAGTCGTTGCCGAGCATCTCCAGGAAAAGCCCGCCCTGCATGTGGGGGATCAGCGCCTCGTTGTGGCTCAGGTACGCCACCGAGCCGATGGTCTCGGGCAGGATGAGCAGCCGGTAGGTATAGCGCGGCGGCGGACCCGCCAGCAGGCGGCGGGCGACCTCCAACCCCACCACCACCCCGCTCAGGTCGTCGTTGACCATTGCCGGGTGGCACAGGTGCGCCGCCAGCACGAAGCAGTCCTGGCTTTCACCCGGGATGACGACCTCGCCCACCTTTAGCGTCCCCGGCTCGAAGCGGCTGCGGATCACCACCCGGTACGCATCCTCGTCCAGCCCAGCGCGCAGCTCCTGGGAGGCGCACAAGCCCCAATCCCGCTCGTAATATTTGAAGACGAAAGGGATAGCCTGCGGCAGGCGCGGGTGGACGTGCAGGTGCGCCAGCAGCTCATTCCCGGCTGACCACGCCTTCGAATGGCAGCGAGTAGGATAGCGACATGCAGGGGGTGGTCGCTGGTAGTCCAGCAGCCGGCGACCGTCCAGTGTCTCGAGGTAGGCTTCGCTGCACGTCCACTTATCCGGCACGCGCCAGGTCCAGCACGGCTCGCCGCTGGGGTATTCGTGGATCGGCATGGGCACTTCTTCCGCCAGCCGCCGCAAGGCGCGGTCGAAGCCATCGGAAACGATATCCCGCTTCAGAAACCACAGCTCATTGATCAGGTCGATCATCGATGTCATCGTCAGCTCTCAATCCTTCCCCGGGGCGGTTGGTGACCAGCAGCCAGGGGTCTTGCGCCAGGCAGCGGTCGACCTCCGCTACGAAATCTGCCAGGCGGCAGCAGGCGACCTGCCCGTAGTTGAGCGGGGCGCTGTGCCATTTTCCTTGCGCCTGCAGGGCATCCTGCACCGGGTACAGCTCGATCTTCGCATCGAGCTGCAGGTCGCGGACGAACATGCGGTAGGTGCGCGGCGCCCAGCCTTGCGGCGTATGGTACTCGCCGGTGAAATCCTTCCAGTAGCGGTAGGGAACCTGGAAGCGCTGCTCGCTGTAATGCAGCATCGAGACCGCCTGGATGCTGGCGCCGAGCAGCAGCAGCTTGAAATCCAGCTCCAGCATGCGCTCGTAAGCCGAGCCCGGGTCGAAAGCGGAAGGTGTGTCGCGGCTTGCCAGGTCCGCCGCATAGCGCCCTACCACCGCCAGCGATTGCATGGGGTGGGGCGTGCGGCGCGCTTCGGGGCGCTGGCGCACGTACTCGCTCAGGGCGCCCATGCCGGCGCTTGGCGTGCTCTGCGGGTCATAGGGCTCGCCGCGGGCGAAGGCGAAGTTGAAAGCCGGCGCAGCCAGGGTGCCGCCGCCGGAAGCGGAATGACCCAACTCAATGGGGATATCCAGCGCCTGGCAGAGGGCAGTGTAGTACATGCCCACGCCGCCCTGCGGCTGTCCCAGGTACTGGATGGCGGAGTGCACCAGCACCCCGTCGCCGGGCTGGATGCCCACTGCCTGCAAAGCTGCTATCGTTTGCTCGGCTGTCACCTGGAGCATGGCAGGCTTACTGGGCTTCCCCTTCCTGAGCAGCCGCCTGGTTGATGCGGTCGTAATCCTCCCACAGCAGGCGCCCCACGCGGAACTCGAGCTGGTAGCCCATGCGCTCGTACAGCTTCCAACTGGCTTCGTTCTCGCGCAGCACCTGGATCTCGATCGAGTGGGCGCCTTGCTGGCGCATCCAATCCATCGCCAGGCGGGAGAGCTTGTCGCCGATGCCCATGCGCCGGGCGCTGGCGTCGATCCACATGTCGCTCAGCTCGCCCACCAGCACGCCGCCCATGTATGCCGGGACGCGCTTCAGGCGGCAGAGCATAAAGCCCACCACGTCGCCCTCCACTTCGGCGATGAACACGTTGCTGAAGCGTCCCAGGGTGCGGCGGAACGAATCCAGCCACGCCTCGCCCACGTTCTCCGGATGCGGCAGTCGGTAGCCCATCTTGTAGAAATACTCGTTGAGCAGCGTGTACATTTCAACGACGATCGGAAGATCGCTTTCCTGTACCAGGCGGTAAGTGACCTCGCTCATGCCATAGCCTCCCGCACCGCCGCAGGCCATGCCTGTTGGTCGAAGCCGTACTGCGCCAGGAAAGCGTACGCCATGCGCTCCAGCCCAAAAGCGACGCAGCCGGTATGGGCGGGGGAGCCGTCGGGCAGCGTGATGTTCAAATGGCGACCGAAGAAATCCTGGTGGTAGTTGTACGAGCCCACCGCCAGGGTCGATTCTTTGAAAGGCAGGCGGGCGCGGATCTCGAACTTGAGCTGGAAAGCGCTCTGGAAAGCCGCCTGCTTGCGGAACTCGCCGATGAAGAACGGGTCGTTGGCGCTCTCCACGCGGTAAGCCAATCCCACTTCCTCGAAGACGCCTGCCATGCGCTGGCGGGCGATCTCGCGGTTCTCCAGCACAAAGTCCTTGGCGCCGACGAAGATGACCTCGCGCATGGTGAAGTTCCACAACCGCTCCAGCGAGCTCAGGTTGATCGATTCGTAGCGGAAGCAGTTGCCCACGGCTGTCGCCACCGCTTTGCCGCCTGCAAGCGGCTGGTCTGCCAGCGCAAAATACAGGTGGTAGCACACCGCCGGCGAGAGCAGGGTCTGGATGGGCGAAAAGGTGTCCAGGGGCGCATTGAGGTCGCCTTCATGCTGGCAAGCGGCGGTCTGGGCGAAGTGATCGATGGCGTCCAGGTCTTCGCGCAGATGGGTGACGAAGGTGAGCGAATGAGGGAAAGCTGAGAAGTAATTCACGCGCTCCAGGTAGCGGGCGGGGATCAGGGTAGGGAAGCGGTAGGGCGCCGCTTCGAAGGAATCTGCCAGCTCGACGAAGCGCGTCTCGAAATAAGCGATCAGGCGGGCGACCAGCGGTCCCAGGGCAAAGATGCCCTGCATCTCCTGAGAAATCTCCTGCCGCGCAGCCAGCTCGACGTGTGGATCCTGGCTGTAAGGCACCGGGCGGTCCAGGTGATCTTCGAGCACCTGCACCTTGGGCTTGTAGGCGCCCTTGACCATCGAGAGCACCACGCGCTGCGCCTTCTCTTCCAGCTCGCCCTGGCGAGATTTGTCCAGCGGCTGGCGCAGGCGCAGGGTGACGCTATCTCCGCCGGGGGAGACCAGCGCCTGGAGGATGGCTTCATCCACGTAAGCCAGCTTGGACTGCACCTCCCCTACCAGGAATTCGGGGATGTGTTCGCAGGGGGTGAATTCAAACGTATGCTCAGGCATTGCCTTTCTCCTGCAAGTATGCGCGAATGGCAGGCACGCTGGTGAGCGCGGCGATGGTGTCGGCGTTGATCTCGACATCGTAGCGCTGCTCGAGCAGCATCATCACTTCCATATGCCCCATGGAATCCCATTGCGGCAGGTCGCCAAAAGCCAGGTCGGGCGTGGCTTGCCCTGCGCTGATGTGCAGCGCTTCGACCAAGCAGCGCCTGGATATCGTTTACCAGGTTTATCGTGCGATGATCATCCATAACGCGTACATCTCCTTTGTTTTCGACAGCCGCGACGGCGGAATTTTCGCCGCGGCTAATTTTTTACTTTGCAAACCCCAACCGGCTGGTACTGCGGGTCCCATTTGCCCCAGGGCATACCGTTGTCGCCGGAGCGTGCATAGAATGCCGCCAGGCCATCGCGCAGCTCGGCTGCAATTCTTCAAGGCGTCGAATAACTCATCGTAGCGCCCGTAGTTCGAAAGCGCCTGCGGCGACAGGTCGAACAGACCTGCGCAGGCTGGCGTCGGTATAGTTCCAGCCGTGCGAGGGCTCGTGGAACCAATCCTGGTCACGGGCGGCGCCCAGCGTAGCCAGCAACAGCCCGCCGGGCTTGAGCACGCGCATCAGCTCGCTTCACCACCAGGGGCAGGCTCTCGGGGGTATTATGTTCCAGGGCTGAGACCGCTGCCACCCCATCCACGGAGGCGTCCGGCACATCTGCCAGGGTTTTCAGATCCTGGTTGTAGAGGATCACGCGGCCGCTCACGCGGGCGGCGCCGGGCAAGCCGAGCAGGTCGCGTCCCAGCGCCGGGAACCCGCCGGGCTGGCGTCAGCGCGTTGGCGCAAAACCTGTGATGCAGGCGCCAGGTCCTGCGGGCGCAGCCCTTGGACGTTGAAGCGCCGGCGGAAGCGCAGCGGCAGGTCGCTGCGGCTGCCGCGGTCCACGCTCAGCACCTCAGCTCCTTCTTGCGCCAGGTACCACTGCAATACGCCCGTCCCGGCGCCGGCGTCGATCAGGCGCTTGCCCTGCACGTCTCCCAGGCTCTGGATGATCCAGGCGAGGTCCAGCAGGTAATGCCAGCCGAACTCCAATCCCAGGGAGCGCGCCAGTTTCTTCAAAGCGTTGACTGTCAGGCGATTTTTATCCAATAGTTCTACGGAGAGGATCTCAATTGAATCTGGCATGCTTATCCATCGAAAGGTGGGTTAGTTTTCGGGCATTAAGAAGGGCTTGCCTTCCATGATGCCATCGGTAATGACGCCCAGGGCAGGCGAGCTCTGCGGCAGCAGCGCCTGCCAGGCGAAATCGCGCAGCTCCACGAAGCCCATCCGGCGCCCGGATTGGAGGAACCCATCCAGCGGCAGCGAGGCGCGGAAGAGCTGGTAGTACAGGAAGCGGCGGGCGTTGGTCTGGAATTCCGCCGGCGCGCCGAGCTCGTCTGCCGCCAGCATCCATTCCCCCAGGCGCTTGTATTCTGACAGGTCGGGCGGAAAGAATACGGTGGGGATCTGGGTGTAGCGCGCTTTCCCCGCGCACAAGACGGCTCTCCCCATCAAGGTGGCTTCCAGACCGATGGAAGAGTTGTACACCATGACGAACTTGGAGCGCAAGATCAGCTCGTACGAGCTGATGTACTCTTGCGAGTCGATGAAGACCACGTTCGGCAGCTCGTCGGCGCGGTTGCTCTTCACCCAATCGTGCACGCTCTCGCGGCTCTGCTTGGCTGAGCCGGGGCGCATCTCGTCCGGGTGGGCGCGGATAACAAACAGAGTATCGGGGTGGCGGCGGATGCTTTCCAGCGCCTCGTCCAGCCAGGCGAACATGTGCGGGAAGAGTACGTTGGCGTGCACCTGGCTGGTATCGTAAATGACGTTGGTAAAAACCGGCACGATCTGGCGGAAGCTGCCGGCTTTGTGCAGAAAAGCCTCGTCCAATCCTCGCATCTCGGGCCAGAACTGGATGCCCGCCATGGTAAAGCGCCCCTGGAAGCGCTGCTCCAGGTAAGCGTCGATGCGGGCGTTCTGCTCGGCGCTCAGCGTAAAGTCCGGCGGGATGTCGATTGGATACGCTGTGGGGTCGCCCTCGCTGAAGAAGACCGAAAAGCGCTGGTAACCCACCTCGTGCGCTACCGAGCGCACCTTCGACTGGCGGCAAGCCCAGCGGGCGGCGGCTTCGGGGTACATCAACCCGTTGAAAACCACCACCGCCTGCGGCTGGAGGCGCTCCAGCAAGGCGGCAAACTGGCAGGCGATGTGATAAGCAGAGAGCATGTAAGCGCGCAGCAGGTAGCGCGTGGGCTCGTCGTCCGGCAGGGTGTGGCGGCGCAGCGCCCAACGCAGCGATGGCAGCGCCATGCGTCCCAGCGGGATCGACGAAGCGCTGCCCGGCGTAGGGGCGGGGTATTCGAAACGGGAGAGCTGCTCCACATCCAGCCCGCTCAGGCTGGATGCCAGGGCGAGGTCTTCATGGTAGGAGAAAGATTCTACCTGCGCCCGGCTGTAAATCCGCTCGGATTGGGCGATGCAGGCGGCGCAGGGCGGTGGTGTGTGGTAGTCCTGGCGGTTTGTGCCCAGCACGCAATGGCTCATCCCCGACTGGCAGACGAAGTGCACCACCGGAACGCCTGCCAGGCGCAGGCTCCAGGCAGCCAGCAGCGAGAAGGCGGCGTTCTGGCTTAACCCTGCCAGGCGCGTTGAGGCGTTGAAGACCACCACGGGCGCTGCGCCCGTCTCGGGGCGAGCGTGCTGGCGCACCTGGTTTGCCAGGCGCGCGAAGCGCCGCCGGCTCTGCCAGCTCTCGACCTTGGCGCTCAACCTGGTTGCCAGGCTGTTTTTACCAGGCGACGTTTTAGAAGCGCTCAAGCCCCTCCCTGGCTGCCTCGGGCAGCGAAGTAAGCCTGCGATAAGCGCTGGATGGCGATCAGGAAGCCCTCCCCCTGGCGCTGGTGGCCGCGCCAGATCTCCGGGATCATGCTGCCGTGGTATTCACCGAGCACGTGGAAGAAGTGCACCCAATCGATGGCTCCCTCGCCGATCTGCAACCCCTCGCCGTCCAGACCGGCGCCGTCGGAGAGGTGCAGGTGGCGGATGTAGGGCAGCAAGAGGGTCAGTTGCTCGTAAAAATCCACCTTTGCCCAGTTGCAGTACAGCTTGTGATGCGATGAGTCGTAGCAGAAGTTGAGGGACAGCGCTGTGATGAAATCCTTGATCTCGTCAGCGTCCATGAAGGCGTTGGTGATCCACTGCCCGCCGAAATACCACGGGTGCGGGGGCAGGTTCTCCAGCAGCAGCTCGACCCCGGCGTAGTCCAGCTCTTCTACCGAGCGGCGCAGGTTTTCGTACAGCGCGCTGCGGTTCTTGATCGGATGGTCGAGGCTCATGGCGCCGGGGTGGATGACCACCTTAGGCGTGCCGACGAAGTAAGGCGCCATCTCGCGCGTCAGGTTGATCGATTTCTGCAGCAGCTCGCGCGAGGCGCAGCGCTGGTTCTCATCCAGTGCGCACAGGTCTACCAGCGTGCGATCCCAGAACTCCGGGGCGTGCACCACCAGCTTCAAGGGGTGCTCGCTGCTGGCGGTGTGATCGCGCCCGGGGTAATGCTCATCCAGGTCCTGGTCGGTGAAGTGATATTCCAGGATGCGCGGACGGTAGACCAGCAGCTCTTCGTCATCCCGGAAGCGCACGGTGAAGCCGTAATCCATGGGCAGGGTATGCTCCATGTCCAGCTCAATCTTGATCCCCAGGTCACGGTCCAGGAAGGGCTCGTCTTCATCGATCACCCGCTCCACCACGCGCCCGAGCAGCCGGGGATAATTTTGCGGCGAGAGACCCAGGGCGGGTCCTTTCACCGCTACCATCTTGGCTGTGATCGTCTCACCCGGCTCGATGCGGCGGGCAGCCACCAGGCTCTTTCCCAGCACTTCGCGGTTGAGGATCTCGCCGCGCGAGAAGAACTTCTCCTGCCCGGTGCCCATAGCGCTGGCTACCTGGCGGATATCGCGCACCATCTTGGAGAAGCCCTGCGGCTCCAGGCTGGAGGCGTGGTCGGGTCCGTCCATCGTGCGGTCGAGCGTCAGGTGACGCTCGAGAATGCTGGCGCCCAGGGCGGAAGCGACGGTGGAGACGGCGATGCCGCGCTCGTGCCCCGAGTAGCCCACCGGCGCGCCAAAGCGGCGCAACTGGTCCATGAAGCGCAGGTTGATATCCTCAAATGCCGTGGGATAGGTGCTGTTGCAGTGCAGCAGGGCGAACTCCACCCCGCGCTCCTTCAGGAAGCTCACCGTGTATTCCACCTCGTCCATGCGCGACATGCCCGTGGACAGGATCAGCGGCTTGCGCTTCTGTGCCAGGTGGTCGAGCAGTGGCAGGTTGGTAAGGTCGGCGGATGCCACTTTATAGGCGGGTACGCCCAGCTTTTCCAGGAAATCGGCGCTTTCGATGTCAAAAGCCGAGCACAGGAAGGTGATGCCTCTCTTCTGGCAGTGGGCGAGGATCTGGTGGTATTCGCTTTCGTTCAGCTCGACCTGCTGCAGGATGGGCAGCATGTAGCGCAGGGTTTTCTCCCCGGCGTTGGCGTTCTCCAGGTATTTCTTGCCGTAGAGGCTCTTCAGATCGCGTTTTTGAAATTTGACCGCGTCGGCGCCGGCTTCTACCGCCACGTCGATCAGCCTGATGGCTAAGTCCAGGAATCCGTTGTGATTGACGCCGATCTCGGCGATGATGTAGGTCGGTTGTCCATCGCCGATCAGGCGGTCACCGATCTTGATCAGGGGCATTTTTCGGTATCCTTCCTTTTTCCACGTGATATACTCACAGCATAATCCAATTACAGGAGTCTTGCATGCCAACCGCTTTAATCACCGGCATTACCGGGCAGGATGGCTCGTATCTGGCGGAGTTCTTGCTTTCCAAGGGTTACCGGGTGGTCGGCATGGTGCGCCGCACCAGCACCATCAGCTATGAGCGCATCAGCCAGTTTCAGGAGCAAGTGACCATCGCCCAGGGGGATCTGCACGACCAGAGCTCGCTGATGGATTTGTTCGAGGAGTACCAGCCAGATGAGATCTACAACCTGGCAGCGCAATCCTTCGTGCCCATCTCCTGGACTCAGCCTGTGCTCACCGGCGAGGTGACCGGTTTGGGCGTCACGCGCATCCTGGAAGCCGTGCGCCTGGTGCGCCCCCAGGCGCGCTTTTACCAGGCTTCAACCAGCGAGATGTTCGGCAAGGTGCGCGAGGTGCCGCAGTGTGAGACCACACCCTTCTACCCGCGCAGCCCCTACGGCGTGGCTAAGGTTTACGGGCACTGGATCACGGTCAACTACCGTGAATCCTATAATGTGTTCTCCGTGTCCGGGATCCTGTTCAATCACGAGAGCCCGCGCCGCGGGCTGGAATTTGTGACCCGCAAGATCTCGCACGGCGTGGCGCGTGTCAAGCTCGGGCTGGCGAATGAGCTGCGCATGGGCAACCTGGACGCCCGCCGGGATTGGGGCTTCGCCGGCGATTACGTCGTCGCCATGTGGCAGATGCTCCAGCAGGATGAGCCGCACGATTTTGTGGTCGGCACCGGCGAGACCCACTCGGTCGAAGAGTTCTGCCAGGTGGCTTTCGAGCACGTGGGGCTGGATTACAAGGAGTATGTCGTCCAGGACCCGCGCTTCTTCCGACCGTCTGAGGTGGATATCCTGGTCTCCGACCCGCGCAATGCCCACGAAAAGCTGGGTTGGGCGCCTACGGTAGATTTCAAGGGGCTGGTGCGCATGATGGTGGATAGCGACCTGGAGCAGGTCGCCCGGGAAGCGAGCCACTAAGCCAGGTGGAAGCCGAGGTCGGCGAGCGAGATCTCGCCGTCCTGCAGCAAGCGTTCCGCCCGCCGCCAGTCGTCGGGCGAGTCGATATCGATCCAATCTCCGGGATCGATCACCAGGGGCAGGATCTTATCCCCGGTCATCGATCCTTTTTCTGTGATTGTCCTCGCCCAGGCGGCATCGACGTAGCCGGTCTGCCAGAAGACCTCCGGCAGCGCCTGGCGCGGCATGTTGTACGGCTCGGCGATCTGTTGACCTGCTCCCAGGCTCTCGATCAATGGGCGCATGAAGCCATCCGCGGCGATGCGCCACATCTTGAACGGGTTCTGAAAGGGTACGCACACTGTGCGTACGGCGTCCGCTTCCGGACGCGCCAGCAGGCTGGCAACCGCCCCGTCGATGTGCGCCACCCTGCGCAGGGGCGAGGTGGGGCGCAATTGGACGACGATATCGGGGTGGTAATGCTCTTTCTCAGCCAGCCACTGCAAGGCGTGCTGGAAGACGGGCAGGTCGGCGGTCTGGTCCTGGGAGAATTCCGCCGGGCGCAGGAAGGGCGTCTCCGCGCCGTATCCGCGGGCGATTTCGGCGATCTCCTCGTCATCTGTCGAGACGATGCACGCGCCTGACCGTCTTCGCCTGAAGCCCGGCAGCGATGCTGTAGGCGATCAGCGGGCGCCCGGCAAAGGGGCGGATGTTCTTGCGCGGGATGCTCTTCGAGCCGCCGCGTGCCGGGATCAGAGCGAGGACTTCAGGCGTTACCATGCCGTCCAGCCGCCATCCACCACCAGATTAGACCCGGTCATGTAAGACGAGGCGTCGGAGGCCAGGAAGAGCAGAGCGCCGTCCATCTCGTGCGCGTCTGCCATGCGCCCCAGAACCGCCCGGGCTGAGTAAGCCTGCACGAAGGCATCCTCGTGCTCGTTGAAGACGCCGCCGGGTGTGAGGGCGTTGACGCGCAGGTTTTGCCCGGCGTAGTACGTCGCCAGGTAGCGCGTCAAGCCCAGCACACCCGCCTTGGTGACGCTGTAGTAAGCCGGCTTGTAGCGCGGCGGCTGGTCCGGGCGCTGGTAGATGCGCTGGTCGGGACCCACCAGCCCGTAGATGGAGCACAGGTTGATGATCGAGCCGCCCCCCTGCGCCAGCATGGGCAGGGCTGCCGCCTGGCAGCACAGGAATGCGCCGGTCAGGTTGACATCCAGGGCTTGTTTCCAGCTTTCCAGGGGATAGTCCTCGAAGGCGCCCGCCTGTTGCCCGTCGTGCTGCGGGTCGAACTTGGGATCCAGGGCGGCGCTGTTGACCAGGATATCCAGCCTGCCGAAAGCCTGCAGGGCTGCCTGCACCATGCCGCGCACGGATTCGGGTGAGGTGACATCCACCTCGTAAGGCATGGCTTTCAGCTCATCGCGCGCCAGGGTGTTCGCCAGCATGGATGCGGCTTCCTCGTCCAGGTCGGCGATCACCACCGAGGCGCCGGCTTCCGCCAGGGCGCGGCAGAAGCCTTTGCCCAGCAAGCCGGCGCCGCCGGTGACGATTGCGACGCGCCCGTCCAGATTGAACAGATCCATTACGGTAGACATTGTTGAGAATTCCCTCCGCTCGCTACGTGTCGGAGATCAAGTCTCTCTACTCAAAGTTATCAAAGCAGGCGCAATTGCTAACAGGTTGTGTCATTCGCCAGGAGCAGCTTCCGTTTTATCGGCTTTGTTATTGAAGTTATCCGGCTGGATAAAGCCCCTCTCTTCCAGGTGCTCGATAATCTTGTGGGCGTTATCCTCGGCGCTGAAACCGACCGTGTCCAGCGTGATCTCGGGGTTAATCGGGGCTTCGTACGGGTCGTCCACGCCGGTGAAGCCGGTGATCTGCCCGCGGCGGGCGCGCGGCATAAAGGCCTTTCACGTCGCGCTGCTCGCACACGTCGATGGGGGTATCGACGAAGACCTCGATGAAGCGCTCCTCGCCCACCATCTTGCGTGCCTCGTTGCGCGTGGCGCGGTAGGGGCTGATGGCGGCGCAGATCACGCGTGCCGCCGTGGCGGGCGATCTCGCCTGCCACGAAGCCGATGCGCAGGATGTTGGTGTCACGGTCTTCGGGGGAGAAGCCCAGTCCCTTGGAGAGGTGCGTGCGCACCACGTCGCCGTCCAGCAGGGTCACCTGCCGCCCGCGCTCCAGGAGCAGGGAGGTGAGGATCTCCGCCGTGGTGGACTTGCCCGAGCCGCTCAAGCCGGTGAACCAGATGCAGGCGCCCTGCTTGTGGCGCGGCGGGTACATCTGCTGCAAGATCTCAGCCACCGGCGGGCGGGTGAACCACTCGGGCAGGGGCTTGCCCTTCGCCAGGTAGTCCTCGCGCACCTGGGTCCCAGAGATGGAGAAGACGCGCGCTCCCTCCGGCACCTTGTTGACCTCTTCGTAGCGCTCGTCGTCCGCCAGGAAGACCAGCTCTTTGAACTCGACCGGCTTCACCCCGATCTCGTTGGCATACTGCGCCATCATCAATTGGGCTTCGTAGGGACCGTAGAAAGGTCGCCCGTGGCTGTCGTTGCCGGGACCGGCGTGGTCGCGACCGATGATGAAGTAGTTGGCGCCGTGGTTGCGGCGGATGATGGCGTGCCATAGCGCCTCGCGCGGTCCCGCCATGCGCATCGCCAGGGGCAGCAGGCTGAGGAAGGTGCGGTTGGCGTCGTAATAGTTCTCGACCAGGGCGCGGTAGCCGCGCACGCGCGTGTAGTGGTCCACGTCGCCGGGCTTGGTCATGCCCACCACCGGGTGGATCAGCAGGCTGCCATCCACCTCTTCGGCGGCGCGCTTGGTCAGCTCTTCGTGGATGCGGTGCATCGGGTTGCGCGTCTGGAAAGCCACCACGTTGGCGTTGCCCATCTCCTCCAGCCGGGCGCGTACCAGGGCTGGGGTGCGGCGCAGCTCGACGAAGTCGTAATACTTGGGCAGGTCGAGCACCTTCAGCTCGCCGGAGACGTACACCTTGCCCCAGCGCAGCATTTCCGACATCAGCGGGTGGCGCGGGTCGGTAGTGCCCAGCACCAGGCGCGCTTCGCGCTGCGCGTCCCAGTGGTAGACCTCCTCGATCTGCATCACGGCGATGGTGTTGTTGCGCGCGTCGCACAGGGTGACTTGCTCACCCCAGGTTGGCAGGGCGTTCTCATCGACCGGCAGGGCTACCGGGATGGGAAAGAGCGTGCCATCGCCCAGGCGCATCTCGGTCAGGACGCGCTCGTAATCCTTCTTGCACATGAAGCGGTCCAGCGGGGAGAAAGCCCCGGTCGCCAGCAGCTCCAGGTCGCATAGCGAGCGGGCGGAGATTTGCACGGAGGGCAGGCGGCGCGAGCGCTCCAGCACTTCCTGGCGCTCCTCGCCGGTGACAATCAGGTCGACCAGCGTGCCTCCGTAGGGAGAGATCAGTTTGCCGTTCTTTGCTTTGGTTACCATAAATCCTTATCCTGTGATTGGGGTTTCGCGCCTGTAAGGCGCTTGGTGTTTGGAAAGATACTCGCCAATTTTGTTGGCGATGAATAGGTCCGCCTTTTCGATCGATTCCTGGGTGGAGCCGCCGATATGCGGAGTGATGATCAGGTTGTCGTGCCTGCGGGCGTACTCGATCAAGGGGTTGGGAGCCCCAGCGCCCAGGGTGAATTCGTCCCGCAGCACATCCAGGGCGGCGCCAGCCAGCCAGCCTGATTCGAGGGCGTGCAAGAGCGCCGTTTCATCCAGCACCGCGCCGCGCGCCGTGTTGACCAAGATTGCCCCCGGGCGGAGCTGGGCGAGCTGCTCGGCGGCGATCATGCCTTCCGTCTCGGCGTTGAGCGGCACGTGCAGGGAGACCATGTCGCTCTCCGCCAGCAGCTCCGCCAGCGTCGAGCAGGCGATTACGCCCTGCGGCAGGTGGGGCTGGTAGGGATCGTAGGCAATCACGCGCATGCCGAACGCCATCCCGTAGCGGGCTACCATCGATCCCAGGCGACCGCAGCCGGCGATGCCCAGCGTCTTGCCGCTCAGCTCGCCGCCGCGGTACAGGTCGCGCCGCCACTCGTAGCGCTCCACGGCTGCGAAAGCCGCCGGGATGCGCCGCACCAGGCTGAGCAGCAGGGCAAAAGTGTGCTCGGCGGTGGCGTAAACCTGCTCCAGAAATTCCCGCTCCCCCTTCAGGCTGAGCAC
This sequence comes from uncultured Chloroflexia bacterium, assembly GCA_963702535.1. Taxonomy (GTDB): domain Bacteria; phylum Chloroflexota; class Anaerolineae; order Anaerolineales; family UBA4823; genus CAVPDG01. Next base: position 305,051 of record CAVPDG010000016.1, on the reverse strand, counting down.
GGCGACGCCGCGCTCCTGGGCTGCCCCCAGGTCGATGTGATCCAGCCCGGTGGTCGGCGTGGCGACGAGGCGCAGGTCTTCGCCCGCCGCCAGGACCGTCTCGGTCCACCTGCAGACCCAGGCGCACCACCAGCACCTGGTAGCCCTGCACCGCCGAAGCGAGCTGCGCCTGGGTCAGGTCCAGGGCGTCGACCACGGCGATGTCCGCCAGGGATTGCAAGCCTTTCAGGCTGAAGCTGGATTTCTCGGCTACCAGGATGCGCATATGGGTCTGAGCACCTTCTTCTGGGTTTTATCCGCTGGGCGTGTCCAGCGGACGCAGCAGGATCTCCGCCAGCAGCAGGTCGAGCTTGCTGTCCACGTTCACCGAGCGCTCCTCGGGCATGATGTAGGCGCGGCAGTCCACGCCGGACATGGTGTTCTGCAGCATGACCACATCGCGCTTGACGGCATAGATCGCCCCGTTGCGGATATAGACCAGCGGCAGGTCCTGGCGGCGCGCCATCTCTTTGGGCTCGCGGATGGGCAGCTCGACCAGCCGGTCGTCGATGATCTGGCGCATGCGCGCCGGGTGGTAGGCGCCCACGTCGCATACGCTGATCACCGAGTCGGCGCCCGTGGCTGCCAGCTTTTCCAGGGCGGCGTCGATATCACCCGGTAAGCGCAGGGGAGTGGTGGGCTGCAGCAGCACAACGTAGTCGTAGGTGATGCCGTGCAGGCGCTCCATCTCGCCCACGGCGTGCTGTACGACGGGCAGTGAAGGGGCGGTGTCTGTCGCCAGCTCAGCCGGGCGGACGAAAGGCGCCGGCGCGCCATACTGGCGCGCTACGGCGATAATCTCGGCGTCATCGGAAGACACCAGGAAGTGGGTGAGCAGGCGGCTGCGCTGCGCGGCTTCGATGGTGTAGGCGATCAGCGGCTTGCCGTGTACCGGGGCGATATTCTTCCGCGGCACCGATTTCGAGCCGCCGCGGGCGGGGATCACTCCGAGGCTGTTCATTTCAAAAGACCGCCCGCTCTTCCCAGTTGTAGACCCACTCGCCGTTGGTGCGGCTGGCAAAGCGCCCGCGGTAATAATCGCGGTTCAGCAGCTCCACGTCGCTCAACGGGCGGTGCTCCACGCCGAGCATGCGCGGAAATTCCGGGATCTCACGGGCGACGTATTCCTGCAATTCGGCATCACCCATCTTGCTCAGCTCCACCAGCTCTTTCAGCTCCGCCGGGCGGATGGAGACGGGACCGTCTTTGGTCTGATCCACGGCGAGCAGGGTGAAGTGGCGCTCGATGACGTCTGCCCCCAGGCTCATGGCTGCCACCGAGGCTTTGATGCCATCGCGCACCACCAGGGTGTGGTCGCTCAAGCCCACAGGAGGGTGTGAAGCGGCGCAGGTAAGCCATGCGTTTCAGGTGCAGCTCGTCCAGCGGGGTTGGGTAGATGGTTACGGCGTGCAGGAAGCTGAAGCGGTGCCCTGCCAGCAGGCTGGCGGCAGCCTCGATCTCCTCATCCAGGGTGGCGCCGGTGGAGACGATCAGGTAGGGGAAGCGCTCGCGCAGCTCGCGCAGCATGGGGAAGCTGCCGCAGTCGTAGCTGGCGACTTTCACCGCTTGCATGCCCAGGCTGGCGACGAAGGGGATGCGCGAGCGGGAGAAAATGGTGGTCAGGGGCTGGATGCCGGCTTTGCGGCATTCCTCTACAAATATCCCGTGCGCTTCATCGCTCAGGTCCATCGGCTTAAGCCGGTCGTATTCTGCCTGGTAAGGACGCTTGATAGCTACCTGCCGCTCGCCCTGGCGCTGTCCCTCTTCGAAGCGCTGGCGATAGGTGAGGTCATCCGCCAGCATGGATTGCACTTTGGCGTAGGTCGCGCCAGCTTCGGCAGCCGCCCAGACCATTTCCTTCATCAGGCTCAGGTCGCCGTTATGGTTCTGGCATAGCTCTGCAATGATCGTTCTCATATATCTCCGTCTGTAAAGGGGGTGGTTTCTCGCTCGGAACCGAGCTGATCCAGCAGGGCTGGCAGCTCGCTCAGGCTGCTGATGATGGCTGCGGGCTTTTCTTTCAAGAGCGTATCGAGGGTGCAGGTGCCCAGCCTGGCGACCGTCCGTACCCCGGCGAGGTTGCCGAGGCGGACATCCGTCGGCTCATCGCCTACGAAGACGACCTGCTCCCGCCGGGCGGATTGGACCTCGAGCACGTGCGCCACGTGCTGGGCACCTTTGCCGAATCCGGGCAGGGAGCCCATGATCTCCGTGAAGAAGCCCTCCAGCCCCAGGGCGCGTGCGCCAGTGCGGATCTCGTGCGGGTCGGCGGACGAGGAGACGTACAGGGGGTAACCTGCTGCTTGCAGCAGGCGCAGCGTAGCGACAGTCTCTTCGTCGAGGATGTCTCCCGCATCGGCGCTGGTCAGGGAAGCCAGGTTCATCTCAGTGAAACGCTGGCTGAGCTGTTGGTACTGCACATCGTCCAGCGGCGGTATCCCGTTGTCGGCGCAGATCGATGCGAATAGCTGCTTGCGCGGGATGCCGGAAACTCTGCGGTAGGACTGTACAACGTCTTCCGGCGCTACGCTAAAAACTTCCTGGAACAGCCTGGCGGCGTTGCGCACTTTATTCGGCAGCGAATCGATCAGCGTGCCGTCCCAATCGAATAAGATGATCCACGGGTAGCTCATCGGAATTTGTCCAGGTCCTTCTCTGCCAACATCGCCACCAGGTCTTTAACCTCCCGGGCGCGCTCTTTGGGACAAACCAGTACCACATCCCCTTTGCGCACGACGATCATATCCTGCACACCGATCAAGCCCACCAGACCCTCGTCCGAATAGATGACGTTATCCCGACTGTCTTTCTCCACCAGCAACCCCGCGACGGCGTTGCCCTGCGCGTTGCCTTCCAGCAGGTCTCCCAGCGTGGACAGGTTGCCCACATCGATGCGCTCGAAATCGCCGCGCACCACAGCCACACCCGCCGCTTTTTCCATGATGCCGTAATCCACAGAGATATCCTCAAAGGTCGGGTAGACTGCCCTCAGGCTTGCCGGGTCGAAATCGATGCGCTGCAGACCGGCAAAAAGCCCCGGCATGTGCTGCTCAACCGCTGCCAGGAAAACGCTCGTCTGCCAGACAAATGTGCCCGTGTTCCACAGGTATTCCCCGCTCTCCCAAAAAGCGCGCGCCAGGGTGGGATCGGGTTTCTCGGTGAACGCTTGCACCGCGTAAATCCGGCGTCCCTGCAGGGATGCCAGCTCCTGCCCCAGGTGCAGGTAACCGTAATTGGGGGATGCGCTCTGCGGCGTTATTCCCAGGGTCACCAGGCGCTCGCTCCCGGCGGCGAAGTCCAGCGCGGCGCGCAGCGCAGCCAGCCAGGGTCGCTCGTCGCTGAACAGGTGGTCGGAAGGCAGCACTGCCATCAGCGTCCCCGGCAGGCGCTTTTCCAGGGTAATGGCTGCCAGACCGATCGAGGCGGCTGTGCTGCGTCCGAGCGGCTCGACGACCAGGTTCTCGGGGGGCAGGTCGGGCAATTGCTCGCGCACGATATCGGCGTGCTCTTCCTGCACCAGCACCAGCACGCGGTCCAAAGAGCCGCTGACCTCTACCGCCCGGCGCGCTGCCCCTTGTAGCAGGGTCGGCGTCCCGCTTGGGATGGCGAGGAACTGCTTGGGGTGCGCCTGGCGGCTGAGCGGCCACAGGCGCGTCCCTTTCCCGCCTGCCAGCAGCACGGCATAGATGGGATGGCTGGTTTTATCCGGTGTTTCAGGCATGCGGGGCTGTCTTGTTATCGGGCGGCGTCAGGCGCCTGCGCCGTTTCGGGCCAGCCTTGATCCTGGCTAACCGAGCTGTAGCTGACGCCTGCCACGCGGGTGATGTCCTCGATGCGGAACATATGCCAGCCGTCGACGAACAGGGATGGCTTGCGCAGCGTCTTCATCAGCTCGTGCAGGTTCCAATCCTCGTAGGATGGGTGGTTGTTCATGATGAAGACGCAATCGGCGTCCTGGAATCCCTCGCGCAGCGAGCAAGCCTGCACGCCGGGCACGCTCTCGAGGGTAGCAGCGTTGACCACGGGGTCGAATCCGAGCAGCTTCACGCCCGCCTGGCGCAGGTAGCGCACCAGCTCCAGCGTGCTTGAATCGCGCATGTCGGAGGTCTCGGGCCAGCCCTTGAACGCGAATCCCACCACGAAGACCCGGCTTCCCTGCGGCTGACGACCGGTCGCCTCCAGGAAGCGCAGGAATTTCTGGTACAGGTGGAAAGGCATGTACTCGTTCACCTGGCGGCTGCGCCCCAGGATCGAGGGCTGGATGCCCCTCGCCTCGGCGGTCGACTTGAGCAAATACGGGTCTTTCTTCAGGCACACGCCGCCCACGCCGGGGCTGGGCATGGGCACCGGGTCGCGCGGGTAGCCTTCGTTGGCGGCGTCGATGATCTTGAAGGCATCCAGCCCGTACCTCTCGCACACCAGGGCGATCTCGTTGGCGAAGGAGAAGATTGTATCGCGGAAGGTGTTGTTGACCAGCTTGACCATCTCGGCGGCTTCCAGCGAATCCACCATCACGATCGTCGGTGTGAGCTCGCGGAAGATGGCAGCCGCCACTTCCGCCCCCTGCAAGTCGAGAGCGCCGATGATCTGCGGCAGGCTGCGCAGCTCTTTGATGGCTTTGCCGGCTACAGTGCGCTCGGGCGCAAAAACCAGCGAGAAATCCTTGCCGCCGCGCAAGCCGGATTCCTGCTCCAGGATGGGCAGGACGAAATCGCGCGTGGTGCCCACCGGCACGGTGGAGCGCAGCATGACGGCGTCGCCGGGCTTGAGCGCTTTGCCCACGTCGCGCGCCGCTGCCTCCACGGCGTGCAGCACAGGCTGGTGGTTCTCATCGACGGGCGTGCCGACCGAGATGATATACACGTCGCACTCGCCCGGTTGCAAGCGCGTCTCGACCTGTAGCTGCCGCCCGATGTGGAAGCGAAGCTGGTTCGCCAGCCCGGATTCATAGAAGTGCGGCACGCCCCGGCGCAGCGACTCGACCACCGCCTCCTGGGTTTCGACGCCCAGCACGGAAAAGCCGGAATCCGCCATGACTACCGCCAGGGTCAGGCCGACGAAGCCCAGCCCCAAGACAGCGATCTTGCGCGTCTTGACATCCGCCTGCAGCCACAGGTTCAGGAAGGAGATCACATCCACCACGCGGCGCTCGTCATCCACGACCAGGATCTTGCCTGCGCCGCGGTCCAGCATCCGCGTGCTGCCCTTCAGCATGTCTACCACGCGCTCGTACATCTGCATCGGTGTGGTGAAGTTCGTCACCGCGATCGGGTCGCGCGTCATGATGGCTGCCACGTTCGTTTCCAGGCTCATATCGTGCAGGATGGCAGAGCGGATATCTCCGTCGGTGACCACGCCTGCCAGGCGCCGCTGGTTGTCGACCACGATGGCGAGTCCGGATAGCCCGGCGCGGTGGGGTCCGCTCTCGATGACCTGCATCGCCTGGCGGATGCTGGCATCGGGAGAGATGAAGAGACTATCGATGTTCTTTGCCATGGGTTCCCTCTAAAAATTGCCGCGCGGGATCAATGCCGGTAGACTAGGTTGCGGAACCTGGCGCGCAAACCCTTGGGTACCAGGTTCTTGAGCGACTTTGGCGCCTTATCGGGTGAGAAGATGAGCAGAACGCTGCGCAGCAGGCGCTTGCGCTTGTATTGGCGCAGGGCAGCCATCTGCTCTTTGTACACCGAAACCGGCGCAGGCTCGTCTGCCGCCTGTCCCTTGCGGAAGATCGCCCACAGCTCGGAGCTCTCCTCCTGCATGGTCACCGGCTGCAGACCGGCGCGGGCGGCGATGCGCCTTAATGTTGTCTTCGAGTAGTAGTAGGTGTGGACGCAGCGATACCAGAAATCGGCAAGCGAGCCATCGGGGTGCATCATATCCGGCACGGCGATGTAGAGCACGCCTTGCGGCGATAGGGTCTGGGTGACTTTCTCCAGCACGACGACCGGGTCGAGCAGGTGCTCCAGGACGTGGCGGAAGATGATCAGGTCGAAGCGCCCCTGGTTTGCCAGGTGCCAGTCCGAATCCACATCCCTGGCGACCAGCTCGCCGCCAATCTGGTTGACGAAATGCTCCGAGCAGGCATCAGATGGCTCGATGCCGGCGATACGCGTCTCCGGAGATTCTTGCTGGACGGTATGCAGGCACCAGCCCAGCCCACAGCCGATGTCCAGGGCTGTGGCGAAATTCGCAGGCGTGTACTTTACCAGGCGCTCCCAAACCACTTTTGCCTTGCGCTGCTCTTTCTCGGTGGCTTTGTCTTCGTCGAAGCGGTAATACTGGTCGTACTCGCTGGCGTAGAAATAGTTGTAGCCATCTTTGGTCCAGCGCGGGTTGAGGAAAACCAAGCCGCAGCTCTTGCAGATCGAGACGAAGGTGTCCCAGCCAAACTGGCCTTTGCTGGCGACCAGCCTAGTCTCAGTGCGCCCACAGAGGACGCAATTTACCGGTTCGTAGGTTTTGGGGGAGATTTCCATTTATTCTAAGCTTTCCGGCTTTACCAGCATGCCTTGCCGTGCGGATTGTCCTGCCGCCACGGCGATGCGCAGCGCCTGGATGCCGTCTTCCAGGCTGCAGACGGGTGATGCACTGCCCTGCGCCACCTGGATGAGGTGGCGCATCTCAGCCAGGAATAAATCGTTGCGCTCGAAGGCTTTCGCCTCGCCAAACGTCTCCTGGATGGGATAGGTGCACCATGCCCCTGCGCCGCTGGACTCCTGGCTCTCGAACACCGAGATGGCGCCATCGGCGTTATCCCAGCGCAAGGCGCCCTGAGCGCCGATGACCTCCAGGCTATGTTGGGGCGGGCGTTGATTATAATCCAAATGGACGCTTGCCAGAGTCCCCTGCATAAAGTGCAGCCCGACCTCGGCGCAGTCTTCCACATCCAGCTCCAGGTCGCTTTGCTTTCCGGCAAACGCCCAGACCGACTCCACGTCTCCAAACATCCAGCGCAAATAATCCAGCGGGTGGGAAAGGGTGAGGAGAGCGCCACCGCCCAGGCTGGCTTGAGCGCTGTAGCTCTGGCGGTAGTCTTCCCAGGGATGCCAGCCGGGCAGGTACTCGCCCCAATGGGCGCGGGTGCTCAGCGGGCGACCGATCGCACCCGCCTGCAGCAGCGCCGCTGCTTTCTGCAGACCGGGGTGGAAGCGGAACTGGTAGCCGACCAGCACGCGGCTGCCGCTCTCCTGTACCGCCTCGCTGAGCTCGTCCAAGCCTGCCAGGGTATGCGATACGGGTTTTTCCAGCAGGAGATGGCAGCCCGCCCGCGCCGCCGGGATGGCTACCGCCAGGTGCAGGGCGGTCGGGTTGGAGACGATGACCACATCCGGCTGCCATGCCAGGGCGGCTTTCAGGTCGGCGGCTACCGGGAGCCCCGCCAGCTCATCGTCAGGCAGGCTGCTCTGGTGGGTGCGGTAGAGCAGAATGTCCCGCTCACCCAGCGCCAGCAGGTTACGCAGGTGGCGACGCCCGATCGAGCCCAACCCGGCGATCAGGAACTTCACTTAATCGACCTCGTAACCCCAGGCTTCCAGGGTGTCGCCGGCAATGTTCAGGAAGACTGCCCGGTCGCGCGGCGTGAACAGCTCTCGCCACGTGCCGCGCCTGCCTTTTTGCATGCTCTGGGCGATATCGCCGGCTTTCTGCTGTTGCCAGTCGGCGTCCGGGTTCTGCGCCATTTCTGCCGCCAGGGCGGCTTCCAACCCCGCAGTCGAACCATCTGCGCCAATGAACTCCCAAACCCGCCGCAGCTCGGGCCACGGGTGTTCGAGCATGTCCTCGTAGCGCAGGGTGAGGAACTGCTCGCCGAAAAGCTCCTGCCCTGCCTGGGTGGTCGTCCTGACGTTATGCATCCAGCCTTCGGCTGCCCGGCGGATGCCTTTTTCGGTGAAGAGCGAGCGCTCACCGCGTGAGAAAGGTCCTGCATCGCGGCGTAGGCGTCTCGGATTTGGAAATCCTCTTTGCTCATGTGCTGCGTGGCGTCGATGAACGTTTGGAAGCGGTGCGAGAGGGCTGCGTCTCGCCCGTCGCGCACGATGAACACCAGCCTTGCATCCGGGTAGACATCGTGCAAGAGCTGGACGGCGCGGTCATCCAGCAGGCTGTTGGGGCTCTTATCCCCCACGATGCTCTTGCCCGCCTGGCGGGCGTCGCGCTCCAGGATGAAATCGCTCACCGCCCGCAGCACCACCGGCGAGAGGTCCCGGCCGCGGTTCCAGCGGTTGCTGCGCCGCGTCAGCCAGGCGCCCACCTCGGGATCGCTCACCAGTGCTTTCAGCAGCGGCGGGCGGCTGAAGAAATGCGCCTGGTAGTTGCAATGTACATCCGGGTGCACGCGCAGCAGGCGGGTGAGCAGCGTGGTGCCGGAGCGGGCGTGACCGAAGATGAAGAACTTCGGCATGGGGAAGAACAGCCGGGCTTCAGCCGCCTCTTCTGGGGAGATGGGCGGGATAAGCTCGCGCTGCGGCTTTTCGGGAGCGGCGCCTTTGATCAAGATCGTCGCGGCAAGCTTGATGCGTTGGGTCAAATCCATAGACATTCTGTGGCTCTCGCCTGAAGGATAGGGTTATGCCAGCCCGGCCAGGTACTGTCCCGTGCGCTTGCCGGCGCTCCCATCGGTATACGTGCATTCTTGAGCGACGAAGGCAGCCTGCGCCTGGAGGTCCAGGGTGGGGTTGCTCAGGCAGGCATTCACTGCCTGGCGCAGCTCGGCTTCGTTCGTGGCGACCCGCCCGGCGCCCGCCTGGCGGAAGCGCGAGTGCGTGGGCCAGCCGCCGATCTTGGTCAGGGGCAGGGTGTACTCGCCGGGCCAGCCGGTAGGCGAATTGATGGTCACGCTGACGATCGGCGCGGCATGGATCGAGGCTTCCACCACCATGGTCGAGTAAACGGTCAGGAATACGTCCGAATGCGCCATCATGGAAGATTTCTCGTGCATATCCTCGCCGGAGTAGTAGCCCAGCTCGCCGCCCAGCGGCACCGGCTCAACCAGGAAGACGTTGGGCGTCTCGGCGACCAGCTTGCGGATCTGCTCGCGCTCGCCTGCCCAGCGCTTGACGTCCGAGAAGTGGTTGGGGTGCAGGCGCACCAGGAGCTGGCAGGGCTGCTCCAGCGCATCCTGCGCCACCAGGCGCGCCAGGGCTTCGATATTCTGGATGTTGGGAGAGTAGGTCACAAAGCTGCAGGCGTAGCCCAAGAGCTTGCGCTCTGGATCCAGCCCGTGCATCCGGAAGTATTCCAGGCGCGGCAGGAGCCATTGCTTGCGAAAATAGCCGTCGTAGATCGGTATGCCGCCGATGTGGATGTGCTCTGCATTCCAATCTGAGCCGAGGATAAGCTCCTGCTTCTGCGGCTCAGACCAGCAGGAAATATCATCGATCAGGGAGCCGGGTAAGCCGTGGCTACTGGGGTTATCCCAACCCAGGACGATGGCAGCTGTGCGCACGTTCTGGAGGTGCGCTTCGCGCAGCAGGTAGCGGTCCATGCGCCAGCCTGCTGTGCTGGCAACCACCAGGTCCGGTTTGTAGCGCGCCAACAGGTCGCTGTAAATATTGGGGGTAAACCGGTGTTGGCGCTTGACCAGGGCGCGCCGGGCGGGATACCAGCGGCGCATCACCCCCACCGCGCCGCGCACCAGGGGGAAGATCGCCTTGCGCTTGGCGGGGGCTTCGGTCTTCACCCAGTTGACGTAGTTGTTCACCGTCTCGAGGTTCATGCGCCTGGAGGCGCCGGCGCGGCGGAAGAAATCCAGCCACCATTGCTGCGAATTGTGCTCGCTCTGGAAATACTGGCGGGCTTGCTTGAGGCGCAGGCTATCGACCACCAGCCCCGGCCTGCCGAAGCGCTCCTGGATCTTATCCAGCAGGGCTTCATCGGTGAGCAGCACCACCTGGACGCCGCTCTCGAGCATGGTATTGACAACCTCGCTTTGCAGGAAATAGACGATCGCCAGACCGTGGTCTGCGCTGATCACAACTGTTTTAGGTGGCATGTCCTCTTTGAACCTCTCCGGAAATTCGAGGAACTACGATTTTGTGTTGTGTGCGGCGACGCCGCACACAACACAAAATCGGATCCCTCTCCTATTTACGGAGGAAAATATTGCTTCAGCTCCGGTACAGGATCTTGAACGTCCTATCGTTGATCCAGGTCAACAGGCGGTGGGCGGGCCTCCAGCTCCACCAGCTGCGTTTTCCATTGCGGTGGCCTCTTGCCTTTGGCGCGGCTGTATGCTCGCCTGCGCCTGCCGGGAAACCCTGCAGGGTGTTGCCCAGGTGCTGCACCCACCATTGCGGCGTGGACAGGCGCAAATAACCGCTCTGATCCAGGGCGATGTCCAGCGAGCGCACCTGTCCCATGGGGCGCTCGGAGGGGATGGGTAATGCCGTCAGGAGCACTTCGCGGCGCGCCACGAACTGGAAATGCCCGGCGCCAACATAGTATCTCTGCCCGCGGTAATGCACGCAGGTGTACTCGTGCGAGGCGTAGTAGCCGCGCGAGCTCTCTTCGTCGTACCCCAGGCTGCGCAGGTGGCGCCAGTAATCTTCCCAGGGCAGGAGCTCGCCGCGCTCCAGGCGCGCCTCGGGGTCGCTCTCCGCCCATTGGATCGTGCTGGTTGAGAACTCCAGCGGGCTCCACAACGGCATGCCGGTCACCATGCCCGCCCTGGGTGTGGACTCGAGTACCTGCACCAGCGCCGATAGCCAGCCGGGATAGAAGTAGATATCGCTGTCGGCGTAAGCGATGATCTTGCCGGGCGCCCCGCCGAAGATCAGGTTCCAGGCGCCGCCTTTGCCGATGTTCTGATCCGAGGCGACGAGGAACTGGATCTTGCCTTGTTGCTGGGCGTCCGAGAGGTAAGCGCGTACTTCCGGGCAGCTGGCATTATCGAAAACCAGCAGATCGTAGGGCAGGTCGGTGTGCGCCCACAGGCTCCCCAGGCAGGCTTTGAGCACCTCCAGGCTTTCGGCGTAGTAGCCGCCCAGGTAGGGGATGTAGGTGACGATTGCCACGGTGATATCCGCCGGTTGGGCGACCTGGACGATCGATTTAGCGGGGTTTTGACCGACGCGCGATCTTTAATCCTTGCTTTTTGTGATCCGGCGGCGCAAGCGGCGCAGCCGGCGCGCTGCGAACCAGCGCCAGCCCTGGCGGACGGTGCCGGGGGGGGTGAAGAGCAGCTCGACGCGACGCAACAGGCGCGGCAGGGTTAGCCTGGGGGAGCGGATGCGCCCGTCCACAAGCTGGCGGTCGGAGTCCAGCACCATAAACAGGTTGGTGGCGCCGCCAGCCAGCGCCTCGTTTTGGTACGATTTGGGGTGGTCGTAATGCGGCTTGCCGTCCGGCAGGTGGCTGTAGTTATGGTTCTGGTGGATGATGCGCACGGCGGGCGTGGCGTCGATCACAGGCCATTTTTGCTGGCGGGCGTGGTAGATCATCCAGTTATCCCAGCCGGCGCGCCCGATGGCGAAATCGGGAATATCGGTGAAGAGGCGGCGCGGGAAGAGGAAGTAATCGCTGCCTGCCGGGGCGTGCAGCTTGCCGCGCCGGTCTGCATCCTGCTCCAGGCGCTTCTCCCATCCCGGGCTGAAATCCAGCAACTCAGCCACGTCCAGGTCCCAGCGCTGACCGATCACCAGGAACTCGTTGGCTTGCCTGGAAACATCTCGGGCGGCTGCCAGGAAGTCCGGCAGCAGCAGGATATCGGCGTTGACGTAGGTGAGCAGCGGGCTGTCGCTCGCCCGGCGCGCCTCGGCAAAGATCGAGCTCACCAGGGGGGTGCCTTGTGCGTTACAGGTCACACCGGCGAGCTGGGTCACGCCGTACTCTGCCGCCACGGCAGCCATGCCGGCTTCATCGCCCACCAGGATCACGCCCACTTCCTCGCCCAGGCTCAGCCAGGAGCGGATGGCGTTGCGCTGGATGATATCGATGCGCGGGTCGGTAAATGGCTTGGGCGCCGAAAAAATCGTGATGAAGGGCATAGTTGAAAGGCGTCGCCTAGCGGCGGCGGTCGGTCTGGCGGTAATCCTTATGCTGCACCGCGGCGTTGATCTGCCCCAGGTCGGGCTGGCTTTCTACCAGCGCGAGCACATCCAGCCAGGAAAAATCGTCTCGCCCGCCGAAGTGGGCGTAGATGCTGCGGATCAATGCCAGATCCTCGGCGGTATCCACCGTCCAGCGCAGGGCGCCCAGGTCGCGGCTGTAATCCACCAGCCGCGTGCGGAAGCGGTCGGGCTGCTCGTAGAAGAACGGCATCACGTGCTCGCGCTGGTGAGGTTGCACAGCCTCCTTCCAGGCTGTCTCCAGGGCGGCGAATGTGACTACCTCTGTATCCAGCCCGATGGGATAAGTACGCTTCCAGGGCGGGGGCAGGCGGTTGGCGCTGAAATCGTAAACGAGAGCGCCGCGGTCCTGTCCGCTAAACAAAGCGCGCACCGTCTCGTCGATCACGTCCGGGTCTATCACCGGGCAGTCGGCGGTGATGCGCACGACAACATCCGCCGCATACATCTGCGCCGCCTGGTAATAACGGTCGAGCACATCGTACATGCTGCCGCGTGTGACCGCATAGCCGCGTTGAAGGCACAGCGCCTCGATCGCCGCGTCCGATGGGTCCGTTGTGGTAGCGACCACCACGCCATCCAGGGTTTTCGCCCGCCGGGTGCGCTCGACCACGCGCACCAGCATCGGCTCGCTGGCGATATCCAGCAGCACCTTATCCGGCAGGCGGGAGGCGGCGCGCCGCGCCTGGATGATGGCAATGGTGTTCAATCCAGTCTCTTTCAAAGTCTACCGGAACTCTTTCTAAGAAGATTTTGACAGCGCCAGCGTGTATGCCTGGAACAATTGGGGAAAATTCTTTTCCCAATCAGCGCGCTGCTCTGCCAGGCGCCGTGCCGCCTTGCCCATCTGCTCCAGGCGGGAGCGGTCGCCGGCAGCGTGGACGATCGCCTCAGCCAGGGCGCTGGCGTCGCCATCCGGGAAGAGCCACCCCTCTACGCCCGGCGTGATCCACTCACGGTTGCCGGGGATGTCTGAGACGAGCGCCGGGCAGCCGCATGCCAGCGCCTCCAGCAGGGAGATCGACGTGCCGTCTGAATGGGATGCGCTCAGATACAGGTCGGCGGAGCGGTAGAAGCGCGGCAGGTCGCTCTGGCTGACCTGCCCCGGGAAGTGAACGCGCTGCTCAACACCCGCCTGCTGGAAGGTCTGGCGCAGCGTAGCTGCCTGCGAGCCGTTGCCCAGCATAACCAGCTGCAATTCGGGGATTTGCCGGGCAGCCTGAACGAAAGCCTGTGCGATCACATCCACGCCGTAAATCGGCTCCCAGCTACGGACGGAGAGCAATACGAAAGGCAGGGCAGCATTGTTGGTATGCTCTGCGGCGCGCCTGCCCTCGACTTCGGGCGGCGAAAAATGGCGCAGGTCGACTCCCCAGGGAAAGGTGACGATGCGCTCGTCGGGCATTCCATACGAGGCCGCCAGGCGACGGATAGCATCGCAGTCGCCGACCATGGCCGCGCTGCGCTTCAGGGTGTAGCGCGTTGCCCAGCCCCACAGCGCATTGCGGCGGGCGTCCTGGATCAGGTCGTAGCCCCACGACATGCTGACCAGCGGGCGGAAGCCGCTGGCAGCCGTCAGGAATGCGCCGCGCTGCAGCGGACCCGCCTGCACCAGGTCGGGCTGGATGCGGCGCAGCACCTTCTTGAAACTGGCTAGCAGGCGCGGGGCATCTCGCCAGCTAACGGGCGCCTGCCCGCCTGCCCACTCGACGGTCTCGACCTGCGGCGGGAGCGGGCGGTCTTCAAACGCGTGGCGGGCTCTCTCCAGGCGCAGGTAATAGACCTGGTGCTCGCTGCGCGCCAGGGCGGAGAGGAAGCGGTGGTCGTGGCTGGTGTAGTCGCGGGAGAAATATAAAATACGTGTCACTACTTATAAACATCCGTCCATCTAATTTCCTTCCCCGCCGGGATATCGTGCGCGGCACGGGTGCCCACCACAGCCTCGAGCTCGTACGGCGGGATGGCGCCTGGCGTAGCCGGTCTTAGCACGTCGATCATCGTGCGGCTCAGCGTCTCCCCGGCGCGGATATCACGTGCCGCTGCGCAGGCAGCGACGCTGGACGATCACCGTATCCTTCTCATTCTCCGCCAGGAACTTGTCCGGGGAGCCCAGGGCGCGCTCGAGCAGGCGGGTGTTCTCGACCATCTCCGCCCAGGTGCGCGGGTTCATGGCAAATTTGTGGTCCGGACCCACGCGGCTGTTATCGTCGGTGAAGTGCTTCTCGATCACGCGTGCCCCCAGCGTCACCGCGCCGAGCACGGTGGCGTGCCCGTGGGTATGGTCGGAGAGACCCAGCACCACATCCGGGAACAGGACGGCGTAGGTCTTGAGCACGTTCAGGTGGATATGGTCGAAATTCTCGGGGCTGGCGGTGTAGTTGGTGTTGCACTGCATCAGCACCAGGTGCGGGTTGAGCGATAGGATGATGTGGACGGCGCGCTGCACCTCGCCGATATCCGATGCCCCCGTAGCCAGGATGACCGGTTTATCCCGCCGCGCCATGCGCTCCAGGGCTTCGGGCCAGGTGATATCGCCCGAGCCGATCTTGTAGGCAGGCACATGCGGGTCGAGCATTTCGATGGCGTCGAAATCGTAGGGAGAGGAGAAATAGTCAATCCCGGCTTTATCGCACTCTTCTTTGAGGATGGGCGTCCAGTCGAAGGGCACCGAAGCGTCGGCGTAGACCTGGAAGACGGATTTCTTCCAGGAGGATTGGTGAGAGACCTGGCTGCCCATGTGCCTGAAGCCGTAATCCGAGACGATCTTGGGGGCGCGGAAGTTCTGGAACTTGGCGGCGTCCGCCCCGGCTTCTTTCGCCAGGCGGACCAGCATCTTTGCCCGATCGAGGTCGCCGTCGTGGTTGGCGGCAATATCGGCGATGAAATAAGTGGGATGGTCTGCGCCAATGCGATGCGCGCCGATTTGAAATTCCATGCTAGCTCTCCCTATCTGTTCTTGAAGCCTTTGCTCTCGAAATTTCATTATCTGGGGTCGATAGGAGCGATGGCTTCAGCCATCGCTCTCAAGCGGGGTGGGTAGCCCTGGCGGTAAAGCTCATAAAACCTGCGAATGCCGGTTGAGATTTCCGGCAAGGGTTCGCCCAGCGCTGCCGCCAGCCTGTCCACACGCAGGGTCAGGCGGGGGGAGCGGGCGGCTGTCAAGCCCCCCTGCTCGACCGACGTGGGGCTGATCAGGCTGCTGTCCAGCTCAAACTGGTTCGCCAGCCGCACGCCGAACTCGTATTTGCTCAGGCACTCCCGGCTGACGACGTGGTACAGCCCGCTCAGATTTCTTTGCAGCATTTTCAGGAAGATGGCTGCCAGGTCGTTTGCCAGCAGCGGGCAGAAGTACACGTCTGTAAACCCCATCACCCGCTTGCCGGCGCTGAGGTTGTTGAAAAAGAATTCCGCCAGGCTGCGCTTGCCGCTGGGGCTCCAGCCGAACAGGTTGACGCGGGCGATGATCGCTTCGGGGTTGGCCTCTGCCACGCCGCGCTCCCCAGCCAGCTTGCTGCGGGCGTAAATGCTGAGCGGGTTCGGCGTGTCTTGCTCTGAGTAGCCGCCTGCCTGCCCGTCGAAGACGGCGTCGGTGGATACGTGTACCAGGCGCGCTCCGCCCCTGGCGACATGGGCAGCCAGTTTTGCCGGGAGATGGGTATTCAATTGTTCCGCCAGGACCGGATGCGCCTCGCAGTCTTCCAGGTTCGCCAGGGCAGCGCAGTGGATCACCCAGTCGGGCTGGGTCTCATCCAGCAGGCGCTCCACGGCTCCGTCTGCCAGCAGGTCGACCGGCAATACGGTGAAGGCGTCGGTTCGTATGGCGTGGTTGTTAATCGTTCCAAAGACCCGATGGTCTTTTGCGGCCTCCAGGGCTAGGTTCAGTCCCAACAAGCCGCTGGCTCCGGTGACAAGTATGCGCATGGCATTCCCGGAAACAGGTCGGCGGCCTCAGCAGGCTCCTCCCAAGAAGCATCTGCCTGCTCACGGCAGCTTGATCCTAGACTGTTTTGCCTCCTTCTCTTTCGAATTCGCGCACGATCTCGCCGATCTGCTCGGTATCCAGCCACTGCGGGTTGGTGTCGCTGGCGTAGCGGAAGCCCTCCGGCAGGGGACGGCCTTCCTCCTGCCACTCACGCCCGAACCAGAGCTCGATGGTCGGCTGCACTACGAACATATCGTCCAGCTCCACCGTGACCCGCGCCTCGTCCTCGTGTACCAGCACCTCATGCAGCTTTTCCCCGGGGCGGATGCCGATCACTTCCAGCTCTGCCTGCGGGGCGATGGCTTTTGCCAGGTCGACCACGCGCGTGCTGGGGATCTTCGGCACGAAGACCTCTCCGCCGCGCATCACCTCGGCGCAGTGGATCACAAAGCGCACGCCCTGCTCCAGCGTCAGCCAGAAACGCGTCATGCGCGTGTCGGTGATGGTCAGCTTGCCGTTATGGCGCTGCTGCAGGAAGATCGGAATGACGCTGCCGCGGCTGCCGACGACATTGCCGTAGCGCACGCAGCTAAAACGGGTGGCGGTTCCGGCGGCGTAAGCGTTGCTCTGCACGAAGAGCTTCTCAGCCGCCAGCTTGGTGGTGCCGTACAGGTTGATGGGGTTGACCGCCTTATCGGTGCTCAACGCCACCACTTTCTTGACACCCGCATCCAGCGCCGCCTCGATGACGTTGCTGCTGCCCAGGATATTGGTCTTGATCGCTTCCATCGGGTTGTACTCGCAGGCTGGCACCTGTTTCAGCGCGGCGGCATGGATGACGATATCGACGCCGTGCATGGCGCGGCGCAAGCGCTCGGGATCGCGCACGTCGCCGATGAAGTAGCGCACGGATGGGTCGTCGAATCCGCCCACGCGCATCTCGTGCTGCTTGAGCTCATCGCGGCTGAAGACGATCAGCTTGGCAGGGTGGAACTCGCGCAGCATGACCTCGATGAACTTCTTGCCGAACGACCCGGTCCCGCCGGTTACTAAAACGACTTTATCATTCCATTCCATCATGTGTCCTTTAATCTCTGTCATTCCGCCTTGCTTTTCCTGATCACAATCAATGGGTACTGCCCGTTCTCGCCGAACCAGTGCGGGTAGCGCTCCTCCAGCCGGTAGAGCAAGCGCAGCCAGTAGCGCCCGCCCAGCCAGGCGTGGATCAGGCTGCGCGTAAAGCGCACGCTGGCGCTGCGCCACACCAGGATCTCCACCGGCATGCGGCTGCCTACCTCGCCTCTCATCCAATGCAGCGCCGTGCCGGTTGATGAACGTGCCCTTGGCAGACGCAGTTTCTCGGGATGCCGGATCCTTGGCGCGCTTCGGCGGCGCGGTTTCCTTGCCCGCCAGCCTGGCAGACAGGTTGCGCAGGCGTATCCCCAGGCGCACCAGCGGGTCCAGCCGCTTCATCAGGCGGCTCTCGGGCCAGCCGTTCACTACCACAGCGCTCTCTCCCGGCGCCAGGACGCGGTACAGCTCCTCGTAGGCGCGCAGGTGCTCATCTTCGGGCAGGTGGTGGATGGTGTGCAGCGAGACCACGCCCTCGAATACGTCTCTGGCGAAAGGCAGGTTGGCGATGTCTGCCACCACGAACAGCCCGTGCTCCCCAATGCGCTTGCGGGCTTCCTGCAGCGCCTGGATGGAGATATCGGCGCACACCCGGCGCTGGTAACCCTGAGAATACGCCAGGTATTCGGGGTACTGGATCGGTCCGCTTCCGGCGTCCAGCAAGTAAGCGCCCTCCCGCCTGGATGTGCCGGCTCACGCGCCGGTGGCAGCGCTGGATGTACTCGCGCGCCACCGGGCGCAGGTCTTCGTAATGGGCATTCTGGTAAGTGCCTGCGCTCACCTCTTGCCAGCCGACCTGGTCGTAAAACTGGCGCACCTGCTGCTTGACTTCCGTGGGGGTGCTCATCGCGCCTCCATTACAGCCAGATCCGCCAGGGGCGTCCGCCCCCATTCGATCGGCTCGCCCAGCAGGTAGCGGAAGGTATCGCCGTACGCCGCCAGTCCCTTCGCGGATAATGCTCGCTCCAGCGACCACTCCTGCAGCTCGTCCCAAATGCCCAACAGGTGCCACGGGAATAGGTGGGGGTACTCGAAGAAAAAGCGGTAAGCGTAATTCCAGGCGCGCTCCACCTGCTCCTGGGTCATGCGCTGCGCCTTGGGAGCGGCGAGCGTGCCCTCTAGAGTAGACTCGTACGCCTGCCAGGTATCCGGGTCCAGGGTAAAGCCTTTCTCGCGGTAATGGGTCTGCCCGGCGACGATCACCGGCACGCCGCTCATCGCCATTTCCAAGACCTACCGTAGTGGTGTACACCAGACCCAGGTCGGCAATCTCCACCAGGTCATAGGTGTTGACCGGGTCGCTTGCCGCTGCCAGGTGGATGTGCTCCGGCAGCTCCGGCAGCGCCTGCTTCACCACGTCGGCTACCGAGGGACCTTTGGTGTAGCGCTCGCCGGGGTGGATGCGCACCACGAGCTGCGCTTCCGGGCGGGCGGCGAAATAAGCCACGCTGCGCTGCAGCCATTCGGTCATGCTCTCCGTGAATACCTGTCTCCCCAGGGTCAGGCTGTCGCCGATCACATTGGCTGCCAGCAATGCCAGCGGTCTGTTATCCAGCCCCAGGGCGCTGGCGCGCCTGCTCGCCGCCCTGGCTGGGCAAGCCCTGCCAGCGGCGGGAGAAGTTCGCCCACAGGTCGGCGCGCTGCCGCGAGGCAAACAGGCTGCGCATCTGCTCCCACTGCGCCTCGTCCAGCGCCATGCCCTGGCGCTGCTGCCACAGGCTGTCGGTCTCCTGGCGCATCACCTCGCCGTCCTGCGCCAGCCAGATGCGGCCGCGCTGCTCGCCAAACTCGTAGGTCACGACCGGGATGCCGGCGCTGCGGGCGGCCTGGTACACGGCGCCCATCTCCAGGATGCTGCCGTTCGGGGTCAAGACGATGTCCGGCGGCTGAGCCTGCATCCAGCTCAAGGCAGCTTTGCCGGCTGCCAGGTCGCGCTCCAGCCGCAGGCGGTACAGCGCGCTCTGCGGGTCGACGTCTTCGACCTGCAGCGTGTACTGCACATCGCGTTGCGCCACCTGCCGGATCGCCTCTTCGAGCTGCCCGGGCAGGCTCCTGGAAAGCGGGCGCGTTCAGCCACGAGACGGCGTTCAGGTACGGCTGCGCCTGGGTGAGCACGCTCTGGCTGTAGGCGTTGTGGCGGCGCAGATCGAAGCGGTTCAGCGGCTTGCGCCAGTTGGGGTAAGGCAGGTAAGCCAGGGTCACTTCTTGCCCCAGCCCTGCCAGCGCCATGCCCATCAGCACGGCGTGCTCGATCCAATAATGCAATGTGACGAAGATCAAAACTTTCTTTGGGGCGATCCCCAGTTGCGCAGGTGAGCTGGATGCCAGGCAGATTCCACAGTGCGAGCGCCATTCCGGCAGCCATTTGGCTGCGTGGCGCAGGGAGAAGCTGCGGTTGAGCGGCTTGCCGTTCTGGCGCAGCTGCCAGTACATTTCCGCAGTCAGGGGCAGCTCACCGAGCAGGCGCTTGAGGCTGGCTTTGTCCATCATTTCACCTCGATCTGCCAGTCCAGGCGCGGCCGCACAACGCCCAGGCGGGGCTCCCCCCACTGCATGCCGGCTGCTCCAGCCGGGTCTACGCGTGAAGATCAGCGCCTGCTCGTCCATGAAATAGCGCTTGACGCGGTAGGTGCTGGCGTTGATCCCCAGCACGTAGCGCCCTTCGTTCAAGTAATCTGCCGGTATGCGTGAAACGGCTGATGTAATGCCCTGCCGGGCGTGTGCCGTAGCGCTCGAACAGTTGCGCGTCATCGGTGTCGAAGGAGGTGAACACCTGGTCGCCACGCGTGGTCATCAGGTAAACGCCAACGCGCAGCCCGCTGATCGGCGCGCTGCAGGGCGTATTCGATCTCCACGCTCACCGGTTCGGTCGAGCGCACCATGTCCACTTTCTTGCCGCGCAGGTCGATCACCCGCATGGCGATGGGGCGGAAAGGAGAAGCTCCAGCCGGGATCTCGTCCGCCATCCACACCCGCTCGCCGGTCTGGGCATAGCCGGAGGAGAGGTAAAAGTCCACGGCGGCGGGCGTGGCAGCGCGCAGCGCCATCTGCCCTTTGTTCAGCACGATCGCCTCTTCGGTCAGGCGCAGGACGGCAGACATATTGTGGCTGACGAAGAGCACCGTGCGCCCTTCATGCGCCACGTCGCTCATCTTTCCCAGGCATTTGCGCTGGAACTCGGCGTCGCCCACAGCCAGCACCTCGTCGACGACCAGGATCTCAGGCTCCAGGTGCGCCGCTACCGCAAAAGCCAGGCGCAGGTACATGCCGCTGGAATAGCGCTTGACCGGGGTATCGATGAACTTCTCGACCTCGGAGAAAGCCACGATCTCGTCGAATTTGCGCTCGATCTCGCTGCGTTTCATCCCCAGGATGGCGCCGTTCATGTAGATGTTCTCCCGACCGGTCAGCTCGGGGTGAAAACCTGTGCCCACTTCCAGCAGCGAGCCAACGCGCCCGTGGATCTCGGCGTAGCCCTGCGTGGGCTCGGTGACGCGCGACAGGATCTTCAACAGGGTGCTCTTGCCGGCGCCGTTGCGCCCGATAATGCCCAGCACCTGCCCCTTCTGCACCTCGAAGGAGACGTCGTGCAGCGCCCAGATCCGTCCGGCGACTTCGCCGTCGCTCGATTGGGCTTCCCGGCGCGCTGCGCCGGAAAGACGCCGGAACGGAGCGCTGGCGCCTTGCACCAGGGAATCACGCAGCGTGCGGTAGCGCTCCGGCGCTATCCCGATCTTGTAGCGTTTTCCCAGGTTCTCCACGCGGACGGCGATCTCAGACATAGCTCAGGCTTCCCATCGCCGCTCAGATCTCGTCGGCGAAGGTGCGTTCCATCCGCCGGAAGTAGAACAATCCGCTGACCAGCAGCACAATGGCTATCGTGCTCGAGACCGCAATCATTGGGCTCGGCGCTTCCTTGACACCCAAGAGCGCCCAGCGGAAGCCCTCGACCACGCCGGTCATTGGATTCAGCGAGTAAAGCATCTGCCATTTCTCCGGGATCATGGACGCCGGGTAGGCGATGGGTGTGATGAAGAGCCAGAACTGGGTGAGGAAGGGCAGGATGTAGTTTACATCGCGGTACTGCACGTTGAGCGCCGAGAGCCACAAGCCCACGCCCAAAGAAGTCACCAGCGCCAGGAGCAGGAATAGGGGCAGCGTCAGGATGGCGGGGGTGATCACAACCTGGTATTCGAGAGCCGGCACGTAATTGTAGACGACCATCATCCCGATCAAGACCAGGAAAGCCAGGGCGAAATCCACCAGCCCGGCTAGCACGGATGCCAGCGGGATGGACAGGCGGGGGAAATAGACCTTGGTGATCATGCTGCGATTGGTGACCATGGAACGCCCGGCGTCCCCGATCGCCTTGGTGAACAAGCCCCATGGCAGCAAGCCAGTGTAAACAAAAAGCGGGTAGGGAATGCCATCCGAAGGCATCTTCGCCAACCGCCCAAAGAGCAAGGTGAAGACTACCATGGTGATGAACGGTTGGAGGATTGCCCAAGAAGCGCCCAGTGCGGTCTGCTTGTAGCGCACCTTGACGTCGCGCCAGATCAGGAAGTAGATCAGCTCGCGGTAGCGCCACAGGTCACCGAGATTCAATGCCGACCAGCCGCGCGATGGGCGCAGGACCAGCACTTCCTCGGAGGGACGGGGGGTGATCGTCGTTTCACTCATGGATGAAAAGGTTAGTGATCCAATCCGTGTTTTTGTTTGTACCACTCGATCGTCCGCCGTAGCCCTTCCTCAAATGGAACCAGGGCGCGGAACCCGAAGAATTTCTCGGCGCGGGATACATCCAGGGCGCGGCGCGGCTGCCCGTTCGGCTTGCTGGTATCCCAGACGAATTCGCCTTCATAACCGGTCAGGCGGCGGATCAGGTTCGCCAGCTCTTTAATGCTGATCTCCATCCCCGATCCCAGGTTTACCGGCTCGTTGCTGTTGAAGCGCTCGGATGCCAGCAGGATGCCGCGCGCGGCATCTTCAACGTAAAGGAACTCGCGCGTGGGGGAGCCATCGCCCCATAGCACCACCTGTTTGTCGCCGCGCGCCTTGGCTTCCAGGCATTTGCGGATCAAGGCGGGGATGACGTGCGATGTCTCCAGGTCGAAGTTGTCCCTGGGTCCGTACAGGTTGACCGGCAGCAGGTACACGGCATTGAAGCCGTATTGCTCCCGGTAAGCCTGCGCCTGAACCAGGAGCATTTTCTTCGCCAACCCGTAAGGCGCGTTGGTCTCCTCGGGGTAGCCGTCCCACAGGTTCTCCTCGCGGAACGGCAGCGGCGTGAATTTCGGGTAGGCGCAAATCGTCCCGATTGCCACGAATTTGTCCACGCCGGATTTCCAGGCTTCGTGCATCAGTTGCACGCCCATCATCAGGTTGATGTAGAAGAAGTCTGCCGGGCGAGCGCGGTTGGCGCCGATTCCGCCTGCCAGGGCTGCCAGGTGGATGATGAGCTGCGGGCGGGCATCCGCCAACATGCGGTGGATATCCTCCGGCTTCACCAGGTCATAGTCTTCGATGCGCGGGATGAAAACCTCCGCCCCGCGCTGGCGCAGCCCTTCGGTGACGAATGACCCCAGAAAGCCCGCGCCGCCGGTGACGCAGACGCGGCGCCCCTGCCAGAAAGCCGTTTCCTGATTGCTCATATCTTAACCTCCCATAATAGTTGGACTTGCGTTCCGTGCACTTCGAGGAGCGGTACACCACTGGTTTCTACCACGGCAATGCCTTGCTCCAGGCAGGTCAGGCGGCAGATCTCTGCGATCTCGCCCTCGCCCTGGATACGTACACGGTCATAACCGGATTCTTTGATCTCTTGCAGGATCTCCAAAACCCGCTGGCGCGTCCGCCGGTACAGGCGCATGGAAGTCTCGATGTAATTGAGCGTCAGGCGTGTGCGCAGGGCGATGCCCTCGGGCGTGATGATATAGCGCAGCTTGCGCCGCTGAGCGCGCTTGACCTTGACATAGCCCTTGGAGACCAGGCGCTTCAGGTGCCAGTTGACGGTGCCAACCGCCACGCCAAGCTGCGCAGCCAGGCCTGCCTGGGTGACATCCGGGTCATGTTCGATTTCTTCCAGCAGGATGAGCTCGCGGACGGGATCGGGTTGAGGTTCTGTGGTCATATTCAAAATTCAACTGCTGAATTATAACCCAGAATATCCCCGTTGAAGGGTAATAATCCACCGGATACAAGCATGGATCAAGCCACGCGAAGGGGGTTGAAAGCCACTACCCGGATGAGTGTGGCAGTATCCAGCTCTAAATCGCCGCTGCTGAATTCGGGTCGGATACGCTTACGCGCCTTCTCATAAGCCTCCGGCTCGCTTGCCAGCACCTGGATTTCCACCTGCTCGAAGCATGGCTCAAAAGCCCGCCGGTAATCTGGGATGCGGTAGCGATTCAGGTTGCTGCTCGGATTCAGCCATCTTTGCCAGGTGCGCTGAGAGAAGGTCAGCATCTCGAACGGGTATTTAAAGTAGTGGTCGCGCAGGTCGACGTAGTGCAGGTGCATGCCGCCGCGGCGGGTGAGCCTTGCCAGCGCGTGGGTGATGCCTTCCACGTCGTCCAGGTGCTCGTACACCGAGCTGGTCAGCACGATATCCACGGCTTCCTCCGTCACTTCGCGGATATCCACCTGGAGCAGGGTGATGAATTCCGGTAGGGGTTGCACTTTCCCACTCTGCTCCCTCAGGTATCGCGCGTATTCCGGCAGGAGCAGGCGATTGCGGTCGTCATCGAGCGGCGCGAACTTGTCACACAGCACCACGTGACCGGCGCCCTGGCGCAGCAGCAGGCAGCCCAGGGCGAAACTGCCGCCATACCCGAAGACCATCACGCGCTTGTCCTTCAGGCTTGCCCCCGCCTGTGCCAGCACGTCGCGGTAGCGCCCGGCAGCCGCCTCCGGCTCGCGGGTCTCCAATCCCGGGCGGATGATCATCCCACGTCGCAGCAAAGCGCGCGCCAGGTCATCCGGCATGAAATGGCGCGCCAGCCGCAGGGTAAGGTAGCGCAGGTTCAATCTGGGCACCTCATGGCGCGCCTCCAGGGATTTCCGGGCAATCTCCTCCGCCTTCGCGCGGCACCAGGAGTTGCACCCGGATATCTTTGAACGTCACCAGCGGCTTGTAGTAGCATAGGATTGGACCTGCCACCCATTTCACCCAGGCGTTGT
Source organism: uncultured Chloroflexia bacterium (assembly GCA_963702535.1). GTDB lineage: Bacteria > Chloroflexota > Anaerolineae > Anaerolineales > UBA4823 > CAVPDG01. Next base: position 280,712 of record CAVPDG010000016.1, on the reverse strand, counting down.
TCTCATCGCCAAACTGGTATTCACTCTCTCGCACCCGCGTGTGCAGCGGCTCGCTGACGATCAGGGAAAAACGGTGGTGCGCCAGGTCCGCGTAGAGTGGCAGGAAATAAGACTCATCTCCCGTCATGGCGGTGTCCATCATCAGCTTTTTCTCGTACTCCACTACCAGGGGAATTTTCGGCACGAAGCCAAAGGTCAGCAACTGGCGCTGGTCCATGAACAGCACCTCGCCTTGCTGGGCGGCGATCTCCACCTCTGTGCGCAGCGTGGTCAGCGCCTTGTCAACGCGCTCTTTAGGCGGCAGCTCGATGGGACCGGCGCCCAGGAGCAGCTGGTAAGTGAAGACCAGCATCATGACCACCATCAAGATCTGCACCCAGATGGGCTCTGTATCCAGATGAGCCAGCACCCGGAAGCCTCCCGCCCTCCAGGCGAGCGCCGCGGCGATCAGCAAACCGATGAGAAACATATCCAGGTTGTGCAGGTTGCTGCCGCCCCCGATCTTCACGCTCACGATCAGCCCGACGCACAGAAAAATCGCCAGCGGCGCCGCTACCACCAATCCTCGCAGCCAGTCGAGCTGCCAGCGGCCTGTCCGCACCAGGTAGATCAGCAAGATCACCAGCGGTACACTGACCAGAATGATGCTCAGCAGGATGCCCAACGGATAGGTGGCGTTCGGCAGCAGGCGCTCCCATAGGAGCGGCTGGCGCGTCAAGACATGGAGCAACCCTTGCAGGCTGATCACGTCCGATTCCGGGTTAGTCTCTTGCAGGGTGGTGCTGGTATCCTGGGTTACAGCCACAGGCTGGGAGTTCAAGGGCAGGCGGGGAAGGATGATTCCACCCAGCAAGGCCAGCCAGCACGACCAGGATGGCAATCGCCCACTGCTGTTTGGTTGCTTTTTTCCCTTGGGCGGGTGTATCAGCCAGGTAGAGCATTCCAGCCCACATGGCGGGGGCGAACATCCAGGTGTAGCGCGCCGTCTGTGCGTAATAACCGGCTAATCCCACCAGCGGTATGGCGATCCACAGCGGGCGCCTCCAGGCAATGGCTACCAGGATGGCGCTGATCACCAGCGGCGTATAGATCGGTCCTTGGGTCAGGAAGACGAACGCCCAGACCCCGCTCAGGAACCAGAGCGCTTTATGTTCTTTGAAGCGCTGGAAAGCAACCCAGCCCAGGATGGCGTACGGCAAGGTGGTCACCACGCCATCCCAAAACCTCATTCCCCAGATCGTCAAGCCGGGCATAAGGAAGGGCAATCCCCATAGTAGCTGCCTGCCACGGTCGATAAATGCATCGATAGGCTGGTTCTGCGGGTAATTGTAGAGCCGCCGCCCATAGAGCGCTGAATAATCCCAGAAGCGGTTTCCTTCTGACCAGTAGAACGAGAACGGGTAATTGCTTACCCAATGGAAGGCATCGCCCAGGTAAAATGCCGCGGCGATCAATAACAAGGCGACAGAAACGTTGGGCAGACGGAGGATGTTCTCCTGCCCTTTGGTGATCAGCCCGGCAATGGCAAGCGCCATCACGGCTAATAGCAGCAGGCGCATCAGCGCGCCCTCGAAAACACCCCCCCAATACGAGTATTGCAGCAACCAGACCGGGGTGATCAGGATCACGCCAACGAGCAGCCAGCGCGCCCAGCCCAACCGTTCCCGGAATGGCGTCAGTCGCAGCAGCCAGAGGCGCGTCTGAGCCGGTCGCCACAGCGCCAGCAAGAATCCTGCCAGGAGAGCCAGGCAGATCAGGATGAACAAGAAGAAAGCCGGACCCAGCTTGGGCGAAAACCCGCCCAGCCACGTGCCCACCCCCCAGGCGACGCTGTAGAACTCCGCGCAGGCTTGCCACAGGACGTAGATGGCGCCTCCGCTGAGCAGCACGCGTATCAGGAACCCCAATATCCGCCGGGTTTGTTTCACGGGTTTCTCTCGAGCAATCTGAGGAATAATTCTTCGTATCGTTCGCCCATTTTATCCAGGCTGAAAGCCGTTTCCACCAAGGCTCTGCCTGCCGTCCCCAAGTTTACCCTTAAATCCGGTTGCACGAGTAGGCGTTGTAGAGCAATCTTCAGCGCCTCGGGGTCAGCCGGCGGCAGCAGCAGCCCGTTCTCGCCATCCACGATGATCTCCTCCACCCCTTCGACCCGCGTGGCGATCACCGGTAAACCGCATCCCATCGCCTCCAGCAAGGCGATGGGCAGCCCTTCCCACAAGGAGGGTAAGACGAAAACATCCGCCATCTGTAACAGCTCAGGTACATCCGCGCGCATCCCCAGGAAGCGCACCGATCTTGCGATCCCAAGCTGCCTGGCTTTGTCCTCCAGCACTGCCCGGCGCGGACCGTCTCCTGCGATGGCAAATACGGCGTTGGGTACTTGCTCCAGGACGCCCGGGATTGCCTCCAGCAGGTAGGCGTGCCCTTTCTGCTCTGTCAGCCGCCCAACCGATAAGATCAGCAGTCCCTCCGGTTTTAGCCCCAATTCCTCACCATACCGGGAGCGCTCCTCCGGGGTGATCTGAGCCGGGCTGCGAAGGCTGTACCCGTTGGGGATCATCACGATCTTCTCCGGCGCAATCCCTTCAACCTGGATGGCATAGGTCTGCAGGCGGCTGGAGACGGCTACCAGGCAGGATGTTATGCTCGAATTGACCATCCAGGTATGCAGGCGCACCAGCCAGGCGGGTATATTTTCTATTCGCCCTTGATGCACTGCCACCCTCACCGGCACGCCCGCTGCCCAGGCTACCGGCAAACCAAGCAGGTTGGCATGGTGGGTGAAGGATTTCAACCACCTGGAAGCGTTCTTTGCGCAGGAAGCTGTACAGCCTTGCCAGCCCGCCGATCAAATGAAAAAGGTTAGCCAGCCCGCCTCCTCGCCGCCGGGCTTGGAGATCGATCACGGGGAAAGCGCTATCTTGTCTGTATTGGTCAAACAGCCCTTCACGATCATAAAAGAAAGCCGCGCAGACAGGGTACCCACGCGCGTGGAACCAGCCTCCTTGATCCAGCAGGACGCGCTGCGCCCCGCCGGTCGCCATTTGCGAGCCGAGGAGCAGTATCTTCATCCGGGGGCTTTGCTCTTTTTCCGGCATACTTTCTTCACGCCTCAGGGAAGGCGTAGTTGCTCAGGTATCCTTGCCTGGCGGGGGATATTCTACCCCCAATGCGGTCAGGTATTCGTCTAAAACCGTCTCGACTTCAAATTTCTTGAGCCAACTGAGAGGTGGCTTACGCTCATCTCCATCCAACACCATCCCGATTGCCTCTGCCAGCGCTTCTGGAGCGTTCATCGGCGCCAGGTGACCGTATTTGCCGCCGTCCAGGATTTCTGCCGGTCCGCTGGGACAATCGGTGCTCACCGCCGGGCAGCCGCAAGCCAGCGCTTCGATCAGGCTGTTCGGCAAACCCTCCCAGATCGATGAGAGCACAAACACGGCAGCCCTTCTCATGTAAGCATAGGGATTTTGGACGAAATCCCGGCAGCGATACCTCGTCTGCCAGACCCAGCTCATGCACCAGGTTTTCTAATTGTGCGCGCTCTTCGCCCTCGCCCAGGATGAGCAGCCGTGCGGGTCTCGTCTTGCACACCCGCTCGAAATGCTCTGATCAATGTCTCGAAATCCTTTTGACGTGTAAGCCGTCCAACCCCCAGAACAACTGGCGGTTGCCCTGGTGTAAACCAGGGATGCTCTAACTCTTGCCCGGCTTTTTCCATTACTTGCGGGGAGATCGATGGGTTGAAGATCGTCCGCATGCGCTCGACAGGGATCTCGGTGTAATGCGAGAGGTCCGCAGCCACGCCGTCCGAGATCGCTACGATTTCATTTGCCCGGGGGTATATCCGGGAGAGTAGCAGGCGTTCCAGCCTTTTTTTGAGCGGGGAGCGGTGTTGGATTGACACAGTGTTGGCGATGCGGATCACCACACGCTTCGGCGTGCGCGCCAGGCACCCGGCAAGGATGGCGATCAAGTTGGTCAGGTCCAGGGTGGACAGAAGCGCCGACGGTTTTTCCCGCCGCAGATATTTCACAAGACCGGGCAGTGCAGTGTAAGCGTTGCGAGCGTGCAGGTCGATGACCTGTATCCCTGGCGAGACCTGGGCGAGATAAGCCCCTGCCACCCGCACGAGCACCATGTCCACACGCAAGCCGCGCTGGGCGAAGCCCTCTGCCAGGTTGACCATCACCCTTTCCGCCCCACCGCCGGAGAGGTCCGGGAAAAAGAGGGCTAATTTCGGCGGATTGCCTGCTTGCATGAGGTGCTCCATCTGGCTGGGTCTGACATACTTGAAGTGGATTAGATCAATTGCAGATAGTTCTGGATAACCTGGTTGAGCTCGAACTGCTGTAGCCATTCGCGTGGCGGTGTGCGCGCCGCTCCACTCAGCACATCCAGGATGGCCTGCGCCATTGCCTCATCGTCTCCTACTGGCACCAGCTGCCCATATCTTCCCTGGTCAACCAGCTCTGCCACGCCGCCCGGGCAGTCCGTTGCAACCACTGGACAGTCGCAAGCCATAGCCTCAACCAGAATACGCCCAAAAGCCTCATGCCGGGACGACAGGGCCAGCACAGCTGCACGGCGCATGAAAGGGTACGGGTTTTGTTGAAATCCGGGCAGGCTGATATCCTCCTGCAACCCCGTCCGCCGCGCCAGATCCTCTAGCTCCTCGCGCTGCGTTCCCTCGCCCAGGATGAGCAAGCGTAGGGGGGTGCGCTGTCGCGTTAGTGCAAAGGCTTTGATCAGCATAGAGAAATCTTTGACTGGGTGTAGCCTGCCAACACTCAAAATAACCGGCGGCTGTCCTTCAGCGAACCATGGATCTTGGATCGGTTGCTGTGCCTCCTCCAGCAAACTAGGCGTGATGATCGGATTATAGATCACATGGATCCTGGATAGCGGAAACCCTAGGTAATTGGCGAAATCCCGGGCTGTCCCTTTCGATACACCAACAATCTCGCCCGCCCTGGGGTATAGCAGCTTCATGAGCTGTCTTTCCAGCGAGCGGGTTGGCAGGTAGAAGTGGTCGGACTGGGAAATGATGCTGTGGATAGTTACAATTACTTTGGTAGGTGTTCCAGCAAGCCCCTGACCCAACAGGGCGATGATGTGGGTCAGTTCCAGGGCAGCCAGTAGCACGCGTGGGCGGCAGGTCTGCAAATAACGGATCAATCCAGGGAGCGTCTTTGCCATCCGGGATGCGTTCAGGTCCACGAGGTTGATGCCCGCCGGGATCTGTGAAAGGTACTCGCCGTTAGCCCGCGCCAGGATTAGGTCCACCTGGTAGCCTGCCTGGTGGAATCCCGCCGCCAGGTTGAGATAAGTGCGCTCAGCCCCTCCACCCGCCAGGGTAGGGATCATCAAGGCGATACGGTTTTCATCTAGTGTCTTATTTCGATTTCCAGGCATTGTGATTAACTGGATCGGATCGTGGATCTGTGGATGAGGCGATAACCACTCCTACCGATCTCCCCGGAATGTAGGGCAAGCCAATATGCCCATGCATTGACGCTTTGAGGGTTCAATCTCAGTGCCTGAGAAATCAAGGGGCGGGCTTGATCGTACTCGCCACGTTTAACCAGGGTCGCACCGTGATTTAGATAAATTTTGGCAAGCACCAGATTTTTCAACGGGCCGAGTTGCTCTGGCTGCCGAGCCACGGCTCGATCAACCCCACGCAGCTGGATGCTCAGCATTTCGTCCCAGGAGATTACGCTCATCGTGCTGGTCGGGTGCTCACGTTTCAATGCCAGCACCCTGTCCACCACCCCCAGTGGGAAGCGGGCGGCGATGCGCAGCCACATATCTTTATCTTCTCCGATACGCGCACCATATTCCTCGTTGAAATAACCGACCTCCTCGAATACGGTTCTCTTAACCAAAGGAGTTGGTGAGCGGATGAAGGTGTACACAAACTCTTCCTCCAGTACATCTCCTTCATATAGTTTCTTCCGATAGGCGTAAAATATTTTCCCGCTGGACGTGTCAAAAAAGTCAACGCCGCAGACTACCCAGGCGACATGTTTCTCAAGGATACAAGCGGACTGTTGTTCGAGCTTTTCTGGTAGCCAAAGGTCATCCGAATCGATGAAAGCCACATAATCACCCTGCGCCTGCCGGATACCCAGGTTGCGAGCAGCCGAAACGCCTCGATGTTCCTGTTGCAACAGCCTGACCTTACCGGTGTAAGACTGGACGATGGCGGCGGTATCGTCTGAGGACCCATCGTCCACCACGATCACCTCCAACGGTGGAAAGGTTTGATTTAGCACACTCTCCAATGTTTCCCGGATATACGGGGCTGAGTTAAAAGCTGGGATGACAACGGAGATTGTCACTGCGTTTGGGTGAGATTTTGGCATTTATCCAATCCCCAACTTACTGAAGACCTCTCGAAAACGCTTCTCATAAGTGTGGTCAAGCAGGGTGCGTTGGTAGCCTGCATCTGCGATCCTCATTCGCTCTTTTTCATGGGCAAGATAATAACGAATCTTATCGATCATGTCTCGCTGGCTATCAAAACAAACGACCTCCTGATCCACATCATAATAGTCGGCCAGGTTGTCCGCCAGGTTGGTCAGGAGAAAGCCACTGCAGCCTGGCACTTCAAAATTGCGCCCTTTGATCTGCGAATGCTGGCCAAGCTCAGCATCCTGAATTGGGTCGTAATACAGTTTTACCAATCGGCGCATTTGCCGCCCCACCATTTCAGAGCGTTTCTCCAGTATCCGGATGGGTTTCTCGAGAGCCATTCTGCGCTTCGAGGCATTGGCAAGGTTGATATTGATGCGGCTCTGGTTGAAATATTCGAATCATTTCTTCCTGTCGCACTCGACCCCTCTTCCAGCCTTTTCCCCAGGTTTGTACATTGATCCCAGCATCTTCTAGGGCGAAAATAATCTGACGGCGAATTCCATGTGCCTGGCCGACAAAGGTGACATCGTACAAAAGGGGAAGATTTAATTTGCGGTAAGAGTAGTGATTACATGCCCATTGGCTCTTGATCACATGGGTGTAACCTATCGCCGCATACTTTGGCAAGGCGCTGTTGGCTGTTGTCACAGACCAGGTGAAGCACGGCGCCCAAAAGCGTGAATAATTGTCAAATTTCCAATGGTCGTCGGCGAACCAGTTCAAGGTAGGGGTACCCGTTTCTTCTGTGATGCGACGCATGACATCTCGGTCGAGTTCTTCTTTGTAAAGAAAACAGAAGAGCAGATCGGGTTTTTCGGATTTGACCGTCGCCCATAAACGGCGGTTCATCTCCTCCCGCCCAAATTCCTGGTAGAGTGACATAAAGTCAAAATACAAGATATCGTACCCCATGTGGATCAGGGTATCGTGGAAGTTCTCATGCTCGAAGCTCAGGCCCTGCTCCGGGATCCCGTAATCATATTTCATGGCAACGTACAGGATTTGCATATTTTGTTTCATTCACTCATTTCGTTGTTTGCTCAGACTATTTTTGTGGCCATCTTCTTTACCTGAACCTCTGTGCCAGGTAGGAAGTTTGGTTTAATAGATTGGTTCTGATTGTCTTCATGAATCCGAGAATCAATTTACGCTCTGAAGACCCTAGCAATCGCAAGAGATAGATGCTATAGATGACCAGGATCAGGCCCTTGAGGAGAATTGTCCATCCAAATGTCAGCTCTGTTCGTTGCAGGACAACAGGTATGAGCACAACTACCCCATAACCAAGGAGTGCCAGCATAACCACGCGAAGTTTCCACGGTACAGGATATAAACGATTTGAGATGAAAAATGCCACAATAACGCCAGCCAGGACGCCGCACGTTTCCGAAATCGCTGCGCCGTAAATCCCCAATCGTGTGGTCAACAACAGGTTGCCCAGCAGGTTGACCAGCACACCAACCGCCAGCGCAACTGAAGTAAATATGGTCTTCTTCGAGATGACAACTCCGCAGCCCGTGATGTAATCTGCTCCGGGTAGGATCTGGCGGATAACCAGAATGCTGACCAGGCCAACAGCTGGCAGGTAAGCCGGTGTGCTGATGATCAGGATGATCTCCCGAGCGAAGACCGCCAGCCCGGCGCCAATCAGCAAGGTTATGATAATGAAATAATTGAGTGTCAGCGAGTAAAGGCGGGGAGAATCGGGGTCCTTAAGGTTGGCAAACATGAACGGCTGCCAGGCTAGGGTAAAAGATGAGACCACCACTGTCATTGCCAGGGCAATATTTGACGCTATGCTGTAAAAGCCAACCTGGGTAGCGCCTACATAGGCATTCAGATAGTAGCGATTGATGGCAACCAGCGACCAGTTCAGTAGTGAAGCTGGCACCAATGGAATTCCATATGCTGCCATTTTTACGAACCAGAACCGCGAGAACTTGAATGCCAGCAGTTCGCGCCCAAGCCATAATGCCACCAGCGCCGCGCACCCATAGGCAATCAATTGGGCCAGGAAGATACCCTGAATACCAATCTTCATCCCGCCAATAAAAGCCACCACCAGCAAGAAATATAGAAAGGAATATCCCAGGCTGATCAACAAATAAAGCACGGGGCGGCGCTTGAGCCGCTGCAAACCGATAAAGAGATTGTAAATAGCCATCACTGGCAAGGCAAGCACCGCCAGCTGGATCGCTCTTGTGTAGTCCGGCGTGTTGAACAGGCGGAGCGAAATCTCCTGACCTAATGCGCACAGCCCCAGGGTGAGTGGGATGCCCACACCGAGAACAAACCACAGCAGGCTGGAGACCATACGCTGGCGGTCTTCCAGGTCCTGGTCGGGGACCTCGTAATAATAGCGCCATAAACCGGAGCCGATATGAAAGCTCATCAGTATGGTGAAATATCCCACCGTGGCGTAAATGACATACATTCTGCCAACATCGCTCACGGAGAGCATACGCGTGACGATAGGGAGGGTGACCAGGCTGACGAGCTGCCCAAGCGAGCCGCTGAATCCGTAGATCAGGATGTCTTTTGACAGGCCGGTGTATTGCTTGATGACAGCTTGTAAGAACGAAGTTTCCAGTGGTTCCCCTGGTTCCTGGATATCTGCTTCATTCGTAGATGGATTGCTCATTTGCGGGCAGCTTCCTGGTACACCCGGGCGTATCTCTCGACAATTGTTGCTAGTTCGAACTGTTTCGCCATCTCGCGGCTTGCCTGCCGGAAGCGAAGCAGGCGTTGTGGGTCGGAAAGCAGGTCTTCCAACGCCTGGATGTAGCCTTGTTCATCCGTCGGATCGACCAGGAATCCATTCTCTCCTGGATTTACCAGGTCCATCCACCCCCCAATGCGGCTGGCGACGACCGCCAGCCCCATAGCCAAGCCCTGTACGCCAGCCACCGGGAACCCTTCGGAAAGGGACGGCATGAAGAGCACGTCGCTCTCGCCATAGCAGTCGATCACCTGTTCAGGTGTGATCCAGCCGGGCAGCGTAAATCGCTCGCTCAAGCCTTGTTTTTCAATCTCTGTTTCCATCTCCAAGCGCAACGGCCCATCTCCGGCCATCACGCAGCGCCAGGGGATATGGCGTAGCCGGGCAAGCGTGCGGATGATCTGCAAGGGGTTTTTCTGGGGGACGAACCTGCCGGCGAACACAACTTGAGGTGGATCGCCTGGTCGGATTTTGCCCGGCTCCAGGTCGGTCAGAGTCGACGCCGTTCGGTATCACCTGGATCGGGACAGGGTAATGCTGCTCAGCTAGCCGGCGCGTATATTCGCTGACGGCGACCACGCTTCTCGCACCGCGCCAGATCGGCGGTGTGAATGGGTATACCCAGCGGAACCAACGCCCTGTTTTCTCCGGGACGCCGCCCGGAACGTCGCCGAGGTGAGCGGTAAGCACGTAAGGGACGCCTGTCTGCCGCTTTAGGACCCATGCCAGCGCCCCAGCCGGGACGGCGAAGTGCACGTGGATCAGGTCGGGCTTCCATGCGCGCACCAGTCGCAGACCGTGATACCAGCCTGCTTGCAGATAAGCGCCCATTGCCAGGAAGCTTGCCTTATAGGGCTCTCTCCGCAGCGACTTCACGCGTACCACCCGCACGCCTCCGGCAGTCTCATCGCTCGGCAGCCCTTCAAAATGGGCAGTCAGCACGGTCAACTCATGACCGCACCGCGCCAATCCCAGGCACAGGTCTTGCGCCACCCGTCCGCCTCCGCCGCCGATCGGCGGGTATTCGTGGATCAGCACCAGGACGCGCATGGGTCTCCTGCATGCTCGCGGTAGCAGCTTATCTTCCTGAAGGTTACTCTTTCTATGGATAGAACCAATACCATAGGTTCAGGCAATCTCCCCCCGGCTGGCTGGCATAGCTCCCAGTATCTGCTCCGCTCTTTTCTCCCAGGTGTACTGACTACTAAATCGTTCCTGCGCCGCCAGCCCCAACTTCTCTCGGAATTCTCGGTTCTGCAGGCGCAAGAGCGCCTGGACCCAGCCGTCAACATTATCCGGCTCTACCATCAGGCAGTCCACTTCCGGCGTCAATATTTCCCTTACTGCCGGCAGGTCGGAGCAGACAATGGCTTTCCCCACCGACATGTACTCAAATATGTTTAACGGCGACATCCAGTCAGCCGTATTGCCTTTGTTGCCACTGACCGCAACCCTCTTCTGATAAGGTACCAGGAGGATGTCGCAACCGTTGATCGCTGCCTGCACTTCTCGATGCGGGATAAAACCGTGTAGATATAGGTTTGAATACCTGCAAAGCCCCTTCCAATACGCGATGTGTTCTTCCTGACCACCCCAGACATGAAAATCCATATCGGGGAAGCGCTCGGATAGTTGGCAGATTACTTCCATCCCCCTACCGGTATAGAGATGCCCAGAATAGCCCACTTGAAGCGCACCCGCACGCCCGAGAGGAGGCAATAGCGCCTGGCTTTCCCCGGAAACGGGATCGGCGCCATCTTGCGCAACAAGAAATTTCTCCTGGTCGAGCTCAGGCAGCAACTCCTGATAATATGACCTGAGCGATAGGGATATGGTTACCAGGCGGACGAGATTGTCGCGTTTGCTGAGCCACCGGATCAGCTTTTTTTCCACCAGGTTATGCGGCGGTGTGTGAGCCTCGAGCATCATGGGGTTCCCAGACAATCCTGCCGCTCCAAGGCTGTATATGGCATCCCTCCCGTAGAATATATCGGGTCGGGGCAAGCGCATCAATTTGGAAATTACGGCGCAGGTGTACCAGATTTGCCGCAGTCCAGGGATATTGGGGACTTTGATCCTCAGCACCATGAATTCGTCCGAGACGCCGTAGAATTCAGCAAGGCTCGCTTCCTGGTCCACCCCTTGGACGGCGACCAATGTCACCTGGTGTTCCAGCCTCGCAAAAGCCGCGCACATTTTGACTACCTGAATGCTGTTCGCTTCCCTGGACGGGATTTTGGAATAGGAAAGATAGGTGATGCGCATGGGGACATCCGGGTCGATTATATCATCCGCGGATTGGCTGCGTTTTTACCCCACTTACATCGCTATACATGCGCAGGTGCTCGCCCACGCTGCGCTCCCAGCTCAGCATCTCAGCCCAGGTGCGGTTCGCCCTGCCCATTTGGCGGGCGAGATCCGTATCTTCCAGCAAGCGCAGGATAGCCCAGGCAATTTGGTCTATATCCCCTTCTGCTGCCACGATACCGGTTTCGCCATCCTTGACGGCATCCGCCACGCCGCCGCTTCGCGTGGCTACGACGGGTAGACCATGCGCACCGGCTTCCAGGTAAACCAGCCCCAATCCCTCGAAGTGGAGGTTGTCCATCACAGGCGTCAAAACGAATAGGGTGGCTTCTTGGTACATGCGGAGTAATTCTTCCTGGGTGACCGCCCCTATGAACTCGACGTCCACCAGGTGTTCATCTGCCACCAGCTTCTGCAGCCTGTGATAGTAGCGCTTATCAGATGTATCTCCCACGATCCTGTAGCGAGCTGTCGGTACTTGTGCTTTTACCCGACCGAAAGCTGCCAGGCTGATGTGTACGCCTTTGCGGGTCTTTAGTTGTCCCACGGTAAGCAAGGTCGGGATGGTGGGCGAGGATCGTTCCCATGCTGCCTGGCGCGGCACGTTTTTTGTGTAATTATTCCCATGCACGATCGGTATGACCGATGTTTGCAACAGGGCTTCGCCAAAGTATTCCCGCATTATTGCGGCAGTCCCCTGCGAGGCTGGGATTACCCTGGCTGCCCTTCGAAGCACCCCGGCATACACCCGGCGATCCAGGGGACTTTGAACCCAAACTACACCGTATGTTCCGTTGGCAGTCAAGACGTGAGGACAATTCAAGCGGCTCGCAAGCCAATCTCCAACCAGACCGGTGGGGTAAGCCTCCAGTGAATGCACCAGGTCGACCTGTGGAAAGTGTCCCCACTGGATGGCTGAATAGGTGGAAGCAAAGCGCACCATACCCGGCAGCTTGTTGAGGGCTGCATCCTGTGTGGCTGGAATCGGGATGATCTTATCTTGTGGAAAGATGCTTTGGGCGATTTCCTTATCGCCGGCCGCAACGATCAGGATCGGTTGAACTTCTTGGCGGATGGCATTGATAAAGTGATAGGCGTGGCTACGCCAGCCCCCTGGTTTCTTCAGGTAGGGGAGGATGTAGGCGATTCTCATTAGCGCCACGAATAGCCTTACTCCCCGGATTGGCTCTTCTCATGGGTAATAACGCGCCGCACGAAGTAGGTCGGTTTTTGTTGCGACTCGTGGTAGGTGCGCGCCAGCAGCTCAGCCATCAATCCCATCAAGATCGACTGGAAGCCCATGATCATCATCGTCGTGCTGACCAGGAAGAACGGCGATTGGCTCATCCCGATTCCATACACCTGGCGGCGGATCAAGAGCAACAGCAGGGTGATAAAGCTGATTGCCATCATAACAATGCCAAACCCGCCGAACAGGTAGATCGGCTTGCTGCTGTAGCTGAGCAGGAATTTTACGGTGAACAGGTCCAGGATGACTTTGAGCGTGCGGTTCAGCCCGTACTTGGTCTTGCCAAATTTGCGCGCGTGGTGCCGCACCGGCACTTCGATGATGCTGGCGCCCACGCTGCTGGCGTAGGCGGGTATGAAGCGGTGCATCTCCCCATACAGGCGGAAACCGGTCAGCACCTCACGGCGGTAGGCTTTCAGGGTGCAGCCATAATCGTGCAGGTGTACGCCGGTCACCGTGGAGATCAGCCAGTTTGCGGTGTTGGAGGGTAGCTTGCGCGTGATGAGCTTGTCCTGGCGGTTCACCCGCCAGCCGCTCACCACGTCGTACCCCTCCTGGATCTTGCCGATCATCATCGGGATATCCGCCGGGTCGTTCTGCATGTCAGCGTCCATCAAGACGATGATCTCCCCCTGGGTGTGGTCGATGCCGGCTGCTATGGCTGCCGTCTGACCGAAGTTGCGGCGGAACGATACCACGGTAACATGCCGGGCGTCCTTTGCCGCCAGCTCCTCCAGGACCGCCAGGCTCTTATCCCGGCTGCCGTCATCGACATAGATCACTTCCCAGGTCAGACCGCCAGCCCCCATGTTTTCCATGAGCGATTGGTGCAGCAGGGGCAAGGTTTCTTCTTCGTTGTAGACCGGGATAACAATCGATACTTTTAGCTGGTCAGCCAAAGGTACATCGATCGATGGGCTTGTGTCTTTCAGGTTCAGCAAAGTAGCTTATCTCTCTCTGCGTAAGGTGCGCAGCCCGGTTTGGGTGTGCAGCGGCTCGCCGCTTTTCAGCCATTTGAATTATAACCCACGCCGCGCCGCGATCAATTGATTTGCATTGCGCACCCCAAAAACCGGAATATCCTAACAGCATTCGAGTGTTCCCCGCACCTGCAACTTTCCCCGCTATGCTGCGTATACCTCATGGGTAATCTAAAAGGCATGCTTCCACCGCTCTCGTCTGAGAAATTCTGGAGAGCCAGGCGTACATGCTATAATCAAATCTGTAGTTTCAATGGCGGCAGTGCTGTTGAAGAAGGAGCATCTCATGAACATCGGCGAAGTCCTCTCACGCTCGTGGAAGATCACGTGGAAGTACAAGGTCTTGTGGATTTTTGGCATCCTGGCTGGCTGCGCGGGCGGCGGCGGTAGTGGCGGCGGCGGCAACGGTCTGAGCTACAACTACGAGCAGGGAGATTTACCGCCCTGGCTCAACTCTATGCAGAGATTCCAGGTGAACATCCCGGATTGGCAGATCGCCCTGTTCGTCGTTATGGCGATCTTGTTCGTCCTGCTCCTGATCGCCCTGTTCATCTTCCTGGGTACGATCGGTAAGGTCGGTCTGATCCGTGGGGCGCAGCAGGCAGACGGGGATGCTGAAAAGATCACCTTCGGCGAGCTTTTCAGCGGCAGCATGGGCTACTTCTGGCGCGTTTTCGGGCTCAACCTGCTGGTGGGCGTTCTGATCTTTGTGGCGATCCTTCTGCTGATTTTTGTCGGGATCATGGGCGCCGTCGTCACGCTCGGCCTGGCTTTGATCTGCCTGATACCGCTCACTTGCGTCCTGGTGCCTGTGATGTGGTTCATCTGGGTTATCGTCGAGCAAGCCAGCATTGCCATCGTGGTCGAGAACCTGGGTGTCCTGGAGGGTCTGCGCCGCGGCTGGGAAGTGGTCCGTCTCAACCTGGGCGTCATGATCGTGATGGCTTTGATCCTGGTGCTCGGCTTTGGCTTGATCGGCGGCATCATCATCTCTATCCCCATGTTTGTTGTCATAGCGCCGGCTGTCGTTGGCGCCTTCAGCGGCTCCGATCGTGGCATGTGGGGCGGTCTGGCGCTTGCCGGATTATGTTGCGCCGCCTACCTGCCCATCCTGATCCTGCTGCGCGGTATTCTCAGCACCTATATCGAAACTGCCTGGACGCTGACCTTCCTGCGTCTGGCTGGTCAGCCCCCGGCACAAGCTGTGTCTCTGGTCGAGGAAACGCCTCCCGCAGAGCCTATACCGGATCCTTTGGGATAACATGCCGAAACGACTGCGCTGGCTGCTCTGGCTTTGGTGGGCGTTCTTTCTCTCCGCCATCTCGACCCAAGCCCAGGCTCAGCCCGGTGCAACCCTGACTGATTTCGCGACCAACACTTTCCCCCGCATCCATCTCTATCTGGATGTGCACGATCCCAACGAAGATTTCGTGCATGCCCTGGATGCGGGGGATATTCGCGTCCAGGAGAATGGCGTTACCCTGGCGCCCGTTAGCTTCGAGGAGCTCCGCCCGGGTGTCCAGGTGGTGCTTGCCCTCAATCCCGGCGAAGCCTTCGAGATCCGTAACTCCCAGGGAGTTTCCCGCTACGATCTCCTGCGCCAGGCGCTGCTGGGCTGGCTGGATAAGCGCAGCGGCTCGAGTGTTGACGACCTCAGCCTGCTTGTCGCTGGCGGTCCCGAGCGTACCCACACCGACCAGCCCGCTGCGCTGGTTGAGGCGCTCAACGCTTACACGCTCCAGCCAGGCGCCGCCAGTCCCAGCCTGGACTTGCTGACCCGCGCCGTTGAGCTGGCTGCGGATGAGCCGCCCCGCCAGGGCATGGAGCGGGCGGTGCTCTTCATCACTTCACCCCTCAAAGGCGACCTCTCGGCAGGTCTGCAGACCATCCTGGCGCGCGCCGCTGAGCAGCGCGTGCGTGTCTATGTCTGGCTCGTGGGCGCTGCGGACGCCTTCGATACCCAACCTGCCCGCCAGCTGCGCGACATGGCGCAGCAGACCGGCGGTGAGTTCTTTACCATCGCCAGTCTGGAAGACGCTCCCGATCCCGAAAGCTTCCTGGATGAGCTGCGCGACATCTACCATCTCTCCTACGATTCTCGCATCAACGCTGGCGGGCAGCAGCAGGTGGCGGTTGTCATTCAGAAGGACGGGCAGACCCTCCAGTCTCCCGTGCTCGAGTTCAATTTTGATCTTCTCGCCCCAATGCCGGCTTTCATCTCCCCGGCGCCCGAGATCAAGCGCCAGTTGCCTGCTGGTCCTGCTGCTGAGGAAATCGATCTCGCCGGCCTCAGCCCGCAGGCGCAACCGCTGCAACTGCTGATCGAATTCCCCGATGGGCGCGCCAGGCAGCTCCGCCGTACTGCCCTCTACGTCGATGGTATCCTCGTCGCCGAGAACACCTCACCGCCTTTTGATGCCTTTGTTTGGGATCTGACGCCCTACACCACCACTGCCCAGCACATCCTCCAGGCAGAAGCTGTCGATGAGATGGGGCTGGCGGGACGCAGCGTGGAAACCCTGGTTCAGGTGACCGTCGACCTACCTCAGCCGAGCGTGTTTGCAGGCATTATCCGCCACTGGCCTGCGCTTGCCGGATTGCTGGTGGTCCTCTCCGCATCCTTTATCCTCCTGGCGCTGGTGCTCTCCGGGCGTATTGCGCCGCGCATCTTCGGCAGGCGTCGCGCAAAGCCTGCCTCCCCCGCGCCTGCCCGTTCTGCCGGCGATGCCCAGGCGGGCGAGGCCGCCGAGCATGCCGGCGCCGGTTGGGTGAACCGCATCCACTGGCCTCAGCGTCGACTGGCCTCTAAAGCTTTTGCTTTCCTCACGCCTCTCGCGCCGGACGCCGGCTCGATCGCCGGACCGCCCGTCTCGATCAGCGCCGGCGAGCTGACCCTGGGGCGCGATCCCAACCAGGCGACCCTGGTGCTGGATGATCCCTCCGTGGATGCGCTGCACGCCCGCCTGAGCCGCAGCGATTCCGGCGCTTTCCGCATTATCGATCAGGGGTCAATCGCCGGCACCTGGGTGAACTACACCCCCGTACCCGAAGACGGCGCCATCCTGCAGCACGGCGACCTGCTCCACCTGGGGCGGGTCTGCCTGCGCTTCACCTTGCGCCAGCCTGCCTATATTCCTCAACCCCATATCGATGTCGCGGGGGAGCCTGCGTGATCCCGGTCGAGCGCGCCCATCTCTACGTTGCCGCGCACAGCCATCCGGGCTCCCGGCGCAGGGAGAACGAAGATCGCTATGGCGTCTCTGCGTTCGTTCTGGAGGATGACCATCGAACCCCGGCGCTGCTGGCAGTGCTGGCAGATGGCATCGGCGGTCACCGCGCCGGTGAGGTGGCGGCTGAGATGGCGGTGGAGACCATCAGCCGGATGGTTGCTGAGAGCGATGGCAGCCAGCCGGTGCAAACCCTGCAGCAAGCCATTATTTCCGCCAGCCAGCTTGTGCATGCCCGCGCCGAAGCCGACCCCGACCTGACCGGCATGGGCTCCACGGTCGCCTGCGCCTGGGTGATCGGCATGCACCTGTTTACTGCCTCCGTCGGCGATTCGCGCATTTACCTGGTGCGCCAGGACGCCATCCATCAGGTAACCACCGATCATACCTGGGTCCAGGAAGCCATTGAGCAGGGCAGGCTGACCCCCGAGCAAGCCCGACCTCCATCCCAACGCGCATGTAATCCGCCGCTACCTCGGCTCCAGCCAGGATGTCGTGCCGGATACCCGCCTGCGCTTGCAAAGCGGGGAGAGCGATTCTCACGCTCGGGGCAACCAGGGGGTGCTCCTTCTCCCAGGCGACCTGTTGCTGCTGTGCAGCGACGGGTTGACTGACCTGGTGAGCAATGAGGAGATCCTGGCTTCGCTGCTGACGAGGAGCCTGAAAGACGCCCTGGACGAGCTGGTGCTGCTGGCAAACCGGCGCGGCGGGCACGACAACATCACCATCATCAGCCTGCGCGTGCCGGTTGTTGAAAAGCCGACCATTCCCGTCGGGCAGCGGCGCCAACGCTCCCACCGGCTGCCGCTTTGGCTTGCCGGTCTCGGACTGTGCCTGGTCGTCCTGCTGGCGGCTGCCGGGGCTATCTGGGCGTTCAGCCGCCTGCCGCCGCGGGAAACGCCGCCGGTCTCGCTCACCACCACATTACCTGCTGCGCTTGCCTCACCTGCCGCCTCAGCGCCGGCTATCAGCGAGACGGTTGAAGCGCCTGAGGCGGCGCCTGCTTTCACCCCGCCCTCTCCCGCTACACTGACCCCCTGGCCGACGAACACGCTTCCCCCGCCCTAAAGCCTGCCGGAAATCGAATAGCGTGTGGGCTGTGCAGCCCACACGCTATTCGATTTCCGAATTCTATTTAGATCAAGGCATGCCGGCGTAATACACCTGGTTGCCGACCACCAGGAAGACCAGCCGGTTATCCGGTCTGAAGGCGAAGGCGCTGGCATCGCCGCCGCTGATCGGGTTTTGCGGTCTCAGTTGGCGCTGGTATGCCAGTCGCTGGCTGAAGTGGTACAGAGCCTGGTTTTTCGGGTCGAGCAGGTAGGTGGATGGATCGGGCGGTTGTGTATTGACGATCTTGTTGAACGCCGGGTAGGGCGCCAGCGGCTGTCCTTCATGCCCCGGGCGTGAGTCCATGTACGGCAGCGGGTCCGTGCACTGGGATGGCGCCACACCCAGCTCGCTGTACATGCACAGCGTGGTGTGACCGTCGGCATGCAGCAGGTACAGGTCATTCTTCTCAACCGCCATGTCAACCACATCCGCCATGGGCGGGAAATTCTCGGTGAAGAACGCCTCCGGCTGGCTGGCTTTATCCATATTCCAGTAGATCCACACCGCGTTCTTGTCTGGATCGAACACGTACAGGTTGTTAGCAGAGATTGCCAGCGCGGAGGGCTTGCCCCATTGGGTGAAGGGCGGCGTCAGCGTATCGAACAGCGGCGCCTCTCCGGCTTTGCAATACAGCAGGTTCGCCTGCGCGTCCATGCCCAGCACCGCGGCTACCTGCCCGGGCGGCAATAGCGCAATATCCACCAGCGCACCGATCCCCTGGCTGCCGACAAACCCCGGTCCGCACTGGAACGCCGGGTCTAGCTCGTAGCCGCGTGCCGTGCTGAAAGCGCGCCGCACGCTGCCATTGCTGGCGTCCAGCAGGTACAGGTCGGTTTCTGTGGCGAGCATCTCCTTGATCTGTGCTTCCGGCGGCAGGAATTCGGTCAGAGCGGGCTGGTAATCCAGGCGGCGGATCAGCTGCGCCTGGTCGACAGCCTGGTATGCCTGGCTGCGCAGCGCCTGCGATTCGGCTGTCACCCCGTAGGTGTCAGCCTGGTCCAGGTAGCCGATCACGCTCTGCCAGGCATCCTGGCTGGCTTGTGCATCGGTCTGGGTCTGCGCCAGTTGGGCTGCCTGTACAGCCTGGCTGTAGAACTGGTCGTACTGGCTGGCTCTGCCGCGCTGGAAGTAGACCACCATCGCCACTGCCACCACCACCAGCGGGATCGCCACTGCAATGAATGCCATCAGCGGTCCAGGCAGCGCGGCAAGGCTTTCCTCCGGCAGCATGCGCCGGAACCATCTGCGCAAGGTCTGAGAGAAATGGTCGACCGTGGTCGCCAGGGCGGCTGTGATCGCCGCGAAGAAGCCTTTGCCTGAGGCGCGCCGGCGGCGTGTTGCCGCAGGCGCCCCCTCCTCGACAGCCGGCTCAGGCTCGGCGGGCTGGAGGGGCTGTACGGGTCGCAGCGGGGGACGTTGCGGCTCGGCTGCCGCTACCGGCGGGCTGCTGGCGATCACCGGCTCCGGCGTCGGTTCAAATATTTCTGCTATCTCGCCGTCCGTCTCTGCCGCTTCGCTCACCACCGCCGCGCTGGCAATCGCCGCGCTGCTTTCCACCGTGGGACCGAGGGCGATCGGCGCTGCTATGGGTGTTTCTGGCGTACCTGCGGCGGTCTTGGGTTTCAGCAGGAAAACTTTTCCCGCCCCGGCTTTTGCCTGGATGAGCAGGGCGCTCAAGTCAACCCCTGCCAGCTTCATCAGGCGCGGCCAGATCGTCTCCACTCCTTGTCCCGCCAGGCTGCCCAGCGTCGCTTCGCTCCACTCAGCGGGCGGTTGTGGCGCCAGGAGCAGTACATCGTTTTCCTTCAGGCTGACCTGGGAGAAATAGACCGGAGTGGTGCGTCCCAATCCCAGCCCGCGCCGGGTGGGTTGTGGATCGTAAAAGTGCTGGAAGCCGCCGGGCGAGATGCAGTAGGCGTGCGTGGGACCGCACTGCGCCAGGTAGATGCGCTCTTCCCGCAGCGCCATCAGCATCAGCAGCCCCACCCCCTGCTGTCCGCTGCTGGCTTCTTTCAAGTTGTGATCCAGCAGTTGCTGGTTGAGCGATTCTGCAGCTGCGCGCAGCGCGGCGGTCACGGAGCCCGGTGTCTTGTAGTACGTCTGCACCAGGTTCTTCAGCAGTTGTTCTTGCTGGCTGGGGGAGATCTGCGCGTTGCCCTCCAAGACCAGGTACAGGATCAGGCGGTCCGACTGGCGGCCACGCGCGGCGCGCCGCGGCTTGGCGGCGATGTGTAACCCGGGCAGGTCTGGCGAGTCTTGCCCGTACTGGCGGGCGAGGGGTAAGAGGTTCAGGTCCATTCGATCACACGGCTGGTGGCATGGGTCGCGGGCTTCATCGCGGTTTGGTTTGGGTTAGGCTTGGCGGCGCAGTTAGCGCCGCTCGCTTCCCTTCACTTGAAATTATACTGGTAAAATGCAATGGTTGAGTGCTCACCTTCTGCGCCGCCTGGCGCAAAGGTCTCGCCTCGATATTCTCAGGCAACGCGCTGGATGGAGATCGCATGCAGCTACAAATCATTCAAACCCTTGAAGAGTTCGACGGGCTTGCCGCTGAGTGGAACAACTTGCTGGATTGCAGTGCAAGTCACGTGCCATTTTTGCGTCACGAGTACCTGGCTGCCTGGTGGCGCACGCTGGGGGGAGGCGAGTGGCGAGACGGCGCCCTATACGTGGTCGCCGCCCGCCGGGCGGATGGCAGCCTGGGCGCCGTCGCCCCGCTCTTCTTCACCGAAAACCGCCAGGGCGAGCCGGCTCTCATGCTCCTCGGCAGCTTCGAGATCTCCGATTACCTGGATGTGATCATCTGTCCCGATGACGCCTCGGCTTTCGTGGAAGCGCTTTTCGACCACCTGCAGACCCCCCTGGCGCCACCCTGGAAGGTGTTGGATTTCTACAACATCCTCGAAGGGTCGCCCACCCTGGCGGTCTTGGGGGCTGCCGCCGCTCGCCACGGCTGGACCTATACCCAGGAGCGGCTGCAGCATTGCCCCTACATCCCGCTGCCCGGCGATTGGGAGACCTACCTGGCGGGTATCGATAAGAAGCAGCGCCACGAGATCCGCCGCAAGATGCGCCGCTCCGAAAGCTACGAGGTCCCTGTGCGCTGGTACATCGCTGGCGACCCCACTCGCCTGGATGAGCAGATCGAGTCCTTCTTCTACCTGATGGAGCAGGACCCCGATAAGAAAGCTTTCCTCACCTCAGCCATGCGCTCCCAGATGCGGGCGGCTGCCCGCGCTGCTTTCGACGGCGGCTGGCTGCAGCTTGCCTTCCTGGATGTGGGCGATGAGAAAGCCGCCGCCTACCTCAGCTTCGATTACGGCGACCATATCTGGGTTTACAACTCGGGGCTGGATTTCAAGCACAGCGCCGTCTCACCCGGCTGGGTGCTGCTCGGCTACCTGTTGCAGTGGGCAAACGAGAACAAGCGTCGCGCCTTCGATTTCATGCGCGGCGATGAAGAGTACAAATATCGTTTCGGCGCCATCGATCGCTTCATCGTGCGCGCCATGATCCGCCGTGCTTAGGGCTCAGGGTTTTTCGGGATTATCCCACCTTAATGCATGATCCGGCGCGGCATGCCCGGTCCGCCGGTGCGCACCCGCTCCGGCTGCTCACTCCACACCCCGGCGATCTTCTGGCTGCACTTGGGGCAGGTGCCCTGCGGCGTGATCCGGTAGCTGTGGATCACATAGCCCGTGCGCTCCAC
This sequence comes from uncultured Chloroflexia bacterium, assembly GCA_963702535.1. Taxonomy (GTDB): domain Bacteria; phylum Chloroflexota; class Anaerolineae; order Anaerolineales; family UBA4823; genus CAVPDG01. Next base: position 258,985 of record CAVPDG010000016.1, on the reverse strand, counting down.
CAGCACGCTCTGGCACTGCGGGCATAGCGTGCGCTCGTACTCCCCCAGCCTGCCGGGGATATTGCCGGCGTACACGTAGCTCAGCCCCGCTTCCTGCCCGATCTCCGCCGCCCGCAGAAGCGTGCGCACCGAGGTGGGCGGCGGGTCGGCCATCTTATAATCCGGGTGGAAAGCCGTCACGTGCCAGGGGATATCCTTTGAGACGCCGGCGATGAAGCGCGCCGCCTCCATCAGCTCCTCTGTGCTGTCGTTGAAGCCCGGCACCACCAGGGTAACCACCTCCACCCACAAGCCCAGGTCGTGCGCCTGCTGGATGCTATCCAGCACGTGCGCCAGCACCCCGCCTAGCTGGCGGTAGTGGCGGTCTTGCATCGTTTTCAGGTCGATCTTGTAAGCAACCAGGTACGGGCGCAGGTAATCCAGTACCTCGGGCGTGGCGTTGCCGTTCGAGATGAAGGCGCATTTCAAGCCGGCTTTCTGGGCTTCCTTGAAGATGCCGACCGCCCATTCGCTGGTGATCAGCGGCTCATTATACGAGGCGGCGATGATCTCCGCCCCGCTGCGCTGCGCAATGGCGACCATCTGCTGCGGCGTCACCCGGCGCACGTAGTCAGCCGCGCCGTCAGACGCCGGGTCGCGCAGTGCCTGGGAGGTGAACCAGTTCTGGCAGTAGCCGCAATGGAAATCGCATCCCAGCATGCCGAAGGTCAGGGCATCGCTGCCCGGCAGCAGGTGGAAGAAAGGCTTCTTCTCGATCGGGTCAACCTGCAGCGCAGCCACGTAGCCCCACGGCACGCGCAGCTTGCCCCCCTGGTTGAAGCGCACCTGGCAGACGCCCCGCCTGCCATCGCGGATCAGGCAGCGGTGCCCGCAGGCGGTGCAGCGCACTGCCCCCTCCGGCAGCGCTGCATACAGCTCCCCCTCTACGGTCATCTCGTCTAATAGATCAGCCATTCCAGACATGTTAAACGCTCCTCCAGAGGTGTTTCCTTTAGAGCCCATCCGAAAATCGGAACCCCTAGAATTTGCGGGTAGATTCTTACATTATAATCAAATCCATGCTCACCGTTGTCATCCAGGCTGGAGGCGAGTCGCGGCGTATGGGTCAAGACAAAGCCCTGCTGCCCTTCCTGGGCAAGCCGCTCATCCAGCGCCTCATCGGGCGCCTCAGCCCGCTGGCAGACGAGCTGCTGGTCACCACCAACCGCCCGGAAGCCTACCGTTTCTTAGGGCTGCCGCTCTTCCAGGATGTGATCCCCGGGCGCGGCGCCCTGGGCGGGCTGTACACCGCCCTGCAAGCCGCCCGCCAGCCGCTCGTCGCCGTCGTCGCCTGTGACATGCCCTTTGCCAGCCCACTTCTGCTCGCCGCCGAGCGCGACCTGCTGCTTGCCTCCAGCAGCGACGCCGTCATCCCGCGCACCGAGGGCGGCACGGAGCCTTTCCACGCCGTCTACCGGCGCGCTGCCTGCCTGCCCCTCATCCAGGCGGCGATTGCCGCCGACCGCTGGCGGGTGGACGCCTGGTACGCCCAGGCGAAGGTGCGCCTGATGCCCCCGGACGAGGTCCGCCCCTACGATCCGCAGGGGATCGCCTTCTCGAACGTCAACACGCCGGAAGAGCTGGCGCAGGCGGAGGAGCTTGCCCGCCGGATCGATGGGGACATCGCCGGAAAAGACCGCATGCCGTAGCCATTCTTGCACTTAAAGTACTTTTGTCATTCTGGGGAGGTGATCATTTGGGATTGACCCGCCGGGGGGGAGTGTGTACTATTTGTGACAACCGCTCAAGTGCTTAAGTTCAAGGAGATACCCGCATGGATCCTTTGATTCTGGCGCGTTTGCAGTTCGCCATCACCACCATCTACCACTTCTTTTTCGTCCCGCTGACGCTTGGGCTCTCGATCCTGGTGGCGCTCATGGAAACCTTCTATGTGCGCACCGGTCAGGATGTCTACAAGCGCATGACCAAATTCTGGGGCAAGCTGTTCGTCATCAACTTCGCCCTGGGGGTGGTCACCGGCATCGTCCAGGAGTTCCAGTTTGGCATGAACTGGTCGGAATACTCCCGCTTTGTGGGCGATATCTTCGGCGCCCCGCTGGCGATCGAAGCCCTGCTGGCTTTCTTCCTGGAATCGACCTTCCTGGGCATCTGGATCTTTGGCTGGGATAAGCTCTCCAAGGGCATGCACGCCGCCGCCATCTGGCTCGTCGCCATCGGCACCAACGTCTCCGCCCTGTGGATCCTGGCGGCGAACTCCTTCATGCAGGAGCCCGTCGGCTACGTGCTGCGCAATGGGCGGCTGGAGATGAACAACTTCCTGGACTTGCTGCTCAATCCCACCCTGGCGACCCAGTTCCCGCATACCGTCTTCGCCGGCTTCACCACCGCCGCCTTCTTCGTCATGGGCGTCAGCGCCTACCACTTGCTGCGCAAGAATGAGATCGACCTCTTCCGCCGTTCCTTCCAGATCGCCGCCATGATCGGCGCCATCTCCATCGTCCTGGTGGTGCTCAACGGTCACAGCCAGACCCAGCACCTGATGGAAACCCAGCCGATGAAGATGGCATCCGCCGAAGCCCTCTACGAGACCGAGTCTCCGGCTTCCTTCTCCATCTTGACCATTGGCGATCTCTCCCAGCGCCAGGAGGTTTTTGCCATCCGCATCCCGCGCCTGCTCTGCTTGCTTTCCTATAACCAGCTCGATTGCGAGATCAAGGGCATTAACGCTTTGCAGAAGGAGTACGAAGCGACCTTCGGCGCCGGCAACTACATCCCGCCGGTCGCCATCACCTACTGGTCCTTCCGCATCATGGTCGGCGCCGGCTTCCTGCTCCTCGCCCTGGCGCTCTACGCCCTGTTCATGGTGATGGGCGAGATGGTCACCACCCGCCGGCGGACGATGCGCCTCTACCTGTACGCCATTGCCCTGCCCTACATCGCCAATACCGCCGGCTGGGTGCTCACCGAGGTCGGGCGCTTCCCCTGGATCGTGTACGGGCTGATGCGCATCGAAAAAGGCGTTTCGAACGTGGTTGGTGTGGGCACGGTTGCCATTTCTCTGGTCGGCTTCACCTTGATCTACGCCGCCCTGATTGTCGCCAATGTCTACCTGATGGTCAAATACGCCAAGATCATCCCGGCTCCCGAAGAGGCGGCGTCGCAGCCCGAAGCTGGCGATCCGCTGCCCTCCCTGGTGGGCGCGCAGGATTAAGGCGAGCGGAGGTATAGGATGACACTCAACACACTCTGGTTTATCCTGGTAGCCGTGCTCTACATCGGCTTCTTCGTCCTGGAAGGCTTCGATTTCGGCGTGGGCATGCTGCAGCCTTTCCTGAGCAAAGACGCGGACCCGCAGAAGGTCGACCTGAAGCGCCGCGTGATCATCAACACCATCGGACCGCACTGGGACGGCAACGAGGTCTGGTTGCTCACCGCCGGCGGGGCTACCTTTGCCGCCTTTCCCGAATGGTACGCCACCCTGTTCAGCGGCTTCTACCTGGCGCTCTTTCTGCTCCTGCTGGCGCTCATCGTGCGTGGCGTGGCGTTCGAATACCGCAGCAAGGACGCCAACCCCAAATGGCGCAGCCTGTGGGATTGGTGCATCTTCGCCGGCAGCCTGCTGCCCGCCCTGCTCCTGGGCGTGGCTTTTGGCAACCTGGTGCGCGGCGTGCCCATCGACGCCAGCATGAACTACGTCGGCGGCTTTTTCTTCCTGCTCAATCCCTACGCCCTGCTGGCGGGTATCTCCACCGTGGTGGTCTTCATCCTCTACGGCGCTGTCTTCCTCGGCCTCAAGACCACCGGCGAGCTGCAGGAGAAAGCCCGCCGCGTCGCCGGGCGTATGTGGCTGGTCACGGTGCTGGTGCTCCTGGCGCTCCTGGTTGCCACCTACCTGGCGACGGATATGTACGCCCGCCTGGGCGTCAATCCGGGCGTGGTGCCCATCACCGGCATGGTCGCCATCCTGCTCACCGGCTATTTCCTGCGCCGCAAGCGCGAGGGCTGGGCGTTCATCACCACCGCCATCAGCATCGCCTTTGCCCTGGTAACCATGTTCCTGATCATGTATCCGCGCGTCATGATCTCCAGCCTCAACCCCGCCTGGAGCCTGACCATCTACAACGCCTCCTCCTCCCCCTACACCCTGACCATCATGACCATCGTGGCGCTGATCTTCGTGCCCATCGTCCTGGTCTACCAGGGCTGGAGCTACTGGGTCTTCCGCAAGCGCATCGAAGCCAAGCCCGAGACGCTGACGTATTGATAAGCTTGTTCCATAAATCCTTGAAGTTTTCCCGAAATAGCTGTAATATGTGCACTGGTTGTTAGGATTATCCTAACAACCAGTGCGGATATGCAAAGGGCAGCTATCTTAATGCGATATTGCGATCAAATAAAACGGTTTTCTCCACCCAAGACAATGCCTTGTTGTGGAATGAGCCGGGTATCACCGCGGCCAGGATGCGGATAATGATCCCCAATTTATCCCGATTCCTGTCGCCCGACAGTATCATCCCTGATCTTCAAAACATACTTGACTGGGATCGTTATCAATACGTTCGTTCGGATCCCGTAAGACTAGTTGATCCTACTGGTCATTTCTCAAAAGAGGCGATAAAGAATTACCTGAAGGGTCAATACAAAGAAAAATGGGGCAAGTATTGGGAAAAATGGCGAACCGATAAGTCCTGGATAAATCTACTTCATAAGTCGCAATCCGGGGATATTCTGACGAGATTAGGCAATGGCGGTATTGAGCATTTTCAATTTTTCGGTAAGGGCGAGGATGTGTTGGGAGGAATTGCATCCATTGCCCAGCCAGGGCTGAATCCGGAATGGACCGGATTTGGAGATTTGAACAATGTGTTTTCAAACAAAGGTAAGGGTATTGGTGTAATGAGATTCATCAACGGCGGAAATGGTATCGACGTACGAGCGACTATTGGAGATATTGGATACTTTCCACATGTTGTTACAGCAGAAGATGTGGATGACCGGAACATGGGAATCGGGGCAATGGTAGGGGCTGTAACAGCCATCTATAATCCTTTAGTTGGTATTCTTGCAAGTACGGTTGCGAATTGGCTTTCCCGACGAGTCTCGGAATTACCTGGCTTGTCTATTGGCGACCTAGAATTGACAATCGGAACATATTCTTCCTCAGCAAGATGGGGTTATCAATACACATTTCGGGGTGGACAGCCAATCAGCACCGGCGCATACTACCAGCAGTTACCTGTCGGTCCAATTCCGCATGTTGGACCATAATATTAACTCTCAAGTCTGGTATTTACTCGCATTCTCCCAGGAGCTAAGGTTATGGACAAACCCGCATGCCAAGGTATTATTACTGTGTTCCTGATTTTTATATTTGGTCCAGGATTGATATACGCGCTTAATCATCTAGAGAAAGCCCTGGTTAATAGATTGCCATTTTCCATGCCACCAATTCTTTGGGATTTAATCATTATAAGTATTGGTATATTCATATCTCTAACGATTTACCGTTACCTCAATCGGTGGGTTAACCGTAGGTTTGACAAGAAACCACAGGAAAACAAGAGTTAGCACTACACCATATTACGATGCGCTAAGTTCCATACACATGTTAAGATCGTCCTTATAGGCAACTTTACCCTAAGGATTGCCCAATCTCTGCCCGATTACGAGAGTTTCAGCTCTTAGGGTGCACCCCGATGCATCACCCAGCGAATGCCATCACGTATTCCATCGGCAACCACACCGAGTACGAGACGCAAGCTTTGATAACCACACTGCGCCGCTATTTCTACGCCGGTTCAACCCGCGTCGCCATGCGCGTCGTGGACGGGGCGACCAACCCCACCTACTGGCTGCTCAACGACCATTTAGGCTCCACCGCCATCACCGCCGATGCGAATGGAACCAAGACCGCCGAATTGCGTTTCAAGGCGTGGGGAGAGCAAAGGTACGCCTCAGGTACCACACCTACCACGTACCGGTACACCGGGCAGAGGCAAAGCCAGCTCTCCATTTACTTCTATGGGGCTAGGTGGTACGACCCTTATCTTAACCGCTGGATCCAGCCTGACAACATTATACCGGATCCGGGAAATCCAACCGACCTGGATCGCTACGTTTATGTCCGGAATAACCCAGTAAATCAGACATAATGCACCTTAGGGATCATAAGCTAGAGGGTTGGTTTGAGCGGGGAGCACGTACCAACGCCAGGCGCCCTGGTGGTGTAGGCGATAAGGGGTTAGTCGGCCCAAACGAATAGTATCACGCAGCTCGCCATCTGTCATCCCCAGGATTATGGGAGCGTCAGCCAAAGGGATCAGTTCCGGCTGCCAGACAGCCGAGCCATCCAAGCGGGACAGGTCATGAGGCGTGAGGCGGACCCACAACCAGCCGCCGGGGATACGCTGGTGACCGCTGAGCAGGCCTTGGCGGAACCAGGAGGAGATCATTGAAGGGTTAACGCCCAGGCGGTGGGCGACTTCGCCGGACTTGACCAGGCCATCGCCCGCGGGCCAGGGAGCGGGGTTCCAATTGGGCAGGCAGTAGGGGTCTTGTGTTTGCGGCGCACGGCGCGCACCCGCTCGAGGGTCCAGGGCAAGCCGGTAGCGGTGGGGAAGCCTTCTGCATTCAAGAGCTCGGCGATCTGGTCGTCAGGGTGGTGTTGGGCAAGCTGGCGCAGGCGGTTGGCAATGTGTTTGGCGGGGGGTGTGCCGTGGGGTGGACGAGGGACCTCCAGGGTGGTGGTGGCGCCAGTCTTCCAGCGCACCAGCAGACGGCTGAAACCCGGGCGAGAGAAGCTGTCCAGGGTCACATCTTCGATCAGGCAGCGCAGCAAGCGCTTGCGGTCGGCCGGGCTGGCCTTTTTCCACAAGTCGGGCAGGTTGGCAGCCAGGGTAAGGATTGTCTGGCGGTCGTCTGCGGAGAGAGGCTGCAACTGACGGGACTGCGCCTGGTTCCAATCCATTTCCAGGGCTGCCTGTTGGCGCAGGCAGTTTTCCCAATCCTGCTCCAGAGAAGCCGCCACCAGACGGTTCTCCGGATCCACGCGCTGGTAGCGGCGCTGGGCCAATTCAACCTGGTAGCGCACCCGCTCCAGGCGCTGGCGCCATTGGATCAACAGGGAATGACGGAGCGCTTCAATCTGGTCGAGGGCGGCCAGGGCCGCCTGCAGTTGGGCAGGTTGAACGGCTTGCAGAAAGAGCTCTTCGATGAATGGGTCAATGTAGGCGCTGGTGAAAGTCTGACAGCGTTTGTCGGCGTACTGGACAGTGGCGTGGTCGCAGACATAGGCGGTTGCATGGGTATAGTGAACGTGCAGGCGACGCCCGCAGCGCCCACAGATGGCGATGCCCTGCAAGATAGCCAGTCCCTCTCGAGGAACGCCGCGCTGCCACTGCATGCCAGCCGCATTTTGAGCCAGGAGCTGCTGGTTATGCAGGTAGGTATCCCAGGAGATATAGCCAGGGAAAGCCTGCAGGCGCAGCACCGACCATTCTTCCAGGGGGATGGGGCGAGTGATTACCTGGTGGACTTCTCCAGGCAGGCGAGTGCGCCGGGTCTTGCCATAGGCATACGCCCCAGCATAGGCCGGGTTCTTCAGGAAAGCGTAAATGGCGGAAAAAGCCGGGCGAACCCAACGCACCTCCGCATCCCAGGAAGAACCGATCCGCCGTGGCACTCGCAGCCCCTGGTCGCGCAAGGCTCTCAGAAGCTTGTGAGCGCTGCCCAGGCGCTCAAACTCGCTGAAAATATACTGGAGGGTGGACTGCACCTGCTGGTCGGGGTGCAGCGCCACCCGGTCGTCGGCGATGCGCACCAGCCCCACCGGCAAGCGCAGGTGCAGGTCGCCGCGTTTGGCCTTGTTGAACTTTGCAGCGCCCAGTTGGCTGCGCAAGGAATACCATTGGGCTTCGGCAAAGGTGCCCTTCAGTCCCAGCAGCAGGCGGTCGTCGTAGTTGCGCGGATCATAGATGCCGCCCGTATCGCTGATCAGGCAGCCGCGCAACGAGGCCAGATCAAGCAAGCTAAACCAGTCGGTGCAGTTGCGCGCCAGGCGCGAGACATCCGTGACCAGGATCAGCCCCATCTGTCCCAAGCCGACGGCCGCTACCAGGCTCTGGAACCCGCTGCGACCAACAGTGGTGATGGCGCTTTTCCCCAGGTCATCGTCGATGATCTGGATGTTCCCTTCCGCCCAGCCCAGGCTGAGAGCCCGGTGCACCAACTGGTACTGCAAATCCTGGCTCTCCAGGTTTTCTTCTACCTGGCGCGGCGAAGATTGGCGAATATACACACACGCACTGCGTTGCAGGTGCTCAGGACTGATCTTACTGCCGGGGTTCATTGTCCGCTCCTGGCACAACCATTTCCTCCTGCAGAGCCTGAAGCTGGGGTAGATGCAGCAGGAGAGCAGCCAGCGCCTGGATCAGCTCGACCTGGCATTCCGCCGGGAACTGTTCCCAAGGTGGCGCTGGACTGTTCTGTTCGGGCGGGTTTGGATGTACAATCAAAGGAGAGACGCTCATTAACCTTTTCCTCCATGGCCGGAGCCAATATGGCTTGAACCAGATGGGCTAGGGCCAGGTATTCGACGACCCCAGCCCACAGTTCCGGCGCCGGTGTGGAACAGAGCAGTGAGCATTCCCCTGGAACGGCCGGGATTGCCCAGGAACAGGGCAGCTCGGCTCGGGTTTGATCGGGCAGCTCGATCAGGTAACAGGGCTCGGGGTAAGCCGGGTTGCCCGCCCGGCGCAGAACCTTAATAACTTGATTGTACAAGGGATGATGGGGATGAGTCACTCGGATCAATCCGCTATCCTGTGACTCGTTGGGTGTTTCTTGTTCTGGGTACTCCTATCCGGTTTGTTGATCCTACGGGCCATACATCTGCCTGTGCATATAACAACTCGGATTCAGAGTGCTCACGAAATGCGCCCAAAAAATATCAAACTTTTGATGATCGTTTCGGTCTTACATTTACCGGAGATGGTTGGACAGCAAAAACTAGAGGCCAAGTTCGGCAGGCTGCATTTGATATCGGTATGGCGCTTGCGAAAAAGCAATCCGGTTCCTCGTTTTCACAGGCTTTCACCCAGGTATATAAGAATGTAACTATTGAGTGGAACGAGAAAGATGACAGGATGAGAACCCCCGAACAGAATGCTAATCCAGCATGCAAGGATAATTTTGCAACCCAATGTGCTGCTGGTGGTGGTTTCACAGTTAGCAGTTCACATATTGTGTTTGCATCACTGAGTATTGATAGTTATGGAGTAAAAAACGCGGTTCACGAGTTTGGACATGCCTATAGTCAAGCGGCCGGGGGAATAAATACACCTAATCAATATGTTGAAAAACGAGACGATATACTCCGCCCTAATGAAGCTGGTCGCTTAGACTGGCAGCAGAACACTGAAAGATCACCTTCGGAAACTTTTGCGGATATGTTCATCGCCTGGACATACAATGCATGGAATACCACTCCAAGAAACGCACCTGATGTTATTGATGCGCAAGAGTGGATGAACAGCCAGATGCCATAATGACTATTCCCTGCAGAGGAGAATAGATAACCGATATGAAACTTCATCAACTCGTGTTTCTTTTCGGTTTATTAGTGGTTATTTTGTTGTCCAGTGGTTGTGGAAAGCAAGGGAATTCAGAAGCAACCACTCCGGCGACCACAACTCTTGCCAACTCTACCAAAAAATACACAGCTACTCGAACCGTTATAAGCCCAATACTAACAAAACCGAGTACACCTATTCCAATTGCAACGCAACCATACATACCTACACCCGGGTTTACAGCTACAAGTAGCAGTATTCCCACTCTCGCTGTCGAAGATGCTCGCGCCATGTTAAACGATCTGCTGGTGAATAACGGGTATTGCCATTTGCCTTGTCTTTGGGGAATTAGTCCCGGCGCAACGACGAGTCAGGAAGCAAATATGATTCTTTCACCGATGGGGGGCTTGACTAATTTCAACGTTCTCCAACCCGATATAGGGAACATATCGATAAACGATCCAATGGAAAATGACCTATTGTTATCCATATTTGTGGCCTACCTGGCCGATCAAGGAACAGTTTTTAGCACGAGTTTTCAGGCACAAGCGTTAAAACATTGAAAGACGAGAATGGTTATGAAGACATCTTTGACTCCACCGATTTTGGGGAACGCCTGGACTTCTATTCTCTACATCAAGTTCTCGCCAACCAGGGTCGTCCCAGACTCAGTACTGCTGAGCACCTTGAGTGAATTTCCGACGCGGCGAGGCATGCCCGGGCTTTTTTCGCTCATTCTTCTGTATCCGGAGCAAGGAATTATTGTAAAATACACCACCGAGATGCGCGTCGTTGGAAAAAACGTGGAAGGTTGCATGCAAAATGCAAATATTGAGATGGATTTATTTCCTCCCGGAGATGCCAATGCTTTCTATCAGCAGCTAGCTCTTACTACAGATAAGCCAGGCCAGATGGCTTATCACAAGCCGATTGAGGAAGTCACATCGCTGAGCATTGACGATTTCTACAATACATTTCGTCAACAAACCGATGAATGTCTGGTAACACCTGCCAGCCTGTGGCCAACACCTGAAAGATAAACCGAGATCATGAGGGGCGTCGCGATGCCCCAGCCCGCTAACACTACCACCACCAACTACATCGGCAACCACACCGAGTACGAGACACAAGCTCTGATAACCACCTTGCGCCGTTATTTCTATGCTGGCTCTAGCCGCGTTGCCATGCGCGTCGTGGACGGGGCTGCCCTCACCCACCCTGCCCTCCCTCTCCCAAAGATCGGGGAGAGGGAGGAATGCATCTACTAGGCTCAACTTTCACAAATCGGCGCGATAATTGAGGCACGGAGCTGGATTATGCCAGGAAACCAGAGCTTCAATAAAACCCGGCAGCGCGCCAAAGAGCTGCGACAGCAGATGACACCCGCCGAGAAGGTTTTACAGTAATCAAACACCGGCAGATGCTGCTGCGGATATTGGTAATGAGATTATTGGAAACAGGACTTATTATCAATCTGGGGAGGGGGATCCTTTACACGTGCCATGGCATTGGGGTAATGATTCACCCGACCCAGGTAGCCCCTGGCGAGTGACGGACGCTACAGGTAAAGGATTGTTCATATGGCCTCCACAACAATAATATGGAGGTGAAGACTATCGGAATATATCCGCGAGGTGAAGGATGAAAGCTCGCATGCTTGCAGTTTGGCTGATTTTGTCGTTTATCATCCAGGGATGTTATGCATCCACCGATCTATACACAATACCAAGGTGAAGGAATCTGCTACTGCTGGTATCGATACAGCTACGCCAGTGGTTTCTCCTACGTATATTAAATCGCCTACATTTCCCCCTGTAGCTACACCCAGCCTGACAATAACGGATACGCCTCTGCTGACACCGGAACTGGTTCGAACTACGCAACCAACATGCTTCACCATACTCCCCGCGTTGCCGGACATAAAAACGTATGATGGAAGAATTATCTTCTTAGAGAGAGGTGGTGAACAACTGAGCTATGATTTAGCTTCCATTTATGATCTGAATTCTCACCAGTCAAAGCCCTTGAATCCGGAGAAGGTGATGAATGTAGTGACATCTCCGGACGGACAGACATATGCGCTTCTCGATGCAGCCGCCCAAAAAGTCAGATTCTATTCCGCAAACGGACAGCTTCTCAAGACCCTTCTCCCAGGTGAATATCCGTACGGGCTCGATCATTGGCTGAATAATAAGCAGATTGCCCTCAATCTCTTTCAACCTTGGGGGGAAGACCAGGTCAGATATCCTATTGATCAAATGATCTATAATCCGTTTACCGCTGAGCGAGAACAATTCATTTCCGAGCAGTATCCGAATATCGATCGTGCAAATGCACGGATGTATTGGGAAGGGGCCAGCACAACCAAATATGACCCTTCTGTGACGAGAGTGGTTTATCCAGGCAAAATCGAGAAAGATTATTCGGGAAAGAGCGGGCATGGTTATGTCTTATGGGACCTGGAAAATCAAATCAAGCTGGCTGAGATTGTGACCGGCCATTTCGCGTCCACACCGATGTGGGCACCAGACGGATCGAGGTTCGTGATCAACGATGACTGGGGCGATGGGGAGTTCTATTCCATTACACGGGACGGCGTGGTGACACAGCTGACCCATCTGAATTCCAATTCTGCATCCACATCTGCCAGGCAGCAGTTTTTCTCGGATTTGTACAGCTGGTCGCCGGACGGGCGGTACCTCGCCTTTTGGCTGGTAGAGGATAAATATCCATCGTTTCCGGGGACTTTGGCGCTCCTCGATACCGAAACAGGGAACATTACCGATACATGCATCTCTGCGGGGTTAATGGAGCTGGGTACGCCAGGACAATACTTTCGTTTGTCGCCAATTTGGTCTCCGGATGGGAAATACCTGGTAACGAAAGCGAACAGGCAAGAAGACTGGAGTTATCAGAGCGTATTGGTCAACCTGGAAGAGAAAATCGCGGTAACGCTGGGGGAAAATCGATTTCCGGTAGGTTGGCTGGTTAGTGAAGGCGATTGAGCTGAGCGAGAATCTTGAGAGATCCATTGGGCGTCCCCAGGCGGCCAAGACCACCACCTACTACATCGGCAACCACACCGAGGTACGAGACGCAAGCCCACATCACCATCCTACGCCGTTATTTCTACGCTGGCTCTACCCGTGTCGCCATGCGCCTCGTGGATGGCGCTGCCAACCCCACCTACTGGCTCTTGAACGATCATCCCTCACTTCGCTCGGGACAGGTCACCGGCTCCACAGCCATCACCACCTTTCCTTAACCCTGCCTCTCCCCCAAAAAATCACCCCGTTAAATCCTTGCTTTTTCCTCCGCTCCGGGTTGTAATTAGAACATATGTCCTATTACTGGACTTTCCTTGACGCGCCGGACATCCCGCATAATCGGAAGCTAACCTTGCAACTGCCATTCGCGCATTCGTGTCCTATTCGTGGACGGTTTTACCTTCAGTCGATACACCAACCCGCACTTTAAGAATCTCATAGGCTGATTGATCGCAACCGTGCCTGCCCAGAGCGTAGCGTGGGACTGGTCCAGAGCGCAGCGTGGGACTGGTCCAGAGCGCAGCGTGGGAACACTTCTAACGCTTCCTCACCGTTCGCTCGCTTCCTCCGCAATCAACTACCAACTACCAACCACCAACCGATTCGTTTGCCATCGTTTTTCCAACGCAAATCCATGCAAACGAATACCCTCATTCCCCTTCACCTCCCCGAATCTCGAAGCGCTAACTCGCTAATTCTCCTCTTCCTGGCTTGGTACCTGGCACCTGACACGTGGTACTTGACACCTCCCTCAACCCGCTTGCTTTCCCCGCCGAAATGCACTACAATCTTTTCAGCATGGCGCTTTCCTCTCAAGGCATGTTCCTGCTGCTCTTCCTCAGCGCCCTGGGCATGGCGCTCATCGCCGCCTTCTACCTGCGCCGGCGCAGCCTGTCCTTGCCGCAGTACCTCGCCTGGGGCATGCTCGCTGGTTTTCATCCCTTTCCTGGGACCCTTCCTGGTCATCCTGCTGCGACCGGGGCGCTCCGCCTGAGCCGCTCCTCGCCAAAGCTTTTGCCATGAAAACCGACCGCTTCCTGTGGGTCCTCCTGATTGGCGTCTGCCTCCTGGTCGTCGCCGCCCTCGCCCTCTTCTTCCTGCGCCGTGAGAGCCAGGTTTACGGTCCGGGCGATACGCCGGAAGGCGTGGTGCGCAACTATGCTCTCGCTTTGCAGAAGCTGGATTACGCCCGCGCCTATGCCCTGCTGCAGGACGCTGAAGGTAAGCCGGATTTCGAGCGCTTCCAGGCGTATTTCCTGACCCGCCTCGCCGACCCCTCCAGCGTCGGTCTCTCGATCCAGGGCACGACCCTCACCGGCGACCGCGCCGTGGTCGACCTGGTTGTCATCTACCCCGGCTCGGGTCCCTTCTCCGATTCCAGCCGCAGCCCCGGCAGCGCCCTGCTCGCCCGCGACACCGGCGGCGACTGGAAGATCATCAGCCTGCCTTACCCCTTCTGGGGCTACGACTGGTACCTGCCCTCCCCACCCTGAGCCCAGGAGGTCCGCATGCCCATCATCCGCCGTCTCTACCTGTACGCCGTAACCCTGGTCAGCGTCGAAGTCGTCCTGTGGGGCGCTATCGGTCTGGCGCGCTCCTTCTTCGCCGGCGCCGTGGTCGGCGGCAGCGTCTCCCGCCTGGCGGGGGCGCTCGCCCTCATCCTGGTGGGCGTGCCCGTCTTCTTGATCCACTGGCTGCTCGCCCAGCGCCTCGCCCGCCGCGATCCCGAGGAGCGCTCCGCCCGCCTGCGCGCCGTCTTCCTCTACGGCGCCTTGCTGCTGCTGCTCATCCCCGCCGCCCAGAACGCCCTTGCCCTCTTCGACCGCCTCTTCCTGGACGCCTTCGGGCAGCCAGCCTTCCGCATGCTGTTCGGCGCCGGACAGTCCCTCGGCGATAACCTGGTTGCCATCCTGCTCAGCCTGGCGGTGGCGGCTTATTTCTACACCGTCCTGCTCTCCGACTGGCGTGCAGCCCCCCAGGGCGACGCTTTCCCCGAAGTGCGCCGCCTCTACCGCTACCTCTGGATGCTCTATGGGCTGCTGCTGGTTTACTTCGGCGTCCAGCAGGTGCTGCAGTTCTCCCTGACTTCTTTGGGCGAGCTGGGCGCGGCAAAGTCCGCCCTCGCCGCTACCCCCGCCATGCTCGCCCACGGGCTGGCGCTGCTGCTCGTCGGAGTGCCTATTTGGGTCTTCGTCTGGCTGCGCATCCAGGGCTCGCTGGACGACCCCGCCGAGTCTGCCTCGCTGCTGCGCCTTGCCGCCCTCTACCTGCTTGCCTTTGCCAGCCTGTGCGCCGGGCTGGTCGCCGCCGGTCTGACCCTGTACAGCGTGCTGCGTCTTGCCCTGGGCGAGCCCTACACCCTGAACCGTTTCATGGGCGAGATCGCCGCCCCCCTCTCGGTGCTCATCCCCTCCGCCCTGGTCTGGGTCTATTACGGGCGCATCCTGCGCCAGGAAGTGCGGTCTGCCTCGAGTGAGCCGCGCCGGGCGGAGCTGCGCCGCCTCTATGCCTACGTCCTGGCTGGCATCGGGCTGGCGGCTACCTTCGTCGGGTTATACCTGCTGCTCAGCTTTCTTTTCGACCTGCTGCTCGATCCCGGCGCGGTGTGGGGCGTTTTGCTGCGCAAGAACCTGGCGGCTGCCCTCGCTACCCTGGCTGTGGGCTTGCCGCTCTGGCTACTCGCCTGGTTGCCCATGCGCAAGGAGTCTGCCCTCGAAGGCGAGGCTGGCGACCGGGCGCGCCGCTCGCTGGTGCGCAAGGTCTACCTCTTCCTGGCGCTCTTCGCCGGCGTGCTGGGGGTGATGTTCAGCGGCGGGGCGCTGCTTTACCAGCTCATCCGCCTCCTGCTCGGTCAGCCCGCCCCGGATATGCTCCTGGTCTCCGCCCGCCTGCTGGCTTTAGTGCTCTTGTTCCTGCTCCTGGCGCTCTACCATTGGTTCGCCCTGCGCCAGGATAACCGCCTGGCAGAGCGCTCGCTGGCGCGCCGCCACGCCCAGTTCCCCGTGCTGGTGCTGGCGCCCGACGAGGGCGATTTTGCCCGCCTGGTCATGGATGTCCTCGAGCGGGAGGTGAAGGAGCTACCCGTGGCGGTGCATTCTTACAGCCAGGGCGTCCCAGACGAGACGCTTTCCGCCGCCCGCCTCGTGCTCCTGCCCGCCGAGCTGCTCTACCGCCCTTCCGAGGCAATGCGCTTGTGGCTGCAGGGTTTCGAAGGTCCCCGCCTGGTGCTGCCCACCCCCGCCGCGGGCTGGCAGTGGGTCGGCGCCGGCGACCTGGCGGTTCAGGTGCGTGAAGCCGCCCGCCTGGTGCGCCGCCTGGCGGAGGGCGAGCCCCTGCCGCAAGCCTCCCGCGCGCCCTCCTGGATGATTGTCGTTTATATCCTCGCCGGTCTGGCCGCCCTCGAGATCGTCGGGCTTACCGTGACGTTTGTGCTCTCGCTGTTCATCCAGATGTAAACAGCGGAATGTGTTAAACCCGAAAAAGAGGGGAATGCGGGCGCTAGCGCCCGCATTCCCCTCTTTTTCGGGATACCTCTCTGCCCCTTAGGGGTTGGTTATTCAGCTGCCTGGTACAGCTCCACCAGCACGCCGCTCGTGCTCTCGGGGTGGATGAAGGCGATCTGCTTGCCGCCCGCCCCGGGTACGGGCGTCTCGTTAATCAGGCGCACCCCCCTGGCTTTGAGCTGTTTGAGCGCCCCCGTGATATCGTCCACCTCGAAACAGATGTGGTGCATGCCGGGACCGCGTTTCTGTAAGTACTTCGCCACGCCCGAGTCGTCAGTGGTGGGGCGCACCAGCTCCACCTCCGATTCACCTACGGGCAGGAAAGCCACCTGCGATTTCTGCTCCGGCACCTCCTCGACGTCTGCCAGACGTAAGCCCAGCGCGTCGCGCCAGAACTCCAGCGTCTTCTCGATGTCTTCTACCACGATGGCGATGTGATCGATGCGTTTGATGGTTGCCATGTCGCTCTTTCCTCTCTGCTTCACAGCCAGGCTGGCGGCTGGTACTCGCCCCATACGCTGCGCAGCACGCCGCAGATCTCGCCCAGCGTCAGGTCGTTCTCCACGCAGGTGATGAACAGCGGCACCAGGTTGTCATTGCCGCGTGCTGCGCTTTCCAATTGTGTGAGCAGCTCGCTGGCGCGCCCGTTGTCGCGCCGCTGGCGCAGGGCTTGCAGCCGCTGGCGCTGTCCAGCCTCGATTTCGGGATCGACTTTCAGGCGCTCGAGCTGCAGGTTCTCCTCCACCTGGAAGGCGTTCAAGCCCACCACCACCTCCTCGCCGCTCTCCACCGCCCGCTGGTAGGCGTAAGCCGCCTCCTGGATCTCGCCCTGGATGTAGCCGCGCTGGATGGCTGCCAGCGCCCCGCCCATGTCGTCGATGCGCCGGATGTATTCTTCAGCCCTGCGCTCGATCTCGTCCGTCAGGCTCTCGATCAGGTAAGACCCTGCCAGCGGGTCGATGCTATCTGCCACGCCCAATTCGTAGGCGATCACCTGTTGCGTGCGCAGCGCCACGCGCACAGATTTCTCCGTGGGCAGCCACAGCGCCTCGTCCATACTGTTGGTGTGCAAAGACTGCGTCCCGCCCATCACCGCCGCCAGCGCCTGCAGCGCCACGCGCACGATGTTGTTTTCCGGCTGCTGGGCGGTCAGCGTCGAGCCGCCCGTCTGGGTGTGGAAGCGCAGCATCCACGATCTCGGGTTCTTCGCCTGGAAGCGCTGGCGCATGGTGCGCGCCCATAATCGGCGCGCCGCCCGGAATTTGGCAACCTCCTCCAGGAAGTTGTTGTGGGCGTTGAAGAAGAAGGAGATCTGGTCGGCGAAGCTATCCACGTCCAGCCCGGCGTCGATGGCTGCCTGCACGTAGGCGATGGCGTTCGCCAGCGTGAATGCCACCTCCTGCACTGCCGTCGAGCCCGCCTCGCGGATATGGTAGCCCGAGATACTGATCGTGTTCCAGTGCGGGGCGTGCTCCTGGCAATAGCGGAAGCTGTCGGTGATCAGGCGCATCGAAGGTCGCGGCGGGAAGATGTAGGTGCCGCGGGCGATATACTCCTTGAGGATGTCGTTTTGGATGGTGCCGCGCAACTGATGCGTCTCCACACCTTGCCGCCGGGCGACGGCGATGTACATCGCCAACAGGATGGATGCCGGGGCGTTGATGGTCATGCTGGTCGAGACCTTCCCCAGCGGGATGTGCGCGAACAGGGCTGCCATATCGTCCAGCGACGAGATCGAGACGCCCACCTTGCCCACCTCGCCCAGCGCCATGGGGTCGTCGGCGTCGTAGCCGATCTGCGTGGGCAGGTCGAAGGCTACCGAGAGCCCGGTCTGCCCTTGCTCCAGCAAGAAGCGGTAGCGCCGGTTGGATTCCTCGGCGCTGGCGTAGCCGGCATACTGGCGCATGGTCCACAACCGGCCGCGGTACATGCTGGGCTGCACGCCGCGCGTGAAGGGATACTCGCCGGGGAAGCCCAATTTTTCGGCGTAGTCGGCGTCGGCATCGGGCGCGGGCAGCAAGGGCGGCAGCGGGATGCCGGATGAGGTCTGGAAATTGGCTTTACGTGCGGGGTTGCGTTTCAGCGCCGGCTTGAGGGTCTCTTCCTCCCAGCGCGTGAAATCAGAGTCAGTGGGCATAGCTTTCCTCGAAGGTAGGTTTCCAGGAAGTATACCCGATTATTCTGGACGGATTCTGGTTTCTCCCTGCAGGTGCGGGTGCCTGCCCGTCTTGCTGGCGTAGAAGGACCTGATCTGCTCGAAGTCGGCGTGGATGTCGCCGCTCGGGTACAGGCTGGGACCGATGCCTACGGTGCGCTCTTTGTAGTCGACGAAACCCAGGGCGATTGGCACGTTGGCGCCCAGGGCGATGTAATAAAATCCTGTCTTCCAATGGTCCGCTTTACCTCGCGTCCCCTCCGGGGCGATGGCGAGCACCAGCTTCTCCATCTTGTTGAAGACATTCACCATCTGGGTGACGAAGTTCTGGTTGGAGTTGCGCTTCACCGGGATGCCCCCCAGCCAGCGCATCGCACCACCCAGAGGCCAGCCGAACAGGCTCTCTTTGCCGATCCAGTGCATCTTGATCCCCGTGCCGTGCGAGAGCAGCAGGGCGTAGAACAGGTCCAGGCTGGAGGTGTGCGGCGCTCCCACCAGCACGAATTTCGGCGCGACGGGCATGTGCACGTCGAGCTTCCAGGATTTCAAGCGCAGGGCAGCTGTCGCCAGCGATTGGGTGAAGCGGTTGATCTGTAAGGTGGTATCCATCCAAAGGATCCTTTGTTAATAGTTGTTGATGGTGCTGCTTCGGTTCGTGGCTCAGGGGATGGGGGGGTGAACGGAAGGATGAGGCATTTTACCATACACTTGCCCGAAATCGAGAGCTTTCGTATACTAGAGTGTACTCAAAGGTTGTTACCGGTTTACCCCACAAACCGAAATATCCTAACAACATTTGAGTGCTCCCGTAGACTATTGCCAGCGCATGGCAGCGTTTATCTTACCTGACGAGGTCCCTTGTGAAAATCCTTACTGTGGATATCGGTACCGGCACGCAGGACATCTTCCTGTATAACTCCCAGCTCGACCTGGAGAACGGCTTCAAGCTGGTTGTCCCTTCGCCCACCATGATCGTCCATCGTCGCTTGAAGGATGCCACTCGCCGGCGGCAAGCCATCCTGCTCAGCGGCGTGACGATGGGCGGCGGTCCTTCCGCCTGGGCTGCTGAAGCGCACGTGCAGGCGGGTCTGCCGCTCTACGCCACCCCTTCCGCCGCCCGCTCTTTTAATGACGATCTGGAGGCGGTGCGCCTCATGGGAGTGCAGGTGATCCGTGAGGATGAGGCTCTGCGCCTGCCAGCCTCGGTCGTGCGCCTGGAACTGAAGGACTTCGACTTCCCCGCCATCGCCCGCTCGTTGGAGCATTTCGGCGTCCGGTTAGACGACCTGGCGGCGGTGGCGGTGGCGGTCTTCGATCATGGCAATTCGCCGCCGGATTATTCCGACCGGCAGTTCCGCTTCGACTACCTGGATGCCCGCATCCGCTCTGAGAACCGCCTGAGCGCCTTTGCTTACCCTGCTGACCAGGTGCCACCCAGCATGACCCGCTTGCAGGCGGTGGTCGACTCTGCCCAGGGCATCGACGCCCCGCTGCTGGTAATGGACACCGCTCCTGCTGCCGTGCTCGGCGCCACCCTCGACCGGCGCGTCGCGGAGCGGCAACGGGTTATGGTTGCCAATGTGGGCAATTTCCATACCCTGGCATTCCGCCTGGGACCCGGCGGGATCGAGGGAGTATTCGAGCATCACACCGGTCTGCTCGATCTGCCGCGCCTGGAAAGGCTGCTGATCGCCCTGGCAGATGGCAGCCTGGCGCACGCCGATGTTTTTGAGGATCACGGGCACGGCGCGTTGGTCTACAGTCCCACGCCCTTATCCCTGGAAGAGGGAGCGTTCGGGGTGGCGGTGACCGGTCCGCGTCGCGGCATGCTGGCAACCTCTGGCTTGCGCCCCTATTTTGCTGTTCCGTACGGGGATATGATGATCGCAGGCTGTTTCGGCTTGTTGGCTGCCGCTGCCGACGTGCTGCCCGAGGTGGGCGAAGAGATTCGCCTGTCCCTGGGCGGTTCCAGCGGGCGCGGTGTTGCGCCGTGGGATGTAGAGTAGCCGCTTTTATAGACAATTCAGGGGTGCAGCGCTTCCCCCGTGTGGTGTGTATCGTACCCGCCCAGGCTGTCCACGATACTGCGGAACTGCCGGCTCTGCAGGTAATCCAGCAGGCTTTGTATGCCTGCCTCCTGGTATTGCTCTTTAGGCAGGGTCAGATCGTAGCGCTCCTGGAACAAGGGGATAAATTCCAACTTTGCCAGGCGAGCGGCAGCGTATAAACCCAGACCTGCATCGGCGCGCCTGTGCTGGATCGCCGCGGCGACGGCGGTGTGTGTGCGCGCCTCCTGGTTGTAGCCGTGCACCCGCTCTGCAGGGATGTCCAATAGCTCAAGCTGCTTATCCAGCCACAGGCGCGTGCCAGAGCCGCGGTTGCGGTTGATCAGGGTCACATCTGCGCGCCCCAGGTCTTCCACGCCGCGGATGTGCAGCGGGTTACCCGGCGCCACCAGCAAGCCCTGCTCGCGGTGCGCCAGCGTCACCAGCACCACCGGGCGGTCCGGGAAGATGTGGCGGATGAAGGGCAGGTTGTATTCGCCGCTTTGGGCATCGAGCAGGTGACAGCCGCTCATCTGGGCGATCCCCTGGCGCAGGGCTACCAGCCCGTCCAGGCTGCCAACTGCCTGGATGATGAGCTGCACCCCGCTGCTCTCCTGCGAGCGTTGCGCCAGCGCGTTCAGCGCCAGGTCGTGGCTGCCCAGCATAACCACGATCTTATTCCCACCGGCTTCCGGAAGGATCATCTCTTGCAGGTAAAAAGCCCGCGCTTTCGCCCGGTAGTACTTTTCGACAAATCCACCGGATACTTGCGCCGTACTCATCTCCACCAGTCCAGCCGCTTCGAGCTGTTTGAGGTGGTGGCGCACCCAGGCAGGGTGCTCCCCCATCACTCGCCCGAGCTGCGTCAGCGTCGCCGGAGCCGCCATCAGCAGGCGCAGTATGGCTAAGCGGTGCGGATCGGAAACGATCTTGATCTGCTCGAAGTCCTTGATCTGCTCGATATCCAGCATGCCTGAATCACCCTGGGTAAAAAAATCTTTACCGCTAAGGTCTAGTTTATGCCAACCTGTGAAAGTTGTCAACATTCACCAGGTTGGCGGTTTTTGGCAGACTTTAACCTTGTTTTGGCAGTCATCCTTTGCGATCATGGGACAAAGGATATGCTCCTATGGACCTCTACTCCAGTTTCACCAAGATGTGCCTCCGCATCTACCAGATCGTTACTCTGCAGGGTCGATGTGTCAATGGAAGGGACCGGCTACCCCTGGGAGCAAAGATCATCGCAGCCAACCACCCTAACGCGAGCGATGCATATCATTTCCCTTTTATCCTTGAAGGCAAATTTTACGCCTTGATCGCTGGAACCAGTTTCTCCCAGCCCGTGATCGGCTGGCTGATGACACGCTGTGGGCAGATCCCGGTATATAAAGACCAGAGGCTCAAAGCGCTGGACCAGGCTTGTGAATTGCTCAGGCAGGGGCAGACCGTGTTGGTCTTTCCTGAGGGTCGCCTGAATCCCGACCATCTTCCCCTCAAGATCGGTACTGGAGCGGTACGGATGTCTTTGATAAGCGGAGCGCCTATCCTTCCAGTGGGTATCTACGTTCCCGAACAGTACTTGCACACGCGAATCGTTCAATATGATGGGCGGGTAGAGGAGCGCCGTTACCAAATTGGGGGGCATTGCTATATCCAGATTGGTGAGCCGTGGTACCCATCCCGGGAATCCAGCCAACAGGGACGAGCCTGCACACCCCGCGAGTTGACTGCAATCTTGATGGACAAGATCAATACCTTGACCTACCAAGCCCGTCAAGCCGCAATCCTTGGCGAGAGCTTGAATCTCCCCATGGACGTAATAAAACGAGCGCTCCTTTAAACGGAATAGATCACCTGTTTTGCGTAATAATGGCGGTTTTTGGCAGTCTTTAATCTGGTTTTGGCAGTCCATTGGTGCAAGGATGATGTATAGGAGTAAGCACGATGGACGTCTTTTTCAATCCCGGCAAGCTGCTCATCCAAATTTTCCGGGGGATCTTCTTTGGCTTGCCCTGGCAACCTACCCAGAAGGCGATGGGAAGCTACAAAGTCCCTCCGGTCAGGGAGCTTACCCGGCAGTTAATGCAGCAGATTTATGAGCTGGCGCGCCACGCCCAATTGGAGAGCCTTGGGAATGATTGCCTGGAGCCTCCTGAAACACCTTTGGAGGCCGGGTGGGACAGCACTCAACGGTCACCCATCAGCACAAGGTCGGCGACCGGGGAAGGACTTGCCACAAGGACAACTGCCCCAGCAGGATCCGGGAGGGGGGAAAGGTAGGGAAATCAGGGAAAATTGAATACCGCTATTTCCTAAAGAAAAGCCTGTGTGCGGAGCGTGATGCGTATAGGGCATCCCTCATGTGGAGAGCACAGCCTGCCTCGCACTGAGGGTGGCGCAGTGGAAAAACTATGTTCATGATTGCCAAGATGGAGAAATAAGCCATGAAAACCCTGAAAGTTCTGAGTGTACTTCTGGTGCTCGTGTTCGTATTAACCGCCTGGGCGCCAGCGATGGCAAATCCGGCTTCGGCAGCCAGCTCGCAGAGTCAAGCTGCGGCGGGTACGTCGGTCAACCTGACCATTACGAATCCGACGCCCAAAGAAATTACTGTCTCCCTGAAAGGAAAGCAATCCTATACTTTCGCCGTGCCCAAGGGGGCGACGATCACCAAGAAGCTGGATGCGGGTAAATACACATACAGCTACAAAGGTTGCTTGAACAAACCTAAAAAGGGCAACCTGAAGGTCCAGGGCGGGGCAGCCACCCTGAAAATTGCGCCCTGCAAGATGGCGAACTGGACATGGGAAAACAAGGATCTGTCCAAGCCTGTGACGATCAAGCTGAAGGGCTGGATGAGCTATTCGGAATATTTAGGCCCGGGTCAAACCAAGACCTTCTCCTGGGTGGCGGACACCTACAAGGTTTCGATTGTCGTCTGCGGAAAAACCTACAATGAAACATGGAATGTCAAGGGGAATAAGGCGTGGGAGGTCTACGCCTGCAAGTAGTTCCCTGGCTTCCTGGTCTGCCCGCCTCAGGGGGTTTCAGGGCGGGCTATTTTTTTCGAAAAATACGTATTGATTTTAATGTCTCATTTAATATATAGTAATTGTGTGCCAGCATTATATTGGGTTACGTTTGTAGTCAACCTGATCGGCCTGGTGCTCTCTCTGTGGCTAGGTATATACCTGGTTTCCCGCAGCCCACGATTTAACATCGCCTGGTTAACCGCACTCACCCTTTGGTCATTGGCAGGGGTGTTCCTGAACGTGCTCCTGGCGCTCAACCCGCCGCCAGAAATGAGCTTCCACCCGGCATTGATGCGTTATATATTCCTTTTCTGGCCCTCGGAGACCCTGCACGAAAGCAGGAATAGCTGGCTCCAGGGTTGGTCGGTGGCGCCAGCAGTGGCTTTCTGGCATCATGCCACGGTCTTGATGCGCCCTGGGCGTGTAACCATCTGGCGTTGGGTGCGTATCTGGACCGGTTACCTGCTGGCTATCCTGTCTATCATTGCTCAGGCAAACGCCGCCATCCTCTACACCCCTGAGAATAGAGACCCCCTTTTTATTAACAGCTTGCAAGCAGGATCCTGGTACGCCTTTTTCGGTGGGGCGCTCTTGATCCTGATCTTGTACAGCGTCATTAACCTGGGTCGCTCAGCGCGCTCTGCATCATCGTCCACACTGCGCAAGCGTTTCTGGATTATGGCTTTCGCTACATTGATTGCTGGAGTTATCGCTCCGATCTCTCTGGCTGGCTCTGCGGCTGGACTGCCGGTCCCGATGGTGACGATCTCACTGCTGGCGTTGGTGCCGGTGGTCATCATCGGTTATGATGTGGCGCGCTATAGCGCCATGATGGAGGGGCGCACGATCCAGCGCGACTTCTACTACAACCTGATGCTGGTAGCCCTGGTCGCGCTGGTTTACCTGTTTGCCAGTGTTATCCTGATCGTTGCTTATCAGGCGCCGCGGGCAGTTGTGGTTTTCATCCCCGTTTTGGCGGTTGTCACCCACTCGCTGATGTCGACCGCTACACGCTTGTTAGATTGGGTGTTCTTCCGCAGGGAGGCGCGCCAGCTGCGCGCCAGCCTGCAACGCCTGATGCGCCAGGTTGGCGATGGGGTCGATTTGGATGAGAACCTGGCACGCGTCCTGGATTCTCTGTGCACCTCCGTTCGTGCCACGTACGGTCTGATCCTGATCTTCCATAGCGATGCGGTGCGCCGGTCGGCGACGTATCGTTGGGATGGAGGCGCAATATCCCTAAAACCTGATGCGTTTGCCGTGGATGATGTGGAACACTTGCCGCCGGGCTATTTCCAACCCCCGCTGGACGAGGCTGCACTGCTGGTTCCCCTCTATTCAGAGAAGGAACAACTGGGGGTTCTGCTGCTTGGACGCCCTGTAAATGGGATTCGCTACTCCGATGAGGATGTGACAAACTTGCTCAACCTGACAGACCGGATCGGGGAGTTTATCGCCAGCTCTGGACGTAAAGCCGAGCAATTAGCCCAAATTGTCAAACTGGCTGAGCCTCCAGTTGTATTGACCAAAGATCATCCCGTATCGGCTGATGTCGTGGAAGAGGCGTTACGTAACCTGTATGATTACACCTATCTTGGCGACACCTCGCTGGCTGCCATGAGGCTGACCCGGGCGCATTTGAGCCAGGGTCAGGTTACATGCCTGGAGCGTGGCAAAGCCGTCCACGAGATAATCCTTGAAGCGATCGAGAAACTGCGCCCCGGGGCAGCAGCCCCGCGCGACCCGCCGCCGCGCGAGTGGTATTCCTACACCATTTTGCACGACGCCTACATTGACGAGATCTCCAATCGCGAGATCATGATGCGCCTGTACATCTCAGAAGGGACCTTCAACCGCACGCGGCGCAGTGCCGTGCGCGCCCTGGCGCGCGCCCTGGGGGAAATGGAAGCTGCACTCAGTGGGTGATTAGCGGGGATGATCTTCGCAAGCGGCAGTTGAAATTAATACTTTCCTTCTTTACCGTCGCCTGGCTACGGTAGAGCCTGCAATACCCCTCCACATTTATTGCCTGTTTCCTGATACTTTCCTGATATCCGTAGGCTATTCTAACGTTAGTCCGGGTTAGCGGAAAAGTACTGCTTTTTCGGGGTGTTCGTGCGGCGCAGCCGCACGAACACCCCAAAAAAGCTACTTATCCCGTACTAACGTTATTCTATGAATAGTTGGCGGTTTTTGGCAGTTAAAGTAATGGTATTGGCAGTTAATTTGCCAGATAGTGGATATGGATAAAGGAGGCTATACCATGAACAAGATATTCGTTCTTCTGATGGTTTTATGCCTGGCACTGGGAGCCTGCGCAGCCCCGGCTACACCTCAGGAACCCGCTGCGACGCAATCGCCGCCCACTGCCGCCCCGACTGAACCACCGGCGCCGACCAACACCCCTCAACCGACTGCCACACCGCTGCCCACCGCCACACCCACCCTGGCGCCAACCGCCACCGCTACGCCAGACCTCGCTGCCACCCAGGCTGCGGAGGCTGCGCAAGCTGCAGAACAAGCCAAGGCTGATTTCCAGAAAGAGCTGGATAAGATTGGCTTGACCTTACCCCCTGGCAGCCTGGGCTGGCTGCAGACCGAAAGCCAATCCATCGCGATGGACGGGGGTAAACAATGGATCTATGATCCATTTGCCAAAGATCTGGTTGCCAACGACTTTATTCTTACTACAGACATCACCTGGGAATCAACCGGTGGATTGGCTGTCTGCGGCTTTTACTTCCGCTCCGAGCCCAATTTCGAAGAGGGCGAGCAATATCTTTTCGAGATGCTGCGCCTTTCCGGTCTGCCTGGCTGGGATATTTCTCTGTGGGAATATGGGCAATTGAAAAAGCCGATCACCAAAATGCGTACGGCCGGCGCCATCGACCAGGGACAGGGAGCTACGAATTATGTGATCTTCATCGCAGAGGATGGGCAGTTCACCCTTTACATTAACGATGAGCGCATCGGTCAGTTTGTTGATTACACCGAGTCTCGCAGCGATGGCTACTTTGCCTTCGACGCCTGGCAAGAGTTCGGAAAGACAACCTGCACTTTTGATAACACCCGGGTCTGGCTGATCGATGAGGAGTGAAGCGTGGGATGTGCCAGCTCATTGGTCAATATTAAAGTGATGACGAGCGAAGCAAAGTTGGCTTCTGGTAATCCGCGCATAAAAACCGGATCTAGGAATCAGGAGACTTCCCATGAACCCGATCTATAACCTCGGAATCCAGCTTATCCAGGGTTTGCAGACGATGAGCCCCGTCCTCGATGGCGTGATGAAGTTCTTCAGCTTCCTGGGGACGATCGAGTTCTACCTGCTCCTGATCCCGTTCGTGTATTGGGTGATCAGCGCAGAGACCGGCTTTCGCCTGCTGCTGGTGCTGATCAGCACCGATTTCGTCGTGCTGGGCTTCAAGCAGCTCCTGCACCAGCCGCGCCCTTACTGGATCGGTGACGTCAAGCGTTTGGCGGAGGAAACCTCTTATGGCATCCCATCCAGTCATGCCAGTGATTCGCTTGCAGTGTGGGGCTACCTGGCGTACCGCCTGAAAAAGGACTGGTTGTGGGCTCTGTCGATCGTGGTTGTGTTGATGATCGGCATCTCGCGCCTGTATCTGGCGGTTCACTTCCCCACGGATGTGTTGGCAGGCTGGCTAATCGGTCTTGTGATGATCGTGATCTTCGCCAAGGGTGATAAGTGGGTCTCATCCAGGCTGGAGAAGCTCTCCACCGGCGGGCAGATCGGGACCGGTTTTGCCGTTTCAGTCCTGATGGTCCTGGTTGGCTGGGTCATCGGCTTGCTCATCGCGCCCTTTCCAGATCCGCCAGATTGGGCGCAGTTCGCACTGCAAGCGCGCAGCCTCTCCCATTACTTTACGCTGGCGGGCGCCCTCTTCGGCGCTGCGACCGGCTACGCTCTGATGCGGACGCATGCCAATTTCCAGGTGCGCGGTGCAGGCTGGCAGCTTATCCTCCGCTATCTGCTGGGGATTGCCGGCCTGCTCGTGATCTACTTTGGGCTGGATGTGCTCTTCGGCTTGCTGGCGGCAGATGAGAGCGCCATCGGGCTGGTTTTGCGCTATATCCGCTACAGCGCCGTCGCTTTTTGGGCGATTTTCGGCGCGCCGTGGGTCTTCTTGAAGCTAAAGCTGGCAGAGCCGGCTGGCAAGTGAGGCGCATATGATCACTCAATCTTCTGGGCTCAGTTTTCAAGCCCCAACCGGCTATGAGGTTCAAAGCAGCCTGCTCCAGGAGTTCGAGCGCGGCCTGGACCCGCTCAACCCGCAGGCGAGCCAGATCCCATGCCACGTGCTGGGTTACGGCGAGATCAGCACAGTCTTCGAGATCCAGGTGGAGGGCTTGCGCGAGCTGGCGTTCAAGCGTATGTGCTGCTTCGAGACGCTCGACGAGCTGAAACCCTACGTGGACACGTATTTAGAATACAACCATGTGCTGGAAAACCAGATTGGGCTGCGCCTGCCGCCCTATGGCTACGCCCTGTTCGTGTGCGAGAGCGGGCGCCCGGTCTTCTACATCATTCAGAAGCGGCTGCTACCGGCCTCCATCGGCAACAACGCCCTTAAGTTCCTCTCGCCGGCGGAGATTGTGCACCTCTTCCGTCTGGCTTTGCTCGAGCTGCACAAGGTGTGGGACTTCAATCACACCCATGCGCAATGCCAGGTGGGCATCGATGGGCAGATCTCCAACTGGGCGATCGAGGGCTTCGACCCAGCTCATCCCGCCTTGAGCCAGGATGCCAGCCTGTTGTACATCGACACCAGCACACCCATCATGCGACTGAACGGTGTGGAACAGCTGGACGCCGAGCTCTTCTTGCGCTCGGCGCCGCCTTACCTGGCGTGGATTCTGCGCATCCTGTTCCTGCAGGATGTCGTCACTCGCTATTATGACCCACGCAAGGTCACGATCGATTTGATCGCCAATTTCTACAAGGAGCAGCGCTCGGAGCTGGTTCCCGAACTGGTGGCAGCAGCCAATACTTATATCAAGGGGGATGGCGCCGATTTGGGCATGGCTGAGATCGCGGAGAAGGAAGTGAGCGATTACTACCGCGAGGACGAGCTCATCTGGCGTCTGTACCTGGGCATGCGCCGTTTCGACCGCTTCGTGCGCAAGCAGATGCTGGGCAAGGAGTACCCCTACATCTTGCCAGGCAAGATCAAGCGGTGAACTGAATCAAGGGTTCAGGAAGGTGCTTATGTCAAAGGATGTGCACGAGCCTAAAGCAGAGATCATAGATCGTTTTGCCCGGCATGTCTCCAGCGGTAAAGCCGCCTTCTTCTCTCAAGCAGGCATCGATTTCGTCGGCGGCGAGCGGGAGGGGATCTATCTCTCGGATATCAACGGCAAGCGGCTGATCAATTGCCACTGCAATGGCGGGGTCTTCAACCTGGGGCACCGCAACCCGCGCATCATAGACGCTCTGCAGCGCGCCCTGGCGTGCTACGACATCGGCAACCACCACCTGATGAGCGCCCCGCGCGCCGCCCTCGCCGAGCGCCTGGCGCAGCTCTCGCCGGGGGAGATCAAGCGCGTCGTCTTCGGCGTCTCCGGCGGCGAGGCGATCGACCTGGCGCTAAAGCTGGCGCGCGCCCATACCCGCAAGACGAAGGTCATCTCTGCCCTGGGCGGCTATCACGGTCATACCGGGCTTGCCCTGGCCGCCGGCGACGAGACCTATCGCAAGCCCTTCGAGCCGCTCTCACCCGGCTTCCTCCAGGTGCCTTTCGGTGATTTGAGCGCGCTGGAGGCTGTCATGGACGACGACACGGCGGCGGTGATCTTCGAGACCATACCCGCCACGCTGGGTATCGCCATCCCGCCGGAAGATTTCTATGCAGGCGTGCGCCACCTTTGCGACCAGCGAGGGGCGGTCATGATCATGGATGAGGTGCAGACCGGGCTGGGTCGCTGCGGCAAGGTATGGGGCATTGATACGTACGGCGTGGCGCCCGACATCATCGTCACTGGCAAGGGCCTCTCCGGGGGCATCTACCCCATCTCTGCCACGCTTTACGCTGACCATCTCGACCCCTTTCTGCACGAAAATCCCTTCATCCATATCTCAACCTTCGGCGGCGCTGAGGTGGGTTGTTTCGTAGCCCTGGAGGTGTTGGAGATGCTGGAAGAGCCGGGCTTCCTGGAGCATGTGAATGAGATAGCCGCTGTCTTTGCAGATGGCTTTGCTGGGCTGCGGGAAAAGCACCCGCGGGTGTTGGCGGAGGATGCGCCAGCGCGGCTTGATGATGGGTTTGAAGTTTATTGATCAGCGCTGCGGTCCATGGATGACAGTGGCTGGTTTCCACGCCGGCTTGCTGACGATTTATGCCAATAACGATCCCTCGGTGATCCAGATCCTGCCGCCATTGATCATCCAGGAAGAAGAAGCCCGGCAGGTGCTGGGGATCCTGGATGGGATGATCTCAAGCCTGGAATCCGCGCTTCAATAAGGGCGCCGGAATGAAGCGCCCCATGGATAAGACGGTAACGCTTCGTGAGGAAGATCTCATCGCCGACCTGCAAAGCCCCGAAGCAGAAATACGAAGAAAAGCTGCTCAGGAGTTAGGCTATCTGACTCCTGGCGACGATCAGGAGGTGAATGCTTTGATCGACGTGATGCAACGCGATTGTGAATTCAAAGTGCGGGAGATGGCTTACTGGGCGCTAAGCTCCCCGGCAAATTTGAAGATTTTGAGCCAGCACCCGGATTGGCAGGCGCGCGTACTCCAATCCGAGCCCAGAAAATGGAAGCGACCCAAATGGTGGGTGAAATTATTAACCAAACTCAAGATACTGTCCGATTAGAAGGAGGCACACGATGTGCGCCAAAAAAATGATCTTGTGGTTGCTTTGTGTATTCCTGTTGGCAGCCTGCAGCGCTGCGCCGCAGATCCAGGCGACTTACGATCCAGCGAAGCTGCGTTTTGATGGTCAGCGCGCTTATGCGCTCGAAGAGGAATTTGTCACGAAGTTCCCAAACCGCTCCAGCGGCATGCCCAACAGCAAGCTGGCAGTCGAGTGGCTCAAGGAGCAGCTCACGGGCTCCGGCTGGGAATGCCAGGTCGACGAGTGGCAGGTGATCAACTTCAGCAAGCCATTGCCCTTGCGCAATGTGGTGTGTAAGCTGCCGGGCGAGTCGTCCAAGGAGATTGTGGTGGCTGCCCATCACGACCAGTCGCCGCTGACGGTGCAGGGCGCCGATAACGACGGCTCTGGCATCTCCATCCTTTTGCACCTGGCTGAGATCTTCGGATCCGAAGGCAAGCCGCCCTATACGCTGGTCTTCATCGCCACAGACGCGGAAGAGTGGGGCATGCTCGGCTCGCGGCGCTATGTCCAGACGCACGCCAATCCGGACGATATCATCGCAGCTATCTCCCTGGACAACCTGGGCAAGTACTTTTACAACAGCATGGATATGGAGGCGGTGGGGCAATTCCGCAAGGTAACCCCACTGTGGCTGCAACTGCTGGCAGGGGAAGCCGCTCGCGCCGCAGGCGACCTGTGGGTGCCCAAAGTAAGGTCCGTGCTGGACCAGACGACCGGTCAGGCTGTGCCGCTGTCCTTCATGGATCAGGGTCCGTTCGTGGCGGCGGGCGTGCCGGCGGTCGGTTTTGCCGGGGGCATGGCGCCTGAGGATGGGGAACTAAACTGGCAGACGTACCATTCGCCGGAGGACCTGATGAAGTACCAATCGGCGGATGTGCTCTACCAGAGCGGGCGCATTCCCGAGGCGCTGGTCCGCCAGCTGCTCTCGATGCAGACCTTTCCGCGCGAGTTGGGTCCTTACCTGTACTTCGAAGGCAGCCGCCAGGTATTACGCGGCGCCTCGTTGTGGGTCCTGCTGATCGGCTTTGTGGCGCTGTTCTTCTTGGGCAGCTATCTCGCTGGTGATCGAAAGCTGAAAGAGAAGCTGCGCGGCTGGCAGAGTGTGCTGCCCCATTTCCTGGGTTTGTGGCTGCCGCTGGTGATGTCGGTCCTGCTC
Organism: uncultured Chloroflexia bacterium; assembly: GCA_963702535.1. GTDB lineage: Bacteria > Chloroflexota > Anaerolineae > Anaerolineales > UBA4823 > CAVPDG01. Next base: position 227,620 of record CAVPDG010000016.1, on the reverse strand, counting down.
CTATACCTGTTTGTGGCGGTTGGCTTGATGGATAAATACGAGCTTTATCCCGCCACGACGAAAGACCCAGAGACGCTCAACCCCCACTGGCCGGCGGTCCTAATGTTCCTTGCCGGCATGGGTGTGTTTCTGTTCCTGGGGCGCTGGTTGGTGAAGCGTTCCGCTGCGTATCCGCCCACACCCGCCGGCGGCATGATTAAGAGCTTTGGCTTGTTTGTGGTCGGCTTAGCGGGAATCTATGTTCTGGCGCTCAATCCCTTCTCCCTGCTGTTCTTCATCCCGCTGCTATTCTGGCTCCTGATCGGTGTGCGCAAGGGCTCCGGGCGCCTCCTGGACATCCTGTTCTTTCTGCTGGGTGGTCTGGTGGTGTATTTCCTGTTCTATTTCTTCGGCTTCATGATCCAGCGCATGAACTTTGCTGTGCTGTGGTACATCATGATCATGTTCTCTATCCAGGAAATCAGCTTCCTGACCGCCCTGGTGATCACCGCCATCATCGCTGCCGGGCTGGCGATGATTGTGAACCCGCCGCTCAAGGCAGAGCAGAAGACCTCGGTAGCGGTCTCGCCAGCGGGTGTTTAGGGGGGATTGCAGGGGCAGGTCTGTGCTTCAGCTGGCGTATTCCTCATACCAGATTAGCTGTTGAAAAGAAATCATCTCTACCTGAACAGACCTGCCCCTCACCAAGAATTTGGCGTCTTTTGGCAGTAAAACCGCTTGTTTTGGCAGTAATTTTGATGCAATCTGTAGCTGTCAACAAGGCCTCGGTAAAGAAATTTCCACAAGCGAGGCGTTGACGTGAGGATGCAATGAATAAAACGAGATCGATTTTCCTTGAAATCATCATCGGAGCCATCACTGGAGGGATACTGGCATTGCCAGCCTTCTATGGATTTTATATCCTGATGAACCAGCTGGGCTTTAAGGAACTGCCTGATCCAGGCATTGGGGAAAGCATATTCCTGGCTGTAACGGGAATCTTCCCATGTATCATCCCGGTGGCTGGTCTTGGCGCCATAAGCGGTGTTGCCGGCGGAGAATTATTCCCCCGGCTTACCCGGTTTCGGATCGGCGCGCTACTAGGTGCATTCCTGGGAGCGTTGCTTGGAGTGGTGGTCGTTACGATCATCGTGCTATCCAGGCTTGACTGGGCGCCGGTGGTTTAAGCTGGGACGCGCTGCGATGGACAAGGGTCGGGTTCTCATGTACAGCAGATTGCGCTCCAACACGATTACTAAAAGACGGGGTATGGACCGTACCCTGCCAGCCTTATCGTTCCCAATCATATCGATTGACTGGCTCGCCAATACCGTCATCGTGATCGCCATCCTAGCCGTTGCGAGCTTATTCCTGCGACCTTCCTGGCTGGAATTCCCTATGGACGATACCTATATCCACTTCGTCTATGCCGAGAATCTCTCGCAGCACGGGGGTCTCTTCTTCAATTCGCCGGCCGAGAAAGGCGTTGGCACATCCAGCCTGTTATGGGTATTGATCCTGGCTGCCGGAAATTGGGCGGGTCTGTCTATGCATTGGGTTGCCAAGCTGGTAGGACTGGCCTCTCTGGCTGTGGTTGGGGTCGGATTGTATTCCCTGCTGCGCCCACTCCTCCCAGCCTGGGTAGCCCTGGTCGCCGCTCTGTTGGTGGTCCTTTCCGGACATATGCTGTGGTTCGCGCTGAAGCGGTATGGAGACGATGCTCTTCCTGGCGCTGGGAGTCCTGGCGTTGTTGTTCTACCGCGATCAACGCTGGGGATGGTTGGGGGCAGCGCTGGGACTGTTGATCATCACCCGCCTGGAGGGAGTAGCCCTGGTCCTGGCGATAGCACTGTTGGATGTCTGGCGCTACCGGTCAGTTCGAGGCGGGCTGCTCGTGGCTGGAGGCATCACCGCGTTGATCTGCTGCCCCTGGATCCTCTACCTGTGGCTGCGTACGGGCAATATCATACCAACCAGTGGCTTGGGCAAACACTTCAGCCTGATCGCATCGATTTAAGTTGCCGCAAAGAGCAACAGGGCTTTGGGGTTGATCAGCCGCCTCCCGTCTTTGGCTTATCCTTTGATCTGGACCGGGTATATGATCGAGTTTATCCTGGGAGGTTTTGCCTTACCCGCTCCATATCTCAACATCAGTCTCGGATTGGGCTCTTTCAGCTATAAGCTATCCGTTTGGGCGATCCTGGGTTTGGTGGCTGTAGTTCTGCCCTTGATGTGGGTCAGCATGGCGAGGCTTGTGAGGTTCCTCAAGACGCCGGGCTGGGCGCAAGATCAAGCACGCCTGCCATTGTTGCTCTTGCTGGTCTGGATGGTGATCCATAATCTGGTCTACCTGGTTTATTTGCCGTCCATCGGTACCGCCAGCCGCTATGCTGCTCTGAACCACATCGGCTTATGGCTGGCTATGGGGCTGGGGTTATGGCTTGTACGCCAAACCCACTTCCGGTATTGGCTGGCGACCGGCCTGGCGGTTATTGCTCTGGCTAACACAGTCTATTGGAACAAAGTTTATGACGCCAATTTGGAGCATATGCTTCATGTGCGCATTGCGGCTGCGGAGTATTTGCGCGAGAATCTTGCCCAGGGTGAAACCTGCGCCGCATCCGATATTGGCGCCCTGCGCTATTATGGTCAGCGACCGCTTGTGGACCTGGGAGGTTTGATCGATCCCGGATTGAACCGCTGGTACCTGGCAGGCAAACTGGACGAGTATTTGGTGGATAATAGAGCCAGTTGTCTTGCTCTACCCGGGCGGACGGGAGTTGCCACAGATGGGGTATTCGATATTGCGAAAGAATTGGGTTTGAGCAATAGCGAGCTATTTGAGCTCGAGCAGAGCCGAGTGTTTCAAATCGACCGCGAGCGCTGGCTCCTGGGCTACTATCCTACGATAAACTATCAAGCAACCGTGACGATTTACAAGCTGATTGAGCAGTAAAGGAGGATTATTATGGCGCAAGCTGGAATTCATTCAATGCTTGGTGTGGCAGCCAGAAAATGGACGCCGGACCGCGCCTGGCTCATGTTGGGCATACTGCTGGGCAGCCTGCTCCCTGACGCCGATAACCTGGCGGTGGCTGTGGCAACCGTAGCGAAACTACCCACCGAAGGGCTGCACCGCACCTTTACCCATAGCCTGTTCACGATCCTGGCTGTGGTGATCGTCTTCTATATTGTGTCGCGCCTCACCCGGCAGCCGCGCTGGAACAACCTGGGGATAGGCTTGGGGATCGGTATTTTGCTGCACATCCTGCTCGACCTGTTGATCTGGTTCAACGGCGTGGAAATCCTGTGGCCCATCCCGTCCTGGATCAATTTCTGGGAAGGCGTCACGCCACCAGCATGGTTCGACAAGCTTATGATGACCACAGAATTCCTGTTCTTAGCGCTGTTCTTCATCGGCTTATCGACCATGGCGCGCCGGCAGGGCACGGATTTGGAGTACTTGCGCAGGCTGCGCGCCTGGACGTGGGTGGAGTTTGACCTCTTCCTGATCTTTACCGCCCTGGTTTTCTTCCTGCCGAAGGTTTTCATGATGCCTTACGGTCTGGTTTACCTGGTCTCATTGGGGCTGGCGGTCGGCGTGACCATTCGCATGCGCAAAACAGCGGATGCCATGACTCATTCGATCCAGTAAGATACTCCCGAAAAATAGGGTGCAGGGCGGGTTGCGCCCGCCCTGCACCCTATTTTTAGGAGCTCTCTTCACCGACCGGCTGAGGAGAGGCTAACCTCGACCGCATCGCCGACCTTCGCCTGGAGCGTCTCGGCGGCGTTCCCGTTGACGACCGCGATGGATAGCAAATCACTGCTGTCGTAAAGGGCTACCAGCTCACCAGAGGGGCGCTCGCCATAAGCCCGCACAACTCTCGTGATCTCCCTGCCGAGAATTCTTATGTACTTTACCTGTGTTGGGCTGACCAGGTCCCGGTGCAGGTTGGTCGCCAGGTTGCCAAAATGATCGATATGGATGACCTGGGCTGCCCACCCACCTGCAATGCGCTGGGGCTGAGGCAGCGCCAGGCGCAGCACATCGTGCACGGGCTCGCCGAGCTTGTTCAGGGGAACGCCGTTAGTCAGGTGGGCGGCTGCGGGGGCAAATACATCCCTGCCGTGGAAAACGGTCGAGATTTGCGGCAGCCAATATTCAGGGCGCGCCAGGTGCACCCATTCGACTGCTTCCCCGTGCGCCTCAGCCTGCGCCTGCACCAGGCTGAACAACCCGTTATCGGGACCTACGAAGTACTGGTCGCCCAATTGCCCTGCTAATGCCCTCCGGCTCGTGCCCACTCCAGGGTCGACTACCGCCAGGTGAACTGTCCCTACGGGGAAATAGGGTACGGCGCGCTGCAACGTCAGCGCGCCTTGCAGGACATCCTGGGCCGGAATGGCGTGGCTGAGGTCGGCGATCTGCACCGCAGGCGCAATCCCCCAGATCACGCCTTTCATGATCCCCACGTAGCCGTCCAGCAGCCCAAAATCGGTCAGCAGGGTCAGAATAGCCATGATCCCTCCTTGGCGCCAGCGCCGGCGCCCCATGCTGAGGGCTACACCCGAAAATAGGGAGCCCCCACCATTTTCGGGGATTTATCACGAGTAAAATGTCCCTCAGGGCTTGCTAATCGCCTGTGGTGATCTCGCTTGGCAGGCTGACAGGCACGGATACGTTCACGTAATCCAGCCACTCGTTTGAGCGCGCCCCGTGACCACGGATAGCGTCATGGAAGGCGCGCTGCAGGGTGTGCGTTACCGGTCCGGTTTTACCGTTGCCGATCATGCGGAAGTCGATCTCGCGCAGCCCGATGCACTCGGCGGCGGTGCCGCAGACAAACACCTCGTCGGAGCGGTAGAGCTGGTCACGCGAGATCTGCTGTTCCACCACTTTGTATCCCAGGTCGCCAGCCAGCGTGATGAGCGCATCGCGGGTGATGCCCTCCAGGATCGCCGATGTGGGTGGCGTGTAAATGACGCCGTCGTGCACGGTGAAGATGTTCTCCCCGGTGCACTCAGCCACGTAGCCCTGCGGGTCGAGCAAGATGGCTTCCTCGAAGCCCAGGCGCACCGATTCGGTCTTAGCCAGCACGCTGTTGACGTAATTCCCGGAGACCTTTGCCTTGGTAAGCATCACGTTGGGATGGTGGCGGGTGAAGGAGCTGATGTTGGCGCGGATGCCATTCTCGAGCGCTTCCTCTCCCAGGTAGTTGTTCCACTCCCAGACGGCAATACCGACGCCCGGGCAACCAGCGTCGACGTTGAGGTTCCAGCCCCCGCCGGTCAGGTAGATCAGCGGGCGGATGTAACACTCGTTGAACCCGTTGGCAGAGATGGTCAGCTTGATTGCCTCGGCAAGCTCTTGGGCTGTATAGGGCAGGCTGCGGAAGCCGAGCAATTTAGCCGAATCCACCAATCGCTCGGCGTGCTCGCGCAGGCGGAAGACCGCCGGACCCATGTCGGTGGCGTAGCAGCGAATGCCTTCGAACACTCCGATGCCGTAATGGATAGCCGGGGTGAGGAAGTGGAAGGTTGCCTTTTCGTATTCGACCAGCTCACCGTTCATCCAAATGTATTTTGATTCCATGCCCATTTCTGTTTCTCCTTCCTTCCTTTAGGTATGATTGCTCAGCGGGTGGCGCGGGTATGAGCCGAGAACTCGCAGAGTAAGGGCGTATTCGCTCAGATTCTCCAGGGCGTGGGTCACGCCAATATCGGCAACCGACCCGGCGATGTCTATGTAGAAAAGGTATTCCCACGGCTGACCCACCAGAGGTCGCGACTCGATTTTGGTCAGGTCGATATCGCGCAGGGCAAAGACGCTCAGCGCTTTGAAGAGCGCTCCCGGCATATTGCGCAGGGTGAAAACGATCGAAGTCTTGGCATTCCCTTTGGTGAGCTCCGGCTCCCGGGCAATTGCCAGGAAACGGGTGTAATTGGCAGGGTCATCCTCGATGCCCTCCGCCAGGATGCTCATCTCATACAGCTCGGCGGCGCGCCGTGAAGCGATGGCTGCCTGGCTGCGCTCGCCTTGCTCCTGGACGATCCTGACGCTGCCGGCGGTGTCGTAGACCGGCGAGAACGTCACCCCCAGGGCATGCAAATACCGGTCGCACTGGGCTAAAGCTTGAGGATGGCTTATCACGCTGCGCACCTCTTCCAGGTGCACGCCGGGGATGGCGATCAGGCAATGCTGCACGCGCAGGTAGTACTCTCCCACAATGGCCAGCTCGTTCTGTAACAAAAGATCATAATTGCGATGGATGCTCCCCGCGACGGAGTTCTCGATAGGGATCAGCCCGCCCGCGCAAGAGCCGTCCTGCACGGCGGCGAAGACCATCTCGAAGCTCTCGCAGGGGATGGTTTCCGTCTGCTTTCCGAAATATTCCAGGACAGCGGCTTCTGAATAGGCGCCGGGCAAGCCTTGAAAAGCTACTCTCATGCTTACATCCCCAGATAGAAGCCACCGGGCAGGTGGTCGATGATCTCATCCGCCATCTGGCGGGTGGAGAGGCTGCCGCCCAGGTCGGCTGTGAGACAGCCGTCCGAGATCGCCCGGTAGACGGCGCACTCCAGGGCGGCGGCTTCACATTCCTGCTTGAGCGAGTAGCGGAACAGCATGGCCGCGCTCAGGATGGCGCCTACCGGGTTGGCTATTCCCTTTCCGGCAATGTCCGGAGCGGAGCCATGGATGGGCTCGTAGATGCCTGGTCCGCTCTCGCCCAGCGAGGCGGAGGGCAGCATGCCCATCGAGCCAGCCAGAACGGAGGCTTCATCCGTGAGGATGTCGCCAAACATATTCTCCGTGACAAGCACGTCGAATTGGGCAGGGTTGGCGATCAGGCGCATGGCTGCCGTGTCAACCAGGATGTGCTCCAGGGTTACGTCCGGGTAGGACTGGCCGACTTCGCTGGCGACCTGCCGCCACAGGCGTGAGGATTCGAGTACGTTGGCTTTATCGACCGAAGACACCTTGTTGCGCCGCTCGCGCGCAAGCTGGAAAGCCAGGTGCATCACGCGGCGGATCTCATGCTCGTTATACTCCAGTGTGTCAATCGCCCTTTCAACGCCGTTGACCTTATCCCTGCCTTTGGGCTGGCCGAAATACAGCCCCCCGGTCAGCTCGCGCACTACCAGGATATCCACCCCAGCCAGGCGCTCCGCCTTGAGCGGAGATGCGCCTACCAGGGCGGGGTGGACGCTCACAGGACGCAGGTTGGCAAAGGCGCCCAGCTCTTTGCGCAAGCGCAGCAAGCCTTGCTCCGGTCGCACTTTGGCAGCTGGGTCATCCCATTGAGGACCACCCACCGCGCCCAGGAGCACGGCGTCGGCGGTTTTGCAGTCAGCCAGAGCTTCGTCGGTCAGCGCCGTGCCGTAGCGCTCGATGCTGCACCCGCCAATCAGGTGCTCACGGAAATTGAAGGTGTGGCGAGTCTCGCAAACGACAGATTGCATGACCCGGATTGTCTCATGGATGACCTCCGGACCGATTCCGTCGCCGGGTAGCAGTGTGATTTGATATTCCATCGTTTTTTGCTATCCTATTTGTTCAGCAGGAGACCATACTCAACCGAGTCTGCCAGGGCGCGCCAGCTGGCTTCGATGATATTGGCGCTTGCGCCAACAGTGCTCCAGCGCCGTGTGCCGTTGCGCGTGTCGATCAGGACGCGCGTCCTGGCGCCGGTTCCGTGATCGCCATCCAAAATGCGCACCTTGTAATCCGCCAGGTGGAAATGCGCCAGTTGCGGGTAGATGGGAGTCAGGGCTTTGCGCAGCGCGGAATCCAGGGCGTTGACGGGACCGTTTCCTTCGGCGGCGGTATGGTAGACCTCGCCGTTGACGCGCACCTTGACCGTTGCTTCGGCAAAGATGCCGCGCCCCTGGCGGTGCTCAACGTTGACCAGGAAATCGATCAGCTCGAACGGCGCCTGGTAGTCTACTTGCCGGCGCTTCATCATCATCGCCACAGATGCTTCGGCGGCTTCGAATGAGAAGCCCTCAGCTTCTAACTGTTTGATCGTGTTCAAGACCTCAGCGATCACATCGCCGTCGTTGGATGAATCGAGGCCATATTCCTCTGCTTTGCTCATCAGGTTGCCGCGCCCGGAAAGCTCGCTCACTACCACGCGTGATTTGTTGCCCACCATCTTTGGCTCGATATGCTGGTAGGAGGCGTGATTGCGGCGCATCGCGGCGACATGGATGCCGCCTTTGTGCGCAAAGGCTGATTTTCCCACGTAGGGTTGGTGCTCGTCCGGCGCCAGGTTGGCTACCTCTGCCACAAAATGGGATACCTCGGTCAGGCTGTCCAGGTTGCCATTCGGCAGGCAGCGCAAGCCCAGCTTGAGCTCGATATCGGGGATGAGCGAGCAAAGGTTGGCATTGCCGCAGCGCTCGCCATAGCCATTGATGGTCCCTTGGACCTGGCTGGCGCCCGCCTGGACGGCAGCCAGTGAGTTCGCCACCGCGCATTCGCTATCGTCGTGCGTGTGGATACCCAGCGGCTGGCTCACAGCCGAGCTTGCAGCCAGTACGATCTCAGATACTTCCCACGGCATGCTCCCGCCGTTCGTGTCGCACAGCACCAGCGTCTCGGCGCCGCCGCGCGCTGCAGCTCTGAGCGTTTCCAGTGCATAGACGGGATCAGCTTTGTAGCCATCGAAGAAGTGCTCGGCGTCGTAGATGATGCGCCGTCCTTGTGATTTCAAGTATGCCAGGCTCTCTTCGATGATGCGCAGGTTATCGTCCAGGCTGGTGCGCAGCACCTCGGTCACGTGCAGCGTCCAGGATTTACCAACCACAGTGCAAACCGGCGCGCCGGAGGAGAGCATGGCTTGAATGTTGGCGTCGTCGTCGGGGTTGCCATTCGCCCGGCAGGTCGCGCCAAAGGCAGCAATCAGCGCTGTTTCCCAGGTCATATCCCGGGCGCGTTCGAAGAACTCCACGTCCTTGGGGTTGGAGCCGGGCCAGCCGCCTTCGATGAACGCCACTCCCAGGTTATCCAGGCGCCTGGCGATGCGCAGCTTGTCCGTGCAAGAAAGAGAGATCCCCTCTCTCTGGGTTCCATCGCGTAGTGTTGTGTCGTAGATTTGGATCATACCTGCTCTCAACTATACCGGTCGGGCTTGCTGGGTCTCGAACATGGCTACTTGTTCTCGGAAGCTCAATAAATACCCAAGTTCGTCTATTCCGTTCAGCAAGCATTTCTTGGAGAAGGCGTCGATTGGAAAAGACGCCAGCCTACCATCTGGCAGGCGCACCTGCTGGGATTCTAGATCGATGGTCAGCTCGCATGTTGGATCGTCGGTTACCCAGTGCAGGATGGCGGCGTGTACGCTGGCATCAACAATAATGGGCAATAATCCGTTTTTCAGGCTGTTGTTGCGGAAGATATCGGCGAAGGAGGTGGAAATTACGGCTCGGAAACCATAATCGACCAGCGCCCAGGGGGCATGTTCGCGCGACGAGCCGCAGGCGAAATTGTCGCCAGCCACCAGGATTTGAGCCCCTGAATATCGAGGGTCATTAAGCGGGAAATCCGGACGGGGGGAGCCATCCGCCTGGTAGCGCCAATCTGCAAAGAGTCCGCTCCCCAAGCCGGATTTGCTCGTCGTTTTCAAAAAGCGCGCCGGGATGATCTGGTCGGTGTCGATATTGTCAACTGGGAGAGGCATGCCGCGTGCGATGAGGCTGGTGAATTGAGCCATCAGATCAGCTCCCTCACATCTGTGATTTTACCGGTCAGCGCAGTTGCCGCGGCGGTAAGCGGGCTCGCCAGGAAAGTGCGCCCGCCTTTTCCTTGCCTGCCCTCGAAGTTCCGGTTGCTGGTGCTGACGGCATATTGACCCGGCTCGAGCTGGTCACCGTTCATGGCAATGCACATGCTGCATCCCGGCTGGCGCCAGTCTGCGCCAGCGTCCTGGAAGATGCGGTCCAGTCCCTCGGACTCTGCCTGGCGCTTGACCGAGTGCGAGCCGGGGACGACCAGGACGCGTAGCCCTGGAGCGATTTTGCGATCTTTCAGCAGGGATGCCGCAGCCCGCAGATCGGAGATACGCGAGTTGGTGCAACTGCCGATGAAAACCGCATCGACCGGGTGTCCCAACAGGCGCGTGCCGGCTTGCAAGCCCATGTAATCCAACGCTTTAGTGAGCGCGGCTTTCTCGCCGGCGTCGCTGACCTTGTCGGGGTCGGGCAAGCGTCCTGATACCGGCATGCCCATCCCGGGATGGGTGCCGTAGGTAATCATCGGCTCGAGATGTGTGGCGTCCAATGCGATGGTCTTATCGAAGATGGCGCCCTCATCCGTTGGCAGGCTGCGCCAACGGCTCAGCGAGCGCTCCCACTCCTGCCCGCTGGGCGCGAAGGGCTTTCCAGCCAGGTACTGGAAGGTAACGTCGTCGGGAGCAACCATGCCGGCGCGCGCTCCGCCTTCGATGGTCATATTACACACAGTCATGCGCTCTTCCATGTTGAGAGAGCGGATAGCTGATCCGCTATATTCAAATACGTACCCGGTGCCGCCTCCCACGCCGATCTTTGCGATCAGGGCAAGGATGATGTCTTTTGCCGTTACGCCGGGCGACAGACGCCCATCGATGCGCACCTCGCAGGTATGTGGCTTGCGCTGCAGCAGGCATTGGGTGGCGAGGACATGCTCCACCTCGCTGGTGCCAATTCCGAAGGCAAGGGTGCCGAAAGCCCCGTGGGTGGCGGTATGGCTGTCGCCGCACACGATGGTCATGCCGGGTTGGGTGAACCCTAGCTCGGGACCGATCACGTGCACGATGCCCCGTTGCGGGTCATCCAGCCCGTAGAGGCGGATGCCGAATTCCTGGCAGTTTGCTTCTAGCTGCTGGATCTGGCGGGCTGCCATCTGGTCCAGAATGGGTAGCGATGGGTCGCTTGTAGGTGAGCTGTGGTCGACGGTAGCTACTGTCCGATCGGGCCGGCGCACGCGCAAGCCGCGCGACCTCAATCCCGAAAATGCCTGTGGGGAAGTGACCTCATGGATGAGGTGCAGGTCGATATACAGGATCGCGGGAAATTCAGGCTCTTGAGCAACCTGGTGTTGGTCCCAGATCTTCTCAAAGAGCGTTTGTGCTCGACTCATCAGCAGTTCCATCGATCAGGGGAGTTGAATCTAGCCCGGACGCGCTCAGCGCGGGCGGTTCAGGAGTGAAATCGCCCCCTGGCTGGTAACCTGCTACCAGCTCGCTCAGATCCCACTTGTCCGGGAAGATGCGCGGGGTGGGAAAGGGGTCATACGGGGACCCAGGATCGTTGGGTTTGGACAAAGAATTGGCTTTCATGTTGGTACTCCTTCAACCACGAAAATAAGAACGGGTCTTTCGGTTTGGATCAGGCTTGATAGAGCGCCTGGCTTGCCATCTGTGCAACCGGCGCGCTGACTTCCGATTGGACTTCTGCCTGGCTGGAGGCGATGACCAGCTTATTGATGGCGGACAGGTATGCTTTGGCGCTGGCGACCACAATATCGGTGTCGGCGCCAAAACCACCGAAGGTGCGGGGTTGGTCGACCTCTTTCTGGGCGTCAAAGGTGTGAACGCCATCCTTGCTTTGAATGCGGACAGTCACCTCTCCCAGGGCGTCGATACCTTCTGTCACCGAATGGACAGAAAACTCCAACAACATATTGGGCGCCTGGACGATCGCATCGATCGCTTTGTAGGCAGCATCTACCGGGCCGGTGCCGATGGCTGCATGCGTGTGTAAAGCCCCATCCGGACCCTGCAGGCGCACTGAGGCGGTGGGCATACCCATCGTTCCGCAAGCGACTTGCAAACCGACCAGGGAGTAAACCTCTTGCGGTTGGTAAAACTCATCTGCCACCAGGGCTTCCAGATCGGCGTCGGCGATCGTCTTTTTCTTATCCGCCAGGCTTTTGAACCGCTCAAAGGCTTTTTCAAGATCGGCGTCGCTGAGGGCGTAGCCCAGGTCAGCCAGGCGTGCCCGGAAGGCATGCCTGCCGGAGTGTTTACCCAGCACCAAACGGCTGCGGTTGGCGCCGACATCTTCGGGACGCATGATCTCATAGGTCAGGAAATTCTTCAGCATGCCGTCCTGGTGGATGCCGGCTTCGTGGGCAAAAGCGTTGGCGCCAACGATGGCTTTATTCGGCTGGACGACGATGCCGGTGTAGTTACTGACCAGCTTGCTGGCCCGGCTGATCTGCGTAGTGTCGATGCCTGTGGTAAGGTCGTAAACGTGCGAGCGGGTGCGCAGCGCCATCACCACCTCTTCGAGGGATGTATTGCCGGCGCGCTCGCCGATGCCATTGATGGTCACCTCCGCCTGCCGCGCCCCGGCAATTAACCCCGCCAGCGTGTTGGCGGTGGCCAGCCCTAGATCGTTGTGGCAGTGTACAGATACGACACAATTCTCAATACCCGGGGTGTTTTCGATGATGCCGGCAATCAGCGCGCCGAACTCATCCGGCGTCGTGTAGCCTACCGTATCCGGGATATTCAGCGTGGTCGCCCCGGCTTTGATCACCTCGCCGAGAACTTCATAAAGAAACTGGGGATCGCTGCGCCCAGCGTCTTCGGGGCTGAACTCAACATCCGCGCACAGGGAGCGGGCATATGCAACCATCTCAATGGCTCGCGCCAGCACCTCTTCTCGCGACATCTTGAGCTTGTAACGCATGTGGATCTCAGAGGTAGCCAGGAAGGTGTGGATGCGCGGCCGGGCGGCGTGGCGGACAGCCTCCCAGGCTTTGTCGATATCATTCCGGGTTGTGCGCGCCAGACCGCAGATCACCGGTCCCTTCGTCCCGTCATGTGGATTACCGACCTCTACCGCGATGCGACGAACGGCTTCAAGATCATCTGCTGAAGCAGCCGGGAATCCGGCTTCGATGATGTCGACACCCAGGCGCGCCAGGAAGCGGGCAATTTCCAGCTTTTCGTTGGAAGTCATGGTTGCGCCGGGCGATTGCTCGCCATCGCGCAACGTGGTATCGAAGATACGGACGTACGGGTCCATAGGATAACTACTCCTTGTTCCAGTTTTCTGGGCGCAAAGAGCGGACAGCCGCCCCAGCCTGCCACATCTCCGAATCCCGCATCAGCTTGAGCTCAGCGCCGAGTTTTTCTTTGTAGTCCGCAGCGGAATTGGCTTTAAGCACGATCTCGGTTTCCTTTCCGTCCACCACGCTGCGGTACAGGCGCTCGAAGACGGGAGAAACCGCCTGGCAGAATTCATTGCGCCAATCCAGGGCGCCGCGTTGGGCAGTGGTGCTGCAGTTGGCATACATCCAGTCCATACCGTTCTGCCCTACCAGGCGGATCAAGCTCTGCGTCAGCTCTTCAACGGTCTCGTTGAAGGCTTCGGACGGGCTATGTCCATACCGTCGCAGGGTTTCGTACTGCGCTTCCATCACTCCGGCAAGCGCACCCATCAGGATGCCGCGCTCGCCGGTCAGGTCGCTGTAAACTTCTTTCTCAAAGGTGGTCGGGAATAAGTAGCCCGAGCCGATGGCGATGCCGACAGCCAGGGTGCGCTCCCTGGCGCGGCCGGTATAATCCTGGTGGATGGCAAAGCTGCTGTTGATGCCGCTGCCGGACAGGAAATTGGCGCGCACACTGGTGCCAGAGCCTTTGGGAGCAGCCAGGATAACGTCAACAAAATCCGGGGGCACCACGCTGGTCTGGTCGTTGTAGACAATCGCAAACCCATGAGAGAAGTACAGCGCGTCGCCCGGCTTGAGAGCCGTCTTGATCTCCGGCCAGGTCGACATCTGCGCCGCGTCGGACACCAGGTATTGGATGATCGTACCCCGGGCGGCAGCCTCCTGCAAAGGGAACAAGCTTACCCCTGGCTTCCACCCGTCCTTGAGCGCCTTTTCCCAGGTGCTTCCGCCGGGTTTCTGCCCCACAATAACCTTAAAGCCGTTATCGCGCATATTCAGCGCCTGTGCGGGTCCCTGCACACCATACCCTAAAACAGCGATAGTCTCACTGCTCAATACCTCGTGCGCTTTCTCAAGGGGAAATTCATCGCGAGTCACAACTTCTTCGATAACGCCGCCAAAATTGATTTGAGCCATAGCCTGTCCTTTCTAACGCTTCAAGTTGGGATTATTGCAGGGATTTATGCCCGTTTCCGTTGTTATTGACCTCAGACGCCACGGAGGTGCCACGCCCCATAGCCACCACCCCGGTGCGCACCATCTCCAGGATGCCAAAGGGGCGGAGCACATCAACCAGCCCATCAATCTTGTCCCCGGCGCCGGTGATCTCGATGATCAGCGAATCGTTGGCAACATCAACGATACGGGCGCGGAAGACTTCCACGAGCTGCATGATCTCGCTACGGCGAGCGGCGGGTGTGTTTACCTTGATCAACGCCAGGTCACGGCTGACCATCGGCGCTGTAGACAGGTCTGCTACCTGGATTACGTTGACCTGCTTATAAAGGTTGGCAACCACCCTCTCTGCGTCCGTCTGGTTGCTATCGACGACGATCGTCATGCGAGAGACGCCGTACTCTTCAGTGTGCCCCACGGTGAGGGATTCGATATTGAAAGCCCGGCGCCTGAATAGAGATGCCACGCGGTTCAAAACGCCCGGTTTGTCCTCAACAAGCGCTACGAGTGTGTGTGTCTGCATACTGCCTCCTCTGTGTTGCTCGATCCCATAGTGGGGCTTAATCACCGATCAATTCGACCGGGACATTGTTTAGCGCCGGGCGGCGGATCATGTTATGCAGGTCGCCGCCTGCGGGCACCATCGGGTAAACGCTATCTTCTTTCTCCACGCGGAAGTCGATCAGAACCGTGCCCTCGCTTTCCTGGGCATGGCGGATAGCGTTCTTCACGTCGCCGCGTTTTGTCACGCGCATGCCGGTCAAACCGTGCGCCTCGGCGATCTTTACGAAATCGGGGCTGCGCATGGGTGTGGCTGCATAGCGGCGGTCGTAGAAGAATTCCTGCCATTGGCGAACCATGCCCAGGTAACCGTTGTTGATGATGGCGATGTTAATCTTGAGCCCTTCCTGCCCGATGGTCGCCAGCTCTGCCTGTGTCATCTGGAAACCGCCATCGCCGGCGATGACCCATACCTCAGCCTCGGGCCTGGCGAACTTGGCTCCGATGGCTGCCGGCAGGGCAAAGCCCATCGTGCCTAACCCGCCGGAGGTGAGGAAGGAGAAAGGCTTGTCGTGGCGGTAATATTGGGCGGTCCACATCTGGTGCTGACCCACGTCAGTCACGATCAGCGCCTCTCCGTTCGTTGTGTGCCAGATATCGTTGATGACGTGTGCGGCGTAAAGATGCCCGTCATCCGGCAGGTTCTGGATATCTCGCACAACGCTCTCGCCGCGCATCTCTTCGATGTGCGCCAGCCATTCACTATGATCGTTGGATTGCAGATGTGCTGTGATCTGCTCAAGGGATTGGCGCAGGTCGCCGATCAGCGCCAGGTCTACCTTTACGTTCTTGTTGACCTCGGAGGGGTCGATCTCGAAGTGGATTTTCTTGGATTGTGGGGCGTAGGTGTTGATATTGCCCGTCACCCGGTCGTCGAAACGCATCCCGATTGCCAGCAACAAATCCGATTCCTGAATGGCATGGTTGACCCAGGCCTCGCCGTGCATGCCCATCATCCCGAGGTGCAGGGGGTGACTGGCGGGGAAGCCTCCGATGCCCAGCAGCGTCATCGCCACCGGTGTGTGTGTCTGCTCGGCGAACTGGCGCAGCTCGTGCATTGCCCCAGACATCAACACGCCGTGCCCAGCCAGAATAACGGGACGCTTGGCTGAGTGGATCATATCCAGAGCCTGCTGGATATCCTTTGAAAGCGGGCGCAAATCTGGCCGGTAGCCGGGCAGGCGAATGGGAGTGTGATCGTATTCCCATTCGATGGCGGCTTGCTGCGCATCTTTGGCAATATCCACAAGTACAGGACCAGGGCGACCAGAACGAGCAATATAAAAAGCCTCCCGCAGCACCCGCGAGACATCGTGGACGTCCGTAACCAGGTAGTTATGCTTGGTGATGGGCAGAGTGATACCCGTGATATCGGTTTCCTGGAAGGCGTCATAGCCGATGTATTTGCTGTTGACCTGTCCGGTAATAAAAACAACGGGGGATGAATCCATCATGGCGTTCGCGATTCCCGTCACGAGGTTGGTCGCCCCGGGTCCAGATGTGGCGATGGCAACGCCTACTTTGCCGCTGGCGCGAGCGTAGCCATCTGCCATGTGCGCTGCGCCCTGTTCGTGCCGGACGAGCACGTGATGGATGGGATAATCGAGCATGGCATCGTAGGCGGGCAGGACGGTGCCGCCAGGATACCCGAAGACCGTGGTAACCCCTTCCTGGACCAGACATTCCCAGATAATTTGTGCACCAGTACGTTTCATTCTCTTCTCCTTAAGTAAGCAGAGTATCTAAACCAAAAATCACAATCGCTCTCGCTAGCCGCCTGCCTCATCGGAGAGCACGGCGCCAGTATCGGCGCTGGTAACAAAGTGCGCGTATCGGCGCAACCACTTGCTCTCCGCGCGCGAGGTGAAGGGCGGCAGGGCTGACAGGCGTAAGCGCAGTTCTTCATCGGATAGCTGCACGTTCAGGCTGCGGGTATCCAGGTCGATATCGATTGTGTCGCCGGATTGGAGCGCAGCAATGGGTCCACCCGCGGCGGCCTCGGGGGAGATATGCCCGATGCAAGCGCCGCGCGTCCCCCCGGAAAACCGCCCGTCCGTGATCAGGGCGACTTTCTCGCCCAGTCCCATGCCCATGATGGCGCCCGTCGGGCTGAGCATTTCCATCATCCCTGGACCACCACGTGGACCCTCATAACGCACCACTACCACTTCCCCAGCCTGGACCTCGCCTGCCATGATGCCAGACATGGCTGCATCGTGGGAGTCATACACCCGCGCTTTGCCCTGGAATTTCCACATGGATGGGCTGACGCCGCCGGTCTTGATCACTGCGCCATCCGGCGCCAGGTTGCCAAACAAGATCGATAAACCTCCGCGTGGCGTATGCGCCTGCTCCAGCCGGCGGATGACATCATCATCTTTAATTTCGGCTGCCGCTATCGAGGCGCGCAAGGTTTGTCCGGTAACGGTGATGCGATCCAGATGCAATGCGCCTTCGATGCGCGCGACTTCCTTCAGTATGGCTGGGATACCCCCGGCGCGGTGCACGTCTTCCATGTGCCAACGCCCGGATGGGCTGACTTTGCAGATGTGGGCGACTTTGTCGGCGACTGCATTGATGCGCTGTAAGGGGTATTCCATCCCGCCTTCATGGGCGATTGCCAGGGCGTGCAGCACGGTATTGGTTGAGCCGCCCATCGCCATATCCAGGGCAAAAGCGTCATCCAGCGCTTCTGGTGTGACAATCTGCCGGGGAGTGATCTGCTTCTCGACCAGCTCGAGGATCAGAGCGCCGGCGCGCTGCGCCAGGCTCTCGCGTTCCGGGGTTTTCGCCAGCGCTGATCCGTTGTAGGGCAGCGCCAGACCGATCGCCTCCAGCAGGCAGTTCATGCTGTTGGCAGTGAACATGCCAGAGCAGGAGCCGCAGCCCGGGCAGGCGTAATCTTCCAGGGTTTTCAGGCGTTGAGCGTCGATCTTTCCCGCCTGGTAAGAGCCCACTGCCTCGAAAACGGAGATTAGATCGACGGTTTGCCCATCGGGCGTCTTCCCCGCCGCCATGGGTCCCCCAGAGACGAAGATGGTGGGGATATTGGTGCGCATGGCTGCCATTGCCATCCCCGGCACAATCTTGTCGCAGTTTGGGATGCAGACCATGCCATCGAAGCAATGGGCTTCGATCATCGTCTCGACGCAATCGGCTATCAGCTCGCGCGAGGGGAGCGAGTACTTCATCCCCATATGCCCCATGGCAATGCCGTCATCGACGCCGATGGTGTTGAACTCAAAAGGCACTCCACCGGCGGCGCGCACGGCGTCTTTCACCAATCTGCCAAACTCCTGAAGATGGACATGCCCAGGGACGATGTCGATATAGGAATTGACGATGGCGATGAAAGGCTTATCCATCATGGCGTCTGTGACGCCAGTAGCCTTTAGCAAGGAACGGTGGGGAGCCCGTTCAATCCCTTTCTTGATCTGGTCTGATCGCATCTTTTTATCTCTTGGATCGCCTTGTAAAAAAAGGAGCCGCTCTTGGTTGAGCGGCTCCTGGGTTTGCTTACATCCGTCCTGCATCAGGTGAACTTCTACCTGCCTCGTCGGACTTCTACCCTTACCCGCCCAACCACATAGTGGCTCTCAATAACGATGAGAACCAAGACAATAAGGCTGGTAAGGGAGAGGAGTTCAAAGGTATGCATGGTATTAATTTTGTCAATTCTACCAAATCGTGCAATCGTTTACATTAATAAAAGATTAGAATCCACTCATCTTTGAGGGGTTTCCCCCGGTTTACGCCCTTACATTTGCTTAACATTTTCCGCGATCTTCCCACTTCAACTGCGTAAGCTGGCGTTCAGCTCCTGTTGCAAGCGGCGCACGATTCGCTGGCGGATTTGGGTGGCTTCGTTATCCGTCAGCGTGCGGTCAGGCGCCTGGTAGGTCAGGCTGTAAGCCAGGCTTTTCAAGCCTTTACCGACCTGCTCGCCGCGATACACGTCGAACAGGCGCAGTCCTGCCAGGGTATCGCCGCCTGCCTGGCGGATGGTCGCTTCTACGCGCTCAGCCGGAACGGCTTCGTCTACAATCACTGCCAGGTCTTCCAGCACAGGCGGGAAGGCGGGCACGGCAGCTACATCGAAGCGGGGGGGAATCGCACTGAGCAAGTTATCCAGGTTGAAATCGGCTGCCAGCAACGGCGCGGCAGGCAACTCATAGTTCTGGCGCACCAGGGGGTGCAGCTCACCCATGACGCCTGCTTCCACTTCTCCCACCATGATCCGGGCGCACTTGCCGGGGTGGAAAGTGGGATGCTCAAGCGGTTCGTAACGGATATCCTGCAGGTGCAGACCTGCCAGCATGGCGTTTACCACGCCCTTCAGATCGTAGAAGTCCATCGGCTGAGAATCAGCCGCTTGCCAGGCGGGGAGGGCGCGCGGTCCGGCGAGCACGATTGCCAGCCGCTGCTGTTCCACGGGCTGCGCCTCTCCGTCTTGCGGCAGGAATACCGGCGCGATTTCGAAGAGAGCCATGCGCGGCTGCAGGCGGGCATTGCGCTCCACCACTTCCAGCACGCTGGAGAGCAGGTTGCGGCGCAGCAGGTTGCGGTCGCTGACGATCGGGTTGGCGATGTTTACGTAAGGCTCGCCGGCGACCGAGCTTCCCGGCGGCAGGCGGCGCGCCTCCCGCTCCGCCGATGTCATGCGGTAAGTGGCAACCTCCTGCAAGCCGAGGTTGACCAGCAGG
Organism: uncultured Chloroflexia bacterium; assembly: GCA_963702535.1. GTDB lineage: Bacteria > Chloroflexota > Anaerolineae > Anaerolineales > UBA4823 > CAVPDG01. The sequence continues at coordinate 208,258 of CAVPDG010000016.1, read as the reverse complement.
TCTCGCAGCTCTTCTTCGTGCTCCAGGGCAGGGTTTCCACGCTGGGGGGGCAGCTCGTCTGCCAGGCGGGTGGATGGGATGCGCTCATACCCGTAAATCCTGGCAATCTCTTCCATCAAATCCGCTACGCCGATCACGCCCTGACCGATGTCCAGGCGGTGGTCGGGGGTCCTGGCTCGCACCACTTTTTCTCCGTCCAGCTCGGCGATGGTGCAGGAAAAATCCAGGGCGCTCAGGATGGCGACGATCTGCTCGGCGCTCAGCTCGATCCCCAGCCAGCGCTGCACATCCGCGGCGCGGACCTCCACAACGGGGTCAACCGGAGGCAAGGGGTAGCTATCGACCAGGCCGCGGTAGATGGTCCCACCTGCCCACTGTTGCATCCACTGCAAGCCACGCCGCACGCCGCGCTCAGCCATCGCCGGGTGCACGCCACGCGAGAAGCGGTAAGCCGCCTCAGAAGGCAATCGCTGGGCGGTGACCGTCTTGCGGATGTTGATATAGTTCCAGGCAGCACCTTCCAACAGGATGTGGCGGGTATTCTCGCTGACCTCCGATTCGGCGCCCCCCATGACGCCGGCGATGGAAAGCGCTCCGGCGCTGTCGCAGACCAGCACTGTGTAATCATTCAAGCTGCGCTCCACGCCATCCAACGTGGTCAGGCGCTCGCCCTGGCGGGCGGTGCGCGTGCTGATCTTTGGCGGGCGCGTGCCGGCGCGCCGCACCAACACATCGTAGTCAAAGGCGTGCAGCGGCTCACCGATCTCGAGCATGGCGTAGTTGGTGGCGTCGACGATGTTGTTGATCGGGCGCACCCCGCTGAGGCGCAGCCGGCGTTGCACCCAGTATGGGCTGGGTTTGATGGTGATATCCGTGATCAGACCCAGGACAAAGCGCGGGTTGAGCTCCGGCTGCTGGATATCGATCGATGCCATGCCGGTGATCGGCGGACCGTCCGTCTCGATAGCGTAGCTGGGCGCCTTCAACGGCTTGCCGGTCAAGGCAGCCACCTCGCGCGCCACACCCAGGATATTGGCATCCCGGGCGATATTGGGTGTGATGGCGATATCCAGCACGGCGTCGCCCATGTAGTCCACCAGCGGCGTACCGGGGATGGCGTCGTCGTCGAGCAGGATAATGCCCTCATGCTCATCGGAGATGCCCAGCTCTTTCTCTGAGCAAGCCATGGAGTAAGATTCGACGCCGCGAATTTTGGCGCGCTTTAAGGTCACCAGAACCTGCCCGGGCTGGTGACCGTCGTAAATCTGGGCGCCTTCCTTGGCGTAAGCCACCTTGAGCGGCTTCGCCAGCGGACCGGCGCCCTTGTAAGGAAAAAGGTTAGGCGCGCCGGTGAGGACGGTGTGCACCTGCTGCCCGTCATCCAACTGGCATAGCACAAGACGGTCGGCGTTGGGATGCGGCAATACCTCCAGCACTGTCCCAACGACGATCTTCTCGGCGTCCCACCCGAAGCCGGATATCCTGGCTTCAGGGCGCTGGTTACCGGCGGGCAGGGGCAATCCGACATAGCGGATCTCTTCCACTTCCAAGCCCGCCATGGTGAGCATGTGCGCCAGCTCCTCCAGCGGGACCGTTATCTCAACAAACTCTTTAAGCCAGGAAAGAGGGACTTTCATAAGATTACTCCTACTAAAATTGCTCCAAGAATTTAAGATCATTTCCCCAGAAGTAGCGGATATCCTCAATGCGATGGCGCAGCATGGTGATGCGCTCTGCCCCCATGCCGAAGGCATATCCGGTATAGCGCTGCGGGTCATAACCGCCGTTGGTTAAGACGGTGGGATGCACCATGCCGCAGCCCATGATCTCCAGCCAGCCGGTGTACTTGCACACCGGGCAGCCTTCTCCGCCGCAGAGGAAGCATTCACAATCGACCTCGGCGCTTGGCTCGGTGAAGGGGAAGTGCGAGGCGCGGAAGCGCGTGCGCGTTTGGGGTCCCCATAGCCGGCGGGCGAAGTCTGCGATTGTGCCTTTCAGGTCGCCGAAGGTGATCTGGTGACCGACCACCAACCCTTCCACCTGGTTGAACTGGATCTCGTAGCGGGCGCTGACCTGCTCGTAACGGTAGCACATGCCGGGAAGGATGATGCGGATGGAGGGCGGGTTATCCGGGTCCAGGGCGGCAAGCTCGCGCATGGCGTGAATCTGGCCCGGCGAGGTGTGGGTGCGCAACAGGATGGGGTTTTCTCCCCGGTCGCTGCTGGTCTTGACATAATACGAATCCTGCATTTCTCGCGCCGGGTGGTTGGGCGGGAAATTCAACAACTGGAAGTTGTATTCATCCGTCTCGACTTCGCGCGAGCGGTAGACCTGGAAACCCATCTCGGCGAAGATGTGGTAGATCTGGCGCAGGGTGAGTGTTGCCGGGTGCAGGCGGCCGCGCGGCAAAGGTCTGCCCGGCAGGGTGACATCCAGGCGCTCGGCTTGCAGGGCATGCGCCAGGGCAACCTGGCTCAGCTCCTCGCTGCGAGCCGCCAGGGAGGATTCCAGCAGGCGCTTGACTTCGTTGGCGCGGCGACCGATCTGCGGGCGTTCCTCCTTGGGCAGCCCCCCGAGCTGGTCGAAGACGCCCATGAGCGGCGAGCTGCGTCCCAGGTATGCCACCCGCCAGGCTTCCAGGCTGGTCTCGTCTGCCACCGCCTGCAATGCAGCCAGGGCGCCGGCTTCAATTTGATCTAGTTGTGCGAGCATACGACCTCCGTTGATTAAACAAAACATCCCGCCCGCGCGAGGGACGGGATGGGTATCCCGCGGTTCCACCCTGCTTGGGTCGCTGGCTTACCGGCGACCCCGCTCAGCTCCAACGGTCTGCCGGTTCTTCTCCAGGCGGACGATTGGCTCCCCCGCTAACGCTGGGGCTGCGGGCTGGACTACTATGAGTGTCAAGTGTTTAAGTGCCATGTGTCACATTTTGTTGCTTGACACGTGACACCGGAAAACGTGACACGTAATTCACCCAGCCAGCTCGAGAGGGAACTTCTGCCGGCTTTACCCCGGGCGCGGGTCTCAGTCTCTGCCTGCGCCTCCCTGTCGGTTCCTACCGGCGTACTTTCCTCTGTCACGGCTTTATCAGGTAGTGTGTTGAGCTAATTATCCGCGAAACGGGGCTTCTGTCAAGTGGCACACGAGGAGGCAGGACAGGAAGATCCCCAACGCCTTGCCACTGTCGAGATAATAATCTTGGGTTCCGAGGCTAATCGTGTCGCTAATTTGCCACAAGTCCTTGAGGAATGGGCTATGCAATTAATATCGGTTCCTGATATATCTAGGGTCAGCGACAACTACTCAACAAGATTATGACAAAAAGAGTATTCTGATAGGATTATTGGCACTTGCATAAACACTACTTAGCGGATGTATACTCTTTTATGCAAGTGATACCGTTATCCATATCTAGGCTGGTGGAAATCTCCTGGAAGGTGGATTATGAAACCAGTATTTTTTGTTCTGTATTTGTTGATCGTTTCCTTCACACTCCAGGCGTGTAATCGAGCAACGTTTCAGGATTATGGCACAGCTCGTGTGATTCCACAAACCGTTGAAGTGACAAGAGTCATTCCCCAGACGGTTATCGCCACTCAAGTCATTGAAATCACTCCGGCAACCATTACAGAGGTTGCGGACTACAGCGTAAAGACGCAGCAACCGGGAATTGATCCCACATATTACGATGGGATAATCGTCATCACGCAGTACTACACATTTTTAGGGCATGGTCTTTTTGAAGATGCATATCAATTATTGAGTTCTGCTGGACGAAGTCATTCTTCAGATGTCGATGAATACATCAAGATGGCGAAATTAAATTTCAAGACTGTTAAAATTATCACAATTCAGCCGTATTATCTTCTGGCTCAAGAACATTGCTCCCAGGTAAAACCAGAAACGGGGGATGAGAGGCGATTCTATGTGCAGATCATTGCAGAGGGAGAGGGTAGTTTGTCGGGTTCTGCGCTCAATGGTGCCTTGCAGACTTTATTCCTGTCTCTAATACAAGAAGATGGTGAATGGAAGATCGATACATTTGCAACCATTGAAAAGTGCCCCTGAGGCACCCAGAGTGATTTTGTCTGTGTGGCACGAGTTTCTGGCTTAATCATCTGAACAGGATTGGGTTTCAATGTTCAAGTTCAAAATTATCCCCATTGTCATCATTCTGGTCACCTTATCAACACTGAGTATTTGGATAGTGCAACCAAAGGCAGATTTCTCAACACTCGCAGCTACTATAGAGAAAGAGGAGATTAAACAAGCGATCGAGACCTATTTTGAATCTCGCTATCGTGCTCACACCACACTGCAATTGGAAGGCATTGCAAATGTGATTGCCACTACTCCCGAAGCAAACAATTTTCGTGTCTCTGAGTTAGATAAGCTTGAAATCGAGTTATATCACACCAAAGTCAATCAATTGCGTTACCAATATTACAAATTCTTCTTGGACTTCGGAGACATTTCGATTGACGAGGATTCCCGAACGGCTACTGTTTCTGTCGTTGAAGGGCACGATGTTGTTTTTGAGAGCGCTGCTCCGACCGTATCATCCATGCGAAATCTTAAGCACATGATCAAGCTCCGAGAGGTAGATAATGTTTGGATTATTGTCTCGGATTACTACGAAGATTATGTGTGGCGCCTGCTTAGGGAAACAAATCGATCGAAAGAAGATGTGCTCATTTCCATTGACAAGGCTCAGGGTCCAGCATCAAGTCTTGAGACTGAAGGTACTGATGATGCAACCTGTAATCTGACAACTGATGGAACCTCCCACTCCTACTCTCGATACGGCGCTATCGAGTATGCCCACCGATGGGCGACTGCCAATCCGCCTTATAACAGCCCGCTCTATGATGATTTTACTAACTTTGGCGGAGACTGTACGAATTTTGTGTCTCAAGCCATTCATGAGCGCGGTAACGCTGAGATGGTATTTGGTGGCGCACATGGTATCGGTACGAACGGGTGGTACTACTACAGTGTTAGCGACAGGGCTGCTGCATGGAATTTGGTAGATCGTCTGTACAATTTCATAGTGGGCGAGACAAATTTCTGGTACTATGGACCGGAGGGATGCGAGGTGGCATCTACAATGGCGGAAGTCGGGGATCTCATTCAGTATGATTGGGATGGTGACGGTGCGTGGGACCATGGGGTAATCATTGTCTCAAAAGGTACTGGAGGGCAGGGATATCAATACTGGGTCGCTGGACATACACCGGATATTGATAATTATCCCTATCAGAATTTCAATTACGCCAATATCCGATTTATTCATATCGAGCGAATTGACGACTATAGCAAGTGTTATTTCCCCTTGGTTATGAGAAGCGAGGGGATGTCAGATGCTGTATTTGTTTCTCCATCGCCAGAACCATATCCAGCGCCATTCGATTCAAATGCTTCTCAACCGGAACCATATCCTCCTCCATGAGTTGGAGGCGTGAGATTTTTTCGAAATCCGCGTTGTATACCTCCCTGTGGCATTGATTTGGGTGGAAGTCTGCAAGGGTTCCTTTTAGTCCATGTACCCAGTTAAATACCTGACTAAAAGGCTCTGGCTCATTCTTTCAGAAGTTCTTTGAGCCTAGCATGTCCGGCATATACCCCCCAGTAGCGCTCCGGCAGCATGGCGGCGATGCGGCACATGATCTCGTCGGTATTGCGCTGCAGGTCGGCGTCGCGATTGGAGCGGCTGACCGGCTCGAGCATCAACGGCTTGCCGAACTGGATGCGGATCGCCGGGCGGTGGAAGTGGAAGAGCTGGCGCACGGCCGATTCTGATCCGTAAATCGCCGCTGGCACCACCGGCACCCCGGCTTTGTCCGCCAGATACGCCGTACCCGTCTTGGCCTGGATGAGCGCGCCTGTGCGGCTGCGCGTACCCTCCGGGGCGATGCCCAGCATACCGCCATCCTTCAAGAATTGGCGCGCCTCGCGCAAGGCATGAACGTCCGCCTCCTCGCGGTTGATCCAGATGCCACCCACCCCCACGATCAGCGGGCGAATAAAGGGATTGCGCTTGTATTTATCTGCCACCAGGGCGGTCATATCCTGGCGTTTTCCCAGGGCGAAGACCAGCGGCGGGTCTATACGGCTGAGGTGGTTGCTTGCTACGATGCAGCCTCCCTGAGAGGGCAGGTTTTCCAGTCCAACCACTTCTACCCGCGCCAACAGCTTGAAGAGCAAGTTAGCTACGGCGTGTAGGAGTTGGCGGATCATCTCTACGACTTTCCCCTGTGCTTTATTGCACAAGCTGACAGGGGTATTGTATCGTATTTCCGGGGAAGGCGGGTAACCGTGAGGAGGGCGGAAAGCCCTGGCAGGCTAAGCTTCCTGTAAGGATGCAGGGCAGGGAACGCGGGTATAATCTTTACAATGAGGATTCTTGCCCTTCGAATAAAATGGGCGGCGGTGGGTATTGCCCTGCTTGCGGCGGCTTTTCTGGCTGCCTGCGACGGCGGGACAAGCCCTCCCACCGCGTCTCTCGTCGCCTCGGCACAAGCGCAGCCCACGCTAACGGCTGCACCGGTTGCGGATACCGCCACGCCAACCGCCATACCGGCGATCGCATTCGTGAACGGCGAGCCGATCAGCCTGGCTGCTTACCAGGCAGAGCTTGCCCGCCTGCAAGCAGCTTTGAGCGACCTAACCGTGCAGGCGACCGGCACTCCAGATGGCACGGAACTGGCAACGGAAAACGAGCAGCGGGCGCTGGATGCGCTGGTCGACCAGATGTTGTTAGCCCAAGGCGCCGCTGAGGCGGGCTTTAACGTGGATAATGCCGTGCTCCAGGAGCGCTACGACCGCCTGGCAGCGGCGCTGGGCAGCATCCAGGCGCTGCAAGGCTGGATGGCTGAGAACGGTTATACTGAAGAGTCCTTTCGCGAAGACCTGAGCCGCGCCATCGCCGCCGCCTGGATGCGCGACCAGGTGATTGCCGCCGTCCCGGAGGCGACCGAGCAGGTGCATGCCCGCCAGATCCTGCTGCCTACGGCGGAGGAAGCCGACCAGGCGCTGGCAGACCTGCGCGGTGGGAAAGATTTTAACTGAGGTAGCTGCGGAGTACGACCCTGTGGCAAAAGGCGAGCTGGGCTGGTTCCCGAGCGGCTACCTGTTCGATCCGGCGCTGGAAGAGGCTGCATTTAGCATGCAAGCCGGGGAGTACAGTCCGGTGATCGAGACGCCGGCAGGTTTTCATATCCTGCAAGTGATCGAGCGCAGCGCGCAGCAACCGTTAAGCCCCGACGCCCGCTATATCCTGCAGGAGCGGGCGCTTCAAGATTGGCTGGCGCAGCGCCGCAGCCAGAGCGATATCCAGGTTATTCCTCCGAAATGACCTCGGCGCAAACCTGACTATGGGAGAGGAGCGTATGGACGCTTTTGAGATGAAAGAGCATAATCAGCCCACCCGCAAGATCTCGTCGATTATCTGGAACGTGCTCACCGTTCTTGTCTTGTTGATGGTCTTATGTCTGGGGGCGTTCTTCCTGATGATCTTGCTCAATCCGAGCTCGTCGCTAAACCTGCTTCCCGCCGCCAACCCTCCCCGCTACCATTTCGTTCCCCACGGCGACCCCAACATCCCAGTTTGCCCTGCCGGCAACCTGGACGCCCGAGCCGACGCGAGAGCCAACTGCCACGGAACCACCGCAGCCAACCCACACCCCCGCGCCCACGGAAACCCCCTTCAGCCTCTTCACCCTTACGCCAACCGTAACGGGGACCGCCGGCGCGGCTGCTGAGTACCCCTTCGTCGTGGGACCCGGTACGCCGGTGGGCACATCCAGCCTGGCGTTCCACCCAGACGCCGGGTGCAACTGGATGGGCGTCGCCGGACAGGTCTTCGACCTATCCGGAGCGCCGGTCTCGGGGCAGCAGGTGCGCGTGGGCGGCAGCCTGCTGGGAGCGCCGATTGAACTGCTCTCGCTGACCGGCGTCACCACGGCTTACGGCAATAACGGCTTCTACGAATTCACCCTGGGTGAAAAACCGGTGAACTCAACGGGCACGCTGTGGGTGCAACTGCTCGACCAGAGCGGCTTGCCCATGTCCGACAAGATCTACTTCGACACGTACGATGCGTGTGAGAAGAACCTGATCTTCGTCAACTTCAAGCAGGTGCGCTAGTTACCTCTCGTTTCGGATCAGGTCTGGTGGATGAGCCTGGCGGATAATACCGGCAGGCTCATCTCTATTTTTACTCTTCCTGGCTTATTTCCAGCCACATCTGCCGGATGAGCAGGGCGTCGTCTTCCAATACCGGGCTTTCACACAGGATGCGCCCGCGGCAGCCGCAGGCGTGCAGGGCGCGCAGGATCGCCCGCACATCCAGGTCGGCTTCTTCCACTTTGAGGTGCTCCTTCTCGCCCTTCGGACCGTATTCGATGCCCGAGAGGTGGATGTGCAGGTCGCCCAGCGCCTCGGCGCCCAGCGCCCGGGCATACGCTTCCAGGGTGCGCATCCACTCGGCGTACGTGTTCAGCGAGCCGTCGCCCAGGCGGGCGTGCAGGTGGGCAAAATCGATGCAGGGGATCACCCCCGGGATCGCCTGGCTCATGGCAAGCGTATCCTCCAGCGAGCCGAGCATGGCAGACTTGCCCATCGTCTCGGGGCGCAGGATGACCGGGTTGCCGGCGCGGCGCAGCTCGTCGATGCAGCCTTGCAGGCGCTCGATTGCCAGCGGCAGCACCTCCTGAGCAGGGCGCTCGAAGTAGGAGCCGGGGTGGAAGACGATATCGCTGGCGCCTGCCAGGTTGCCGTAATGGGCGGCGTCCATCAGGCGCTGCCGCGATTTGGGCCACTCCTCGTCATCGGCGTTCAGGTTGATAAAGTAGGGGGCATGCACGCTGAGGGTGACGTCGTACTCCTGGGCGGCGGCTTTGATGGCGGCGCAGGTCTCTTCGGAGACGCGCACGGCGCGCACCCAGCCCAGCTCCAGCGAATGCAGCCCAAGCTCTGCCAGGCGCATCACCGCGCCCACACTGCCGCCGGGCTTCTTAGGGGTTGAGGTTGGCGAGCCTACCGTGCCAAAGCGAAAAGAAAGGGGAGACATAAGATACCTCTTGATAGATTGATTGCCGCATCAGCGCCCTGCCAGGAGGCGCAGGCGCTCCCATAGCGGGGGACCCAGCACCAGCAGACCGATCACTACGGCGCTGAAGGCGGCGATTAAAACCGCCGCGGCGCCGACATCCTTACCCCGGCGCGCCAGCTCGTGCCGGGCGTGCTGGCTGGCAAGGTCAACCACCGCCTCAAGGGCGGTGTTCAGGAACTCCGCCGTCCAGACCAGGGCGATCGCCAGGACGATCAACGCCCATTCCAGGCGGCTCAGGTCGAGCCAGGCGCAGACGAGGACGACCAGCAGGCTGGCAGCGGCGTGGATCCAGGCATTGCGCTGCGTGCGCAGCACGTACTCCAGCCCGGCGAAGGCATAGCGGAAAGATTGTACCCGGGAATGGAGGAACAGGCTGAGCCGGCTGCTCATGGCGCTTCTGATCCCGGGTGGGTTAGCCGGGCGGGCTGCTGATGGCGCAGCCGAGCCGCTGCAGGATCTCAGACTGCAACGCCCACATGGCTTCTTTCTCCGCAGGTGCGCCGTGGTCGTGCCCCAGCAGGTGAAGCACGCCATGCACCACCAGGAGCTGCAGCTCGGCGGAAGCGGCATGACCGCCTGCCTGCGCCTGCGCCTGGGCGCGCGGGTATGAGATGATCACATCGCCCAGGTAGCGCCGGCCGGTCTCGGGATCGAGCTCATCCGCCTGGAAAGAGAGCACATCGGTGGGGGCGTCGATGCCCAGGTACTGGCGATTCAGCTCCTGGAGCTGGGCGTCGCTGCCGATGACCAGCGTCAGGTCGCACTCCGCAGCGGCGCCGAGGCGCTGCAGGGTCGCATCCGCCGCCTGCTCCAGCACGGCAGGGTCGATAAGGCTCTCAAACGAGGCGTCGATGGCAATCTCGATCATGGCTTACCTTGCGGCGCGGGGCTCTTCGCCTCTGGGGTGCGTGGCGCCTCCAGGGGCGGTCTGAGCGGGCTGGGTACGGTGGGGTTGGGGTCTTGCACGCTGGTGGTAATCTTATCCAGGGCAGGGTACTCGATGCGCGGGTGGTAGATGCCGCGCAGGGTGGAGGTGAAGGAGTTGGCGATGGCGTCCAGGTCGTGCAAGGTCAGACCGGTATTATCGAGCTGACCCAGGCTGAGGCGGTTCTGGATGACGCTCTTGATGACCTCTTTCATAGCGGCTTCATCCTTGGGGCGCTCGGCGCGCACGCGCGCTTCGCTGCCATCTGCCAGCATCAGGATGGCGGTCTCGCGCGAGCGGGGCGCGGGACCCGGATAGCGGAAGAGCTCCTGGTCCACCTTGCTCTCATCGCCGCCGGCGGCTTTGACGGCGTTGTAGTACTGGTAGCGGGCGATCATTGTGCCGTGGTGCTCGCGGATGAAATCCTGGATGCGCTCGGGGATGCGGTGGCGGCGCGCCAGCTCTACGCCATCCGGAATGTGGCGGATGATGATCTGGGCGCTTTCTATGGGGTCCAGCGCTTCGTGCGGGTTGTTGTTGCCCTGCACCTGGTTCTCGATGAAGAACATAGCGTTGATGGACTTGCCCACATCGTGGTACTGCGCCCCGACGCGGGTGAGCAGCGTATCGGCGCCGATCGCCTCCGCCGCCTGCTCTGCCAGGTTGGCGACCTGCAAGCAGTGCTGGTAGGTGCCGGGGGAGCTGCGCAGCAGGAGCTGGAGCAGGGGATGGTCGGGGCGGGAGAGCTCCATGAGCTGCAGGGCGGTGGTCATGCCCAAAATCTGCGCCAGGAAGAACTGCAGCAGCAGCGCCAGGCTGGCGGAGGCGATGCCGTTGAGCAGGGCTGCGCCGCTGAGGGTAGCGATCACCAGGAGGTTGGCGCCGGGGTCGGGCAGGGTGTAGGCGATGGTGACCAGCGCGCCGCTGGCGGCGATTGCCAGACCCGCCCAGAAGAACGAGATGACGCGCTGCGCTTTGCCGAGGAGCATGATGCCGAAAAAGCCGCCCAGGATATAGTAGAGCATGAGCACGAGGCCATCGCGTGCGCTGGTAGGAAGCCAGCACGGCGAGCAGCAGGGAGGTGACCAGCGCCGGGTTAGCGCCGAAGAGGGCGGCGATGGTGAGGCTGTAGGCTGCCAGGGGGAAAACGTACGCCAGGGTGAGCGAATCGCCGGTGAGCAGGCGGGCGCCAGCCAGGAAGATGAGGAAGAGGCAGGCGATCACCGTCAAGCCGCGCAGGTCGATCAGCAGGCGGGTGTTGCGGCGCAGGTAGAGCATCAGGAAGGTCATCTCGAGGAAGATCAGGGCGGCGGCGCTGAGCAGCGGCTTCCAGGGGTCCTTGGTCTGCACCAGACCCAGCTTCTGCAGGGCTTCCAGGGCGGTGTCGGTGATGATCTGGCCGCGCTGCACCACCGTCTCGCCCGCCTGGTAGGAGCGGCTGAGGGGGGTGACCGATTCGCGGGCGCTCTCGCGGGCCGCATCGGTCTGCGCCTCATTGTAGAAGCTGTTGGGGACGACGAAGGCGGCAGCCAGCTCGGCGACGATGGCGGCTTGATCCTCGGGCAAGGACAGGCTGACCAGGGATGGCACGCTGCGGCGAGCGTCATCCAGGCGGTCGTCGCGGATGGTGCTGCGCATCACCTGCTCGAGGACGGTGATGGCTTCCTGCTGGACGGCCTGCCAGCGCTGGTCGTTGAGGGCGACGATGCCCTCGATGGTCTGGCGGGAGAGGCGCACATCGGCGATGGCAGCCAGGTCGTTGACCTTCTGCTCGGGTGTGCTGTAGGGATCGGCGCGCACGCTGCTGATGAAAGCGACCACGGAGCGCAGGCGCTCGAGCTGCTGGCGGGCGATGCTGGTATCGGCGGGGGTATAGATGGATAAGACGGCGCGGGCGGCGGCTTCACGCGCCTGGTCGGTGAGCACCTGGCTCTCGTAGCTGATATCGCGGGGCGAGGAAATCCTGCGGGGCGACCTGCCCGGCTTGCAAGGAATTGGGGAGAGGGGGGTGAGCTGCGGGGCGACGACGACGAGGAAGGACAAGCCGGCGCTGACCAGCAGAAGCAAAACCAGGAACACCCGCCTGCGTGCGGGCTTGCGGCTTGGTTTGGCAGCCATAATCTTGAAAGCTTGCCGGTGATCCCCTTATTGCAGCAGCCGGCGCACAGCCTGGCTTGCCTGGTCGCCGCTGGCGCGTCCTTGCAGGCGCGGCATGAGCACCTTCATGACCTGTCCCATCTCCTTGATCGAGGCGGCGCCGGTTTCGGCAATCGCCTGGCGGGCGAGGGCATCCAGCTCTTCGGGCGGCATGGCCTTGGGCAGGAAGCTCTCCAGGACGGCGATCTCCTGCTGGGCGGAGGCGATCAGGTCGGGACGACCGGCGCGCTCGGCGTCGGCGATGGACTCGCGCTGCGATTTGACTTCCTTCATGAGAAGAGCCTGCACGCCGCTCTCGTCCAGCGGGGCGCCTTTATCGACCTCGGCAAGGCGGATGTTGGTGAGCGCCATGCGCACGGTGCGCTTGCGGACTTCATCGTTGGAGCGGATGGCGTCTTTGAGTGCGTCCTCAAGATCGGTTTTTGTGCTCATGGGTGTGATTATACCGCAGAGTGGTTGGGGGTTGGTGGTTGGGGGTTGATGGTGGGCGGTTGGTGGTAGACAGAATTCGTTTGTGTTATAGGATAATGACTGCAAACGAATGGTTCTGTTCGTGATTGAACAGGCGTCTAATGTCAAGTGCCAGGGCGCAATACGGGTTGGTAATGATGTTGAGGGGTGTCAATTTATTTGGAGGGAGGGGGCACGAGAAAAATGGCGCATTCCTCACGAGATTGTCATCCATTCCCGCCGCCTGTGAAGAAATTGGACTTGAGCGGCTGTTGCAGGCAGGGATGGTTACCGGTTTTCCTCGTCGGTGTGCCAGTTGGCGGGGTTGGCGGCGATGTAGAGGCGGATGCGGGCGTATTCGTTTTCGTCGCGGATGATGTGCTCGTAGTAGTTGCGCTGCCAGACGGGGGCGGCGGGGGTGTGGCGCAGCCATTGATCAGCCGGGCGGCGGTGGATTTGAACGATCCGATGATCGTCAACGATGGGGACGTTGCCTGGGGTGCGTTGGGGAAAGGTCGTTTGTGAGGGCGGGTGGTTTGTAAGGCGGGGCGTCTATGTAGGGGCGGGGCGGGGAAATCATGATCGACCGGGGTAGGGGCGGGGCAAGAAAATTATGACCCATCGGAAGAGTCGTCCTTGCCCCGCCCCTACGTGACCCGCCCCTGCAGGTGTTTCACGATGCCCCAAAATGCCGCGTGATCAATCTGTTATACGCAGGATTGCATGGATATGATTGGGCATGACACGAAATCGTCTACAACCACATTTACGAACCGTTTTTCTAACCTGCGCCATTCGTTGGCGGCGAGCAAGCCGAAATCGTTCAATGCCATTTCCCGCCCAGAATTTCACCGAAGAGGCATTGGCGTTGCGCGGCGACGAGAGTGATGAAATAGGCGCCGGGGCGGGTGTAATCGTAACCCGGGAGACGGATGGAGCGGCGGTGGTGATGACGGGGGTCAGAAGGAGTCATTGTATCTTGCGGGTCAGGCATAGTACGGGGCGGATCACGATATAGGGCAGGGCGAGGGGATCCTGGCCTACCGGGTGTAGGGGCGGGGCGGAAATCATCCTCACGCGTAAGGGCGGGGCGGGGAATCATGACCCGATCGGGGGTAGGTCACCCGCCACGTGCCGCACGGTGGATCGCATGCCCCGCCCCTACGAAATGATCAGGTTCCGGTGACCAACCCGCCGTCGACGGAGAGGACGGCGCCGTTGATGTAGCTGGCTTCGTCGGAGGCGAGGAAGAGGAAGGCGTTGGCGATGTCTTCGGGCTGCCCGATGCGCCGGGAGGGGACGGCGCGAGACCATCATCTCCAGCACCTTTTCGGGCATGCTGCGCAGGATCTCGGTGGCGATGAAACCCGGGGCGACGGCGTTGGCGGTGATGTTGTAGCGCCCGAGCTCGCGCGCCCAGACGCGCGTCATGCCGATGACGCCCGCCTTGGCAGCCACGTAGTTGGTCTGCCCGAAGTTGCCGTACAGCCCGACGACGGAGGAGGTGCTGATGATGCGCCCGTAACTCTGGCGGATCATGACGGGGGCGACGGCGCGCGTGCAGATGAAGACGCCGCGGAGGTTGACGCCCAGCACGGCGTCGTAATCCTCGACGCTCATGCGCCCGCGCAGCTCGCCTTCTTTGAAGCTGACCAACTGGGCGTCGCGCAGGATGCCGGCGTTGTTGACCAGGATGTCGATGCGCCCCCAGTCCTGGACGAGCTCTGCGACGGCGCTTTCCACCGAGGCGGGGTCGGCGACGTTCACCGCCTGGAAGCGCGCCTTGCCGATCTGATCGGCGAGCGCCTGACCGGCGTCTTCAGCCATGTCCCAGATGGCAACCTGGGCGCCTTCAGCGGCGAAGCGCAAGGCGGCGGCGCGCCCGATGCCGTTGGCGCCGCCGGTGACGATGGCAAAACGATTTTCGAGACGCATAGTACCTCCAAATAATCTAAAAAATGAGAGATGGGGTGGGCTGCACCCACCCCATCTCTCATTTTTTAGAGTCTAATACTAAACCCATGGGTGAGGATTGGAAGATGCGGGCGTCCATGAGCTTGAGCGGCTGCCGGATGGCGGGGATGAAGTCCATGTGCGCCAGGATGTCTTTCTCCAGATCCACACCTGGGGCGATCTCTTGCAGGGTCAGCCCCTCGGCGCCGAGGGTGAAGACCGCCCGCTCGGTGATGAAGAGCACGGTTTTGCGGTTCTCTGTGGCGTATTGACCGCTGAAGCTGACCTGCTCGACGGCGTCCAGGAAGCGGCGGAAGCTGCCCTCGGCGAGGATATGCAGCCCGGCGTCGCTGATCTCGACCTGCAGACCGCCGGCGGTGAAGGAGCCGAGGAAGACGACCTTCTTGGCGTTCTGGCTGATGTTGACGAAGCCGCCCACGCCCGCCAGGCGGGCGCCGAACTTGCTGACATTGACGTTCCCCAGGCGGTCGACCTGCGCCATGCCGAGGAAGGCGATATCCAGCCCGCCGCCGTCGTAGAAATCGAACTGGTAGGGCTGGTCGACGATGGCTTCGGGGTTGGCGCTGGCGCCGAAGCTCAGACCGCCGGCGGGGATGCCGCCGATGGGACCGGACTCGACGGTGAGGACCACATCGTCCAGGACGCCCTCCTCGAAGGCGACGCGGGCGACGCCCTCGGGCATGCCGATGCCCAGGTTGAGGATGGCGCCGGGGATGAGCTCCAGGGCGGCGCGGCGGGCGATGAGCTTGCGCTCGTCGAGGGGCATGGCGCCGAGCGTCTCCGAGAGATCGCGGCTTTCGCCGGAGTAAGCCGGGTTGTACGCCTCGGCGAAGGTCTGGTGGTGGTTTTCCGGGCTGGAGAGCACCAGGGCGTCGACCAGGATGCCGGGGATCTGCACCATCCGGGGGTCCAGCGTGCCAACGGGGACGACCCTCTCCACCTGGACGATGACCACCCCGCCGGAATTCTTGGCCGCCTGGGCGATGGAGAGGACTTCGAAGGTGCCCGCCTCTTTCTCCATGGAGATGTTGCCGTGCTCGTCGGCGGTGGTGCCGCGCAGCAGGGCGGCGTGGATGGGGAAGGCGCGGTAGAAGAGCCAGTCCCGCCCGGCGAGGTGGACGAGCTCGACGAGATCTTCGGTGGTGCGGGCGTTGAGCTTGCCGCCGGTGTTGCGCGGGTCGATGAAAGTGCGCAAGCCGACGTGGGTGATGGTGCCCGGCTTGCCGGCGGCGATATCGCGGAAAAGGTGGCAGATGACGCCCTGGGGGAAGTTGTAGGCTTCGATCTTGTTCTCTGCCGCCAGCTTACCCATGCGCGGCGCCAGGTTCCAATGCCCGCCGACCACGCGCTTGACCAGACCTTCGTAGCCCAGGTGGTTGAGGCCGCGCGTCTTGCCGTCGCCCTGCCCGGCGGCGTAGACCAGGGTGAGCCCTTGCGGCTTGCCGGTGGCGAGGAAGCGCCGCTCCAGGGCGAGGGTGAGCTCTTCGGGGTGCCCGTTGCCCACGAAGCCGCCGCTGGCAAGCGTGCAGCCGTCGGGGATCAGGGCTACGGCGTCATCGGCGGTCATCAGCTTGTTGCGCATCGCTGCCTCGATCGAGCCTATGCTCCACCGGCCTGCACGCCGGCGGTCGCCCACTTGCCTTCGCCGTCGGCGCCTTCCAGGCGGGTGCGCACTTCGATGACGATGCCTTCGAGCAGGTCGGCGGTGTCGAAGTACGCCCAGCGGGAGCCGACGTGGGCGCCGGTGCCGCTGGCGATGTTCTCGAAGCCGGCAGCCTGCAAGGCTGCTACCGTCTCATCGAAGTTGGTGACCGTGATGCGGAAGTGGTGCAGACCGGGTCCGTGGCTGGCGAGGAAATCGCTCCAGATGCTCTGGTCATCCAGGGGCTGGACCAGCTCGATCTGCGCCGCGCCCGCCCGGGCAAAACCCAGGCGGATGCGGTAGCTGCGCGGCTGACCATGATAGGTGGATTGGGGGTCGATGCCCTCGATGGGCCAATCCATGAGGCGGAAGGGACCGATGCCGAGGGTCTGGTAGAGGGTCTCAGCCATGGCTTGCACATCACGCACGACGAGACCGACCTGATCGATGCTGGCGCCAGCGGGAATGGGAGGGGTAGTGGTCATCGCTTGCCTGCCATCGCGATTTCAGCACGCTTACAGGATCGCCCGGTGGGCGTCTGTGGCGTAGTTGATGGGAATGCCCTTTTCCTTCTTTTCGATGAAGGCAGCCACGACCTTGCGCACCGCGGCGGCGACATCATCCAGGTCGCCCTTTTCCAGGAGGGGATGGACGCTGGCGAGCCACAGGACCTCATCGCAGGCTTTTTCGGCGACGGGGCACAAGCCGCGGTAGTATTCAACCTGACCTTCATACCAGGGGCACTCGAAGGGGCACTTGGTGCCGCCATAGCCGGCTTTGTCCAGGAAAAGCGGCTCGAGGTGCTGGGGGATCATCCAGCGCGTGGTGGCGAGGTACTTCTCGTTGTAAATGCCCTCGGCTGCCAGCGCCAGGGCAAAATTGAGCATGTCCGTGCCCAGGATTTCGGGAAGCAGGCGGATGACGTAGTAGAAGTAGACGCGCTCCCCCCAGGGCGAAGCAGTGGGCAGGACGATGCCGGGCACGCCCTGCAGCTTTTCGCTGAGGTATTCGGCGTTCTCGGTGCGGCGGGCGATCATCTTGCGCACGCGCTTCATCTGCTGGTTGCCGATGGCAGCCTGCATGTTGGTGATGCGGTAGTTGGTGCAGGGCAGGTCCCAGTGGTACTTGGAAGCCGGACCCAGGGAGCGCTTGCGGGCGAAATCCTGGTAGCCCCACATCTTTTCGAACAGGTCGGTGTCGTCGGTGATAACGAAGCCGCCCTCGCCGGTGTTGGAGATCTTGCCGGTGATGGTGCTGAAGGCGCCGACGTGCCCGATGGTGCCGACGGGGCGCCCTTTGTAGGTGGCGCCGAGCGACTGGCAGGCGTCTTCCAGCACCCACAGGTTGTGCTTTTTCGCCAGGTCCATGATGGGATCCATGTCGACGGGGGAGCCGGTGATGGTGACGGGGATGATGGCTTTGGTGCGCGGCGTGATGCGCCGGGCGACATCCTCCGGGTCGAGGGTGAGGTGAACCGGCTCGACATCGGCGAAAATGGGGATAGCGTTCTGCTCGAGCACGCAGGTGTCCGATGCGACGAAGGTGTAGGGTGTGACGATGACCTCGTCGCCGGGACCGATGCCAAAGGCAGCCAGGGCGATGTGCAGGGCGGTGGTGCCGCTGGAGACGGCGATGGCATGCTTGACGCCGAAGAACTCGGCGATGTTGCGCTCGTATTCCAAGGCAGCTTCGGCGCGGCGCAGTTTCTTGGATTTGGCGACTTCGATCAGAGCCTCGAGCTCTTCTTCCTCGAAAACATCGGTCTCGATAATGGGACCCTTGGTGCGGACGGGAGCGCCCCCGTCAATAGCCAACTTTTCCATGAGATTGCTTCTCCTCTCTGCGGGCGGGTAAGGTCGCCGGCAGCTAAATAAAACAACGAGTAAACCGGGTAAGAGCGCCAGTCATCGGACAACCGGCAGGGATTGCCAATAGTGAGAAGGATGACGGCGAGTCCATGAGGCGAGATGTCCGACATCTAATCGCCAGATCGTACGGTAAAACATAGTATAGCAGCCATAAAAAGGGGTGTCAAGTGACATTTTCGGTGATTTCTTGACAAAAAGCGGTGATTTGGGTATGATAGCTAATGTCTGTTGTCGGACATCTTTATGGCTGATGAGCTGATTTTTGATTCGAAAGTCTCCTGGGAGACGGAAGCGCATGACAGCACGCCGTCTGGCGCAGCGCGTGGCTGAGCAACTGCGCGAGATGATCATGCAGGGCAAGCTGGGACCGGAAACGCAGCTACCCAAGGAGCCTGATCTCTCGACGCTGCTGAATGTGAGCCGCAGCACTGTGCGCTCGGCGCTGACCATCCTGGAACAGGGCGGCTTCATCTTGCGCCGCTGGGGGGTTGGCACTTTTATCGCCAAGAACCCACCCACGTATAACAACCTGAACATCAACTCTGGGGTGACGCAACTGATCCGTTCTTCCGGGGCAGCGCCGGGGTGTATCGAGCTGCTGGTCACCACGCGCCCGGCGAGCGAGCATGTAGCCAATCGCCTGAGCCTGGAACCCGGGGCAGCGGTGGTGATCGTGGAGCGCGTGCGCCTGGCAAACGAGCGCCGCATCGTATTCTCCCAGGATTACCTGCCCCAGACGCTGTTCAGCAGCGCGGATGGTGAGATACCCATGGCGGAGATTGAAGACAGCCTGCGACAAGACCAGTCGATGTATGCCTTCCTGCGCGAGCGCTGCGGGCTGGAGATCCACCACGGCATCGCCTGGATCCGCCCGCTGACCGCCGAGGGCTACATCGCCGAGAAGCTGCAGGTGGCGCGGGGCAACAGTATCCTGCACATCGAGCAGGTGGATTTCAACTTCAGCGGCGAGCCCGTAGCCCTGGCAGACGAATACTACGTGGCGGATGCTTTTACATTTTCGATATACCGCTCCGGTTAATACAGATAGGAGTTACGCAGTTCAGAGAATTTTGGGGGAACTTCCACGGAGAACCCCACTGAACCGAAATTTACAGCGAGGAGGAAAACAAAATGGCAGACCAAGATCTAAAAGGGGAGTTGGCTGGGCGGGTGACGCTGGTCACCGGCGCGGCTTCTGGGATTGGGCTGGCGATTACGAAGCGGCTGATCCAGGAAGGCGCCCTGGTTGCCCTGCTGGACTTCAACGCGGCGAAACTGCAAGAAGCCAGCGAGGAGCTGCAGAAGATCGTGCAAAGCGCCGTACAGGTATTTACGGTGGTTTGCGATATCACCAACGAGGCGTCGGTAGTGGCTGCGGTAAAGGCTGTTGTGGATCATTACGGAGGCTTGAACGTTGCGGTCAACAACGCCGGGGTGTCGGTGAGCGTCCCTTCCGATGAGTGCACGCTGGAGCAATGGAACTGGGTGATGTCGGTAAATTGCACGGGGAGCTTTTTGATCTCGCGCGAGGCGATCAAGGTTTTCAAGAAGCAGGCGGATGGCGGAGCGCTGGTGTTCATCAACAGCGACAACTCGCTCAAGCCCAGCAAGCATTTTCTGGCATACAACGCTTCCAAAGCAGCGCAGCTACACCTGGCGCGCACGATCGCCAACGAGTTTGGAGCTTACCATATCCGGGCGAACAGCATCCTGCCGGGCGCGGTTTTTGGGGGAAGCGCGATGTGGACGCCGGAGCTGCGGGCAGCGCGCGCCAAGATCCACGGCTTCCATCCTGACGAGCTAGAGGAAGAGTACAAGAAGAATAATGCGTTGGGCGTGATCATCGATCCGGCGGAGATTGCCGAGCTGGTGGTGTTTTTAGCGAGCGACCGCTCTGCCAAGATGACCGGCAATGCACTGGTGATCGACGGCGGAGGGCTGGGAGGATTTGTACGCTAAGGGTGGGTCACTTCGCAGAGCTTTACGAAATGAGCAGGTCGATCCGCCCATCATAATTGTGGAAGGAAGGGTATAAATGCTTGAGCAATTGCGTGAAGAGGTATTTGAAAGCCTGCTGGAGCTGCCCAAGAACCAGCTGGTCACCATGCACAGCGGCACAGTGAGCGGCCGCGACCCCGAGACGAACCTGGTGGTGATCAAGCCGACCGGATTCCGCTATGACAAGCTGACACCGGCAGATTTGATCGTGATGGACTTGCAAGGGAAGATCGTCGAGGGGCATCGTCGCCCGTCCAGCGATACGGGCACGCACCTGTATATCTACACACACCGAGAGGACATCCTGGGGATTGTGCACACGCATTCCCCTTACGCCATGATCTTCGGGGTGCTGGGCAAGCCGATCCCGCCCACGATGACTTCGGCTGCGCTGCTGGGGGGCGAGATACCCATCGGCGGCTACGTGCCGGTGGGCGGCGAGGAAATCGGTGCGGAGATCTTGCGCAAAATTGGCAACTCGTCTGCCATTATCATGCAGAACCATGGCGTGTACACCTTCGATAAGACCGTGTGGAAGGCAACCGTGCTGGCGGCTGAGGTAGAGGACCTGGCAAAGATCACGCATTTTGCCATGCTGCACGGCAATCCGATCATCCTGACGCCGGAGCAGGTTGCGGAGTTCCAGCACATCTACCATACTTTATACGGACAATAGAAAAGGCGCTTGATTCACTGCAAGGGGCTGCCGGGAAAACGCATTTGGGCAGCCCCTTGTTTTGATTGGAGGGGCTATGAGCGCTCGCCGGTGCTTTACCAGGCCAAGAGCGGCTCCTCAAAAACACTTAAGAACTTTTAACTTGACAATATTAATTACTTCTAATAAAATAATTTCATCTCCTAAAATATATTTCACTTCTGGGCGTTCTCAAGTCAACAGCGCCTGACCGCGCGCTGCTCCAAGGGTCGCTGGATTGGGTCTCTCTGCCCACTTTTCGAGATATCCGCGATCGCACCCGGGAATGGAAACAGATCGGAGTGGAGTGACCCGTTTAGCACGCTTGGGAGATGCGGGCTGCGGCGGGCGAGGTGCAATTCGTAGTACGGTCGTGGTTTACCTGTCAGAAGGTGTTACCTGAATGTACGGGCGGCGGGAGCCGAAGACAAGATGGCAAGCGACTACGATGACGCGCGACTGATCAGCAGGGTGCTCTACCTCTATTACATAGAGGAGCTTACCCAATCCCAGGTTGCACAACAGCTGGGCTTATCTACACCCAAGGTCAACCGCCTGCTGCAGCAGGCGCGCAGGCAAAAGATGGTGGAGATCACCATCCACACGCCGTTCCAATATCTCTTTGACCTGGAAGCTCGGCTGCAAAATTCATTTAATTTGCGAGAAGCAGTTGTAATTCCCCGCATGGCTGAGAATGCTGTAACCATGGTGCATACGCTTGGGCGGGCGGGCGCCAATTACCTGGTGGAGCACCTGCACGATGGGGATGTGATCGCCATCGGGGGCGGCACCACGGTGCATCGATTGTAGAAGCGGTTAACGCCAATCGCAGCTACAATGTCGATGTGGTGCCGGTGGTCGGGGGAGTTCAGGGTCAGGTAACGACGGATGTGAATTACCTGGCGGCGCAACTGGCAGATAGACTGGGGGGCAGGGCTTACCAGCTGCACTCTCCGGCGTTCGTCGAGACATCCCGGCAGCGAGAAAGTTTACTGAAGATGGCGCCCATCAAGGAGATCCTGGATATCGCCCGCCGCGCCAATATCTGCCTGCTGGGTATTGGTGGTGTAGCCCCGGATGCCTCACGCTTCGTCCAGTTCACGGCATTGTCCGCGGATGAGATGAACCAGATCATGACCACCTACGCCGGGGTAGGTGAGATCTTGGCGATTGTTTACGATATCGACGGGCGACCCTGCGCACCGGATTACGCCAATCGGGTGGTTGGTCTGACCATCCAGGAGCTGGAGCGCATCCCCTTCCGCATCGGGGCGGCTGGGACGGCAACCAAGGCTCTGCCCATCTACGGCGCGCTGCGGGGCGGTTTTTTCCACACCATTATCACGGATGAGGCGGCAGCCCATGGTGTGCTGGATATTCATGCAAAAGAGTTCCGGACCGATCGAGAAGGTATTGCAGCAACAGGATAATCCTGCTTTATCTGTATGCTCCTGGGATGTGAGGTGACCATGCGTATCGGTTGTGTAATGCCTGTCGGAATTTATGAAAAAGCCCTGCCTGCCAGCCTTTCGTGGGACGAAAGGCTGAGCAAAGCAGCGCAGGCGGGGTATGATTTCGTCGAGATGTCGATCGATGAGAGCGAAGGGCGGTTGCAGCGCCTGGAATGGTCGGCAGGAGAAATCGCAGCGATGCGCTCGGCTATCGCCAATGCGGGGATACCCATCTTCACCATGGGATTGAGCGCGCACCGTAAGTACCCGCTTGGTAGCGCCGACCCGCAACTGCGTAGCAAGGCATTCGAGATCTTCCGCCAGGCAATCGAGCTGGCTTCGGAGCTGGGGGTGAAGGTGATCCAGGTGATGGGCTACGATGTTTTCTATGAGCCCAGCACCCCGGACAGCGGTGCGCGATTCCTGGAGGGCTTGCACCAGGGGGCATGTTGGGCGAGCTCGGTGGGGGTCATGCTGGCTTTAGAGAATGTGGACGTGCCCTTCGTCAACTCTGTTGAGAAGGCAATGCGCATTGTGCAGGTAGTGAACTCTCCCTGGTTCCAGATCTACCCGGATATGGGCAACCTGGCGGCAGCCGGCTATGACCCGGTCAGCCAGTTACAACTGGCGAAAAGCCACCTGGTGGGCGTCCATGTAAAAGACGCCTTGCCGGGCGTGGTGCGCGGGGTGCCATTTGAGACAGGTATCGTTCCGTTTCACGATGTATTCAAAGCCCTGGAGGAAATGGGATTTTGGGGACCGCTGGCGGTTGAGATGTGGGCTGACATGGACCCCGACGGAGACCCGTTCAAATCCGCTGTGCAGGCGCGTAAGCTGATGGATCACCTCATCACGACTGCATGGGGGAATCTTGAGAAATAATGGATAGGAAAAGAGGGAATATGGGAGAAGTTACGCTAGATGTCAGCAGCTTTTGCGGTGAGCAGATATTGGATCCGGAGATCCTGGTGCGCCAGCTGCCACGGCAGAAGCTTGCCTGGATGCTGGAGCGGATGTGCGAGACGCGCTATTTTGAGGAAAAAGCAGAGGAATTGTATACCCGCGGCCTCGTGCATGGCACGATGCACCTTTCCATCGGCATGGAAGCATCGCCCATCGGAAGCATTGCGGCATTGGAGCCGGATGACCTGATCATCCACCATCATCGCGGGCACGGACATACCATCGCTAAAGGCGCGGATATTACCATCATGTTTGCTGAGTTCCTGGGCAAAGAGCCCGGTTACTGCCGCGGGCGCGGCGGATCGATGCACATTGCAGACGTGGATCATGGGAACCTGGGGGCTACCGGGGTAGTCGCCAGCGGGATACCGACCGCGGTGGGAATAGGGCTGGCATTGCAGATGCGGCGTTCACCCCAGGTGCTGCTCTCCTACTTCGGCGATGGGGCGACGAATGAGGGGGCGTTCCACGAAGCTTTGAACATGGCATCGCTGTGGAAGCTGCCCATGGTGTTCATTTGCGACAACAACCATTACGGCATGTCGATGGATGTGCACCGCTCGATGAATATTGAGTACATCTCCGTGCGAGCGGGCTCCTACGGCGTGCCGGGCATCTCGGTAGACGGCAATGATGTGCTGACCGTCTACCAGGTTGTCGGGGCGGCTATCCGCCGGGCAAGGGCTGGCGAGGGCACATCTCTGGTCGAGAATGTGACTTACCGCTGGCGAGGGCATTCCAAGAGCGACCGCAACCTGTACCGCTCCCAGGAGGAGATCACGGAGTGGATGCAGCGCTGCCCGATCAAGCGGTTCAAGCGTTTATTGATCGAAACCCAGGTGATGAGCGAGGATGAGACAGAAGCCATTGACCAGCGGGCGAAGGGGACGATCGATAAGGCGGCTGAGGCAGCTATCCTGATGCCTGAGCCATCGCCTGAGAACATGGAAGACGAGGTGTTTGCGCCATGAGCGAAGACGGAAAGCGGGAAATCACATACCTGGAAGCAGTGCGCGAAGCCATGGTTCAGGAGATGCGCCGTGATCCTGAAGTGTTCCTCATGGGAGAAGATATTGGGGTGTATGGCGGCGCCTTTGGCGTGAGCAAGGGGATGCTGGACGAGTTCGGTCCTGAGCGCGTCCGTGAGACCCCGATCTCAGAGGCGGCGATCGCCGGGGCGGCTACTGGCTCGGCGTTGATGGGTATGCGACCGATCATGGAAATCATGTTCATGGATTTCATCACCCTGTCCATGGACCAGCTCGTGAACCAGGCAGCCAAGATGCGCTTCATGTTCGGCGGCAAGGTGAGCATGCCGCTGGTTTGCCGCGCCCCGGCGGGGTCCGGAACGGGGGCGGCTGCCCAACACTGCCAGAGCCTGGAAGCCTGGTTTGTGCACGCGCCGGGTATCAAGGTGGTGGCTCCATCGACCGCGTACGACGCCAAAGGGCTGCTGATCACTGCCATCCGTGACAATAACCCGGTGCTGTTCATGGAGCACAAGCTGCTCTACCGCACCAAGGGCAATGTGCCTGAGGAGAGCTACACGATCCCGCTGGGGCAGGCGGAGGTCAAGCGCGCAGGCAGGGACCTGACGATTATTGCCTATTCGGTGATGGCGATGCGCTCGCTGGAGGCTGCCGAGAAGCTGGCGGCTGAAGGGATCGAGGTCGAGGTGATTGACCCGCGCACGCTGAAGCCCCTGGATGAAGCAGCCATCACGCGCTCGGTATGCAAGACGGGACGGGTCTTGATTGTGCACGAGGCGCCGGTGACCGGCGGGTTTGGCGGCGAGCTGGCGGCTTTGATTGCGGGTGGGGAGGCGTTCGATTACCTGGACGCCCCGATCCGCCGCCTGGGTGGGAGGAACATCCCCATCCCGTACAACCGGACGCTCGAGCGGGCGACAGTGCCGCAGGTGGAGGATATCGTGGCGGCGGCGCGGTCGCTGGCGCTGGAGGGCAAGTAAGTATGGCAACTGAGGTGATCCTGCCCAAAGTGGATATGGTGATGGAGACCGGCACCTTTGTGGAGTGGCTGAAGCAGGAAGGCGAGACGGTGGAGAAAGGTCAGCCATTGTTCGTGATCATGACGGACAAAGCGGCGATCGAGGTCGAAGCGCCCGCCAGCGGTATCCTTGCGGGAGTCAGCGCCAAAGCCGAGGATGTCATTCCGGTCTCGCAGACCATCGCCTACATCCTCCAGCCGGGTGAAAAGCTGCCTGCGAGCGTTTCATCCCCCCCAACGGCTGCCGCTAGCCCCGCAAGCCTGCCGAAAGTCCCTGAGATGGCTGTAGCCGTAGAAGCCCAGGATGGCAAAAAGGGGGATGCCGGAGCGGGGAAAGTGCGCGCCACGCCCGTAGCGCGGCGCATGGCGGCTGAGCTGGGCGTCGACCTGGCGTCTGTGCACGGTCGCGGACCGCAGGGGCGCATCCACCGGGCGGACGTGCTGGAGGCGGCGGAGAAAGTGGCAGAGCCGGTTGTTGCGGCGCAAGGCTACTTACCGCAAGGTATTCCGGCGCCTGCCATGCAAATCCCCCTGCCGGACGCCCGGCGGAAAGGTGTGATGCCACTGGCGGGACCGCGGAAGATCATCGCCCAGCGCATGGCTTACAGCGCGGCGACAGCGCCGCACATCACGCTCTCGATCGGCGTAGACATGAGCGAAGCCGCCCGCTTGCGCGCCCGTGTGCTGGCGCAGATCGAGCAGAAGACCGGGCAACGGCTGTCATTCACCGCCATCCTGGCGCGCGCCCTGGCGGCGGTCCTGCCGCGCCACCCGTATCTAAACGCCTCGCTGGCAGGAGAAGAGATCATCCTTTGGGAAGATGTCCATCTTGGGATCGCTACCAGCCTGGAGGAATATTTGATCGTCCCCGTCATCCGCCAGGCGCAGGATCAGAACCTGGAGCAGATCGTGGCGACGCTGGCGGATTTGGTGGAGCGCGCCCGGACCAAGCGGCTTGCCCCGTCGGAGATGAGCGGCAGCACCTTCACCATTTCCAACCTGGGGATGTTCGGGATCGAATCCTTTACCGCGATCATCAATCCACCCGAATCTGCCATCCTGGCAGTCGGCAAGATTGTGGATACGTTTATCAAGGTTGAAAACGAGATGGTCATGCGCCCGGTGATGAACCTGACATTGAGCGCCGACCACCGGATTGTCGATGGGGCGGCGGCGGCACATTTCCTGGTTGAATTGAAGAACACGCTGGAAAATCCGTATCTACTCATCTAACCACCCTATGCGCACCTTGCTTGATGAGGCTGTTTCAGTGAAAGGAGGACCATACCGCAATTGCCTTGTACGACCAAGACCGTCCATCATTTACAGCAACGAGCTTGAATCCAGAAAGGAGAATTTCAGACATGTCTAAGAAACTCACTGTATTGTGCGCATCAGCCCACCCGGATGATATCGAGCTGCAATGTGCGGGGACCCTCATCCGCTACGTCAAGGAAGGGCATAAGGTCCATATGG
The DNA here is from genome assembly GCA_963702535.1 of uncultured Chloroflexia bacterium. Lineage (GTDB taxonomy): Bacteria > Chloroflexota > Anaerolineae > Anaerolineales > UBA4823 > CAVPDG01. Next base: position 181,538 of record CAVPDG010000016.1, on the reverse strand, counting down.
CGATCGCTGCCACGGGCAATGTGGGTTCGAAGATCCACACCGGTCCAGAAATTGAAGCGATCCGGGCCGAAAGAGGCGCAGAAAGCTGCGGATGTGATCGGCGCAGAGCTGACCATCATGGGGTTCTTGGATGGCGAAGTCTGGCAGGATAATGCGACGTGGAAGAAGTACGTGGACCTGATCCGGCGCACCAATCCGGATGTGATCCTGACTCATGACCGGGATGACTACGTGCACGACCATTCCAACGTGGGCGAGATGGCCTATCGGGCCGCGATTTGGGCGAGCGTGGCAAACATTCCCGATACGGAGTACCCGCCCATCGACCATATCCCGACCGTGTTCTACTTTGAGACGATCGGCACGCTCCGCGTCGCCCCACCTGACCACTATGTAGACATCACCCAGGAGTTCGAGCAAAAGAAGCTGGCATTCAGGCAACACGAGAGCCAGCACGGCGATTTCCTCGAGAAGCAGTTCGGAGTGAAAGACTGGTTTGAATACCTTGAGGTGCTGAACAAGATGCGCGGTTTCCAGTGTGGCTGCAAGTATGCCGAAGCCTTCCGGGTGGTGCAAACATGGCCAAACCATAAGGCTTACCGCTTGCTGCCGCCCGTGCAATTTGGGTCGCGGTAAACCATTCAGCCTCCCGGCGCGCGCCGGGAGGCTCTGCCCGCTGTTTGACCGGGTGAAGAGCTAGAGCGAACTGAGAAGATACGGGAGTCTGGCAACTATGTCCAAAAAACTCACAGTCCTGGCAGCTACTGCACATCCCGACGATGTCGAAGTTTTTTGCGCTGGCACGCTGATCCGTTACGTCAAGGAAGGTCACAAGGTGTACATGGCGATTGCCGCCACCGGAAATGTGGGCTCGAAGATCCATACCGGTCCGGAGATCGAAGCCATTCGCGCCGTGGAGGCGCAGAGAGGCGCGGACGTGATCGGCGCCGAGCTGATCATGCTGGGGTACAGGGACGGCGAGGTGTGGCAGGACAACGCGACCTGGAAGAGATATGTTGACCTGATCCGGCGCACAAACCCGGATGTGATCATCACGCTCGATCGCGATGATTACGTGCACGACCACTCCAACGTGGGCGAGATGACCTACCGGGCAGCGATCTGGGCGAGCGTCGCTAATATCCCTGATACGGAGTACCCGCCCATCGATCATATCCCAACGGTGTTCTACACGGAGACGACCGGAACGCATCGCGTCGCTCCACCTGACTATTACGTGGATATCTCACAGGAGTTCGAGCAAAAGCTGGAAGCATTCCGGCAACACGAGAGCCAGCACGGTGATTTTTTGGAAAAACAGTTTGGATTCAAAGACTGGTTCGAGTATGTGTCGGTGACCAACAAGATGCGCGGGTTCCAGTGCGGCTGCAAGTACGCTGAGGCATTCCGGGTGGTGCAGACCTGGCCGAACCACAAGGCTTACCGGCTGCTCCCCCCTGTGCAGCTCGCTTCATACCCGGAGAATAGCGGAGACTCATAAAATGGTTTTGTCAGCAGGTGAGTATATACTCGAGCTGAGGCATATCAGCAAGACTTTTCCTGGCGTAGTAGCCCTCAAGAACGTCGATATGGGGGTGAGGAGCGGCGAAGTGCATGCCTTGCTGGGCGAGAACGGGGCTGGCAAGTCCACGCTGATTAAGATCTTGAGCGGATATCACCCGCCGGACAAAGGCGGCGAAATGCTCATCGCTGGCAAGCCGGTAATATTTAGAAATCCTAAGGACGCGATCAGCGCATCGATTCACACCATCTACCAGGAATTGACACTTTGCGCGCATATGACGGTGGCGGAGAATATCGTCCTGGATAAACAAGACCAGTTCAAAGGCTTCCTGCAAAAAAAGCAGGAGTACCGGGCCATCGCTGCCCGGGCGTTGGAAGAACTGGGTCAGAGTGAGATAGAACCCGACAGTCTTGTAAAGGATCTCTCCATTGCCCAGCAGCAGGTGGTGGAGATCGCAAAAGCCGTCACTTCCAAGGCAAAAATCGTGCTGATGGATGAGCCGACGTCCTCCATCTCTCAAAATGACGCCGACAAATTGATGGAAATTATCCGCAGTTTAAGAGCCAACGGCGTGGCGATTATCTATATCTCCCACCGGCTGCACGAGATCGGCGGCATCGCCGACCGCATCACTGTCCTGCGAGATGGGGAGCTGGTGGGCACGGTAAACAACTCGGACGTCACCGAAAAAGACCTGATCACCATGATGGTGGGACGCGAGCTGAAGAACGTATATCCCAAGCGAGAGGTTCCCATTGGAGATGTCGTGTTGCGAGTGGAGAACCTGACCAGCGGCGAATTGTTCAAGGGGATTTCCTTCGACGTGCACAAGGGCGAAATCTTCGGCATCGGGGGACTGGTTGGTTCAAGGCGGACCGAAACGCTGGAATCGCTATTTGGCATGCGACCGGTAACGGATGGGAAGATCTTTCTGAATGGCGAAGAATTTCGTCCAACGAGCCCGCGGCAAGCCATCCAGCACAAAATCGCGTTTGTCACCGAAGATAGAAAGAAGTCGGGCCTGGTGCTTTGCCTTCCGGTGCATGAGAACATCAACCTGGTCAACGCGCAACGTCCCTCCTTCGCCGGGTACCTGAACTGGTCGAAGCTGAAAGCGGTGGCTGACACTCACCGGAAGACATTGAACATCAGAGTCAGGAGCATTGATCAGATTGTGAGCTCGCTCTCCGGCGGCAACCAGCAGAAAGTGGCGCTTGCCAAATGGCTGGACTTTGCTCCGGATGTGATCATCTTTGATGAGCCGACGCGTGGCATCGATATCGGAGCAAAGACGGAAATCTATTCGATTATGGGGGAGCTTGCTGCACGCGGCGCGGCGATCGTGATGGTCTCATCCGAGCTGCCCGAGCTCGTCAGTGTGGCGGACAGGATAATGGTGATGCAAGAGGGCCGGATGAAAGGGATCATTTCGAAAACAGAGGCGACTTAGGAGCTTGTGATCAGCCTTGCCACTCAGAAGACCCAGTAGCCATTCCAAATAACAGCCGGAGGTAAAAGACAGTGATACAAGCACAAGCCAAAACTGGGCAGACAACCAAATCCACAATCTGGAAGCTCGTCATCCGGTATCGTACCATCTTGATCTTGATTGTGCTGATGATCGTGTTTACCTTCCTGAAGCCGGTATTTCTCAATCCGTTAAACTTGCTTGCAATCTTGAAGAATATGAGCTATGTGCTGATTGCCGGATTGGGGATGACGTTCATTATCACTCTGGGAGGGCTGGACCTCTCCGTAGGCTCGATAGCGGCTGTTGTGGGCGTCAGTTTTGCCATGCTCGTAAGAGGCGAATTGATGCCGGCGCTCCCGGCGCTGTTCATCGTACTGATTGCAGCCCTGCTGCTGGGCTTCTTCAACGGATTTGTCTCTGTCAAAGGCAAGATCGAGCCCTTCCTGGTAACACTGGCTACGATGTTCATCTACCGGGGTCTTGCCCTCACGCTTACGGCAGGCAAACCGGTGCCCATCGTAATCCCCTATTACGCAGACCTGTTGGGTAACGGCACGCTATTCAATCTCATCCCTTCACCTGTCATCATATCGCTGATTGTGCTGCTGGCCTCCTGGTTTGTCTTCACGCGGACCAAGTTCGGATTCTATGTGCGCAGCATCGGCGGCAACCCGGAAGCGGCGCGGGTAGCGGGCATCAACATCAGCCTGGTCAAGATCGCGGCATACACGATGAACGGAGGGTACGCCTTCATTTCCGGCTTGATCCTGGCGGCGCTGATGAACTCTGGGCTGCCAGATGTGGGATCCACCCTGGCGCTGGACAGTATCTCCGGCGTTATCCTGGGCGGAACGGCGATCTCCGGAGGAGTTGGCTCGATATTCGGAACGCTGGGAGGCTGCCTGATCATGGCTACCCTCAACAATGGTATGTCGCTGATGGGCGCCCAGTACCACGTGCAGATATTGGTCAAAGGACTGGTCATCATCCTGGCGGTACTGATGGACAACGCGTCAAATCCAGGCAAGGATGACCACGTTCCGCGGACGAAACGGATAAAGATAAGCGGACGAGTCAAAGAAAGGAGGTGTGCCATCTAATCCTGTTTGTATTTGCTTGAAGTAATCTCGACCATCGGAACCTATCCAAAGAAATTGAACGGAGGAAAGAAAAATGAAGAAGCTAGTACAGTTTGTATCGCTCTTGCTGATCCTGGCGTTTGTATTGTCAGCCTGCACCCCGGCTGCAGCGCCAACCACTGCTCCGGCTCCAGCCGCTACCGAAGCGCCGGCAGCAGCGACGGAGCCCGCGGCGTCGATCTGCGACTTTTTCAAGGCTGGTTATGTAGAGTTCCAGACCAACATTTTCTATGATGCGATATCGAAAGGGCTCACAGAAGGTGTGGAAGCCGCTGGCGGGGAGCTGCTGATCACCAACTCCGGCGGCGACCTGAAGAAAGAGCTGGCAGCCGTTGAGAACTTCCTTGCGCAGGATATCGATGTGCTGTTCATCAGCATGAGCGATCCTGTGGGAAGCGTGGAAGCAGTCCGCAAAGCCAACGAAGCCGGCGTGCCGGTGATCGCAGTTGCCCTGGGACCTGATCCCAACGAGGATGTCAAGATCGTGACCTTCATCCGCTCCAACGACTACAAAGCTGCTTCCGAGGTGGCTGAATATATCCTCAAGCAGATCGGCTACAAAGGGGACGTTGTCCTGGCAGATGGACCGCAGGTCTCCGTAGTCTTGGAGAGAATGAAAGCATACAAGGACGTCATCGCGAAGTACCCGGATGTGAAGATCGCCGGTCAGGCAATGAAAGAAGAAGTGACCATCCCGGCTAACGCCACGATGATCGAGAACCTGCTCACCGCAGCGCCGAACGCTGTGGCTGTCTTCGATTACGCCGGGTACGGCATCCCGGCTGCCGCGACTGTGCTGCCCAACCTCGGTAGAGAGGACGTTTGGGTCGGTGAGATCGACGGTATTCCGGAAGAGATCGAGCTGTTGGCGAGCGGTGCGGTCAAAGGCGCCACTGCCCAGCAGCAGCCGTACGAGTTCGGTAAAGAGGCCGTAGCAGCCTGGCTGAAGTATTGCGCAGACCCGAGCCGGACGGACATCCCTCCGATCACCGAGGTGCCCACCCTGCTCATCAACAATGAGAACGCCAAGGATTTCATGACCGAAGCGCCTGCGGCGACAGAAGCCCCGGCGGCTACCGAAGCGCCTGCCGCGTTCGAAGGGAATCCCAACGCGCCCGATTTCACGGTGGTGGGAGATCCGAATGAAGTATTCGATCTCAACGGTTGGTACGCGGATGTAGGCGTCGAAGCCGACACCACGATCAAGTCGCCGGGCGCGGTTAAAGCCCCCGACGAAATGACTACGGCGATGCCCACGGCTGACGAGAAGTACACGATCGGCTTCTCCGTCTACTACACGGTGGACGAAGTGGGCGCGATGATCCTGGAAAGCATGAAAACGGCGGCAGAAGAGGCGGGTGTTGAGCTGCTGGTCAACGACGCGAACTACGACCAGAACGCTCAAAACCAGGCGATCGAGCAGTGGATCTTGCAGGGAGTGGACGGCGTCATCCTTGCACCGTGCGACTTCACCGGCGTGAAGACCTCCCTCGATGCGCTCGAGAAGGCTGGTATACCCGTGGTTACGCTGAATGCGCCCCTGGCGGGAAGCACCTTTGCCGTATCGATTTCGGACACTGTGGAGCAAGGCAAGATCGCCGGCGAGCTGCTCGAGCAAGCCCTGCTGGCAAGCGGCAAGGAGATGAAAGGCACGGTGGTCTTTCAGACGCTGCCCTTCGTGCACCCCAACGCTGAGACCCGCGAAAAGGGCTTCAGGGACGTTTTTGCCAAATACCCCGATATAGAGATCGTTGAGCTGACCGGCATTTCGCCCGAAGAGCATTTCAATGCGTTTGACGGAGCCATCAAGGCGTATCCCGACATGATCGGCGCCTGGGGTCTGTACTCCTCGGCGACGATTGGTATGCTGAATGCCAAGAAAGCCAACGGGAAGGATGACCTGCTGCTGTCCTCCGTGGACAACGACAAGCCGATCCTGGCGGGCATCTACAATGGCGAGATCGTCGGCACCGCAGCTTACTCCTCCATCGCGCCGGCGAGATGGACGATGACCCAGATCGTCAACCTGCTCAACGGCGACCCAATCCCGGGCGTCCTTTTCTACGAAAACATGGCAGTCACAAAGGACAACGTGGAAGCGGCCTTCGAGCACTACTATCCTGGCAAGACCCTGCAAGAATATATGGCAGGCGAGACACAGTAGCCCTGGAGCCTGGTAAGAAATGTGAAGTAAGGGCGGACAGCGGATGTTCGCTGTCCGCCCCCCTTTAGTAGTTAGCGACATAACCCTGCAAAGGGTGACTGCCGGTTGTCCAGTTTCGGGCGTGAGGTGGTATCCATGACTCTTGAGAACGCTTTTGTGATGAATACCTCCAATATCAAGTACGGACCCGGCGCGACGCGTGAGATCGGGTACGACATGCGCGCGCTGGGAGCGAAGCGGGTCATGGTGGTTGTCGACCCGCACCTGGTGCATGAAGAGCCGGTAGTTGTTGCCCTGGAATTGTTGCGGGCAGCCGGCGTCCAGGCGACGCTGTTCGACCGGGTGCGCATCGAGCCGACGGATGCCTCCTTCAAAGAAGCAATTCTCTTTGCCCAAGACGGTAAGTTCGATGGGTATGTGGCGATCGGCGGCGGTTCCACCATGGATACCGCCAAAGCGGCGAACCTGTACACCACTTACCCGGCGGATTTCCTGGCTTACGTGAACGCTCCGATCGGCGAGGGGCGCCCTGTGCCGGGGAGACTGGCGCCGCTGATCGCCGTCCCGACCACCGCGGGCACGGGCAGCGAGACTACCGGAACCGCCATCTTCGACCTGGAAGAGATGCACGTGAAGACGGGGATTGCCCATCCGGCGCTGCGCCCGGTGATGGGGATCGTCGATCCGAATAACACGCGCACACTGCCGAAGATGGTTGCCTCCAGCACCGGTTGGGACGTGCTTTGCCATGCGATCGAATCGCTGACAGCGATTCCTTTCTCCAGCCGGACGGCGCCGGAACACCCTGGTCTGCGCCCTGCATACCAGGGCGCAAACCCGATCAGCGATATCTGGGCTGCGCGGGCGATCGAGATGACGCCGCAGAACTTGCTGCGCGTTCTGGCAGACCCGGAAGATGATGAGGCGCGCGGTGAGATGCTGATGGCAGCCTGCTTTGCCGGGATCGGCTTTGGCAATGCGGGTGTGCATCTGCCGCACGGCATGTCTTATCCGGTATCGGGTATGGTGCGGGAGTACTGCCCGGAGGGCTATCTCTCGGATCACCCGCTCATTCCGCACGGCATGGCGGTTACGCTCAACGCGCCGGCGGTGTTCCGCTTTACCGGGCAAGCCAGTCCGGAACGCCACCTTTTTGCGGCGAAGCTGATGGGAGCGGATGTGCGCGATGTGGACCTGAAGGATGCGGGCGAGCTGCTGGCGCAGGTCATCATTGACCTGATGCGCAAGACGGGCATGCCCAACGGGTTGAGCGCGGTGGGTTTCACTCCGGAAGACGTAGAGGCGCTGGCGGCGGGCACATTACCCCAGCACCGTGTTACCAAGCTCTCGCCTCGCCAGGCAGGCGCTGACGATCTCAAACAGCTATTCCTGGATGCAATGAGGTACTGGTAAAATGGCTCATTGGGATTTATCGTGATGATTTCAGCAAAGGAGGGGATAACGAGTGAACAAACTGATCAACCTGCCTGAGGCGGCGGCGCTGGTGCCGGATGGGGCGACGATCTCCTTCGGCGGCTTCACCACCCAACGCCATCCCATGGCGTTCGTGTACGAGCTTGTGCGCCTGAAACGGCGCAACCTCTACCTTTTCGGACATTCACCGGGAGGCGATTGGGATATCCTGATCGGGGCGGGCTGCGTCAAGCGGGTGGAGCTGGCGTATGAAGCCGACGAGGCGTTCAACACCATCGGGCCACGCTGGCGGCTGGCGGTGCAGCGGGGCGAGATCGAATGGGAAGACTACAGCAACTTTTCGATGGTGGCGAGGTTCACCGCCGGGGCGATGGGCATCCCCTTTATGCCCGTGCGCAGCCTGTTGGGGAGCGATGTCGTCGCCAGGCAGGCGCTCACACCGGAGCAGCGCGCTGCTGACCCGCGCACCAGCCCCCTGAAGCTGCATGTGATGCAATCGCCTTTCGACCCGGATGACCGTGTGGTGCTGGTGCCGGCGATTCACACGGATTTTTGCGTTTTGCACGTGCAGAAAGCCACAGCCAACGGCATAGCTGCGCATCGAGGGACAGTCCTTTGCCGATATGCAACAGGCGCTCTGCGCCGATACGGTCATTGTCACGGCTGAGGAGATCGTCGATGAGGACAGCCTGCGCAGAGAGCCGGAGCGAAACCATATCCCGTATTTTGCCGTCAAGCATGTTTGCCGGGTGCCGTGGGGCGCCCACCCGTACGCGGTTTACAATTATTACGATTACGACCCCCGCCAGCTCAAGCACTACCACGATGTGGCTGAAGATGACGCCCTGTATGCCCAGTACCTGGAGCAATTCGTTTACGGGGTGAAGGATCACGGGCAGTACCTGGAGGCGGTGGGTGGTTGGGAAAGGCTGGATGGGTTGCGGTCTGCCACTGAATACGGCTACCAGCCGAATTTAAAGCGGCGGAGGTTGGACTGATGAGTGAGCTGACCTATACCTTGACGGAGCTGATGGCGGTGACCTGCGGCCCGCGAGGTCGTGGATGGCGAGGTGGTCTTCGCCGGGACGGGCTTACCCATGCTGGGCGCCATGCTGGCGCAGCGCACGCACGCGCCGAATTGCGTCATCATTTTCGAGGCGGGAACAGTGGCCAGCCAGCTTGCCCACCTACCCATGTCGGTGGGCGACCCGCGCGCCATGCGCGGCGCGGCAGTGGCAGCCGGGTTGCTGGAGGTCTTTTCCTATATTCTGCAAGCCGGGCGCGTGGATGTGGGCTTCCTGAGCGGGGCGCAGATCGACCGCTTCGGCAATATCAACAGCACCTCGATCGGAGCCGACCCGCGGCATCCCAAGGTGCGTTTTTCCGGAAGCGGGGGGGCGTGCGATATCGCCTGCCTGGCGCAGCGCAACATCATCATCGCCCAGCATGAGAAGCGGCGCTTTCCGCAGAAGGTGGATTATATTACCAGTCCCGGATGGCTGGAGGGGGGCGATTCGCGCAAGAAAGCCGGGCTGGTACGGGGCGGTCCGAGCGTGGTGGTGACCACCAAAGGAGTGATGCGCTTCCACCCGGAGAGCAAGGAGATGTACCTTGCCAGCTACCACCCCGGTCTGAGCGCCCAGGCAGTGGCTGAGGATACCGGCTTTTTCCTGGATATTAAGGGCGCTACGGAAACGCCGTTGCCGACAATGGATGAATTGCGCATCCTGCGCGATGTCGTTGATCCGGAGAGGGTGTTCTTGAAGTAAGCGTTTGACACCAGTCATTTTCTTTGCTACACTGATTGCAAGTCCGAAAATTCACAAGCGAACATTAAATTCATGAGGCGCGTAGCCTGGCTGCGCGCCCCACCTCACCGGCTACTACCCTGATTGGAGGTTGCTCATGAAACGATTGTTCGTCCGACCGGAGATCTGCACCGGCTGCAAGACGTGCGAGCTGGCTTGCGCCGTCGAGCATTCCCGCAGCAAGAACCTGCTGGGAGCCATGCTTGAGTCTCCGCCCCCCCACCAACGCTTGTATGTCGAAGCCACGCTTACATCTGCATTTGAGGTCTTCAAGATGCCGATGACCTGCCGTCACTGCGACCCGGCGCCCTGCATCGCGGCGTGTATTCCGCAAGCGATGTACCGCACAGCCGACGACGTAGTGACGAACGTAGGCGGCAAGCACGCCTGCATCGCCTGCGGCATGTGCGTGATGATGTGCCCGTTCGGCATGATCGCCCGAGCACCCGCCCTGGATGGCAAGGTGATGGCGCTGAAGTGCGATCTGTGCCCGGAGAGGGCGATACCAGCCTGCGCCGAGGCGTGCCCCACCGGAGCAATTCTGTTTATGACCGGTGATGAGTTTGCCCACGACTCGCGCCAGCGCGCCAACGCCGTCCTTTCCCGGGCTATGTCTGTGCGCGAAGCGACGATGACCAAGACCCTTGAGGAATAAGATCTGGAGGTATGACCGATGGAACGCTCAATTAGCCCTGATTCTATTCTCATGATCGAAAAAGCCCGGGCAACCGGCGTGACGCTTAGCTGGGACCGTTATGAGGCTCAGCTGCCTCAATGTGGTTTTGGCGAGACGGGCTTGTGCTGCCGGCACTGCCTGCAGGGACCCTGCCGCATCGATCCTTTTGGCGTCTCCGGTCCTAAGTATGGCATCTGCGGGGCTTCTGCCGATGTGATCGTGGCGCGCGGCCTGGCGCGCAGCATCGCCGGCGGGACTTCTTCGCACTCCGCCCACGCCAAGCACCTGGCGCATACGCTGCTCAAGTACAGCCGCGGCGAGGCGCCCGATTACGGCATCAAGGACAAGGATAAATTCTACGCGGTGCTGGCGCGGGTTGGCATCCAGCGCGATGGAAAGAGCGACACAGAGCTGGCTGGAGAGCTGGCGCGCCTGGCGCTGGACGAGTTCGCCGAGCGTGAAGAAGCGCCGGTGTGGCTCAAGACAACGGTTACGCCTGCGCGCATGGAAAAGCTGACCAGCCTGGGGCTTGTGCCGCCGGGTCTGGACTCGGGCGTGGCGGAGGTGATGCACCGCACCACCAACGGCGTCGACGCGGATGCCGTCAACATCCTGCTGGGAGCGATCAAATGCGCCATCGGCGACTATACCGGCATGTACCTGGCGACCGACCTTTCCGATATCCTCTTCGGCACGCCAACGCCGGTGATGGCGCGCGCCAACCTGGGCACCTTGAAGGAAAAGGCGGTCAACGTGGCGGTGCACGGGCATAACCCGGTGCTGAGCGAGGTGATTGTCGCCCAGGCAGAGCTGCTGCGCGATGAAGCCAAGGCAGCCGGAGCGCCGGAGGGCATCAACCTGGTCGGCATCTGCTGCACCGGGCACGAGGTGATGATGCGCCACGGCATCCCCACGGCGACCAATTCGCTCTCGCAAGAGCTGGCGATCCTGACCGGCGCGCTGGACGCGGCAGTGGTCGATTACCAGTGCATCATGCCGAGTTTGCCGCTGGTAGCCAGCCAGTTCCACACCGAGATCATCACCACCATGCCCATCGCCAAGATCACCGGAGCGCGGCACATCGAGTTCGACGAGAAGCACGCCGGCGAGAAAGCACAGGAGATCCTGCGCGTGGCGATCGAGGCGTTCAAGAAGCGCGACCCGGCTAAGGTGAGCATCCCACCGGTGGTCAATGACGCTTTGGCGGGCATGTCTGCTGAAGCAATTGTCAAGGTGCTGGCGCTGGTCAACCCGGATGATCCGCTCAAGCCATTGATCGACAACATCGTCAACGGCAATATTTTGGGTGTGTGCCTGTTTGCCGGCTGCAACGATGTCAAGATTACCCAGGATAAGACCTTCGTCGAGCTGGTGAAGGCTCTGGTGGCGGAGAACGTGCTGATCCTGTGCACCGGCTGCGCGGCGGGGAGCTTTGCCCGCCACGGGCTGATGACGCCAGCCGCCACCGAAAAGTACGCCGGTGCGGGGTTGAAAGCCGTGCTGACGGCGCTGGGTAACGCAGCAGGGCTGGGGGCGCCGCTGCCGCTGACACTGCACACGGGCTCTTGCGTGGATAATACGCGGGCGGCAAGCATTGCTACCGCCATTGCCAACAAGCTGGGTGTGGATGTCAGCCAATTGCCGGTAGTGGCTACGGCGCCGGAGGCGGCAATGGAGAAGGCGGTTTCCATTGGGACCTGGGCGGTTGCCCTGGGACTGCCCACCCACGTTGGGGTGGTGCCTCCGGTGACAGGCAGCCCGCTGGTGGTGCAGGTGCTGACCCAGGCAGCCAAGGACTTGCTGGGCGGCTACTTCATCGTCGAGCCCGATCCCAAGGCGGCGGCTGCCAAGCTGGTGGCGGCGCTCAAGGAGCGCCGGGCTGGTTTGGGGATCTGAACCATGCTACCGGCACAGCGTTACAGCCAACCCAGCGCCGGGTCGGTGCTGGCTGCCCTGCACCAGATGAGCGCGGACTATGGCTACCTCCCCGAGGAGCAGCTACGCGTGGCGGCTGACGAGCTGGGCGTGCCGCTGAGCCAGATGCTCAGCGCAGCCTCGTTCTATGCCGCTTTCAGCTTCAAGCCATGCGGCAAGCACAAGGTGCAGGTGTGCGAGGGCACAGCCTGCTATGTGAAGGGCGCGGCTGAGCTGTTGAAACAGATCTCCGCCGTTCTGGGGATCGAGCCGGACCAGTCCACAGACGATCTGACCTTCATGCTCAAGCGCGTGCGCTGCGTTGGCTCGTGCGGACTGGCGCCCGTGGTGCGGCTTGACGATGAGACATTTGGCAGGGTGACAACCGACGATGTGGAACCGATCCTGAGCCGCTACCGTTGATCATCACAAACTAAGGGCGTGTCCTTCCCAGGGAATGGGACCATGAAGATTTTATCCGCTGCTGATCTGGATTCAGTCCGTACGAAGGGCGAGGCGGGCTTATACCCTGAGCGTCCCAAGATCATGGTGGGATGCGCGACCTGCGGATTGGCTGCCGGGGCTGGCGATATCTACGAGAGCATGCGCCAGCGCATGGAGCAACGCGGGCTGGATGCCATCCTGACGCGCACCGGCTGCATTGGCTACTGCCAGCAAGAACCGCTGGTGGACGTGCGCCTGCCCGGCGGAGGGCGGGTGGTGTATGCGGAGATGACGCGACCACGGGCGCGCGCCCTGGTCGACGCGCTGGCGCGCGGGCAACTGCCGGCGGAGCGAGCCTGGGCGATCATCGACGAGGAGAGCCTGCTGGTAGAGGGGCGCGTGCGCGCATTCCCACGCCTGCCGGAGCAGGCAGCTACCCCGGGCATCGACCAGACGCCGTTCTTTGCCAGCCAGCGCAAAATTGTGCTGCGCAACTGCGGATATATCGACCCGCAAAGCATCGAGGAATACATCGCCCGCGGCGGTTACCGCGCGCTGCAAAAAACGCTGTCCGAGTACGAGCCCGGAGCGGTGATCGAGGAAGTGAAGCGCGCCGGGCTGCGCGGGCGCGGCGGAGGCGGATTCCCCACCGGGCGCAAATGGCAGATCGCGCGCGATGCGCCGGGCGAGACGAAGTATATCCTGTGCAACGGCGACGAGGGCGATCCCGGCGCGTATATGGACCGCACGGTGCTTGAGAGCGACCCGCACAGCGTGCTGGAGGGCATGATCATCGGCGCATACGCCATCGGCGCTCATAGCGGCTACATCTACGTGCGCGATGAGTACCCCCTGGCGGTGGAGCGGGTGAGCCAGGCGCTGAGGCAGGCGGAGGAATACGGGCTGCTTGGGGAAGACATCCTCGGATCGGGATTCGATTTTTCCCTCGGGGTGGTGCGCGGCGCGGGCGCCTTCGTCTGCGGCGAGGAGACGGCGATGATCGCCTCCATCGAGGGCGGGCTGGGCGAGCCGCGCCCCAAGCCGCCTTACCCAGCCGTGGCCGGTCTGTGGGGGAAGCCCACGATCATCAACAATGTGAAGACCTGGGCGACGGTGCCGGTCATCCTGGCGCGCGGGGCGATTGGTATGCAGCCCTGGGCGCGGCGCAAAACGCGGGGACGGTGGTCTTCTCGCTGGTGGGGCAGATCGCCAATACGGGGTTGGTGGAAGTGCCGTTGGGAATGACCCTGGGCGAGCTGCTCGCCGGGATTGGCGGCGGCAGCGCCAGCGGGCTGCCCATCAAAGCCGTACAGACGGGGGGTCCTTCGGGCGGTTGCCTGCCCCGGCGCCTGTTCGATACGCCGATCACCTACGAGGCGATGAAAGCCACCGGCTCGATCATCGGCTCGGGCGGCATGGTGGCGCTGGATGAGAGCGCCTGCATGGTGGATGTAGCCCGCTACTTCCTCGAGTTTACCACGCAGGAGTCATGCGGGAAGTGCACAGCCTGCCGGGAGGGGACGCGCCACCTGCTGGCGATCCTGAATCGCATTACACATGGAGACGGGACTCCAGACGACCTGGCGCTGCTCGAGGAAGTGGCGCAAGCCATAAGCGCCGGCTCGCTGTGCGGGTTGGGGCAAACAGCTCCCAACCCGGTGCTTTCCACCCTGCGCTACTTTCGCGAGGAATACGAGATGCATGTGGTCGAGCGTCGCTGCCCGACCGGCAAATGCTCCATGAGCGGGGAGGCGTGACTTGCCCAAGCTGACGATTGACGCGCGAGAGATCGAAGCTCCCGAAGGGGCAACTGCTACTGCAAGCCATCCACAGCGCGGGGGTACACCTGCCTACCCTGTGCTATTGGGAGGGTCTGCCGCCCTACGGCGCCTGCCGCCTATGCCTGGTGGACCTGCTGCAACCCAGGGAGGAAGTGATTGCGGCGTGCACGTACCCGGTGGAAGAGGGCATGGTTGTGAGCACGGAGGGACCGCGCTCGCCGGCAGTGCGTAGGATGATGCTGGAGTTTATGCTGGCGCGCTGCCCGACATCGGAAGTAATCCGCGGGCTGGCGGCAGATGCTGGCGTAACTGAGAGCCGCTTTGCTGTGGACGGCAAGCCGGAGGAGCTTTGCATCCTGTGCGGGTTGTGCGTGCGCATCTGCCGGGATAAAGTGGGGGCGGCAGCCATTGGTTTCGTAGAACGCGGCGCTAAGCGCAAAGTCGACTCGCCCTTCCACCTGCAATCGGATGCGTGTATCGGGTGCGGCGCCTGCGCGGCGGTCTGCCCGACGGGTGCGATCCACGTCGAAGATGTGGGTGGGGTGCGAATTTTACATACATGGAACACCAGTGTGCCGCTGCAGCCCTGTCCCGCCTGCGGGCAGCCGTACGCGCCCGAGCCGATGGCTTTCCTGAAGGAGCTGGTTGAGTCAGGCGAGCGCCTGTACGGGCTATGCCCTGCCTGCCGCAGGAAAGCGGCGGTGGGGCAGATGGAGGTGGTGCGCCAGGCGGGGTATTACCGGAGGTAAGGTAGTCCAGAAATCCAGCTGTGGAAGCATGGACAGAAGGTCACTACCCATGATCGTGCCTGCCTTACACCATCGCGCAGGGTGGGGCAGGTCATGCAGTGCCCGCCTCCGCGCACCAACGCTGCATATTCCAGGAGTTTAGACCAGGCTGCGCAGCCGTTTGAGGTGGCGTTCTAGCATCCAACCCTTAAGGCTGCCCAGCGTACCGTCTGCCTGAACCTGCTGGACCTGCACCCAATTGCGGAAGGTCTCCAGCACGACAACGTCGCGTCCGGAGGTTATTTTGCCGGTGGCATTCGAACGCTCTTTGGGCTCGGTGCGCAGTACCACGCCCGGCATGCAATTCCTGAACACAAACTTTTGTCCAGCCTGGAACCCCATGATTTCATTGCGAAACTCGACCATGTTAAAGGCAGGGCCAGGATCCAGTTTGCCACTCAAGGATACGTCATCATGGCCAAGCACATCGATGAAGTTATAGGTGGCTTTGAGCAGTTTGGCGACCTGGCACAGGGCGTCAATCTGGGCTTGGGGAAACTTTTCCCAGCCCATTTCGGTCAGTTGTAGCTTATGGGTGGCTTTCAGCACCTGATCGTCGCTGAAGGTCACGTTGTAACGTCTCCAAGAGCCCCATTCTTGCATGAGACGGCCGGCATTATCCAGCTCGATGCCGATGGAATAACGGTTCAGTCCAAAGCGGTCAGCCCATTGGCTGTATCCGGCATGCCAGGCGACTATATTGAAAGGGACGAACTGGATAATCTCGCCTTCACGGGTGATAAGCAGATGGGCTACGGCCTTGGAGTTTGGGCTGCGAAACCAGTTGATGGTCTGCTCCGGCTTTGTTCCCGTAGTGTAATGGATGATCAGGTAATCGCATGGCAGGAGTTTGGTATTTCGCGGGTGGTTGGGGCTGGGGAAGAAGCGGCAGGGCGTGCCATTATCATCAAGCAGACGGTGGTCAACGATTTGCATAGGACTGCCTCCTGGGACTGGAAAAGGGACGCTGATATGAGCGGACCAGGCGGTCTAATAACCAGTGCGAAGGATTATAGCAAGGCAATATGATCCGCTGGCATTCCCCTGGGTCTGAGAGTATTATCGCGAAAAAATAGAACGGCGTCAATATTTCCCAGCTTTGGCTGGGCACGTGGACCGCCACGCCTGGTCACAAAAAATCACACCAAAGGCGAGGCATACCATTTCGGTGATCCCCCCATATAAAGCGCAATGAGCGCGGAGGGGCTCGAACCCTCAACCAATGGCTTAAAAGGCCACTGCTCTACCATTGAGCTACGCGCCCGCTCAGGCGAAGTGCATTCTATCATGCTCCCCCTTTACCGTCAACGTTGCCCAAGAGCGCTTGGGCTGGGTTCAGCGGGTATCGCCGTGGAAGTTGTCACGACAAATCCCAAGAGCCTTGACTTTTCTCCCCGCTCTGGGTACTATGGGTGCTGGACTGTTAGTGCGTGGAAACGGAGATGATCGCAGGAGATGCTATGGCTGATCTGGCTTATGTGAGTGAAGATACCTTTGAGAGTGAAGTGCTCAATTCTGCTCTCCCGGTGGTGGTGGATTTTACGGCGCCCTGGTGTGGTCCCTGCAAGACGCTTGAGCCCGTGGTGAAACAGCTTGCGGATGAATGGGCAGGCAAGGCGAAAATTGTCAAGCTGGACGTGGACCAAAACTCGGACCTGGCAAGCCAGTATGGGGTGATGGGCGTACCGACGCTCATGCTCTTCGTGCATGGCAAGGAGAGCCAGCGCATGACGGGGTACCAACCCAAAGACCGCATCATCGCTAAATTCAAGTCGTACATCTAAGAAACCCAGTTTTTATTGATGAATGGGCGTGGACTGGCGCTTTGTGCGCCAGTCCACGCTCTTTTTATTAATAGGTGAAAGAGAATCTTTCACCTGACTGGGATATTCTGGTAAAATCTTATTGCGAATAATTGCAATAGAAAAGGATCGCAATGCCCCACTGCCAGACCTACATCAAGTCCTTACGCAACCTTGGCTACCGCATCACGCCGCAGCGCGAGATGATCATTGAAGCCCTGGCGCACAGCTCTCACCATATGACGGCGGAAGAGATCTACGCCCAGGTGCACGAGCGCACCCGGGCGGTTAACATCGCCACGATTTACCGCACGCTCGACCTGCTGGTGGAGCAGGGCATGGCGAGCCGAGCCGGTCTGCAAGACGGGCGTGTGGTCTACGCGGCGTCCAATCATGGCTCGCACCTGCACCTGGTCTGCCGGGCTATGTGGCAACGCCATCGACGCCAGCCAGGAAGTGCTCACCTCCCTGGAGGAGCAGCTCAGGCAGCAGTACGGGTTTGCAGCAGACCTGCAGCACCTGACGATCGCCGGTCTGTGCAGCCGTTGTCATTTCTCAATCATAGATAATCTGATTCAGGAGGTTCGTATGTTGTACTCACCGAAACCCATGCACATACCGGATGGTTTCCTTTCGGTACCCGTTTCTATCTTGTTGTGGATCGTCTCGATCATTGTCGTCGGCTATCGCTTTGAAGCGGGTCAGCAAAGATCTGGGAGAGCGCCAGGTGCCGCTGATGGGCGTGCTGGCGGCTGCCATCTTTGCCGGGCAGATGCTCAATTTCGCCGTGGCAGGCGGCACATCGGGTCACCTGATGGGGGCTGCAATTGCTGCCATTCTGCTAGGACCCTGGGCGGCGATCCTGGTGCTCACCACCGTGGTGGGGGTGCAGGCGCTGATCTTCCAGGACGGCGGCTTGTTGGTGCTGGGTGCAAACATCTTCAACATGGCTGTGATCGGCGTTTCTGTAGCGTATATGGCCTACCAGACGGTGCAAAAGTTATCCGGTGGGCGTAAATGGGGGATATTCGTGGGGGGCTTCCTGGCTGCCTGGCTATCGATTGTGATCGCCTCTCTGGCCGCCGCTCTGGAGCTGGCTGTCTCAGGTACTTCGCCTGCCAATCTCGCCGTTCCGGCCATGGCTGGCATCCATGCCATTGATCGGGATCGGCGAAGGACTGATCACCGTCGGCGCTCTGGCGCTGATTTATGCCGCTCGCCCAGATCTGCTCAAGGCCGGTCAGGAGCGATCAACGGGCGGGAAGCTGGTGTGGGTTGTGGGCTTGCTTTTGGCGCTCGTACTAGCCATCCTCTCGCCCCTGGCATCCTCGCACCCGGATGGCTTGGAATGGGTTGCCGAGCAGAAGGGCTTTCTCGATACAGCCCAGGGCTCGCTTTATCAAATTATTCCCGATTATGTCTTTCCCGGTGTATCGAACCAAGCCCTGGCGACCATCGTGGCTGGGATCATTGGGACGTTTGATCGTCTTTGGCGTGGCGGTTGGCGTGGCTTATCTACGCCGCAACCGCCAGGTAACCGAGTAACCTTTTTAGGGAAGACCGTGCACGTCCATTTTCTAGATCCTTACCGCCCGCGGCGCAGCCCGATCCACGCCCTCGACCCGAGGGTGAAGTTCGTGCTGACGCTGGCTTTCATCCTGAGCGCGGCGACTCACGCCGCTCGGCGCCTGGCCCGTTTACATCTTGCTCTTTGCCCTGATCCTCTCCGTGGAAGTGCTGTCTGAGCTGGGGGTGGCTTATGTGCTCAAGCGGGCGGTGCTGGCGTTTCCCTTTGTGCTGGCTGCCCTGCCGGTGATTTTTACCACACCGGGAGCGGCGCTCTTCACCTTTTCGCTGGGTCCCTGGACGCTGACCGCCTCACTGCCTGGGTTGGAGCGTTTTTTGAGCATTGCCTTCAAATCCTGGGTGTCGGTGCAGGCGGCGATCGTCCTGGCTGCCACCACCCCCTTCCCGGATTTGCTGGTAGCGATGCGGGCGGTGCGAATGCCGCGCCTGCTGGTGGCGATCTTCGGCTTGATGTGGCGCTACCTGTTCGTCCTGGTGGATGAAGTATTGCGCCTGCTGCGGGCGCGGGCGGCGCGCAGCGGCGCCTCAGCCGATGCAACGCTGAAGCCGGGCGGCAGCATCCTCTGGCGGGCGCGCGTGGCGGGCGGGATGGCGGGCAGCCTCTTCCTGCGCGCCCTGGAGCGCAGCGACCGCATCTACCTGGCGATGGTCGCGCGCGGTTACGATGGCGAGGTGCGCACCATGCCTCTGCCGGGCCTGAAAGCGTACCACTGGGTTGTCCTATCCTGCGGGATAGGAGCCCTGGCTTTCCTGGTGATGATCGCCTATCTGTTGTGGTCGTGAGCTATGCACCATTCGATCGAAGTCGCTGATCTTTCTTATGCTTACCCGGATGGGCACCAGGCGCTGCGCGGTGTGACGCTTGCCATCCAGCCCTGTGAGAAGGTCGCCCTGGTAGGACCCAACGGGGCGGGCAAATCCACCCTGATCCTGCACCTGAACGGTATCCTCAACGGGCAGGGCTCTGTGCGCGTATGTGGGGTAGAAGCTCGCAAGGAGAACTTCAGCCGGCTGCGCGCCATGGTGGGGCTGGTTTTCCAATCGCCGGATGACCAGCTCTTCTCGCCCACCGTCTATGACGATGTTGCCTTTGGTCCCCTGTACCAGGGCTTGCCGCCAGACGAAGTCCGCCAGCGGGTGGATGAAGCCCTGGCGGCGGTGCGCATGCAGGATTATGCCGGGCGCGTCTCCCACCACTTGAGCATGGGGGAGAAGAAGCGGATTGCCATTGCGACGGTGCTTTCGATGAAGCCCGAAGTGCTGGTGCTGGATGAGCCGACCGCCGGGCTGGACCCGCGGGCGCGCCGGGCGCTGATCCGCCTGCTGGACGAGCTGCCGCTGACGATGCTGGTCTCCACGCACGATATGCTCATGGTGCGCGAGCTGTTCCCGCGCATGGTGATCATGGATGACGGGCGCGTGGTTGCCGATGGACCGACGGCGGAGCTGATGGACGATGTGGCTTTGCTGGAGGCGCACGGCCTGGAACGACCGTAAAGGTGAATTGCCAAAAAATGGGGTCAGAACGGGCATTGCCCGCTCTGACCCCATTTTTTGGATTGTTTAAGTATAAGGCGGCTCAGTCTGCCGGAAGAGTCACTTCTTCCTTCAGGTTGGCAGCCTGGCGCAGCGCGTCAGCCTTTTCGGTGCGCTCCCAGGGCAGGTCCAGGTCGTCGCGACCGAAGTGCCCGTAATTGGAGACCTGGCGGAAGATCGGGCGGCGCAGGTCCAGGTCGCGGATGATGGCGCCGGGGCGCAGGTCGAAGTGCTGCAAGACCAGCTCGGCGATGCGCTCATCGGGGATGCAGCCGGTGCCGAAGGTCTCGACGTTGACGCTCAAGGGGTGAGCCACGCCGATGGCATAAGCAACCTGGATCTCGCAGCGATCCGCCAGACCGGCAGCGACCACGTTCTTGGCTGCCCAGCGGGCGGCGTAAGCGGCTGAGCGGTCCACCTTGGTGGGATCCTTGCCGCTGAAAGCGCCGCCGCCATGGCGACCCATCCCGCCGTAGGTGTCCACGATGATCTTGCGCCCGGTGACGCCGGCGTCGCCCAGCGGACCGCCGATGACGAAGCGCCCGGTGGGGTTGACGTACACCTGTGTGGCGCTGCTCATTAGCTCAGCAGGGATGGTGGGGTTGATGATGTGCTGGATGACCGCGGAGCGGATCTGCTCCTGGGTCACATCCGGGGCGTGCTGCGTGCTGACCAACACGGTGCTCACCCGCACCGGGCGCCCGTAGCTGTACTCCACGGTGACCTGGGTCTTGCCGTCCGGGCGCAGCCAGGGGAGGGCGCCGCTCTTGCGCACCTCGCTCAGGCGGCGAGCAAGCTTGTGCGCCAGGTAGATGGGCATGGGCATCAGGGTGGGGGTCTCGTTGCAGGCAAAGCCGAACATCATGCCCTGGTCGCCGGCGCCGATGGCGTCGATTTCATCTTCGCTCATCTGCCCGGTTTTGGCTTCGAGCGCCTTATCCACACCCATGGCGATATCGCCGGATTGGTGCGAGATCGCCACCAGCACGCCGCAACTGTTGCCATCGAAGCCGATGGCGCTATCCGTGTACCCGATACCGGTAATGACCTTGCGCACCAGCTCATCGAAATTGATGTTGGCGCGGGTGGTGATTTCACCCAGCAGCATCACGTAACCGGTCTTGGTGGCGGTTTCGCAGGCTACCCGGGAGAACGGGTCCTGCGCCAGGCAGGCGTCCAGTACGGCGTCGCTGATCTGGTCGCAGACCTTATCCGGATGACCTTCGGTCACCGACTCGGACGTGAACATCAAGCTGGGCGAAGTCATAAAAGTCGTGCTCATTCATACCTCCTGTTAAAACATTTTGCCCCTTCCGGTACAAAGAAAGGGCAATCACAAGTGCTACACTCGCCCTCTCATCTTCCAGAACATCCGTCTGCCGGAATTAGCACCTTCTTCAGCTATCAGGCTCAGGCTATCAGTCCATACCCGTCTTCATCGGATAAGTGTGAAGGCTGAAAACCATCCACTGAAAACCAACCGGTTGCCGAGGCTTCATAGGGCCGGTCCCTCCGCCTCTCTGGATAAGAGCGCCGTTTGGGGCTATGCAATTGTGCCCGGGATAATACCACGGGTAAATCGTAATGTCAATTGAGAACGAGTTTACAGCAACTGCGACTCAGATCAACAACCACAGGATGACATAGTAGCCAAGCACCCCCGCCCACAGCCAGGAATCGATCCTGTCGAAGACGCCGCCATGCCCCGGGATGAGGTTGGAGGAATCCTTGATGCCCACCTGGCGCTTGATCATGCTTTCGCCGAGGTCGCCGAGGGTGGTGGTCAGGGAGATGATGAAGCCTATGATCAGCCCGTTCCAGACCGTGATGACGGTGGCTGGCGCGCCGAGCAGGGTCCAGAGGTAAGCCAGCAAGCCGGCGCCGAGCGTGCCGGTGACCACGCCGCCGATGTAGCCTTCCCAGGTCTTCTTGGGGCTGAGGCGCGGGCTGAGCTTGTGTCGCCCCAGGCTACGCCCGATGAAATACGCACCGGAGTCGGCGATCCAGACTGCCGGGAGCACCAGCAGCTCCCACCAGAACCCATGCGGAAGATCGCGAAGGGAGATCAGGTAGGCGCCGATCCAACCCAGGTAGAAGATGCCGCTCAGGGTGATGGCAAAATTGGTGCCGGACTGGTCCTTGCCGCGCTCGTAGTCCACCAGGTGGTAAGTCATGGAAGCCAGGATGAGCAAGCTGAGTATCCAGGGAGCGCTTTCGAAGCCGTTGAAGGCGCGACCTGCCACGAGGAGCAGCACGCCGGCGATGATCAGCACCCCGGCGGGCTGCAGCCCGCCGGCGCGAAACAGCCGGGCATATTCCCAGGCTGCCAGACCCAGGATCAAGGCGATCAATAGATAGTAGGGGATGCCTCCGAGCCAGATCAAGACCAGGCCGATCGGGAGGAGGACGATGGTGACGAGGACGCGTTTAGCCAGCATGGCTTGCGCTGTCCTCGGGGGCTTCTGCGACCTTCCCGAAGCGGCGCTCGCGGTGGGCAAACTCCTGAAGGGCTTTCAGCAGCGCTTCTCTATCGAAATCGGGCCAGTAGGTTGGCGTGAAGTACCACTCGGAATAAGCGCCTTGCCAGATCAGGAAGTTGCTGCCGCGCAGTTCCCCGGAGGTGCGGATGATGAGGTCGGGGTCGGGCACGCCGGCGGTGAAGAGGTACTGGCTGATGCGCTGGTCGTTGACATCCTGCGCCTGGACGCCGTCGGCGATCATGCGCTGCACGGCGCAGACGATCTCATCCCGCCCGCCATAATTGAAGGCGACGTTGAGCACCAGGCGGGTGTTTTGACGGGTGAAGTCTACGGCGTAGAGCACCTTGTCGCGCAGCAAGGGATTGAGGCGGTCGAGGCGACCGATGTGGCGCAACTGGACGCCCTGATCGTGGAGCTCCTGGAGCTCGCGGTCGATGACGTCTTCCAGGATATGCAGCAAGCCGGCAACTTCTTCCTGCGGGCGTCCCCAATTCTCGGTGGAGAAGGCGTAGATGGTGAGATAGCGGATGCCAAACTCGATGCAGGCTTCGATGACGCGGCGTAGGTTCTCGGTGCCGGCGCGGTGCCCCGCCATGCGCGGCAAGCCGCGCGACAGCGCCCAGCGCCCGTTGCCGTCCATGATGATGGCAATGTGGGTAGCGACTCTCTCCGGGAGATCCAATTTTTCTGGCTCAGTCATAGCTTTCCTGCAAGGCGACTCAGACCTCCAGGATCTCCTTCTCCTTGCGCTCACCGGCAGCGTTGATCTCTTCGATGAAGCGCTCTGTGATCTTTTGCAGCTCTTCTTCGCCTTTCTTCAGCTCATCCTCGGAGATGAGCTTCTCTTCCTCGAACTCGCGCAGGTCACGGATGCTATCGCGGCGCACATTGCGGGCGGCGACGCGCGCTTCTTCGACGCGATTGTGGACCACCTTCACCAGGTCCCTGCGGCGCTCTTCGGTGAGCGGCGGCAGGTTGAGGCGGATGGATTTGCCATCGTTGTTGGGGGTGAGTCCAAGATCGGACGCCAGGATGGCGCGCTCGATCGCTTTGAGGGAGGAGGCGTCAAAAGGCTTGATCAGCAGCGAGCGCGGCTCGGGCACGCTGATGGAGGCGAGCTGGATCAGCGGTGTAGGGGCGCCATAATACTCGACGTGCAGGCGCTCGATCAAGGCGGGGCTGGCGCGCCCGGTGCGGATGCCTGCCAGGTCTTCTTCCAGCGCCTGGATAGCCCCTTTCATGCGAACTTCGGTCTCTTTGTATATCTCTTTGAGCATGCGGGCCTCCTTGCCATATAGGATACCCGAAAATGCAAAGACCGGAAAGGGGGAAAATCAGGGCTTTCACAGAATTGAAAGCCCTGGGGATGCTTCAATCAGAGACGAGAGTGCCGACAGGCGCGCCGAAGATCGCCTGGCGCAGGACGTCGGGCTGCCACAGGTTGAGCACCAGGATGGGCAGGTGGTTATCCATGCACAGGGTGATGGCGGTGCTATCCATCACCTCCAGGCGGCGGTTGATGGTCTCCATGTAGGTCAGGCGGTCGAAGCGCACGGCGTCCGGGTGGGTCAGCGGGTCGCTATCATAGACGCCGTCGACCTTGGTGGCTTTGATGAGCACATCTGCGCCGATCTCCATCGCCCGCAGAGCGGCGGCGGTATCGGTGGAGAAGTAGGGGTTGCCGGTGCCGCCGCCCAGGATGACGACGCGCCCCTTTTCCAGGTGGCGGATGGCGCGGCGGCGGATGTAGGGCTCGGCGACGGCGCGCATCTCTACGGCAGACTGGACGCGCGTCACCAAGCCGAGGCGCTCCATGGCGTCCATGAGGGCGAGGGCGTTCATGACGGTGGCGATCATGCCCATGTAATCGGCTGTGGCGCGGTCCATGCCGCGATCCAGCCCGGTGCGGCCGCGCCAGACGTTGCCGGCGCCGATGACGATGGCGACATCCACGCCGAGCTGGCGCACCTGGCTGACGCGCTCGGCGATATCTTCCGCACGGCGGGGGTCGATGCCGTAGCTGCCCTGGCCCCCCAGGGCTTCGCCGCTGAGCTTGAGCAAGATGCGCCGGTACTTCACTTCGTTCTCCATGCACGCCTCCCAAATCCGGGATTTATCACGGCAACTTCCATCGAGCTTCAAAAAAAGAGCCAACCCGTTGGTTGGCTCGGATGTAGATCACTCTTCTGCGCTTCTGCCCAATTCCCACCGGACGAAGCGCCGGATGACGAGGTTCTCGCCGATGGAGGCGACTTTATCCATCATGAGCTGCTGGATGGTGAGGCTGTCATCGCGGATGTAAACCTGGCGCAGCAGGACGGTTTCGTCCATGAACTTGGCGAGGCGCCCTTCGACGATGCGCTCAGCCACGGCTTCCGGCTTGCCTTCTTCGAGGGCAGCTGCGCGGGCGAGGTTGCGCTCGTGCTCCAGGATTGCAGCGGGGATATCCTCTTCGCGGATGTAGAGCGGGGCGGCGGCGGCGATCTGCAGCGCCAGCTCGTGGGCGAGGGCGCGGAAGCCCTCCGAGCGCCCGACGAAATCCGTCTCGCAGTTGAGCTCGACCATCACGCCGACACGACCGTTGCCGTGGGAGTAGAGCTCCACCACGCCTTCGGAGGCTTCGCGATCGGCGCGCTTGGCGGCGGTTGCCAGACCCTTCTCACGCAGGGCTTCAACGGCTTTCTCGATATCACCGTCTGCCTGCTCGAGTGCTTTGCGGCAGTCCATGATGCCGGCGCCGGTTTCTTCACGGAGTTGCTTGATTTGCTCGATGGATACAGCCATATCGGTTATTCCTCTGCCTCTTCTTCTACAGCTTCTTCCTCGACCGCTTCCTCTGCGGTCTCCTCTTCCCAGGTCTCTTCCAGCTCCTCTTCGATCTCGAAGGGGACTTCGACTACCTCATCCTCGGACTTGATCAGGACGGTGCGGGAAGCCAGCTTGGCGAGGGTGGCTTCGCCCAGCAGCTCTTCATCGGAGAGCTCAGCTTCTTCAGCCATGGGCATTGCCATATCCTTGCCGGGCTCTTCTTCTTCCTCTTTGCGCATGGCGCGACCTTCCAGGCAGGCGTCGGCGATTTTGCCGACGAGCAGCTTGATGGCGCGGATGGCGTCGTCGTTGGAGGGGATGACGTAGTCGATGCTCGACGGGTTGCAGTTGGTATCGACCAGGGCGATGACCGGGATGTTGAGCAAGTTGGCTTCGTGAATGGCAGTCTGCTCGCGGTGGACGTCTACGACGAAGAGCAGCTCGGGCAGGCGCGCCATGCTGCGGATGCCGCCCAGGAGCATATCCAGGCGCTCGATCTGGCGGTTGAGGTTGAGGGCTTCTTTCTTGGTGATGCGCTCGAACTCGCCGCGGTCGCGCATGCGCTCCAGGCGCTCCAGCTCATTGATGCGGGCGCGGATGGTGCGCCAGTTGGTGAGCATGCCGCCCAGCCAGCGCACGGTGACGGAAGGCATGCCGCTGCGTGCCGCTTCGAGCTGGATGGTTTCCTGCGCCTGGCGCTTGGTGCCGACGAAGAGCACAGTGCCGCCGGCGGAGACGGAATCGCGCACTACATTGTATGCCTGGTCGAGGGCTTTGACCGTTTTCTGCAGGTCGATGATGTGGATGCCATTGCGCTCGGTGAAGATGTAGGGCTTCATGCCGGGATCCCACTTATGGGTGCGATGCCCGAAATGCACGCCACTCTCGAGGAGCGCTTTCATAGGGATAACGCTCATGGTAAAACTCCTTTGCGTTTTTCTTCCGCCGCCGTCATCCCCGCCCGGCGCCGCGGCTGGCTCCTTGCCGCGGCACGCCCGGTTGGGTCGGGAGGCGTGTGAGATAGGGTGGTCCTCCGAATGGGGGACATGACATCTCCCGCCGGGGCGGGAGCGGGTGCTAGTATATCACAGGGGTGGGGGATTCGTCCAGCGATTCGCAAAGCGAGCTGGCGAGTCGAGAGTCAGCGAGTCAGCAATGAGGGTGCTCGTTCCTAGAAGGTGCACCGGGACTTGTTTGATTGGCAAATGTTTTAGAAAAACGACTCGAAACGAATAAGTTTGAAAGGTGCGAAGCTGCAACTCTGTTGAGATGGTGTAAGGCGTGGTGAAGACCGTCAACGAATAGGAAACGAATAAACGAAAGACGATTGCAGCGTGTTTGCAGCGATTGTTCGTGGGCTTGTTTGCGGTGCTGTGATGATGATTCACAGGTTCTTGGTGTGGGAGGTATGAGTACATCTACTCTAAGTACCCACCCATTTGGAGGTAAAGGCAAGGGTGCGAGGGGTGATTTTTTGGAGGCAAAACTCTAATCTAAAACAGGATAGCCTGGCTACAGCCAACCCGCAGACCACCACGGCATGCTACGGCAGCGGGACGGCGCCGACCTGCAACCCCGACACTTATCACACCTACCCGGCGTGGCAGAAGCCCGCCCTGGACCTGCCCACGCATTGGACTTACGACCTCGATTCGGGCCAGGTGCTGAGCGAGACGGACGCCAACGGCGCCGTCACCACAGCGACGTATGACAAGTTCGGACGCCTGACGGGGCTGCGCAAGCCGGGCGACCCCTCCCCCAACCGGGCGACGCTGGTGGTGAGCTACTTCGACGCCAATTACCTGCTCTACCAGAAACCCTACGTCGTCGACATCCAGCAGAAGATCAACGAGAGCACGGTCAACGAGCAGCGCAAGCTGTATAACGGGCTGGGGCAGCTCATCCAGGAGCAGACGGCGGGCGCCCAGCTTGCCAGCGGGAGCAGGGATATCGTGGTGGATTACGCCTACGACGCCAACGGGGCGCCGGTGCAGAAGACGGCGCCTTACGAGCTGGCGACCTGGAACGGCGTGACACCCGTAACGCCCTACCGGGGACAGCAGCTCTATCCTACCCAGCCCGCCACGCGCAGCGTTTACGACGTCCTGGGGCGCCTGTCCATCGTCACTGCGCCGGACGGGACGCAGCAGAGCTACGCCTACACCCAGACCGTGCAGAACAACTTAAGCTACCGGGTGACGGAGGTCACGGATGCGCGCGGCAACATGGACACCTCCTGGACGGACCTGTGGGGCAGGACGGCGCAGGTCATCCCACCCACGGGTCCCGGGGTGAGTTATACTTACGATGAAGCCGACCGCCTGACGAAGGCAGCATACGGCAGCGCAAGCACGACGCTGAGCTATGACCTCGCCGGGCGCAAGATCAGCATGAGCGACGCCGACATGGGCAATTGGAGTACAAATACGACGCCCTGGGCAACCTGACGACGCCAGACCGACGCGCGCGGACAGCGCATCTGCCTGTATTACGACCCGCTCAACCGCCTGCTGGGCAAGCACTACCGCCCCGACGACAACTGCCCGACCAGCCCGACTACGACGTGAGCTACAGCTACGACGCATACGACCCGGGGAACGGGCAGTATGGCAAAACGCGGCGCACGGGGATGAGCGACGGCTCGGGCTCTACGGCATGGAAGTATGACGGCAGGGGCAGGGTGATCCAGGAGGTGAAGGCGATCACCGGCTCAGGGACGTTCAAGAGCGAGTGGTTTTACAACAGCGCCGACCTGGTGGATTGGATGAAGTACCCGGCGGACGCCAACGGCAACCTGGGAGAGGCGGTGGTGTATAGCTACCACCCGCAGATGCTGGTGAATAATGTGTGGGGCACGAACACCTACGTGAAGAGCACCAGCTACGACGCCGCAGAAAGGGTGGATGTGCGCTTATTGGGCGACAGCGGTGGCAATGCCATCCTCAGGACGGACTATAATTACTTCGCCTGGAGTGACAGTAATGGTAACGGGCGGCTTAAGCAGATCAAGTCGGAAGATTTGTACCCAACAGTAACCTTGTTACAGGACCTGCGCTACTACAACACCGGCACCGGCGCATCCTTCTTCGACGCGGTGGGAAACCTGGCGCGCAGATCGATGACTACAAGAATGGTATCTCGGCAGCGTTCCACAAAGCCAGTATTTCAGCTATGATAGCCTGGACCGTATCACCAGCGCCTACGCCGATGAACGGTGGAATGGCAATGGCAACTACACCACCGAGAGTTATAGCTACAATCCCGATAGCGGCAACCTGGCCAGCAAGCGGGCGTGGGCAGCTATAACTACACCGCCAAGACGCCAGCTGCGCAGAAGGCGCGCGGCGAGCCGCCCGCACGCCGTGACCTCCACCGTGGGGGCGACCAACTCCCTGTACTCTTATGACTGAAACGGCAACATGACCCGCCGCGACCCTAGCGGTACGGCGATGTATAACTTCCAATACGATGCGGAAAGCCGACTGACTACTGTCAGCGGCAGCGCCACTGCCAGCTTTGTTTTCGACGGCGATGGCAACCGGGTAAAAAGCACGGCAGGCGGCGTGACCACGGTGCATATCGGGGCCTATTTCGAATGGACGGGCAGCACGAGCACGATGAAGAAATACTATAGCGCGGGTGGGGCGCGGGTCGCGATGCGCACCGGCGCCAGCACACTGAACTTCATCCTGAGCGACCACTTGGGCAGCACCAGCGTGACGACCGACAGCAACGGGGCGCTTGCCGACCGATAACCGGTACAAGGCATGGGGGGAATCAAGATTTGCCAGCGGAACGCTGCCGACGAAGTTCACGTACACCGGGCAGTACAGCAATGTGGCTGATTTTGGGCTGATGTATTATGGGGCCAGATGGTACGATAGCTCGTTATCCAGATTCGCGCAAGCGGATAGTATCATCCCGCAGCCGGGGAATCCGCTGGCGTGGGACAGGTACGCTTACGCGTATAAATAACGCGCGTCGCTACGTCGACCCAACCGGGCATACAAATCGGCCTGTGCATATAAGAATAATGCTGATCCTGAATGTCGAAACAGATCAAGGCATGGATTTTATGACCCATGGGATTGGTGGGCTGGCAAAATGTGGTATGCTCCGACACATGGCTGAAAACCTCCTTTGCGCACAGAAAATCCTGATTATCGTGGTTTCTGGCGAAAATCGAAAGCCAAATCTCGATCCTGATGTAACTGATAAACATCCGGGTATGAATACATACCACATGGCCGTTGATGGCGGCCATGCGGTAGGATGTCCTGTTTATCCCATCGCCCCCGGTATTGTGGTAGCTGCTGGCTGGTCTGACGATTTTGGTAATTATGTCATGGTCGAGCACGAGCTATACGATAACAAGTTCTATTCTATCTATGCACATTTAGGCACAGAGCGCAACAGTGGAGTTTTTGTTGGGGTTGGTGAAGATGTTAATTGAGATACAATCATCGGTACAACAGGCAAGACGAAGGGCGAAGATATGGTACCTGCTTACCTCCACTTTGAAGTCCGAACAGCTGGCAATGTTAACCTGGCCTCTTCAGGATCCATTTCAAGGCATGTATTTTTGGGGGTATGCTCAGAGTGATTGGGGTCAATACTTTTTGGTAATCAGGTGCAATATATGGTTATGATTCCGATTTCGACACAATGCCGGAACGATATGGAAACTAACAGGAATAAACCACTACCCGTCATTGCTTGTGAGATAGGCTCAATTCTCTTGTTGGGAGGATGCGCTCTTGCCTCCCAACCCTCTCCTATCTCAACAAAAAGCCCATCGGCGACGGTCCCACCCTACTATGCAACTCCAACTGCCAGGATACTTGTTTCACCCACCTTGGATTTGAGAAACGTGGATACTCCTACGCCTACGGGCGTTCCTAAACAAATCACGATCACACCCACGATCTGGCCAGAGGGCAACAGATGGGTTGCTGGGAAACCCCCTGATCATTCAAATGGGATTTGGCGGCGAGATTCTTACCTACAGGATGTAAACACAGGTGAAACCAGAGCGATAAATCCCGAGCTCTACATCTCTGATGCACATTTTTTGGGTTGGACCCGGCAGGGGTGTGGATTTTACCTCTATTTGGATAACGCCGATATCGTTGAGGTGGATTTGCGCGGGAATATCCTGGCGCATGATATTCTCCCATGAAAACCTGCCTGAGATTAAGTCGAATGGAAGACTGGCCTGGGAATCTTAGTTATCTCCATCCGAAGCTTATGTTGCCATGGAGATTCACAGCGGAGAACTGATGGAGGATACTGGGCAAGGATATCATTATCCGGTTGAAAACCTGGCGGTGATGTCAACTGACGGTTCAGAAGGGCCTTTCTTCATATCAAAAAACGGTGGGGCGTGGAAATTCGATTGGTCTCCAAATAGCCAATTGCTGGCTTACACCGACTATGACGAAAATGATACTCTTAAAATTTATAGTGCCGATTACCATGGAAACCAGCATGTAGAATATCAAACTCTTCCGGAAGCAGGCAATGCGCCGGATGGAATATTGTGGTCGCCAAATAGCAAGTATTTTGTTCTCAAATACATTGCATTTGACAGGTCTAACCTTTGGATAGCCAACTCTGAAAATCAAAACATCGTTCCCGTAGGGGAGGTAGATGAATTTTGGTGGGAAGACGACAATATTCTTGGGACATGGGATGATGATGTCATTCGCTGGATCGATCCAGCGAGTGGAAGGTAGTACGTTCACTAGAAAATGTTCCGGCAGGAAATGGGGGTATGAAACCTTTTGGATCGACAAGTCGTATCGCTTGTTTTTGGTGTTTTGAGGATCAATTGGAATATGGCCTTAAAATATTTGATGTAAACACAAGAGAATTGTACAAAATGCCGAATGTTACCGATATCCTTGATGTCGCTGGATGGGAGGCCGCGCCGGATAGCTTTCCTGGGGAGGAAAACTGTAATCCATCCTCTAAGCCGTAGCAGTAGGATGCGTTCGCTATTGAACGCATCATCATCTGAACCCCGCCCGGTTATGGCAGTAGCTATCACCCATTAGTTTTCATTGACAATGAAAACTAATGGGTGTATTATTTCAGTATGAGTGAAGACAATTGGAAAGCGAGGGTATCCAAAGAGCAGATCAAGGCGATGTTGCTGGAACAGCAGCAGGCTTTCTGGCGCCGCGAGACCGGTGTGGAGAGGTCGCGGCTGAGTCGAGATTGAGCGCGCCTTACCCCTACCGCATGCCGTGGTCATTTCCGGGTTGCGGCGGGTGGGTAAATCCACGCTTTTGGCGCAATTTGCGCATGGCTTAGGCGAAGAACAATTCTATTATGCAAATTTCGAGGATGACCGTTTTCTGGGATTCCAGGTAGAGGATGCCAACGATCTCTACCAGGCGCTTCTGGAGCTCTTTGGTGAGCGCAAGAGTGTTCATCATCGATGAAGTTCAAAATGTATCCGGTTGGGAGCACTTTGTGCGCCGCTTGATGGATCAGGGGATCAAATTCTTGATTACCGGCTCAATGCTTCGTTGCTCAGCCGCGAGCTGGGCACTCGCCTGACTGGACGTTATATACCGGTTGAGCTCTTCCCATTTTCTTTCGCCGAGTTCCTGCAATTCAAAGAATATCCTCTCCCGACCTGACCGTCTGACAACGGTTGAAAGAGCCCGACCCACAACGGATCTGGATGAGTATCTGCGCCTTGGTGGTATTCCTGAGCCGCTGAAATATCCTGAGCTACCGCTGCTGCGCACCCTGTATGATGATATCCTGTATCGCGATATTGCCACGCGCTACCGCATCGAGGAAGTGCGGGCCTTGAAAGAGCTGGCTTTTTACCTGATGAGTAATCCTAGAGGTCAGATTTCATTTAATAAGCTTAAAGAACAGTTCCGGCTAGGCAGTGTGAACACGATCAAGAATTACGTCGAATACCTGGAGAATAGTTGGCTGATATTTACCCTGAACGTATATGATAATTCGGTGAAGCGCCAGCAAATTGCTGCCAAGAAGGTATTCAGCATCGATACCGGTCTGGCAAATGCAATCGGTTTCAGTTTTTCTCCCAACACCGGAAAAATGATGGAAAATGCGGCTTTTCTGGCGTTGCGGCGAAAGACGCAGGCGATCTATTATTACATTACCCCGGCTGGCTATGAGGTCGATTTCTATCTGCCGGAGGCGGGTCAATTGGTTCAGGTGGTTCAAAGCATGGACCACCCCGCCACGCGAGAACGGGAGCTACGGGCGATAACGGATGCGATGGGCG
Organism: uncultured Chloroflexia bacterium; assembly: GCA_963702535.1. Classification (GTDB taxonomy): domain Bacteria; phylum Chloroflexota; class Anaerolineae; order Anaerolineales; family UBA4823; genus CAVPDG01. The sequence goes on along the minus strand of CAVPDG010000016.1, from coordinate 148,908 downwards.
CACTCGGTCTCTCGTCTGGATTGATCCTGACGGATGCAAATTCACAGACGATAAAAAGCAACGGATTTACGATTGCAATCCGCTCGTTGGCTGAATGGCTGCTGGAGAGCGATGAATGAGCGCTATCCAGAATATGGTAAACTTTCCCTGAATTCGACTCTGGCTGTCGTAAATCGTCACTTTTTTTTGACCATCCATGATCTGCCCGCGCTGCCAAGCTGAAAACCCACCAGACGCCCGCTTCTGCCTGAGCTGCGGGGCGGCGCTGGCTGTGCGCTGCTCCAATTGCCAGGCGGAGCTGCCGCCCGGGGCGCGCTTCTGCATGTACTGCGGGCAGGCGATTCGCCTGCACTCCCCCGCCGACGACGCCCGCCTGCAGCGCCTGGCGGCTGCCGCCCCACCCGCCCTGGTAGATAAGGTGCGCGCCGCCGCGCACCTGCGCGGCGAGCAGCGCTACGTCACCGTGCTGTTCGTGGATGTCGTCGGCTCGACGGCGCTTGCCGGGAAATTGGGCGTGGAGCGCTGGTCTGTCCTGATCAACGGCTTCTTCGACCGCATCGCGCCGGTCATCTACCGCTATGAGGGCACGGTTGCCCACATGCTGGGCGATGCCCTGGTGGCTTTCTTTGGCGCGCCGGTGGCGCATGAAGACGACCCGCTGCGCGCCGTGCTGGCTGCAATGGATGTCCTCGAAGTCGCCCGCGACTATGCGGCTGAGCTGCATGGACAGTTTTCTGTCGACTTTGCGGTACGCACCTGTCTGAATCACGGGCTGGTGGTGCTGGGCGAGGTGGGACAGGATCTGAAGTACGAATTCTCGTCGCCGGGCGGGGTTGTCAACCTGGCGGCGCGCTTGAAGTTTGCCGCCCAGCCGGACACGGTGATCCTCTCCGAGACGGTGCAGCGCTTCATCGAACCGCTATTCGACTGCCTGGACCTTGGCTTCATCGAGGTCAAGGGGCAATCCCAGCCGGTGCGCGCCTACCAGATCACCGGCAGGCGCCTCGAGCCGGGCAGCCTGCGCGGCGTTGCCGGACTGAGCAGCCCGATGGTCGGTCGCGATACGGAGCTGGAGCGCCTGATGCGCCTGTGCGAAGCAGTGCGCGCCGGTCTGGGGCGGGCGGTGCTCGTGATGGGCGAGCCGGGGATGGGCAAGTCGCGCCTGATCGCCGAGTGGCAGGCGGCGGTGGGCAGCCGCAGCGCTGGCGCGGGGGTGCAGTGGGCGGAAGCTCACAGCCATTCCTATGCTCACGGGCTGGTTTACCACCTGGCGGCGCACCTGGTGTACTCCCTGCTGGGCATTCAAGAAGGCGCCGAGCAAGCCGAGAAACAGGCTGCCCTGCTGAGGCTGGTCTCCGACCTGTTTGCCGACCCGCAAAAAGCGCCGGGGCTGGAGGTGTATGCGGCGCTGGCGCATTTGCTGGCGTTGAAATCCGATGCGCCTGCCATGCGGGCGATGGAGCTGGTGGAAGCCGAAGCCCTGCAGTTACGCTATACCTCCGCCATGCGGCGCTTGATCGAGAAGCTGGCGGAGCGCAGACCGGTTGTGCTGGTACTGGAAGACCTGCATTGGGCAGACCCGTCTTCGATCGAGCTGCTCATCCGCCTCTTGCCCCTGGTCAATGCGGCGCCCGTCCTGTTCTGCTTTGCCATCCGTCCCGACCGCGAGGCGCCGGGCTGGAAGCTGGTGGGCGCGGCGCGCGAGCAACTGGGGAATTCCCTGGCGGAGATCACCCTGAGCGCCCTCTCGGACGAGCAGAGCCGCCGGCTGGTTGCCAACCTGCTGGCGATCGAAGCCCTGCCGGATGATTTGCGCTCCCTGATCTTGAAAAAGGCGGAAGGCAACCCTTACTACGTCGAGGAGATCATCCGCATGCTGATCGAGCGCGGCGCGATCATGCCCCACCAGGGTGGCTGGACGGCGGGCGCCGGCTTGGGCAGCGTGGTCATCCCCGATAATTTGCAGGGCTTGCTCATGGCGCGCATCGACCGCCTGCCCGACGAGAGCCGCCGCACGTTGCGCGTGGCTTCGGTGGTGGGCAGGCAGTTCCCGGTGCGCGTGCTGGAGCAGGTACTGGGGGAGCAGGCTGTGGAGGGCGGCGGGGCGATCGGCGTGCTCAGCTCGTTGGAGAACGCCGGCATGCTGCGCCTGGCGACCCTGGAGCCGGAGCTGGAATACCTCTTCCAGCATTCACTGGTCCAGGAGGCTGCCTATGCTTCGCTGCTGACCAACGACCGCAAGCAGCTCCACCTGGCGGTCGGGAAGGCGGTGGAAAAGCTGTATCCCGACCGGCTGCAGGAGAACGCCGCCATCCTGGCGCGCCACTATTCCGAGGCCGGCAAGGAGAAGCAGGCGCTTCATTACTTCATCCTGGCTGGCAAATCGGGCATCGACTGTTACTGCAACCAGGAGGCGGAGGGGCACTTCCGCCGCGCCCTGGCGCTCTCGCCTTCGCCCAGCCAGCAGGGTGAGCTGCTCTCCGGGTTGGGGGTGGCGGTCGCCCGCCAGGGGCGCATGCAGGAGGCGATCCAGATCTGGAAAGACTTCATCCAGCTCTATCAGACAGCCGGTGATATGAACGGCGTGGCGCGCCTGTATGCCCGCTCGGCTCGGGTTGCCTGGCATGCCGGGGATACCCCCATGGGTCTCCAGCTTTGCCTGGAAGGGCTAAGGGCGGTGGAAGGCGCTCCCGAGAGCCCGGAAATGGCGCGCCTGGTGCACGAGACCGCCCGGGCTTATTATTTCAACGGCATGCCGGACAAATCCGCTTCCATGTGCCGCCAGGCACTGGCGATGGCAGACCGCCTGGGCTCTGTAGAGGTGCGCGCCGACGCCCTGGCTACGCTGGGTATCCTGCCTGATGTGGCGACGGATGAAGCCATTTCCGCCCTTCAGCAAGCCGTCGAGCTGGCCGAAGCCAACCAGCTCACGCGGGTCGCCCACCGCGCCCACATGAACCTTGCAGCTATGTTGTGGGGATTGCGGGGCGATACATTGACAGCTCACCGCCATTACCAGCGCACGGTTGAGATCGCCCGCCGGCGCGGCGTGCCGCAGGAGATTGTGCTCTCGGAGTGCACGCTGCTGCACGCTTCGATGACCCTGGGCGAGTTTGGCGAGGTGGAAAAAGGCATCCTCGAACTGGAAGGGATGCTAAAAGACCTGGATGATCCTGAGTATGCACTGGCTGAGATCAAGCTGCTCAAAGCGCTGCTGCTCGGTTTCAGAGGTGATTGGCAGGCAGCTCTGGACCTCACCCGCCAGGGGCAGGCGGATGCCCGCCGACTCGGGGATTTGCAGATGCTGAACAACTCCTCCGAGTCTCTGGCTACGTTGATCCTTGAGATCCACAAGTTTGTCGAGCCTCAGGATCTGTCGGAAGCCGAAAGCGCCATCCAGGAGACGGTCTCCCTCGGCGACCAGGGGCTCGGTAGCAGAGTCTTGCCGCGCTGCCGGTTGAGCATGCTTCGTACCTACCAGGGCAGGCTGGCGGAAGCGCACGAGCTCCTGGAGAGCGCCCAGGGGTTGGGTGAGCCGCGCCTTTCCGTCTGGGATGAGCTTTTTATTCGCCATGCGGAAGCTGAGCTGGCAGCCGCCGAGGCGCGCTGGGATGATGCCATTTCCACCTGCGAAGCCGTGGCGGATATCAACGCTCGCACCAATGAGCGCTGGTATTGGGCGCGCGCCCTGCTCGACCTGGCTGGGCTGCACGTCCGGCGCGGCGAGGCAGAAGACCTGGCGCGTGCCCAGGCGCTCTACAACCTGTCATCCGACCTGTTCAAGAAGATGGGCGCTGTCGCCTACACGCGCCTGATCGAGTCGCGCCTGCTCGACCTGCAGGTGGAGACCGAATCGCAGGTGCTGGCTGCCCGGAAAGTGTCCCAGGAGATGGTGCGCGCCGGGCGCATCCAGAGCAGCTTCCTGCCGGAGGTGGTGCCCCAACCCCCCGGCTGGCAACTGGCTGTGCGCCTCGAGCCGGCATTGCAGACCTCTGGCGATTTCTACGATTTCATCCCGTTGCCCGACGAGCACCTGGGTATCGTCATCGCCGATGTCACCGATAAAGGCGCCGGCGCCGCCTTGTTTATGGCTTCCTGCCGCACCCTGATCCGCACCTACGCCGAGATCTACCCTTCCCAGCCGGAGCAGGTGCTCGCCGCAGTCAACCGCCGCCTGCTGCTGGATACGCACGCCGGGCTCTACATCACCGTTTTTTATGGGGTGCTGGACCCAGCCCTCGGGCGGCTGGTCTACTGCAACGCCGGGCATAACCCGCCCTATCTCTTCCGGGCGCCGGATGGGGAGACGGTGCAATCCCTGCCCTCCACGGGGATAGCCATCGGCATCATGCCCGAAGCGCGCTGGACGCAGCGCGAGATCCTGCTGGATGCGCAAGATGTCCTGTTCCTGTTCACGGATGGCGTCACCGAAGCCCAGGACGAGCGCCAGGCGCTGTATGGCGAGGGGCGCCTGCTGGAGGCGGGGCGCCTCGCTCTGAGTGCCCAGGATGAACACAGGCAGCCAGCCGCGACGGTGCTGGCTTCTGTCCTTGCGGATATCCGCCGCTTCGTGGGCGGCGCCGCTCGCTCCGATGACCTGACCCTGATGGTCATCCGCAGGGGCGAGTAGATCCTCGGGAAAGTCCAGCAAGCATCCACGCATGTCTCCGTTAACCCGCAGGGAGTTCCTCAAGCTGACAGGCGCAGCGCTGGCAGCCGGTTTCGTGACCACCACCGGCGTTGTGGGCATAGCCAACCAGGCGTATGAGCCGGTCATCCGTCGCGTGACGCTGCCGGTGCGGGGTTTGAAGCCCGCACTGGAGGGCTTCCGCATCGTCCAGATGACCGACTTCCACATGTACCCGTATACCACCCGCGCGCTGGTACGCAAAGCGGTGGCGCTGGCGAACAGCCTCAAGCCCGACCTGACCGTGCTCACCGGGGATTACGTCTGGCGCATTCCCGAAGGCGCCGAAGACCTGGCTGCCATCCTTTCGGGATTGGACGCCCGCTTTGGGGTCTACTCGGCGCTCGGCAACCACGATCTCTGGCTGGATGTTGAGCTTGTCAAGCAGGCTTTTGCCCGCCACCGCCTGCCAATGCTGGTGAACCAGGGCGTGCCGCTCACACTGGGCAACGCCTCGCTGTACCTGGCAGGTCTGGATGATGGCTGGAGCGGAAATCCGGACTTGAAGGCGGCGCTGGAAGGCGCCCCAGCCGCAGGCGCCCGTCATCCTGCTCTACCACGAGCCTGACCTGGCGGACCAGGTCTCGCTCGACCCGCGCCTCACCCTGCAGCTCGCCGGGCATACCCACGGCGGGCAAGTGCGCTTACCGCTGCGCGGTCCGGTCATCCTGCCGTATTTGGGGCGCAAATATGATTATGGGCTGTACCGCGTCCGTGAAATGTGGCTGTACACGAATCCCGGCATCGGCATGATCAGCGTGCCGTACCGGTTCAATTGCCCCCCGGAAGTGACTGAGTTTACCCTGGCGCCTGCCTGAAGGTCAGAGGAGCCCGCAAAATAGGGTGCGACCCCATTTTGCGGGATCACTTCACATTAAAGTTCGTTGACGGGCCAGTTGGGTAGCGCATCCATATCCAGCGCGTCGCGTTGACCCTGGATAAAGCGGTAGTAGCCCGCCGCGGCGATCATGGCTGCGTTGTCGGTGCACAGGGCGACCGGCGGGACGTGCACCGGAAGCCTGGATTTTGCCTGGAAAGCCTGGCGCAGTGCGCGGTTGGCGGAGACACCGCCTGCCACCAGGATCTCTTTCGCCTGGAAGGCGTCTGCTGCTTTGAGCGTCTTCCCCACCAGCACCTCCACCACCGCCTCTTGAAAACTGGCTGCCAGGTGAGTGACCGGCAGCGGCTGGCCGCGCTCCTGGATGCGCCGCACTTCGCGCAGAACGGCGGTCTTCAGCCCGCTGAAGGAGAAGTTCCAGCTCTCCTCCAGCCAGGCGCGGGGAAATCGAAGGCGTTTGGATTGCCGCCCTCGGCGGCGCGCTGGATGGCTGGACCGCCTGGGTAAGCCAGCCCGATCAGCCGGGCGACTTTATCGAAGGCTTCGCCGGCGGCGTCGTCCAGCGTGCCACCCAGCCGCTGGTAGTGCAGGTGCCCGGTCATCAGCACCAGCTCGCTATGTCCTCCCGAGACGATCAGCGCCAGCAGCGGAAACGCCGGCTCGGGGGGCGGGGTGGCTTCGGCGTCGTGCAGCCAGGCGGAGTACAGGTGCGCCTCCAGGTGGTTGACGCCAATCAGGGGCAGGTTGCTGCCCAGCGCCAGCCCCTTGGCAGCGTTCAAGCCGACGACCAGCGAGCCGGGCAGCCCGGGACCGCGCGTCACGGCGATGGCGTCCACGTCCTGCAAGTTCAGGTGCGCCTGCTGCAGCGCCCCTTCGATGATCGGGTAGATGGCGCGGATGTGCTCGCGGGAAGCCACTTCCGGGAAGATGCCTCCGAACTGGGCGTGCAGGCTTACCTGCGACGCCACCAGCGAGGAAAGGATGGCGCGCCCGTTCTCGACCACCGCCGCGGCGGTCTCGTCGCAGGAGGTTTCGATCCCCAGGATGCGGGCGGCAGGCAGGGCGGGTTGAACGGGGTCAGGCTTGGTTTTGGCTTGAGGAGGCATGGCATCCGTCCGCGGCTTATTTCATGGGTAATACCAGGTCCAGCGGGAAATCCGCCAGGATCTCCGCTTTGCCGTCCGGGCGCATCCAGACCGTGTCTTCCAGGCGCACGCCCAGCCCGCGCTCCGGGTAATACAGCCCCGGCTCGATGGTGACCACCGCGCCCGGGTCCAGCCGGTCTTCGGCGTTGGCGTTGCGCCCGAACCACGGTCGCTCGTGGACGTTCAGCCCCAGCCCGTGACCCAGCGAGTGGACGTAGCCTTCCTGCGTTGCCGGGTCCTTCTCGATGGTTTTATGCCCGCGCGCTTCAAAGAGCTCGCAAGCGCGGCGCTGGTACTCCGGGCAGTGCACGCCCGGCTCGAGTGAATCCATGATTTCCCGGTACACGCTGAAGACGTCCTCGTAAAGCGCCAGGGCTTCATCCGGGGCGTAGCCCAGGCACCAGGTGCGGGTGAAATCGTAGAAGTAGCCGCCGCCCGCCTCGCAGGGGAAGATATCGAAGACGATGGTCTGCCCGAGGCGCAGGGCATCGCTGGGGTTGCCTGAGCTGTGGGGGACACCGGAATCGCGGCCGATGGCGAAGATGGTGCCCTCGGGGTTCTCGGCGCCGCGTTCCGCCAGCCACAGGTTGATGCGGCTCTTGACATCCCCGATGGTCAGCGGCTCGCCATCCCCCTTGACCAGCACCCCATCTCTCACGCTGTGGGCGGTCAAGAAATCGGCTACCTGACCCACCACGGCGGTGGTCACCTGTCCCATGCGCCGCATGCGGGAGATTTCCTGCTCGTCTTTGGTCGCCATGGCTTGCATCAGCAGCGAATCGTCCATCTGCCCGACGATGGAGAGCCCCGGCATGGCTTTCTCCAGGCGGGAGAAGATGGCGTGCGCCGCCCCCGCCTCAGCCTTGCCGAACAGCGCCACGCGCCCCGCCTGGATGCCCAGCTCTTCCAGCATCTTCTGGTAGCGCAGCGCCGTCGCTTTGACCATGTTGCCGTTCTTTTCCTTCAGCAGGTCACGCAGGCGGTAATCGCCGAGGTCCTTGGTTTGCAAGCCGGTCTTGGCGGCTTCGTCACGCTCCATCGAGTTGTAGAAGAGCACAGGCTCTTGCCCGCGCTTCTTGATCAGGTCGCCTTGCGAGATGTGCCAGCCGCCGGTGAAGTAGTACATGGCGGGATTGTGTTGCGCTGGTCCGGTAACCAGCAGGGCGTCGATTTCGTTGGCTTCCATCAATGCGTCAAGGTCAGTTTTCATGCCTCATCCTATCACCCGTCAGTCTGTTTTCTAGAATGGGGGAATTATAACTTCTTCTCCTATCCTTGCGGCAATACTCCCAGGACGTCTGCTGTGCCGTACATAATCAGCTTCTGGAACATCAGCGCCATCTCCTCCTCCGTGTAGGGCATATCGTTCTCCAGCCACCAGGTGACCAGCCCCAGCCAGGCGCCCGCCAGGTAATTGAGGATAATTTCCATCGGCGCCTGGGGGTTCAGCATGGCGAGCTGTTCCTTTTTGAGCAGCACCTGGATCATCGTTTCGCAAGCCTGGACGATGATCGCCCGCAGCCGCCTGGAGACGGTATACGAGCCCTCGCCGCGCAGGATGATGCGGTACAGGCTGGCGTTTTTTGCTACGTGCTGGAAGGGCAGGGTGATCGCAGGAGATGGCACCTGGGAGAATGACCCGTCCTCGAGCCGCCACCTTTCCGGCGGCAGGTGCGACATCTGCGCGATCAGGTCGTCCACCAGCTCGCCGATGCTCTCCATCAGCAGGTCTTCTTTATCCCGGTAATGCAGGTAGAAAGTCGTCCGCCCCAGGTCGGCGCGCTCGGTGATCTCTTCGATCGTCACCGCGTCGAAGCCCTTTTCCAGGATCAGGGCGAGCAGCGCCTCGCGCAACTGGCGGCGAGTGCGGCTGACACGCCGGTCCTCTTTCCTCTCGGCTTGCGCAGTTTTGGACATTTCTGGGGGCATTGTTCAATAATGTACTCTTCGCCGGATTGGTGGTTGACAAGGGAAAGCATCCCCGTATAATTTCTAAACACCCTGTCTATATCTGGCAGGTTGTTTATTATACTACATGGTGTTTATTAATATCAGATTAGGAATTTGCTGCTTTGAACGGTAATGGAAATGGTAGCGCTCGCCAGGCAATTCCCCCTGAAGCACTGAACCAGAATGGCATCCAACCCCTCATTCGCATGCGCGATGTCGTCAAGGCGTATAAAACCGCGGCAGGGGACTTTATCGCGCTTAAAGGGATCAACCTGGATGTCTACCCGGGCGAGTTTCTTGGCATTATCGGTAAATCGGGCTCGGGGAAGACCACCCTGATCAATATGCTCACCGGCGTCGATCACCTGACGCGCGGCGAGGTGTGGGTAGAGGGCGTGCCGGTGCACCAGCTGGATGAGAACCGCCTGGCTGCCTGGCGCGGGCGCAACGTGGGTCTCATCTACCAGTCGTTCTACCTGATGCCGACCTTGAACCTGGTGCAAAATGTCGTCCTGCCCATGGATGTGTGCGGCGGCTACCGCCCCGGCGCCAGCCAGCAGCGCGCCGAGGAGCTGTTGCGCCTGGTTGAGTTGGAAGACCACATCCGCAAGCTCCCGTCTGCCATCTCGGGCGGTCAGCAGCAGCGCGTGGCGATCGCCCGCGCCCTCGCCAATGATCCGAAGTTCATCGTCGCCGATGAGCCCACCGGCCGCCTGGATTCGGTGACGGCTGAGATCATCTTCCAGATCTTCTCGCACTTGATAGAGCAGGGCAAGACGATCGTCATGGTCACCCACGATCAGGGCTTAGCGCGGCGCATGTCGCGCACCCTGCGCCTGGTAGATGGGCAGATCGAAGACGAGTCCTGAGGCAAGCTCCCCAATGGCAACCGCCAACGTAATCCCCAACTATTTTCCCGCGCCTGACCAGTGCTCCGGCGAGCCGCTGATCAGCATGAGCGATATCGTCAAGACCTTCAAGAACGCCGCCGGTGAGTTCACGGCGTTAAACAGGGTATCTGCCTGCTTTTACCCCGGCGAGTTTGTCAGCGTGGTGGGCAAATCGGGCAGCGGGAAATCCACGCTGGTGAATATGATTACCGGCATCGACCATCCCACCTCGGGGACGGTGCGCGTCGGCGATACCTACGTCCACAACCTGAGCGAGAACGACATGTCGGTCTGGCGCGGCAAGAACCTGGGGATTGTCTTCCAGTTCTTCCAATTGCTGCCCACGCTGACCCTGCTCGAGAACGTGATGCTGCCCATGTACCTCAGCGGGCGTTACGCGCCCGCCGTCCGTGAGGGGCGCGCCCTGGAGCTGCTCAAGCTCGTCGGGCTTGAGCGCTTTGCCGAAAAGCTCCCCGCCGCCGTATCGGGCGGTCAGCAGCAGAGCGCCGCCATTGCCCGCGCCCTGGCCAACGACCCGCCCATCCTGATCGCCGATGAGCCGACCGGCAACCTGGATTCGCGCACCGCCGACGAGGTCTTCGACCTGTTCGCGGCGCTGATCGACCAGGGCAAATCCATCCTGATGGTCACCCATGATATCGGCCTGGCGGCGCGCACCATGCGCACCTTGCTCATCTCGGATGGCGAGCTGATCAGCCCCTGGGTCGCCAGCGCTTTGCACGGCTTGAGCCATTCCCCCATGCTCTGGCTGACCCACCACCTGCAGCCGCGCACCCAATCGACCGGGGAGCCGCTGGGTCTGGACACATCCGGCGCTGACTGGATGGTGCTGGTGACTGCCGGCTGCCTGGAGCTGTCTGCTCCGGCGCGCCCGGAAGCGCCTCGCCTCTCACCGGACTTGGTGAAGGAAATCTGTTGACATCGTTCGATGTGCAGGCGGCCGGTCTGGATCAGATCACCCTGCGCGCTGTTGGTCCCGAGCCGCTGGAATTGCTGGTTGGGAGCGGGCTGGAATTTGCCGGGGATTGGCTGCCCGGCTGGCTCTGCGCCAGTTTTTGCAGGAGCGGGCGCTCTTGGCTCTGCCTGAGCGGCGAAGGGAGGCAAGCGCATGATCCGCCCACGCTGGCAGAAGGTGATTGCCGACCTGTGGGGCAACCGCACGCGCTCGATCCTGGTGGTGGCCTCGATCGCTGTTGGCTTGTTTGCCCTGGGCGTGATCGCCACCATTTATGCCGTGTCGCTGGATGATATGCGGCGCGGCTACGCGGCGCCAATCCGTCCAATGTCACCATCCAGTCGAGCTTGTTCTCGCAAGGGCTGGTTGACCACATAGCAGCTATTGAGGGCGTGAAGCAGGCTATCGGTGTTCGTTTCTTCAGCACCCGGCTGCTGACAAATCCACAGAAGTGGAGCGCCATCGATATCCAGGCGCTGCGCAATCCTGGCGAGCAGCAGGTGAACCTGGTGACCCTGGTTGACGGGAGTCTGGCCCCCTGGCGATGGCGAGATTGTGGTGGACCAGCATAAGCTGCAAGATGTAAACGCTCAGATCGGAGAGAAGGTTACCCTGGAGCTGCCCTCCGGCAAAACCCAACAGCTCAAGCTGGTAGGCATTGTCAAGGACCAGACGATTGGAGCAGCTTCCTTAGCATGGGCGGGTACTTTAGAGCGCCGGTTCAAGGCTACATCAACCAGGATACCCTGGAGACACTGGAGCAGCCCTTGCCCAAGCGCTTCAATAGATTGTATGTAACTGTAGACGGGGATAGCACGGATGCGAATTACCTGGGTAGCGTTGAAACCATCCTGCTGATGCTGAAAAAGAACGATGTTACGATTAGCAGCACGGAGCTGCGTAGCTCTTTCGACCATCCGAACCTCTACCTTGCCCAGGCTGTGTTGTCCGTATTGATTGTGATTGGCTTGCTGGCAGTCTTTTCTGAGCGGTTTTTTAATTACCAATACCTTGCAGGCGATCTTGAACCAGCAGGTGCAGCAGATCGGCATTTTGAAGTCGGTCGGCGCCCGGCGCACGCAGATTGCTGGTATCTACCTGATGTTGAATTTGCTCTACGGGCTGCTTGCCCTGGCAATTGCCTTGCCGCTATCCTTCGTGGTGGCTTATTCGATAGTCGGCTACCTGACTCAGATGATGAATACCACGTTCTATGGCTTCCGGATTGTGCCTGGAGTGGTTCTGATCGAGGTCGTCCTGGCGATCATGATGCCGCAGATCGCCGCCTTTTTTCCTGTCCGGCAGGGCACAAAAATCAGCGTGCAAGAAGCGCTCAGTGGTATTCAGCAAGACCATCCGCCAAACCAGGGCTGGCTCGACCGGCGCATCAGCCGCCTGCGCAATGTGTCCATGTTGCTGCTGATCTCCTTGCGCAACACTTTCCGGCGCAAAGGCCGGCTCTTCTTGACCGTCCTGACACTATCACTCGGTGGAGCGATCTTCATCGCCACTTTCAACGTGCGCGTTTCCCTGCTCGATTATGTGGGACAAATCATCCAGTATTTTTTGGCGGATGTGAATGTCACCCTGGATCGCACCTACCCGATCACTGAGATCTCCTCCTTGATTCAGGAAGTGCCCGGCGTCAAGATGGTGGAGGGCTGGGCGTTTGCCCGCACCGAGCTGCTAAAGGCGGACGACTCGGTCGGCGAGAGTGTTTCCCTGCTGGCGCCGCCGGCGGCCAGCCCGCTGGTCAAGCCGATCCTGGTGGAGGGGCGCTGGATCGTCCCGGCGACCAGAATGCCATCACCTTGAGCGAGCTTTTCCGTGACCGCTATCCCGATCTCAAGGTGGGCGATACCATCCGCCTGCGGGTCAACGGCGACGAGACTGATTGGGTGGTCGTCGGTTTTTACCAGTTGGCGGGCAAGGTCAGTGGCTATGCCGCTTATACCAGCTATGAGTACCTGACCAGCCTGACGCACCAGGAGGGGCGCGCCGCCGCCTACCGTGTGGTCTCCGACCGCTCGGACCTGACGCAAGACGAGCAGCAAGCCCTGGGCAGGGCGATCGAAGCGCACCTGAAAAGCTATGGCATCACCGTGGTGGACCTGACCCCGGGTCAATCCATGAGCCAGATGGCGCAGGATGGGTTCAATGTCATCACCGCCCTGCTGCTTTTCCTCTCGATCTTAACCGCCCTGGTGGGCAGTATCGGGCTGACCGGCGCCATGAGCTTGAACGTCATGGAGCGCACGCGTGAGGTCGGGGTATTGCGCGCCGTTGGCGCTTCTGACCGCATGCTGATGGTCACCGTGCTGCTGGAGGGAGGCATGATCGGCTTGATCAGCTGGGTATTGGCATCGCTGGCGGCTTTCCCCATCAGCTCCCTGATGTCGGATGCCATCAGCCAATCGTTATTTGGTGGCTCGGCTAATTTTGGCTTTACCCCTATTGGTTTTGTGCTCTGGTTGGTGGTTGTGGTGATCCTTTCGATCGTCGCCAGTGTGCATGCCGGCGCGCAGTGTAACCCACCTCACCATCCGGGAGGTGCTGGCTTATGAATAGAATCTTAGCTTTTGCAGTTAGTGTTATCGGCTTTGCCGCCAAAACTAACTGCAAAGAATTCTTCTCCCGTTAGTTCATGCGCAAATTGCAGGAACCTTGACTTGCCTTGAGAGAAGGTGATGATGTGAAGAAAATGATCCATATATTAATTGTATTACTGTCCGGGGTGGCGCTGTGGGGCTGCCAGTCTCCGGCGAGCACGCCGTCCATCACGGTGGATGCTGTGCCCACGGTGCAGATCCCCGGCGGCTTGAAGGTGGAGGGCAAGCTGGCGCCCAAGGAATATGTCGACCTTGCCTTCAACATGGGCGGCGCGGTCTCCGAGCTGCTCGTGCAGGAAGGCGATGCCGTGCAAGCCGGGCAGGTGATCGCCCGCCTGGACCAGGGACCGCGCCTGGCTTCCGCCGTATCGGCTGCCGAGCTGGAGGCGGTGAATGCCCGCCAGGCGTTGAAGTCTTTGAATGAGGATGCGGAGGTAAACACGGCCGCCGCCCTGCAAGCCGTCGCCGCAGCGCGCGATGCTGTACGCGACGCCGAGCGCTACCTCAACAACCTGAACAAGGGCAGCCGCCAGACGGATATCGACTCCGCCACGGCGGATGTGATCGTCCTGAAAGATAAGCTGGACAGCGCCCAGGAAGACTACGCCCGCTACGAGCGCAAGCCCGAAGATGACGTCACGCGGGCGACCTACCTATCCAAGCTGGCTGACGCTCAGCGTAAATACGATAACGCCGTGCGCCTGCTCAACAACCTGCAGGGCTCGCCCAACGAGATCGACCTTTCCATTGCCGACGCCAGCCTCTCGCTTGCCCAGGCGCGCCTCGCCCTGGCTGAGAGCGATTACGCGGATGTGCAATCGGGACCGGATCCTGACCTGCTGGAAGCCGCCCAGGCGCGCCTCAACGCCGCCGAAAGCGCCTTGAACGCCGCCAAAGACGCCCTGGCTGACGCCGAGCTGGTCTCGCCCATCTCCGGCACGCTGGTCAAGCTGGATCTGAAGGTAGGGGAGCAGGCGACCCCGCTGAAGCCGGTCGCCATCGTCGCCGATTTCAGCCAATGGAAAGTGGAGACGAACGACTTGAACGAGATGGAGATCCCCCGGGTTGCGGTGGGGCAGCCGGCTACCATTACCCCCGACGCCCTGCCCGACCTGCAGCTTGCCGGGACGGTGGAATCGATCAGCCAGCTCTATGTCGAGAAGTTCGGCGATGTCACCTATACGGCGCACATCAATCTGGATGAAAGCGACCCCCGCTTGCGCTGGGGGATGACGGTTACCGTGGAGTTTGCCGAGTAGAGGCGGGTATGCCAGCTGATCCGTCCGCGCCTCAGATCAGCCCCTCTCCCCCGCCCTTCCCGCTTTTTCCTGCTCGCCCTGCTGGTTGTCTTCACCTGCCTGGGATTGGCGAGCCGGCTGTGGCGTTCCACCCCGGCGTTGGCTCAGGCTGCCACGGCCTAGCGCATCCGCCTGCCCCGGAATGCGCCTCCGGCGATCAAGGGTCAGGTCGAGCCGCGCCGCTACGTGGAGCTGGGCGTGCTGCAGCCGGGGCGAGTGGAGTCTTTGTTGGTTAAAGAAGGTGATCGGGTCGAGCAGGGCAGCGTGCTGCTGCGCCTGGATAGCTATGATCGTTACGCTTCCGCTGTGGCGGCTGCCGAGCTGCAGGTGGTGCTTGCCCGCCAGGCGGTGGATGACCTCCAGCGCACGGCGGCAGTCTCCCTGGCGGACGCCACGCTAGCGCTCAAGCAGGCTGAAAAGGCGCAGGCGTTGGCAGCCGATCGGCTCGCCAGCCTGCAGCGCTCGAAGAGCCAGTCGCGCATCGACCAGGCGAAAGCCAACCTGTTGCTGGCGGAGAAGCGCCTCGCCAAAGACCGCGATGACCTGGCGAAAGCGCAGCGCCTGTACAACAAGCGGCGCGACATCATCTGGAAGTTTGTCAGCCGCCACGAGTTCGAGCTGCTGCTGACCCTGATGGAAAAAAAGGTCGCCTATTCTGAGCGGCGCGCCGTGGACGCCAAAAAGAAAACCGAAGACCTGCTCAAGCCCCTGGACGAGATCGACCTTGCCCTGGCTCGCTCCGCCCTGGCGCAGGCGGATGCGCGCCTGCACCAGGCTGAGCAGGAACGAATGAAATGGCTGGAGGGTCCAGACCCGGACCAGCTCGCCGTTGCGAGCGCCAGGCTGGAGGCAGCCGAAGCCGGGCTGGCTGCCGCACAGGCTGCCCTGCAGAATACGCAAGTGGTCTCCCCCATTGCGGGCACGCTGGTGGACCTCAACGTCAAGCAGGGCGAATCGGCCATCCCCGGACAGACCCTGGCGGTGGTTGCCGATCTTTCGGATTGGGTCGTGGAAACCCAGGACCTGGGTGAAGAGGATGTCGTCCGCCTGCAGCCGGGCGAGCGCATCTCCCTCTCGCTGGATGCCTACCCGGAGTGGCGCTGGATGGGGTGGTGGAATCCATCCGCCAGTACTACACCGAAGACGAGGGCGATGTGTTCTACCACGCCAAAATCGGCTTGCAACCGGCGAATGCCCCTGCTGTGGGGCATGACCGCCAGGATCGTCCCTTAGGGTCAAGCGCTTCCCCCACCCTGGTACCCCACCTCCCCATTCGCCATCGGCGTGCCATCGGTGTTGGCAGCCGTGCTGGCGCTGCCGAGAGCGTCTCCTGAGCGCAGCGAAGGATGATCTCCCCGTCAGTCAGATCGGCTTGCCCGAGCTGTGGCATCGCCACGCGCACCCCGGAGGTTCGTAGGTTGGGTTGAGCGCAGCGAAACCCAAGCTCATCCTGCACTCTCACATTAAAATATTCTAATATATTCTAACGGCTTTTGTTCGTCTTAAGAATAAGACAATGCCTTCCAGCCGACCTACCCTCATCTACACCGGGGCTGGTTGGCAAAGCCTGGACATCGCGGTATCATAACCTCCAGTCATTTAAGGATAAATGTCAGCATGATGAAAAGAATCGACCTCTGGATTCTATTTGGCTTAGCCGCCCTGCTCTTGTCCGCCTGCGCCTTGGGCAGCGGACCCATTGCGACCACGCCGCCAGGCGAGTCCCAGGCGGTAAGCTCGCCGGTCGCCTCGCAGACCTCCACGGCCTCCCCACTGCCTCCCAGCGAGACGCCCACGCCCAGCCCGGCGCCCAGCGCTACCCCCACGGTCACGGCAACCCCGCTGCCCGTATCGTCGGGTCCCGGCAATTATCCCCCCGGCGTCAACCCGCTCACCGGGCTTCCGGTAGCCGACCCGGCGCTGCTGGAGCGCCGCCCGGTGGCGGTGAAGGTGCAGATCTTCCCGCGCGGGCAGCGCCCGCCCTGGGGCATCTCGCTCGCCGATATCGTCTACGATTACTACCAGAACCAGGCCTGACGCGGTTCAACGCCATCTTCTATGGCAATGACGCCCAGCAGGTGGGACCGGTGCGCTCGGCGCGCTACTTCGATGACAACATCCTGCGCATGTACAAGGCCATCTTTGCCTTCGGCGGCGCCGACCGCCGCGTGCTGGACCGTCTTTTCAGCGCCGACTATTATGAGCGCCTGGTGGTGGAGGGCAGCAGCTCCTGCCCTGCCGCTGTGCCGCATCGACCCCAACGGCTTCAACTTCCTGGTCGCCAACACGGAGGAGCTGGGCAAGCTCGCCGCCGGCAAAGGCGTGGACAACTCCCGCCAGAACCTGGACGGGATGAGCTTCCAGTACCTGCCCCCGCCCGGCGGCGCGCCGGGGCAGCAGATCTACAACCGCTACTCGATCAGCGCCTACAGCCGCTGGGACTACGATCCTGCCAGCGGTCGCTACCTGCGCTTCCAGGACGTGCAGGAGGACAACACCGGGAAGGACGAGGCTTACGAGCCGCTCACCGACCGCGCCAGCGGCGCCCAGGTGGCGGCGGATAATGTCGTCGTCCTGTTCGCCACGCATAATCCCGATGAGGGCAGCAATACGCGCATCGATATCAACCTGACCGGCAGCGGGCAGGCGGTCGCCTTCCGCGATGGGCAGCGCTACGAGGTGACCTGGAACCGCCCGGCGCCGGATTCTGTGCTCTACCTGACCAACCCGGATGGCACGCCCTTCCCCTTCAAGCAGGGCAATACCTGGTTCCAGGTGATGGGACAGTACACCAAGGTCGAGGAGACCTCTCCCGGATGTCTGGCGCTTCGAGAACCGGCTTCCCTGATCGACCCCGCTCACCTTACAATTTTATAGAGGCGGCGTGAGCCTGCCGCCTCTGAAAACGCGGTAAGATAGCCTCAGACCGGCTCTGGTCACCTGACTGAGATGAGATCACCCGCAGTTTTTGTGCTCCTGCTCTTCTGCCTGGCTCTCCAGCCTGCGGCAGGCGTTATTGCTTCCGAGGCTGGCTCGTATCTTGCGCCCCCCGATCCAGGCGCCAACCGCAGTTCCTACCGTTACGGCTATGGTCCCGATGATTTCCCGGCGGAGATCAACCCGCTCACCGGCTTGCCAGCGGACGACCCCGCCTTGCTGGAGCGCCGTCCCATCGCCATCAAGGTGACGAACTTCCCGCGCAGCGTGCGCCCGCAGTGGGGGCTATCGCTAGCCGATCACGTCTATGAATACTATATCGCCGATGAGATGACCCGCTTCGTGGGCATCTTCTACGGCAAAGACGCCAGCCGGGTGGGACCGGTGCGCTCGGCGCGCCTCTTCGATGAGCGCCTGATGCGCATGTACAAGGCGGTCTTCGTCTTCGGCTGGGCTGACGACCCGGTGCTGGAGTTCCTGACCGCACCGGATATCCGCCCCTTTCTCGTCGTCGAGAGAGCCAAGAATTGCCCGCCGCTGTGCCGCATCGGGCCTAAATACGCCTACAACAACCTGTTTGCCGATACGGCGCAGATCGCCGCCTACCTCAAGGAGCGCAGGAGCAACAACGACCGCCAGGACCTGGCGGGCTTGCGCTTTGAAGCCGATGCGCCCAGAAGTGGGCATATCGGCCCAATCCTTCAGCGTGCGCTATTCGCCCGTCTCCTACCATCGCTGGGATTACGACCCCACCCAGGGGCGCTACCTGCGCTACCAGGATAGCGTGGATGATTTTGGCAAGGGCGCCGGCTATGCTCCGCTGTCGGACAGCCTGACGGGGGCGCAGCTCTCCGCCGCCAACGTCGTCATCCTGCTCGTGCCGCATACCTATTATTTGAGATACTCCAAAACGGATATCATCGACCAGGTCTTCTCGGGACAGGGGTATGGGTATGCCTTCCGCGATGGTCAGCTCTACCCGCTCACCTGGAACCGCGAGGCGGAAGATGAGATGCTGCGCTTAGCGCTGCCGAACGGCCAGCCCTTCCCGCTCAAGCCCGGCAATACCTGGTTCGAAGTACTCAGCGACCTCTCCACCCTGGAGCAGCAGGGCGAATCCGGCTGGCATTTCGACTTTGTCCTGCCTGAAGAATGACATTTTTTACAGATCCTGCAGGATGCGCTTGACCAGACCCGGTCCCTCGTAAACCAGCCCGGTGTAAACCTGCACCAGCGTCGCCCCGGCGTCCAGCTTCTCCTGCACGTGCGCGGCGCACATCACGCCGCCCACGCCGATGATGGGCAGCCTGCCTCCCGCCAACCGGGCGATCTGCCGCACCATGTGCGTGCTGCGCTCTCGGAGCGGAGCGCCGCTCAGACCGCCCGCCTCGCTCGCCAGCGGCGAGCGCACCCCCGGGCGCTGGATGGTCGTGTTGGCAGCGATGACCCCATCCATGCCGCTCGCCAGGATAACGTCCAGAGCGTCCTCCAGCTCATCTTCGCCCAGGTCCGGCGCCAGCTTGACCAGGATAGGCAGCCGCGGCGCCGCCTGCTGGCGCTCCTGCGCCACGCTGCCGAGCAGGCTGGTCAGCGCCTGGCGCCCCTGCAGGCGGCGCAGCCCGAGCGTGTTGGGCGAGCTGACGTTGATCACGGCGTAATCCGCCAGCCCGGAGAAGCGCCGGATCAGCGCCACGTAATCGCCCGCCGCCTCTTCCAGGGGCGTATCCTTGTTCTTGCCCAGGTTCACGCCCAGGATGACGTCCCCCTGGCGCTTCCCTTCTAGCTGCCGGCTGACGAAATCCGCGCCTTTCCCGGGAAAGCCCATGCGGTTGATCAGCGCCAGCTCTTCAGGCAGGCGGAAGAGGCGCGGCGCCGGGTTGCCCGGCTGGGGCCGCGGCGTGACCGTGCCCACCTCGATGTGCCCGAAGCCCAGGCAAGCCAAGCCCCGCCAACCCAGGCCGTCTTTGTCGTAGCCCGCCGCCAGCCCGATGGGGTTGGCAAAGCTCAAGCCAAACGCCTGCACAGGTCTGGATGGGGCAGCGAATGCGCCCCGCAGCCAGGCGTGCCAGGGGCGGGATGCCGCCCCCCAGCCGGATCAGGCGCAGCGAAAGGCTGTGCGCCCGCTCGGGGTCCAGCCGGAAAAGCAAGGCGCGCAGGGTGGGGTAGGCGTCCGTCATGCAGATGTCGTTCCTGTGGGGTCGTCTGCCAGGAAGCGCCGGGCGGCAGCCAGCTGCTCAGGGGGGATGCGCCCGCCCGCCTGCCAGGCGTCCAGGAGCTGGCTGAGGGTGAAGACGGCATGAAAATGGATGCCTGCCTGCTCCAGCGCTTGCGCCGCACCCGATTGGCGGTCGATCAGCACGACCACGTCCCTCACCTGCAAACCCGCCGAGGTCAGCTTCTCGATGGCTTCGAACTTGCTCCCGCCGGTGGTCGCCAGGTCGTCAATCAGCACCGCCGTTTCTCCCGGCGCATAGGCGCCTTCGATCTCAGCCCGCGTCCCGTAGGCTTTCACCTCCTTGCGCGGGTAGATCACGGGCCAGTTTCCCAGCAGGCTGATGGTGGTGGCGATGGGGATGGCGGCGTAGGGCAGCGCCGCCATCCGCTGGAAGGAAAGCTCTTTCAGGATGGGCGTGTACGCCGCGGCCGCCTGCGCCAGCAGCTCGGGGTAAGTCACCAGCCGGCGCAGGTCGATGTAGATCGGCGAGGTCAGCCCGGATTTCAGGGTGAACTCCCCGAAGCGCACGCAGCCGCTTTCGAGCAAGCCATCCGCCAGCTGCCTGAGCGCCGGCGGCAGGTCCGGCAGCCCCCTGCGGCTGGCTCGCCCGCAGGTCAGCCCTTGCGCGGTTGATCGCCGCCCGCAGCGCTTGCGCAGCCGCCTCGGGGGAGTCCGCCTGCGCCAGGCTGCGTGAGACGGTGACCAGCAGCCCGCTCCCGTCGCGGCGCAAGCCCGCCTGCAGGCAGGCTGCCAGGTCGCCGCCTTGTACACCGACCCCCGGCGCCAGGATCCACAGGTCGGGCGCCTGGCGGCGCGCGGCTGCCAGGGCTTGGGGATACGTCGCGCCCACCACCAGCCCCAGGTTATCTTGGCTATTCCAGCCCTGCGCCAGCGCAGCCACCTGCTCGTAGAGGCGCAGCGCCCCGCCGCTGCCCAGCAGGCGCAGGTCTTGCAGGTCGCCGGAGCCGGGATTGGAGGTCTTGCACAGCAGGAAGACGCCACGCCCGGGGTCCGCCAGGAACGGGGCGAGGGCGTCGCCCCCCAGGTAGGGGTTGGCGGTGATGGCGTGAGCGCCCAGCGTGGTAAACGCAGCCCGGGCGTACGCCTCTGCCGTGGAGGCGATATCGCCGCGCTTGGCATCCAGGATCACCGGGATGCCTTCAGGGACGGCAGCGATCACCTGGCGCAGCGCTTCGACCCCCTCTCCGCCGTACAGCTCGAAGAAGGCGGCGTTGGGTTTGAAGGCTGCCGCGGCGGCTGCAGTCGCCGCCACCAGCTTGAGGCAAACATCGCGCGCCGCAGAAGCCGATGGCTCGGGCAGCTCCGCTCGGGTGCGGGTCGAGCCCCACGCACAGCAGCGAATCCGCCTGCCGCACCCGTTCTTCGAGCATCTCAATGAAAGTGCGGGTCATGGTGATCCCTGCCCTAAGCCTTGCCCAGCACCATTGCCAGCAGCGCCATGCGCACGTACAGCCCGTATTCCATCTGCCGGAAGTAAGCCGCCCGCGGGTCGTCGTCCACCTCCATAGCGATCTCGCCCACGCGCGGCAGTGGGTGCATGACGATCATGCGCTCTTTGGCTTTGGAGAGAGTCTCGGCTGTGATCACGTAGGCGTCCTTGACGCTTTCGTACGCCGCCTGGTCTTCGAAGCGCTCTTTCTGCACACGCGTCACGTACAGCACGTCAGTCTCCGCCAGCACGCCCTCCAGGCTGGTGTACTCCGCCTGCGGGATGCCTTTTTCATTCAGCTCGGCGATGATGCCCTCCGGCATGCGCAGGATCTCCGGCGAGATATAGTTGATGCGGATGTCGAACAGGGCGAGCAGCCGCGCCAGCGAGTGCACCGTGCGCCCGTATTTCAGGTCGCCCAGCATGGTGACCACCAGCCCGTCCACCTTGTTCAGCTCCTCGCGGATGGTGAACAGGTCCAGCAGCGCCTGCGTCGGGTGCTCCCCCACGCCGTCGCCGGCGTTGATGATCGGCTTGCGGGCGTACTTGGCTGCCAGGGCGGAAGCGCCCATCTCCGGGTGGCGCAGCACGATCACATCGGCGTAACATTCCAGCGTGCGCACGGTATCCGGCAGCGATTCGCCCTTGGAGACCGAAGAGTAACGCACTTCATTAATCGGGATCACGCTGCCGCCCAGGCGCTCCATAGCGGATGTGAACGATGAGGATGTGCGTGTGGATGGCTCGTAAAACAGGTTTGCCAGGATCTTCCCTTTCAGCAGGTCGAAGGTGCCCACCCGCGCCACCATCTCGCGCATCTCGTGGGCTACGCCGAAGATATACTCGAGGTCGGCTCTGCTGAACTGCTTGACGGATAGGATGTCTTTGCCGTAGAAGGGTGAGCCGTGCTGGTCGCCCAGGGGCAGGTAGGGGTTATCGATGCGAGAGGGGGGGAAATAGGTTGCCATTTTATACTCCTGATTGGATTGAAAATCGGTTTGCGTAGCTCATGAAGTGCGAGCGGGTTTCATCTAATTATTGGGATCGCAGGTTCATGCCGCTGCCGGGCGCCGCCAGCACAGTCCCATCCTGGTAGGCGGTCTTGCCGCGCAGCACCACCTGGCGCACCTTGCCGCGCGCCTGCCAGCCCTCGAACGGCGTCCAGCCGCAGCGGCTTTGCAGTTCGCTGGCGTGGATCTCCCAGCGCGCTTGCGGATCGAATTCGACCCAGGTGTCCGGCTGGGGGGGCAGCCCGAAGATCTTGCGCGGGTTATCGACCGTGCGTCTCAGCAGGTCATCCATGCTCATGCGGCCCTCCCGCACCGCCTCGTACAGCAGCGCCAGGGAGGTTTCCAAACCCGGGAAGCCGGGCGGCGGGTTGGCGCTGTCTTTCTCTGCCAGGGTGTGCGGGGCGTGGTCGCTGGCGAAGCAGTCGATCACTGCCAGGTTCTCCCACAGCGCCTCCCGGTCGCTTGCCGTCGCCAGGCGGGGACGGACTTCGCTCCTGCCCGCGCCCAGCGCCGGGATATCGTCTTGGGTGAGGAACAGGTGGTGAGGCGCTACCTCGCAGGTCACCTTCAAGCCGCGCTCCTTGGCGAGGCGGATCAGCAGGATCTCCTGGCGCAAGGAGACGTGCGCCAGGTGTAGCGGGCGGTCGTAGAGGGCTGCCACCAGGATGATCGCCGCCAGCGTGCGCCCCTCGGCATGCGCCACCACCGGCGCCTCCTTGGGAAAGGCAGCCAGGTGCGCCATCCATAACGTCAGGTCGTCCAGGCGCAGCGGTCCGTAGGTCTGGTCCAGGTACATTTTCAAGCCGGCTGCGCCTGGCGCCAGGCGAGCGACCTCTGCGACGTTGTCCGGTCCGGCGCCCAGGAACTGGGCGTAATCGCAGCGCGCCTTGGCGCGCGCCGCAGCCAGCGCCTGGCGCAGGCTTTCCTCTCCGCTCACCGGCGGCTGCGTGTTGGGCATGGCCAGGATCGTTGTAAAGCCGCCTGCCAGGGCGGCCGCGGTGGCTGTGTCCCAATCCTCCTTGTGCGTGGCGCCCGGTTCGCGGACGTGGACGTGCGGGTCGATCAAGCCGGGTAATCTCATCGCTGCGATTGCCTCCTCGCGCTTCTCGTTGCCGGGAACATCCCGGGTACTCCATCCGGGCTGTCCATAGATAAAAAAAAGAGCCTTATCGGCTCTTTCGTAAGATAAAAAAATCGCCCACTGGAGGCGTGTCTCCGGGGCGATCTGCGTCAGAAGGATAATACAGGTGGTGATTCATCTCGCCCGATTCTATTCAGAATTGGGATTCTGTCAAGATGATTTCTGCCCCAGGCTGCACTAAATGGTTGTTACCGGTTTTGGGGGTCACCCCCAAAACCGGAATATCCTAACAACTTTCGAGTGCTTCCCTGCCCATCACCACTCCCAGGTGTTGAGCTTCTGGATCGCTGGCTGGTCCGTCAGGTCAAGCTGCAGCGGGGTGACCGAGACGTACCCGTCCATCAGGGCGCCGACGTCGGTGTCTTCTTCGTGTATGCCGGTAGGCGCCTCGCCGCCGATCCAGTAATAGGGTCTGCCGCGCGGGTCTTTTCGCTCCACCAGCGAGTCGCGGTAAACGCGCAAGCCCTGGCGGGTGATCTTGTAGCCTTTGAGCTGCTCGAACGCCAGGTAGGGGACGTTGACATTCAACAGCAAACCCGCCGGTAGCTGCGTGCTGGAGGAGGGCTGTGACGATCTTGCGCGCCGCCTGCGCTGCTGGGAGGTAGTCCAGCGCCCCGCTGAAGTACTCCGGGGCGTCGAGCGAGACCGCCACGCTGGGGATACCGCAGATGGAGCCTTCCATCGCCGCCGTGACCGTGCCGGAATAGGTCACATCATGCCCGATGTTGGCGTTGGGGTTGATCCCCGAGACCACCATGTCGATCTTCTCCGGGAGCAGCCCCAACACCGCCAGCGCCACGCAGTCGGAAGGCGCCCCGTCGGTCGTCAGCGCCGGGCGCCCGTCGGCGAGCTGCACCTCCTTCACCCGCAGCGGGCGGTGCAGCGTCTTGACGTGCCCGGAAGCCGACCAGTTGCGGTCGGGCGCTAAGATGGTTACCTTTCCGACCTCGCTTAATTGCTGCGCCAGGACGAGTATGCCCGGGGCAGTCACGCCGTCGTCGTTCGTTACCAGGATATGCATTTGCCGGTCACCTGAAAGGATGGGTTCACCGACAATTGTAGTGCGCCTGGCTATCCCTGGCGCACGGCATTTGTCGGGATTCTTGCCTGGATTATAACTTACCCGTCATTTCCCACGCCGGATCAGTTAAAATACCCCTCGATAGCAGCGGGGATGGGCGTTCCGCTGCGAGCCAGCATAGTTCAAGGATTGGGAATCTCATGAAAAAAGTCATCAACCGCATCTTCGGCGTCACCCTCATCGTCGCCGCGATCGTGGGCATCTTGTTCAACATCACCGGGGTTGTGCTCACCTGGAAATACAAGAACCCGGTCACGCTCTCCGCCGTGACCACGGTGAAGCTGCTCTCCTCAACGCTGGACAGCACCGTACAAGGACTGGAGGTGGCTACCTCGGCGCTGCAAATCTCCATCGATAGCGTCAGCGCTTTGCAGAGCTCGGTCAATACCGCTGCGGCTACGATCGAAAGCGCCCGCCCGGTGCTGGAATCGCTATCCGGTCTGGTGGATGGCGTGCTTCCCTCAACCGTCGCCACGGCGCAGAAAGCCATCAACGGGGCGCAAGAGGGCGCAAGAGTGATCGATTCGGTGCTCAAGGTGGTCGCCGGGCTCCCCTTCGTCTCCCCGGATATCTATAACCCGGAAACCCCCTTGCACGAAGGTTTGGGCAATCTCTCCGAAAGCCTGGATGAGCTGCCTCAGACGTTTGAAACCATGGGCGCCAGCCTCGACAGCTCGACATCCAGCGTGGAGACGATTCACAACGACGTAACGACCATCGCAAACAATATCGGCTCGATCTCCGCCAGCCTGGAGGAAGCTCAGACGGTGCTCAACGAATACAAGACGACAGCCTCTGTCTTGAGCGCCCGCCTGAAGGTCCTGGAAGAGCGGCTTGCCGCTCATCATCAACGTGGCGGCGGGAGTCCTGACCTTCATTTTCATCTGGCTGACTCTGGCGATGGTCGGCTTGCTTTTCCAGGGTCTTGAGATGATGGGCTTGCGTTTCTTGCAAGAAGATGCTGAGTAACCGTTCCTGGGAATAAAAAAACCAGGCGCTAACGGGGCAACACCCCGTTAGCGCCTGGTTTTACTTTGCCTCGCCCGGCTCACTTGCGGCGGGCCTGTACGATGATCGCCACGGCTACTACAATCACGAATAACACCAGGGCGAAGAACACGCCGCCCCAGCCCGTGAAGAAGCCGCTGGGCGCCGGCGTGGGGGTGGGTGTTTCCACTGCGGGGCTGCTCGCGGATAGCGCCAGCAGGAACGCCACCAGGTCGTTGATCTCCGCTTCTGCCAGCGGTCCGCCCTTTGCCTGGCTCCAGGCGGGCATCACCGAGCCCGGTATGCCGTTGGCAATGGTAGATTTGATGCTCAGGTCGGGCCGGATGGCAGACCAGCTTTTCGAGAGGTTGGCGCCAACCCTGCCCTTACCCTCGGGACCGTGGCAGACGGCGCAGTTTTTGTCGAATAAGACTGCCCCGTTGTTCGGGTCGCCTTCCACGTCCGGCGCGGCGGTCAACAGCGGGCGCGGGAAAGCCGTGACGGTGGCTGGGATGGAAGCCGGACCGCCGCTCTCCCAGGTCAAGATGTAGGCTACGATGGCGTCGATCTCTGCCTGGGTCAGCGGTCCGCCCTTCGCCTGGCTCCAGGCGGGCATGGGCGAGCCGGGCACCCCGTTCTCGATGGTCGATTTGACCAGCAGGTCCGGGCGCAGCGAGGGCCAGTCCTTGGAGAGCGTAGCGCCCACCCTGCCCTGCCCATCGTTGCCATGACATACAGCGCAGTTTTCGGCGAAGAGCTGCTCGCCCACCTCGGTTTGCGCCAGGGCGGTGCGGGTCATCCCTGCCAATGCAAGGATGAAGATCAAGGCTGCCAGCCCGGCGACTAGAGAACGGTTCGATGCTCGCATCGCAGGCTCACTTTATCGTCAACATATAGGCGATCAGGTCCGCCGTTTGCTGGGCGGTCAGCGTCTGCCCGTAGTTAGCCGGCATCAAAGGCTGGAAGCCCGCAACCAGGAAGGCAGATGGGTTGACGATCGATTCCAGCAGGTACTGTTCGGCTGTGGTTGCCTGACCGGTGTAATCGGCTTCTGTGATGCGCGCCGCGGCACGGTCGCCGATGCCCGCCTCGCCTCCGCCGGGGAACCAGGCAGGACCGGTGGTGGTGGAGACGTGACAGCCCACGCAGCCCTGCGAGGTCGCCAGGGCTTCGCCGGACGTCGCATCACCCGCAGGCAGCTCCTGCAGGATATCCGTGCCCACCGCGGGACCCGCCAGCGTGGGGGTGATCTCGCGTACGGGGGCGGTAGCTTCCCAGTTCATGATGTATGTCGCAATATCGCGGATCTGGTCATCGCGCAGCGGTCCGCCATAGCGGTCGGACCAGGCGGGCATAGCCGGGTTGCCGCCGCCGGGGTAGAGCTGCGGGCGGGTGGAAGCTGCTCTGCCGCCCGAGACGATGGAGACGATGTAGTCTTCTTGCGCGCCAGCCCAGCCCACCTCTTTCAGGCGGTTTGTGAAGAAGTTCTTATCATTCAGGGGCGGGCACAAGCCGGGAACGCCTTCGCCCTGCACGCCGTGGCAGCCCTTGCAGTTGGTATCGAAGAGCTGAGCGCCGACTTCGATAGCCTGGGCGCGCTGGGCTTCGGCTGCCTGCGCCATGCGCGCCGGTTCGTTAAGTCCGTATGCGATGAGCAAGCCGCCCGTAATCAGCACGATAATGATGCCGAGGAAGATTTCTATGTTAGTTCGAGACATATGCGCTTAATTCCTCTCGTAGCAGCAAGATCATTCACCCAAGTGAGCACGGTGGATGAACACCGGCTTCTCATAGCTTTTTGCTTCACCGGTGTTCGGGTCTTGCCAGGCGATGCGCATGGTGACCTTGCGCAGGTCTTGCTGCCAATCTTCGATCACCATCACAGCTTCCGGGTTGGGCAGGCGTAGCTCGGAAGGCAGAGACGCGTTCGTCGCAGCCTCCATGATGCGGTCGTTGAACTCCAGGAATACGGAGCTCAGCGCCGGGCAGCCGAAATCCAGGCTTGGGCACAGGTTGTCCGGTGGGTTTTCGCTCACCGTGTAGACGCCGGGCACCAGCTCGTCGAACGGCACCTCGCGCAGCGGTCCTACCCCTTCTTCGGGCGCCATGTCCTGGATGATGCGCGTGGCTGCCGGCGTTTCGATGCCGTAGATGGGCAAGCCGACATAGCTCAGAGCGATGATAATAGCTACAAAAAGCAAGCCGATTCCCACCGCTACCGGTCGCTTGAAGAGGCTGCGGTGCGGGTTGCGGTCGATATAAGGTAAGCCGATCAAGAGCAGCACCAGGATGGTGGGGATGATAATCCCCATCAAGGTCTTATCCCCTAGCTTGAGCATGCCCTGCAGCCACCAGAAGTACCAGGGCGCCATCGTGTCCAGCGGCGTTTGCTGCGGGTTGGCTTGGTGTTCCAGCGGGGCGGAGTACCCGAAAGCGATGATGGCTGCGATCACAGCGAGCAAACCCAGCGCAGTCAGGAAGATCTCGTGGGTCAGCAGGTCGGGGATGAAATCGACCCTGGCCTTGGCTTTTTTCTTCTCTTCCGGGGAGACGTTCCCTTCTTCGTAGCGCGCCGGCAGCGAGATGCCGTGCTCGCGCGAGACCTTGTAGTAATGGATGCTGATCACCAGGATTGCGCCCAGGGGCAGCAGCACCACGTGACCCAGGTAGAAGCGCAGCAAACCGCCCGCCCCGATGTCCGGCGCCCCGCGCAGGATCAGGTTGACTTCTCTACCGATCAATGGCGCGGATTCTGCCATGCTGGTGCCGATGGTCACCGCCCAGTATGCCAATTGGTCCCAGGGCAGCAGGTAGCCGCTGAAGCTCAGGAACAGGGTGATCCCCAGCAGGATCACGCCCGTGAACCAGGTAAATGAGCGCTCTTTTTTATAAGATCCTGTCAGGAATGTGCGCAGCATGTGCAGCACGGTGAAGATCACCATCGCCTCCGCCCCTAAGCGGTGCGAATCGCGCAGCAGTTGTCCGAAGAAGACGTTGCTCTCCAGTAACTGGATGGATTGGAAGGCTTGCTCCGGAGAGGGTGTGTAGTACACCATCAAGATCAACCCCGTGATGAGCTCCACGAAAAAGAAGAAGGCAGTGAAAAAGCCCAGCCGGAAGGTATGGCTGAGGATGGTGCTGCCTTTTTCGTAATAGCGCGGCCGGATGTGAAAAAGAAAGCTGGTGGTGTGGACGCGATAGCGCGGGTTCGGCTTTTCGGTGGGTGGGTCGCCGCGGACCACGGCGCGCAGCTCATCCAACCCCAGGCCGGCGGTGATAATGCGCACCCGGTTGTCGATTGCAGCGCCGGCTTTTTTGCGCATATCTTGAAAATTCATTGACTTCAGCATGGAACCTCCCCAGAATCAGAGAATTGCTTGGTTGAAACGCTTAGCGGTTCAGGCGTGGGGTAACCCCTGAGACCTTATCACCCGTGTCGACCTGGATGATGGCATCCGGCGGGATATCGTCGAGCGGCATGGGTTCGTAGGTCGGATTCCTTCAGCACTTCGCCCGTGTTGGCATCCACGGCGCGGATGACGAAGCGGTCCAGCGAGCGTGGCGCCGGTCCGTGGATGTACTGCCCATCCGCCTCGAACTGGGAGCCATGGCAGGGGCAGATGAACTTGACTTCCTGGTTGTTCCAGTTGTAAAGGCAGCCCAGGTGGGTGCAGACTTTGTACAGAGCGACCACGCCCTCATCGGTATTCGAGAGCCATAGCTTAGCCTTGGGCATATTTTCCGGCGCCGAGCCGACCTCGGGCAGGGAGGAGACCGTGCCCATATCCACAACGCCGCCGAACTCGCCGGCTTTGAAGCGCGGCATGGCAAACAGGTAGCCCACCCCGGCGACATTCAGGGTCAGGAAGCCCAAAGATGCCAGCCAGGCAAGGTTTAAGAATTCACGACGGTTGATCGCTTTTTTCCCCTCGGGCGACTGTTCAGGTTGGTTGCTCATAACCCGCCACTCCTAATCGGATGAAATCTGTAGAAATATATTTTCGGGAATTGTATCATCGCCACCCGGACCAAACAAGATAAATCCGGTGAATTATGGCAATTCACTCCCGTTAAAAGTCTACCAAAAAAGGCTTCCCCTGTCATACATACCCCTCAGACATTGGTGTGATTTTGTTTCCCACAAAAGGGTGATCCGCTCATCACCCCGCTCGAGAATCCTTGTTCCTCTGCCCTGGGCAATGCACCCTCGCCGCGCTGCAAATTCGGGCGGGTTATGGTATCATCCAACCGGCGACGGAGGCAGCTATGTCACTTTCTGATGTTCACGGGCGTCTCGCCAACACGGCATTATTCTTTATGATCTTCATGGCGCTCTGGGGGCTGTGGCGCTTGCTGCGCAAGCAGGGGCTGAGCAGCAATTACTGGGGTGCGCTGGTCATCGGCGAGATCCTGGTCATCGTACAGGGGCTGCTGGGCGGCTATCTGTGGCTTATCGGCTTGCGCCCTGATCGCTCCATCCACATCCTCTACGGCGTCGTCGCTGCCCTGGTCATTCCCGCCATCTACGCTTTCACCAAAGGCGGGCAGGAGCGGCGAGAAATGCTGATCTATGCTGTGGCGCTGCTGTTTATGGTGGGGATATTGATCCGGGCGATGGGCACAGCCATGCTTGGCGCTGGGTGAAAGACCACGACAAAAAGACCGGTTGGGCGCTGCCCAACCGGTCTTTTTTTGTCTGCCGGTCTCTTGCGTCTTACAGGTTGGAAATGATGTTGCTGAACACGTTACTGATAGCCGGGCCCAGAATGACAAGGATGACGATCACGACAATCGCGACCAACACAATGATTAACGCGTACTCTACGAGGCCCTGGCCTTTTTCCTTCGGCGCAAACAGCATGGTTTTCACCTCCCTTCTTGTTTCAGACTTTCCCCTGTGAAGACATGGATGATGTTTGTCCTGTCGGCACGAGGCAACCGGACTGTCTCATGCGGACACTCTCTTTAACGAAAAAACCGGGGTAGCCGTTACATCCCCTTACAAAGGGGATAGGTTGAACGACTACCGCCAGTTCTCTGGCGGAGAGGGCGGGATTCGAACCCGCGGTACCTTTCGGTACACGCGCTCTCCAGGCGCGCGCGTTAGGCCAGACTACGCTACCTCTCCGTATCAACGCCGGCGGTTTTCTCTCCTGCGGCGTGCGGGATTATACCATTAGGCAGCCCGCGACGGGTGATTCTTTTCGTATACGTACACCGAGGCGTCCCACTGCCCGCTGGTATCCGGCGCTACTCAGCGCCTCCTCCAGCCCTGCGCCGAGCGGCGCAAACCAGCCCGCCCGGTCGAAGCCGCACGACGCCTGCCAGTTGGCGGAAATCCAGCAGAAGGCGGGCAGGTCCGGCAGGTCGCAGCTCACCAGCGAGAGCACCAGCGCCTTCTCTTCCTCATCCTCACGCGCCGCCAGCACTCCCCTGCCTTTCTGCCACCACCACAGCCGCTTGCCTCGCGCGGCCTCCGCCATCCGCTCTTGGGTGATGCTCACCCATTCCCAGCCCGTCTCCATCAGCCCGCCCGTGAGGCGGAGGCTGCTCCCCCGCAAGCGCCAGCGCATATGCCTCCTCGATCTCACTCTCCGTAACCGGGGTGAAGCCGGATGTCTCGCCGGGCGACCCGCTGGCGATGAAGGGTGTGAACTCGCCGATCTTTGTGAACCCGGTGCGGTCGCACAGGTGCTGCACCGGCGCCCGGAAAGACGCCGTCGCCAGCCGCATGACGCCATCGCCCTGCCTGCTCCCAGGCGCCCATCAGGTAATCGTGCAGGCGGGAGGCAAAGCCCCGTCCCTCGTGCTCCGGGTGGACGCGCAGCCCCTGCAGCCACCACTCGCCCGCGCCCAGCCGGGATAGCTTGCACAGCCCCACCACGTGCACCCCGTACTGCGCCACCGCCAGCCAACCCTGGCAGTCCTCCAGCCACTCCGCCCAAACCGCCGGCACGTAATCTTCCCCCTGCCAGATCGTGCGCGTCAGCTCCATCACATCGGCGGTGTCCGCAGGCAGGGCGGGACGGCACACCAGTGTGCGCAGGGTTTCCGGTCGCTGCCAGTCGATCTGCTGACCGTCGTTCATCAGGCTCAATTGGGGAACAGCTTCTCGAAGATCTCCGGCACGTAGCGCGCCACCATCTCCGAGGAGATGCCGTTCTCCTGGCAGATCTCGGCGTACAGGCTGGCGCTGGGTCGCTTGCGGCGCCTCTGCGTCTCGACATCCAGCTCCCACAGCCCGAAGCGCTGCGTCCAGCCGCGCTCCCACTCGAAGTTATCCACCAGCGACCAGTGAAAGTAGCCCTTCACCGGGTAATTGAAGTTCACCGCCCGCCACACCTGGTGCAGGTGCTGGATCAGGTAGCGCGGGCGCATGCCGTCTTCGGCGTCTTCCACGCCGTTCTCGGTGATGATGATCGGCAGCTTGAACTTCAGCCCCCAGCGGATGGCAGCGAACATGCCTTGCGGATAGTTTTCCATAAAACGGTTGGGGCTCAGGTCGGCGCCTTCCGGGTAGGTATGGCTGCTGAGCAGCTCCTGCAGGTGAAAAGGATTAAATGAAATGAGATCGCGGCTGTAATAGTTGAGCCCCAGGAAATCCTGCGTGTTTTTCGCCTCCGGGATGCGCTGGCGCCAGAATGGAAAGCGCAGCACACCCGTGTGGATCGCCCCCGGGATCAGCTCGTTGAACAACCCGGACAGGAGGCTGGCGAGACCCCGGTCGAGCGGCGACCAGCTCCTGGCGGGCTCCAGCGGGCGGTAGTGGTGAGCGATGCCCACCCGCGCCGTGGGCTGCAGGCTGTGGATGGCGTGGTACGCCGCGGCGTGGGCGCGCGCCTGGTTGGCGCTCACCGTCACGAAGGGTCGCACCCCCGACCTGCCGGGGGGCCAGATGCCGCCAAAATAAGCGCTGCTCGCCAGCACGTTCGGCTCGTTGATCGTCACCCACAGGCTCACATATTCCTGCAGCGCTTCCACCACTTTCCGGACGAAGGCTTCAAAATATTTCACCACGTCCGGATTTTCCCAGCCTCCCTGCTCTTCCAGCCAGAGCGGATCGCTGAAGTGGTGCAGGGTGACCATAGGCGTCATATCCCTCTCCCGCAGGCCGCGCAGCATCTGCCGGTAGCGGTCCAGGGCATCCTCGTCCCAGCGGTTGGGCGCCGGTTGCACCCGGCTCCACTCGATCGACAGCCGGTGAGCGTTCTGACCGCCTTCTGCCGCCCGGTCGAGATCCTCGCGCCAGCGCCCGCCCCACCAATCGCACGCCAGCCCCGACTTGTGCCCCTGCAGGATATGCCCCGCTTGCTGCTCCCACGCCCACCAGTTGTTGTTGGTATTCTTGCCCTCGACCTGGTGCGCGGCGGTTGCCGACCCCCACAGAAATCCGTGCGGGAAAATGAAATGTCGCTTGCGCCATGAGATCTCCTGTGTTCAATGAAATGCCCGCGCTATTGTATTCCTCCCCCAGGGATTTGGCAACGGAACGCTCTCATTTTCGCCCTCATTTCACTCGCTTCACCCGGCGTACTTCGTGGTATTCTATATTGCATGAGTGAAGTCTATATCCTTTCCGCCGTCCGTACCCCGGTAGGGATCGGAAAACCAGGCGGCGCCCTGTCTCAGGTCACGCCCATCAACCTGACTGCCGGCATCCTGCAGGCGGCGGTGGCGAGCGCCGGGATCGAGCCCGCCCGCGTGGACGATGTGGTCTGGGGCTGTGTAACCCCGCTGGGCGAGCAAGGCGCCAACCTTGCCCGGCTGGCGGTGCTCAAAGCCGGCTTCCCCGTGCAGGTGCCGGCGGTCACCCTCAACCGCATGTGCGGCTCCAGCCAGCAGGCGGTGCACTTCGCCGCCCAGGCGATCCTGGCTGGCGACATGGATATTGTCGTCGCCGGCGGCACGGAGGTGATGTCGCGCCTGCCTATCGGCGGCGACTGGCCCGAGAAATGGCCCGATGATTTTCCCTACGCCCTGGTGCACCAGGGGCTCAGCGCCGAGATGATCGCCGCCCGCTGGGGTCTGGGGCGTGAAGCGCTGGACGATTTCGCCTATCACAGCCACCTGAAAGCCATGCACGCCATCCAGCAGGGCTTCTTTGCCGGGCAGATCCTGCCGGTGGCGCTGCCGGACGGCAGGACCATCACCCAGGATGAGGGCGTGCGCATGCCGCCCGATCGCCAGAAGATGGCAGCCCTCAAGACCGTCTTCAAAGAAGACGGCGTGGTCACCGCCGGCAACTCCAGCCAGATCAGCGATGGCAGCGCCGCCCTGGTGCTCGCCTCGCCCGAGGCTGTCGGGCGCTACAACCTGCTGCCGCGCGCCCGCCTGGTCGCCCGCACGGTCGTCGGCTCCGACCCCGTGCTCATGCTTGATGGTCCCATCCCTGCCACCCGCCAGGTGCTGAAGAAAGCCGGGCTCGCCCTCGAAGACATGGACCTGATCGAGATCAACGAAGCCTTTGCCTCGGTGGTGCTCGCCTGGGCGAAGGAGATCCAGCCGGATATGGGGCGCGTCAACCCCAACGGCGGCGCGATCGCCCTCGGGCATCCCCTTGGCGCCACCGGGGCGGTGCTGATGACCAAGCTGCTCTACGAGCTGGAGCGCACGGGCGGCGTCTACGGCTTGCAGACCATGTGCATCGGACACGGCATGGCGACTGCCACCATCATCGAGCGCATCTGATCGCCTGCCGCCATGCTGCACAACGTCTACCTTGCCCTGGGCGCCAACCTCGGCGACCGCCCCGCCAACCTGCAGCAGGCGCTCGCCTCCCTTCCACCGCTGGTGCGCCTCCTTGCCGCCTCCCCGGTCTACGAGACGCCCCCCTGGGGATACGCCGACCAGCCCGCTTTTCTCAACCAGGTGGTCCAGGCTGAGACCGCTCTGGATCCGCTTGCCCTGCTGCATACCCTGAAGGGCATCGAAGCCAGCGTGGGGCGCACCGCCACTTTTCGCTATGGTCCCCGCCTCATCGACCTGGATATCCTCTTTTACGATGACCTCTCGCTGGACACGCCCGAGCTGACCATCCCGCACCCGCATATTCCCGAGCGCGCCTTCGTGCTGGTGCCGCTGGCAGACCTCAACCCCGACCTGCGCCACCCCTCGCTGGGTAAAACGGTGCGCCAGATGCTGGCAGGCGTCGATACCCAGGGCATCCATCGCTTCACAAGTTGAGCGGCATCCGGGAGCAGAAAACCCATGATAATCGAAGATCCGCTTATTCTGAGCTTGCTTGGATCAAGCCAGCCTGCGATCCGTTATAAAACCCTGGTTAATGTACTGGGGTACGAGCGTCGCTGCCCCTGAAGTATTGGATGCTCAAGCGGCCATACCCGGCAGCCCTCTAGTGCGCACCTTGCTTTCAGAGCGGGATGATCAGGGAAAAATCCCTCTCCACCCGTATACCAAATGGCGGGGTGCCCACTGGGTGCTGGCATGCCTGGCAGACCTTGGATACCCGCCCGGTGACGCCTCCTTACAGCCGTTGATGGAACAGGTTTATGCCTGGCTTCTGGGAATGCAGCACACGCAGAGCGTTAAGACGATCGCCGGGCTGGTACGCCGCTGCGCTTCTATGGAAGGAAACGCTCTCTATGCCTCGTTATGCCTCGGATTGGCAGATGAGCGCAGTGATGAGCTGGCAGCCAGGCTCATGCGCTGGCAGTGGCCCGATGGCGGTTGGAATTGCGATAAACACCGCGAAGCGCAGAATTCGTCCTATCACGAATCCCTGATCCCCATGCGTGCCCTGATCCGCTATGCGGAGGTAAGCGGCGATCGGCGCGCCCGCAGCCGTGGCAGGGCAGGCGGCGGAAATCTTCCTGAAGCGGAGCTTATTCAAACGCCGGCGGGACGGGCAGATTATCTCCGAGGATTTCATCAAGCTGTACTATCCGTACTACTGGCACTATAGTACCTTATTTGGCTTGAAAGTCATGGCGGAGGGCGGCTGGATTGGCGACCCGCGTTGTGGGGAGGCGCTTGAATTGCTGGAAAGCAAACGCCTGGCGGATGGCGGCTTCCCGGCTGAAGTCAAATATTATCGGCTTGCACCTTCAGCCAAAACGGGTCGATCGTTGGTGAGCTGGGGACCTACCGGGAATAAACGGATGAATGAGTATGTTACGGTTGATGCCCTGTTTGTGCTAAATTCTGCCCGCCGCTTGCCTGAAAAAACTTGCTGGAAGCAAAAATGAGATAGAATTGTAATCCCCTGGCAGTCGCCCCCAATCGTTGGGATCAGTGAATTCCCACGGGGAGCACATATCAGCATCCCGCATCATGCGAGAGGAGTTGTCTGCATGTCTGAATCGGATATCAAACCCCTGAACTGGAAGCCCGCTCCCAATATCGGCTATACGGTCGTGCGCCGTCCGGATGGGGGCATGCACTTCACTTTTACCGATACCTCCAAGGCTACGCTCGACCACTGGCGCGAGTTCTCCCTCGCCCACCTGCTCGAACTCGGACCGCCTGACGCGCAACCTGTATGATCTGCGCTCGCTAACCGACATCTCCCCGGATGCCGTCAAGTACGCCATCGAGCTCAACAACGACCCCTCCGTCCGCAACATTCGCCTGGCGGTGGTCGCCGGTAATGAAAAGGTGCGCGAGGCTTTGAAAGAGGTGGCGACACTCACCACCCCCGGCGGTGTGGAGATGGGGCTGTTCTATACCATCGAAGAAGCCGACGCCTGGCTGGACCGGCCGCTTACCCTGGTTGTCTAGCTGCGCCTGAGCCCCACAGCCAGCCAGCGTTGCTCGCATTCGACGGCGGGTAAGCCTCTATCCGTCTCCATGGGCTGCATGCACACATCTCTCCAAATCGGTCAAAAGACCTTTGCCTGGGGTGAGCGTACCTACCTGATGGGTATCCTCAACGTCACCCCCGACAGCTTTTCCGGCGATGGGCTGCTGGCAAGCCCGGCTGGTTCCGCCCAGGAGCAGATGGACGCCATCCTGGCGCAGGCGCGCCGCTTCGCAGCCGCTGGGGCGGATATCCTGGATGTGGGCGGTGAGAGCACCCGTCCCGGCGCTGAGCCGGTCAGCCTTGAGGAGGAGACCCGCCGCGTTGTGCAGGTCATCCGCCTTCTCGCTGCTGAGATCGATCTGCCCATCTCGGTCGACACCTACAAGGCGGCAGTGGCTGAAGAAGCCATCCAATCCGGGGCGCGCCTGATCAACGATGTGTGGGGCTTCAAAGCCGACCCTGATCTGGCTGGGGTGGCGGCTCGTTGCGGTGTTCCCGCTATCCTGATGCACAACCGCAGCTCCTGGGCAAACGCTGAGCTGCGCGAGCGCCTGGGTGGGCGCTACGTGGGCGTCCCCTATGACAATTTGCTGGCGGATATCCGCGGCGAGCTCCTGGAGAGCGCCCAGATCGCCCTGCAAGCCGGTGTGCCGTCCGAGCACATCATCCTCGACCCTGGCATTGGCTTCGGTAAAACCGTGGAGCAGAACCTGGAGCTGCTCGACCGCCTTGGCGAGATCCGCGAGCTGGGCTACCCCGTCTTATGTGGTCCCTCGCGCAAGTCGTTCATCGGCTACACCCTCGACCTGCCGCCCGACCAGCGGCTGGAGGGCACCGCGGCTGCCGTAGCCATCAGCATCGCCCGCGGGGCGGATATCGTGCGCGTGCACGATGTTGAGTTCATGAGCCGCCTCATCCGCATGGCGGACGCCATCACCCGCCGCTGAGTTTATCCTCGCTATGAGTTACGCAATTCAAGAATAGGAACTCCGAAAGTCTCATATCTGAAGGAGTATGCATGTCACCGGATTATTTTGATACCCTGGACACCCTCAAGACCCCGCATGGCGATGTTTCCCTCTACCGCCTGGACAGGCTGGAGCGCGCCGGGCTGCTGCGCCTGGAAAAGCTGCCCTACAGCATCCGCATCCTGCTGGAATCCGTCCTGCGCCAGTGCAATGAGAAGGAGATCACCCGCCAGGACGTGCTCAACCTGGCAGGCTGGCAGCCGCAGGGCGCTAGCGACCTGGGTTGCCCTTCAAGCCGGCGCGTGTGATCATGCAGGATTTCACCGGCGTCCCGGCGGTGGTCGACCTGTCTGCTATGCGCTCGGCGGTCGCCAGGCTGGGCAAGGACCCCAGGATCATCAATCCGCTCGTGCCCGTAGACCTGGTGATCGATCACTCCGTACAGGTCGATTTCTTCGCCTCCTCAGACGCCCTCAGCCGCAACGCCGACCTGGAGTTCCAGCGCAATCGCGAGCGCTACGAGTTCCTGCACTGGGGTCAAAAAGCCTTCGATAACTTCCGCGTCGTGCCGCCTGCCACCGGCATCGTCCACCAGGTCAACCTGGAATACCTGGCGCAGGTGGTCATGCGTGCAAACTCCGGCGCACACGCCGGGCTGCCCCTGGCTTTTCCCGATACCCTGGTGGGCACCGATTCGCACACCACCATGATCAACGGACTGGGCGTGCTCGGTTGGGGGGTGGGCGGCATCGAGGCTGAGGCAGCCATGCTCGGGCAGCCCATCGATATGGTCACTCCCGATGTGATCGGCTTCCGTCTCTACGGCGAGCTGCGCGAAGGCGTCACCGCCACCGACCTGACCCTCACCGTCACCCAGATGCTGCGCAAGCGCGGCGTGGTCGAGAAATTCGTCGAGTTCTTCGGTCCTGGCTTGCAGATCCTCTCGCTGCCCGATCGCGCCACCATCGCCAACATGGCGCCGGAGTACGGCGCTACCATCGGCTTCTTCCCTGTAGACGATGAGACCTTGAACTACCTGCGCCTCACCGGCAGACCGGAGGAGCTGGTGGACCTCGTCGAGCGCTATTGCAAGGCGCAAGGGCTCTTCCGCACCGCCGCCTCGCCCGAGCCGGAGTTCACGGATACCCTCGAGCTCGACCTGGGCAGCATCGAGCCCAGCCTGGCAGGTCCCAAGCGCCCCCAGGACCGCCTCCCCCTGGGCGCTGTCAAGCCCTCCTTCGAGGCAGCCCTGACTGCACCGGTCAAAGAGCGCGGCTATGCCCTCCAGCCGCAAGACCTGGATCGCAAGGGCAGCATGGGCACCAACGGCGGCAAGATCGAGCTGGGTCACGGCGCGGTGGTCATCGCTGCCATCACCTCCTGCACCAATACCTCCAACCCTTCGGTGATGGTGGCGGCTGGACTGCTGGCGAAGAAGGCGGTCGAGCGCGGCTTGCGCGTGCGGCAGTATGTCAAAACCAGCCTGGCGCCTGGCTCGCGCGTCGTCTCAGAATACCTGCAGCAGGCGGGGTTGCTCGAGCCGCTGGCGGCTTTGGGTTTCAATATCGTCGGTTATGGCTGCACCACCTGTATCGGTAATTCCGGACCTCTGCCCGGCGAGGTGGTCAAAGCCATCACCAGCGCCGACCTGGTGGCAGCCGCTGTGCTCTCCGGCAACCGCAACTTCGAGGGGCGCGTCCACCCATACGTGCGCGCCAATTACCTCGCCTCGCCTCCCCTGGTGGTGGCGTATGCCCTGGCAGGCAGCGTCGATCTCGACCTGACCCGCGAGCCGCTGGGTCTGGATCCCCAGGGGCAGCCGGTCTACCTGCGCGAGATCTGGCCCTCGCTCCGGGAAGTGCAGGAGACGGTAGCCGCATGCGTCAGCCCCCAGCTCTATCGCCAGAAGTATGCCAATGTGTTCGACGGCAACGAGACCTGGAACGCCATCCCCGCTCAACAGAGCGAGCTTTACGCCTGGGATGCCGCCTCAACCTATATCCAGGAGCCGCCCTTCTTCGTCGATTTCAGCCGCCAGCCGAAGCCCATCCAGCCCCTGCGGGGCGCCCGCTTGCTGGCGCTGCTCGGCAATTCGATCACCACCGATCATATCTCCCCCGCCGGCAGCATCCCCGCCGATGGACCCGCCGGCAGGTTCCTGGTTGAGCACGGCGTGGCGGTGCGCGATTTCAACTCGTTTGGCTCGCGGCGCGGCAACGACCGGGTTATGACGCGCGGCACCTTTGCCAACATCCGCCTGAAGAACCGCCTGGCGCCCGGCGTGGAAGGCGGCGTCACCCGCCACATGCCCTCCGGCGAGCAGATGAGCATCTATGACGCCGCCGTGCGCTACCGCGACGAAGGCGCGCCCCTGCTCGTCATCGCCGGGCAGGAATACGGCACCGGATCGAGCCGCGACTGGGCTGCCAAAGGCACCTTGCTGCTCGGCGTCAGAGCCGTCATCGCCGAGTCTTTCGAGCGCATCCACCGCTCCAACCTGGTGGGTATGGGCGTCTTGCCGCTGCAGTTCCTGCCCGGTGAGAGCGCCGATTCCCTGGGGCTGACCGGCAGCGAAGTCTTTGACCTGGAGGGCTTGGACGATTCGATCCAGCCGCAAAGCCGCCTCACCGTGCGCGCCCGCAGCGCAGATGGCAGCGAGCTGAGCTTTCAGGTGGCGGTCAAGCTGAACACACCCATCGAAGTGGAGTATTACCGTCACGGCGGCATCCTGCCCTACGTCTTGCGCAGCATGCTGTAAAAGGTTACAAAAAAGGCGCTGCGCACCTTGAAGCGCCCTCTTTGCGATTTTCTGCCTGCTTCCGTCATTGACAATGCCCATCTCCTGAGGTATCCTACCCCTGTCCGGGTGGGTCCGGCGCGGCAGAAACCTGCGAACCCTGTCAGGTCCGAGAGGAAGCAGCAGTAAGCAAGTCAATCTGGGTGCCGCCGGGTTGCCTGCCCGGACATTTTTTACGGTTGTAGTGAAGGGGTGGCGAGAAAGTTCACGCCAGGCGCGCTTGATCCGCCTGGCGTTTTGTTTTTCCGGCTGCCGCCGGTGAGGCTGACCATCCGGTTAGGGGTACGCCCCAGGGTAAGGCGAGGGCTCGGGGGTATCGGTCGGTCGCGGGGTATGCGTCGGTTTGGGGGTGCGCGTCGGCGGTGGGGCGATGGTGTTGGTCGGGATATCTGTCGCCGTAGACGTAGCCGGCGGCTGCGTCGCTGTTGGGCTGGGCTGCGGCGTGCGTGTGGGTGTGGGCGGTAAAGTCGGTTGACCCGTGCGGGTCGGCGTGGGCTGCGTCGTACGCGTTGGCGTCGGTTGCCCGGTGCGTGTCGGCGTCGGTGGAGATGTCTTGGTCGGCGGTGGGTCCTGCCGTCCCGCTGGCTCTTGGGGTGGGTGTTCTGCTCGGTCTGGCGGTGACCGTTGCCGTGCGGGCTGGCGTCCGGCTGGGTGTCTTCGTCGGGGTGGGCGTGCGCGTCTGCGTGGCAGGCAGCGTGGGGCTTGGCGTCGCGCTGGGTGTCGGGGTTGGGGTGGCTGTCGCTATGGCAAAGCTCACCACCGTGGTGGTGGGCGGCGGCGTGGGCGTTTCGGTCGCCTCCGGCACTCCTCCTCCGCCCGTTCCCGCTGGCGGCGGCGTACCTGCGCCCAGTCCGATCTCCTGCGCCTCCTGCGCTCCCTGCCGTGCTGCCTGCTCTGCTGCTTCGAGCTCCGCCTGGGCCGCTGCCGGAGCGATGCTACCCAGCACGCTCAATGTATCTGCCTGGGCTGTCAGCGCGACCGAGATCTCCAGGGCAAGGGCGCGGGCGCTTGCCGGGTCCTGGGCTGCCAGGGTGCGCAACAGGACGAGCGCCTGGCGGATGTGGTACTGGTAGTTTGCGGAAGCGATCGCCAGGTCTTCGTAGCGATCCAGGGCGAGCAGCCGCTGCATCTCCGCCAGGCGGAGCTGTGAGAACTGCATGTGCAGGCGGATGTCTTCCTGCGGGTCTAGCGTCACCAGCAATTCCAACTGCTCCAGTCCCAGCTTCACCGGGAAAAGCGCGTCGCCGGGCAGGGCGTTTTGGGAGGCGTAGGCGATCCCGCTGCTG
The DNA here is from genome assembly GCA_963702535.1 of uncultured Chloroflexia bacterium. Taxonomy (GTDB): domain Bacteria; phylum Chloroflexota; class Anaerolineae; order Anaerolineales; family UBA4823; genus CAVPDG01. The sequence goes on along the minus strand of CAVPDG010000016.1, from coordinate 107,884 downwards.
CCCATTACCAGGCATGCGAGCATCACCACGACGATCGCAGCTTGCAGCGCCACGCGCCAGCCCCTGCTCAGGCTGCCGAATGCCTGCTGCAGCCAGTTGCCACTGGCTGCCGGCGAGGCGGCGATCTGTTGTTCCAGGCGCTTGCGTGAAGCGGCGATAAAGCCGGGTCTTGGCTCCAGCGCGGCCGCTTGCCCGCCAAACCAGGCAGCCGCTTCCAGCAGCGGCTTGAGCTCTTCGGCGTGTTCCGGGAAGCGACTTAATAGCTCACTTATCCCCTGACCGCCGTCCAGGGCGTCCAGGCAGATTGCCAGTGCATCGTCGAATTCCATGCCGCCTGCCATTTATACCTGGCCCCGTCCGCCGTTCATCATGCTGCGCAATGCCGCCAAAGCCCTGTGCTGCAAGACTCGCACCGCCCCGGCGCTGCGTCCCATCGCCCGCGCCGTCTCTTCCGGGGAAAGCTCGCTGAGGAAGCGCAGCACCAGCACGGTGCGGTAGTCCTCGCGCAACTCTTCCAGCATGGTGCGCAGTTGCTGGTGCTCCAGAAGCGCCGTCACCGCCTCCACCGGTCCGCCGCCTGGCTCACTCAATTGTATGTCTTCAATGGATGTCTCAGCTTGGTTTTTACCGCTGCGCCGGTAGTGGTCGATCAGCGCGTTACGCGCCACCCTGAAGAGGAATGCCAGGAAAGGCACCCCCTGCTCCTGGTAGCCGCCCAGCGACTTCCACACCCGCAGGAATACTTCCTCGGTCAGGTCCTCGGCATCCAGCCGGTTATCCAGATGCGCGTACAAATAGCGGAACACCCGCTGAGCATAGCGTTCGTAAAGCTCGCCGAACGCCTGGGTGTCGCCCTTTTGCGACTGCTGGATAAGCTGGATGTCTGCGACCGGCTGCACTTGAGCCACTTCACCACCCTTTTGGTCTTACCCTGGGCTGGATGGTTTTCACGGGTATAGTTGCATCTTAATCATATCATAATAAAACCCGAATAATGGTCATCGCCGCTAGGACTTAATTCCTAATAGCTTTGTTAGGCATGCTTCTTGTCTTCAAAGCCCTCGTGCCTGGGAATGAGAAAATTGACGAAGAGAGGGCGAATGCGGGGGAGCCGCCCATTCGCCCTCTTTTCGAATATTTGGTCATCCCGAAGGTCGTTCTTTGGCCCGAGGGATCCTGATACCTCTGTACAGATTTTCTCCACCCTACTTGAACAGTTCCAGGTAAGCCGGGTCAGAATATTGCTCTAGATCATCAAAAATGACATTTAGATATCCACTCCCGCCTACCTCAACATCCCTTCCAATAATTTGTGAATTGATCGCAGATACACTGCTAGTGCCAGTCACATAGATAGTCGAACCAGGAGCCAGGATGGTACCGGTAAAGTAATTCGTTGAATTGCCATTTATATCTACTCTGTCGCTGGGGTTGGTGGAAGGCAAATAAATCAAGAGACCCGGGATAGCAGGCGCAGGATCAGGGCGGTATGCAGGAGCGGTTAGCCGCACCATAGCACCGCCATTGTCTCGAATCAACCCATCAATCATATAAATCGTGACCCCATCGCCTATCAAGGTGTCCCCGCCATTCACCCGAAGATTACCTGTCACACAATACAGGCCGTGTAAGGGCTGAGCGGTATTTAATAGGTCAGAGGCGTCAACATTGTGAGCAGCGGGATCGTTGCAAGCGGGAGGCGGCACATCATATGCTGAGGCAGGGATAGGATCAGGGACTGGTTGAGGTGACGGAGTAAATCCAGAGTTGCCTTGAATATCGACAACATAGCTAATCGAACCCCCCGTCACGGTAACGTTCGGGCCACCAACGCCTCTAAGGCAGCCATTGGAGAAGATGCCCCCTCCGGTAACGGTGACGATAGGACCTCCATGAAAGAGGGCGCCGTTCTGCATCCCCGAGCAATCATCCGGGTTGAGGGCTACAATGGCGTTGCCAAACGCAAGGGGTGCGCGGGGCCGCACACGCGTTACCGCAGTCGCCTGGTTGCGTAATGGACCGCCATAGAGCAGGTGCGCAAAGTTTGTCGGGGTCGTGCTGGTGACGGTGGCAGTGATATCAATGTGTTTATCCAGCCATGAACCGTTATCTGTAATCCCACACTGAGTGGCGACCCCATTAAAATCACTTATGTCTGCATCGATCGTAAAGTCGTTATCGGCAGCGCGGCTGATGGCAGCTGCTCGCGCCAGGCTTTGGGCAGTCAGGATCTCGCCGTACTCAGGCGTTCCATTCGCTACACAGGTGAAGTTCACATAATTGACAAAATCGTTCTCCAGGCTGAGCGCCGCCGCCCCACCGCCCGCCAGTGATGAGGCGTCTGCCCCGTTCTGGGCGCGCCGCCGGTCAGCGTACACCATCCCGCCGTCGATCGCCAGGGCGGCAAAGCCCAATAGCACCACAAAAGCCAGCACCAGCAGCACCAGCGCCTGGCCCTTCTCGGATGATTTACTGCTGAACATCACACGGTCTCCTTCCGACCATTGTTTGTTAAGGATATGGTTGGGATACCAGGATCGTATCCGTCACCGCAGCGCTGATCGAGATTGTCTGCGTACCGACGACAGCGCCCAGGAATGGCGTGATCAGTGTAAAATTATTAAGTAATACACGCACGTGCACGCCGTTAGGGGGAGCTGAGTTAATTTGAATGTCGAGGTCGGGCCCGGCGCACAGATCGCTAACAGTATTGGAACTGCCGCATACCCGGTTAAGGATCCCCGTTGTATCAAAGGGATTGTAGGATGCGTAGGAAGCCCCTTCCTGCGCCGCATCGCGGAAAGCCAGATAGGTGAAAATTGCCCGCCCTAGGTCGATGATCCCCATGAGTATGATGATCAGAATCACAAGCGTGAAGGCGAACTCGATCATACTCTGCCCGCGTTGCCTGTCTCTACATGGCGGTTTCATTTGATTGTTAATTGGAGATAAATCAGCCTGCACAGACTTATCCCTATACATGCATCGTAACCCAGGGTCCTGTTTATTGGCTGAGGCTCCTGGTTAACGGCAGGCAGTGCTCGAAGCGCGCCGTCACCGAGATCGGGCGTCTGTATGTAGATGAGTTGAACAGGAAGATCATTTGCTGGCTGGTGAATGCGCCGCCCCATAACGGGACGGGCGTGTTCACCGTCAAATTGCCCGAATTACTATTCCCTGACCAGATCGTCGTGCCAAAGCTGATCCCGTTCATCCGGGTGTTTCCCTGGGTGGGCCAGATTATTTGAACTTGCATCAAACGAATCGGGCTGATTCCGGCATTACTGAACGGCCAGATTAACCCTACGCTGGATGGAGATTCAAAATAGGGGTTCGAAGCAGTCGGGCAGACCCAGGCTGTGATGGTGGCAGTGTGCACGTTGTACGTCGTCCCCGCTACGGCATTGACCGGTGTGCCCATCGTCAGTATGATGGTTTCATCCGGCTCGCCGACGTTTGTCCCGTTGGGCTGGTCGTCGTTGATCACGGTGATGTTGATCGTCCGCTCCTGGTAACCGGCTGGAATCGTCACCAGCGAGGTCGGAGATATGTCGTAATCGCTGCCCTGCGTGGCGCTGCCGCTCACAGTGAAGGGCACCATCACATCCCTACCGCTGATATTGCTCAAGCGTACGGTGACCGGCATGCTGCCGGCTGCCTCGTTGCCCGATTGTGACGATGTGGTGAAGTAGACCGTTGGTGTATTGTCGTCGTCCTGGATGAGCGTCTCGTGCACGTAGGGATTGCCCAGTGTGGCATTCGTGGGTGTGCCCATGGTCAGCTTGATCTCTTCATCAGGTTCGTCGATGAGATCGCTGATAATCGTGATGTGAATTGGCGTACTGGCGCTGCCAGCTGGGACCACCACCGGGGTTGTCGGGGTGATCTGGTAGTCCAAACCCTGGCGGGCAGTCCCTTCTATGAGGATGGGGACTGTCACGTCAAGGTAATACGCGTGGCTAAGTTGAACGCTAACATCCACACTGTTGGATGATTTAGGGGTCTGCTGGAAGATCGGGACGAAGAACACTCGCGGCGGGCTGACATAGGGCTGGATGACCAGCGTGTGCACAGACGGTTGTCCGAGAGATGCATTGACAGGCGAGCCCATGCTGACAATGACTGTCTCGTCTGTCTCATCCAGGGTGTCCAGGTTGATGGTGACCGGAATATCCACCAGGGTTGAGCCAGGAGGGATCACAAGCGGGCTCGGCGCGATGCTGTAATCATCCCCTTCTGTCGCTGTGCCGCTCAGGCTGTATGGCACGGTTACCGTCTTTCCCGAGGCTGCGCTAAGCTGAACCTGGATACCCACAAGACCGGCATCCTCCGTAACCTCTTGATGATCCCATGTAAAGGAGACGAACGGCGGCAGATCATCGTCGAGGATGGTGACGGTGTGTTCTGTAATCAACCCTCGCGTGGCGTTTACCGGTGTGCCCATCACCAACCGCACTGTCTCATCTTCTTCATCTAAGGTCTCGCCAATGACCCGGACGTTAATTTGACTGGAGATCTGACCGGCGGGTATCAAGACAGGGCTGCCGGTGTCGATAAGATAATCTGCTCCCTGGGATGCTGTGCTACCATCTGCATCGATGTTGAAGGGCACGGAGACGTTGCGCCCCGATATGACGCTCAGCCGCAAGGTGACCTGAGCGGTTGTCGAGCTGCCTGTGTTGGGCTCGGTGATACTCTGCTCGGATAGGGTGAAGCTCACGGATGGCGGGGCGTCATCGTCATTAATCCGCAGTGTGTGCGTGGAGGGGGATCCCAGGCTGGCGTTGGTGGGTGTTCCCAGGCTCAGGATAGCAGTTTCCTGATCCTCCTCGTCCAGTGAGTCCTGGTTTATTCTAATGTGGATCTCAGCCGTAGTGGCGCCAGAACGGATCAGCAGCGGCGAGGTGGTATCCACCGTATAATCCGCGCCCTGCGTCGCTGTCCCGCCGGTGACGCTGAACGGCACCCAAACATCTTCGCGGAACAGGGCTGATAGGCGCACGCGCACCGTCACCTCGCCGTCCCCCTCACCGACATCGGAGTGGTCGCTCTCAAAGAAAACCGATACTGTCCCGTTAGGCGCAGATGGAGTGCCTGAGACCGGGATGTCTCTTAACACAGTTCGAGCAGTTTGAGATGAAATAGGTATGAGTGGAATTTGGACCAAAGGTAGGATCGGCTGGTAGGTAGCAGCAACGCTCACAATGACCCGATCGCCTAAACCTACATTGATAGCCCCGTCCGGGCATGTGCCAAGAGAATTGCCATTGCCATCATCATAGCTGATCGTGATAGTGTTTATACCGACTAGGTTGGTTATTCGCCTGGCGGTTGCAGTTATGCCGGCGCAATCCTGGTAGTGAGGCACATAATTGCCCACATCTCCAGCTGCCGCGCCGTAACGCGCCGCCTCCCGGCTGGCGGTGAACACCGCGCTGTAGATGAAAAGCAGCCGCCCGAACTCGATGACGGCAAACATCACCAGCAGCAGCAGTGGCAACACCAGGGCAAATTCCACCATGCCCTGTGCCTTCTCTTTGTGGGTTGATTTTGTCTTCATCCTACCACCCTTCAGATTGGGTCCAAACAATAAATTGCAATTACTGGTGTTTCGCACAATAATTTGTGCGGGGCAATATAAAAAAAATACTCTAACGGGGCATTTGTTGTTGAGTTAACAAGGCGAATTCAATCATGAAACCTCCGGTAGTTCGGCAAATACCGGTAGGTTTGATTCTCCCTGGTCTGAACGCCTCCTCACTATCATACAAGAATTATCCAAATTAATCAATATGCAATCTTAACACATCGTTAAACAAATCCCCTGGCCTATCAAGCCGCTCTCACGGTTTCGGCGGTCGGCGGGTCGGCCTGGGCGGCGGCTTCTTGGTCTTCTTGGGTTCTCTAGTTGGCTCATCGGGGGGTTTTGTCGCATCCGGTGGCTGTGTGGGAGGTCGCGGAGTATATGAGGGCGGTGGATTCTCCCGTTTAGGAACAGGTGTTGAGGTGAGATTCGGGAGCGGAGTCCTGGTAAATGTAGGCATCACAGTATTGCTCGGTATGGCTGTTGCCGGCAGGGTCGAGCTCGGCAATGGCGTTTGTGTTGGTGATGGAATGCTGCGCTCTACCCCGGCTGTTGCAGTCGCTCCTGCTTCATCTTCTCTGGTAGGGGTGGCTGTTACTGCCAGCAGGGCGGCGCTCCCCGCCTGCTCCAGGGCAGCCTGTACGGCGATCTCGCCGCCGGCTGCGATGCCGATGGCGCGCAGCAGCTCCGGCGTCACTTCTCGCGGCGCCGCCGCCATCAGGAAGCTCAGGAAAGCGCGCTGGTTGGCGAGCGTTTCCTTCAGGGCGAGCGCCAACTCCGTGGCTCGCTCGGGGTCCTTGCTAGCCAGCGCGCTCAATAGTTGAGACGCCTGCTGGACGTGCGCCTCGAAATTGCTCACCGCTTCGCGGATGTAGTTGTAGCGCCCTTCCATCACCAGCTCCTGGATCTCTACCAGGCGCGCTTGTGCAAACTGGTTGTGCAGCTCGATTTTTTTAGCCGGATCGAGGGTGACCAGCAGCTCCACCCTTTCCAGACCAAGCTTAAGGGAATAAAGCGCCTCGCCGGGCAAAGCACCCTGGGATGCCAGCGCGGCCTCGCTGCCGGTCAAGACCAGGCATGCCAGCAGCACAGCTGCCAGGCTTAGCTGCAGCGCCACCCGCCAGCTTCCCCCCAGGGCGCTGCGGAGCTGCGCAATGATCTGCTCCAGCCAGCCGCCAGCGGCGACCGGCTCGGCTTCGATCTTCTCGATCAGGCGGCTGCGTGACGCCCGTACGAAGCCCGGTCGCGGCTCGACTGCTGCCTGCTGTCCTTCGAGCCAGTCTGCTGCCTCCAGCAGAGGCTTCAGCTCACTTGCGGCTTGCGGGTAGCGCGCTAAAATGTCCGCCAGCCCCTCTCCTCTTTCCAGGGCTGCCAGGCAGTTGCTCAAGATCTCGTCAAAATCTTTCGGCTCTGCCACTGGGTCTTTCTAGCGCCTTTCGCAACGTCCTGTGACGCCGCCCCCATACCAAGAATCCCTCTTCGCTACTGCACCTGCAGCCGAGAGCTCTTCGCTTCCGCATTCCCCAGCCCCTGCCGGTCCTGGACATGCGCGTTGATTAGACCATGCACCCTGCGTGCACAGTAAACCCTCGGTTTCCCGCAGTCCGGGATGTCGCCATTTAATTCGCATGTTTTTACAGTCAGGTATCGTCTAGGTCGGACGATTGGGGCCCTGCTATCCCATAGAACGGATAACTAACAACTTTGTTACAAGGTTAACTCGAAGTGTCAGGAATCCTCGTTTTATGTCAGAAATATGCCCTATTTGTCTGTCTTCAAGGCTCTCTACCCGGGATCGAGCAAATTATCACCGCCCCGATGAGTTTCGTAAAGAAATTTGCCCCCCCAATTTTCGGTATCCTTCCATAACAAGGGTGTAACTCCGATTAAGAAAAAAACTTCCCGGAGATCGTTGGATCCTCGGGAAGTGTGACGCGGGTAGCTCAATATCGAGCCGGGCTATGGGCGTCCCTGTCCTCCGCCGGGGGTGGTGCTGCCTGAGCCCTGACCTCCCGGTTCCTGGCTGGGGTCTGGTTGCTGGCTGGGCTCCGGGTTGCCGCCTGCGCCAGGCGCCTGGGTCCTTGCCGGACCGCTACCCGGACCCCCACCGGGCGCCTGGGAGGGTGTGGCTGCGGGTCCCGGACCGGAGCCGGGCTCAGGCGTCTGTCCGTATTGCAGCGGACCGGGTCCCGGTCCAGGTCCCGTGCCGTCAGCGGCGGGGGTGCATGTATTGCAAGTCTGGGTAGCCGGGCGGAGGGTCGGTCCGGCGCCGTAGCTGTTGCCCGTGGCGGCGGGCGCGGGGGGCGTGCTTTGCAATTCTTTATATTCGTAGCGTAGCTGGTTGCGGAAATTTTGCGGGGCGGCAATGCCCTCCTCGACCAGGTTGATCTGCTGGCGCAGCATGGCGCGCACTCTTGCCAGGACGGGGTCGGTAGCCGCGGCGGGGCTGCCTGCCATCATCTCCATCAGGCGTTCCTGGCTGCGCATGTGGGTGCGGATTTGCAGCAGGGCAGGCGTTAGGGCGTCCTCATCCAAACCGGCGGCCAGGTTGAGCGCCAGGCGCAGGTGGTTCTCCAGCCGCTTGGCGACCGGCTCTGGCGCGGCCTCCCCGGCTGCTGCCAGAGATGCCAGTTCGCTTACCCGCCGGTCTGCATAGGCAAGGTGGAGGATGATCCTCGTCTGCTCGTTGTTTGCCAGGCGCAGTTGCGCCTCTTCGCTGGCGATCTTTACAAAGTAAAGCCCCTCGTTGGGGAGGCTGCCTTGCGCGGCAACTACCGTGGCTCCCGCGCCGCCCAGTAACAGCGCCAGGATGATTATGAGTGAAGAAAAGATTCCGATCATTGAACGATGCTCCTTTCTGAGAAATGGATGGGTGATCTTAGCGGTCCACCTATTAAGACGCCAAAAAGCATGCGCGGATACGGGTTGTTGGGAATTTGCTCTTGCCGCAGCCAGATGGGCTTGCGCCAGGAATTGTTCCCGCATCTCTCGCCCCCTCTCCAGGTTGCGATCCGGCGCAGGGCGGAGCTTTTCTAGGAATGCCCGCACAGAATTTTCGAGATTTTCTTCTTCTTGATTCATAGAATTGCCTCGTTTTCCCGGGTCAGGATTCTATACAATGCTCTGAGCCCGCGGTGTTGTAGTGCTTTAACCGCTCCTAATGGCTTCTCCAGCGCCTCGGCGATCTCGCAAAGCTGCCAGTCTTCCAGATAGCGCAGCAGGATCACCTGTCGCTGCTCTGGCGTCAGCAGGCGTAGCGCAGAGCGCACCTCTGCCTGTTCTATCCTCTCGGAGACCAGATCCAGCGGGTCGGGGTCAGGATCGATATGCGCTTCGCTATCCAGGGGAAGCTCCTTGTCGGCTCCCCGCCGGTAGTGGTCTGTAACCCAGTTATGCGCTACCCGGTAAAGATAGGCTTTCAGGTGCTGGCGCGGACCATTGCCTTTTTCCAGGGCTTTCAACAACCGGCTGAAAGTCTCCGCCACGCATTCCTCCGCCAGATCTTCGTCCCCCAGCAGGCGCCAGGCGTAACGGTACAAGCCTGGACTGTAGGCGTCGTAGAATTCGCTCAAGGCGCGCTCCTCGAAGCGCTGCAGACGCTTCAGGAGCATCTCCTCATGTTCCATCATTACTTATTATGACGCAAAAATGGCGCGGGCGATACGGGTTCAGCCGGAAAAGGCTGGCGCCTCTGGGCTGTTTTTCGGAATTCCTCCTGGCATTTATCTGTTAGAATCGCCGTGCTGCCTCGCCAGCTTATGGGATGGTTTAAGTTTGTACTTATCCGAAAATGGATGGGAGAGCCAATTTTGTGGTGTGTGCGGCTTCGCCGCACACACCACAAAATTGGTGCCCCTCGAATTTTCGGACAGGTTCTTGTGTAGCCTGGCGTATGTCTGAAAATCCGGAATCAATCTCCCGCGAAGCCATTGATCTTCCAGCCAGCAAGCCGCGCGGTAAGCGCCGCGTGCTGGCTTTTGCATCTCTGTTCACGGGGCAGGGCGCCCGAGAGGGTTACCTGGCAGCGGTTGACCAGGCGGTTATCAGCCTGTCCAACTTCCTGGGAACGATCATCCTCGCCCGCCAGGTCAGCCCTACCGAGCTGGGCGTGTATGGTGTCGGCTTCATCGCCATCAACCTGGCGCGCGCCCTGCAGGAGGGGTTGGTGGTACAGCCGCTCAACGTATTCGGCGCGCCCATGGATGACTCTGCTTTCAGGCGCTATGCTTCCAGCTCGGCTGTGCTCCAGATTTTGCTTGCCGCGGCGCTGGCTCTGCTCGCCTCCAGCGGCGGCTGGCTCCTGACGGTCACCGGCAACGATACCGCGGGTCCGGCAGTCTTCGCCTTGTGGTTCGCCATCCTGGGCTGGCAGCTTCAGGAGTTTTGCCGGCGTGTGCTCTATACACGCGGCAGGGTGGCAAACGCTGTCTTCAATTCGATCCTGGCGAACACGGTCCGCCTGGGGCTGCTTGTCTTTTTGGGCGTTCAGGGGCGCTTGAGCGGCGTCAACGCCCTGCTGGCGATCGGTTGGGGATCTTTTGTCGCTCTCGTTCCGGGCGTTTGGGCAACGCGCCGTTACTGGACGGGCGATATACATCAGCCTGGGTTACACATTCAAGAACAACTGGGCATTTGGTCGCTGGGTCCTGGGGGGCTCGGTTGCGAGCTGGATCTCGGTGGAGTTCTATCCCATATTGACTGCCGGTATGATCAGCTTCGCCGCGGCTGGGGCGTACCGCGCCTTGCAAAACCTGGTGGCGCCCATCCACCTCCTGCTGCGCGCCATCGATACCTTTTTCACGCCGCGCGCCGCCCGCCTGTATGGTCAGGCGGGCAGCTCAGGTGTGGGGCGCATGTTGCGCCTCATCTATTTGGCGACAGCCATCCCGATGTTCGGCATCCTGGGTGTCGCCATCCTCTTCCGCGAGCAGTTGTTGCACCTGTTATATGGCGATACATATCTGGAATACAGTCCGGGGATCGTGCTGATGGTGGTCTTTTACGCCTTGCTCTACGCTTATGGACCGCTGCAATCTGCCTTCAAAGCCATGCGCATCTCTCGCCCCATCTTCACAGCTAACCTCGTCGCTGCCATCGCCATGTTCACCTTCGGAGTCCTGGCGATCAACCGCTGGGGGGTTTACGGCACTCTGAGTGGGCAGGTGCTCAATGCTCTGCTGGTCAACCTCATCTTGTGGGTGAGCTGGGCGCGTATGAAGCGGGTTGGTTAGCCCGGGTTAGCTACCCAGTCGCAGCAGCCGGCGCGGCAGGCGCCCTTTCCACCCCGGTTGCCAGCGGTACCAGAAAGCGATCAAGAAAGACAGCCCCAACAGCTTGAGATCAAAGCCCAGTCCCGTGTGGCGGATATACAGGCGGTCGAAACGCAGTTTCTGGCGCGGCGTCAAGTAGTAATCGCCTGCCACCTGCGCCAGCCCTGCCAGACCCGGCAGCACACGGTGGCGCTCTGTGTACTCAGGTATGCTTTGCAGGTAAGAGCGCACCAGGACGGTGCGCTGCGGTCGCGGTCCCACGAAGCTCATCTCCCCCCGCAGGATGTTGACCAGCTGAGGCAACTCATCCAGGGCGGTCTTACGCAAGAATTTACCCGCCAGCAGCACGCGCTCGTCGCTCTCCGCCGCCAGCACCGGTCCGGTATTCTCTTCAGCCCCCTGCACCATGGAGCGAAATTTGAGCTGCAGGAAGTTCTTCCCCCCCTTGCCCACCGAGTTTTTTACGAATAAGACCGGTCCCGGGTCTTCTAGCCAGATCCACACTGTCGCCGCCATCCACACCGGAGCGGAGAGCACCAGTCCGCCGCAAGCCAGCAGCACGTCGAAGATACGCTTGGCGAGCGGTGTCCGGTCGCCTTTGCCGATGGCTGCCAGGTGCCGCTGGTAGACATCCAGCGCCGCCGCCTCGGACGGCGGGGAGTTGTTTTCCCACAGCGGCTTTTCTTGTGCGGTTGCGATCATTCCACCCGCGAACGCTGCCAGCAGCTCCACCGCCAGGAGCGCCAGCGGTAGGTCGGGTCTTGGCGAGATGCGCAGGACCAGCCAGGCGAGCAAAGCGGTCAGCGCCGGGATGGCAAACGCCAGTCTGTAGCGCCAGGCTGCGCTGAGCGGGGCGGCTTCCAGGGCATGCGCCAGCGCCACAGCCAGGAGCAGCGGCAGGACGCTTGCTAGCGCCAGCATGACCCAGTTTTGATCCAGGCTGATCCTGGCGCTGGAAAACGCGAAGCCGGCTACCAGGCAGATCACCAGCGCTCCCGCCAGGGCTGTGCGGCGGCTCCAGGGTGGTCTCTCGCGGCTCACGGGCTGATCGCTCGCCCCTACCTGCTGTTTGGACATAACTTTTTGATTATACCCCTCTGTGTTCCGGTGATATAATCCAGCGTTGCGGCCCATCGGGATTTACCGTGACGATTTCCGGATTTGGGGGTGTGAAGGCGGCTAGCCGCCTTCACACCCCCAATCCGGATACATCCACGGCAATTCCCACTGAACCAGCGTTGCATTGGGTGCCGAACGGGTTGTTATCCTAACAACTTTTGAGTGCTCCCGTTGCATTCCAGAAGGATCGGTCGAGCCATTATGAAGTCGCGCGGTAAAATCATCCTCGCCGTGATCGGCGTGATCCTCGCTGCCCTGGCAGTCACCGGACTGGTGGTGTATCCCAGGCTCTCCCAAAGTTGGAGCGCCCCGTTAGGACCCAGCCTGGGTTTACCCACCTACACACCCACCAGTGTCCCGCCTACCCGCACCACGGTTGCCACATTTGCCGTAGCGCAATCTCGCGTTGCCCCACCGGATATTTCCACCGTCACGCCGGAAGCGCCTACGCTGCAACCCACGCCTACTGCTTCCCCTCTCTGCGGTGGTCCACCCGTTATGGTCGTCCTCGCCATCGGCGCCGACAGCGGCATCGATTATAACTACGGTCTCGCCGATGTCATCCGCATTGTGCGCGTGGACTTTACCGTGCCCAAGGTCTCCGTGCTCTCTATGCCCCGCGACCTGTGGGTGGAGATCCCCGACCTGGAGAACCCGTACGGCGTCGATCACGGCAAGCTCAACCAGGCGTATTTTTACGGCAATCCCGGCATGGGCTACTATAAGGGTCCCGGTGCAGGACCCGGCTTGCTGGCGCGCACCCTGGATAAGAACTTCGGCTTGCGGGTTGACCATTACGGCGCGGTCAACATGCAGACTTTCGTGAAGATTGTCAATGCTGTCGGCGGCATCGATCTCTACCTGCCCAACGATGTGGACGGCAGACCGATTGACGATAAGACCGAGGATATGGGCTACTTCTACGCCGGTAATAACCATTTCAACGGCGACCAGGCGCTGCGCTTTGCCCGCATCCGCAAACGCTACAACGACTTCACCCGCATGGATAACCAGAACATGGTCATCTGCGCTTTGAAGAAGAAGATCACCAGCGCGGAGGTCTTGCCCAAGATCCCCAAGATCATCGCTGCCTTCCAGGACTCGATCTTGACCGACCTCAGCCCGGAGCAGCTTGCCCAGCTTGCCTGCCTGGCGCCCAAGCTGAAGCGTGAGAACCTGCTGTTCACCAGCCTGCCCCAGGAGATCTTCTCCCCCAGCCGTGTCTACAGCCCGCAACAAAAAGATACCACCTTTGTTGTGGAAGCGGATTATGATGTGATCCGGGATTATGTGGAACGGTTCATGGCTGGCGCCTGGCCCAGCGAGCCGGACGAGCCAACCTGCCCCTGAGCTTGTTTTGGGGACACCCATCGAATGAGCCTGCCCCCTCTAGCGCCGCTCAACGTGCCTGCCCTGTTGCGGCAGTACGGCTTGCGCCCTGATAAAAGCCTGGGACAGAACTTCCTGGTGGATGAGAGCGCGCTGCGCAAGATCATGGCGGTGGCAGGGGTCGCCGGGGATGAAGATGTCCTTGAGATCGGTCCCGGGTTGGGCAGCCTCACCCGTCACCTCGCCCTGGCTGTGCGCAGTGTGACGGCGGTTGAGCTGGACGCCCGCTTGATGCCTCCGCTGAAAGCGGTGCTGGCGGGATATACCAATGTCAGCCTGGTGCAGGGCGATATCCTGTCGCTGGACCCTGCTGAACTGGTCAGCCGCCGGGATCTGCGGACACACATCCAGAGTACCTGGTCGTCGCCAACATCCCTTACTACATCACCTCTGCCTTGCTCCGCCACCTGTTGGAGGCGGAGCGCCAGCCCCGCCGGCTGGTGCTGACTGTGCAGGAAGAGGTGGCTGCGCGCATCTGCTCCCAGCCGGGTGATATGAGCCTGTTATCCTTAAGCGTTCAGGTTTACGGGGAGCCGTCTGTAAAAGCCCACATCCCTGCCGGGGCTTTTTACCCCGCCCCCAAGGTGGATTCCGCCGTCATGCGCATCGACCTGTACCCGCAGCCTGTGATCCCTGCCGCCTGGCTGGATCCTTTCTTTCGCCTGGCAAAAGCCGGCTTCAGCCAGAAGCGCAAGACCTTGCGCAACTCGCTGGCGGGCGGCATGGGTTGGAGCCCCGCCTTAGCGGCTGAAACTTTGCAGCGCGCCGGCATCCACCCCCAGCGCCGCGCCGAGTCGCTCAGCCTGGATGAATGGCGCTGGCTGGTACTGAGTGCGCTTGGCATAGACCAGGGGAATTAACCCTCACCACCCTCCTGGGTTCAAAAAGATGGGGGTGCAAGCTCTTAGCCCCAAAAGATGAAGAAGAATCCAGCGATAAACCGCAATCCGGCGCTGATGAAGAGCACTTCGCGCAGGTCTCCGAACTGCGCCGCCAGGGTGGGTCCGAACAGCGAGCCGATCAGGATGCCCAGGTTCAGCACCAGGTTGTGCAGCGCCATGGCTGCCGGGCGGTCGTCCTGTGGCGAGCGCTCGAACAGGCGGTTGAGCAGCCCTCCCGACCACAGCGCCCAGGCAACCCCACCCACAGTGGAAGCGACGTAAAAGAGAATGGCATTGTACGCCAGGGCGTTGATCAGCGGATACATGCCGAAGAGCAGCGCTCCCAGGATCAGCACGCCGCGGTGGCTCAGCCGCGCGCTGATAGCGCCCAGGCTGATCGAGGTCGCCATCATCGCCAGGTAGAACAGGGAGTTGCCGATGCCGATCTGCCCATCGCCTAGAGCCAGCACGTTCACAAAGAACAGGGGATAGATCGGGATGGAGGTGTATTGGAAGGTATAAAAGATACAGCACGCCAGCAAGAAGGCGCCAAAAGGGCTGCGCAGCAGGTCCACACGCAGGAGCGATTTGCCCCGTGAGCGTGTCAGGAAGCGCAGCCCGGCGGATGTGCGCAGGCTATTGGAAAAGCGCTGTAGCCCCGGTCTGGCGTAATCATTGATCAGGCTCCATACCCGTACCGGTTCCTGGGATGGGATGCGCAGGCGGGAAACATACAGGCTGCTCAGCACCCCGCCGGCAGCTCCCAGGGCGAAGATGATCTGGTAGTTATAGTAGGGTGGGATGCGATCCAGCAACTGCCCGCAGACCAGGCTGGTAGCGATGGTCGATACTGCCAGGATAGCGTTACGCCGCCCCACCACCCGTGCCCGCCAATCCGGCGGGATGACATCTGCCAGCACGGCATTGAAGGAGATCGCCAGCACCGTGCCGGGCACTGCCATGATCATGGAGATCAAAGCCAGCATCCATATCTGACCGGGAGCCGCAAATAGGAAGGGCAGCAGGGCGAAGATGGCGAATCCGATGCGCTGCCCGATGGAAGACCAGAAAGCCACCCCTACCAGGGGCTTATTGCGCATCCACTGTCCGGCGGGCATGGAGATCAGCAGGTTAGCCACGGCAGGTCCGGCGGTCAGCAGGCTGATCTGGAAAGTGGTTGCCCCCAGCCTGGCAGCATAGATAGACAGGAATGCCAAAGCGCTGCCCGAGAGCACGCCATACCATAATACATCTGCGTACAAATTGCGGAAATTTGTACGCAGCTCATCTGTGAGAGGTTGGGACGTCATGAAGAGATCGGCCTCTTCAGGCGGCGATACTCGTAGAGCATCTGCCATACCCGAATGGCGGCCTCTCTCTGGATTGTGAAAGACATCTTGGAATGACCCCAGCGCCGGTCCGCGAAATAAAATGGGATTTCCTGAAAAGTATACCCCAATCGGCAGGCGATGAAGGCCATTTCAACTTGAAAAGCATAACCGTTAGAACGGACCTGGTTCAGCGGCATTCCCACCAGGGTTTCGCGCCGCCACATGCGGTAACCGCCTGTGGCGTCCTTTACAGGCAGCCGGAGGATGGCGCGTGCATACAGGTTCCCAAAGCTGGAGAGCGACTTCCTCCAAAAGGGCCAGCGCTCATCTACCGCCCCGCCCGGGATGTAACGCGAGCCCATCGCTACGTCACAGTTCTCCAGGGCTTCCGCCAGCTTGATCAGCAGCTCGGGCGGGTGAGAAAAATCGGCGTCCATCTGCGCCACGGCTTCGGCGCCTGCCTGGATGGCTGCCGTGAATCCGGTGATGTATGCCGTTCCCAGCCCGAGCTTGCCCGGGCGGTGCAGAACTGAAAGCCGCCCCGCGGAGCTGGATGCCAGCTCTTCCGCCATATCGCCGGTGCCATCCGGGCTGTTATCATCAACGATGATGACGTGCAGGTCGGGGAGAGGCAGGGCGAATAAAGCGGAGAACAGCTTGGGCAGGTTCTCCGCTTCGTTATAAGTGGGGATAACGACGGTTAATCGCACAGCGCACTGGTCTTCCTTAGATTAATTCTTCCTTGAGGTGATCCAGATCCTTGAATGGACCTTGCGCGGCAGCCAGGCTGGTCAGCCTGACGGCGAGCTTGCGCTTTCTCACCTGGGGGTCAAGAATATCGTTCAGCGGGTAAAAGTAGTCGATCTTCTCTTCAAGCTGCGCCTGCGTGCGTTGCATGAGATCTGGCAGGCTTTCTGCGGCTGTGATGACCACCAGGCGGGTGTCGCTGAGATGTCCGGTGAAATCCCCCGCGCTGGCTGCGCCGTTGACGATCAACCCGATGGCGCGCAAGGCGTCATCGCCGGCGATGAATCCATAGGTTTCCCGGAAGGCATCCAGGTTCTCGACCGCTACGCTCAGGATTGCCCAGCCCTGGCTATCCAGGCATTTCTCAAGGCGCTCGGCGACCATGCGCCCTTCGGGCAGGCTGGTCACCCGGTTTACCAAGGGGCGCTGCGTTGCCCGTTGGAGGGCGTTGTGCACGCGCAGGAGTAGCTCCTGAAAGTCGAAGGGCTTGGTGATGTAATCGTCTGCGCCCAGCTCCAGCCCGTGCAGCCGGTCGGCGCGCTCGCGCTTATCGGTCAGGAAGATGATGGGGATTTCGTCCATGCGCCGGTTGCTGCGCAGCCGCCGGGCAACTTCGTAGCCATCGATATCCGGCAGGCGGATATCCAGGATCACCAGGTCGGTCTGGCGAGCGCGGCAGGCAGCTACCCCGTCTTCGCCGCATCCGGCTGTGACTACATCGTAGCCTTTGCTATGGAAGAAGGTCGCCAGCATTTCGGCTACGTCGGGATCGTCTTCGACGATCAGCAGGTTGGCTGCGTTTTTCATGAAAGGTGAAAGCCTAGCTCATGGGGGTTTTCGGTATGATGAAGTCGCACACGTCATCGCCCTTTGCGCAACATTTAGATTCGTGCACCTGGAATTCCATACCGCCCGATACCCATTTCAAGCCGCCCTGCAGCAGACCGTTAGCAATGAAACAGACCGGTTTGTCTGCGTCATGCCTACCCCAGCACACCGGGCAGCGGTGGATGGTATAGACGAAGTGATCGCCTTCCTCCTTTGCGGTGGAGTACTGGTCGCTGATCTGGCTGAAGATCCTTGCCATGGCTGGGATGCCGATGCGCAGCTTGGTTTGCAGGGGTAACACCTTGAATGCCAGGTCACCCACGCCAGCCAGGGCGCCAAAGTTGCGCAATGCATCTGCAAAAGCAGCCCTGCCAGCGCGTAATGCCAGCCCGCGACCGCCACGCGGCCCGTACATCTCCTCCAGCGCCCAGTTGATCGAGCAAAAGTCGGCAAAGTCGAACTCTCGCTCCAGGTTGTCGGGTGGAGGGTTGTCGATCAATTGGGGCAGGTGAGCCAGGTTCAGGATGGCGTTCAGCCCGTTCTTGCCCATCACCTCTTCGAGGGCTTTCAGGCTGAGGCGGACGATTTTATTGGCGTAGTGATAACCACTTTGGGGGATCTGTTCCATAAGGTCACCGGTCAGATCAGCTTTGCCAGGTCTTCGGCGGCGCGGCGCATATCCAGGAAGATCAAGCCCAGTTTGGATTGCTCACGCGCCAGGGCGGTCAGCACAGCTTCTTCACCGACCGACATGAGGATGACGTAGCCGCTTTCGCCCTTGATGTAGACCTGGTTCAATTGCCCGCGCCCCAGCTCAGAGGCGATCCGCTCCCCGAGGGAGAGCATGGCGGCAGACATGGCGGACACGCGGTCTTCTTCCACCCCTTGCGGCAGCGCCGAAGCGATGCTCAGACCGTCCACACTGACCACCGCGGAGGCTTCTATGTCGGGTGAGGACGCCTGCAGGTCGCGCAGGCGTTCCACCATGAGTTGCGAGCGTGACTTGGTCAAAGAGAGATGCTCCTGAGGAACCCTATCCTGCTAATACCCGGTGTTCCTTCATTAAAAAAGAGTATATTAGTCCTGGATTAGGACATCGTAAATGTAGCATACGGCAAAAAATGTGTCAAGCTAAACATGCTATAATAAACAAGTTTGTAAACTGGTGGAAAAATGCCCTTCCGTGAGTTACGCGATTACGTAAGCCTGCTGGAGAACCGCATCCAGCTGGCGCATATCAACACCCCCGTCTCGCCAAAGCTCGAGATTACAGAGATCACTGACCGGGTTTGCAAAGGACCCCGGGAGAAGAACCTGGCTTTGCTTTTCGAGAACTTGCCAGGTTATGATATGCCGGTGCTGATCAACGCCTTTGGATCAGCCGAGCGCATGGCATGGGCATTGGGGGTGGAGACCCTGGAGCAGCTGAACCAGGACCTTGCCAGGGTGATCGAACTGCGCCTGCCGCAAGGGATGGGCGAGGTGATGGGGCGGGGAAAAGACCTGCTCAAGGTGCTGCGTTCTATTGGCTTGAAGCCCAAGAAAGTACGCCAGGCGCCGGTTCAAGAGGTGATCCTGCGCGATAAGCCTTCGCTGGAATTCCTCCCTATTCTGCAGTGCTGGCCTCAGGATAGCGGGCGGTTCATCACCTTGCCCCAGGTGATCACACGCGACCCGCAGAGCCAGGTGCGTAATGTCGGCATGTACCGCTTGCAGGTGGTGGACCACGAGCGGCTCCTGGTGCACTGGCAGCGCCACAAAGGCGGGGCGGAGCACGAGCGCGTGGCGCGGGCAGTCAAGAAGGCGCTGATCCCGGCGGCGATCGTGCTGGGCGGCGACCCTGCCAGCATGTGGTGCGCCTCGGCGCCTCTGCCGCCCAATATCGATGAATACCTGCTGGCGGGCTACTTGCGCGGCGCCCCGATTGAGTTCGTGGATTGCGTCACCCAACCCTTATCCGTGCCGGCTAACGCAGAAATCGTCATTGAGGGCTACGTAGACCCGAACGAACACCTCCCCGAAGGACCCTTTGGCGACCATACCGGCTACTATACGCCGGTTGAGCCATTCCCCGTCTTTCACGTCACTGCCATCACGCATCGCCAGAAGCCGATCTACCCCACCACCATCGTCGGCATACCGCCGATGGAAGATGTCTGGATGGGTAAAGCGACCGAGCGCCTATTCCTGCCCCTGATCCGGATATTCTTGCCGGAGATCAGCGATATCCATCATGCCTGCCGAGGGCGTGTTCCACAACCTGGTGGTTGTCTCGATTAAGAAACGCTTTCCGGGTCACGCGCGCAAGGTGATTTTTGGCTTGTGGGGGCTGGCTTTGCTCTCGCTGTCCAAGGCGATCGTCGTCGTGGATGACTGGGTGGATGTACATGACCTCTCCCAGGTTGCCTGGCAGGCGCTGGGCAACGTGGACTGGGCGAACGACGCGGTGATCACCAAAGGACCGGTGGATCACCTCGACCACGCCTCTTACCAGCACTCTTTCGGGGGTAAGATCGGGATCGATGCCACGGCAAAGCTGGCGGATGAAGGCTATACCCGCACCTGGCCCGAGGTTGTGCGCATGGACCCGGAGATCAGGCAGCGGGTGGATGAAATCTGGCCACTGTTAGGTTTATAAATACGGCTGAGTACGAAATCAGCCGGTGATCGTATGCCAAAGGAGCAGATAAAGTTCATGAAAGTCAATCGTCTCGTATTATTGGTGGTACTCACCCTCGTGCTTGGCGCGCTTGCCGCGAGCGCTTGCGCTCAACCCACCGCCGCGCCGGTAGCGCAGGTCACGCAAGCGGCGGTCGCCGGCACGACGGTCAAGATCGCCGTCCTGCCCATCCTGGATGCGCTGCCGATGTATGTGGCGCAGCAAGAGGGCCTGTTCGAGAAGAACGGCATCCAGGTCGAGTTCATCCCGGCCGCCTCAGCCGCCGAGCGCGACCAGATCTTTGCCTCCGGGCAGGTGGATGGCATGATCAACGACAGCGTCTCCACCTTGTTCTATAACCAGGACCAGCCGCAAATCCAGATCGTGCGCATGGCGCGCACGGCAACCAGCGATTTTCCGCAATACCAGGTTCTGGCGTCGCCCAAGAGCGGCTTTACCTCTGTCCAGGACTTGAAAGGCGTCGAGATCGGCATCTCCCAGGGGACGGTGATCGAGTACATCACGGAGCGCCTGCTCGAAGAAGAGGGTCTCAAGCCTGAGGAGATCAAAACGATCGCTGTGCCGAAGATCGCCGACCGGATGACCCTGCTCGAATCCGGCGAGCTGAAAGCCGCCACACTGCCCGATCCGCTCTCCTCGCTGGCGCGGCAGGCGGGCGCGGTCTTGATGGTTGACGATACCCAGCACCCGGAGTACGGGTACAGCGTTTATTCCTTCCGCAAAAAACTGATCGAGGAGAATCCGGCAGCGGTGCGCGGTTTCCTGGCAGCGATCGAAGCCGCCACACAGGTGATCAACGCTGATCCGACGAAATGGGATAACCTGCTGACCGAGCAGAAGCTGGTGCCGGCGCCCCTGGTGGGCAAGTACAAGCTGCCTGTCTACCCGGCTGCCAGCGTGCCGACGCAGGCGCAATGGGATGACGTGCTCGCCTGGGCTAAAGCCAAAGGACTGGTGAAGAACGATGTTTCTTACCAGGAATCGGTCAACTCCGGCTTACTTCCATGATCGCTGAGGGATGAGCAGCATAGCAGACTCGGATCGCCCCTCGTCCTCGGGTATGATCTGCCTGGAGGCGGTTGGTTATGCCTACAACCAGGGGGCGCCGGTCTTTCAGGATTATAGCTGGCAGGCGGAGCGGGGGGACGCCTGGGCTGTATTGGGTCCCTCGGGCTGCGGCAAGACCACCCTGCTCTACCTGCTGGCCGGGTTGCGCTTTCCCACTTCGGGTCGCGTGCGGGTCGACGGGCAGCCGCTAACACGCCCGCGCCCCACCACCGGGCTGATCTTGCAGGATTACGGGTTGCTGCCCTGGGCTACCGTGCGCCAGAATGTGGAGCTGGGGTTGCGGGTCAGGAATTTCTACGGTCCGGACGGCACGCATGCGCCTTTGGATTACAGCCCACATACCCGGGTGGAGATGTGGCTGGGTCGCCTGGGTTTGACTCACCTGGCAGATAAATACCCGGCGCAGATCTCCGGCGGGCAGCGCCAGAGGACCGCCATCGCCCGCACGCTGGCTCTGGAGCCGGACCTGCTGCTGATGGATGAACCCTTCTCCTCGCTGGACGCTCCCACGCGCGAAGGGCTGCAAAGCCTGACCCTGGAGCTCAAGGCGGAGCAGAATCTGACGCTGCTGATCGTCACCCATGCGATCGAAGAGGCCGCCTTCCTGGGCGGCAAGATCCTGCTGCTCGGTCACCCGCCCAACACACAGGCAGAGGTGATCCTCAACCCCCAGGCTGGACAGCCCGCATACCGGAATTCGCGAGAGTACATGAAACTGATCGGCGACCTGCGCGCCAGGATCGGTGAGCACCCCTTGCTGGAAGGATTGTAGGATGAAACGGCGTGATCTGCTATTGGCGTTCATCTTCCTGATCGTCGTCTGGCAGCTGGCAGCCTGGCTCGTCCATCGCCCGATCCTGCCATCGCCGCTGCAGGTGGGGCGGGTTTTCATCACAGAGCTGGGGAGCGGCGGTCTGCTCGGTCACTTTGCCGTCAGCCTGTGGCGCGTGCTCGCCAGCACCATCCTTGCTATTGCCCTGGCAGCCCCTGCCGGGCTGATCCTGGGGCAATCCAAGCGACTGAACAACCTCTTCTCGCCGGTTATCTACCTGGTCTATCCCATCCCGAAGGTCGTCTTCGTCCCGGTGGTTTTGCTCTTTCTCGGGCTGGGGGACCTGCCTAAGATCTTCATCATCTTCCTGATCCTCTTCTTCCAGATCCTGGTGCTGGTGCGCGACCAGGCGGCAGCGTTGCGCCCGGAGCTGATCCAGAGCGTGCGCAGCCTGGGGGCGGGTCGCCGGGCGCTCTTCCGCTTCGTCTACTTGCCTGCCAGCCTGCCAGCCGTCCTGACTGCCCTGCGCCTGTCGGTGGGTACGGCGGTGGCGGTTTTGTACGTGGCTGAGCTGTACGCCACACAGCGCGGGCTGGGATATTACATCTACCTCAACGGCAGCACGTTGTTCAATTACCCGGCGATGTACGCCGGCATCGTAGCGATGAGCATCCTGGGGCTGGGTCTCTACTTTGGCGTGGACTGGCTGGAAAAACGCCTGTGCAAGTGGCAGTACGCCGTCTAACCGGGTGCTAATCTACGCTTGGTATAATCCATCCCGATGAAATCGATCCGTGATTTCCTCGAGCTGATCAAGTTCGAGCATACGATCTTCGCCCTGCCCTTCGCCTACCTGGGAATGCTCCTGGCGGCTGGCGGCTTGCCCACCCTGTACCAGTTCTTCTGGATCACGGTGGCGATGGCTGCGGCGCGCACGGTGGCGATGGGCTTCAACCGCATCGTCGACCGCGGCATCGATGCCCACAACCCGCGCACGTATAATCGCCCGCTGGTCACCGGCAGCATTTCTTTGCGCACAGCCTGGACGGGCACCCTCCTGGCAGCGATCCTGCTCGCCGTGGCAGCCTGGATGCTCGGTCCGCTGCCCTTCATGCTGCTGCCTGGGGCGTATTTCTTCCTTTTTGTCTACTCCTACACCAAGCGCTTCACCTGGATGTCTCATTTTATTTTGGGCTTCACAGACGGGTTAGCGCCGGTAGGCGCCTGGGCGGCTATCCGCGGCTCGCTGTTCACGCTCGAAGACCTGCCAGCCTGGATCCTGCTGGGGGTAGTGACGCTGTGGATCGGCGGCTTCGATCTGATCTACTCCTGCCAGGATGTGCAGTACGACCGGCAGGACCGCCTGCATTCGATCCCGGCGCGCTTTGGCATCCCTTTTGCTTTGCGCCTGTCGGTGGTTTGCCATATCGCCACCGTCGCCCTCCTGGTCAGCCTGGGCGTGCTCATGCAACTGGGCTGGCCTTATTGGATTGGCATGCTGGTGACGGCTGGCTTGCTGACCTGGGAGCACCGCCTGGTGCGCCCAGATGACCTGAGCCATATCAACCTGGCGTTCTTCAATATCAACAGTTACATCAGCCTGACGTTATTTATCTCCATCTTGGGCGCGCTGGTAATCGCCTAGGTCGCTGGTGCATAGGAGCCTTCATGAAACGGTTGTTAGCGGTAATCCCATTCCTGGTTATTTTTCTCCTCATCCCTCTCTCGGATGCTTCGGCGGAAAGCGAGAGTCCAAAGCCTGTCGATGATGGCGTGCTGTGCCTGCCGGGTATCTATATGAGCGCTCCGGGCAATTGCATGTCGGCTGGACCTTCCGCCTACCTGACCAGCATGGCTGAGCAGGGCTTTACCTTCCCCGTGACGCCCCTGCCGGTCTCAAAGCCCGACCCCGCTCTGACTTATGTGAATACCGGCTACGGCATGGTCAACAAGCGCAACGCCCCGGTCTACGGCTCGCTGGAAGATGCCGTGAAGGGCAAGAAAGGCCAGGCGATCCGCACAATCGACTCGAGCTTCGCCTATATCTCCTATATCGATGAGCAATATGTGGATGGCAAGCGCTTTTACCAGGTGGAGCCCGGGCAATGGATGACCGCTAATGATATCGTCCGCCTGGGTAGTGTGCCGCTCTTCCAGGGGGTGCAGCTCAGCCGCACGCCGAAGAACGCTTTCGGTTGGGTGCTTTCCTACCTGAGCCCTGGACCCGTGGAGACCAAGCGCACGCCGGGCTACCAGACCCAGGATTACACCGGTCATATCCTCAATAACCAGGACCTGGTGCAGGTGTATGCGATGCAAAAGGTGGGAGAGGATGAGTGGTACATGGTGGGTCCGGACGAGTGGCTGCCCGACCGGGTAGTCGCCAGGGTGCTCCCGACCACCACGCCTCCCCAGGGCGTGCCCGGCAATCGCTGGATCGAAGTGAACCTGTACGAGCAGACCCTGGCGGTCTACGACCAAGGCGAGCTGGTGTTTGCCACGTTGATTGCCAGTGGACTGGAGCCCTTCTGGACGCGTCCGGGCTTATTCCAGATCTACAAAAAACTGGATACTGGTCCGATGAGCGGCTCGTTCGAAGCCGACCGCTCTGACGCTTACTACCTGGAGGACGTGCCCTGGACGATGTATTTCGATGATGCGCGCGCCCTGCACGGCGCCTACTGGCGCGCTAACCTGGGTTTCCCGCAGTCGCATGGCTGCGTCAACCTGACGGTGGGCGATTCGCACTGGATTTACAACTGGGCGCAAGAAGGCGATTACGTTTACGTCTGGGATCCCTCCGGCAAGACGCCGGTTGATCCCAACACCTATACCCAGGGCGGCGCCTGACGAGCATGTCTCCATTGAAGCGCAACGGGCTGCTGGCAGCCCTGCTGATCATCTCCCTGACCCTGGCTTGCCAGGCGGCTTCGCTTGCCTTCAACCCGACCCGCACGGAGGCGCTGAACTCGGCAGCCAACCTGCTGCCGCAAGCCACCGCCACTGCCACGCTCGAGCCGTCGCCGACGGCTACGCTGACCGCGACAGCAGCCCCCACCCTCATTCCCCCATCTCCCACGCCTCCGGCGACATCCACGCCGACGGTGGTGGTCACGCCATCCGCCCTGCAGTTGAGCGTCTTCGAGGACCTGTGGCAGACGGTGGACGAGGAATATCTCTACCCGGATTTCAACGGGCTGGACTGGGACGCTGTGCACGCTGAATATGCCAGGCGGGTGAACGCCGGCATGACCGACGCCGATTTTTACCTCTCCATGGACGAGATGATCTCCCGCCTGGGCGACGACCATTCTGCCTATCTCAGCCCGGAACAGGTGCGCGAGGAAGATGCCGAGTTTGCCGGCGAGAACGATTACGTGGGCATCGGCGTGCTGACCAATCTCGTCCCGGAGCGCGAGCGGATCACGATCCTGGCGGTCTTCCCCGGCAGCCCGGCGGATATTGCGGGGCTGGCGCCCCACGATAGCATCCTGGCAGTAGACGGCAATCCGATCATGGACGAGACCGGCTTCCACCGCGAGTACCTGCGCGGTCCCGAAGGCTCGCCGGTCGTCCTGACGGTGGTCTCCCCGGGCGAAGCGCAGCGCGAGGTGTCGCTCATCCGCCGGCGGGTGACGGGCGCCGTGCCGGTGCCTTACCAGGTGCTGACCTCTCCCCAGGGCAAGCGCATCGGTTACGTGCTGCTGGCGACCTTCGCCGACGACACGGTGGACGACCAGCTCGGCGAGGCGCTGCGCGCCATGACAGAATCAGCGCCGCTGGACGGCTTGATCCTGGATAATCGCCAGAACGGCGGCGGCGCGGACGTGGTGGCGCGCGGGGCGCTTTCCTATTTCACCAAGGGCGCTGTGGGGCATTTCATCAACCGCCACAACGACCGGCGCGCCTTGACGGTGATGGGCATGGACATCAACGGCTCGTCCCGGCTGCCGTTGGTGGCGTTGGTGGGACCCAATACCGTCAGCTTCGGGGAGATCTACTCCGGGGTGCTGCGCGATATGGGGCGGGCTACCATCATCGGCGAGCTGACCGGTGGGAATGTCGAGCTGCTGCGCGGCTACGACTTCGAAGACGGCTCGCGCGCCTGGATCGCCAACGAGAACTTCCAGCCGCGCAACCATCCCGAGCAGGACTGGGAAGCCAGCGGGATCATACCGGATATCACGGTCGCCAGCAACTGGGACGAGGTAACTCTGGAGACGGATCCGGCAGTGCAGGCTGCGCTGGAGTTGCTGGATACAGCCCGGCAACCCTGACAGGACCTCTTTTCCGCCTCAACTGGATATGGTAAACTGACAGCACGCCACCGTGCCCGCGTGGCGAGGCCGATCTATAACGCCTGGGAGGCTTCATGCTCACGTTACCGGAAAAGATCCTCTTCGTCCTTGCCGTCTTAGCCTCGCTGTACGCGGCAACCCGCGCTGCCAGCCGTATCGTTGGCACCATCCGGCGCGGGCAGGGCAAGATCGATTGGGATATCCCGAAGAAGCGCATCGGCAGCGTGCTGGCGAAGACCATCACCCTGCAGCCTGTTTTCCGCCTGCGCTTCTGGCCCAGCCTGTTCCACGGCTTCGTCGCCTGGGGTTTCATTTTCTACCTGCTGGTCAACCTGGGGGATATGCTCGAAGGCTTCATCGCCAACTACACATTCCTGGGCGAGAGTCTGCTGGGGAACCTGTACCGCTTTACCGGCGACCTGCTGAGCGTGGGCGTGCTGGTGGGCATGATCGCCCTGATCATCCGGCGCTTCTTGCTCAAGCCGCCGACGCTGACCACGCGCCAGGATGTGCTCCTGCAGCCGGAGGCGAGAGGCGGCATCCGCCGTGACTCTGCCATCGTATCCGGCTTTATCCTGCTGCACGTGGGGGCGCGCTTCACGGGGGCATCCTTCAAGCTGGCGCTGCACGGCGGCGATCCCTGGCAGCCGTTCGCTTCAGCGGTTTCTGGCGCGTTTGCGGGGCTGTCCCCCACAGCTCTGACCGTGCTCGAGCACCTGACCTTCTGGCTGGCGCTGGGCACCATCCTGCTCTTCATCCCCTACTTCCTCTATTCCAAGCACCTGCACCTGATGTTTGCCCCGATCAACTTCCTGTTCAAGCCGGAGCGCAAGTCAATCGGCGAGCTGAGCCGGTTGAACTTCGACGACGAGAGCATCGAGCAGTTCGGCGCCACGCGCCTGGAGGATCTGGGCTGGGAGCAGATCATGGATGCCTACGCCTGCATCATGTGCTACCGTTGCCAGGAAGTTTGCCCGGCGTACAACACCGGCAAGGTGCTCTCGCCGGCGGCGCTGGAGATCAACAAGCGCTACTACCTGAACTCGCAGGGCGGGCGCATCGCCAGCGGCGAGGCAAGCGAGAAGCCGCTGCTGGAGTTTGCCATCAGCCCCGAGGCGGTGTGGGCGTGTACGGCGTGCGGGGCGTGCGTTGATATCTGCCCGGTGGGCAACGAGCCGATGCGCGATATCCTGGACATCCGCCGCGCCCTGGTGCTGATGGAGAACGACTTCCCCGACCAGCTCCAGACGGCATTCCGCGGCATGGAGCGCACGATGAACCCGTGGAACGTGCCGCCCGCCGAGCGCATGAAGTGGGCGGATTTGTTAGGCGTGCCGACGATCGAGGAGAACCCTGAGCCGGAGGTGCTGTGGTGGGTGGGCTGCGCTCCGGCGACCGACGCCCGCGCCCAGAAGACGGCGCGCGCCTTCGCCGAGATCCTCAACACTGCCGGGGTGAGCTACGCCGTGCTGGGCGAGATGGAGCAATGCACGGGCGATTCGGCGCGGCGGGCGGGCAACGAGTTCCTGTTCAACGAGATGGCGCTGGCAAACGTGGAGATGCTCAACGAGGTCAAGCCGAAGCGCATCGTCACCACCTGCCCGCACTGCCTGCACACCCTGCAAAACGAGTACCCGGCATTCGGCGGGAACTATTCAGTGGTGCACCACACGCAATTGATCAACGAGCTTGTGGCGGCAGGCAAGCTGGCGCTCAAGGGCGAGGACAACGGCAAGGTCACCTTCCACGATCCGTGCTACCTGGGGCGGCAGAACGGCGTGCTATCGGCGCCGCGCCAGGCGCTGACGCAGGCGGGCAGCGCGCTGGTGGAGATGCCGCGCCACGGGCGCAAGTCCTTCTGCTGTGGGGCGGGCGGGGCGCAGATGTGGAAGGAAGAAGAGGAAGGCGACGGGCGGGTGAACACCAGCCGCTTCCAGGAGGCGCTGGCGACCGGCGCCGAGACCCTGGCGGTGGGCTGCCCGTTCTGCATGGTGATGCTCAACGACGCCAAGAAAGACGCCAACGCAGCGATCGAGGTGCTGGACGTGGCGGAGGTGGTGGCGAATTCGATGGAAAGGAAACAATGAGATGATAGCGCTTGTGAGCAAGGCATCTGTTTTGCTGTCTGAGGCAGCGCCGGAGACGCCTGTGATGGACCTGATGTGGTGGGCGTGGCTGCTGATCGTGTTTGTGTCGATCCTGGTGGTGGGGCTGGCGATCGCCTGGCAGGCGCACCTGGTAACGCCGCCGCATGTGGAGCACGGCGAGGACGAGGCAGCGCATCACGAAGGGTGAAGCAAGTGACGCGTGTCAGGTGTCACGTATCAAGTGTCAGGTAGCATCCAGACCCCCGTTTTCTGCCAGAAAACAGGGGTCTTTGCATTTGCTTCAGGGGGATAGGCGGGCGATGAAGGCTTCGCCGCGGGCGAGCAGGTCGGCGTGGTCGTCGGGGGGCGGGCTCTCCGCCAGCAGCTTGACCGTGCGTTGCTTGAGGAAATCCTGGGCGAGCGGGCTGCCGTTCTCCTGCCAGGCTTCCAACCCCCAGCGGGGGAAGATGCGGCTGGGGTAGTAAGCGCGCCCCTGCTCCTGCGCCTGGCGAATATCACCTTTGCGGGTTCTGGCAAAATACTTGAGCGTCTCCGGCTGCGAGAGGAAGTGCCCGTCTGCCACGCCGGCGATGATCTGGTCCAGGGCGAGGGAGGCGGCGTCGAGCGCATAACCGGCCTCGAAATCGCGCAGCATGGCGATGAGCTCGTCGGCGTAGACGGCTGTGGCGGGGGAGAACGCCTTGGAGCCGAGGGCGCCGCCGACGAAGGGGGCTAACCCGGCTTTGCCCAGGCTGCCGGTGAGCAGGTCCATCCACAGGGCGCCGGTTTCGAGCAGGTCGGCGCCCCAGCCCATGCCGCTGCCGGAGGTGCCGGCGTGGGGCAGGTGATAGTACGCCATCATCTCGGCGCAGGAGAGGTTAATCAAATAGGTGCGCGGGTCGTAGAAGTCGACCATGGTCTGCATGTCGAAGAAAGCCGGCAGGCTGCCCAGGATGACGGGCGTCCCGGGGTTGGCAAGCTGGGCAAGGACGAGCCCGGCGAGCAGCTCAGCGTTGAGCAGGGCGAGCGTCCCGGCGGGGGTGATAGGGGTAGACATGCCCGCCATGCCGTAGTTGGAGTAGATGAAGGGCAAGCCGCGCCCGGCGCAGGCGAGCAGCTTATCTGAGGTGCCCTCGTTGATGATCAGCGGGGTGACCGGGTTGAGGTAGGGGATGATGCAGGGCTGGGCAACGAGATCGCCGTGCAGGCTTTCCAGCAGGTCGAGGACGGCGGGGAAGAGCGCCTCGTTCGAGATGAGTACGACGAGCGTCTTGCGCGTGTTGGCGAGCATCTCCAGCACGGCGTACAGGTCGGCGAGGTGGGGCGGCTGGTCGTGCAGGATGCCGATGGTGGAGACCACGTCGAAGGCGGGCAGGGCTTCGCCCAGGCGCACGCAGCGCGCCAGCAGGGGGCGGGTGAAGGGCGTCACGGCTTCCGTGAGCGGGTCCTGGTAGTAGAGGTTGGTGACGCCGACGCCGAAGCGCGTGCCTCCCGCCGCGCCGAGGGTGAAGGCGGGCTCGCCGAGGCGGTTGAAGAGCTCTACGGTGGAGGGGGCGGTGCTGAGGGCGGAGGCGACCACGGCGGGGGGGATGTAGACGCGGTCATCCGCCAGGCGGCAGCCGCCCGAGCGGTAGAAGACATCCCGGGCGCGCGGCGAGTTCGACGCGCACGCCGGCGGTCTCCAGGATGTGCAGGGAAGCCTGGTGGACCTCGGCGCACTGGGCGGGGGTGAGCAGGGAGAGGTGGGGGATGGGCATGGGGGGGCAGTTTACAGTTGGTAGTTGGCAGTTCGCAGTTGGCGTCCTCAAGTACAGTCGGGAATCAGTTGGTAGTGGGTGGTGATAGGTTTTAGGGGTGGAACTGGGTCTGCAGCGCGTTAAATGCACTGCTTCGATCCGATTTTGAGATTATAACCCGGATTGGCAGTCACCCGGCGGGTATATAATCGTAGGAAACGAAGCAGGATGAGGAGCACGAGATGCAGAGATCGATGTTGACAGCGTTGCTGGTGGCAATTCTGAGCGGGGCGGCGATCGGGGTGCAATCTTCGCTGAACACGGCGGCGGGCAAGCTGGCGGGGGCGACGCTGACGGGGCTGCTGGTGAATGCAGCAGGCGGGCTGTCGCAGGGGTGATCCTGGCGATGATTTACCTGCGGCAGGGAGGCGCGAGCTTCACCAGCCTTTCGCCAACGGCGCTGGTGATCATCAGCGTCTCGGGGCTGCTGGGGATCGGGATCATCACGGGGGTGGCGTACGCTTTCCCCAAGACGGGGGTGGCGGCGGGGGCGGCGGCGGTGATCACGGCGCAGATGGCGGTGGCTTTCACGGTGGACACGCTGGGCCTGGCGGGCGGGAATGCGGTGCCGCTGAGCTGGGCGCGGCTGGCGGGGCTGGGTCTGCTGGCGCTGGGGACGTGGGCGATATTGCCGAGGGGATAGGTTGGTTACTGGACAATCGGGGACAGGCTTGATGGAAGAACATATATTGGTACGGCATTAGAGGTCAGGAAAAACTGGCGCGTAAAACATCGCGGAGAACCGCGCCTATGAGGAGAAAAATGAACCCCAGCATCATCATTCGCAATGCCCGCCTGCACAACCTCAAAAACGTCACCCTTGAAATTCCCAAGAACAAACTCGTCGTTCTCACGGGACTGTCGGGTTCGGGTAAATCCACGCTGGCCTTCGACATCCTGCACAAGGAAGGCCTGCGCCAGTACATGGAATCGCTCGGCATGGTCACGTTCGGATTGACCAAGCCGCCGGTGGATTCCATCACCGGCCTTCGCCCTCCATCAGCGTGGACCAGCACCTGACGAATCACAGCCCCCGCTCGACGGTGGGCACCGCCACCGAGGTCTTCACCTATCTGCGAGTTCTGTACGCCCGCCTCGGACATCGCCCCTGCCCCAAGTGCGGAAAGGACGTCGCCGCCGCCCAGCTTATGAATCGTCCGCCGAAGACTGGCAGGACGAATCCGACGAAAGCCCCGACGGGACCTATCCCTGCCCGCATTGCGGCGCGGCGGTGCCGGAGATGGGCATGGCGAACTTCTCGTTCAACAAGCCCGCCGGAGCCTGCCCCACCTGCACGGGTCTGGGCGTGGTGCGCCAGCCCATCGTCAGCCGCCTGGTCGATGAAAGCAAGAGCATCCCCGAACATGCCGTGGACGGCTGGATCGAGTTCCACGGCACATCACTACAGCCAGATCCTGCAAGAACGCGGGCAAGTATTTTGGTTTCGAGTTCGACCCGTCCAAAGCCGTCAAAGATTACACGCCCGTCCAGCGCGACCTGCTTCTTGTACGGCACGGAGAGCCCGCAGTTCCGCCGCCATTTCCCGAACGTCAAGCCGCCTGCCACCAACGCGCAGGGGCGTTTCGAAGGCGTGGTCACCAACCTGCAGCGCCGCTACGACGAGCACGCCACCAACGCCGCCTATCTCGAAAAACTGGACCATCTGTTCACCACCCAGCCCTGCCTGGATTGCGAAGGCACGCGCCTGCGCCCTGAAAGCCGCGCCGTCACCGTGGCGGGCGAGTCGATCATCACCATTTCGCAATTGCCACTCAACGATCTGGACGCCTGGCTCAAGTCCCTGCCGCCGCATTTCACCGCCGAGGAAATGCTGATCGCCCGCCCGATTTTGGATGACCTGTACGAGCGCGTCGGGCGCCTGCTCGAAGTGGGAGTGGGCTACCTGACCCTCGAACGCTCCTCGCCGACTCTCTCCGCGGGCGAAGCCCAACGCCTGAGGCTGGCGGCCCTGCTCGGGTCGGGTCTGACCGGCGTGCTTTACGTCCTCGACGAGCCGACGATCGGTCTGCACCCACGCGATACGCAGCGCCTGATCAACGTCCTGCGCCGCCTGCGCGATCTGGGCAACACGGTGCTGGTGGTGGAGCATGACCTCGAGCTGATCAAAGCCGCCGATTACCTGGTGGACGTCGGACCCGGCGCGGGCAAGCACGGCGGGCAGATTGTCGCCGCAGGCACGCCCGCTGAAGTCGCCAAGACGAAAGAATCGCTGACGGGCGCGTTCATCGCCGAGACGCATGAGCGTGCCGATTCCCGAACGCCGCCGCGAACCGAATCACAAAGCGCTGACCATTCACGGAGCGCGCCAGTTCAACCTGCAAAACCTGACGGTGCGGATCCCGCTTGGGCTGCTGGTGGCGGTGACGGGCGTCTCCGGCTCGGGCAAGTCTTCGCTGATCTTCGACATCCTCGACGTTGCCGCTCGCCAACGCCTGAACGGCGCGAACGAGTTGCCAGGCGAGCACGACTCGATCACGCGGCTGGGAGCACATCGACAAGGTCATCACCATCGACCAGGCGCACATCGGGCGCATCCCGCGCTCGAACGCCGCCACCTACTCCGACACATTCACGCCCATCCGCGAGGCGTTTGCCGCCACGCCCGAAGCCAAAAAAAACAAAATGACGGCGCGCCATTTCTCGTTCAACGTGCCGGGCGGGCGCTGCGAACGCTGCGAAGGCGCGGGCACGCTGACCGTCAAAATGCACTTCCTGCCCGATGTCGAGGTGCGCTGTCCCGCCTGTCATGGACGGCGCTTCAAGACGCGAGACTCTGGCGGTCAAGTATCGCGGCTACGACATTTCGCAGGTGCTGGACATGACCGTCGAAGAAGCGCTGGCTTTGTTCGCCGATGTCCCCGCCGCGGCATCACGCCTGAAAGTGATGTCGGATGTGGGCTTGGGCTACCTGCAGCTCGGCCAGCCCGCCACCACGCTCTCAGGCGGCGAAGCCCAACGGGTGAAACTCGCCAAGGAACTGGGACGCCGCTCCACAGGTCGCACCCTTTACCTGCTCGACGAACCGACCACCGGGCTGCACCCCGCCGACACCGCCCGCCTGCTGCTCGTCCTGCAACGATTGGTGGACGCGGGCAACAGCGTCATCGTCGTCGAGCACAACCTCGATCTGGTCAAAGCCGCCGACTGGGTCATCGACCTGGGTCCCGAAGGCGGCGTGGCGGGCGGCCGAACTCCTCGCCGAAGGCACGCCCGAAGATGTGGCGAAGGTGAAGATTTCTTACACGGGTCAAAGCCTGAGTAAGAGCCTGCGATAAATAATATGGGTTCTGCGGGGGATACGCTGGAGGCTGGGCGATATTGCCGAGGGGGTGAGCTCTACCGATTTGCATCCCGGTGAAAATCGGGTATAGTGTATTCATGCGTAACCGGTGAGGTAGTTAGAGTGCATCAATCACGCAAATCACCTTTACTTAGAAGGTAGTCGACTTTAATCGACGCGGATCCGTATGATCTACACTTATTATGGTGGATCGACCATGATAAAAGTTAGACAAGCATAACCCAAGCATAACGAATGAAAGGAACCTGCCCATGTGGAGACCGATTGGATCTTCATTATATGGCTCATTGCGGGAGGTTTAATCTTGTTTGGAGGCTCGCTAGGCTTTGTTCGCCAGCTCCTGGTCGGACTGTGGTGGTTTACATTCATTACGCTACCCATCTCTATCATCTGTGAGATCCGCAGCGGTGGGCGTGCCGCCTGGGTCCGGGTGACCTATCTGCCCTACGCCGGCGGTTCATCTTCAAATGACGACGATGGTTACGACGATGACAAGCCCGATTTCTTTTGGGACACTCTTGGCGGAATATCGAATAACGTCATCGGTAAAAACGATGACGATGAGCAAGAGGACTAACCGCAATCCGACGAACACGTCGCCAATCAACGCTGCTCCCAGGTGGGTGTCCTAATATCTGCCATCAATTCCCCCACAATACTAGCAAGTTTAAGCGTCTTTCGTCAATTACCATCAATTGCTTGACATATCTTTTTTCGTATACGGTATTATTTGTATCATCAACGTTATCAATGATGGGCAAATGCACCTGTTTGAAACCTACCTGCACGATATCGCTTTGATCCACGCCTCAGGGGCGTGCGTCCAGGAATTGTCCTACTATCCGGCGCTGGCTGAGCTTTTGAGTGGGGTGGGCAAGACCCTCAAGCCCAGGGTGCGTTGTGTCTCGCAATTGAAAAACGTCGGAGCAGGCATGCCCGATTTTGGCCTGTTCACCGCCGACCAATTCCAACGTGCGACAGATGCTAAACCGATGCCAGGGCAAAAGCCCGGCGCGCGGCGTGGTAGAGGTCAAGGGGGTGGACGACAGCTCTGGATGAAGTGGTGCAAGTACCCACCAGGTGAGAGGTTACCTGCAGGAATATGGCCTGGTTTTGCTGGTTAACCTGCGCGAGTTCGCCATCGCCGGAGCAGGAGAAAACGGGGCGACGATCCTCGAACGCTGCGCCATCGCCTCCAATCCCGGAGCGTTCTGGCAGGCTGCCGCACACGCCGTTAAGACCGGCAGCGAGCATGGCGAAAGGGTATAGGAGTTCTTCAAGCGTGCCCTGACCCACGCCGCGCCCATTGTTGAACCGAAAGACCTGGCCTGGCTGCTGGCTTCGTACGCCCGAGAAGCGCGCCTGCGCATCGAGCAAACGATAGAATTGCCCGCTCTGGACGGGCTGCGAAAAGCCCTGGAACAATCGCTGGGCATTCAATTCAGCGGCGAGAAAGGCGAGCACTTTTTCCGCTCCACGCTGGTGCAGACCTTATTTTATGGCGTATTCTCCGCCTGGGTTTTGTGGCACGGGCGCAAGCCAGCCGAACAGCCGACCTTCGACTGGCGGCTCTCCACCTACTACCTGCACGTTCCAATCCTGCAAGCACTCTTCCACCAGCTTTCGAATCCCATGCAGCTCAAGCCCCTGGGGCTTTACGAGGTGCTGGATTGGGCCGGATAAGCCTTGAACCGGGTGGATGAGGCTGTTTTCTTCACCCGCTTCGAGCACGCCCAGGCGGTGCAATATTTCTACGAGCCGTTCCTGGAAGCTTATGACCCGCAGCTGCGCAAAGAACTGGGTGTGTGGTACACGCCGCCTGAGATCGTACAGTACATGGTGGAACCCGTCGACCGGGTTTTGCGCAGCGAGCTGGGCCTGACGACGGCTGGCGTCGCCGGGGGTGTATGTGCTGGACCCGTGCTGCGGGACAGGCGCATACCCATTGGAGGTCATGCGGCGCATCGCCCGCACGTTGGACGAGAAAGGCGAACCGGCTCTCCTAGGGCATGATCTGAAAGAAAATCGCCCTGGAGCGCGTCTTCGGCTTCGAGCTGCTGCCGGCCCCCTTCGTCATTGCACACCTGCAAATGGGATTGTTCCTGCAACAGCACAGCGCCAACCTGGAAGAGGGCGAGCGAGCGGGCATCTTCCTGACCAACGCCCTGAGGGGCTGGGACCCGGCTCAAGCGCAACCGCCGCTGCCGCTGCCCGAGCTGGCCGATGAGCGGGACGCCGCCATTCACGTCAAACAGCAGGCGCCCATCCTGGTGATCCTGGGCAACCCGCCTTATAACGCCTTTGCGGGGTAGCGCTGGGAGAAGAGGGCGACCTGGTAAGAGCCTTACAAAAAAGGGTTGATCGAACGCTGGGGGATCAAGAAGTTCAACCTGGACGACCTGTACGTGCGCTTTTTCCGGTTGGCGGAACGCAGGATAGCCGAATTCGCCGAGCGCGGCGTGGTATGTTTTATCTCGAATTACTCATATCTGAGCGACCCATCGTTTGTCGTCATGCGCGAGCGTTTCCTTAATGAATTTGACGCTATGTGGTTCGATTGCCTGAACGGCGACAGCCGTGAAACCGGTAAGCTGACGCCCGATGGGCAACCTGACCCGAGTGTCTTTTCTACGGAGTACAACCACCCAGGCATACGGGTCGGCACTGCTATTGGCCTGCTCGTGCAAAAATAAAGGGGTAATGAAGGGCACGAAATGCATTTCCGGCAGTATTGGGGTGTCAGCAAACGATCGGATTTGTTAGACAGCCTGGATGACGTGCATTTTGATGTCCACTACAAGATTGCCCACCCCCAGTGGAAAACCGCTTCTCCTTCCGACCATTCAGCCTGGATAGCGATTACATGAGCTGGCCAAGGATGGTTGATCTGTGCGCCGAATCCCCATCCAATGGGTTGATGGAAAAACGCGGCGGCGCCTTGATCGATTTTGACCGAATAGCTCTCGAAAAGCGCATGCGGATGTATTACGACCCGGTTATCTCCTGGCAAGAACTTGGGATATTAAACACCGGATTAACGGAATATGCTGCTGGCTTTGATGCGCAGACGTCGCGTCTAAAAGTTCCGTCGCGGAAAGGTATGACCCAAAGCATTTCTTGCCCGATACGCGTTACGACCCTTTGATAATCGCTGGTGTTATTACAGCGACGTCAGGCCTTTTTGGAACCGATCCTCGACCCACACTCTGGGCGCAATGTTGGAGCGGAGCCCAATTCCTTCTTACCCGACCGGCTGGAGTAACTTCTCCTGAAGGTTATCCGATTAATCACACCCGTTTGTTAGGTGATAACGATCACTTGCGTGGGCACGCTTATTATTTTCCATTTCATTTGCGAAACCAGATTTCCTCCAAAAACCAGCTCCCACTATTCGAGACTTCAGCATCGACAACTGACAATCTGTCGGAAGAATTCAGGGAGTATCTGAGATCTCTTTTACTGGAGCCTGAAACAGATTGTGACGCGATCTGGCTTCATGCCCTGGCAATCGGCTACTCACCGGCGTACCTGCATGAGAACGCGGATCATCCGCCAGGAGTGGCCTCGCATCCCGCTGCCGGACAGCCGCGAGCTGCTGCTCAGCTCGGCAGAGCTGGGCAGGCAGGTGGCAGCGCTGTTGGATACCGAGGCGCCGGTAGATGGGGTGACGGGCGGCGCGTTGCGGGCGGAGCTCAAGGCGCTGGGCGGGCTGACAAAGGTGGGCGGCGGACAAATCCACCCGGAAGAAGGCGGCCTGGCGCTTACGGCAGGCTGGGGGCACGCCGGGAAAGAAGGCGTGACTATGCCTGGCAGGGGACGCTTAGTGGAAAAACCGCTGGCGGGTGTGGGCGCGTTATCCGGCGCGGGCTATGATGTTTATTTAAACGAGCAGGTGTGCTGGCAATCCGTACCGGCGGCGGTATGGGAGTTCACCATCGGCGGTTACCAGGTGATCAAGAAGTGGCTGTCCTACCGTGAAAAAACGCTGTTGGGCCGCGATTTGAGCGTCGAAGAAGGGCGCTATGTACCGAAATTGTGCGCCGCCTGGCAGCGCTGGTGCTCTTACAGCCGGAGCTGGATGCCAATTATCAACAAGTGAAAGGGCGGGTTTACCATGTCTGATTTCTCGTCTGAGATCAAGAAGCTGGAAGGGCGTACTCGATATGCTCGCCCAGACCACAAACCTTTTGACGTGCTGGATGTTAGTGAAACATACGTCATCATTCGCCCTCACATGAACAATATTAGCGCCGTATCTCTCGAAAGGAGATCGAGCCAGCTTGCAATGAGTTTCTCTGTGTGGGCGAGATCATACGTGCATACGCATTCAAGAGGCATATTCAAAATTCAATCCTACCTTCGTAGCTGCCATATTGGCTGAATTTCCCGGCGTAACGCATGTGGTCAAACCCATGATAACCCTTTACTATGGGACAACCAAGGCAGCGAATCCTTCCGCAGGCGGACGGATGGGCATTCCACCAAAACAACCGCCAGCGCCTCCCATAGCGGCGACCACAGAGCCTTCACCGGATAAACCATCACTACCTAATCGCCGCTTCCGGGACCGGGCGGGGTTTGGCAAGCGCCAGGAGTTCCGGGCAATTGCCGAGCTTCTCAAATTGGGCTTCGACGTGTACCTGCCGCTGGTGGACGACCAGGGGATCGATTGCGTGGTGCGCATCGAGAAAGAAAACGAGCTACATTATTGGGATATCCAGATCAAAGCCCGCTCTACGGAAATCAAAGCAGCTAATGCTGGCTTGTTTGCTGCACTGACAATCCCGAAGCCGCGAGAGAACTATATCTTTATCTTTTACGCTGAACAAGTCAATACTTATTGGGTCATCTCGTTCCTTGGAGCTTGTGAAACTGGCGTTTCAAAATAAGGGAGGGAAGAATATCGGTAAATATTCGATCAATCTTTGCCATCGAGAAGGGGGGCGAGGGGCACCGACCCGCGATACCAGGGTTATGAAAACGCTTTCCACCTGCTGGATCGCTAGGTCGTATGGCAGACACTCGAGATGTACTTGTTGCCATCCTGAAAGAAACTTCTGATTTTGCCATCTTGCAAGATCAGGGCTGGTACCGCATACCGGTGAAGCACACGACGCCGCGCTGGCTCCGCGCTGGCTGGCTTTAACCAGCCGAAGGCATTTAAAGAAGACGCCTATCGGGTGCGCTATTACGGGGAAGTGGCGAGCATCCAGCGGGTACGGCGCAAAGAATTATTCCCCAACGAGATGCTGAGCGCCCGGTCTGACCAAGAGTACTATCGCATCACACTCAAAAGCCTGGAGGAGCACGCTGAACCCATCCCCAGCCAGCGGCCGCGGCGATCGGTGTTCATCCCGACGACGATGGAGAAATTCTCCCTGGCGGAGGAGCTCAACGACCTGTTCGATGATAGCCCGCTGGAGGACAAATTATGGCGGGCGCTGATCAGGCCGAGGATCAAAGCCGAACGGCAGTGGGGATTGCAGGTACACGAACGCTATTACGTTCTGGACTTTGCCTTGTTCTGCAATAAGGGGAATGTGGATGTTGAGACTGACGGGGATACATGGCACGCCAACAAGGAGCGCAGCCCGTTGGATAACCAGCGTAATAATGACCTGGAAGTAGTCAATTGGAGCGTGCTGCGATTCAACACCCTGCAGATCAACGAGCAATTGGAAGACTACTGCCTACCGACGATCCAGGATAAGATCAACCATGCGGGGGGCTTGAGCGATCAGGGGCTGGTGCCACGCAAATTTTTCACACACCAGGGCAAGAGCTCGAGCAACTGACGTTGTTCGAGAAGTCCGAGCGAGATTACGAGACCGGCGAAGCCGCCCCATTCGACCTCGGGTTAAAAGTCACAGCT
Source organism: uncultured Chloroflexia bacterium (assembly GCA_963702535.1). Classification (GTDB taxonomy): domain Bacteria; phylum Chloroflexota; class Anaerolineae; order Anaerolineales; family UBA4823; genus CAVPDG01. The sequence goes on along the minus strand of CAVPDG010000016.1, from coordinate 68,840 downwards.
CTTTTTTTTTTTTTTTTTTTTTTTTTTTTTTTTTTCAACACACTGGGGGTGCTGTCCGCGGCGTTGCAGGTGGAGCAATCATGCCATGAAACCTACAGTGTGGCATTGTACATCTTCTTTTGATCGGGGGAAGCCTGGGGTTCTGGGTGTACAACTGGATGTGCAGAGCATCAGCCAGCTCGGGCGCAGGCGTTTCAACAGGCTTGGACCAGGCCTGTTCTTCATAGGCTTTGCCTCGTGCTGGCGACGGGCGCGTGGCGATGCGGCTGAAGCCACGCCTGTGGTACCGGGAAGCGCCGATTGATACGGGCTGCGATCATGTTCCCGGCTCTGTACGTCCGGCTTCCAATCGACGTGGCTTATCGCTCCAGGAGGCTGCTTCTGCTGATCTTCCGGCCCGCTGGGCCTGTAATGTCCTATCGCTCATCCCGGCAATTGTGACGGGTATGGCGATTGTGTTTGCCAGGTTGGTTCTATCTCCAGGGTAATACAGGCTGAGCGGGGTTTCTCTAACAGATGGGACTAGCCAACACACCGGCCGAGTGGCATCCTGCGTTGCAAACTCTGAAGAGAATGGGCGTGCCATGAAAACCTACAACCTCGCCATTGCCTACATCCTCGTCTGCCTGGTAGCCGCGCACCTGGCGGCGCCGGCGGTTTACAACTGGCAGGTGCACAGCATCAGCCAGCTCGGGGCGCAGGCGTATCCCGCGGCGTGGATCATGCGCCTGGGCTTCATTGGCTTTGGGGCGCTGGTGCTGGCGACGGGCGCGTGGCGCATGCGGCTGAAGCCACGCCTGTGGTACCGGGAAGCGCCGATTATGATATACGGGCTGGCGATCCTGCTCTCGGGCATCTTTTCAACCGAGCCGTTTATCGAGGGCGTGCCTTACTCGCCCCAGGAGGCGCGCCTGCACTCGATCTGCGCCACGGCGGCGGGCGCCATGCTGACGCTGGCGACGCTGCTCTACGCGCTGACCGATACACCGCCGCGGCGGCGGATCGTGCACTGGATCGCACTGGCGCTGATCACGGGGATATCGCTGGCTTTCGGGACACTGCCGGCGATCGGGGGCATCCTGCAGCGGGTGCTGTGGATCGTGGGTTTCGCCTGGCTGCTATACCTGGGGACGGGCGAAACGTAGATGGGTTCTAGAGCCTCATCAAATCAGCCTGGAACCCAGTCTTGTAAAAACCTGTAACCCGATTTTGGCGTTAAAAATTGGGGTCTTATTGTCTCCAGTTGTAGTATACTGAAACCAAGCGGCTGCGTTCTAGCCTGGCACCCGTAGTGGTAGAACCAGCCCTCAGCGTTGAAAGTTTCGCTGCCGGGGGATTTTCGCCCCATACTTGATGAAGTGCCCGACATGGACGTCGATGCGCTGTACCTGCAGTCCCTGCTGGCGCATCTGACGCTTCATAGGGGCGCGCCCCAGACTGGAACACATCTCCAATACTTCTCCTGGCTTGACAACTCCCCAGCTCAAGCTGATATCGGCCCGCGCACCCATTTACGCCACCCGCGTCGCGCCCAGCAGGGCACCAACTCCGATCGTCACGCCACTGCGCGCAATTTCAGGGACTGCGGCACCTTAAGGAGATTGAACCATGAAACCCATCACGCGAACCATAACCATCCTGGCTTTTCTGACGGCCTTCCTGATCCTCTCACCTGCTCTCAAAGCGCAGGCCGTGAGCTGCGCCTGGGACGGCACCACCGGTAACTGGAGCGAAAAGGCTAAATGGGACTGCGATGAGGTGCCCGATCAGGATGATGATGTTTACATCTCCGCGGGCACGGTCAGCCTGAACGAGAGCGCCCGCGTAACGAGCCTGACCCTGTCAGGCACAGGTACGCTGACCGGCGAGGGAAACCTGACCGCCGAAACGGTCACCTGGACCGGCGGGACGATGTCGGGCAGCGGCTCGACCACCGCCACCAACGAAGCAAACCTGACCGGTTATAACTATCTCGTCCTCATGGACCGCACCTTCAACAATGTCGGCAATGCGACCTTGAATTGGCCCGGCGGCACAGGTTTCCTGTATCTTTCTACGGCTGAGACCGAATTCAACAACCTGGGCACCTTCACCATCCAGTCCTCCAATTTATTAAGAGTTGTAAGCGGCCCTGGAATATTCAACAACGAAGGCCGGGTTATCAAGGACAGCCCAGAAGAAACCATTCAGATCGGCGCAAATTTCGTCAACGCCAGCACCGGCGTCATCGAAGTTGATTCCGGCACACTGCAGATCCTCAATGGTAACGTCATTACCACCAGCAACGGCGGCTATCATGTCCTCGTCGACGCCACCCTGCATCTGGGCGGTGTGGGCCACAATCTGACCGGCAATATCGTCGCCACGGGCGGTGGCACGCTCGAGATCGTAACCGGAGTGTCTCTTGACGGCACGTTTACATTTCCGGATGGCAACCTCAAGCTCCCCGGTAACGGCATATTTACGCTGAGCACCGCCTCCACCACCGCCAACGTCGGTACCCTGGACCTGTCCGGTGGAAAATTGATCGGCCCCGGCGATCTGACCGCCAACACGATCAACTGGTCGGCTGGAGAGATGTCCGGAGGCGGTGCGACCACCGCCGCCGCTGTCCTCAACTTCACCGGTTCCACCCAGCTCCTCCTCAGCAGCCGCACCCTTAACAACGCCGGGAATGCCACCTGGAATAAAACCAATTACCTGAATATGCAAACGACGGCGAGTGTGTTCAACAACCAGGCGGGCGCTAGCTTCACCATCCAGGACTCTGCGCTAAACTTCATGTTGGGCAATGGAGAGATCCATAATGCGGGAAAGCTCACCAAGAGCGGCCCGGTCAGCGACGTCCAGATCAGCAGTCGATTTGTCAACGCCGCTACGGGCATCGTCGAAGTCGAGGCCGGTAAGCTGGTGATCAACAACAGCTTCGACACCCCCGCCAGCAGCGGGGCCTACCATATCCATCCCGGCGCCACCCTGCGGCTGATCGGCAACGCGCACAACCTGACAGGCGACATCACCGGCACGGGCCAAGGTCGATCGAGGCTTCCGCCCCGATCAATCTCGACGGCACACTTACGTTTCCCGGCGCCATCACTCTTATCAGTAACGGCACGCTGAACCTGAGCACCGATGCAACGACCGCCAACATCGGCACCCTCAACCTGGCGCTTGGGCTCTTGACCGGCCCCGGCGACCTGACTGCCGGCACGATCAACTGGTCGGCCGGGACAATGTCCGGAAGCGGATCGACCACCGCCAACAGCGCGGCCAACTTCACCGGCACCAGCACCATCGTGCTCAACGGTCGCACCTTCAACAACGCCGGGACCGCTACCTGGAACCGGACCGGCGCTGGCTTCCTATATTTCCAGACTGCTACCTCGGTGTTCAACAACCAATCAGGCGCCACCTTCACCGTACAGTCCTCCGGGCCGGACATCACCTACGGGAACGGCGAGTTCAACAATGCCGGAACCCTGAACCTCACTACTGGGGAATTCAATATCCATACCTTTACGCAGAGCTCCAGCGGGATCACCAACCTGGGTATCAGCGGGGAAACCCCTTTTACCAACTACTGCCGTATCGTGACCACGCAAGCAGATCTGGCTGGCGAGCTCAACGTCACCTTCAGCGGCGGATACACGCCGCAGGTTGGCGACCACTACCTCCTGCTTACGTATACCACCCGGAGCGGCAATTATTCACCCGTACACGTCGCACCCGTTGATGATGTCATCTGGGTGTGGTACTACCTGGGGAATGGACTGAATCTGTGGGCGGAGAAATATCGCTATAGCATGCCGATGGTGATGAGATAGAGCCGCAAGCGGCAGTGAGGTTGCTGAGAGCCCTTGTGCGGGCTTGTGCTCGCCACCCGGCTCCGAAGGAGGCCATCGAGAACCTGGAATTCACCGGCCCCGGCGGCGGATCGTGCACTGGATCGCACTGGCGCTGATCACGGGGATCTCGCTGCTGTTCGGGACACTGCCGGCGATCGGGGGCATCCTGCAGCGGGTGCTGTGGATCGTGGGGTTCGCCTGGCTGCTATACCTGGGGACGGGGGAAAAGCAGTAATCAGCCTGTCAGCAAGTCACGTGGAATCAGCGCGATCACATCTCCTTTGACATCGTTCCACAATTTGATCGCCACGGGTGTGGGCAGCAGATCCACCGCGCAGCCCTGCTCCGCCAGGAAGGCGGCGGCTTCGTCTGAGAGGCGGGCGACGCCCGTTTGACCGGAGCCGAGGATGAGCCGCCTGGCGCCCGGGTCGTAGACGTACCGCGCTTCGTCCAGCGAGATGGTGTGCGAGTCGCCGTAAACGGCTTTGGAGAGCTTCTTCTTGCGTTTCTTGACGCTGCCATCCAGCCGGATGATCACATCGTTTTCGTATTTTTTGCCGGCGATGGTGATGGCGCCAAACTTGGTCTTGTCAATTTTGGGTTTCATAGACTCTATTATCGCGCCGTTTCTCCGGGTTGGCGCGCCGGGGCGGGAAATTTGCGTCGATCCAGACCGCCAAGATACTCCTCCGCGCAAGGAGAAGCGCGCGATAATGGGCGACAGGTATGTCGAGATGTTTGGATGAAAGAGAGAAACTCTTGGAGAATAACCAGCTGGAATGCACGGCGTTGCTGTTCGACCTGGACGGGGTGCTGATCGATTCGTCGCAATCCATCACGCGCCACTGGCAAGCCTGGGCGGAGCGGCACGGGCTGGATATCGAGGCGATCATGCAGGTGGCGCACGGGCTGCGGGCGGGAGATACCATGCGCCAGGTGGCGCCTCACCTGAACGTAGAAGCGGAGGAGCGGGAGTATCTCGCCGTGGATGAAACGACCACGCAGGGGTGGTGGCTATTGAGGAGGCGGGGGCGCGCTGGGTGGCGCGGTTGAAGGACGATCCAGGGGGTTGAAATTAGCAGAATTGCCTCTTGACTCTCCCCTTGCTGGAGGCTGTATAAATGGATGTGGAGGCTTCTACGATGATCCGGATCGGAGACTTCTCAAAACTCAGCCGTGTCTCGGTCAAGGCGCTGCGCTACTATGACGAGGTGGACCTGCTCAAGCCCATCGAAGTCGATCCTGTCACCGGCTACCGCTATTACGAGCTGGCGCAACTTCAAAGACTGAACCGCATCCTGGCGCTCAAGGACATGGGATTCTCGCTGCAGGAGATCGGCCAGCTCCTGGCAGACGACCTGACCCCCGAGCAGATCGCGCGGGATGCTGAAGCTGCGACAGGTGGAGATCCGGGAGCGGGTGCGGGAGGAGACGCAGCGCCTGGAGCGGGTCGAGAGGCGGCTGAGGCAGATCCAACTGGAGGAACCCATGTCCAAATACGAGGTCGTTATCAAGCCGGTTGAGGCAATGAAGGTGGCTTCAATCCGGGATATTGTGCCCACGCCGCCCGAGCAGGGCAAGCTGTGGGAGGAGCTGGGCGCAACCCTCGCCCAGCAGCGCGTACGCACGTCGGAAGCGCCGTGCCTGACGCTGTATTACGACGATGAGTACAAGGAGAAGGACTGGGATGTGGAGGTGTGCATCCCGGTGCAAGGCGCCCTGCCTGAAACGGGGCGGGTGAAGGCGCACTCGCTGCCAAGAGTGGAGGCAATGGCATGTACGATCCATCACGGGGCGTTCGTCACGATCAACGAAGCGTACCAGGCGCTGGGACGCTGGATCGAGCAGAACGGCTACCGCATCTGCGGACCGGCGCGGGAGGTGTATCTGCGCGAGGCGGCGCCAGCCGGGGACGGGGTGAGCCAGGTGGATCAGGACACCGTGACGGAGGTGCAGTTCCCGGTGATGAAGAGTTAGAATTTGCGAAACCCCATGTCCGGGGAGTTCTGCGTAATTGTGCAGCGGCGAACGATGGTTCGCCGCTGTAGTCTTTTATGGTGATTGAGTGTAGAATTAGAGAGGCTGCCCGGTAACAGCCAAACGAGGTGCATCATGGCGAATGAAAAAACAAAGGCGGGGTATCTCAACTGTGGCATACCTTACTGCCGCCTGGGCCACGGACCGCGCCCGTTGGTCGTCTTCCAGGGGTTGATGTTCGAGAACAAGCCGCCGGCGGGCATGATGTCATCGATGTATAAGTTCCTGGCGGACGAGTACACGATCCATGTGGTGCTGCGCAAGCCCGGTCTGCCGCAGGGTACCAGTATGAAAGACATGGCTGATGCCTACGCCCGGATGATCCGGGAGGAGTTCGGCGGCGCGGTGGATGTAATCGGCGTCTCGACGGGTGGATCGATCGCCCAGCACTTTGCCGCCGACCACCCCGATTTGGTGCGGAAGCTGGTGATCCATTCGAGCGCGCACACACTGAGCGAGGAGGCGAAAGCCTTGCAAATGCAGGTGGCGCGCCTGGCGCAGGAGCGCAAATGGATCCAGGCGTATGTGCTGCTGATAGGCAGTGTTTTCCCCCAATCGGGGTACAAGAAAATACTGTCCAAGCCGGTCGTCTGGCTGGCGGCGCTTATGATGGGAGGGCTGACTGCGCCAAAAGACCCGAATGACCTGGTGGTGACGGTAGAAGCCGAAGACAGGCATAACTTTAGAGACCGGCTGGGGGAAATCCAGGCGCCGACGTTGGTGATTGCCGGCGTGGAGGACCCATTCTATACAGAGAATCTGTTCCGCGAGACGGCGGCAGGCATCCCCCATGCGAAGCTGATCCTTTACGAGGGGATGGGGCACCCGGCTTCGGGGAAGCGGTTCGAGCAGGATGTGCACGATTTCTTGCTGGGGGCGGTTGCGGTGAGGTGACAATCCCATTGCGATGAGCAGCGAGATGGATCGCTCGCAGCACGAGCTGTACCCCCTGTACGAGGCGATGTGGCAGGAGGGGTGGTCTAAGCTGCAGGCAGGGCAGCTCGCCTACGACGCGCTGGCGTTCAACAAGGGGCAAGATGGACGCCGGGGATTATCCCTGGTGGCAAGGTTATCGCCCGGCGTGGTGCAACGCATCGGGCTGTTCCTGGAAACCCTGCGCGCGATCGAACCGGAGCAGTACTACTATCCTGCGACCGATATCCATGTTACTGTTTTATCGCTCTTGACAGCAGCAGAGCACAATCAGGAGCAGCTGGCGCAGGCAGGCGCGTTCATCCCGGCGGTGGAAGCTGCCCTGTCTGGCGTGCGTGCCTTCCGGCTGGAAACGGTGGGGGTTACCCTGACCTCAACCGCGGTTCTCGCGCAGGGCTTTCCCGAGGCGGACGCCCTGCAGCCCATCCGTGAGCGCATCCGGGCGACTCTACGGACACACGGGTTAGGGGAAGGGCTTGACCGACGTTACCACCAAACCGCGGCACACCATACGCTGATGCGTTTCAGCGCTCCGCTACGATCGGCGGAGCGGTTTGCGCAGGCTTTGAATGGTTATCGCGATTATCCATTCGGCACGTCGACGATTACGGCGATTGACCTGGCGATCCACGACTGGTATTTATCCGCAGAAGAGCTGAGCATACTGAAGACATACAAGCTCAACTAAAGCACAGTCCCATCCTGTGCACTCAGAGAAACCAACTTGAAATTGCGTTCCCATACTATAATTAGAGGGAAGCCTACCCACCTGACGGCGGATCCAGCCAATGGATGACCCTTCCAACTTACTGCCGACGCACCAGCGCATGTTCCACGGGGGTATCCACGCGGTTGCACTGGCAGACCAGTTGGCGGCACGCTTCCACGACCGCCAGGCGCAGACCCACGTGGAGCGATATGCCGGGTCGGCGCTGGTGCAGATCGGCAGCAAGCACGGCACGCCGGTAACGGTGCACATCGCGGATATCGAGGGCGGCGTGCTGGTGACGATGAGCCGCGACCGCGATTGGCTGGACCGTGCAGCAGACGCAAGCGAACTGGCAGAGCGCGCGGCAAGCAATCCCGTTTCCTTGCTGGCGTTGATCCCAGACATCATAGGAGAGCTCCAGCAGAGCAATTACGCTCCCCAGATCTGGGATGCCATCAACGATATCTTCGCTCTGAGCCGCGCCCTGGCAGGCGAGGAGGGCGCGCCGCGCAACCCGAAAGTCTGTACACACTGCGGTGTAGCCAATGACCCAGACCTGGAGCAATGCATTGCCTGCGGCGCGCCGTTGCCGGTGGATTTGCCGCGGGTGTGCCCTAAGTGCGGCAGGGAACATACCTCGGATGCACTGTTCTGCCAGGCGTGCGGCACAAGGCTGGTAACGGGATAATTTAAAGTGAAGGAGGAGCCTATGATCGACACTCCTGTCAATGTGATCGATACGCGCGGGTTGGGGAAGGCGTTTGGCGGCATCCAGGCGCTGACCGACCTTAACCTGCACGTGCCGAAGAACTCCATCTTCGGCTTTTTAGGTCCGAACGGAGCCGGGAAAACGACGACCATCAAGCTGCTGCTGGGGCTGATCTGGCCCAGCGCGGGCGGGGGGAGCGTGTTTGGCCTGGATATCGTCAATGACAGCGTGGAGATCCGCAGCCGGGCCGGCTACCTGCCGCAGGAGCCGCGCTTCTACGAGCACATGACCGCCCGCCAGACGCTGAATTTCACGGCGCGCTTCTTCTTCAAAGGACCGGAGAAGAAGATCGCCGAGCGCATCCAGGAGATGCTGGAGCTGGTGGAGCTGCAAGACAAGGCGGATCGCCCGATCAAGGGTTTCTCGGGGGGCGAGCGGCAGAGGCTGGGCATCGCCCAGGCGCAGGTGAACTACCCCGACCTGCTCATCCTGGACGAGCCGGCAGCCTCGCTTGACCCGATGGGACGGCACGATATCCTGGAGCTGATGGAGCGCCTGCGCAAGCACACCACCATCTTCTACTCGACGCACATCCTGGACGACGTGCAGAAGGTGAGCGATACGGTGGCAATCCTGAACAAGGGCGTGCTGGTGAGCATGGGACCGATCACTACGCTGCTGGCGGGCAGCGAGGGACCGGCTTATACCCTCTCGCTCGCCGGAGTCTCGGCGAACGCCCAGGAGCAGGTGAAGGCGCAAGCCTGGGTGAAGGGCTTGCAAGTCACGGACGGGCAGGATGGCAAGTGCACCTGGATCGTGACGGTGAGCGATACGGCAGAAGCCGAGGCGCAATTGCTGCGCCTGGTGCTGGCGGAGCCGCAGGCGCGTGTGCTGGATTTCCGCCGGCGCACTTACGAGCTGGAAGACGTGTTCATGCAAGTGGTGGAGGGCAGCCATGTCAGCTAACAGCGTTTTTGAGATGCGCCAGGGACGGACGTGGAGCCGCGGGCTGGATAACCTGCTGCGCTCCGAGCTGGGCGGCTGGTTCGGGATGCGCACCTTGCTGACGCACCTGTTGCTTTGGGTGGGGATGATCGACGGCATCCTGACCGCCACGCTGTTAACCATCCGCGGCTCGGGCGATGCGGCTGAGATGGCGACCGCCGCCGAGACAGGGGTGATGCTGTACTGCGTTTTCACCGGGCTGTTCGCGGCGATCGGCGTGGTGATCATGATGCAAGACGCCATCGTAGGCGAAAAGCAAACCGGTACGGCAGCCTGGGTGCTCTCCAAGCCGGCGACGCGCGAGTCTTTCGTGCTCTCCAAGTGGCTGGGCAACATGGCGGGCATCGTGGTGTTGATGGTGCTGGTGCCGGGATTGATCGCCTACGTGCTGATCTCGCAGCTAGGCGGGACGGGCTGGCTGCCGTTCCCATCGTTCCTGGCGGGGATGGGCTGCCTGGCAGCCTGCCTGATCTTCTTCCAGACCTTCACGCTGATGCTCGGCACACTGATCAACAACCGTGGCGGGGTGATCGGTATAGGGCTGGGTTTCCTTTTCGCACAGCAGTTCCTGGCGGGCATGTTGCCGGTGCTGTGGCAGGTGCTGCCGATCGGTATCTTCTTTCCCCAGGAGGGCAGCCTGACCCTGGCGCCGGCTCTGATGCTGGGGGAGCCGCTGCCATCCCTATCGCCGCTGTTTTTTACGGTGGGCTTAAGCATCCTGTTCCTGGTGATCGGGGTGTGGAAGTTCAAGCGGGCGGAGCTTTAGGAGTTACACATGTACGACGATTTCAGCGAGGATTACGACCGTTTTGTGAACTGGAGCGGGCGGCTGGCGTACGAGATGCCTTTCCTGGAAGCGACGCTGGCCAGGAGGCGCCGTGCTGGACAGCGCCTGCGGGACGGGCATGCATGCCATCGCCCTGGCGCAGAAGGGCTATGCGGCGGCGGGAGCCGACCTGAGTCCCAAGATGGTGGCGCGCGCCCGGGCGAATGCGCTGCAAGCCGGGGTGGAGGTGCGCTTCGAGGCTGCCGGATTCGGGGAGCTGGCGGGGACCTTCGGCGCGCGGCGCTTCGATGCGCTGCTGTGCCTGGGCAACTCGCTGCCGCACGTGCTGAGCGAGGCCGGGCTGCGCGCGGCGCTAGGAGATTTTGCCGCCTGCCTGCGACCAGGCGGGACGCTACTGCTGCAGAACCGCAACTTCGACGCGGTGATGAAGCGCCGGGAGCGCTGGATGGAGCCGCAGTCTCACCGGGAGGGGCAGCGCGAGTGGCTGTTCCTGCGCTTCTACGATTACCAGGCGGACGGGCTGATCGCTTTCAACATCATCAACCTGCGGCGCGATGGGGATCAGCCCTGGGAGCAACGGGTGATGAGCACACCGCTCCGCCCGCTGCTGCAGGAGGAGACGGCGCGCCTGCTGAGGGAGGTGGGCTTCAGTCCGGTGACCTGTTACGGCGATATGAGTGGCTCGCCCTTCAACCCAGAGACGAGCGGCAACCTGGTGGTTGTCGCCAGGCTGGCAGATTAACACGGAACACGCAGCGGATGTAAAAACCACAAAAAAGGGCGATATAATCAGAGTTGGCGGTGGTATGGGGAAACGAAGAATTCTTTTCCCGTACTCGCGGGGAGCAAGATTGCCCAGGGGCATGATGTGGAGAAGCGTGGTCCGATGATGAACGACAGGCTCAAGCTGGCTGGACGAAATCCGGAAAAGGACGAGGATTCCGCAGCCAATGCGTGGTTGCGGGAGATGGCACTGCAGGATTACCGCCTGGCGTACCGCAGCCGGCAGGCGAGCCTGATCGGCCGGCGCGAGACGCTGAGCGGCAAAGCCAAATTCGGCATCTTCGGCGATGGCAAAGAGATCGTCCAGATTGCCCTGGCGAAGGCTTTTCGCAAGGGCGATTTCCGCTCGGGCTACTACCGCGACCAGACGCTGATGCTGGCATTGGGCGAGATGACGCTGCAAGAGTTCTTCGCCCAGCTCTACGCCCATGCCGACGTGCAGGCGGAACCCGCCACTGGCGGCAGGGCGATGAACGGGCACTACGCCACGCGCCTGCTCCATCCCGATGGGAGCTGGAAAAACCTGATGGAAGGTACTAACTCGGCGGCGGACGTCTCGCCGACCGGCTCGCAGATGCCGCGCCTGGTGGGGCTGGCATACGCCTCCCGCCTGTACCGCGAGCTGGAGGGGCTGCAGGGTTTCACGCAATTCTCAGACCACGGCAACGAGGTGGCGTTCGGGACGATCGGCAACGCCTCCACGGCGGAGGGCATGTTCTGGGAGGCGGTGAACGCCATCGGCGTGCTGAAAGCGCCGGCGGTGATTACCATTTATGATGACGGTTACGGCATCTCGGTGACCAACGAGCACCAGATGGTGAAGGGGGATATCGGCGCGCTGCTGAGCGGCTTCCAGCGCACGCCAGGCGAGCGCGATGGTTACGATCTCTACCGGGTGAATGGCTGGGATTACCTGGCGCTGATCGATACCTACCGCCGGGCGGCGGAAACGGCGCGCCGGGAGCACACGCCCGCCATCGTGCACGTTGTGGAGCTGACGCAGCCGCAGGGGCATTCCACCTCCGGCAGCCATGAGCGCTATAAGTCCAAAGAGCGGCTGGAATGGGAGGATGCGCACGACGCGCTGCGCTGGCTGCGGGAGTGGATCCTGGCGCAGGGCTTTGTCAGCGCAGCGGAGCTGGAGGAGATGGAGAAGGAGGATCGCCGCCAGGTGGAGGCAACGCGTAAAGCCGCCTGGCAGGCGTACCTGGCGCCCATCCAGGAGGAGGCGCGCCAGGCAGCGCGGCTGATCGAGCAGGCTGCGGCAGCCTCGGCGCAGGCCGCGGACCTGCATACGGTGAAGAACCGCCTGCTGACCAACCCGGCGCCGCTGCGGCGGGATGCCATGGCAGGCGTGCGCGCCGCGCTGGTACTGTTGAAGGATGAGGACAGCCCGCAACGGCAGGCGCTGGTGAAATGGAAGAGAGAGCAGGATCAAGCCAACCAGGAGCGTTACGGCTCGCACCTGTACAGCCAGTCGGCTGAGTCGGCGCTGAATGTTATCGCTACACCGCCAGCCTATTCGCAAAACTCGCCACTGGTGCACGGCTTCGAGGTGCTGAACGCCTGCTTCGACGCAGCGCTGCAGCGCGACCCGCGCGTGCTGGCGTTTGGCGAGGATGTGGGCAGGCTGGGCGACGTCAACCAGGGGATGCGCGGCTTGCAGGAGAAATACGGGGCGCTGCGCGTCTCCGATACCGGCATCCGCGAGGCCACCATCATCGGGCAGGCGATCGGGCTGGCGCTGCGCGGGCTGCGTCCCATCGCCGAGATCCAGTACCTGGATTACCTGCTCTACGCCCTGCAGCTCCTGTCTGACGACCTGGCGACGCTGCACTGGCGCACGCACGGCGGGCAGAAGGCGCCGGTGATCGTGCGCACGCGCGGCCACCGCCTGGAGGGCATCTGGCACTCCGGCTCGCCGATGGCGGCGGCTATCCACCTGCTGCGCGGCATGCACGTGGTGACGCCGCGCAACATGACCCAGGCAGCCGGCTTTTACAATACCCTGCTGCGCGGCGACGAGCCGGCTGTGGTGGTGGAAGTGCTCAATGGCTACCGCGTGCGCGAGCGCCTGCCGGATAACATCGGCGAGATGAGCGTGCCGCTGGGCGTGCCGGAGGTGCTGCGCCCGGGGACGGACGTGACGCTGGTGACCTACGGGGCATGCTGCCGTATCGTGCTGGAGGCAGCGGAGGTGCTTAGCCAGCTTGGGATCGACGCCGAGGTGATCGACGTGCAGACGCTTGCTGCCCTTCGACCGCAATGGCGTCATCCTGGAATCGCTGAAGAAGACCAGCCGCATCCTATTCATTGATGAGGATGTCCCCGGCGGGACAACGGCCTACATGCTGCAAGAGGTGATCGAGAAGCAGGGCGGCTATTCCTGGCTGGATGCCGCGCCGCGCACGCTGGCAGGCACAGCGCACCGCCCGGCGTACGGCTCGGACGGGGATTACTGGTCCAAGCCGAACGTGGAGCAGGTGGTGGAGGTAGTCTATGGGATCATGCACGAAAGTGACCCGCGACGGTTTCCGGTGCGTGGTTGGTAGTGGGTACTGAGAACGGAGATTATTATGGCAACTGAAGTCATCATGCCCCAGCTCGGCGAATCGGTGGTGGAGGGGACGATCACGAAATGGCTCAAGGCGGTGGGCGACCCGGTGGAGGAGTACGAGGCGCTGCTGGAGGTCAACACCGACAAGGTGGACACGGAGGTGCCCAGCCCGGCGAGCGGTGTGTTGCTGGCGAGGCTGGTGGAAGAAGGGACGCTGGTGCACGCCGGGGCGCTGCTGGCATGGATCGGCGCCTCGGGCGAGCAGATCGCCGGGGAAAGCGCCTCCGCTGCAGGTGAAGCTCCTGCCATTGCTGAAGAGGCGCTGCCGGCTCCACAAGCAAGCCCGCAGGTGGAGGGGGATGCCGTGCGGCGAGGCCGAGCTGGGTTTCATCTCGCCGGTGGTGAGGCGCATCGCGGCTGAATATGCCATCGATCTGCACGCGGTGCAGGGCACGGGGGAGGGGGGGCGGATCACGAAGAAGGATGTGCTGGCGTATATCGAGGCGAGGCAGGCGGGGCTGACACGCAGGTCTGTCCCTACGCTCTGCCACAACGAGCGCTGGACCCCCGCAGCCGCATCCGCAGCGATCCCCCCGCAGCAGCAGCGGGGATTCCCGCCGCAACGGCAGCGGGGATTCACGGGGGAGATCATACGCCTAACCCCGGTGCGGCGCCTCATCGCCGAGCACATGGTGATGAGCAAGCACACCTCGCCGCACGTGACGACGGTGATGGAAGCCGACCTGAGCCGGGTCGTCGCTCACCGGGGGGCGAACAAAGCTGCCTTCGAGCGGGATGGCGCCAACCTGACCTTTACCGCCTATTTCGCCGCGGCGGCGGTGCAGGCGCTCAAGGCTTACCCGCTGGTCAACTCGTCCTGGACTGAGGCAGGGCATCCTGCTGCACCCGCAGGTCAACCTGGGCATGGCGACCTCGCTGGGCGAGGAGGGGCTGATCGTGCCGGTGATCCAGCAGGCGGAGACGCTCTCGCTGCTGGGGCTGGCGCGGGCGATCAACGATCTCGCAACGCGAGCGCGAGCGAAAAAGCTGCAGCCGGACGAGGTGAAGGGCGGCACGTTCACCATCACCAACCACGGCATAACAGGCTCGCTGTTCGCCACGCCGGTCATCAACCAGCCGCAGTGCGCCATCCTGGGCGTGGGCGTCATCCAGAAGCGGGCGGTGGTGATCAGCGACGAAGCGTTGGGCGACGTGATCGCCATCCGACCGATGGCTTACCTGTCGCTGACTTTCGATCACCGCATACTGGATGGGGCGGCGGGGGATCACTTCCTGGCGAAGGTGGTAGAATTGTTGGAAAATTGGGTCAATCACAGGAGATCTCATGAGCGAGTACGATGTCGTTGTCATCGGCGCGGGACCGGGTGGATATGTGTGCGCCATCCGGGCTGCCCAGCTGGGCTTGAAAACCGCAATCGTGGATAAGCAGTGGATGGGCGGCGTGTGCCTGAATGTGGGCTGCATCCCGTCCAAGTCGCTGTTGAAAAACGCCGAAGTCGCCCACACGCTGCGCGAGCGCGGCAAAGAGTTGGGCTTTTCCTTCGACAACCTGAAGCTGGATTACAGCGTGGCGGTCAAGCGCAGCCGCCAGGTCTCCGACCGGCTGACCAAGGGCGTCGGCTTCCTGATGAAGAAGAACAACATCGAGGTGTTCAAAGGCACGGCTAAGGTCACCGGGACGCGACATGGTGCAGGTGAGCGATGAAGCCGGCAAGACCAGCGACCTGCAGGCGAAGAACATCGTCGTCGCCACCGGGGCGACCGCCAGCGTGCCGCGCGGCTGGGCGGTGGACGGCGAGAAGGTGGTGACCTACCGGGAGGCGATCTTGCAGGAGAAGCTGCCCAAGTCGGTCATCGTCATCGGCTCGGGGGCGATGGGCGTGGAGTTTGCCACGGTGTGGAGCTCGTACGGCGTGGAAGTGACCATCGTCGAGATGCTGCCGCGCGTGGTGCCGCTGGAGGATGAAGAGGTGAGCGCCGAGCTGGAGAAAGCCTTCAAGAAGCGCGGCATCAAGGTGCTGACCGAATACGCGCGTCGAGTCGATCGAGGCGACCGAGAGCGGCGTCCGGGTGAAGGTGAGCGGAGCGGGCGGCGAGAGCGTGCTGGAGGCGGAGCAGGCGCTGGTGGCGATCGGCTTCACGCCCAACGGGCGCAATCTAGGGCTGGAAGCGCTGGGCGTGAAGGTGAGCGAGCGCGGCGTGGTGGAGATCGACGAGCGCATGGCGACCAACGTGCCGGGCATCTGGGCGATCGGCGACGTGACCGGCAAGCTGATGCTGGCGCACGTCGGCTCGGCGCAGGGCATCGTGTGCGCCGAGAACATCGCCGGCGTCGAGACGGTGACGCTGAACTACGAGATGATGCCGCGCGCCACCTACTGCTCAGCCGCAGATCGCCTCCTTCGGATTGACCGAGGCGCAGGCCAAAGAGCGCGGCTACGAGGTCAAAGTGGGGCGCTTCCCCTTCCAGGCGAACGGCAAAGCCCTGGGACTGGGCGAAGCTACCGGCTGGGTGAAGCTGATCACCGACGCCAAGTACGGCGAGATGCTGGGAGCGCACCTGTTCGGTCCCGAGGTGACCGAGCTGCTGCCCGAGCTGACCCTGGCGCAGATGATGGAGTTGACCCCGGCGGAGATCGCCCGCAACGTGCACGCCCACCCCACGCTGAGCGAGACGCTGATGGAAGCGGCGCATGCGGCGGAGGGCAAAGCCATCCATATTTAGTTAGCCTCCGGCTATCAGTCAATCAAAATAATCGGGAATAAGTTGGGATTGACGGTGGAGCGCCGGCGTCATCCAAGACGCCGGGATTCTTCGTTATCCGGTTATTTGGAGCAGGGGATGAGCGATCTGCTGCCCTGTAGAATTCTCCGGCGGAGGCCATGGATCTGGAATAATCGGCGCGGGCGGCGATGAGGGCGAGGTTGGCAAGGCGGGCGCGGGCGCATAGGGCGGGGTCGTCCAGGGCGGCGAGGATGGCTTGCGCCAGGGACTGCGGCTGCGTGGGGTCGACCAGCAAGCCGTTCTCGCCGGGGGTGATCCACTCGCGCAGCGGCTCCAGGTCGCCGGCGACGGGGAAGCAGCCGCAAGCCATGGCTTCGAGCAGGGTATTGGGCGTGCCGTCGTGGGTGGTGGGCGAGACGGCGACTCGGGCGCGGCGGAAGAGGTCCGCCATCTGCGGGCGGGATCTGGCGGGGGAGCAGGTCGACGCTCGCGGCGATGCCCAGCTCGGCGACCCAGCGCTGCGCCTGGGTCTCGTCCGCCATGGCGGGGCAGATGAAACGCGCCTGCGGGATGCTTCTTAAGCACGAGGGGGATGGCGCGGAAGAAAGCCTCGTTCTGCACGTAAGCGCGAAAGCCGCGCGGGTTGATGATGACGGGCGGGGGGCTTTCACCTTCGGGGGGCGGGTAGAAGAGGTCGCGCTGCACGCCGCCCCCGCCGGGCAGGACGGCAGATGGTTTCAGCGGGTCGAAGCCCCAATCGCCAG
The DNA here is from genome assembly GCA_963702535.1 of uncultured Chloroflexia bacterium. Classification (GTDB taxonomy): domain Bacteria; phylum Chloroflexota; class Anaerolineae; order Anaerolineales; family UBA4823; genus CAVPDG01. The sequence goes on along the minus strand of CAVPDG010000016.1, from coordinate 51,965 downwards.
CCAGGCGCAGGTCGCGGCGGCAGTCCGCCAGCAGGGCATCGGCGCGCGATAACGCCTGGCGGGTGTAGCGGCGCATCCGCGCGCTGGCGGGGGCGTGCAGGGTGAAATCGTTGCCCCACACGGAGATGACCAGGGGCGGGGAGGCTGTCTCGGCGAGGGCCAGGGCGGCGAGCATGCCCTCGTAGGGGATGCGCAGGGCGTGGACGAGGTCGGGTTGGATACGGAGCGATGATCTCGCCCAGGCGGCGGGCGGCGGAGGGCAGGGTGAAGGGACCGAGGCGCTGGCGGATTGCGGTGCGCAAGCCGACCGGCACCAGCCGCCGCAACCCGGAAGAGGAGGGCGTTCCCCCGCCGGCAGCCGCGGCGAAGGCGACCGGGATGACCTGCAGCGACGCCAGAGATAAATCCGGCTGGCAGGGGAAGGTCGAGACCAGGTGCACTTCGTGATTGGCGTCCACGAAGTGGCTGATCCAGTTGAGGGCGATGGGCGAGCGCCCATCGGCGACGAAGAGGAGGCGCATGGCATGGGTTCCTGTGCCTTGTGAGGTTACTTGATTGTGGGTTAAAAAGCAATAGTATCCCGGGATGCGGGCTCGATTGGTTCAATGAAATCGCTGCCTGCTCTGGGGTGCTCTGCCGCGCCACCTCCCGCCAGGATCGTCTCGAGCAGGGGCAAGAAGCCAGCCAGGCGCTTCGCCCGGATGACCCAATCCCAGGCGGGCTCGAACTTCTTCCAGCCGGCGCTGTAAGCCAGGTGGCGCAGCTTGCCTGCGGCGCTGGGATGGGCCCAGGCGGAGCGGAAGATGGAGCCCCAGCGGTAGAAATCGCGGTAGGCGCCGCCGGTAGCCCGCCTCCAGCTCTGCGGGAGACATGCGGGCGGGCTGGAAAACGGCGTGGCGCGTGTCGTACAGGTCCCAATCCCCGGTGAGGATGCGCCCCTCGGCGGCGATGCGGGCGTGCAAAGCTGTGCCGGGGTAAGGGGTGAGGATGTGGAAGGTGGCGGTCTCGATGCCCTGCCGCGACCGCCCAGGCGATGGTGCGCTCGAAGACGGAGGGGTCGTCCTCATCCATGCCGAAGACGAAGCTGGCGTTGACCATCACGCCCAGGGCGTGCAGGCGGCGGATGGCCTCTTCGTACGGGTTGCCCTGCCCCAGGTTATGCGTTTTGCGCTGCTGGCGCAAGTTCTCGGGGTTGAGGCTCTCGAAGCCGACGAAGAGCGAGCGCAGCCCGCAAGCGGCGGCTTTTTCCAACAAGCCGGGCTTCAAAACGGCGCGCACGGTGGCGGCGGCTTGCCAGACGCGTCCCATGCCGCGCATGCCTTCGAACAGCGCCGCGGCGAAGCGCGGGTCGCCGAACAGGTTATCGTCCAGGAAGTAGAGGTGGCGCCCGGGCAGGCGCTCGATCTCCCTCAGGGCGGCGTCGACGGTCTGCGTGTAAAACGATCTGCCGCCCTGGAAGAAGGCGTCTTTGTAGCAGAAATCGCAGTGGTGCGGGCAGCCGCGCGAGACGACCAGCGAGTTGGGCACCAGGTAGAGGTGACGCTTGATCAGGTCGCGGCGCACGGGGGCAGCTTCTCCAGCGTGCGCCGCCGCGAGACGTAGACGCGCAGCGGCGCCCAGGTGTGCAGGTCGGCGAGGAAGTCGGACCAGGTATCCTCGCCGGGACCGATGAAGATGGTGTCGGCGTGCTGGGCGGCTTCGTCGGGCAGGCTGGTGACGTGCAGCCCGCCCAGGCAGACGTAGACGCCTTTTGCCCGGTAATGGTCGGCGATCTCGTAGGCGCGGCGGGCGTTGGTGATGTAGACCTGGATGACCACCAGGTCGGGCTGGTCGTCCAGGTCGAGGGTCTCGACATGCTCATCCTGGATGGACGACCTCGTCCTCGGGGTTGAGGTAGCCGGCGAGGGTCGCCAGACCGAGGGGTGGGAACAGCGAGTATTTAATGGGGCGCCAGTAGGGGCTTTTGGCCTCGGTCAGGGCAGGCAGGATCAGCTTGACTTTCAAGCCGCGAGGGGGCATGGGACACCTCCGGAAATCGTGGGATAATGACGCTGTCATTGTAGAGAATACGCCGCAGGCGTTCCACCCTTCGAGTCCGGCGGTTTAAGCACCTGAGTGCTTGCAGCCGGGCAACACCATCGGGTATGCTCAAGAGCGGGCGGGGTAGGTCCTGCCACACCGATCGGGAGGTTTGTTATGGCATATACACAGGAGATCCAGGCTAACCGGGAGAACGCCGAGCAGATGGAGGCGCTCTTCCAGGCGGCGCGGCGCAAAGGCGAGACGGCGGCGTTTGCTGCCGACCTGCAGGCTTGCTATGCGGCGGAGCCGGATAACCGGCTGTACGCCGCCTGGCACTATCGCTTGAAGGCGGAGCCAGATGAGAAGAAAAAGGAGGGGGCAAATTGGAAGCTGGCGATCCCCCTGGCGGCGGCAAATGGGTTGGCGCTGTGGGCGCTCTCCTCGCCAGATCTGACTACACCCAGCGGTCTGCCCTACCTGGCCTGGCTGGCGGCGCCGGTCACGGCGCTGTTCGTCATGGCTTTCCTGGCACTGACGGCGCACAAAAACTACCGGCGCGCCATCCTGTTGGGGGTGGGGCTGGCGCTGATCACCGGCGCAGCGCTGTTGCTGGATGCCTTCGTGGCGAAGGTTCACAGCCAGTATTACGAGATATTGCTGGTGCCGCACCTGGCGCTGCTGGCGTGGGCGAGCATCGGGATTTGCGTGATGGGCTTGCGCTCGAGCGTAGACAACCGCTTCGCCTTCCTGGTGAAATCGATCGAGGTGTTCATCACCGGCGGTGTGTACCTGATCGCTGGGATCGCTTTTGGCGCTATCACCATGGGCATGTTCGCAGCGTTGAGCATCGAGCTGCCGGAGGCGTTGGTGCGCCTGATGGCGGTCGGCGGGGCGGGGCTGATTCCCCTGATCGCGGTGGCGACGATGTACAACCCGCTGCTGGAGCCGCAGGATCAGGACTACAGCCAGGGGCTGAGCCGCTTCGTCGCCACGCTGATGCGCCTGCTGCTACCGCTGACGCTGGGCGTGTTGGTGGTGTACCTGCTCGTGATCCCCTTCAACTTCCTGGAGCCGTTCAAGAACCGCGATGTGCTCATCGTCTATAACGCCATGCTGTTCGCCATCATGGGGTTGCTGGTGGGCGCTACGCCGCTCAGCCTGGAGGATGTCTCACCCCGCCTGGGGCAGGCGCTGCGCTGGGGCATCCGGGCGGTGGCGATTCTGGCGGTGGTGGTGAGCCTGTACGCCCTGTCGGCACTGCTCTACCGTACAGTGGAAGGCGGGTTAACGATCAACCGGCTGACCATGTTGGGCTGGAACATCATCAACATCGGCTTGCTGGTCCTGCTGCTATTCCGGCAATTTAGGAAAGGGGAGCAGCCGTGGAACGAGCGTATCAAGGGCGTGTACGGCGTGGGGGCGTACCTGTACGTGGGGTGGAGCTTGTTCGTGACGCTGGTGATGCCAGTCATCTTCCGTTGAATCAGGTCACCCAAAAGAGAGCACCGCTCGGGCGCATCCCGAGCGGTGCTCTCTTTTAGCGGATTTCATCTATGGACAGTTGGGCGGGGGACCCTCCTGCAGCTCCCCCTGGTACTGGCGGAAGAGCAGCTCCGCCCGGTAGCGGGCGAGGTGGAACGACTGCCAGGGGCGGGTGACTTCGGAAGCGCGTTGGCTGAATTCGCAGGCGAGCACCCTGCGCACCACGTTCGCTGGAAACGGGGGGTACTGGCTTGAAAGCAGGCTTTCGAACAAAGCAGGGACGGCGTCGTCTGAGAGGCTGGCGAGGTAGGCGGCATCCAGCTCGTGCTGCTGCAGGGCGCGGGTTAGGTTCTGGCGGACAATCAGGGCGTCCACATTGACGATGTTCAGGGTAAGACCAAAACCCAGGCAGACCAAAAACAGTGCCAGGGCGAAGTAGCGCAGGCGGTCGAGACCCTCCAGGAGCGCCGTGGCAAGCAGCAGTACCCCCAGCCAGAGCATGAAGATATGGGTGTAAGCGCGCAGGCGGGTGAAGCCGTAAGCCGCCTCATAGAGCAGCAGGCGCTGGAAGGCGGAGACGAGGATGACCGCCACCAGCCCGACCAGCAGAATACCCAGGAGGGAGAAGAGCCGCCGCGGGCGGCCCGCCTGGCGGCGGGTGACCCAGCTCAAAACCAGGAAGATCAGCAGGCTAATGAATGCCACCGCCAGCAGCTCGCCAAAGCCGCGGCGGGCATAGGCGGAATAGGTGAAGCCCTCGAAGCTGATGTTTGCCTGCCCGCCGAAAAAGTAGCGGAACTGGACGGCAACGAAGAAGCTGAAAAGCAGGTCGACGCAAGCCAGGACGGTGACCGCTTCCAGCCAGCCGAGGAAGGGGCGCAGCCGCGGCGCCCCGTTTGCGGAGACTTTCTCCTTGGCGCTGGAGAGCAGCGCATAGAGCAGCACGCCGGTGAAGATGTATGCCAGGATGATGATGTAGCTGAGGCGGTAGAGGTACTCTGCCAGCTTTTCCAGGCGCAGGTACTGGAAGATTGCCTGGAGCTGCTGGTCGAAGACCGCGTCGGCGTTCGCCAGCAGCACCGCCAGCACGGTGACGACCGGCAGCGCCAGCAGCAGCCCCAGCGCTATGGAGAGAAACGGGCGAAGGCGGCTCCCCAGCGGCTTGCGGGCTGTACCAGCCCCGGCTTCAGCCGCCTGGCGCCTTTGGGCGGCAATGAGCGGAATGGCGCTGAACAGGCTGTCGAACAGGAAGCGCACTCCGTTGATAATATAATCGCCCAGGTCGTATTGCCACCAGCGTCCGCCCAGCCAGGTGAGGCACAGCAGGAGCAGGCAGAGGATGGAAAGCAGGACGTCCACTGCCTGGGTGAAGGGCTCCTGGCGCTGGAAAGCCAGGAAAGCAAAGAGCAGGATGGGCAGCAACAGGAGGAAGCTACTGCGAGGCGGCTTGAGGCGCTCCGAGCGGGTCAGGTACAGGCCGGCTGCCAGCCAGATGAGGACCATGATGAAGAACGAGACTCCGGGCGTCTTGCGCCAAAAAAGCTGGTCGAAGCACCAGGCAATGAACAGGGCGGTCAGGATGAGGCGGGTGAGGTGTTTTAGCTGCATGAATGTTTTTCCCTCCTGGATATAGGAATGGACATGAATTTTGCGGATGGACGACGCTGCATTGGTTGTGCATACCCCGCGATGGCGTCGAGCAGACAAACTTGATCTGTGCCTGTAAGTGTATAAAAGAGGGGCGAGATTTTCCACCTCTCAAATCCGCCAATTGGTGCACCTGAGTGCTTGACAGATCGCTCCCTGAGGCAAGATAATCAAGTTAGAGAAATGCAACATGCCGCATGCAAGGCTTAAAATGCGTTCCCCGTGATGTTTATAGGGAGAGAATAAGAAACCCGATGTTGCGCTGTTTGATCGTAGAAGATAACGCCCGCCTGCGCCAGGCGCTCAAGGCCGGGCTGGAAGGGACCGGGCAAGTGCAGGTGATCGGCGTCTGCGAGAGCGGGGAAGCTGCCCTAGCTGCCTGCCTGGAAAGCCCGCCGCAGGTGATCCTGATGGACGTGCAACTGGCGGGGGAGATGAACGGCATCCAGGCGGCGGTCGCCATCCGGCGCGAGTTCCCACGATTGCCGGTGGTCTTCTACTCGATCCAGGACGACGAGGCGTACTACCGCGATTTCAGGCGCTCGGGTATCCTGAGCCATTACGCCTACGTGCGCAAGTCGAACTACTTGCTGCCGCACATGATCGTGCCACTGCTGCGCGACGCAGCCGCCGGGCGCAGCTTCATCGACCCGGAGATCGAGGCGCGCGTCCAGGAAGTGCGGCACAAGGACGAGCAGTCGCCGATGGCGATGCTGGAGCCCAACGAGCAAGCCGTGGCGCGCATGCTGGCGCAGGGGCTGACCAACGAGCAGATCGCGAGCCGCATGGGTTTCCGTGACAAGCGCACCATCAGCCGCACCAACGGGCAGATCTACGCCGCCTGGGGATTGGACGATAGCACGACCGATGAGAAAGTAGCGCGCACACGGGCGGCGATCATCGTGCAATCCGGGCGGCTGATCCACTGGGACAAAGCCGGCGAGCCGCACGTGCTGGACGAGCGCGGCAACTGGGTGGCATGGGACGGTAAATGAGCGGGCAGTTCTGGCTGGATTGGCTGGCGCTGGCGATCTCCCTTTTCAACACGGTGGTGCTCACCTGGCTGGGTCTCACCGTGCTGTTCAATGCCGAGCGACGCACCTGGGGTGTGTTCCTGGCGGTGGGCGGCTTGCTGGCGGGGGCGGCGTTCTTCTTGAGCCACTCCGTGGTGGTCAGCCAGGGGGCTTCGGCGCTGATCCAGAATTTCAGCTTCTGGTGGCAGGTGGGCTGGATCCCACTGGTCGCCGCGCCGTATATCTGGTACCTGCTGATGCTGTGGTACAGCGGCTACTGGGACGACGCCCAATCCCGCCTGCGGCGCCGCCAGCGTTTCTGGTTCTGGCTGCCCCTGGCGCTGGCGCTGCTCATGGCGGGGCTGCTGCTGGCAGCCAACCCGCTGCCGGACATCTCCTACGAAGCCAACGTCCAGGTTGAGCGCCTGCCCTCCATGGGCAGCGTGCCGCTGATCAGCCTGACCTACCCGCTTTACATTGTCCTGTGCATCGGGCTGGCGCTGGATGCCCTGCTGCGCCCGGCGCCTTCGGGCAGGGTGATGGGCGACCTGGCGCGGCGGCGGGCGCGCCCCTGGCTGGTGAGCGCCTCGCTAGTGCTGCTGCTGGTCAGCCTGCTGGTGGGTCTGGTGATCTTGTGGCTGCTGCAGGTCAGCCGCGGCGACCCGTCCATCGCTCACCTGATCGTGGTGATCTCCACGCCCCTGTCTGCCATCGACCTGGTTTTAGCAGGCTTGCTGATGGTCGCCATCCTGCTGCTGGGGCAGGCGATCGTCTCCTACGAGATCTTCACCGGTAAGACCCTGCCGCGGCGCGGCTTTTTGCACCTGTGGCGCAACACGGTGATCCTGATGGGCGCCATCTGCTTGCTGTCTGCATGGGAGATCACGCGCCGGGCGCCGCAGGTCTTCACCGTGCTGGCTGTGCTGGCGCTGGTGGCGTTTTCCTATACGCTCTTTAGCTGGCAGAGCTTCAACGAGCGCGAGCGCAGCATCCGCCAATTGCGCCCGCTGGTCACCAGCCAGCGCCTGTTCGAGAGTATCCTGCAGCCGCTCCCCGTGAGCGGGTCCGAAACCGACCTGACCGTCCCTTTCAGCGCCCTGTGCCAGGAGGTGCTGGGAGCGCGCCGGGCGCTGCTCGTGCCGCTGGGCTGGCTGGCGGCGCTGGGCGGCAGGGCGCTGCAATACCCGCCCGAAGCGGCGATCGAGACGCCTGCCCTGGGCGAGGTGATCAGCCGCTTTACCTCCGCCGAGAGCCCCGGGTTGCCGCTGGATCCCGAGCGATACAGCGGCATGATCTGGGCGGCACCGCTGTGGAGCGAGCGAGGCTTGACGGGCGTGCTGCTGCTGGCAGAGAAGAGCGACGGGGGGTTCTATTCCCTGGAGGAGATTGAGATCGCCCGCGCCAGCGGCGAGCGGTTGGCGGATATTCAGGCAAGCGCCGAGATGGCGCGGCGGCTGATCGCATTGCAGCGCCAGCGCCTGGCGGAAAGCCAGGTGATGGACCAGCAGACGCGGCGCATCCTGCACGACGATGTGCTACCGCGCCTGCACGCCGCCATGCTGGAGTTGAGCGGCAGCCAGCCGGATCCGACGCGCACGGTGGCGAGCCTGGGGCAGGTCCACCGCCAGGTGGCAGACCTGCTGCAGAGCCTGCCGCGCCCTGCCGCTCCGCAGGTGGGACGGCTGGGGGTGTTCGGGGCGCTGCGCGAAGTGCTGGACGTGGAGCTCAAAGATGCCTTTGACGAAGTGCGCTGGGATGTGCCCGCGGAAGTCGAGCAGCGCGCTCGGGGGATCAACGCCGTGCCGGCGGAGGTTGTGTTTTACGCCGGGAGGGAGGCGCTGCGCAACGCCGCCCGTCACGCCCGGCGGGAGAGTGCCGGCTCGGCGCTGCGCCTGACCGTCAGCGGGCGCTGGCGGGAGGGGCTGGAGATCGTAATTGAGGACAACGGTGTGGGGCTGGGGGAGTCACGCAGCAGCGGCAGTGGGCAGGGCTTGACCCTGCACAGCACGATGATGGCGGTGGTGAATGGATCGCTGGCGCTGGAGAGCACTCCGGGGGAGCATACGCGCCTGATCCTCAGGCTGCCGGAAGAGAGCCTGCCGTAACCCGGTTCAACGCCCGCACGAAGACGCTCACCATCGCTTCGATATTGACTTCTTCAAGCGCCAGCCGGTAGGATTCGGCGCCCATACGGCGCAGGCGGTTGGGATCGGACAGTGCCTGCTGCAATACGGCTGCCAGCGCCTGCACATCGCCGGGCGGCACCTGCCAGCCGTTGTCCGGGCGCACCAGGTCGTCCTGCGTGCCATCGCCCTCGGCGACGATCACAGGCAGCCCGGCTGCCATGGCTTCTTGCACCGCCAAGCCGCCGGTGCCGGGCAGGGCGAACAGGTCGGCGGCGGCAAAGTAGGGCTGCAGATCGGCGCCGCGCTGGTCGCCGGGGAACTCCGCCTGGGGGTAGACCAGCTTAGCCAGTTCCTGCAGCTCGCCGCGGGCGGGACCCTCGCCCACCACCCACAGGCGCGGTCGCAGCTTCTCCGGCAAGAGGGCGCAGGCGTGGAGCAGCACATCGATGCGCTTGCGGGCTTGCAGGCGCCCGACGAAAAGCACGACGGGCTGCCCGGTGAAGGCAGGCGGGCGGGCGGGCGGAGGTGACATTGGGCGGGGAGCCACAGCGTTGAGCGCCACGAACACCCGCTCGGCGGGGATACCCTGGGCGATGTACTGGTCTGCGCCGCGGCGGCTGTAAGCCAGCATGCCGTCGAAGGCGAGCAGGAAGCGGCGCCGGCGCTGCGCCAGCCAGCTAGAGCCCTCGCCGGCGGCGCCTGTCCCCAGTCCCCAGCCGAGCACGGGCTTGCCGCGGGCGTGCATCCAGCGCACCAGGCGAGGCGTGCTCAGGTAGCGCGGGTTAGCCTCCACCACCAGGGCGTCGGGCTGCCAGGCTTCCAGCCAGGGCAGCAAGCCGCGCTGCCAGCACAGGTAGGCGGAGGAGGATGGGCTGCGGAAATGCAGGTTGCGGAGGGGGTTCAAGCTCCCCACCTCCAGCCGGCTGGCGACGGCGATGGATTCATCCGGCTGCGGCTGCCCCGCCGCCAGGCTCAGCCCGCCCCGGCAGGCAGATGCCAGCAGGTCGAAGAAGGGGACGCGGTAGGCGGGCAGGACGCGCTGCAGCACCGCCAGGCGCCCGCCGAAGAGCACCCCGGGTTGCCCGGGGAAAGCAGGGGTTGAGAAGGGGGCGTCCATATCCCTATCCCGGTGGAAAAGCGACGGTATAAGCCTTCCAGTCCAGGGCGTCCAGGGAAGGCACGGATGGGTAGTAGGGCGCCATGCGGCAGACGCGGTAGCCGGCTGCCAGCAGCGCCTCCCAGGCAAGGCGAGCGGCTTCAGGTCCGTGCAGCTCCAGGCAGACCAGCGGGCGGGCTTCAGCCAGGATGCGGCGCATACCCGGCAATGCCAGCACCTCGCCACCCTCGATGTCGATCTTGACCACCCTCGGCGGCGGGTTGCCTAGGGTATAGACGAACTCATCCAGGATTATTCCGGGCACGCTGATCGCCTGTCCGTAAGCCAGTTCCTGGCGACCGGCAGAGCCCTGCGCCTTGCCGGTGTCATCGGAGGGACCGAGCAGGAACTGTACTGCCTCGGTCGAATTCCCCACCGCGCCGGGGATGGCGGTCACGCGCTCTTCCAGGGCGTTGAGCTGCACATTGAGGCGCAAGCGCTCCAGGTTGGCGGGCAGCGCTTCGAAGGAAAAAACGCGTCCCTCCGCCCCCACCAGGCGCGCCAGCAGCAGGCTGATGTAGCCGATGTTGGCACCCAGGTCGTACGCCACCCAGCCGGGCTTGACCAGCTCCTTCAGCGTATGCAGCAGCTCCGGCTCGTAGGTGTCCAGCCAGTAATCCTTCTCAGCGTGCAGGTCGAGGGACATGCTCAAGCCTGCCAGCTCGCCGCCGGCGATCTGCACCACGGTGTAACCCTGCGGAGCGGCGCGGTTGAGCTCCCGGCGGATGAGGCGCGCCAGGCGCGGCGAGCGATAGAAGAGGCGCTTGAGGCGCAGCGGCAACAGGCGGGCTGCCAGGGAGGCGAGCTGCAAAACGGGAGCGGTCTTTAACGCCTCGTCAGGTTGCGGGGTTGGAGGGGAAGCGCCTGGCTCGTTCATGTGATCTGCCTCAGCCCTGCAGCAGGGCGTCCAGGTAGCCGTCCACCATGCGCTCGAGGCTGAAGTGCGCCTCGGCGTGCTGGCGGGCGCCGCGGCGGTAGGCGGGCAGGTCAGCCAGCACCTGCAGGGCGGCGCCGGCAAGCCCATCGATATCGGGTGGATCGAGGCGCCAGGGATCGCCGCCGTAGGGCGCCACGCAACCGGCGGCGGGAGGCACCAGCTCGGGCAGTGCGCCGGTGGCGAAAGCCGCAACCGGCAGCCCGCAAGCCAGGGCTTCGATGACGGAATTGGGGCAGGCGGGGTTGATGTCAGAGGAGTAGAGCAGGTGGGCGGAGCGGTCGATGGCGGGGATGCTCTCCAGCGGCTGCAAGCCAGCCCAGTGCAGGGGGACGCGCGCCTGCGCCTGCCAGCGCTGGCGCACCTCAGGAGCGACGTGCCCGACGATCATCAGCTCGATTTTCTGCGCCTCGGGAGGGGCGATCTCCCCCAGGCGGGAGGCGAGGCGGTAAGCCAGACCTTCGGCGGCTTCCAGACCCTGCTCATAGCCGCCCATCAGGCTGCCCTCCACCAGCAGCAGGCGGTAGCCCTCAGCAGGTGGGTTGCCGGCGCCTTGCGGAGTGAAGGTGTCCAGGTCGACGCCGTTGTAGACCACGCTGCAGGGCTTGGCAAGCGCGCCGCGGCGGCGCTCCCACCACTGGCGCGAGAAGCGGCTCTGGTAGACGATGGCATGCGCCAGGCGGAGGCGGATGAATGCCAGGAGCAGGTTGCCGCTCTCGGCGCGAAATAGTGCGCCGCGCCGGTGCGCTGCAAGCGGTGCAGCCAGTTCATGCCGTCCAGGCGCTGGACGATGCGCACACCTCTGCGGCGGAGGCGCCACAGGCTGGCAAGCTGGCGCGTGCCGCCCACCACCAGCACTGACTGGAAGGGGGTATCCTGCAGGTCATAGGTCACCTGCACGCCGCGGCGCCTCAGCCCCTGCGCCAGGCGTCCCTGGAAGGAAACCATGCCGCCCACCCCGGAAAGGGAGGGCACGAGGCATATACGGGGCGAGGTGGGAAATGCCATACTTTAGCCGGACTTCGGTGGCTCGCGCTTGCCCACGCAGCGCGCCGGCAGCCCAGCCCAGATCTCGTACTCGCCGGTGGATTGCAGCAGGACGGCGTTGGCGCCGATCACACAGCCGCGCCCGATGCGCAGCACGCCTTGCTTGCCCAGCGCCTTGGCGCCGGTGCCCAGGATGACATCGTCCTCCACCTGGATGCCCGCGAAGGCGGATTGGTCGGCGGGCAGGTGGACGTCGGCGCGCCCCAACCCGACGCCGGGGTAGATCTTCACCCGGTCGCCGATGGTGGTATGCGGGTGGATGACCACGCCGAACCCGCCGTGCGCCAGCTCCAGGTCGTAGCCGACGCGCACGGAGAGGGGCATCTCCACGCCGAGCAGCTTGAGGGCGTAGTAAGCCAGGCGCCCGACGAGGGGTTTGGAGCGGGCGTAGACGAGGGTAGTTGCCAGATCGCGCGGCATAGGGGTTTCCAAAATCGGACGACCACGGTTTGCAGGAGGGCTCCTGAATTGCGTCACTCCAACAATATCCATTATGCCACAGGATGGGAGGCTGGTGAAGGAATCTAGCCGGAACATAGAACAAATTTACAGATTCCCTTGACACAGAACTAATGTTCGGGTAAACTATTCATAGCACAAATGGGCAGTTAATGGATAGGCGTGCAGAGGAAGAGCCACCCGATGGCGGCGCAGGACCTCCCCTGGCTCGCTTGCAAAGGAGTGATGACAATGATGGCTCGTAAACGTGCAAAAGGACTCACCGAGCGGCAGATGCGCATCCTGGAGGTGCTGGAACGCTTCCAGAACCAGAACGGCTACCCACCTTCGATCCGCGAGATCTGCGAGAAAGCGAACATCTCGTCGACCTCGGTGGTGAATTATTACCTGAACCAGCTCGAGGAATCGGGCTATATCCAGCGCGATGGGCGCGTGTCGCGCGGCATCCGCGTGATGAAGCCGCTTTCGGAGATCGGCGGCGCTGCGGCAACCTCGGTCAAGCAGTCGGCGCAGGCGGTACGCCAGGCGGTGGAGGAGCTGCTGCAGGTGCCGGTGTTGGGGCGCATCGTCGCCGGCTCGCCGGTGCCCGTGCCCGCCTCCGACTTCTCGTACTACGACGCCGACAGCATGGTGGATATCGCCCGCAGCCTGCTCCCGGCGCGCGAGCGCGGCAGCAGCGACCTGTTCGCCCTGGAAGTGCAAGGCGACTCGATGATCGACGCCATGGTCTTCGACGGCGACCTGGTGATCATGAAACCCGCCGGAGAAGCGCGCAATGGCGAGATGGTGGCGGTATGGCTGAACGACCGGGATGAGACCACGCTGAAATACTTCTACCTGGAGAACGGGCGCGTGCGCCTGCAGCCCGCCAACCCGACGATGAAGCCGATCTACATCGAAGACCCCTCCACGGTGCAGATCCAGGGCAAGGTGATCATGGTCATCCGCCAGGTGGGCGGCATGGCAGCCTGAAATCCTTCTTATTGGCTGAGACAGCAGCGCGGGAGAGCCATCTCCCGCGCTGCCTTTGTTAAGGTATCTTAACATCCGATTTGCAGGATTGTAAGGCGAGAACAGGCGCGGGGCAGTATGATACAATACGAATGCTTGCCCAAAGTGTCGCTCATCCCCAGGAGGGTGAAGAGGATGACTGTGAAATCGTTGATGCGTTGGATTACCTTGCTTTTGTCCCTTGCCTCGCTTGCTATGCTGGCTTCGCTTGGCTGGCTGGCGTTTTCCGGTTCCACCGGCGCGCTCGAACAGCCCGCGCGTGTGGGTGCAGTACAAGCCCGGGCGCAAAGCCGCGGTGCGCGAAGCGCTGCTGCAGATGGGAGCGATCTTCAATTACGATTTCGGCGACCTGAACGCCTTTGTCGTCTCGCTGCCGGAGGGAGCGCTGGAGAAAGTGGCGCGCCACCCGGATGTAGCCGACCACTGGTTCGCCCAGGCGAGCGCAAAGAACCACAGCTAACACTTTCTTGCAGAACCGCATAGCCTATGATAAAATCTGGCGCACGTCAGAAGAACGCGGGCGTGTAGCTCAGTCGGTCAGAGCGCACGGTTCACATCCGTGAGGTCGGGGGTTCGAGCCCCTCCGCGCCCACCACGCCGACTAAGACCCTCGTGCAAAATCCTGCACGGGGGTTTTGGTTTTAATTTGACTGCCCCTAATTCTATCTCAGTTGGGTGTATACTCGGAAGTACCTTAGCGGTAGTCCCTGTCCGTTTTTTTACCTGGAGTAGCTTATGAACCCCTCTGAATCCTCTCGAACCCCCTGGCATGCCATCGTAGCGCGTTACCAGACGCCCGAGCGCGGGCGCAGCCTGTGGCAGGCGGCGAACTCGATCATCCCCTTCCTGGCGTTGTGGTATTTGATGTACCGCTCGTTAGCCATCTCATACGGGCTGACGCTGCTGCTGGCGATCCCCACCGCCGGCTTCATGGTGCGCACGTTCATCATCTTCCACGACTGCGGGCACGGCTCGTTCTTCAAATCCAGAACAGGCAACGATACCATGGGGTTCATTACGGGTATCCTGACCCTGACGCCGTATTACGAATGGCGGCACACGCACGCCGTGCACCACGCCACGGCGGGGGATCTGGACCGGCGCGGCACGGGCGATGTGCTGACGCTGACCATCGCAGAGTACAAGCGCCTGCCGTGGTGGAAGAAGATCGGCTATCGGGCGATGCGCAACCCGCTGATCATGTTCACGATTGGCTCGTTTTTGGTCTTCACGGTGGCGCACCGCTTCTGGCGCCCGGGGGCGGGCAAGCGCGAGAAGTGGAGCGTGATCTGGACCGACCTGGCGTTAGCGGCAATTGTCACCGGGCTGAGCCTGACCATCGGTTGGAAGGCTTTTTTGCTGGTGGAGGTCCCGGTGATCCTGATCGCCACCTCGGTAGGGGTATGGCTGTTCTATGTGCAGCACAACTTCGACCGCACTTACTGGGAGCGTCACGCGCAGTGGGACTTCTTCAAGGCGGGCTTAAACGGCAGCTCATTCTACAAGCTGCCCGGCATCCTGCAATGGTTCACGGGCAATATCGGCTTCCATCACATCCACCACATCAGCCCCAAGATCCCCAACTACAAGCTGCCGCAGTGCTATAAAGAAAACCCGGTCTTTCACATCCAGCCGCTGACTATCCTGCATAGCCTGAAATCGCTGCGCTACCGCTTGTGGGACGAGGAGCGCAAGATGCTGGTGGGTTTCGATGCTTTGAAGCGGCTAGCATAAGCTCACCAGCGCGCTGGTAAACCAACACTTACCAGCGAGCCTGGTGCTCCTCAGCGAAGCCGGTCAAACCCTCGATGGCGACCCGCTCGCCGTCGTCGGCGACGGCGAAGCCGCTGTAGCGCCCGAACATCTGGTGCACCTGGCTGTAGATGACGCCCAGGTTGGTCACTGCGGTGCGGTCCTTGAAGGGCACAAAGTCCAGGGATAAGCGCCCCTCGTTATCTGTGAACTTCCACGGCTTAGAATAGTCCGCCGGGTCGTATTCGAAGCGCACCTGGTCGAGCTTGTGCACGCCACCGTCCAGAACCAGGCAGTTCTCGCTGGCGGCGGAGAGGTCGCCAAAGCCGCAGCCGAGGTTCAACCCGATCGCGCGCCCGTCGGGCAGGAAGCCGGAGGCGCTTGCCCAGTTCCAGAAGCTGCGGTAGTCCCATACGCCGCGCCCCCAGTCCAGCGAAGCCAGGCAATTGGAAGGCGATAACTCCTCCTGGAGATCGCCGTAGCGCAGCGAGCCTGCCGCCGGCATGCAGTTGATCTTGCGGTTGTAGTAGAAGCGCTTCTCGCCGATGGGGATGACGATGGTCATCGACTCGTGCTCCGGGGGGCAGCTCATCTGCAAGTCGGCGTGGATGCCGCGCTCCGTCGTGGAAGGCGGGCCAGTCGACGAGCAGGCGCCGCTCCCCGGGCGCAGCCTCGAAGCGCAGCGAGACCCCTTTGCCGCTATAGCTGGTCACACCCTCCTGGCTGCCGCGCGGCAGGTGCACGCCGCGCGCGAGCGGCGCGACCAGCCCCTCTTCGTGCAGCTCGCCGCTGGTGAAGTCCAGGGTGTAAACGAAAATGTTGCCGGCGTAGCCCAGGTCGGCGATGGTGGCGGAGAAGAAGCGCCGCGGGGTGAAGACGGCGTAGTAATCCCAGCGCTTGAGGCGCAGGAACTGCAGCGGGCGCAGGGCATAGAAGCGCGCCGCTTCCAGGTTGCAGTCCAGCAAGGGCTGCGGCGACCAGCCCACCTGCGCCAGGCGGCCGCGGGCGTCGAGCAAGGGACCAGGGGTGGTGATCTTGTTCTGCATGGAGCATCTCCGTGAAATCCGTGTCCAATGTTTCTTTAGAGAATTATAGAGGCAATCTGGGAAATTTGTTATGGGGGAGACCCTATCATGGATATGACTTCTTTCACTTGCGCGATGCACTTGAGAGGGATATGATGGGCAGGTTTGAGGGATGATGCAAGATGACCAGCGCCGCACCTGAAACCAAAACCAGCGCCGCAAGCCGGCGCAGCCAGCAACTTGCCCTGTACGCCCTGTTCACCGGCGGGTTGGCGATCGGCTGTGTGCCCATCTTCGTGCGCCTGAGCGAGGTGGGGGCGAGCGCCACGGCTTTCTGGCGCGTGCTGCTGGCGCTGCCCATCTTCCTGGTCTGGATGCTCCTGGAGCGCAGGAAAGGGAGATCGCGGGCGCCTGCCAGCCGCGCCGAGGTTGCGCTGATGGGCGCCGCGGGTCTGTTCTTCGCCGCCGACCTGACGGTGTGGCACTGGTCGATCAAGCTGACCAGCATCGCCAACGCCACGCTGCTGGCGAACTTTTCCCCCATCTTCGTCGCCCTGGGCGGCTGGCTGATCTACCGCCAGCGGGTGAGCCTGCGCTTTGTGATCGGTATGCTCACGGCGCTGGCGGGCACCATCTTCCTAGTGGGGACGAGCTTCAGCCTGAGCTCCCAGCACCTGCTGGGCGATGTGCTGGGGCTGACGGCGGCGGTCTTTTACGCCGGCTATATGCTGACCATCAAGCGCCTGCGCCAGGACTTCTCCACGCCCACCACGCTGGCATACAGCGGCATGGCTGCCAGTGTGGCGCTGCTGGCGACCGCGCTGGCGATGAATGAGGTGCTCATCCCGGCCACGCCGGCGGGCTGGCTGGACCTGTTTGGGCTGGCGTGGTTCTCGCACGTGGGCGGTTGGGGGCTGATCACCTTCTCGCTGGCGCATTGCCGGCGGCGTTCTCGTCGCTGGGGCTGCTGATCCAGCCGGTGGTGGCAACGCTGCTGGCTTACCTGCTGCTGGGCGAGGCGCTGGGTCTGGCGCAGGTGGCAGGCGGGGCGCTGGTGCTGGCGGGCATCATCATCGCCCGGCGGGAGGCTTGATGCTCGATTGACCCGCGCATACCGGGATGCTATAATTCTCCCCAATCGTATGCACATCCTCAACGCCGAACAAGAAAACCTATTGAACGCCGAGCGCGGCTTGCTGAACGACTTGAGCGCGGCGTTAGCGCGCTTCGGCGCCGCCCAGAACGACCACGCCACCCTGGCGCAGTCCATCCAGCAGCTCGATGAGCTGTTCCTGCTGGTGGTGGTGGGGGAGTTCAACTCCGGCAAGAGCGCCTTCATCAACGCCCTGTTGGGGCATAAAGCCCTCAAAGAAGGGGTGACGCCCACCACCACGCAGATCAACATCCTGCGCTATGGGGAGGCAGAGCAGCGCCTGGCGGAGAGCGAGGGCGTGCTGGCGGTCAGCGCGCCGGTAGAGCTGCTGCGCGAGATCAGCATCGTCGATACGCCCGGCACCAACGCCATCCAGCGCGAGCATGAAGCCCTGACCACCAGCTTCGTGCCCCGCTCCGACCTGGTGCTGTTTATCACCTCCGCCGACCGCCCTTTCACGGAGAGCGAGCGGGCTTTCCTGGAGAGCATCCGCGATTGGGGCAAGAAAGTGGTGGTGGTGCTCAACAAGATCGACCTTTTCCAGGGCGAGGACGAGCTCGCCCAGGTGAGCGATTTTATTTTGCAGAACGCCCGCAACCTGTTCGGGATTGCCCCGGAGATCTTCCCGCTGAGCGCCCGCCAGGCGCTGCGCGCCAAGCAGGGCGAGCCGGAGCTGTGGGCTGCCAGCCGCTTCCAGGCAGTGGAAAGTTACATCCAGGAGGCGCTGGATGAGACCGGGCGCGTGCGCCTCAAGCTGCTCAACCCGCTGGGGGTGGGCCTGCACCTGGCGGAGCAGTACGGTGGAGGTCATCGCCTCCCGGCTGGAGCTGCTGCAGACCGACCTGGACACCCTGCAGGACGTGGATGCGCAGCTCAAGGTATACCGCGAGGACATGCAGCGCGATTTCACCTACCGCATGTCCGACATCGATAACGTGCTGCTCGAGATGGAGCAGCGCGGCCAGGATTTCTTCGACAGCACCATGCGCCTGGTGCGCATCTTCGACCTGCTCGATAAGCGCCGCATCCAGGAGCAGTTCGAGCAGGTGGTGGTGGCAGACGCCCCCCAGCGCATCGAGACCAAGGTCAACGAGCTGATCGACTGGCTGGTGGAATCCGACCTGCGCCAGTGGCAGGCGGTGATGGAGCACCTGGCGGAGCGCCGCAGGCAGCACCAGGAGCGCATCGTGGGCGACGCGGCGGGCGGATCGTTCCACTACGACCGGGAGCGCCTGATCGATGAGGTGGGCAAGGAGACGCGCCGGGTGGTGGAGACCTACGACAAGGCGAGCGAAGCGGAAGCCATCGCGGAAGGGGCGCGCACGTCGGTGGCTGCCCTGGCTGCGGTGGAGATCGGGGCTGTGGGCTTAGGCACAATTATTGCATTACTGGCTACAACAGCCGCGGCGGACATCACGGGCGTGCTGCTCGCCAGCCTGGTGGCGGCCCTGGGGTTGTTCGTCATCCCGGCGCGCCGGCGGCAGGCGAAGGCGGAGATGCGGGCGAAGATCGCCAGCCTGCGCCAGCAGCTCACCGATTTGCTGCGGCGCCAGTTTGAGAAAGAGATGGAGCGCAGCCAGCAACGCATTCAAGATGCGATCGGACCGTATTCGCGCTTCGTGCGCGCCGAGCAGGCGAAGCTCCTGGAGGTGCAGGGCGAGATGGAAAGCGTAAAGAACGGGCTGAACCGATTGAAGTCCCAGGTGGATGAGCTATAGACATGGATGATAACCAATCCCCTCCTGTTAGCGCCGTACTGCCAGCGGCATTAATCCTTTCGATCGTCGGCTGGGTAGGGCTGGCGGCATTATTCTTCCTCACTGTGCCGACTGTTGGTCCGCGCTGGTCGTTCTTCTTCCTGGCGGTGCTGGCGGTCACCGGGCTTGCCCTGCCTTTGATGGCGTTCATCAACCGGCGCTTCCCGAGCACGCCGCCTGTCAATACCGGCGTGATCCTGCGCGAGGCGATCTGGGTGGGCATTTACTTTCCCACGCTCGCCTGGCTGCAGATCGGGCGGGTGCTGATCCCTTCTCTGGCGCTGCTGCTGGCGGTGGGGCTGATCCTGATCGAGCTGCTGCTGCGCCTGCGTGAAAGAAGCCAGTGGAAGCCGTAGAAAATCCGCTGCGCAGCCTGCCCGCCGTAGACCAGCTCCTGCGCCTGCCGGTGGTGGGTAGGTGGGTTGAGACCTACGGGCGCCCATTGACCCTGGAAGCCCTGCGGCTTGCCCTGGACGAGGCGCGGGCGCAATACCCGCAAACTCAAAGCGTGCCGGACGAAGCGGCGCTGCTCGCCCGCGCCGAGAGGCGGCTACAGGAGTGGACGAGGCCCACCCTGCTGCCGGTGATCAATGCCAGCGGCGTGGTGCTCCACACCAACCTGGGGCGCGCTCCGCTCAGCACAGCCGCTTTGCAAGCTGCGCAGGCTGTCTCGCTGGGCTACTCCAACCTGGAATACGATTTGGACAAGGGGCAGCGCGGCTCACGGTTGGCGCATGCTGAAACCCTGCTCCAGCGCCTGTGCGGCGTGGAGGCGGCGCTGGTGGTCAACAACAACGCTGCGGCGGTGCTGCTGGCGTTGAGCGCCCTGGCGCGGCGGCGGGCTGCCGTGATCGCCCGCTCGCAATTGGTGGAGATCGGCGGCGGTTTTCGCGTACCGGATGTGATGAAGCAATCCGGCGCCCGGCTGCTGGAAGTGGGCGCTACCAACCGCGTCCATCTGAGCGATTACCAAGCGGCGCTGGAGGAGAAGCCAGCCCTCATCCTGCGCGCCCACCGCTCCAATTTCCGCATCAGCGGTTTCACCAGCGAGCCCGAGCTGAGCGAGATCGCTGCCCTGGCGCATGCGGCGGGCATTTTCTTGCTGGATGACCTGGGCTCCGGCGCGCTGCTCGATACGAGGCGCTTCGGGTTGGGGCACGAGCCGATGGTGCAGGAGTTGCTGGCTGCCGGCGCCGACCTGGTGTGCTTCTCCGGCGATAAGCTGCTGGGTGGACCGCAGGCGGGGATCATCGCCGGGCGGGCGGACCTGGTGGCAAGGCTGCGCAAGCACCCGCTGGCGCGCGCCGTGCGCGCCGACAAGCTCTGCCTGGCAGCGCTTTCCGCCACGCTGCTGCACTATATCAAGGACGAGGCTGAGCGCGAGATCCCCATCTGGCGCATGATCGCTGCGCCATTGGACGATCTCGAGCGGCGTGCTCGCCTGTGGGCGGAGTCCCTCGGGCAGGGGCAGGTCCTGCGCGGCGAATTGACGGTGGGCGGGGGCTCCCTGCCCGACGAGACGCTGCCCGCCTGGCTGCTGGCGCTGGACGTGAGCAGCCCAAACCACACCCTCAAGCGCCTGCGCCAGGCGACGACGCCCGTAATCGCCCGCACCTTGGATGAGCGTGTGGTGCTCGATCCGCGCACGGTGCTGCCAGAGCAGGAAACCAGGCTATTGGAAATCCTTCGGGAGGTTGTGACCAGATGAAAACCAAGACAAAGCTTCACGCCGGGCAATGCTCCGCGGCGTGGTACATGGGCACGGTCCAGGAGACCTCCGGAGGGGGTTACTACGGCTCCATACTGGACGATAGCGGGCAGACGCGCTATTTCAACAACGGTTACACCCAATTTTGCCCCAGCTCGCAGGCGTTGTGGGTGGGTGAGCGGGTGCTCTTTGCCCCGATCACGGAGCCGGGAGACCGCTACGGCAAGGTGGGCTGCGTCCAGCCCCTGTACTGCACCCAGTAAAAGTGTTGACATTAACGAGGCGCGTGTGAGTCCCGCCAGAGTTGTCTTGCGCAGGGCGGTGTATGTTGCGGTCGGGCTGCTCCTGCTCGGCTGGCTGCTCAATACGCCCGGCGGATTGCTGGGCAAGGCGGATGCGGTGGGCTACGCCGTTTGCCATCGCATTGACCTGCGCTCCTTTCACCTGGGTGAGCGCCCGTTGCCGCTGTGCGCCCGCTGCACCGGGATGTACCTCGGCGCGGTGGCAGGGCTGGCATACCAGCAGGTGCTCAGCCGCCGCAGGGGCGGCACCCCCGGCAAGCCGGTGATCGCCGTGGTGGCGCTGCTGGTGCTCTTTTTTATCGTAGATGGATTCAATTCATTCATCAGCTTCTTCCCCGGCGCCCCGCTGCTCTACCAGCCGCAGAACGCGCTGCGCCTGCTGGCGGGCTCGGGGATGGGCATGGCAATTGCCGTCGCCCTGTTCCCCGCTTTCAACCAGACGGTGTGGGTGGATTGGGACCCCAGACCCGCTCTGCCAGGGCTGCGTTCGCTGGGCGGGCTGGCGCTGGTGATGCTGCTCGTCGACCTGCTGGTGCTGAGCGAGAATCCGCTGCTGCTTTACCCGCTGGCGCTGATCAGCGCGGCGGGCGTGCTGCTGCTGCTGACCCTGGCGTACAGCATGGTGTGGGTAATGCTCTTCCATCGAGAGAATACCTACCAGAGTGCGCCTCAGCTTCTCCTGCCTCTTGCCGGTGGCTTCGGTCTGGCGCTGGCGCAGATCATCCTGCTCGACCTGGCGCGCTACGTCTTGACCGGCACCTGGGATGGATTCCATCTGGGGTAGGGCGAGCTGGCCGCTTCTGATGATCTGGATCAGGGATTTGCGTGTACAATTAATTCAGCGGGTAAGCATCTGACCGGCCAACTGGAAAACGAATGAAACTCTTCACAATCGGTCATAGCAACCACTCGATTGAGAAATTCTTGAGCCTGCTGGACGAGAACAGCATCATGATCCTCGTCGATGTGCGCTCGGCGCCTTACAGCCGCTACAACCCTCAGTTCAACAAAGAAGAACTCGAATCGGCGCTGGATCGCCATAACGTCCAATATTACTATGCTGGGAAGACCCTGGGCGGCAGGCCCACCGACCCCTCTTGCTACAAAAGCGGCGTGTTGCCCGGGGAAGGGACGGATTACCTGCACGAGGTCAATTACCCGGAGGTGATGAAGCGCCCCTGGTTCCTCAAAGGGATTGCCTCATTGCTGGAGATTTTAGATCAGGATGTCACGGCGATCCTGTGCTCCGAAGAGGACCCTGCGGAGTGTCACCGCCACCACCTGATTGCGAAATACTTGATCGCGGCGCATCCCGAAGTCAAGGTGTCGCACATCCGCGGCGATGGAACGGTGTACAGCGCGCGCTCGATCATGACCTCCGTAGACAAGCCCATCGTTGAACAGAAGACTTTCGACCTGGGGATATGAACCTATACACGATCGGTTTTACGCAAAAGAGAGCGAAAGTATTCTTCGGTCTGTTGCGGGATGAGCGCATCGAGCGCCTAGTAGATATCCGCTTGAAGCCATCCGGGCAGCTCGCCGGTTTTGCCAAGCAGGAGGATCTGCCGTATTTCCTGCGCGAGCTGGCGGATGGATGCCAGTATACCCACCTGCCCCTTCTGGCGCCAACCCAGGAGATCCTGGAAGAGTACCGCCGGGATCACGATTGGCTGCGCTACGTCGAGCGCTTCGAGCGTCTGATGGACGAGCGCCACATCCCCTTCTCCCTTGGGAAGGAGATGTTTGAAAACGAGCGCTGCTGCCTGCTGTGCAGCGAGGCTCTACCGGAAAAATGTCACCGCCGCCTGGTGGCAGAACGCATCGCAGCATTCTGGACGGGGTTCGTCATCGTGCATCTATGAAGAAGGAGATCGTCATCACCGATCTTACCCGCATGCAGCAGGGGAAAGTGTGCATCGCCGGGTACGATAAGCGCCGGACGGCGATCAGACCGGTTCTACCTTACTCCGGGATTTCAGAGCGCTCGCTCTATATCGATCACTCGCCCGTGATATTCCCCTTTGCTCTTGTAGAGTTCGACTTCACGGAAGGAAATCCAAAGCCGCCGCATACGGAAGATCAATTCTTCGATCCTTACTCAGTCTGCTACATTCGCCCGGTTCATGATCGCAAGACCGTGCTGGAATGGTCTCTATATCCCAGCGTTGCGGATATCTATGAGCAGCCCATTCAGAAAGGTCCAGGCTATTGGGTCCTGGATTGCCAGGGTCCGCGCTCTCTGGGTACGGTCCAGCCAGCTGAGATCGTCCAGCTGAGATATGAGGCGGGCGAAGAAGGCGCCTGGGATTACCGGCTGCGTTTTGTGGATGGCTCCGGTGAGAGCTATAGCCTGAAAATCACCGACCTGACCTGGCAATACTACTGCCATAGCCGGTTGAGCCAGGTGCAAGACCGGGAGCAAATTGCGCAAGAGCTGACCGGCGTCTTGAAATCTCATGAAGTCTATTTGCGGATCGGTCTGGCGAGAGGTTGGAATAAATTTCCCGAGCGCTGTTACTTGCAAATCAATGGAATTTATTCTTTCCCAGACATCCTTGAGGGTAAGACATTTGCAGATTTTGCGCGGTAGATTCGCGAACCGGGCGGCAAGAAAAGTACCCGCCAGCGCGCATGCAACCAAGTTATAATTGTGGCGTATATAGAGGTAGTTATGGTTGCGGTTAAGGGGTTGCCAGGGAGAAATAGATGGACGTATTGACAGGAATATTCACCGCCTTTGGGCTATCCGCCAGCGCCGGGTTGAACGCGTACATCCCGCTGCTGGTGATTGCCCTGATTTCCAAATACACGGACCTCATCAACCTGAGCTCGCCGTGGAACACCCTGGAAAGCCCGTGGATCATCGGCTTGCTGGTGGTGCTGGTGTTGATCGAGTTCTTCGCCGATAAAGCCCCGGCGGTCAACCACATCAACGACCTGATCCAGACCTTCGTGCGCCCGGTAGCGGGGGCGATTGTCTTCGCTGCCAGCGCCCACGTGCTGACCGATGTGCACCCGGTGCTCTCGTTGGCTGCCGGTTTGCTGGTGGCAGGCGGGGTGCACGCTGCCAAATCGCTGGCGATCCGCCCGGCGGTGACGGCGACGACCGGCGGCATCGGCAACACCCCGGTCAGCATGCTGGAAGACGTGGTTGCCACGGTGCTTTCGATCTTGTCGATTCTCATCCCGCTCCTGATCGGGGCGGTATTGGTGATCTTCACCGCCTGGGTGGTACGCAGGATCTGGCGAAGTGACCGCAAATCGCAACCTGCGTAAAGCCCGACAGCGCTGCATCATCGAATTCATCTAAGGAGAGGAAGACATGTCAGACGAACCTGTAGCCCCCGTCCCACCCGCTGAGGAACAGCCTACAATGCAATCCTACCCACCGGCTTATACAACAGAGCCCGTTCCACCCGAGATTATCCCGCCGGCCGCGCCGCTTCCCCCTGCGAAAAAGAAGACCAACACCTGGCTGATCGTGCTGATCGTGGTGCTGGTGGTGCTGTGCTGCTGCTGCCTGCTCTCTGGCATCCTGGCCTGGAATTTTGGCGATAGCATTATGCAAGGTTTCGGCATTTACTAGCCCATAGCCTGCTCTACAAGCAAGCTGCACCGCTGGTTTTCTGCGGCTTGATACCATCGATTGAACTCAACCGGGGATGGATCGTGCATCCATCCCCGGCGTTTTTATAACGGTCTTACTGTGGGAGCAAGAGGATTCCGGAAACTGAGGCGGCGGCCTCATTCTCCGGATTTGTTGCATAAAGGGAGATTTTTAAGCTCTTCCAGGGCTGCCAGCGCCTGCCGGCGGTCGGCGGGGGAGAGCTCCAGGCTGAGGAATTCGTCCTCATCTAAGACAACCTGGCGCCCATCGGGGAAGACCAGCAGGTCGAGCGCCAGGTCGACGTAGGAGAGGCAATCGCCATCCAGCAGGGCGGGCTTGCCGACGTTGCAGTACCAGCCGCGTAAAGAGTCATCCTCGCGGGCATGGATCTCGTAGATGTTGTACCAGCGGTCGGTGAAATAGGTCTCCAGGAAGCGGTCGCCGCGGCGCAGGGGCATACCGTGGAACAGGCGATCATCACGGTCGAAGCGCGCCTCCAGCACTACGCGATCCGGCAGCGCCTGGACGACCTGCCCGTGGTAGCGCCAGGTTTCGTTGCCTTGCGGGTCTAGCTTGAGCACCGTGATGGCGGGCACAGGGTCACTTCTCGATGGGGGCGTTCACCAGGTTGCCCCATTCGGTCCACGAGCCGTCGTAATTTTGGACATTCGGATAGCCGAGCAAGTAGGTGAGCACGAACCAGGTGTGCGAGCTGCGCTCGCCGATGCGGCAGTAGGCGATGATCTCGCTCTCCGGGGTGATGCCCTTGCTCTCGTACAGTTGGCGCAGCTCGTCGGCAGACTTGAAGGTGCTATCGGCTTCGTTGACCGCCTGCGACCAGGGGATGCTGACCGCGCCGGGGATGTGCCCGCCGCGTGTAGCGCCCTCCTGCGGGTAGTTGGGCATGTGCAGCAGCTCGCCGCTGTACTCCTTGGGGGAGCGCACGTCGACCAGCGGTTTACGGGCTTCGATGTGCTGGAAGACCTGCTCGCGGAAGGCGCGCAAGCGCGGGTTGGGGTCCTTGGCTTTGTAGTCTGTGCGGGGAAAAGCGGGGATATCCTTGCTGAGAGGTCGTTTCTCCTGCACCCATTTCGTGCGCCCGCCGTTCATGATCTTGACCTTTTCGTGACCGTAATACTGGAAGAGCCACAGGGCATAGGTGGCAAACCAGTTGCTCTTGTCGCCGTAAAAGACGATGGTGGTGTCGCCGGTGATGCCCAGGTCGCCGCACAGCTTCTCGAAATCGGCTTTGGCGAGGAAGTCGCGGCGCACGGGGTGCTGCAGGGTGGTGAACCAATCCACTTTGGACGGCGTTGGGGATGTGCCCGGAATCGTATAGGAGGTAATCTTCGTCGGATTCGACGATACGCACGGCGGGGTCGTTCAGATGGCTGGCGACCCAGGCGGTATCGACCAGATATTCGGGGTGAGCGTAAGCGCTGGACATCGTTATTTTTCTCCTTCGGGGTTGGAACCGATTAAATTTAGATAATTATTGTAAAAAATATATTATTTATTGTCAAGGATTGGGGAAGACCTGCAGCGCCTCTGCCGGGTCATAGCCTAATTCGAGCGGCTCGCCGACCGCGGGCAACGGGACGCTGGAGAGAAAATCAAACGCCAGGGCGGTTCCCTGCACCTCCACGACCGCCCGGCTGGTGCTGCCGCGGAAGGATTTCTTTGCCAGCCTGCCGGACAGGCGGCAAGGCAGATGCGCCGTCCAGGGAGACCTTATCCGGGCGGATGAGCACGGTCACCGGACCTGCCGCTAACCCCTGCGGCAGGTCCGCGGCGGGCAAATCGCCGATGGGCGTGTGCAGGACGGGCTTGCCGTCGCGGTAGAGCAGCTCGCCGGAGAGCAGGTTGGAAAGCCCCAGGAAGCGCGCCACGAACGGGCTGGCGGGACGAGCGTAGATCGCCGTGGGTACGCCGGCTTGCTCGACGCGACCCTGGTTCAGCACCACCACGCGGTCCGCCAGGGTGAAGGCTTCTTCCTGGTCGTGGGTGACGTAGATGGCAGTTTGCTGCATGCGGCGCAGGATATCGCCCAGCTCCAGCAGCAGGCGGTCGCGCAGCGTGCGGTCGAGGGCGCCCAGCGGCTCGTCCAGCATCAGCAGGCGCGGGTGGGGGCGGCGGAGCGCGCCAGGGCGACGCGCTGCTGCTCGCCGCCGGAGAGGGTGTTCACATCCCGAGCTTCGAAGCCGGTCAGACCCACCAGCGCCAGCATCTCGCCGGCGCGCTGGCGCACCTGCTCCTCCGGCAGGCTCCCCATGCGCAGCCCGAAAGCCACGTTGTCGAAGACGTTCAAGTGCGGGAACAAGGCGAAATCCTGGAACATCAAGCCAAAGCCGCGCCGGTTGGGCGGTACGCCCTGCAGCGAGACGCCGTCCCAGCAGATCTCGCCGCGATCGGGGTGCTCCAGCCCGGCGATGAGCGCCAGCAGGGTCGATTTGCCGCAGCCGCTGGGACCCAGCAGGGCGACGATTTCGCCCTCCTGCACTTCGAAGGAGACGCCGCTCACGGCTGGCGTGGTATCGTAGGATTTATCGACATTTTGCAGGCTGAGACCGGGCATGGGCTAAAACTCCCCCACGTCGGCGATGCGCAGGCGCTCGATCGCCAGCATGGCGACGGCGGTGGTGACCATCAGGATGGTGCTGAGCGCCAGCGCCTGCCCGTAGTTGAGCGCCCCGGGTTGCGAGATGAAGCGGTAAATGACCAGGGGGATGGTGGGGTAATCCGGGCGGGCGAGCAGGGCGGTGGCGCCGAACTCGCCCAGCGAGATGGTGAAGGCGAAAGCCGCCGCCACCAGCAGGGCGCGGCCCGACCAGGGGCAGGTCGATGCGGCGCGCTACCTGCAGCGGGGTGGCGCCCAGCACGGCAGCCGCCTGGCGCAGGCGCGGGCGGATGCTGTGCAGGGCTGGCGACAGGCTGCGCACCACGAAGGGGAAAGCCACCAGGGTGTGCGCCAGCGGGATGAGCAGCAGCGAGGCGCGCAGGTCGAGCGGCGGGCGGCTGAGAGCCAGGATGAAGCCCAGCCCGAGGGTGACGGCGGAGGTGCCCAGCGGCAGCATCAGCAGCGGGTCGGAGAAGCGGCTCAGGGAAGCAGATGGGTGGCGCGCCAGCGCCCAGGCAGCGGGCAAACCGAGCAGAAGCGAGAGCAAGACTGTGGCGAGGGCGTAGCCCAGCGAGACAGCGATGGCGGTGGATGGGCGGCACGTAAAAGGCTGACTCGCGGCGGTTGATCGAGAGCTCGCGGTAGAAATCCAGGGTCAGCCCGCTGGCGATGGGTGTTTGCTGGCCGCGCTCCGGGTCCAGGCGGGTGAAGGAGCGCGCCGCCAGGGCTGCCAGCGGCGCCACCAGGAAGGCGACCAATACCGCCAGGTACAGCCCGGCAGCCAGGCGGGTGCGCCAGGAGCCGAAGCGCTTCTGGGTATAGGTCTGCGGGCGCAGGGAGAGCGGGCGGGAGATGCGCCGGGTGAGCCGGGAGTAGATGACGGTCAGCGCCAGGGTGCAGCCGAGCTGGATGACACACAAGGCGGCTGCCAGGGGCAGGTTGAACAGCCCGACCGTCTGGTTGTAGATCTCCACCTCCAGCGTGGCGAAGCGCGGTCCGCCCAGGATGAGGATCACGCCGAAGGAGGTGAAGTCGAAGATGAAGACCAGCAGGGCGGCGGAGAGCACCGCCGGCAGGATGCAGCGGCAGGGTGACCTGGCGCAGCGCCCGCCATCTGCCCGCGCCCAGAACCTCGGCAGCCTGGGTCAGGCGCGGGTCGAGGTGCGACCAGAAATCGCCCACCATGCGCAGCACGATGGTGGTGTTGTAGAAGATGTGCGCCACCAGGATAGCCGCCAGCGTGTTGGCGAAGGCGATGGGCGGCTGCGGCAAGCCAAGCCAGCTCATCAGCGCCAGGTTGACCCAGCCGCGCGGACCCAGCAGGGCGGTGAAGGCGGCCGCCACCACCAGGGTGGGCATGACGAAGGGGATGGCGGTGAGGGCCAGGATGAGCGATTTGCCGCGGAAGCGGTAGCGCGCCATCAGGTAGGCGCCGGGCAAGCCGAAGAGCAGGGTGAGCAGGGTGGAGAGCGCCGCCTGCCAGAAGGTGAAGGCGATCACGCGCTGGATGGCGGGCGAGGTGAAGGCTTCCAGGAAGGGCGCCGCCAGGCTCTGGCCGCGCGCAAAGCTGGTCTGCAGGATGCTGGCGAGCGGGAAGAAGTAGAACAGCGCCAGGAAGAGCAGGGGCGGCAGCCAGAGCAAATTCGCCAGGGATGGGCGCGCGGCGGGCTTCATCGGGCTCCTGAGAGGGACGCGATCAGCGCAGGACGGTCTCCGTCCAGGCCTTGATCCAGGCCTCGCGGTTGGCGGCGATATCCTGCGGGCTCACCTGGGCGGTCGTGGCGGGCAACACCAGGTGCTGCTCGAAAGCGGGGTCGAGGGCGGCTTTGGAGTTGACCGGGAAGACGAACATCTGCAGCGGCATGTCTGCCTGGAACTGCGGCGAGAGCATGAAATCGACCCATTTCTGGCCAGCTCGCGGTTCCTGGCGCCTTGCAGGATGCCGACGAACTCCACCTGGCGGAAGCAAGCGCCGTCGGCTGTCACGGCGGCGGTGGGCGGCTGGTCGACCGGCGGAGAGGCGTAGATCACCTCGAAGGCCGGGCTGGAGTTGTAAGAGACGACGATGGGACGCGGACCTTTGCCGGACGAGCCGCTGAACTCGGTGTAGTAGGCGGTCTCCCAATCGTTGACCACCATGACATCGTTGGCGACCAGCCCCTTCCAGTAATCCAGGTAGCCCTCCTGCCCGAAATGGCCGATCGTCGCCAGCAGGAAAGCCAGCCCGGGCGAGGAGGTAGCCGGGTTCTGCACCACCAGCAGGCTCTTGTACTCGGGCTTGAGCAAGTCTTCCAGGGAGGCGGGCGGAGCGATGCCTTTTTCGGTGAAGTAAGCCTTGTCGTAATTCAGGCACACGTCGCCGAAGTCCACCGGCAGGGCGCGGTTCTCGGGATCGAGCTGGAATTCAGCGGGGATGTCTGCCAGGGCGGGCGAGGCGTAGGGCTCATAGATACCCTCGTCCAGGGCGCGGCTGAGGAAGGTGTTATCCACGCCGTAGAAGACATCTGCCAGCGGGTTGCCCTTGGAGAGGATGGCTTTGTTCAGGGCGGCGCCGGTATCGCCGGCTTTGAGGAACTGCACCTTGGCGTTGTTCTCCTGCTCGAAGGCGGCTAACACACCTTCGGAGATGGCAAACGAGTCGTGGGTCATCACGGTCAGCTTCTGCGGTCCGGCAGGCGTGGCGGTGCGTACAGCCTGCTCAGCAGCAGGAGCAGAATAATGATGGGAATCCATTTTTGAGACATAGTCAAACTCCTTAATAACCACCGGTAAGGAACGATCGATCCGGTTGGGCAGGCGCTCAGGCAGCTCCGTGAATGACGACGCACAGCAGCAGCCCTTCCGCCAGGCTGACGGAGGCGGTCTCCCCCAGCAGCAGGTTGCTGACGCCGCGCGTGGCGCCGAAGACCAGGGTCTCGCCATTCAGGGGGTATTCCAGGCCGCCCGTCCTCACGCCCAGGGCGTCGCCGCCGAGCGGGATGAGCGAGACGGTGTCGCCCGGGATGCCAGCGACCTGCGCCGATTCGCCGCCGCGCAGCAGGAAGACTTCCTGGGCGCCATCCAGCAGGCGGATGTGGACACCGGTGAACTCTTTGGCAGCGGGCAGGAGCAGGTTTGCCAGGGTCTGGTCCCAACGGGCGCCCAGGCCTCCAAGGATGAGGATCTCTGCAACGCCAAGCGAGCGGGCATGGCGCAGGGCCAGCTCCAGGTCAGTGAAGTCCTTGCGGGCAGGATGGCGGATGACGACCACGCCCGCATCCTGGAAGGTTTGTAGCTCGGCCTCCTCGAGCGAGTCGAAGTCGCCGACGATGAAATGCGGTGTGAGACCCAGGCGGCGGCAGTGGCGCGCCCCGCCGTCGGCGGCGATGAGAATATCATCCGGGCGGATGGATTGGCGGGCGGCGTTGAGGCTGCCGAGCAAGCCGTTGGCAAAGATGACGGCGCGGAGATTGGATGGCAAAAGAAAATCCCTCCATTCAGAGCGGGGAGGGATTTGGAACTCACAGGTATGGCTGCGATCCCTCCGCCGGCATTATCCGGATCAGGTTCGCGGGTCGAGGGCTTTGGCCCTCCTCTCAGCCTGGCAACGCCCAGGCTCCCCGTGCAAAAATATTCGTTAAGAAATAATACCATGAAAATCCATCATCCGATGATGGATTTGGCTCTTTGGGAATCGCCGTGGAAGTACCCAGATTTGGGGGTGTGTAGGCGGTGTAGCCGCCTACACACCCCCAAATCTGGAAATCTTCACGGTAAATCCCAATGACCCATGGATTTTCATGGTATCTCAGCCAGGTAATGCTATGCAAGTTGGAAAGATATCTGACATTTGACACTTGCCTACGCATGAAATATTTGCAATACTGTGCTTATATAATGTGCCCATAAAGGAAAATCGTTGCTCCCCCGAAGCGGAGGTATGAAGCATGAAATCTCAAGCCTCTCTCCTAATCACAATCCTGGTCGTGTTAGGGAGTGTTATTTCTTATGCTTCCGGACATGCTGGAGTTAATCCGGGCAAGGCGCCAGCGCCTTCCCAAACAGTTTTGGGTGATGGAGATATCTATCTACCTTTGGTCATGATGCGTACTGATTTCAGCATGGTCCACATCCCCGCCGGGACCTTCCAGATGGGCTGCGACCCGGCGCACAACGGCGGGTCTTCTTGCTACTCTGATGAGCTACCCTTGCACACGGTGATCCTGGACGCCTACTACATTGATAAATACGAGGTAACCAACGCCCAGTACGCGCAGTGTGTGGCAGCCGGGGCGTGCGCCGCGCCGCAAAATAACTCATCTTACACTCGTCCGTCATACTTCGACAACCCGCTTTATACCAACTACCCGGTGATTTACGTCTCGTGGTACAACGCCCGCGACTACTGCGCTTGGGCGGGTAAACGGCTTCTTTCAGAAGCCGAATGGGAGAAAGCGGCACGCGGGGCGAGCGACACACGCGCCTACCCATGGGGGGACGCAAGCCCGAACTGCACGTTGGCAAACAGCTACAACAACGCCACGAGCAGCTATTGTGTCGGCGATACATCCCAGGTGGGCAGCTACCCGCTGGGTGCCAGCCCGTACGGGGTACTGGACATGGCGGGTAACGTGTGGGAGTGGGTCAATGACTGGTACCAGAGCGACTATTACAGCATCTCGCCGCCCAGCAACCCGCCCGGCCCAGCCAGCGGAACGGTCAAGCTGTTCCGCGGCGGGAGCTGGGACAGCGGTTGGGACGACTTGCGCGTGGCGGCCCGCAACGGCGACGCTACCCTGGCGTCTCGCTACAACGACGTCGGCTTCCGTTGTGGGCTCTCCCCAGCACCTTGAGCTTCTGTGCTGCTGAGTTCTGGGCTTCTGGTTTTTGTTCTTGTCCTCCCCCCGCAGGGGGCGAAATATTATGCGAGAAACCAGCGCACAATCACCGCTCTTCGTAAAAACCTATGACTTTTTGTTGTGGTTGATTCCACTCACGCTTAAATTCCCCAAAGCCCACAGGTTCTTGCTGGCTGAAAGGCTGGGGGAAATGGCGTTGGATTTCTATGATCTGGTCCTGGAGGCAGCCATGGAACCATCCGAGGCAATGGAGAAACTCGATCAGGCTGACCGGATGTTGGCAAAAATCCGGTTGTATGTACGCTTAAGCCATGACCTGCAATGTATCAGCGTGGGACAGTATGAACACGCAGCCAAACAAATCGATGAAATCGGGCGTTTGATCGGAGGCTGGAAGAAGAAAATAGCAAGCAGCGGCAGTGATCAGAAGCTAAAAGTAGCGTAAGGCTGCTTTTGCTGGGGACAGGTCGAAAAGGTGATCCGCGGCGGGAGCTGGAACAACAATTGGAACAACTTGCGCGTGGCGAACCGCAACAACAACAACCCTGACAATCGCAACAACAACATCGGCTTCCGTTGTGGGCTCTCCCCAGGCAGTTTCCTCAAAGGCCAGGTGCGCTGTCTCGAACGAGCGGCGCTGTCGCTGAGAGAGAAGGTGACAGACCTGTTCCCGGTTGGGCGGGAGGTTCTGCCCAACCAAAGATAAACCGCTCCGCCCGGTGCAGTAGCCAATGATAGGTGAAACTCCGGGCGGAGCAACAACAACCCATCAGCGTGAAGACTTATAAACGCCTGTACCCGCAGATATGCAGCTTTGAGGATCTCTACAAAGCATACCGCCAGGCCAGACGTGGCAAGCGCCAGCGGGAGGCGGTTGCCAGCTTTGAATTTGATCTGGAGAATAATTTGCTGCGCTTACAGGAGGAGCTGCGAGCGCAAACCTACCAACCTGGCAGCTACCACAATTTCTATATCTTCGAACCCAAGCGCCGCCT
Organism: uncultured Chloroflexia bacterium; assembly: GCA_963702535.1. GTDB lineage: Bacteria > Chloroflexota > Anaerolineae > Anaerolineales > UBA4823 > CAVPDG01. Next base: position 19,311 of record CAVPDG010000016.1, on the reverse strand, counting down.
GGTGAGCGCCGCGCCATTTCGCGACCGGGTCGTGCACCATGCCTTGTGCCAGGTGATCGAGCCGATCTGGGAAGCGCGTTTTATCCATCACAGCTACGCCTGCCGGGTCGGCAAAGGTACGCACGCGGCGTTGGATCAATGCCAGGCCTGGGTGCAGAAATATAACTACGCATTCCACGGCGATGTGGTCAAATATTTTCCATCAATTGACCATCAAATCCTTAAAACACTGCTCGCCCGCCGTATCGCCGATCCGCAGGTTATCTGGCTGGCGAGCCGTATCATCGACAGTGGGGCTGGCATCCAGGCAGATGAAACCCCACAAACGCTATTCCCGGGCGATGATCTGTTTGCTCTTTTTGCGCCCGCGTGGCCTGCCCATCGGCAACCTGACCAGTCAGTTCTGGGCGAATGTGTACTTGCACGAGCTGGATATGTTTGTCAAGCAGGATTTGAAATGTCCGGCGTATCTGCGATACATGGACGACTTTGTGCTATTTTCGAACGAGAAGGGCCAATTGCACGAATGGAAAGCCTCCATCCGGGAGTTCCTGGGAAGGCGCCTGCGTCTGCATCCTAAAAAAATCGTCATCTTTCCTACTCATATCGGGATTGACTTTTGTGGATTTGTCCTCTTCCCCACCCATCGCCGCCTGCGGCGCAGCAGTGTGCGGCGCTTTGTGCAGCGCATTCGCCGCCAGCGAGAAGCCTACCGGAATGGCGAGCTGAGCCTGGAGAAAATGAGTGAGTCAGTGCGCTGCTGGATCGCACATGCCGAGCATGGTGATACGTGGCGATTGCGCAGGAGGTTGTTTACGGATTATCCGGTAAGAACCTACCCCCTTTCGGGCTAAACCCTGTAGAGTGAACCCAAGACCTCCCTGATTCCTCGGGACAAGGCTTCTCCCGAAACAGGAAGAGGGGATCAGCTCCCCTACCAGTTTTTTTGAAAAAATCTCGGTAATTACGGACGAAAAACGATCAGCACCCGTTGGGTTGAGCGGAGCGAAACCCAACCTACGGACTAACGTGATGTCAACGCACCCTTCTTTTCCATTCCTCTTTAGTTGCAGCTGCCTCGGGCTGGCGCCGGAGGGCAGGCTGAGAAAATCCATCAGCAGGCGGTTGAAGCGGGATGGGTCGTCTAACATGGGGAAGTGCCCGCAGGCTTCGAGGGGGATGGCGTGCGCCGCTTCCGGCAGGGTTGCTGCCTGCTCGGCGGGCAGGGGGGATACAGCAGGGTCGTCCAGTCCGTGGACGATGAGGCAGGGCGCCTGCGCCCGGGCGGGCAGGGCAGCCAGGTCTATGCTCTGCAGGCTGACCAGCGAGAGGGCGATGGCGCGTGGATCGGCTTTGCATGCCTCCAGCCAGGCGGCTTCGGTGGCAGGGGTGCGCCCCAGCAGCCAGTCAGCCAGCTCGGCAGGGGCAGCCAGGCGCAGGCGGGGCTGGATGGCGCTCTCTTTGGGCGGCAGGCTGACCGCCAGGATGCGGTCGACGTTCCCCGGGCGGCGGGCGGCGTAGAGCAGGGCAAGCACGGCGCCCAGCCCGTGACCCACCACGGCGATCTTGCCGATGCCCAGCTCCTCGAGGAACTCTTCCAGCAGGCTGAGCTGCTGGTCGATGGAGTAGTAGGAGGGATTCTTGGCGGTGTCGCCGAAGCCCCACAGGTCGAGGGCGTAGGCGCGGAACGAGACCGAGGCGGCTTGCATGCAGGGGATCCAGTAGCGCCAGGAGCCCACCCAGTCGTGCAGGAAGAGGGTGGGGCGGCCGCGCCCGAGCACCTCGTAATGGACGATCTCGTCACGCAGGATGATCGCGCTCACTTGCCTGCCTTTTTGAGGATCGCCTGCACCCGCTCGGTGAGCTGGTCGGGCGAGAAGGGCTTGATGATGTACTCGGCCGCGCCGGCTTCCAGCCCGGTCTGCACCTCGGCATCCTGCCCCTTGGCAGACAGGAAAACCACCGGGATGGAGGCCGTCTGCGGGTGTGCCTTGATCGCCTGGCAGGCTTCGTAGCCGGTCATGCGCGGCATGCGCACATCCAGCAGGATCAGGTCGGGAACCACCTCCACGGCTTTGTGGTAGGCTTCCTCGCCGTTGGGGGTGGCGGTGACCTGGTGACCGGCAAACTGTAAGGTGAAGGTGATCAGGTCGCGGATATCGGGTTCGTCTTCAGCGATAAGGATTTTAGCCATAGGCATTCGGGAATGGAGAATGGAGCATAGAGAATGGTAAGAGAGAGGGGATGGCGTTCATGGCAGCATCGCCTCCACGGTCGGGTCAGGCTCAGATACCATGGACAGGCAAGGTGAAGGAGAAGGTGCTGCCCTGCCCGGGCGCGCCGCTGCTCTCCAGCCAGATGCGCCCGTTGTGCATCTCCACCAGGTGCTTGACAATGGATAGACCCAGCCCGGTGCCGGAGGTAGCCAGCACGAAGGGATGTTCGCCGCGGTAGAAACGATCGAAAACGCGCGACTGCAGGTCGAGCGGGATGCCGATGCCGCTGTCCTGTACGTCGATCTGCACCTCAGCGCGGCGCGGGTGCAGGGATAGGGTGATATCACCGCCGGCTTCGGTATAGTTGTAGGCATTTTCGAGCAGGTTATCCAGGATGAGCGCCAGGCGCTCCGGGTCGGCGTTGACGGGCGGCAAGCCGCGCGGCGCCTTGACGCGCACGCGCATGGGCTTGTTCTCCTGCTGGGCGCGGCGCTCCAGGCGCTCCGCGGCGGAGCGCGCCGCTTCGCCGGCGTCCAGCGGCTGCAAAGCGAGCGTCTCCCGCCCGCTCTCGATGCGTGAGATATCCAGCAGGTCGTTGACCAGCACGGTCAGGCGCTCGGTGTTGCTCTTCACGATCTCCAGGAAGTGCGACTGTCGCTCGCTCAATTCACCGGCGGCGCCCATGAGCAAGATGTCGACGTAGCCCTTGATGGAGGTCATGGGGGTGCGCAGCTCGTGGCTGACCGTGGCGACGAACTCCGACTTCAAGCGGTCCACTTCCACCTGGTGGGTGATATCGCGGAAGATGGAGACGGTGCCCAGGAACTGGCTGCGCAGGCTGACCGGCGCCAGGTGCACGGAGACGACGCGCCCGTCTTCCAGGGTGATCTGCTCCTCGTAGCGCTCGCCGGTGGGGGGCAGGTCCGGGTGCTCAGACCAGCCACGGATGGCGTCCATCCAGGGCTGGGCGGCGCGCCCGAAGAGCCCGGTGAAGGCATCCAACGACTGGTTGATGACCTGGCTGCGCTTCAATCTCCAGGATGCGCTCGGCGGAGGCGTTGAAGAGGGTGACGCTGCTCCCGGCGTCGGTGACCAGAACGCCATCGGCGACTGCCTCCAGGATGGCGCGCGAGCGGCTGGCTTCCACCTGCTGGTCGCGCAGCATCTTGCCCAGGTCCTCAGCCTGGTCGCGGATCAGGCGGTACAGCTCGGCGTTGTTGACCGCCACAGCCACCTGGTTAGCAGCCGCCTGCACCAGGTCGAGCTGGGCGGCGGAGAAGTGCCCCGGCTGGCGGTGGAAGAAGAGCACGGCGCCCAGGGCTTCCGCGCCGATCATCAGCGGCACGCCGATGGCGCTGCGGTGCTCTGAAGGCGCCCCCGGGCGCTGCACCCAGCGCTCATCGTCCAGCACGTTGTCGATGAGAGCCGGGGTGCGGTGCGAGATGACCCAGCCTGCCAGCCCCTGGTCGGAGGAGAAATCGGTGACGCGCTCGGTGCTGTGCGGCACGGGGATGTAGCCCACCGAGGCGAGGTGGTGTAACTTTGTCTGCCCCTCGCGCAAGATCAGGACGCTGATGTGCTCGGCGTCGACGATCTCGTTAAGCACTTTCAAGGTGCGGTTGAGCACCTGCTCCAGGTCCAGGCTGGCGGAGAGCTCGGTGATGATGCGCAGCAAGGTTTCGGCGCGCTGGTGCTCAAGCCCCAGCTCGGCGGTGCGCTCTTGCACGCGCTGCTCCAGGTCTTCGCTCAGGCTGCGCGTCTCGGCATACAGCTTGGCGTTCTGGATGGAGATGGCAGCCTGGCTGCTGATGGTGCGCCCCAGTCCGACCTCATCCGAGTGGAAGCGGTAAGGCTCCTTGACGTGCACGAGGAACAACCCGTGCAGATCCTCGCCGGTGGCGAGGGGCAGGACAAGCAGAGAGCGCGTGCCGTGGCTGGCGAGGTGCTCTGCCAGGGGGGCGAGATTGGCGTCTGTGGCGCTCGCCTCGCTGTAATAGACGCCCAGGGTCTGCTGGATGCGCTCGAAGAGCGGCGCCTGGGGCAGGGGTGCGGGCAGCTCAGGGGTGAGCAGCGGATGCTCCGCCATGACGAATGCTTGACCCTCGGGATCGAAGAGCAAGGCGGAGACGCTGGAACAATGCATCGCCTGGAAAAGCTCGCGGCTGCTGATCTCCAGGATGCGCGCCGCGTCCAGCGTTTCGCTCAGAGACGAGGTGAGGCGGTTGAGCATCTCCAGGCGCTGCGTGCGCTCATCCAGCTCGAAGGCGCGGCTGAGGCTGTCCTGGAAGAGGCGGGCGTTCTCCAGAGCCACGGCAGCCTGACCGGCGAAGGTGGCAGCGATCTGGATATCTTCCGGGGTGTAAAAATCGGCTTCGGTCTTCTCCAGAGCGATCAGCCCGGTAACCTTGCGGCTGGCGAGCAGCGGCAGACCGAGCCAGGAGAGCTGCTCCGGCTCCGCCAGCGAGGGGAAGCGCTCATCCCAGCGCACGTCGCCCACGGAGACGGGGCGGGCGGTATTGATCATCTCACTCAGCAGCAGGCTGTCTTCCACCGCCACGCGAATGCCGATGCGCTCCTCGGCGTCTTTGAAGCCGCGCGCCGCGCGCACGGTTGCCTGACCTTCCTCCAGCAGCCAGATGGCGCCGGTGTCGTAAGGCAGGATGGCAGCCAGCCGGTCGAGCAGCGAATCGACCAGCGCCTGCGGCTCGAGGTTGGAAGTGATGCTTCCGGCTGCCTGGGTAAGAGCGTGCAATTGGGCTGCGCGCTGCTCGGCGGCGCGGTACAGGCGCGTGTTCTCTAAATTCAGGGCGGTCTGTTGCGCCAGAGATCCCACCAGCGCCTGGTCTGCCGTGGAGAAGGCGGCGGGAGCTGAATAACTGTCCAGCACCAGCACGCCCAGGGCATCGGCTTGGGGCGACTGCTTGAGCGGCACCAGCAGGCTGGAGACCGGCAGGCGCCCGGCGGTGGCGTCCCGGTAGCGCAGCAGGTTCTCGGGCGAGAGCTCGTACTGGCGGGCGAAATCGACCTCCTCCAGGCGCAGCGCCGCGCCGTCCTGGAAAGCCTGTCCCGGCGGCGCCTCGCCGGCGTGGTAGGCGATCTCCAGCAGGCGCTGCGGGTCGTTATAGCCGCTGGCGGCTTGCGGGATCAGCAAGCCCTGCCGGGCATCCCACACGGCGACCATGCACGCCTCCGCCTGGGGCAGCAAGCGCCGGGCGCTCTCCACCAGGGTGTGCAGGATGTGAGCGGGGTCCAGGCTGCCGAGCTGGCGGCTGAAGTCCAGCAGCAGGTTGACCTCCTCCAGGCGCTGGCTGGTCTGGCTCAATAAGCCGGCGTTCTGCAGGCTGATGCCCGCCAGGCGGGCGAGCAGGCTGTAGAGCTGCTCATCTTCGGCGGTAAATGCGGGTAGCGGGCTGCGGCTGAGCGCCAGCACGGCGGAATCCAGCCCGCCCTGTCCCGGCACAGGCAGGCAGATGAACCCAGATGCGCCGGCAGCCTGCAGCAGGGGCGACGCAGACCACTCGGGGCTTGCCTCCACCTGGGCGACGAGCAGGATCTCACCGCTCTGCAGGCAGCGGCTGAGCGGGTTGAGCTGCCCGAGCAGGGCTTCGACGTTCATCTCGCGCGGCAGGCTGCCCAGCGTGTAGATCAGGCGCGGACCGTGGGGACCATTTTCAGCCGCCAGCGCCAGGTCCATCTGCATGCGCTGCATGAGCTCGCTGCCCAGGGCGTGCAGGATGCCCGGGCGGTCAGCCTGGCGATTGATCACCTCGGCGATATCCATGCCGCTGCGGATGCGCTCGGCGCGCTGGCTCAGGCTGGCGATTGCCAGGTCCTGCTCGGCTTCTTTCACCAACAAACCCTGGCTGGCTGCAGCCGCTTCCTGCATCTGCGCCAGGCTGAAGCGCGTATCGCCCAGGCTGGCTTCCAGGGCTTCCAAGCGGCGGCGGTTCTCGATGACCACTACCGCCTGGGCGGCGAAGATCTCCAGCGATTCGATGGTGGTGCGGTCGGGGCGCAGACCGTCGCGGGGGGCGTCCAGGCTGATCAACCCCAGCGGAGCGCCGTCGGAGCTTGCCAGGGGGATGAAGAACATATCTTCGGGGTTCCAGGCGGCGCCATTCTCGCTTTGCGCAGCAATAACCGCCGTCCAATGGCAGGATGGTAACGGTATGGATATCGGCAGGCACGATGGGCAGGCGCTCATAGGGGATGAAATAAGCGCCTGCGATGGCGAAATCCGGCTGCAGGATCTGGGCGACGGCGCTCCACGGCTGGGGATGCCCCCGCAGCAGGTCCATATCTGCCTCGGACAGCCCGGCGCTCGCCAGGCGCTGCATGGCGGCGCTCTGTTCGTCATAGACGCTGATCAGGACGCTGTCGAAGGGTGTGGCTTCCCGGATGACGAGGGCGATCTTGGTCAGCGCCTGTTCCAGCGACTGCTCCGCCTGCATTGCCTGGTTGACCTCCAGGACTTTCGCCAGGGTCTCGACGCGGCGGTTGAGCAGCTCGCCGCGGCGCACCTGCTCCTGGTAGCGCAGGGCGTTGCCGATGGCGATCGCAGCCTGGATCGCCAGGGTCTCGGCGATGCCACGCGCGGTCTCGTCGAAGCGGTGCGGCGAGCGCGAGTGCAGGTGGATCAGCCCGGCAACGCGCTCCTGGTAAGCGATGGGCACGATCATGGCGGAGCGCACGCCGGGATGGGCGGGCTGGGAGATGGGCGCAAGCCCGCGGCTGGTGGGGCGGATATCGATTGTAGCTTCGAAATCCTTGATGATCAGGGTCTCGTTCCGCTCGATCACTGCCTGCTCGGCAGGGCTGATCTGGGCGGGGTGCGGGTCGCCGAGCTGGAGCATGATCTGCGCCGGGCGGGAGGAAGCTTCGTCCAGCCCTAATAAGAGGATCGCCCCGCAGTCGGCGGATGTGGTCTGGATGGTCTCTTCGAAGACGCGCTGCAGCAGCCGCTGCAGGTCCAGGGTGCTGTTTAGCTCGCGGCTGATGCGGGTGAGCGAGGTGAGCTGGTCGACGCGCTGGCGCAGGCTTTCGTCGGTTTGAGAGGAGAGGCGCGTCTGCTGGATGGCGCCGGCGAGCTGACCGGCGGCGGTGCTGATGGTCGGCACGTCCCCGCTGTGGAAAAGACCGGGCTTCTGGCTACCGAAGACCAGCTCGCCGATGGCGCGCTCGCGCACGATGAGCGGCACGATCATCAGCGCGCGGATGTCCATCAGGCGCGCCATGTGGCTGTAAACCGGCAGCAGCTCGGTATCCTCGAGGGCGTCGTCGCTCAGGTAGGCTGCTTGTTGCTCGGTGATCGTCTGGCGGTACTGCGGATCGTCGGTGGGTAAGCTGCCGATCTGCAAGGCGAGCTCTGGCGGGATGCCGAAGAGCGAATCGCTATGCAGGCGCAGGGCGCCGCGGTTTTCGTCGAGCAGGAAGATGGCGGCGCGCTCCGCCGCCAGCAGGCGGGCGGCGTCTTGCAGGGAGTATTTGAGCACCTCGTCCAGCGTGGCGGTCGAGCCGATCAGGCTGGCGATGCGCCGCAAGGTCTCAGCCCGCTGCGCCCGCCGGTTGGACTGTTGCACCAGGGCGGCGTTCTCAATCAGCGGGGAGACCTGGGCAGCGACGATGCGCAGCAATTGCAGGTCGCCGGGAGTGAAAGCCGTGCCATCGCGCTTGTCGCCCGCCAGCAAATAGCCGAGCATGCGCTCGCCGGAGAGCAACGGCTCCAGGGCGCAGGTCTGGATGCCGGCAGTCACCGCCAGCAGGTCCAGTCCGAAGAGGCGCAGGCGCTCGTCTGACTGGGCTTCCTGCGATGTGAGGGTGACCTGCGCGAGCCAGATGCTCTCAGCTTCCGAGCCGGGTGGGATGGGGAAGCGCGCCCAGCTCAGCATGGTGGGCTGGACGCCGATGAACGGGTATTTGCCTTCGAGGATGCGGCGCTCCTCGTCGTAGATCAGGAAGCCCAGCGCTTCCACCTCCAGCAGCGGGTGGATGGTCTCGATCAGGCGGGTGAACAGCTCCTCCGGGCTGCGCAAGGCGCTGACCGCCGCGGTGAGCTGCGCCAGGGCGGCGCTCTCCTGCAGGCGGCGCTCTCCCTGGCGATAGAGCACGGCGTGCTGCACGGCAACGGCTGCCTGGTCTGCAACCAGGCGCAGTACCTGCACGTCTTTCTCCGAGTAGGCATCCGGGGTGAGTGAAGCCAGCTCGAGCGTGCCCACCGGGTTGCCCTCCACCAGCAGAGGCAAGCCGAGGAAGGCGGCGAATGGATAGCCCTTGGCTTCCACCCGTGGATTCTCTTGATGGAAGCGCGCTTGATCGCGGATGAGCAGGGGCTGGCGCTGGCTGAAGAGCAAGCCTGTGTAGCCGCGCTCCGCGGAATAGCGCTCGCCGGTCTTCTCCAGGCGGCGGTCCTCGCCGGCGCTCGCCAGGCGGTAAGGCGCCAGGCGCTTTTCATCCGCCTGCCAGACGGTGATCTCCAGGTAATCGGCAGGGAGCAAGCCGGCGACCTGCTCCAGGATCGCCTTGAGCGTGGCTTCCAGGTCCAGGTTGAGGTTGATCGCCTGGCTGAGCTGCAGGAAGCGGTCCAGCGAGCGGCTGGCGCCGGCGCTCTCCTCCGCCGCCAGAGCCGGGCGGCGCAGGGTTACCAGCAGGGCGGGCGCCCCGTCCAGAGGGACGCGGTAGGAAACGCCATCCAAAGGCTGCCCGCGCAGGGAGAAGCTCGCCTGCCCTTCGGCGGCGCACAGTGCAAGAAAGGCGTCCCGCGGGCTGATGCGGCGCGCCAGGCTTTCCAGGTCCGGCTCCTGCCCATCCAGGGCGAAGAGCTGGCGGGCAGCCTGGCTGGCGTAGGCGATCTTGCCGCCCGTCTTGACCAGCAGCACGGCTTCCGAGCTATCCGGCAGGAGGGGCGCAGCGGGCGCTTCTGCCGCGGGCGGCATGCGCTGCAGGGCGCGCAGGTAGAGCAGGGCGAGGGCTAACAGCCCTGCTCCCACAGCAACCAGCACCAATCCCAGGATAACCGGATCCATACGCCCTCAAGCCGGCAAGGTTCAGGCGTCTTCGCGGCGGGCTTCAGCCGCCAGCTCGGTGATCTCGCGGATATCGGAGAACTGGTGGCTGGAGGGCGAGACGATGCCCACCGCCAGGGTCATCAGCGGCGTTTTGACCTGCCCCCCGCTCTCATCGCTTGCCAGCATGTAGCCCTGCTGGCGGTCCAGGAAGCTGTAATGGGTCTGGATCTCCTCTGCGAAGCGGGATTTGAGCGCCTGGCGCAGCCCTTCAGCCGCGCTCTCGCTGGTGATCAAAATGAAGTGGTCGCCGCCGGTGTGCCCGATGAAATCGTCCGGCGAGCCGCGCTGGTCGACGAGCTCGTTGATCAGCATGGCGGTAAAGCGCAGCACGTCGTCGCCCGCCACGAAGCCGTACACTTCCTGGAAGGCGTCGAACTGGTTGATGCGGACGTCCATCAGCGCCCAGCCCTGCTGGCGGATGATACGGCGCAATTGCTCCTCGATCAGGCGCCCGGCGGGCAGACCGGAGCGCGGGTCGGTCAGGCTCTGCTGCTCGGCGCGGCTGATGGCGCGCTGCACGCGCAGCTTGAGCTCCTCGATATCGAAGGGCTTGGTGATGTAATCGTCGGCGCCCAGCTCCAGCCCTTGCAGCTTGTCGCGGCGCTCGTCTTTCTGGGTGAGAAAGATGATCGGCACGTGGCTGGTGCGCGTGTTGGTGCGCAAGATGCGGCAGACCTCGAAGCCGTCGATGTCCGGGAGCATGATGTCCAGGATGATCAGATGCGGCAGGTTCTGGCGCGTCTTCTCCAGGGCGACCGCGCCGCGCGGGGCAACGTCTACATCATAGTGCAGCCCGCTGAAATAGATACGCAGCATGTTGGAGATATCGAAGTCGTCTTCCACGATCAAAAGTCGAGATTTGCCCATAAGGACCTCCCTGGATGAAGGGTTGGGTTGAACCTATGCGTCTCACCAAGACTCGAGCAACGCCTCGCCCAGGCGCGGGTACAGGCGCGGGTGGAGCTGGGCGAAGGCGAGCCGGTGGTGGTCGCTGTCTTCATAACGGATATCGCGGTCGATCACGCGCCGCTGCTCGGAGGCGAAGAGCACCACGTCCGATTCGATGGTGCGCGCCGGAAAAACGACCATGCCTGCGCCGAGGCGGCAGTTGTGCCCCACGCAGCCGCCCAGCACCGGGCGGTTGGCGGGGCTGAGGCGGTGGCTGCCGTCCAGGGCGCGGATCGGCGCCGGGAGCAGGTTGAAATCGGTGAAGGTGCAGCCCGCCCCGATGAAGGTGTTGCGCCCCACCACGCACATCTGCAGGCAGGTGTTCTGCGCCACCATGCTGTTGTCCATCATCGTGGTCATAAAGAGCGAAGCGCGGAAGGGCAGGAAGGCGCCATCTCCAACCACCGAGAGCATGAGCTGGCAGCCCTGGGAGATGTTGACGTTATCGCCGATGATGCAGTTCTCGATCACCGCGCCGGCGTTGATGGTGACGTTGTCGCCGATGGTGGTGGGTCCGTGGATCACGGCGTGCGGGTCGATGACGCAGTTGCGCCCCACCTGCACCAGCCCGGAGCACTCCAGGAGCTGCTTGCCCTCGTACATGGCGCGCCCCAGGATGCGCAGCTTGAAGAATGGGTCGTCCTTGAGGTGATCTTCGAAGTGGGCGCCGCGCGTGAAAAGACCGAAGACCACGTCGGTGATGAAGATGTGCACCCAGGAGTCGATGGCGATCAGGCTGCGGCGCGGCACCTGGAAGACCAGGTCGCCCGCCTCGTGCGCCATGTAAGTGGGCACGTGGTAGTAGCCGGCTTCGAGGGACTGCAGATCGACGACCAGCGGCTCGGCTCTCCGCCGTCACGCCGTGCGGGTAGTACCACAGCTCAGCCAGGTACAGGTCGCCGGAGGGGGTGTAGGAGGTGGAGAGCGGCAGGGCGTGCTCGCGGAAAGCCGGCTCAGACGCCTTGAAAGCCGCCCGGCAGGGGCACTTGCGACGGCGGGCTTCCTGGATGAACGCCTGCATGTAAGGATCGTTGAAATACAGGTTGTCGCGGTAGACCAGGCACTCCTCCACCGTCTCGGGCAGGGCGGCTTGCGGCGGCAGCTCCAGCTCGCGGTGGGTGTAAGGCGCCAGCACGTCGCGCTGCGCCAGCCACAGGGGCTTGTTCTGCAGGCGCAGGTCCCTGGCGCGCTCGTTAAAGGGGGCTATCTGCCGCGGGTCTTGCAGGATGATCTTCAACATTGCTGGCTCGAGACCGGTTGCCCCTTCTGAGAATTTACGCCCCGTCCAGCGGCTGGCGGTGGATGGCGATGGTGCACGCCGGGTCGCCACGGGCGATGCAAGCGGTTTCCTGGAGGATAAAGCTCTTGCCGCCGCTCAGCCAATACAGGGCTTCCTGCAGCACGCCTACCGCCAGGTGGCAGAGCACATCGGTGCTATGGCGCTCCCAGCAAAGCGGGCAGCGCTCGATGTGCCACAGGATGAGCGTTTCGCTGGTTTCCACGCGCACGCGCTGGTCGGAGACCTGGTTGAAGAGACCGGCAAAGATCTCAGCCCCCGTGGGCAGCTTCTCACTCAGGGGCAGCAGGCGGAAGCCGGTATCATTCAGCCCGAGCTGCTCGCCGAACTGGCGCAGCCCGAACTTGAAGGCGGCGCGCCCGGCGCGCAGCGCCAGGCCGCGACCGCCGCGCTCCCCGTAGATCTTCTCCAGGGACGCCCCCACCCGGCTCAGGTCGGAGAAGGCAAATTCCGGGCGCATGTCGTCCGGCGGGTATGCCTCGCTCCAGGCGGGCAGCCCGCTGGCAGACAATACGGCGTTCAAGCCGTCCGTGCCCAGGATCTCCTGCATGCCGAGCAGCAGGATGCGCCCCATCGTGTTGGGCAGGGTATAGGCGGGCGTGGGGTCGGTGCTCATTGCGCGGCAGCCTCGTCCTTCAGAAAGTTGATCAGCGTGGCGTTGAAGCGCTGCGGATCGTCCAGCATGATGAAATGCCCGGCGTCCCTGAAGCGCTCGATCTGGGCGTGCGGGATGCCTTTCTGCATGGGCTGCCACTGGCGCGGGCTGACGACGATATCCCGGTCGCCGTACATGCCCATGGCGGGCACCTTCACCTGGGAGAGCTGCGGGCGCAGGTCGGTGCGGCGCAGCGAAGCGATGCTCACCAGGAAGGACTCCAGCGTGGTGCGGCTCAGGTCGCGGTTCATCATATCTGCCCAGCGCGGATCGCGCGAGTACAGCGGGGCCAGCAGGCGGAAGCTGGGCGCAGGATCCACAGGTTGTGGTGCACCACGTATGCCACCGGGCGCTGCCCGAAGAGCTTGAGCAGGAAGGAGAGCGATGAGCCGGCGATCGGCGAGCCCACCACGATCACCTTCTCGGCGCGCGCGGCGTGCTGGATGGCGACCATCAGGCTGACCGTGCCGCCCATGCTGTGCCCCACCAGCGGGGCATGGGCGATGCCGAGCTGCTCCATGAACTGGTCGACCATGAGGACGAAATCCTGCACGGTAAAGGTCTCGCGCTTCTTGCCCGATTCGCCGAAGCCCCAGAAATCCAGCGCATAGGTGCGGAAATGCTTGCCCAGCTCTTCCATGGTCTCCTGCCATAAGCCCCACGAGCCCAGCCAGCCGTGCAGCAAGATCACCGGGCGACCTTTGCCGAAGACTTCATAATGGAGGATGCCCTGTTCTGTGGTTATCGACGACACGTTGAGCTTCTATCCGGACCGCGGGTACTCAGCAGCGCGCGCTCGACCGGCTTCCGGGGGTTGGAATAGGATCGGCGGCGGATCAAGCCGGCTGCTCATCCATCTCCGCCAGGATGCTGTACAGCAGCTCCAGCAGCACTGTCTTGACCGACTCTTTCTGCGTGGCTACGCAGCGGATGAGCTTGGTCCTGGGATCCAGGCGCAAGGCGATGCGCATATCGTCCATCTCCCAGGCGTCGGGGTCGTCCTGCTTGTTGGCGGCCACCACGTAGGGCGTGGGGGCGTAGGCGCGGAAGGTCTCCAGGATGCTGCGCGCCTCGCGGAAGGTCTCCGGGCGGGTGCTGTCGACCATGACCATGAAGCCCAGCATGCCCTCCGAGAGGATCTCCCACATGAAATCGAAGCGCTTCTGTCCCGGCGTGCCGAACAAGTAGAGCACCAGGTCTTCATCCACGGTGATGCGCCCGAAATCCATGGCGACGGTGGTGGTCTCTTTCACGCGCTCGGCATCCGACGAGATCTTGCGCTCGGTGGAGACGACGTTGATCTCGCTCACCGAGCGGATGAACTCCGTCTTGCCTGCGTTGAAGGGTCCCGTGACCACCATTTTTACCGTTTGCATAAAGAATTCCTTGGTCTGGCCTAAGAGTGGTGCCCTCTCAGAGAGAGCGGATGCGGCGGATAAGGCGGTTGATCAGCGAGACCTGCTCCTGCTTCTCCTCCGGCCGGGTCAGCGGGCTGGTCACCGGCTTGACGACCGGCGCGCCCTCGGGGCGGACCACCTCCACCAGCCCGGCTTGCAGCAGGCCGTAGACGATGCGGCGCATCTGCAGGTCGTTCAGGCTGGCGGCGCGGGCGATCTGGCGGATGGTGTTCTTGGGGTTGATGTACGAGACCACCTTCCACTCATCGACGCTCAGGTTGACGTTGCGGATATTGGCGCCGGGGCGGTCGATGAACTTGAGCGACATATCCAGGCTGGGGATCTCATCCTGCAAGTTCTCCATCTCGCGCATGCGGCGCGTGCCCTCGATGATCAGGTTCTCCAGGCTGAGGCGCACGGTGATCTTATCATCCGGCGGCAGGGCGTCGTTTTCGAACCGGAAGAAGCCATCCGCCCAGGTGAACAGGCGATTGACGATGTCGATGAAGTGCGCTTGCAGGCTGGCGAGGATATCTTGCTGGGTGAGGTAGCTGGCGTTGATCAGCAGCAAGCCCAGCTCCTTGTCGCTGATGTCCCCGGCTTTCTGCTGGATGATCTGGCGCTGGGCGCCGCTCAGCTTGTGGGCTTTGAACAGGATGGTCGCCAGGCTGTTATCGCGCGCCGTCCTGGGCGTAAGCCAGCTTGCCCTCCCGGAAATAGATCTGCACCGACTCGCCCGAGCCCTGGATGACCAGGCTGCCAGTCTTACGCGCCAGGTTGATCAGGTTGAGCAGTTGCGTGATGGTGAAATCGCGTAGGTTACCCTTAAGCGCCATTTAGATAGACCCGGTTCCTTCCATAAAGCCGGATAAGATGCCGAGATTATAATACAAGGCAATGCTTAGCCAAATAATGGTATTGTAAGGTGGGGGCACAAAAGGCTTGCCTGTCGATGCAAAGTAGAAATGTCCCCTTTTCTTGACAGCCCTCCCCCTTGAGTTTATAATGCCCTTCGCCGTATTCCTCGATAGCTCAATTCGGCAGAGCGGGCGGCTGTTAACCGCTAGGTTCCAGGTTCGAGTCCTGGTCGAGGAGCCTTAACCCCGGGAGTTTGCCCGGGGTTTTATATTATCCGAATGATGACCAAATCAATTATTTTTCCAGGTTGTCTTGCCCCAACAGTGTATCTTCCCCAAGACCTAACAAAAACGCAATGAGCTTAACTGGCGAATTCTCTATTTCATTGAACCAAAGGCGCTCGAATTGCGACAATAGTATTGGTTGAAATAAACATCAAGCGCGCCATCCAATCAGCCTACCGGAGGGGTAGAGTAAACAACATGAAGCCTATCAATACAAAGCTAAGCCTGGCAGCCATCCTTGTGCTGGTCCTGTTGGTTGCCACCGCCAGCCCTGCGCTGGCGATCACGATCACCGTCGACGGGTCGCGCGAAAGCGCATGGAACGGTGGGGGAACGCAAAGCGACCCGAATGAGGTTACCGTTACCAACGACGGCGTCGACCTGGCCCGCGTGCAATGGACGAATGACCTGACCAATATGTATTTCCTGTTCGAAACATACACGAACACATACTGGTCTCAATTTCCCCTGCGCCCGTACATCTGGCTGTGCATGAATATCGATAATAATACGAGCACGGGCAGCACGTTTCCCGGCGTTTGCCCGGGGTCAGGATACGATCGGTTTATCTGGATTGAGGGGCAGGGATCCTGCCACCCCTGGTCACCGTGTACAATAGCACCTTCGGCTTGATTGGTGCGACGACCAATGTGGCAACGAGCGGCGTATTTACCGAGCTCAGCATCGATAACGCCTCGCTGGGCTTTTCCTCAGCAAATTGCGGGCTCGCCTCAACCAGTGTCTATATGGACGGGCGCACCGGCGATCCCGACGACAACGTCCGGGACGCCAGTGATATCCCGCTCACCTGCGGCGATCCAACCGCAATCTCTTTGTCTTCGTTCGAAGCCAGAGCGAATCGCTCTCTTGGCGTTACGATGGTTTCGCTTTTGGTTTTAATGGGCGCATTCGCGGGTTTGGGCATCCTGTGGAGGCGCCGGAGAGCAGGATAGCCGGCAGCTCAACATCTGGCGAGATGGTCCCTGGGGGATGTTTTCAGAGCACATTAGGGTGCGTTCGAGAGGACGCACCTTTTTCTTCTTCCTGTATAATCTTGATAGATGCGAATCCCTTGGTGAGTTGACGGGGTGGTCGCTAAGTGCCAACCTCACAGCATGTCGAGGCAGGCTGCGGAACCATCAAGGACGATAATCATGAACTCGGATGACAGGAAACAAAGAAATTACCATGCTTCTGATCATTCTTGGGGTTGTTGGTGCTATTGCTCTCTATTTTCTCATTCTCCTACTGGCATCCTTTCTGGCGATATCAATCCGGTTATGTCTCAGAAGCGCAATTTGGGGAGGATTGGCCATTCACCGTGCTGGAAGCCAGAGTGATCTGCCTCGGTCCGGCTGAAATGCTTACTGTTTGAATTTCTGGTGGGTATAATCAAAGAGAAATCCTCAAGCCGGCTAAATCAGACCGATGAATGAGGCGTTGCCAACTCCGAACGGCCAGATCTTCGTCGTGGTAGACGTGGAAACCACGGGGCTCGTCGCCCGCCTACGGCGACCGGGTGTGCGAGGTGGGCATCCTGCGCGCCCGGGGGGACGAGATCCTGGACACGTACCAGACCCTGGTCAACCCGCAGCGACCGATCTCGCCCGGCGCTTCACGCGTCAACGGCTTGCGCGATGCCGATGTGCGCGAGGCGCCCCTCTTCGCCGAGATCGCCAGGGAAGTGCTGGAGCGCATCGACGGCGCGGCCCTGGTGTGCCACAACGCCCCCTTCGACCTGGGTTTCCTGGACGCCGAGCTCTCCCGCCTGGGTCTTGCCTGGGCACCGAAGGAGGTCTTCGACACGTTGGCGATCGCCCGGCGCCATTTCAGTTTCCGCTCCAACAGCCTGGCGGCGGTGGCGGGCAGCCTGGGGATCGAGACGCCGCAGGCGCACCGCGCCCTGGGCGACGCCATGACCACCTTCCAGGTCTTCTGCCACTTTCAGCGCCAGCTCTCCCGCCAGGGAGGGGATTTGGGCGGTGTCTATCGCCCGATGCGTGCCCAGGTGGAGCCTGCCATCCTGCCGCCCGAGATCCAGGAGGCGCTGGATGACGAGCAGGACATCCTCATCACCTACATCGACGCCAAAGGCGCTGAGACCACGCGCCTGGTCACCCCGCTGCAGGTGCTTGTCCTGAACGGCAATGTGGTTATGGCGGCGTATTGCCACCTGCGCCAGGCCGAACGGAATTTCCGGTTGGACCGTATCGTGAAGATTGAGCCGTAAGGCAGGGTGGCGAAGAAGTCGCAACGCGATGCTCACCTCCCGCCTCTACCAGGACGAGCGCGACCTTATCCAGATGTACACTCTGCTAATGGAGGCGCGCACGCTGGCAGACGACTGGCGCTACGCCCACGTCGGCGAGCTGTCTTTCCATTACTTCATGATCGCCTGCCACCTGGACGCGCAGCAGCACATCCGCCTGTGGTCTGACGGTGAGGGGCTGGTGGCTTACGCCCTGCTGGGCGAAGACCCGGCTTTCGACGTCCAGGTCTTCCCCGGCTACGAGTGGCGCGGCATCGAAGAGGAAGCGCTGAGCTGGGCGGAAGCGAGGGTGGGTGAGCTGCGCCGGCAGGATGCAAAACGCTGGGTGGCAGCTTGGTCTCCGGCGCCCGGCAGGACGACCCTCGGCGCATCGCATTCCTGGGAGCCCCACGGCTTTCTCTACCGCGGCGACTTTGCCGAGGTCAACCTGCTGCGCTTGCTGGACGACCCATTGCGGAGCTACCCGTGCCGCACGGTTACCAGGTGCGCGCAGTGGACGGACGGGCCAGCACGCCCGGCGCGCTCCGCCCGCCGCGAGGTGTGGCTGCCGTGGACGGACGGCGAGGTCAGCGATGAGGATTACGCCCGCTTCATGCGCCTGCCCGGCTACGAGCGCGAGCTGGACATCGTGGCGGTCGCCCCGGATGGGACGGTCGCCGCTTTCGCCAACGGCTGGCTTGACCCGCTCAACCGCATCGGTGATTTCGGTCCCGTGGGGCGCGGCCGCCTTTGCCGCCTGGGTCTGACGCGCCTGGTGCTGTTGGAAGGCTTGCGGCGTATGAAGGCAGCAGGGATGGAGCGCGCCTGGTCTCCACCAACATCGCCAACCTCGCCGCGGAGAAGCTGTACGATTTAGTGGGGTTCCAGGCGGTGAACCGCTACCTGGATTATGTGAAAGCATAGCCTGGAGGAGTTCTGTGATGAAGATCGAGCCAGCCAGGATCCTCCACACCCAACACCTGTTGCTGCGCTATCCGGAGCTGGATTACGCGGCGCAGATATTGTTGTCGTGCAGTCCGCGGAATCCCCCAACGGTTACCCCTGAAAGAGCTCAGCTCTAAAAACCAGGTCGAAGGCTGGCTGAAAATGCTGCAGGAAGGCTGGGCGGCCGCAGGGTGTTTTCATGGATAATCGACACCGTCAATCGGGGGACGTGGTAGGGCAGGTGACTTTATCCAGGTTGGAAGGGGAGAATCTCTGGTCCCGGCATTCTGGATCCATCCGGATCATTTGGACAAAGGGTATGCAACCGAAGGCGTGGAAAGAATATTGGCCTTCGGATTTGAGCAGCTCGGGGCGGAAAAGGTCTGGGCTGGGTTTAGTGTGGAAGGTGTCAAGCTGCCGGGTGCTGGAGAAAACCGGTATGATTTGTGTGGGTGAAAACCCGCAAGGATACACTTCAAAGGGGGAGCCCATCCCCACACACCAGTATGAGATTTCTCAAGAGAGGGTGGCGAAAAAATCCGGGAGTTAAGGCTGCAGGGAAGGCCAGCAGGGTCGTAAAAAGGGGGAGAGCGGGCCAGCCTGAAATGCCCGCCGACGAGGTTGTCGCCATCGTACGGCTGCTCGGCGATCACGGCATCCGGGTTTGCGTCGACGGCGGCTGGGGCGTGGATGCCCTGCTCGGCGAGCAAGACCCACCCGCACGCTGACCTGGATATCGCCGTGGAGCATCAACACGTTAAAGCCATCCGCAGGCTGCTGGCAAGAGCGGCTACCAGGATGTCCGGCGCGACAATTCCTGGGAATGCAACCTCGTCCTAGGGAATGACCAGGGATTCCAGGTGGATATCCATTCTTACACCTTTGATGAAAAGGGCGAGCTGGTCTTCGGGGTTGCCTTTCCCTGCAATTCGTTGGAGGGCAGCGGTGCGATCGGCGGCATGCCGGTAAGGTGCATCACGCCCGAGTGGCTGGTGAAGTTCCACAGCGGGTATGCGCTGGATGAGAACGATGCCCAGGATGTACGCCGCCTGTGCCAAAGGTTTGGGATTACGATACCGGAAGAGATCGATAAGGTGATGAACATCCCCGACCTGAACGGATCATCAGGATGATCCCATGCCCCAACAAATCCACCCCATCGCCCTCCAGCTTCCCTTGCGCATGGGCAGCGTCAACTGCTACCTGGTGCAGGGCGATCTGGGCTTCCTGCTCATCGACAGCGGCATGCCCGCCAGCCGCAAGGCGCTACTGCCGGCGCTGGAGCGCCTCGGCTGCCAGCCGGGGCAGCTCAAGCTGATCGTCATCACCCACGGGGATTTCGACCACACCACCTACGCGGCGTACCTGCGCCGGGCTTTCGATGCGAAGATCGCCATGC